>NZ_JAKMCP010000002.1 GCF_022662105.1 Aestuariivivens sediminis | reverse complement strand
AATTGTTTTTCTTTGAAGATTTTAATACAAGGGAAGAAGCTAGGAAGCGAGAAAAGTATCTAAAATCTGGATATGGGAAACAATGGATAAAAGAAAAATATAAACGGTCCTATAACTCAGTTGGTTAGAGTATCTGACTCATAATCAGAAAGTCCCTGGTTCGAGCCCAGGTGGGACCACCTAAAAGCCTAAATTACATCTGTAGTTTGGGCTTTTTTTATTGAGTTATCCCTTGGTATAACTGCATTGTATGCATTATGTGCATTTTCCTTCCAAAAGTCAACTTGCCAAGTTTTTTCTTCGAAAAAGACTCCTATAGGGTTTCCCATTATTAAAAAAAAGACTCCCATTGAAACTTATTAATTAGCCCTTAGAGGTATTTTTCCGCTTGGACCTATAATGAATAATTAATGGTAAAATAATTAGTATTCCAATAATCCACGCTATAAATATCATCCACCATAAATGGCTTTCAAAAACTTGAATAGTTTCAATAATTAAGCCTATTCCCGCTAAGAAGAAACCTATTCCTGAAATGTAATCATTCTTGCCGATTTTATATAGAAAAAACAATATGGTGTTTAGTATAATCCTGAAAACAATAAAATGTAATACTAAAGCTAAAGGAAATGCTAAAATTGAAAAAACAAAAAACTCAAGTATAGAATAAAAAAAACCGCTACCAATGTCATAGAATACAAATAGTAATACAGTTATTATAATTTGGAATAGGGAAACTGTCATTCGGTTATACATAATTTTATCCCTTTCTGCCATTGGTCTAAACCTCATTTCATCTTTATCTAAGCCTGACGAGAAGTCATATGACATATCTCTAATCCCTGTATTTTCAATGAAGTTCCGAGCATATTTCTTTGTATTGGATGAAAAATTACTCATATAAACATGGTATAGGGCTAAACTAAATCCAGTTATTTCCAAAAATAAAGCAATCACTTGTAGATTATCCATATTCATTTTTTAAAAGTATTTGTCTATTTGTCACTTTGATAAATTAGATGTTACAAAAATCGTTCATTTTATAATTTAGAAAAAGTCATGAAACTAAACATATTATATACAATAAATAAGCATAAAGTAAATAGTAGAGGATTGTGTGGTATCACATGTAGGTTAACTTACTTAAAGCAGAGAAAACAATTTGCCACAGGACAATTTATAAATCCAAATAATTGGCATCGTAAACAGCAACTGGTCAAACCACCAGAACTCGATGCTGAACTAAAGAACACACAATTAAGCCTGATTAAGACCAAACTTTCTCAGGCTTTTTTAATACTTCAGGTTAAGGAAGAAAGCTTTACGGTAGAGGATATATACATACAATATAAGGGAGAAAAGACCCAAAAAGAACAAGGTACTCTTGAAGCTTTTAAACGTTATCTAGAGTCCTTAAAAAGGCTTATAAGTGTTGATATTCAAAGAGCTACTTGGGTTAAGTTTGACTATGCTTATAGACACTTTAAGGATTTTATTAAGCATAAATATAAGTGCAGTGATTATCCATTAACAAAACTAAAATTGCAATTTTTAGCCGATTTTGAGTATTATTTAAAAACAGAGAAAGGATTAGGTCAAGCCACTATAAATAAGATGATACAACGCTTTAGAAAGCCTATTAGAATAGCTGTGGCAGAAGATTATTTGGATAAAGACCCTTTTATGTTATACAAGGCTAAAAGAACAAAGAATAGTATTGTTTTTCTGTCCCCTGAAGAACTAAGAAAACTGGAAGAACATCAGTTTTCACAACCAAGGCTGAAACTAGTAAAAGACCTCTTTATTTTCTGTTGTTATACAGGGTTACCTTATAAGCAATTGATGGATTTAGAAACTAAACATATTGTGGTGGGTTTCGACGGGAATAAATGGGTTCAGATAAAAAGGCAAAAAACATCTAAAAATTTATCAATTCCGTTGCTTCCAAAAGCAGAAACGATTTTAAATGTCTATTCTGGTATCGATAACTATATTTTTCCTAGAATCACCAACCAGAAGTACAATTCTTATTTAAAAGAAATTGGTGCTATTGTAGGCTTAGATAAAAAACTTACCACACATATGGCTAGGAGAACTTTTGCAAGTACTGTTTTATTATATAACAATGTACCGATGGAAATTGTGAGTGAGCTTTTAGGTCATTCTAGCATGAAAATAACACAAGACAGCTATGGGAAGGTTGTGCAAAAGAGGGTTAGTATAGAAATTAATAGGTTAAAAGGGAGTGAATAGCTCCCTTTATTGTTTGTTATTAAAATTATTTTAATCATCTGGCATATTTCCAGTCACTTTTGCATAAATAATTATAATGACTATTATAAATATAATTAACCAATAATAAACACTGGGCTTTCCGTCTTTATTAGTTAAACCATTCTCCATTTCTCAGAATTCTCATTTTTTAATTTATTTCAATAAATCTTCACAATTAGTTATAACTTCCTATTTTTGAAAACTAGCTATTTGTACCCTATGAGCAAATGTAGCCATTATAACTTTACCTCTGGCTTAATTATTATCCCGCTGATTTACTTAGACCAGAAAAATCAAGCAAATATGCAATACGAGGAAATAATAAATGAAGATGGTACTTTAGATGTTAGTTACAGACGTATCAACCCTAATGGCAAACTTTCTGATAGAGTATATGATAACTTCGAATACTGTTATTGGGACTATGCTAAGCCTTTCTATTTTCCAAAAGATTTAAAACCAGAATAGCAAGTAAATTACCTTCATTATTTTATTGATTAAAAACTTGGCAATTTGTCAAATGCCAAAAAGCTAACTTTTCTCGGCATATTATTCAATCGTATTTTGATGGTAAATGCTGTCATCTATTTAGGTTATGTTATTCCAAATTTATAGTGTTTTCACATTTAGGATAGTTTGTACAACCTAGAAACTTTCCAAACCTTCCACTTCTTTTAGTCATAAATCCACTTTTGCAACTAGAACATAGAATAGTGTTTTCTAAAATTTCAATGTTATTGAATGTTTGATTGCAACTTGGATAATGGGAACAACCTAAAAACTGGTTTTTCTTTAATGTGTTTTGCCTAATAACTAATTGTCCAGTTTGACAATACGGACAATTAGTTTTACTTAATTTTTCATTGTCTGAAGTAATCAAAAATTCGTTGTCTACAATTAATTCTTCAGCAAACAAAGAAACATCAGTAGGAATAAGTAGTATAACTTCGTTTTTAGTTCTGGTTAATGCCACGTAAAATAACCGTCGTTCCTCAGCAAAGCGATAAGCTTCATTGTCACTAAGTAATAGAGATAACATTGGGTCATCTGTCATTTTGTTAGGAAAACCGAGTAAATGGTTTTTAAGATTCAGCACAATAACATTATCGGCCTCTAGCCCTTTTGATTTATGTACAGTTATATATTTAATATCAAGGTCCTCAAATCCTTTTATTTCAAGTTTATTATTGTATTCATAATACTTTATTTTACTGTTAGGGGTAAGTTTGATAAATTCATTAATGTCAAAACTATGACGTCCTAGAACCAAAATTGGCTTATCTCCATTTTTGCCTACTAGTGCTTGAATTTCATTAAGGAAAACCTGGTCAGCGTTATCTTGTGAATAATAAACAAACTTAATTGGATTCTCAAGGGGTCCTTTTTTAGACTTTGGGTTTTTAGGTATTTGTTTTTTGTTTTTTTGAATGTACTTGGATGTTATATCTATAAGTGATTGTGAGTTTCGATAAGTTTGCTCAATAAATAATCGCTCATATTTTCCAACCCATTTTTCAAAATTACTAAACAAAGAAATGTCGCTTCCTGCAAAACGATAAATGGACTGCCAATCATCGCCAACGCAAATTAACCTTGCCCCAGATAAATCTCGAATTTCTTTAATTAGACTGAAACGTGAGAAAGAAATATCTTGATATTCGTCAATGATAATGTACTGATATTCGTAATTTGGTTTGTTTTCAATTACTAGGTCGGTGGCTTGATTTATCATATCGTTAAAATCAATTTCACATTTCTCTTTTAAAATATTGTCATACTTTTTTAGGATTGGAATTGCAAATTTTAAGAAGTTTTGTTGCCTTTCCAGCATAAACTTGTTAGGGGCTTTACTTTTGTCAGAAAACAAGGAGATAATTGCATTATAATCCAATTGTCTTGATTTACAAAGGTTAATGAAGGCACCTATTAGATTTATTATTTCTTTTCCAAAATTTCTATCCTTTTCACTGACTTTTGAGAAGATACTATGAGCGTCTCGTGGTTTAAAATTCACATTTTCATTTTTCAACAATTCACTCAGTTTATCAAGTAAAATACGGTCACGATTATAGTAGGAATATGTTTCTAGAAGCTTGGTGCCATATAATTTATGAGTCTCTCTTTTCAGTTCCATTTGCTCTACATATTCCTTTTCATTGAATGGTGTCAGCCATTTTGCCCTGTTATCTTCATCAACACCAAAGTGCTCTAAATAAATGTCGTAGTCTGTTAAATAAAAATCTGGTCGATATACAGTTTCTCCAAAAGGATAAGGTTTTTCATATTCGTATTCAATACCATTTAGATAAAGGAAATTTGCTATAGTAAGTTCTTCAACGCTTTTTACTTTTTCACCCTGTAGGGTGTCTAAAGAAGACTTTTCAACTTTGTTTAGAAGTTCAGGTTCACATTTAGATTTTAAAGTTTGAAAATCAATTCCCTTTTCAGTGTCTAATTTCTCACCAAGAGATTCATAGCTATCATGTTCTTCGGGAATGTTCATGTAACAAGCCACATAAACAATATATGCCTCCAATGCTTTGGCATCTTTAAAGATTTCACTTCCTAAATATTCTTTAATGATATTATTTAGGGTGTTTTCATTTGTTACGGCCTGAAGAGAATTGGAAAATCTTTTAATGATATTGTATCCTAATTTGTGAAAAGTTACTGCCCTGGCGCTAAGCCCTAAATATTTTAGCCGTTCATTTAATTCATCGACGGTCTTTCTTGTGAACGATAAAAGTAAAATACTATTAGGCTTGACGTTTTTCTTCTCTAAGAGATATTTTACTTTACCTATAATGGTTAAGGTTTTGCCTGAACCTGCTCCTGCAATAATCAGGTTTGAATATTCGTCTGTTATGAGAGCGGTTCGTTGTTGGTCATCTAATTTTTTACCTTCAATATCATCAAAATATTGGCGAAGTTTGATTTTTTGAATTTGAACATAGTTTTTATTGTAATCAACTATGTAATTATCAAAATTTTGAAATATGTCATTAAACTTTCTGACACTATCTTCTTTTTTGTAATAATTGGATTTGCCCTTAAAGTATTTACCAATAGCAGAATACTTTGATTTGATTTTATCCCGTTTTACCCAAGTAATATAGTCATCAAATCTTTGTATGATATCAAAAAATGATTTGATTTGCTGTAAGTTAGATACGTAAGTGGCGTCCTGATATTTTTTCTTCTCCGTTAATTGCCGATAAACAATTAGAGTACTAATTATTACACCAAAAAATATAGTAAGAGTCCATATCATATTTAAAGGTTATGTTCTTGATATTTTATTGATTGCAGTGATTTTGCTAGGTAATCAAAGACTTGTATATGGTTTCTATGCTTGAAAATCGGCGGAAGCTTTCCTTTTGGAAAGTCAGAAGCAATCAACTATTGCTTTGTTAGCCACTGGATTTATTAAATGTTTTTTGATTTTCTAAAATTTTCATAACCTCCAACATATTCTTCCAATCTATATAATTTATTGTTTTCATCATATAGTTTTAAACTTCCATTACCATTTACAATACTTCCTTTGTCCAAATTTTTTCCATTTGAATCAAAACAGCAAATAATATCCATTAATCTTCCAGAATCCCATAATTGAATTTGATGAATTTTAGAGTTTTTATGATACAAAACCCATTCACCATCTTTTTTGTCAAGAGGACCTTTTTCTTTATTATCAACAATATAATTCCCTTTTTCTTTCAGAGCACCATTTTTGTAAAAAAAATTCCATTCTCCAATCATTTTAGTACTATATTTTGAGCCCACCATTTGATACTCTTTTTTGCCGTCGAATTCATTAAAATCAATGTATAGAACTGGACCTAGTCCATTAGTGTATTTGCCTGTTTTTTCCAAATGACCATTATCGAAATAGTATTTCCATTCCCCAATTTTATTGTGTTTTTTAGAATATAAGCCTAATTCTTTTATTTGTCCATTTCGATGGTATGTTTTCCATTCCCCAATTTCAAAACCGCATTCATAAGCCCCTTCTTTTTCTAATTGACCATTATCAAAATAATATTTCCAATCTCCATTTTCTTCACCTTGCAGAAAATTTCCATAAGACAATATTTGACCTTTTTCTGAGTATTCTTTCCAGTTCCCTTTTTTAAATCCTTTATTATATTCACCTACTTCTTTCAAAATTCCATTTTGGTGAAATATTTTCCATATTCCAACTCTTCTTTGCCATTGTGAAATATGTCCACACGTACATATAATTTTTTCTGAATATTGACCTATAGCTGATAAATTACCGTTTTCGTGATAATATTTCCACTCTCCATCTTTTCTGTCATCAATTAAACATCCAATTTCTTTTAATTGTTGATTGCTATAAAATTTTTTTTCAATTTTCATTTACAACTCTTGGATAAATTGTTACTAGCTTTGTTTTAACTTGTCGCCAATGGTTTAGGTTATGACTTCGTTGCGTGAGTTAGAATTACCTTTTGCAAGAATATACCAAACTTAAAATTCTTGTCGATTTTCCGAGTAGGCGAGAACAATTAATTACTCATTTCCATTGTTGGTATTGATTTTTGTTCTTTTCCATTTCGATTCTAATTCGTTCCAGACTCTCCGGTAAAAGTTCTTTTACCCAATAAAGTTCATTAAAGATTTCAAGAAACTCAATTGTATTCTTAAAATCTTGTCGGTGAATATAAATTTCAAGATCTTCTGATGAATGAACGTAAACGTTTAAATGCTCTGCATTTTCTGAATAGTCCAAATAGTCAACTAGAAAACAAACATATTTTTCTGCTCCTAAATCCTCGTTTTTTGCAATCCAAATTTTTAAGTCCGATTGTGAATCCTTAATTTTTTGGTATTGCGTTAATTCCTGCTCGAAATATTTTTCATTGCGATGAAATTCGCAAATTGTGTCCAGTGCTTTGTACAAGTCCAAAAATTTTTCTTGGTCAGTTGGTTCGCCAAATGGCGGAAGTCGGACAATTGAACCATCGTCCATTTTGAAAAGGTGTTGGCTGTATACAAAATCAGAAGTCTCGTTATAAAAATCTGAATGTTTTAAAAGCCACCAATCAATTTTTTTGATGGTAAAAAGATTCTTAGATTTCAAAGAGTTTAAATCATTTAAATAGCTCTGGATATTCATGTTTTGGCATTTAATAGTTTAAACTTTGCATTCAATTCAGTATAATACTTGTGCTCTTTACCTTTGATGAACCCAATATAATCTATCCACCCTTTTACTGTTTTATTAAAACTCTTTCGTTTAGGATATTTTTTACTAAATTCTTCTAACGACCATTCCAAGCCTTTATGTTCCCAGTTCCATAAGGTGGCGCGTATATTTTTATAAAACTCACGTTTAACATTTACCTTTTTATTAACAACCAATCCAGTAACGATTTGCCTCTTATTTTGATAAAACCACCTGAATTTTTTTCTATTTACTTTAAACTTTAAATCTTCAATAATTAATATAATTTCAGTTATTTGAATTATTGGAAGTTTGTCGAAATGAAATGAAAAAGTTAAATCATCAGCATATCTTGTATAGGTAATATTGAATCGTTTACAATACTTTCTTAATTTTTTATCAAGTTCGTCACAAACAAAATTAGATAAAATAGGAGATGTTGGAGAACCTTGGGGTAAATGATTGTTTATTGTGAATAAATCAGCAAAATAATTCGCTTCAAAATCGGTTAAATTAAATTTTTCCAGTATGACTTTTGATACCTGTTCTTTGGTTATATTAAGGAAATAGTCTTCAAGGTCAATATTTAGAACAATCTTTTTATTTGTATGTTTTTGTGCGTTGGTGAAAATGCTTTTTTCGAGTTCAAAGCCATGTGAGATCTCATTATAATTACCTCTTTTAATAATAAAATATTTTGAAAACTCTTTTTGAATATCGAATAACTTATTCAGGGGCTGATTTATTTCTCTAAAACCACCATTTTTTTTAGGTAAAGTATATGTCTTGTAATATGAGTTTTTGTTAGTCAATATATAGTCAAGCAATTTTAAATCAAAGTTTTTATTCAGAAATTGCCTTAAATCGGTTGATTTATATTTAGTAAGTAATATGTAATAATGTTTTTTGTTCATATAGAAAATAGGGTACTTGCTTTATATTCATTAGTGAGGGGATTTGAGACCTCTCCTCAAAACATTATAAAGACCATTGCGTAACACAACAGTTAATTCAACAAAATTGAATCAAAATAAATATTATTAACAAGCACCCATTTTTTTACAACTACCGCCAAAGACTTACATTTGGTTTTTTGCGCAGGTTTGGTTACTAATTTAGGAAAAAACCTGGCAACTTGCCATTAGTCAACATGCCAACTTTTATAAAAGAATTTGGCCGGTACTTTTCATAGGAATCAATGTTGTAAACAGTGGTTTATATTTTATCATTAATTTTTCGTTTTTGGCTAATAAAAATCGAGATTATTAAACCAATTCCAACAATAACATCTACTATATTCCAAATTGGCCTGCCTAATGCAATTTTAAAAAATGGTTGAAAAAGTAAAGCCAAAGCTCCAAAAATAAACATCTCTTTTTCCTTACCATTTTGATGTGACTGATAAGCTAAAAATCCAAAACCAACAAGACCTGCAAACCTAACAAATTGATAATATCCATAGGGTAAATCAGCAAGACAGATAAATAATAAAATTGATAAAATTATTTTTACTGTGTTTGACATTTATTCTTTTATTAAAGTGCTTGGCTTATCTGCGACTATTTCCTCCACCAAGCATTCCCAGTCCCATAAAAATAAAACTTATCCACCACCAAATACTGTATGCTGTCGTTGAATTAGGTGCTTTACAATACACATCATCAGCAAACCAACTTACGACCCAATTAGGAATAACAAAAATTCCGTGCCAAATTCCAGAATACCAAGAATAAGTTTTCTCTGGATTTATATAAGCTATTTTGGTTGACAATAAGCAGAAAGTTAAGAATATACCGATGTAAAAGACAATTGAACCAATTGTCATTAAGATGCTCAAATTTTCTTCTTTTTCTTCAAACATTTCTATTCCTGCTCCAACAGATAAGGAAGCAGCAAATCCAATTGTCAAACAAGTTAGTAAAATTGCAAAAAATACTCCAAAATTATCTTCGTAAGCGTCAGTCATTGTCCAATAGTAAATAATTTTCGAAATACACAAAAGAACGCTTATTGTAAGAATAGAATAAAAAGCAAAATTTTTACTTGGTGATATTTTTGCAGATAACCAAGTAATTCCTCCAGGTAATAATTGGAATAGACCAACAGCCAAACCGCCAAAAAATATCAATAGGATAATTATCCAAAATTTACTTAAACTCATTAATCCAAATAATGATAACGGTATTAATGAATAAACTAAAAAAATAATAAAATAGATTATTGGAATGAAAATGATGTATCTTATTGCTTTCATATATGAGGTTGGTTAGTTATTAGTTTTTTTACTTGTGTAAGAGTAGGTTATTGTCATCTATCATTTTTATTTGTTCGAAATTTTTGTTCCCATTGCTTACACTGTGTTGTTAAACGTTTTTTAATACCAGTTAAACTCTTTAAATATTAATACATATAATCCAACCAATAATATGGCGGTCATTTCTCCCTCAATCATAAATTTTGAACTATCGGTTAATTCATTTTTAGACTTTTTAAACGAACTTAAAATGTTATTTATAAATCCCATATCAGCTTTTTTTAGAGCAAATACTGTCGATAAGGTCATTATGAGCTTTATATCTCGGGTCTTTACTCAATCCTTTTAAAATTTTTTCAATTAAATTTTTTCTTTGTTCTGGTGTTAGAGGTGGTTTGTAATCTTCCATTATTTTGGTCAAAATGTTTTACAACAATTGGATAAACACACTGGTGTGTTTGTTTTTACACACTCAAATGTAGGAAAATATTTTAATTCTTTTTTTAAAATATATCTATTAAAAAATTTTTTTTAATTTTTTTTGAGAACTTTTAAATAGGCAAGATTACCTGATAATTAGATTGCCACCCCCGCCTATCTCTGTAGGTGGGGAAAATCCCCGCTCGCTTTAATCTAAATTTAATTATCATGGTAACTATCAAAGGATTTAAAGAGAGAAAGACCAAGGAGGGTGAAACCTTCCTTGTGCTTGAATTAGAAGGCGGTCCAACCGCAGTTAAATCACAACAAACAGGCCGTATGTACTTCACCACCAAGAAATGTACCGTACCAGCAACATTTGACGAGGAAACCTGTCAATCCTTAATTGGACAGACCTTTCCAGGAGAAATCGTTAAGGTAAAATGTGACCCTTATTCCTTCACCATAGAGGACACTGGGGAAATCATCGAATTGGACTACCGCTGGGAATATCTAGACAAGTCTTTAGACCTTGTACCAGAAAACATCATCGAGGAATCAGCGGTGATGTAACAACATTAATGAAAGAGGCATGAGCCTCTTTCTTTTTTTCTGGTTATACCTATAACCAAAACATTATATACAACTTAATACAAATATATTATGCAATTACAACAAGCAAAACGGGAGCAGGTAAAACTGCGTATCGGATTGTCAGGAGCTTCAGGATTTGGAAAGACCTATTCTGCTCTGCTTCTGGCATATGGCATGACAGGGGATTATTCCAAAATAGCTATTATAGATACTGAGAACCAGTCGGCATCCTTGTACGCCAACCTAGGGAACTACAACATTTTGAGCCTTGATGCTCCATATTCGCCAGAACGTTACATAGAAGCCATTACAACCTGTGAGAAGGCAGGTATGGAGGTAATCATCGTTGATTCGATATCTCATGAGTGGAATGGTCAGGGAGGTTGTCTGGAAATCCATGAACAACTGGGAGGCAGGTTTCAGGACTGGGCAAAGGTCACGCCAAGGCATCAGGCCTTTATCGATAAGATATTACAATCCAAATGCCATATCATAACCACCACTAGAAGAAAGGTCGACTATTCACTGGATACCATCCAAAATGGTAAAACCAGAGTCGTAAAGCATGGTACCAAGGAAATCACCAGAGAGGGCTATGAATATGAACTGACAGTCAACTTTGAGCTGATTAACGAGAACCATATCACCAAAGCATCAAAGGACAGAACAGGACTATTCATGAACAAACCTGAGTTTGTCATCAACAAAGCCACAGGGAAGAAACTAATGGACTGGTGTTCCAACAGTAAAGATCTGGAACAGGCCAAAAAGGAAATAGAAGTCTGCAAGACCGTTGAAGGATTAAGGCACATCTATACCAAGTATCCCAATCACAAAACAGCTATACTGGATGAGATCATGCAGCGTAAGGCCGACATTGAAAGTACCAGTCTGAGCATCGTACCCAATACAGAAATCATTGAACAACAGAAAAACAACGACAATGGAACAGAACCTAATACAGAATAATGTTATTATTCCAGAGGTGGAAGTAATAACTTCAAGGCCTCAATCACCATTTATTGAAGCCAATACCAAAGCGGTTAATTTAGCACATCTAAAAAATGACTGTATTATCCCTGTCTTTTCAAAAGATAATGAGACCACCATTTCCCACCACGAGTTTATTGGTGCAACCCAACAGGCTGTCCAATCCATATTTTCAGGTCAGCGTATCCTACCACCAGAGATAAGAGCAAGTCATATTGTTAAGGGAAGGGTTCCCAGTGCCATAGGTAAATCCGTAAAGGACCTAACAGAAGAAGATAAAACCATCTATTACGAAAGATTGGCATTCAAAATAGACATCCCAAACATCACTGCAAAGGTTGGGGATAATGAGTTGCAGTTGAGCATAGGTGGGGTGAGGGCCTATAATCATGAAAACCTGTATTCCAAGAAAACAATGGAGAGATTCAAGGTGTTTATAGGCTTTAAGAACATGGTGTGCACCAACCTCTGCGTATCATCAGATGGAAGTGTTGAGGAAATAAGAGCCTCAAATGTGAGTGAACTCCAGAACAAGATAATGGACCTTATCGGAAATTACGAGATGCAGGCCCATCTCAAGGCTTTGGAATCTTTTCCAGAGTATGGACTCAGTGAAGAGCAGTTTGCACAGTTTTTGGGCAGGTGTCGTATGTATCAGTACCTGCCAAGAGAGAAAAAGAGGGATATCCCTCCTTTGGAACTCAATGATGGACAGATAGGTCAGATTGCAAAAGGGTATTATATGGATGAAAATTTTGGAGCCACTGGTAATTCTATCTCTCTCTGGCAATTGTATAATCTTTTGACAGGCACGAACAAATCCAGTTACATTGATACATTCCTACATCGCAGTGTCAATGCGCATGAGCTTACCCAAGAACTACTAAATTCCATAAAATATGAGAGACCCATCTGGTACCTAAATTAATAATTAATAGCTAAAATGTAAGCCCAGTTTATATCTGGGCTTTTTTGTTATGACAAATGAAGAATATGCCTATCTTTTTAAATATTGCTCACCAAATTCTATAATGGTGGTAACCTGGTATGGCAAACTTAAGACCTTATATTGTCCATTAACAGTAATTGTTAGAAAAAAAGTTGGCAACTTGGCGGTTGGGGATTATGTCAAAGTAGATGAAGTAAAATTATCTACAACAGGGAAAACTGTATTTATAATTCAAAATAAAGCCTATTTTTATTATTATTTTGATATTCTCACGCACTTGTAAGAGCTGTGTATAATATAATAGCTATAATGTATTTTAATAATGAAAAAAAATAAATTATCTGGGTTGGACCTTAAACAGCTTCTAGATTTGAAGGGTTATCAACAATTAAAAGTTAGTTTTATACAGAATTTGACAAAAGATAAACGGTATATAGGTCTGAATACAGAAAGCGATACACTTATGGTAGATGATGTGCACATACCATTCAATGCTTTTATGGATGTCAAGGATAATCAAGAATTGAACGAATTTCAAAGAAGTTCTCTAAAATATTTAGTCAATAAATTTGAAAATGAATTTCTTGTAGAATTACTAAAAAATAGTATAGAGAATTATAAGAAAGCAATAGAGGCAAATAGGCTAGAGGAAACAAAATACTCAGTTGAGGAGAAAATAGGTTTTTATGATGAATGGGAATCTTATTTTATTGAACTACTGGTCAGATTAGAAAAAAGCGCACATTTAAATGATAGCCTTAAGAATTTGACGATAGACACAATTTTAAGAATTAAGGATGAATTATCAGACAGGAAAGATGAGCTGATTCATCCTAGAGAGATTAAAATCCCATTTAATTTATCTAGAGAAAATCTTGCTATAATCTTTTCACTTTTTTATAAGAATGAGATAATTCACAATAAATTGACTAAACCAGAGTTAGCTAGATTTATTGAAAATTCATTCTTACATAGTAAAACAGAGGAAATAACTGAAATAAGAAATCTTATTTATCAGTATACCAAGCCAGGCAAACTAAGTGATAAAAAAAAGTCAGAACTTAAGGATATACTCTTCAAAATAGTTTCATAAAAGCGCCAAATAATTAGGGTGCAAATCTTTGCACTTGAAATTTACCCAAAAACAACATAACTGATAGATATTTGTCTTGTGATTGTTATTAGTGTCACCCATCTCCTGCACTAATTACAATGGAGAAGATAAATTTTAAATTTTAAAACTATTAGTTATGAGAACTAATGAGAATTCCCAAAAGTTTTGGGAAAAGGATGACAATGGCAAAATTAAAATTATACAAAGCAAATTAATTGCCTTTTTGTCAAAATCAGGTTTCAGCAAAGCTGAAATAAGTGATACCGATTATACATTGGTACGTGAATACGAGAATACCGTAAAGGAGATTGCAGATTACGTAATTGTAGATTACGTTAAAAGATATCTACTTAGTATTAAAGAAATGGATGTGTACGAGGCTTTTATTAAAGCCTCTTCCACGCTGATATCCAAGCCTAAATTAAGGTTTCTAAAGACTGTGAAACTTTTAAATGATAGAGATGATGCCAAAACTAGCTGGTTTCATTTTCAAAATTTAAGTTGGCAAGTTGGCAAGAAATCTTTATCAAGTAGGTTAAGAGAAGATTTTCAAGGCAAAATTTGGAAGTCAAGAATACTACCATATGACTGTTACTATGTAAAAGACGATGATGAATCCCAATTCCAAAAGTTCTGTTTTAATATTTCTGGAAAGAATAAACATCGGTTTAAGGCTCTAACAACAATAATAGGGTACTTATTACATCGTAATCAAGATCCAGGTAATGCCAAAGCAATCATATTTATTGATGAAAACATCTCATTCGATGGGACCGCAAATGGGGGAACTGGAAAAAGTTTACTAGTTCGAGCAATGGGAAAATGTAGGGAACTTGTTGTTATGGATGGCAAGAACATTAAACATAAGAGTTGGTTTAAAAATCAACGCATTAATAGAACAACGGATTTGGTTTTTTACGATGATGTAGGCAGGGACTTTTCTCTTGAGACTTTGTATTCCATGATTACAACAGGTGTTACAGTTGAAAAAAAGTACAAAGCTGAGGAATATATTTTGCCTGAAAATGCACCGAAAATTATCATTTCAAGTAATTACGTTGTGAATGGCACAGGAGGAAGTACTGACATAAGACGTCGATGTGAGTTTGAAGTCGCTAATCATTATGATGATACCTTTACTCCAGAAGACGAATTTGGTAATTATTTCTTTGATGATTGGGATAAAGGCGAATGGAACAGGTTCTTTCATTTCATGATGGAATGTGTCCAACAATATCTAAAGAATGGACTGATTATTCCGAATCCTATAAACCTAAAAAAGAACAGATTGATAAATGCTACTTGTGAGGAGTTTGTTGCTTTTATGGAGCTGGACTTGGTCGAGAGGAACAAATGGTTAAACAAGAAAGATGTCCTGAACTTATATATTTCTGAATACAGGCACTACAATAACCTTTCCTCTCACCAAATGACCAAATGGATAAAGGAGTACGCCAGACAAAATGAACTTATTTATGAAGACCGTAAATCAGGCGAGAAGTACGAAATGTACCTCAAAGAATTAAGAAAGGAGGTGAGTGATGAAGAAGAATAAGAAACCTTTGGGAATCATTTACACTGTTGAGTGCAGAATTACTGGTGAGTTCTACGTGGGTGCTACAACGGATTCATTACATCAACGTAAACTGGACCATCAGGAGCGGGCTAAAAGGGGTGAATCACATCCCTTTGCTCGAGCCATTGCCACTTATGGGGAAGAAGCCTTTAATTGGCAACAGACAGATACTGCCAATACAGCAAATGAATTAGCACAGAAGGAGAAGAATTATATTAATAAACATGATTCTAAGAACAACGGATATAATGCAGATTCTGGTGGAGGCATTAAGAAGGATGTTTATCAATATGATATTAAGACTGGTAAGCATATAGCAACATACGATTGTTTGGAAGATGCTGCTGAAGCTGTAAAAGCTAAAAAGACATCAATAGGAAATGCTTGTTTAGGTCAGAACAAAACCTGTAAAGGATAATATTGGAGCTATAATTACAGTGTGCCATTTAATCCTAATAAGGATTTACGTAAGAAGAAGGTATATCAATACACTGTTTCTGGCGAATTGATAGCTAAGTTTGATTCTGTTGCTGATGCGAGCAAGTATACAGGCATGAGCAAAACATGCATTTCAAGGGTATGCCGTGGAGAGCGAGAACATTCTGGAGGATTTAAATGGGAATATGGTTCTTAAATGAAGTATTATGAAATTAGAACAAGCTCAAGAAATAGCAAATAAGGTAAAAGATATGTTAGCCCCGCACTGCTACAGGATTGAAATTGCAGGAAGCATCAGGCGTCAAAAACCAGAAGTAAAGGATATAGAAATTGTGGCCATTCCCAAACCATATGATATTGGGTTATTTTCAAGTGGAATAGCCTTAATAGTTAATCAATGGCCTAAAGTTAAAGGTGAATTTCCTTGTAAATACACTCAAAGGATTTTACCAGAGGGAATTAAGTTGGATTTGTTTTTTGCGGAGGAAGATAACTGGGGATTAATATTTGCAATTAGGACTGGTAGTGCGGAGTTTAGCCATAAGGTTTTGGCCACTACCTGGGTTAAAAAAGGATTTAGGTCTCATTTTGGATATTTAACAAGGGGTGATAAAATATTTAGGTTTCGAGAAGAGAAAGAGTTATTCAGGTTTCTCGATTTGGAATATAAAGAACCTTGGGATAGAAATTAAATTAGAATAATATTGTATAACATCATAAGGAGGCATCGCCTCCTTTTTTTATTCAAAATATTATGAAAAACGTAATTGCTGAAATACAGTTAAAATATAATAATACCAGAGGTAAGGAGGATAGGATAAAAATAACGGATAGTAGAAAGGCCTATGATACTTTTCTCCATCTCTGGGATTTAGACACCATTGAATTGTATGAGGAGTTCAAAGTATTGTTGCTTAATCGTGCCAATGAGGTGTTGGGAATCCATACGTTATCAAAAGGATGTATATCAGGGACACTGGTTGATTTAAAGTTGTTGTTTGTAGTAGCGTTAAGATCAGCATCATGTGGAATTATAATGGCTCATAATCACCCCTCTGGAAATTTAAAGCCCAGTGAAGTAGATAAACGGTTATACGAAAAGATTAAAAAAGCGGCTGAATACTTGGATATAAACGTGTTGGATAACTTAATAATATCGAAATATGGATACTATAGTTTTACGGATGAAGGGCTATAAAAAGGTGCAGGTTTATAAATAAATATTGAAGCATTTTGTTTTTGAACAAGATCTAATAAATCTCCAGAAGAGAATAAAATAGTAGTTCTAAAGCTTTGAAAATGTAAACATTTAAAAAAGTGTGATACTTTTATTAGGACAATATGTTTGGTTCAGTTATTACATATCTCTTCTGCAAATGCATTTACGATCTCAGAATTAGCACTTCTAACAGCTGTCATTAGTGAAACGAATGTTGTCCTTGCGGCACTTATTCTTTGTTGGTTTTTAATACCGTCTTGTAAACCTTCATTTAATTGTGAAACAAAAGAAGTACCAATATTAACAATAGGGCGCCATAAAATTTTAGCCTCGTCCAATGATATATTTCTGCAGAATTCAACGGAAAATTTATTTGCAATCCTTCTATTTATTAGATTCTCCAAGCAGTCTGAAATTGCAGTAGTAAATAATACGATAGAACCACGGCTTCTTAAAAAGGCGAGAAGATTTTTTTCTTGATCTTTCATTAACTCTTCTTCAGTATTGAGAAGTTCAATCTTGAGTTCTTCAATAGTTTTCATCAGCGAATAACAAAGAGTAATATGTTTTGCAGTTGTTTGATCATTAAAAAATTTAGAATATAATCTATCGGAATCCCAAATTTTACTCTTATCATTATAGGCTATACTTGGTTCGCCATGAAATGCTGCTATAACTTGACCCGCTGTAATAGAAGGTAAAACATTAGGATTTCTTCTTATTATATCTGCAGAACCACCTCTTCTAGACGTATATTCTAATTGAGGGATACTACCAAATTCGCTGGTAATCCTTTTCTGGTGTTGGTCATTACTACGAAAATCAGGGGCGTTAATCTTATTTTGACTGTTATTATATTTTACTATTGAAGCAACTGTATCTGGATTACTACATTTTATAAGTCTAATTGGAATTAACATCGATTCTATCGGTGGTTCATTCAATGAACCAATTGCACCTGTAGTTTGTGCGCCATTTACAATTGAAAGCCCTGATATTTTTAATATCTTAGTTTCAGCATCATAATCGAATCCATTCACTAATGCCGTAATTCCATTATTATAAACAAAAAAATTCTTGGGTGTTTCAGTAGCGGTGTTTTTGATTCCATTATTGATGTTTGAATCGGAACGCCTACTACCTAAATAATCACGAACATTAGCTGAAAATAATGCCGTACTGTGTGCTTGATACAACTCATATAGAATATCAGCATGGATTGAAGTAGAAAATGAATTCCAGTCTGTCCCATTATTAGAAAAACCATCACAATTGTTAATAACAATTTCGTCTGTCATTAGTATTGGAATTGTTAATCCTAAATACCATTCATTTAAAGTTTCTAGACCAACTTCAAGTGAATGTGATTCAATTCCTTTTTCTGAATAATGTTCACTTAATATTGAATAAAGTGTATGTTCTACGCTAATTAATTCTTGCCGAACATTTTCTGATTCTGGTAAATTATGAGAATACCATATTGTAATTCTTGTTATTTCATCATCTTCAATTTTTTGTCGTAGTTCACGGGCTGCACTCTTAATTCTATCTGGTAAATCTTCGATTTGACGCGTCAATAGCCAAGACACAGCTGTATTCAAATCACTTGCTTTGTTAGCAGGTGCCTCACCCCTATCTTTTTTAGAAAAGAAACCTTGCGCAATTACTGCCTCCGACCTTTCTAGGTCAATATAAACTAAGTCAGTTTTTTTATCATCAGCTCCATCTACTAGGCTATCAGTGGCAACCTCATCAATATCCTCGATCGAATATTTAAGTTGAAGAGTATATAAAAGTAAAGCATTATCTCCATATTTTGCTAAATCCTCTCTTGACGAATAATTTGGGAAAAAGGCGTATTCTTCTTGTTTCATTTTTTTTTGATTCAATTCAATATTTAGACATACCTAGGGTGTTTTTTACTATTTATAAACCTCGATATAAGATTATTTATTAAGTTTTAAAGATAACTCCTACAAATCAATTGACATAAAATTTTTACAACAATTTTAATTTAAGAAGCAATTTAATTTGGTAACTAAGCTTTAGTAACTGATAGAAATATGCCTAACAAAAAGGATAAAAACGAATGGAATAATAATTATATATCTGATAACCAATTATATATATCCCTGGTTCGAGCCCAGGTGGGACCACCATTTAAATCAAGTCATACAAATATGTATGGCTTTTTTTATGCAGTAAACTGAGCTACACTTTATAAATAACTGTATTGTATGCATTGATTGCATATTGTCTTATAATGCCAACTTTTTTACTGAAAAAAGACTCCTATCGGGTTTCCCATTATTAAAAAAAAGACTCCCATTTAAATTAAATCTAAAAATCATGAAACTAAACATATTATTTACTGTTAATAAACATAAAGTAAACAGTAAAGGCTTGTGTGGAATTACTTGCAGGCTAACTTACAAAAAGGTTAGAAAACAATTCTCCACAGGAATAATCATCAATCCACACTTCTGGAAAAGTAAACAGCAAATTGTAGCTCCACCAGAGCCATACGCAGAACTAAAGAACACACAATTGAGCCTGATTAAGACCAAACTTAGTCAGGCTTTTTTAATACTTCAGGTTAAGGAAGAACCCTTTACCGTAGAGGATATATACCTGCTATACAAGGGAGAAAAAACCCAAAAAGAACAAGGAACCCTTGAAGCATTTAACCGTTATATGGAGTCCTTAAAAAGGCTAATTGGCATTGATATCCAAAGAGGGACTTGGGTTAAGTTTGATTATGCCTATAAACATGTAAAAGCTTTTATAAAGCATAAGTATAATCGCAATGATTACCCTTTAAATAAATTGAAGTTACAGTTTCTGGCTGATTTTGAATATTATCTAAAGACTGAGAAGGGTTTGGGTCAAGCCACCATAAACAAAATGATACAGCGCTTTAGAAAGCCTATTAGAATAGCTGTTGCTGAAGGTCATTTGGATAAGGACCCTTTTATGCTCTACAAGGCTAAAAGAACCAGGAACAGTATTGTGTTTTTATCTCCAGAGGAACTTAAAAAACTTGAGAAGCATGAATTCTCACAGCCCAGATTGAAGTTTGTAAAAGACTTATTTATTTTTTGTTGTTATACGGGACTACCATATAATGAATTAATGAGAGTGGAACCTAAACATGTAGTAAAAGGTTTTGATGGTAATAGGTGGATTGAGATGAAACGGCAAAAAACATCTAAAAGTTTATCTATTCCATTATTACCCAAGGCTAAGGTCATTTTAGACAGGTACTTGGGAAATAGTGAGAATGTGTTTCCAAAAATTAGTAATCAAAAGTATAATTCATATTTAAAGGAGATTGGAGCTATAGTAGGCTTAGATAAAAAGCTTACCACCCATATGGCGAGGAGGACATTTGCTAGTACTGTATTGTTGTATAATGATGTACCGATGGAGATTGTAAGTGAACTTTTAGGTCATTCTAGTTTAAAGATAACTCAGGATAGTTATGGGAAGGTAGTACAGAAACGTATTAGTATGGAAATTAATAGATTAAAGGGAAGTAGTTAGCTTCCCTTATTATATTATCCGTGAGAGAATTTAAAATTAATTTGTAATAACAGATAAAACAGGAGGTGATAATATTACTCCTGGTCCGACAGGGGCCTTATCAGCTTTTACTCTATAGGTTAAGACGTAATTCCCATCTTTATTGTGAACAGTTGTAAAATGATATGGTAGGTCTGTTCCTGAATAAATGGGGTCCTCAGGATAAGCTGCAAATCTTCTCATCCATTCTGGAGTAATGAAATAAGTCGCTTCTCCTAAGAGGTCATCACCAGTAGGCATTAACCAATTCAATAGATCAGAAATCCAATCTTGCACGGTTGGCGGTATTGGATACCCCCAAACACTCAAAATCCATGCTACACCTTTAACAATAAGTTCGATTCCTTTTTTAATTTCCTGTATGTTGTCACTGTCATGTTCCATGAGAGTTGAAAGTAATGAAACCCCATTGAGTTCTCCCTCCCAAATTGCTGCGACAGGCCCCTTTTTAACGGTTCCATCATCAACATTATTATAATGCTCGCTGGTGTCACTTACAGGATGAGAAGTCGTGGTGACCACATTCATTTCCCCCACATCTGCATCGATATTTATATGCACAGCATTGATAACTGCATAGGGCTCATCACTTCCTCCAAACCAACCCCAGTCCCCTTGAGAATCTTTACAGTATAATCCAGTATATTCAATCCTGAATTTAGTGTCTAATGGAAATTCAGGTGGAGGATTTAGGTCAACATCGTCATCGGAAACATACATTGCCATAGGTATCGTTAATCGAGCCCTCATATCATTTTCAGAACCTTTGGTTAAATTTAATCTACCGATATCACGCAATACATTTCTCTTAAATCTTGAGGGTATCTTATCAAAATTATTTAGTAGCGACTTAGTAATTTTCTTGTCTGTGTCTAATGTTTTCATGTGACCCGAAAATGCCTGACTTAGGTCAGAATTCAAAGCGTCTTCATTATAATCCCTTAATAATTGTATGAATGTTGCCGTTGCGAGAGGGTAGTTGGCAAACCTTTTAATTCTTCTTGCCATGATTAAATAAATTAGTGGTTAATTATTGTAAAATTAAACAGATCACTATTAGATACTTAGGACAAATCAGGACATATTAAGACTTTAGTCGACAAATGGAGACAATACTTTTGTATGAGGTGAATATTTGTTATTCCTTTATAGACTATTTTTAAAAGGGTTCATCGGGTAACCGAATTTATTGTATATCAACCTTTGTTCTTTTGGGCAGACTAATCTATTAGGAAGAATAATATTACAATTTTTTAACCATCTTCTTAAAGTTCTTGGAGAAACTCCATATTCAGCAGCTATTTGTTCGCGTGTTTTTACCTTTTCGTATATCGTCTTCATAGTACCACATTTAAGAAATCAAAACATGAATTTCAAACAATACTAGGGACAAGGAACTAAGAACTTTAGATTTGGTTTTATTTAAACTAACCAATAATTTATAAATGATATTTAAATCTAATTTATTGGCACTATTAATATTCAATAGTGAGAAAATCAACGATAAGCGTAATAGCTGGTTAGTGAAATTCATAATACATACCAATTAAAGTATATGGTCAAAAATCAAATAATGATTTTAAAACTCATAAGACTCAATTAAAATAATCCCTTTAATTGTATGTAATAGCAAGATGTATAAATATAAGAAAATTATTATTAATCGTCAGCTTAATACCAAAAAATCAGTCAATTAGGTTAATCCAATGAGCAAAATTTCAACTTAAATATATATTATTTCGCCTTTTAAAGGAGTAATGGATATTTGAGGCATATAAAGGCATGAAGATAGTAGCTTGTATTTGTAGAGAGGTAGTGCGTAACTGGTTTAGTTTGGAGATAAACAGATCAAAGGGGAGTGGATAGCTCCCTTTTTTAATGTAGATATTGAATAAAGTTACTTTTGGTTGGTTGCATTAATTGCTAATTAAGGGCTTTAAATAATTTAAAAACTGAAGAGCCAATAAAACTATGAATTATAAATATTGAAAAAATTTATCTAATGATTTTTTGATTAATATTGTTTTGAATTGTAGTTCCTATTTAAAAGAAATGTTATGCCATTTAAATACCACCCGCTAGTCCAAAAAACCAAAGTAGAATTGGAAAGATTGGATAAACAGAAGAAAATTAGTTGGGAAGAATGGCAAAAATTTGGAAGCCAATTTTTGCCAATACATACAGAACCCAAATTAAGGAAAAGAGCTCTAAAATTCATGGACGCTTTAATTAGAAAACTAGAAGAAAATAACCATAGTATCAAGTTTGAATATCAGGATTGCCATATAGAAATGTATGGTGTTTTAACCCAAATTAATTTAAGACAAAAGTATTTTAGAAAACGTATTCCAGATTCAAGAGGTTATGTTTCTAATTCTTATGAGAAGAGTAATTTGCTTGAATTTCAAGCTGGTTCAGCGTATTTTAAAAATTGGATTGATAAAAAAACAAAAACTTTAGAAGATTATCTTCAAGCCATTTATGATTATATAGAAAAAGACAGTAAACATACAGCAGAGTGTTGGGAACGCAATAGAATTAGACAGGAGCAAGAAGAAGCGCAACGTAAAATTGAGGAAGAAAAGGCAAGGCTAGAAGCTATTGAAAATGAAAAATTTAATAAGCTTATTATAGATGCTGAAAATCACAATACAGCAAATATAATTCGTTCATACCTTAAAACATATAGTGATAAACTTACTAGGTCAAATAACTTTACATCTAATACTGAAGAATACTTGTTTTGGGCAAATAAAAAAGCGGATGAATTAGATCCATTAAATGGAATATAAAATATACTTGTCAAAGTTGACGACAAGTTTTCAATTTTTTTACTGAACTATTGAAAGCACAGTATTACTTTAATTTGAAGTCCAATCTTTGTTTTTGTAGACTTCATTATTTCTATATTTTTCCTTACTATCCAAAATATTTAGAAATGTTTGTTTGTCTACATTTAAAAAGTAATCGAAAAAATAATCACCTTCTTCAATAAAATCATGGTTGACTAAATCCCAAATGTTCCACCAAGAAGACTCTATTTTAACATTTTACCAATTTTTGGTTTTGACTGTAATTCTTAATGAAAATGCTAATTTGTAAATAAAAATTTTCTACAAATTTTAATTGGTATCTATAATTTTTCAACCTGCAGTTAGCCGTTAGTATATGAAAAGCAGGCGATCTCGAAGCTCTAATCTTTTGGTTAAGTACAAACCAAGATATGAGCTACAAGTCTTATATTTATTAATGTTTCGATTATTTTTTATATACATTGTTCCCTGTTGACCTTTTTTATAATGGTTCCGCTGTGGCCCAATTTCGTTCAGGAAAAATATTGGATTTAGAATTAAAATGTATAGTTCCTGTTTTATGGGTACTATATGTTTTGCAGTCAGGCAAGTTTTTCTTTATGCAAGTGATAACAGCCTTTCTAGGGTGTTTTTTGTTTCCACTTGCAGAAACCCAAAATTGATTTGGATTAAAATTGCTAATCCAATTCGTACTTACATTTCTTCTACTTCCGTGATGTGGTAATTGACAAAAATATAAGTCTTTAATATTATATCCATTACTCTCTGCTGATTCAAAAGCATCAACTCCAGAATCCGCTGTAAATAAGTACTTCCGATTACTGGAATCAGTAAACCTTGTCAAAACAGATGTCAAATTCTCCGCGGAAGCATCATTTTTCTCATCAACTTTAACACATGGATTTAAACCTTCTTGAACTTCATTTATTTCGCTTTCAGGTTCAATATTAGAACCTGAAGTTTTTAGATTGTCAATGTTTGTAAAATAACCAAGTTGCTCTAAATAAAATGATTTTGAAGGCCCAACAAATTCAAATAGATTATGGTCTAATACGCTGTCAGAAAATGCTGAAAGTTTCGATATGCCATACTGGTCAAGAACATTACTTAAATCATCAGATTGTTTCAATGATTCAAAAAGTTTTTGAACTCTTTGGTTCGAATACAAAAATGATTCATTTAAGCTTTTTATTTCATTTCTTTTTGCTTCTTCAATGTAGTCTGTTGGGTCATTATAATAAAATCGTACAATCTTATTTTTAAAATAATGAACTAAATCTATCAAGCCACCGATATGGTCGGAATGAGGATGTGTATTAATTATTAATATTGGACTATTATCTGAGATGTGTGGTTTTATATAGTTTTCATAATGCTCAATTATTGTTTTTGCGTCTTTTAGGTAACCACCATCAATTATTGTTATAAAGTCAGCATTTTCTGCTTTTGTCCATATTATATTGCAATCTGCATTGCCAAGCGATAGCATATCGATACTAAAATCCATTTCCTTTATTTTTGTAAAAATTGTTCGAATAAAATTTTTGCGTAGTATTTACCATATCTATTAATCAAAAATTTACTAAAAATTATCAGTACAATATAGACACCTAACAAGATTACATTAAGATTGACTGCAAATTGATTAGGATAAGTATATTGGAATAAAAAGATATTAAGTATTGAAATTATGGTTGCTAAAACGCTACCTCCAATTAGATTTCTTATAAAGCCGTATTCAATATTGTGCTGAAGTAGCATAGAGTTATCTCTAGTCACATTTCTTACTTGAGCCACAGCGCTTGAAATAGTTTTTCTTGCTTCTTCTTCATTCTCGTTTTCAGCACGTGAATCCAGTAAGTGAATATTAAAGTCTGTGGCAATTTTTTGGACAATTTGGGATTTTATTGATTTTGCCAATGTGGTATCTGAATTAAGTAGAAAATTGGTGGTTGGCATATTAATCTCTTCTTTGAAGAAAATATTTTGGAATAATTCTTTTGAAATTAGACGATTGATTTGAACAAGAAAATAGATTAAGGCTATCGACAGAGTTATGTCACTAGCCCATTTATAACCCTCTAAAAAGGTCATAAACTCTATAAGTTTTTCGCTAAAGCCAAAATAATATAAACCAAGAATTGGAATCGAAGTCAAAATTGTCGGAAACAATCTAGCTTTAATGTAATATTCGTTTATTTTCATTAATTGTCTTTTTCTCAGCTTGCACGTAACAAGCGGATGAACACATCAGTGTGTTTAATCTAACCAAATGTAGGAAAAATTAGCAAGAATTCATGCGATTAACTTATTTTTAGAAATAGAAGTTTTTAAATTGAATCATTTTAGTAATTTACTAATTACTTTTATTTCAAATAAAACCTGTCAAAGTTGACGTCAAGTTGTTAAAATATTTAGAAAAATAGAAGATATCGTTAACGTAAGTTACATAAATGAAAAATCATGAAACAAAATAAATTTAACATAGATTTTAAAGAATTTTACAGTTCTAATAAACCCTTAAAAGCCATTTCATACAATTACTTTCTGATATTATACAATTAAATTCCTGATAATTTTTCTATTTCCTTAAATGTTTGGAATAGGCACATTTTCAACGATATTATCTTGTTCATATAAATAGCATGACAGTTACTTATCTTTGTCTTTGAAAAACTCAATGACCTGTTCTTTTATAAACAGCAGGTCTCGAAGAACATGCTTGGTTGAAATACGTTGCTTCATAAGAAATCAATTTTAGATGATTATTCTTAATAGTTATTTCTTTTTTATCTGGATGGAGAGCTTATTGGTTCCAGGGTTACGGAGAATCATGTTGTTTTAACTAACAAACTAAAGTGTAATCTTTAACAATAATAATTATGGACAAGGAAAAAGATAACAAAAAATCAAATTCAGGATGTTGGAAAGGCTTATTAGTTCTTTTAGGTGGAGTAATTCTAATTTTCAGCCCTCTTAATCCGTTTTTTGAGACTTTTGGAGAGGATGATATTATGACAAATTCATCATGGTTAATCAATATGATTTTGTTTGGAGGGTTAATATATTTTGTTGTAAATAGATTTAAGAACAAGGATTAGCAATATGAACTTACAATATGACCTTTGATAAAAATACTGCAAATTTAATTAGTGCTTTTAAAAAATTAAGCCTTGAACCCTTGGAAGAATTATGCGATGTGTCAATCTATTCTTATGATTATAAACAGGAACTTATAGAGAAACTGCAAAAAAAATTCGATAAAATTAGCTCAGAGGACATTTCTGAACTTGTAGCTAAAGAATCAAAATGCAAATACTGTTACCATGAAAGTAAAGCTTATAGCTTCCATCATCCAAAGACAGATGAATTAATAGTTCGTTATGTTATTTTTAGAGAATCGGAGAATTTTTACAGAGTAGAGGAGTGTAAATATAAGCCCATTTTAAATAGAGAAGACGGATTCCCATTTTAGTTAATAATAACCCTAAAACCTCGAAAAGACCATGATACATGAATTAATGGATATAGAGCATTTTTATCATGAAGGAGAAAAAGCTCTTAAAAATGGAGACAAAGAAAAAGCCGCCATGCTTTTTAAAGCGTCATACGAAGTATACAATAATGCTGAATCCTACGTTGATTTAATCCCACATATATTTATTGAAAAATCCGATAAAGCTTATGAAAATTATCTTAAACTTACTAGGTCGAACCCTCCTAAAAAGGAGAATAAATTGAAAGTATTTCTCAAAATTTTTTTTGGTCAAAAATTAAGTTGATTTTTCATAAATGGATTTGAGATAAAGATTATCCTCCTCCCCCAATTTTTATAGAATTAACAAGACCGTAGGCTAATCTAATCGATAACCCCCCACTCTTTTTTACTTTTGACTGTCCCCCCGGGTATGGTCGATTTCAAATAAAATTAATTCTTAAAAAACTAAGGTTATGAATTTTCATTTACAGAGCTCTCCGAGAGCGGAGGAAGTAGTTTACACTACATTGGATGGTCAGACTATTAAGTCAAATGTTATTATGATTCCCGCAGAAGTTAAATCTGTTCCAGAACAAATTAGGATGAATTCTAATGGAACTCAGTGGCGATTGATTATAGTTACGGTCAATCATCCACGATTGGGTTTGGTTGAACAGACAGCCCAATTATTTGAGCAATCCTATCAGCTTTATCCAAATCATTTTAAGCCAGGCAGCCAGATTGAAATTATGGTCCAAACAGAAGGCTTAGGCAAAGGCCTTGCCAAGGCACAATTAGTAGCTTCTAAACGTATCGATATTGACGTATGGAGTCAATTATTGGCAGAAACTTCAGTTGTGAACCAAGTGGTCGATAAGGAATTGGTCGCTTAAATTAAATCAAAAAGCATTGAATCAAGGGCTTCAGAAATGAAGCCCTTTTTTTATGTCTTAAAAATTAGAACCTATAACATTTAAAATTATAAACTATAGATTATGAAATTACAACTAGCAACGCGAAGCCAGGTAAAACTAAGATTGGGATTATCTGGAGCATCAGGATTTGGAAAGACCTACAGTGCCTTATTGTTGGCCTATGGTATTACTGAGGATTGGTCAAAAGTCGCCATCATTGATACTGAGAATAGCTCAGCGAGTCTGTATTCCCATCTGGGAGAGTATAATATTTTGACCCTGGAAGACCCCTATTCACCAGAGCGGTACATTGAGGCCATCAGAGCCTGTGAAGGGTATAGTCAAGAGGTCATCATTATAGACAGTATTACCCATGAATGGTCAGGAAAAGGGGGCTGTCTTCAAATACATGAAAGGCTAGGAGGAAGATTTCAAGACTGGGCGAAAGTAAGCCCCAGGCACCAAGCCTTTATAGATGCTATTTTACAATCCAGCTGCCATATTATAACTACAGTTAGACGAAAAATAGATTACTCATTGGATATGAATAATAGTGGTAGGACAAGAGTCATTAAACATGGTACAAAAGAAATCACAAGGGAAGGCTTTGAGTACGAACTGACAGCGAATTTTGAACTTATAAACGATAAGCACCAGGCCAAGGCATCAAAAGACCGTACAGGACTTTTTATGAACAAGCCAGAGTTTGTCATCAATGCCGCTACGGGAATGAAATTAATCCAATGGTGCAATATGGGAACGTCGCTAGAGATGGTAAAAAAGGAGATAGAGCAATGTTCTACTGTAGAAGACTTAAGATGCGTCTATAGTAAATATAAAACCTACCAAAAACAGATTCATCCAATGATAGTACAACGTAAAATAGAACTGGATTCTGTAAACGGTCAACTGGTAGATAAGCAAGAAATAATTGAAAACAAAACAAAAGAAAGCCATGGAACTGATAACCAATAGGAACCCACAGCAAATGATTCTGGATACATCAGACATAGTATCTAAAAGCGGCACTAACTTTATTGAAGCCAATACAAAATCGGTTAGTTTGAACCACTTAAGAAAGGACTGTACCATACCTGTCTTTGCTAAGGACAATGAAAGTACTATAAGCCATTTTGAATTTGTGGATGCGACTTTTGACTTGGTAAAACAACAGTTCCCAAATGAGATAATAAACAGACCAGAGATTAGAGTGTCACATATTATCAAGGGCAGGACACCTGATGCTATTGGCATACCAGCTAAAGAGCTAAAGGAACACCAAAAGACCATATACTATGAACGGATGGCATTTATTATTGAGATTCCTTCCTTAACTGAGAATGTCAATAGAAATTCCTTATCACTTACAGTTGGAGGGGTGCGTTCATACTCAGAACAGAATCTTTACAGTAAAAAAAGTTTAGAGAAGTTCAAGGTGTTCATAGGCTTTAAAAATATTGTATGCCTTAACCTTTGTGTGAGCACAGATGGTTTAATGGATAACATCAGGATTGGAACAATAGGAGATTTGGAACAGCATGTTAAGTTGTTGCTTTCCTCCTATAATAAAAAAAGGCATTTAGGGATGTTGGAGAAAATGTCAAAGTACCAACTCTTGGAAAACCAGTTTGCTCATTTGATAGGTAAACTCAGGATGTACCAGAACCTACCAAAAGATGAAAAGAAGGGTTTGTTTGCATTTGGTTTAAATGATAGCCAAGTAAACCATATAGTGAAGGATTATTATAGATGTCCAAATTTTGGAAGGAACGAGTATGGCTCAATAAATCTTTGGAGCATGTATAATTTATTTACTGAAGCAAATAAGAGCAGTTATATAGATTCAAACCTTGAGAGGAATGTAAATGCATACGAGTTTATCAATAAACTGGGTAATTCAATTGAATTTAAGACCCCCGATTGGTATATGTCTTAATTATTATATAGCTAAAACGTAATTTTTATGAATAAGAGGGAGTTGCGGGAATTGCTTAAATACTGCAATCCTAGGGAGCTATATATTATAGCATGGAACAATTTGCTAAAGCGTTTGTTCTGTCCTTTTAGGGTAGCTGTAATTGATGATATCGGTCAATTAAAGAAGGGCGAAATAGTAATGATTGATGAAATCAAGGTTACAATGGATTTAAAGACCGTGTATTTGATAAAGGGTTCATATTATTACTATCACCACTTTGATATTCTGATAGACTAAATCGGAGCATTATGCTGTATTTTCCATGCCTGCCTAGGTATGTTTTGAGACGGTTTTGGCTCTTAAAAACTAAAAACCACTGAAAATGATTTTGCACGATAAAAGGGGGCGAATAGCCTCCTTAAATTTTTAGCAACAAAGGTTTCTCTGAAACTCTTCCAAATATAATTTTTAGTAGTAATATATTATTATATAAAAATATATATAAATATATATACAAAAAGATACTATTTCTTTCTTTGCTCCATTTTCTTTGTTGGTTAAAAATCACACCTTTTATTTTTTATAAAACTGACTTCGATACAATCCTGTGTCCAACCTCAAATGCTAACATCCAATTTAAGGCCATTTTTAGCGCTTTTAAGCGACTTTTATGATTTCAGAGGGTTAATACCTATTAAGCATTCAGAAAAGATCTTAGAAATGTTAAAAATGTTAAAATATTGCGAATAATACAAAGAAATAATAAAATATAGATTTTTGATTATAAAAAATTCAATAAAAATGACATTATATTAAAAATAATACATAAAAAACTTGGAAAATTCAATTATTTTTTGTATATTTGTATTTGATATTTGGGTCAGAATGACCATGAAGAGAGAAGATGAAAAGCCCAAAAAGACAAATATTTCAATGTTATTTGGACATTTATTTTCTTCATTAGATTCTGAATAACTATTCCCAAAAGATTTAATGGAATTTTACAGTGTAATAGTTGCTGTAATATAACCTGATTACCCTGATTATACTGATTTTGGGTATTCATAAATGATTTTTAATGTTAAAGAATAATGATGAAGAAAAAATCAAGGTAAAAAAGTTAATTGATTTAATAAAAGAAGTAGAATTAGAGCCCGAGCCAAAATTTATATGGAATGGTATTATTGAAGGCTCTCATGGATTAATAGTAGGACAACCCAAAACAGGAAAAACCACTTTTGCTGAAAACTTAGCCATATCATTAAGTGTAGGCAGAAAGGAGTTTTTTGGGTTTAAATTAGATGGGCAACCTAAAAAGGTGTTATTCATCAATTTGGAGGAATCCTATAAGGTATTTGCCAGAAGAAATAAAAGGCAAATTGAAATACTAAATGACAAGGAACTGAAGTTATTTGAACAAAATTTTCAAACCACCCCTAAAGATTTCCTGGAATTTATAAATGATGACAAGGATTGGAAGCAATTACACAATTATATTGCAGCTTCTGATGCTGAAATCGTGTTTTTAGATAGTTTGACCAATATGTTTTCTGGAGTCATTGAGAGAAGTGATGACGGTAGATTATTTATAGAGAAGTTTTCAATGTATTTAAAATCATTGAACAAGACTTTTATAGTACTTCATCATAACACTAAGGGGAATGAACGCCCTCCTGAGCAGACCAATGTAGCTGGGAGTAGGGTCATTCTACAATATTTTGAATTTATATATGCCTTAGCAGAGATTCCAACAGAAAGTGGCGGACATTATTTTTGTGATATACAAAACAAGTATGCTCAAAAGGATACAACCTTAGCCCATTTGTATAGACTAGGGGAAGATTATTGGTTTGAAAATATCGGTAGGGCTAATAAATATAAACTCTATAAAGAAGGTAAATCCTCTAATACGGATGGTAGATTTAATGAAGATAATGAAAACTTGATCTATGATTATATGCTTAATCAATATAATCAGGGTAATCAGACTATTTCTACGTCTACAATGATGTCTGATTTAGTCTACTCTGATTTAGGGGTTATGTCACATGATACATTGCACAAAGCCAAAAACAAGCTGATAGCTAAAAGTAAGATAGAAAGAGTGAGCAGGGGAGTCTTTAAAATTATACAATCCGACGGTGATGAGCAATATAAAGAGGGGTTATTTGATATATGAATAACATAATTAACATCTTAATCAGATTAGTCAGGGTAATCAGGCTAAATACACCCCTTGCAAAAAGGTCTGATTAAGTAGTAATTTAATCGAAAAATGATAGGAATAATATATAAAGCTCAAAATGAGCAAACAGGAGAGATTTATATCGGTGCGACAACAAACAGCTTGTATCAAAGAAAATTAGATCAATGTGAGAGAGCCAAAAGAGGAGTGAAGGGAAAGTTCCATGAAGCAATCAGCACTTATGGTACAGATGCTTTTTCATGGGAACAAATTGATTCTGCTTCAAGTATTGGTGAACTAGCGCAAAAGGAGAAGGCTTTTATATTAAAATATAATTCTAAAGAAGAAGGGTATAACCAAGACAATGGAGGTTCTGGTATAAAAAGAACAGTTTACAAATATGATATAGCTAATGGTTTGCTTATTGAAAAGTATGAATGCTTGGAAAAAGCTGCTAAATCGGTCAGTTCATCTAAACAGCATATTAGTAGGGCTTGTTTAAGTGTGAATAATATTTATAAGGGATTTTATTGGAGTTATAATTATCCATTTGAGCCCAATGAGGATGCTAGAAAGAGAAAAGTAATCTATTATAACTTTAAAGATGAAACAGCTCGGGAGTTTGATTCTGTTGCTGAGGCCTCAAGAAAAACAGGTGTTTCAAAGTCATGTATAGCTCGGTTTTGTAGAAAGGAACGAAATCCTCCAGAAGGGATATTATGGGAATATGAATAAAATTTTTCATCAAAAGGACATCAAAACGGTGCCCTTTTTTTATTTCTTATTGATAAGCTTTTGGTGACTAGGGAACACTGAGAATATGTTCATCCTTACTGAGGGAATAACTAATCTAGTTTACTTTTTGATAGAAGAACTATAATAAGGATAATAGATTGATAAGGGGCGTAATATTAGACTCTTTTTTGATCCCAAAAAAAGGCAGTTAAAAATAAAATTTGCCAAAGTTTTGAATACATAATAATGTTTAGTACCTTGTGGGGATATTATGACAAATTTAGAACTCGCCAATAAAATTAAGTCTAATTTTAGTGATTTAGATATTATCACTACTCATCAAATAGCGGGTTTGATCGCAAAATTTTTCCCTGATTTATCAGATAGTACAATATCCTGGAAGCTTAATCAACTCAAAAGCGATGGATTAATAAATCAAGTTGGACGTGGGTTGTATGATTTTAAATTCAAACCGAGCTATTCACCTAATTTCAGTCTTAAATCAAAAAGATTATATAATCGAATTAAGATTTTAACAAAAGATGAAATAAGTTTATGGGATACCCAGATGATAAATAAGATAATTGGTAAAACTATTGATCGATATTGGGTGTTTGTATCAACAGATAAGACTAATCTAGACCATTTATTTAATGAAACTGTTGACTTTAGTAGGCAAGTTTTTCTTCATCCTGATCAGGACATAATAAACCGCTATTTATTACCACAAAGGGAAGCTATTATCATGTCGCCTCTTGTGTCTGAAACACCTTTATTTTATGATGCTGATTATATAACACTCTCAATAGAAGGGCTTTTGGTAAATATATGGCTTAAATATCAAAATTATCTTGAACCAATTGGTTACGATTTAAACGAGATTTTTAATATGGCATTTAAAAAGTACAATATAAATATTAGCAAGCTTTTACGATATGCCGCAAGAAGAGATAAAAGAAATGAAATAAGTAATTATATAAAATCTATTAATTAGATATGACATCTACTGACATTAAGGAACAAAATATAGTTTTAGAAGACAATCAACTAATATGTATTCTCTCGAGTGAAATAAAAAGAATAAGTACTCAGGAATCAAATTTGCAATCTGCTATCCGTATGCTAAATGAAGAATATGGTTTCGAACTCAATGATATGGAACGAGATTACAAGATTGTATATATCGATCCAGATACAGGAAAAACTAAAAGGCAAAAAGTTGAATTGGTAATCTTCCAAAACGATAAACCACACGAGCAAGAGTATATAATTAGAATTTGTGTTGTTCACGATAACAAAGTAAAAGAGAAAGATACTAAAAAGGGATTGGTAGCTACTTTGGAGAATGCCATGGGGGCTGTTGAAAGCTGTGAATTTGGTCTTTGGACTAACGGAGTAAGCTACCATTTTCTGCAGAAGGAAGAAGATGCCTTTGGCATTGACTACACTTTTTCTGATCTGTCTGACTTTCCAGGGCAAGGAGAAACTTTGGAAGACATTGATCGAATAGATAGATCTTCCGGACGGGTGGCAGCTGGGGATTCACTGGTAAAGGTTTTTAAGCGTTCTCATGATTACATTTACGGAAATGAGGGCAGAAAGAAAGATGCATTCTGGCAGTTACTCAATCTTATTTTTTGTAAGATTTACGATGAGAAACGTCGATTTATCTGTGATCAATATGGTGAAACCTATCGTCGTAAATTCTGGGTTGGTGTCAAGGAGCAAAATACTGAACAAGGTAGAAAAGCAATTTCTGAACGCATAAAGGGGCTGTTTGAAGAGTTAAAATCAGATGAAATCTTTTCAGAGGTTTTTGAAGGGAATGAGGCTATTGGGCTAACAGATAAAGGGCTAGCATTTATTGCGGGCGAGTTAGCCAAGTATTCTTTTTTGGACGCCTCTGTAGATGTTAAAGGCTTAGCTTATGAGACCATTGTTAGCAATACACTAAAACAAGAAGCAGGTCAATTTTTTACTCCAAGAAATATAGTAAAAGCCATGGTAGATATACTTGCTCCAACTGAAAATGATCGAGTATTGGATCCAGCTTGTGGTTCTGGTGGATTCCTTGTAATGGTTCTGGATCATGTACGAAGAGAAGTTGCAAGTGAACTGTTTCCTGATTTAGAAGGGCCTCTGTTAGAACAAAAATATAATTCCTTGGAGGTAAACGAAAGAGTCAAAAAATATGCTGAAAATAGCATTTTTGGTTTTGACTTTGATCCAGATTTAAAAAAGGCCGCTCGTATGAATATGGTTATGGCTGGTGATGGTCATGCGAATATTTTTCATGTGAACTCATTAGCTTACCCTAACTGGGAGCATCCAGAAGAAATTAAAAAGATTAATGAGTCTATAAATAGGAGTCTCTCCCAAATGGGTGACATTGATAACGACTATATGAAGGATGCCCGAGGTAAATTTGATTTACTATTTACAAATCCTCCTTTTGGTGCTAAAGTAAAAGTAGAGAAGGAAATTGCCAGTCAATATTTTTTATCAAAATACAGTGACGCGCCTGAAGTCCTATTTATTGAGGCCTGTTATAATTACTTAAAGGAAGGTGGTAGAATGGCAATAGTGTTACCGGATAGTATTTTGGGTAATCCAAATGCTTTTGAGGTAAGAGAATGGATTTTTAACCAATTCAAGATTTTAGCGTCCATTGATTTGGCCGTTGAGGCATTTTTACCTCAGGTTGGTGTACAAGCATCTTTATTGTTCTTACAAAAGAAGACTGAAAATGAAAGACAACTGGCTCAAGATGTAGCAGAAAACTACGAGGTATTTATGGCCATTGCTGAAAAACTTGGTAAAGATAGAAGGGGAAATCCTATTTACAAAAAGGATGAAAATGGATTAGAAATGCTATTTGATGTTGAGACTATATATTTAGTTAAAAAAAATAAAGGTCAATCTGAGCTAAGAGCCAGGTCTCAGAAATCAAAACTTATTGATGATGATTTACCAAATATTGTAATAGAGTATTTAAAAATGAATAATGAAATTTAGACCTGTTCAATATAAATTTATCCGCCAAGAAAATAGACTCAAAAGCAGTTTTTTTCTTTTAGAAGGGGCTGTAAATGAAGAGTTAATCAAAGCCAAACCACATGATCATTTAATTGATTTGCTTGACTATTGTTCGAATATTGGAGGTGTAAATAAACGAATATATGTAAAAAAGCCAAATGGATTGAAGTTTATGTCCATGACTGATATGATGAACTATAATTCATCAGAAAGCTGTAAAAATGTTTCTGCAACAATAGGAATCAACACATTAAAGCACAAATTTAAAAGAGGAATGATCTTGGCTTCGGTAGTTGGGGGAATTGGAGACGTTGCCATGGTAGACAAATGGAGTCAAGATGCAGTTACAGGTAATAACATCATAAAACTATATTCGCAAAAAGAAGAAATTAACTCATTGTTATATGCGTATTTAAAATCCACATATGGCAACTCTATTATTTTAAAGCTTGGCGGAGGAGCAGTACAATCTTATATTGATCCAGAGTTATTTAAAAAAATTCCTATTCCAAAATTCAAAGAAGATTTTATATTTAAGATCAACGATCTTATCCAACAATCGTTAATCTGCAGGGAAAGTTCAATTGAAGAGTTAATTAATACCCAAAAATTATTAAACGATCATTTACAAATAAAAAATTTCACCTATGAAGACTTTGAATATTATGGGCCTCGGACATATTCAAGAAAAGTAAGAGTATTTAAAATTAACATTCAAAATTTTAATCTTAATTCCTTTAAAGCATTTAATTATTCTGAAACTCTTGCTAAAAGAGTTTCTGACCTAAAAGAGAAGCACAAGGTGCTTCCATTAATTGATGTCATTGATACCAAAGGGTTATATCATTCTTCTGCATTTAAAAGGGTGGAAGTATCGTCCGGCCATGGTGTAGAATTAATAAATCAAAAACAAATATTTAACAATATAATTAAAGGGAAATATGTTTCTAAACTTTATCCTAAAAAGAGTGACTATGCCGTTACAAATGAAATTCTAATTTCAGGGGTGGGGAGTATGGGAGAAGGTGATGCATATTGCAGAGCCGTTTTAGTAGAAAATTTCTTGAGGAGTAAGTTATTAGTTGGGGAGTTCATAAGAATGAAAGCAAAAGATATACCAACAGGATATTTATACGCTTGGCTTTCTTCCCCCCTTGCATACAGATTAATAAGAAGTTATTCGTGCGGAGCCACCTTATGCAGACCAATTCCTTATTTCTTGGAAAGACTCCCAATTCCTATTTTGGATAAAGTCTTAATGGATAATATTAATGACAGAATAATAAATATCCATAATCAGAAGTCTAGATCTGTAGATTTGGAACAACAAGCAATCGACTTAATAGAAAAAGAAATTGAATCATGGCAAAAATAGTTAAACCACCCTATTTTGAATCGGTTGTGAATGCCGGAGAAAAGCGTCTTTTAGATTTTCTGGAAGTTAACTTACCGGACACCTATTATCTCATTCCAAATGTTGAGATTGCCTCGACTAATCCTCGGAATAACCGTACTCAATATTGGGAATATGATCTAATTGTAATAGCACCTCATGCGGTATTTAATATTGAGAATAAAGATTGGAAAGGACGTGTTGAAGGTGATGATAATTACTGGTATGTTAATGATCGTCAAAAACAAAACCCTCTAAAAACCTGTAGACAAAAAACTGCCATATTGGCTTCTAAATTAAAAGAGCAAGATATTTCATGGCGTAAGGCATGGATACAGACTATGGTTACTCTTTCTTTTCCAAACAGTCATGAACCGGAATTTTATGATGAGGCTGCAAAACTTACGTTTCAACTTAATATTGACTTGATAGACTTTCTTACTGACTCCTATAATGTTGGTAAAACAGCAAATGATATTTCAAGTATTCAAAGACCAATCGTTGAGTTTATTTCAGGTCAGCAAAGCAAGAAGTCACCTGAACAAAAGCGAGAGGTAGAAGGATATGAAATACTTGAAATCCTTCAACAAGAGCCAAATTTTACTGAATATTTAGTAAAACCAAAAGGAGTTACTTCTTCCATACGTAAGAGGGTTAAGGAATATTCGCTTCAAGTTACTGGACTTTCTCCGGATGAATTATCTAAGCGTGAGGAATCCATTAAAAATCAATATAAGGCGCTAAATAAAATTAAAGCAAAACCTTTCATTTTGAATGTGGAGTTTAAAATAGATGAGGAAAACCATCTTTTTTATGAAATATCTGATTTTCTGGATGAAAATTCACTGAGGGCGGAAGCGAGATCTAAGACCTTTACCTTTCAAGAAAAGATAGGGATCATTAATAATCTAGTTGCAGCTATTAAGGAGGCTCATAAAGAGAATGTTTATCATCGGGATATCAACCCAGATAATGTTTATTTAAGTAGCGGTTATGCCTATTTAGGCAATTTTGGCAAATCCTATTTCACAGATCATAATGAACAGGGATATACAGTCATGCCTACTATAAATGATCAGAATGCAACTGCATATCATCCTATGGATTTGATTTATAAAGATGCTTCAAGATCTTCTGATATCTATTCTTTAGGTGTTTTAGTTTATTGGTTATTCACGGGCTCGGAACCTTTTAAGACTCCCTTTGAACTTGACAAACTAGGAGGTTCGTTGCCTAATGATAAGCTCCCAACTTCAGTTAACAAGAACTTACCTAAATGGATTGATGATATATGCCTTAAAACAATACTTATTGACGATGCTGAAAGGCTTGATAATATAGAGGAATTTGAACAAATTATTGATCAAGCATTAAATACTGCAACAACTGACGCCGAAAAGTCAACAACTGAAACAAAAAGGTTGGATCGCATTGATACTTATGAACTCAAGGAAGGAGATCAAATTGCAGGATATACCATTCATCAGGTGCTAGGAAGAGGTGGATATTCAAGAGTTTTTAAGGTAAAACATGATCTTCAGGGAAGGGTCTTTACTTTAAAACTTTTTCATGAAAGTGTAAATATTCGCTCTGTTACCGATGAATATAATGCTTTAAAGAATTTAGACCACCCAAACATTGTAAAATTCATTTGGAATGGAACTGACTCAGCTTCAGGACAGTTTTATACCATCATGGAATATCTTGATGGAGAAAATCTGAGTACTTATACTAGAACGGATGCCAAACTACCGACGCATAGGATTTATGAGGTAGGAAAAGATATTTTAAGTGCATTGGTTTCAATGCAGGAGCTACCTCAAAAAGTTCTGCATAGAGATGTAAAACCACAGAATATTATTTGGGATAATCAAGAGAGATTTGTTCTTATAGATTTTAATGTGGCGTCATACGCAGATGATAATCAAGAATTTGTTGGTACCAATCCTTACCTGGCCCCAGATTTAATAGATGGCCATAATGTAAATTGGGATACTTCGGCAGATACATTTTCTTTGGGTATCACTTTGTATGAATTGGCATGTAAACAATATCCATGGGCGCCAGCTAAAGTTCCCTATCACAGTAAAAAGCCTAATATTCCGAAAAAATTAAATCCTGATCTATCTCACGCATTCTCAGAGTTTTTATTAAAGGCTATAACGACTGATGCTAATTTAAGATTTAAAAATGCTAAGGAAATGCTTGAGGCTCTTATTGAGATTGGTCCAGATGGGCTTAATGAAGAAAAGTTGAAGAAAATTGAGGTTGTAGAAAATGAATCACAGTTATATCACGTAGAGTTAAACATATTTCAACCAGGTGTTAAGATTAAGTTGTATGATAAAATGGTAATCTATCAAGATTTTGAAAACAATGTTTTAAACTCTATTGATCGTTTCAATAGTAAATTAGCTTCTTATAAACATAGTTTATCTCTTAAAGACCCTATTTCTGTTCAATTAAAGATGGACAGTAACACAATTTTTAAAGAACAATTCTGGAAAGGAGGGGCGCGCAATTTTAATGATGGTAACATTAAGCGTTTACACGAATCACTTGTAGAGGTATTTGGGAAACATAAGGATAATCTTCAAGCATATAAAATTGATATTGAAGGCCTTGATTTTATTGAATATTTAAACTCACTATATAGCCAGTCTAAAAGTGGAAATTTTGGAACTAGAGCAAGTCAATCTATGTCAAAATTTGATAATTTAACTTATACACCCTCTAAGTTAGATCTAAAATTACTTCCTGACATACTGGATGGGCGATACAAATTATTAATTATAACAGGTAACGCTGGTGATGGTAAAACTGCTTTTTTAAAACGTATAGAACATGATAATGCAATTCGTAATCTCGTCCGGTTAGAACATAACAATGGAGCGCAATTCGAAATAAATAGCACCGTTTATCAAAGTAACTACGATGGTTCACAGGATGAACAAGAAAAAGCTAACGATGATGTTTTAGAGTCCTTTTTTAAGCCATTTGAAAACTTAACAAATTACAATGATGCAAGTGAGGGAAGGATTATTGCCATAAATGAAGGTAGATTGGTTGAGTTTCTTAAATCTTCCACTAAACACCAAGAGTTAAATGATATAATAGATAGCTATTTTTATAACGAAGGCCATAAATCTCTGCCTCCTGGATTAATGGTGATTAATTTAAATTTAAGAAGTATAACAGCATCTAAACCTAATGAGCCAAGCTTATTTAGACAACAGGTCAAAGCACTCACTAGGAGTGAACTGTGGTCTAAGTGCGATGGCTGTTCTCTTGCAAATCAGTGCTTTATTAAATATAACGTTGATTCTCTTTCTGACCCAGCCGTTGGACAGGAAGTAATTAGTAGGATGGAATGGCTATTAAAAATTGCAAACTACAAAAGAGAACTGCACATAACTATGCGAGATCTAAGATCTATGATTGCATTTATGTTAACCCGAGACTATGAATGCTCGGAAGTAGATGACCTGTATAGAAATGCCATCAATAATCCTGAAGAATATTGGGATAAATACTATTTTAATCTTGTCAATTCTCAAGTTAATGATTCAGGTAATCAAGACAGGTTAATAAAATTACTTAGGGATACGGATATCGGTGAAGTAGCATTACCTGATTATGATAGAGATTTATTTTTTGGGATACACAGGTCAAAAAATTATCTCGAATTCTCTAAAAGAGAAATTAATTTGTTAGAAACATTTAATAATCATAAGATATCTGTACCTGCACACGAGCAAAATGAAAACCTGTTAGAAAGAATTCAAACTATCCACAAGATATTTGTCCGCCACCAATATTTTGAAGGCAAGGCGGAATTACTGGATGTTGATAATGGGGCTAGTTCAAAATCTGCAGAGAATCAAGCTCTAAAATTTCCATCCTACCTATTAAGGTTACCGTACCACTCTATTTTTAAGTTTAATTACCTGTTAAATGTCGGGGATAAAGATGGTCAAACAAAAATGAGTATTTCAAGGGCGATCTCATTAAATGAAGGCTGTGATAATAGCTCTATTGATAAAGACTATCTGGTATTAGCATCGACAGAGATTAATGACCCTTTTAGTAAATCTTTTAGATTATTCAATTTAGAAGATTTTGAACTATTTGTAAACAGCACTGATCATCTCGTGAAATACCTAGAGTATGAACCAGACAGTCTCATTTTTAGACACAAAAGTGAAACACATATTGAATTAGTAATATCATTAGATTTATACGAAATGCTATACTTCATTCAAAGGGGATTTAGTCCTTCATTAAATGATTTAAGGGGAAGATTCATTGAATTAATCATATTCAAAAACTTACTCGAGAACTTGGTATATAATGAAGTGATTGTCACAAAAGATAATAGAGAATTTTTCAAGATTAGTAAAAGTCAGGACAGAAAGTTACTGTTACAACCAATGAATATTTAATATGGCTATAAAATTAAATAAGGACGAAAGTTTATTTCGAAATGAGCTCATTTTTACTGTAGACGCGAAGGCAATAAACATCGATAATACTCTAGTAAATTTATTTATGCTTTTAAGGCATAATGGTATTAGGCCAAGACAGCGAGCAAGAGCGGGTAGCAAGACCTTTATTGAACTTAACAATTTAAAAGAAGTGTTTTCTCAATTAGAAAATGAAGGTGAGGTTTCTGGATTTTCTGATTATCCTGAAGCTACTGAACTTTGGTTGAGAAGCAACCTGGTTAATATGGTATATAGAGGAAAAATCGATAAAGAAAAAATTTCCTCTTTAAGACCGATTCACCTGGAATCTTATAGAGTGAGGAATTCTCCAAACACAAGAGATTATAACACTGCAGATCAAGTTTATTTAATGCTCGGAACTAATCCTCAAGTAAAGGAGGATTTAAAAAGCTTTTTAATGGAAGGTTGGGATCCAATTACAGATAAGATTGATATTGGTAAGGTCTTAGATGTTGACAGCTTAGGCTTATTACATTTAATAAAAAACATTAAACCAGGATTTCTGGACACTAATTCTACATTAAATCAGATCCGTCCATTACTCTTGGAACAATCAAAGTTGTATTGTGATGATGTTAGAAGACTTCTAGTATATAAGCGGTTAATGCCAAGGAATGTTTTAATTGATTATTTAAAGACAGTCACTTCATTCCATTTGTCAATTTATTCACAGAAGGTAATTCATCTTTTACCAAAAATGGTGGAACAAGGAACTATTGATGTTAAGGATAACTGGAATATTGTTATTGATGTCACCGATGATTTCGAAAGTAATATCTCTAAAATCGCTATTTCTGATACCGAGTATTTATTCAATGGCATGTACGAGTATATAAAATGCACTTATATGATTAATGCGGCATTGAGGAGATTAAAATTAGATAAGAATAACTCTAATAATCTTAGTCGAGCACTTCAAGCCCTTAAAAATAAAACCACTGAGTTTGAAATATATTTTGAATTACAATGGGACAATCTTTACAATTCTCTAATAAATGAAGACAAACTACTTGTAGATGATATAATGAAGTATGAAGACACATATTTTAATCGATATATAGAATTAATTTTAAAGGTAAGAGGGGCTTATAATTATAGATTTCACGTTCAACTTATTGACAATCTATCTCAAAAAAATAATGACAGAGGATTTTTGGCTCAAGGTAGAAGTAAAAAACATCCTAGACGTTTTGTATTAGGCACTCGATTACTTGAAACACTTGTTCAAATATTAGTCTTAAAGTCTGATGGAGATAAATTCACTACACAATCACTTTCTATAGAAGAATTAATGAATATTCTTAAAACAAGATATGGACTTATTATAAACGGACTTGAGGAGGAAAGGTTTAAAAATGCTGATTTAATCACACATATAGCGTATCGGGAAAACGTAGAAGCATTTAAACAAAAGTTAAGGCAAATTGGTTTTTACAATGACTTGAGCGACGCATATATATTACAAAGAATTAGACCGCGCTACGAACTTAAATCTGAATTAAAATGATTAATTCTATTGACAAATATTACAAAGAAATAATAGAAATTATTTTAGAGTTATATGCCAAGGATCTTGAAAAAAATATTCCAGGTCATTGCATGAAAATTAGTGGTCTTGGACTAAAAGAGTCCTGTCTTCTTTGGGAACTTATTAATGAAAAGCATGACAATGTTGACACTTTTGTAATCTCTGAAAAAGAGTCTGACCATGAAATGTTTATTTCTGCAACCAAATTAATAGAATATAGAAATAATCAAACTAATCCTTTGCTTGTTATTATTCCCTCTAATAGTAGAACAGCAGCAGAAGACTCTTATGGAAATGCTACGTTTAAAGAAATTTCATTAAAAGGAGTTGAAAACCAATTAAAAAGAAAATTAATTAAAAAGATTCCAATAGAATACAAATCACATATAGAGAATGATATTATTAAATATTTGGATTTTGGCGATGACAAGACCACAGATATTATTTATTATCTATTGGAATTAGAAAATCAAGGATATACTAAGAATAATATTGGTAACCTATTAGGAGTATTAGGTCTTATTCCTGATAAAAATTTATTGTTAGAGAAAGAAAAAATAAGATCTAGATTAAATTTCAATAATGAATGTATAAAGTTACTTACCGAATTCAATAGGCCTTTATATGATAGAATTTCAGATCTACCTTTAAAAACTAATTCGATTCAGAAGCAGATAATTCAATTTTTAAAAGATGAGAATAATGTTCGAAATGAAAAAGAAATATGTGATTTAATTTTGAGAAAATACCCCAGTTTGAATTTTGCTAATTGGGATATTCCAGATTTAGATTTTGAACATGTGAAGCTTATTGTGGAAGATATTAAATCTAAAAACTTAAAAATAGAAGCAGGAAGAAGAATTTTGGAATCTCCAACGGGATCAACTTCAAAGTTGAAAATCAGATTTAGTACACAGCCGCCTGCAAAAGATATTATTGATTTAAAATATTTCAGAGTGGTATTAATGGCGGTAGATGGAGAGTCAGGTGAAGAAATTTCTGATTTAAGAAAAGCCAAAAATTCATATTCAAATAGACCTTACAGAGAGGTAACTGTTGAGCTCAATTCAAGTATGATTGATGAAGGCTCGTATTTTCTTAAAGTTGTAGCAGAGGATGAGCACGGTAACACTTTAAACTATGATGATGATTTTAAAGAACATAAAATCCATCAGGAATATTTAAAAATCAAGGCTGAAAATGAAGAAACCCAGAAGTCAGACTTTCCATATAAACTCACTTGTGATTCTGATGACTTTGATTTTATAGTGGAGGATGAAATAGACGTTGAAGACAATCAGAAAAAAGACAAACTTCACAATGTATTACAAGCCTATTTTAAATATAGAATAGATCTTTTTAAAAACGGTGAGGACCAGAATATTCCTGAACCTGTTCAGAATTCTAACCACTGGTTACAGAACAAGTCAAGACATAATGCCGTCTTTTATATTAGTTATTCTAACAAACATAATTATCAAATTAATGTTTCGGAAAAACTTAAAATTATTGAGGAGGTGTTTCTTAATCACGATGAGCAATTTGGATATATAACAGCTAGATTACATCCTAACACCTTAGCTCAAGGATATGATTACATTGAGTTTGTTGATAGTGATATTAATAATATCGTGCCGGTAGAGCTCAGGAAGGCGCGTTCAAAGTTGTTTAGGAGAATCAAAAATTCGAATGATAAAAACACTGGAATTTTTGAATCATGTGACCTATTTAATTGTAAGAAAGAGCTTGAAGATTATCTCTTTATTTTTAGGGATTGGATAAGTAAACTAGATGAAGAAGTTAATAATCCAAATTTATCTGATGAAGGTAAAGTCGAAAGCAGTAAGGTTTTAATAGAGTTCCAATTATTAGATTTAACCAAGATCAGAGTTAAGCTTCCTAATGGAGAATTTTCAGAATCTCTATTAATGTCTCCTTTACACCCATTAAGACTGTCGTGGCATTTGAATTTAATGGAACTTTTTGATAATTGGGAAATAAAAACTTTAGAGAATCCAAACTATGTTAAAACTTGGTCTAACAATCTTGACAAATTATTTGATGGAGATATTACAGTAACAAATAATCCATTAGTATTTGTGGATTCAAAAAATATTCGTGGGTTTAGCTATGCTGGTGAGTTGTCATTCGGATGGGGCCTTTATCTAGATGTGATTCAAGATGAGCATAAGGCAGGGATGACATCACTATCACGACAAATGAAATATTACCTCCGTGAACAGTTTAATATTGCTAAAAGCAATTATGTTGATTCTGAGGTCAATCAAAAATTGGTTTTAAAACATATTCAAAATTATCTTTTGCAGCATCCATATGCTGATAAACTTATAATCAATTTATTTAATGCTGGTGATACAGATATTTTTGCTAATACATTAATTGAACTTGAAAAAGATAAAATTTTTACTAAGGTAAAATATGAAATTAGGCTTTTTAAGGGAGAAGAAAACATTGTTGACCATGGTAAATCATTGAAAGAATTAATCAATCCAGAAAGTACCGTATCAGAAGAAGCCGAGGCATTTTCACAGCCATCTAGAAACAGGTTATTTCCAAAATTAAGATTTTCAATTAATTCTATATCTGATTACTTAAAAACCCCCTCTAGGTTTACCTCACATTTATCGTTTTTAATTAGTCCCTTTCCTATAACAATTGAGCTTATAAAACCTATTAATAGGTTCAAAAACTTCTACCTTAATGGTGTTATTGTAGATTCGAATATCTCTACAACTGAGGATTCTAAGCATATAAAATGGAATCGGTACGTTACTACTAATAAGCTACAAGTAAAGTATGGTTCTACAGGGCAATATTCGATCGATTTATTCAATTTTATGCAATCATTTATTGCTGGATCATTGGCATCAAAACCCACGAACTCAATTCCTTCGACACAACTCAGACTTAGTGAAAAAGATAAAGTATTGCTAAGTCACTTACATGATAATTCTGATTGGGTCATAACATTCGATAAAAATTTAGGACCACAGATATTTGATCAACCCTCTCGAGATGGTCGCGTACCTTTTTTGTTGGATTACATCCCAGGAGAAGAAGTATCAGGTATTTCATCTTACCTTACAACTAGACCAACATCTGAAATAATTGGCTTGTTAGGACCTCATTTTGAAGAGTTCGATCTTGACGTACATAGTGATAAGGATAAAGAACGTATAAAAATACTTCTTGAAGATTTAAGGGCAGTAAGTAGTTCATTGGTTTTACAGTTAAATTCTTCTAAAAATAAAGCGTTTGAAGTAATTGGCTCGGCATTTACAAAGCGTGTATTAGAGAAAAAGGAATTTCTGAATGATTCATTTTTATTACCAATAGATTTACATCGAAATCTATTTGAAAAACTACCTACAGAAAGTAAGAGCAGGGCGGATAATCTTTTATTAACAATTGATACGGAAAAAAGAGAGATTCTGATTACAGTAATTGAGATTAAGTGCAGAAAGTCGATAGGAAATACTGAGAAAATTGAATTGAAAGAGAAAATGGTAAGCCAAATTAGGAATACAATAACAGCATTGAGATCCCATTTTGATCCAGAATTTGAAATTGCATTTGATCGACTGGATAGAGAATTGAAAAATAAAGAATTTAAGTCCTTATTAACATTTTATATTGAACGTGCATATCGATATGAATATTTAGAAGAAAAAAATTATTTTGACTATTTAAAATTTCTTCAAACTTTAGATGATGGCTTTAGTTTAAAGTTTAAAAAGCTAGGATTAATATATGATTTTTCAGCTTCCAAAAAACATAGCAAAGAAGAATTGGATGATATTACATTTTTTACATTTGGAAAAGGATTAATTACAGAAATATTAGATCCGGATTCTGATCTAAACACACGACGTCTTGAAGATGGTATACTAAATAATGAATTAGAGGAGACCATTGGATATCGCAAAAAGCTTATTCCTATTCTGGAAAAAGTAAAGTCCCACATCATGCATGATGGGCAGAACACTCCGACAACATTAGACAGCTCCGAGTCTGACATTTCCTCGTCTATTCCAAAAGTGGAGAATGAAATTGATTTGGAACAAAAAATAGATTTAGATAATTCGAATGTAAATGCAGTTCAAGAATATACATTGCCAAAATTTGATATTTTAATTGGAAAGAGTGGACCAAGCGCACAATTTGGAATTTTAGGGGAAAGTAATCACGGTAAAAAAATTGCAATTGATATAAGCGGCACTAATACCATAAGTCTTTTTGGAGTGCAAGGTGGAGGAAAAAGTTATACTATTGGATCAATAACGGAAATGGTCTTAAAACAGTTTAGTTCCATTAACAAGTTGCCATCACCACTAGCGGGTGTAATATTTCATTACAGTGAAAGTATAGATTATGAACCTGAGTTTACCTCAATGATTTACCCAAATGATGAACAATCAGAACTTGCGAAATTAAAAGAAAGATATGGAGCAAATCCAGATCGTATTGAAGATATAATTATTCTTACTCCTAGAGATAAAATTGAGGAACGCCAAGAGGAGTTTCCATCCGTAACAGTTCTACCTATAGCATTTAACTCTCAAGAATTAAATATTCAAGATTGGATGTTTTTGCTTGGAGCTATTGGAAACGATTCTACCTACATTAAACAGCTCAAATCGATAATGAAGCAACATCGAAGAAACATAACAATAGATGCCATAACGCAAAGTGTAGAAGATTCGGAACTGCTTTCAAATTCACAAAAGGCTTTAGCTAGACAGAAGTTAAGTTTTGCCCGAGAGTATATTGATGATGATTATTTATTACGCGAAACCCTAAATCCCGGAAGACTTATTATAGTTGACCTAAGAGATGAGTTTATTGTAAAAGACGAGGCTCTTGGATTATTTGTGATTATGTTAAATATATTTTCATCTGTAAAAAAAATAGATAATAAACATTTTAATAAGTTCATTGTCTTTGATGAAGCGCATAAATATATGAATAATAAGGATCTAACTAACCATATAGTAACGGCTATACGTGAAATGAGACACAAAGGTGTAAGCATAATGATTGCCAGCCAAGACCCACCTAGTCTTCCTAACGAGATAATTGAATTAAGTTCAGTAGTACTTTTACATAAATTCAATAGTCCACAATGGCTTAAACATGTTCAGAAGTCCATTACGCAGTTATCTGCATTGACTTCAAATGACATGAGTACATTGACTCCAGGAGAAGGGTTTTTATGGTCTACAAAGGCAACAGAAAAAGGAATTACACATAGGCCAATTAAGATTTCAACTAGACCTCGTGTTACTAAACATGGTGGAGGTACAATACAAGCTACGGGCAACACATGAAATATTCAACTTTTTCACATAAAGGAAGTCGGAGTGTAAATGAGGACAAAATCCATATTGAAAGCTTAAAAAATTATTCTGAATTATTTTTAATAGCTGACGGAATGGGTGGGTATGAAGATGGCGAAAATGCGGCATCGATGATTGTGGAAAGTATATCTACTTATTTGAATACTTTAAAAGAAATTATACCTAAAGACATTCAAAAGGCCATTAATAAGGCTAATCTAGCTATTAGACAATATCAACAAATAGCGGGGTATAAATCAGGAGCAACATTGGCAGGTTCAATAGTAATGATTGATAAGATAATTTGCTTTTGGGTAGGAGATGTAAAAATATTTCATTTTAGAAATAACAAGTTAATAAAGGAATCTAAGCCTCATAGTTTAGTTAATGAATTAATCCAAATTAACTCTTATGTTGAACCAGAGAGAATCAAGAACATAAAACATGTAGTCACAAGATCAATTCAAGGAGATTTGAAAAAGTCTGAAATGGATTATTTCGAAGTTATTAATCCAGAAAAAGATGATGTTTTGATAATTTGTTCTGACGGAGTTCATGATAAATTAAATGGATTGCAGATTGAGAGAATGTTATCAAACTCTGATTTTATTGATAAAAATGTATTGGCAATAGAAGATGTATTGCATGATGTTGCAAAGGATAATTACTCACTTATAGCAATTACTAATTTTTGATAAAATTAAATAAGGATCTATTAAAAAAGAGATGCTATTCGGGCCCATATTTACAATGAAATCAAGGTCTATACATTGAGGCAGACGGGTTTTGCCAAGCAAAAGGAGGAAGTCAAAAATTTAAGCTTTTGCTTGAACGATATTCCTTCTTCAAGATATTTCATCATCACCCCAATGCCTTTTTTGAATTCTACAAATCTTTGTAAAAAAAATTTTGCTTCCATTGAACCTTCTGAATTTGATAATGTATGAACAATATAGAGCCCTTTCTGGCGATTAGGTTGCAGACTCAAGGAAGCCTGTAAAACTATATTGTTTTTTTTAAAACTAGGAGAGTGAGAGGATATAAATTCTTAAAAAAGCGCTAAATTGTATGACAACAAAATAATCATTTTGGAAAAGTTTGTTCTTTCAAAATCAACCTTCATTAGAGGGGTCCAATGTGAAAAGTCATTGTATCTCTACAAACATCATTACGAATTAAAGGATAAGGTGTCACCTCAACTTCAGGCAATCTTCACACAAGGAACCAATGTCGGTTTAATTGCGCAAAAACTCTTCCCATATGGTGTAGATGCTTCCCCATCTAGCCACTTCAAAATTCATGAATCTGTTTTTAAAACCAAAGATTACATATATAATGGGGAATCGATAATCTATGAGGCTACTTTTCAATTTAATGGTGTTATTGCCGCCTTAGATATATTGGTAAAAGATGAAAAGGAATGGAAAGCCTATGAGGTAAAAAGCTCGACAAGTGTTTCGGATGTTTACATAAATGATGCGGCAATTCAATATTATACCATTATAAATTCAGGGATAGACCTGAAGGATATTTCTATAGTTTACATTAATAATCAATACCTAAAAAACGGCAGTTTGGATATTAATGAACTCTTCATTATTGAGTCTGTTTATGATAGAGTTCAAGAGGTTCTCTCTAAAATCCCAAACCAAATTGAGCATTTTAAGAACGTAATTAATCAGGATGAGGTTCCAGATATTGATATTGGGCCACACTGTTCAAAACCATACGATTGTGATTTCAAAGGGTATTGCTGGAGTCATGTTCCAGATTATTCCGTATTTAATATTTCTCGATTAAACATCAAAAAGAAGTTTGAATTATATCAGAAAGGAGTTGTATCCTTTGAAGAGATTGATTTGGAAGTAACGTCATTTAATGCCAACCAACTATTGCAGATCACGAGTGAACTCGATAATAAAACCTATATCGATAAGTCTAGTATCATTGAATTTTTGGAAGATTTGAATTTCCCACTCCATTTTTTGGATTTTGAGACTATGTCAACTGCTATACCAATTTATGACAATAGCAGACCATATCAGCAATTGGTATTTCAGTATTCGCTCCATATTCGAAACCAGTTTGGAAATTTAGAGCATAGAGAATATCTTGCTCAAACCAGTTCTGGTATAGACCCTAGGAAAACCCTTGTAAAGCAATTAATTGAAGATTGTGACGAATCAGGAGATATTTTAGTTTACAATGTTTCATTTGAGAGAGGAAAATTAAATGACCTCGCATCTATTTATCCAGAATATTCAATTGAATTGAAAAGTATCATTTCAAGATTGAAAGATTTAATGATTCCTTTTCAAAAAAAATGGTATTATACTCCAGAGATGAAAGGAAGTTATTCCATAAAGGCAGTGTTACCAGCATTAGTTCCTGAACTGTCGTATGAAGATTTGGAAATAAAAGAGGGAGGCATGGCCAGTACTGTTTTTACCCAAATGGTCAATGGTGAATTCGAAGGGAATTATCAAAAAGCAAGAAATAATTTATTAGAATACTGTAAATTGGATACTTTGGCAATGGTAATGGTTTATGAACATATAAAAGAAATTGTAAATGATGATTTTGGGTCATAAAAAAAATTTTAGTTTATGGATTTAGAATTTGCTGAATATTATATTGATTTTAATGGAAGTGAATATGTTTTAATCAAGGATGAGAAGAATATGTTGACACCTGCTGGAAATCTAATAAAACATCATAATAGGAGACTGATAGAACATATCATGTTTGAGCTGGAATGCGAAATTGAGTTGGACATTACTCAGTTATCAACCTATACTCTTTATTCTGCCATGGTTGATTTACTTCAAGGAAATTGTCATCAAGGGAATTTATTTACAATAGAAAATTTCAGAACAGGAATATTAAATGACCCTGTACTTAAAGCTTGTGCCGGACCCGAAAAAATTCAACAATTTAAAAAATGGGCTGATTTATTCAGTGATTTGGAACTACTAGGTTTAGATTATCCTGACATAGTTCAAATTCCGGACATAGATACTATTGAAGATTGGATAAAAGGAAATGGAAAAGAGTACGAAGATTCAATAGACAAAATTGTAAACCATTATTATGCCGAGTTTAATCTGTTGTCCGATTGTCAAAAAACGGTTGTATTACATAGTGCAAACCTCCATGCCTCCCTTGTTTATGGAATACTTTTGGCATCAAAAAAATGTACAGAGATAAATTATGTAGCGGCGATATTGGCTGGTCAATGTTTATTGCCAAATATTTTTGGCGACATAAACACTGAGGATTACAAAGAAGCATTTGAAGAAATTAAAAGTGATGCCCACATATTCAGTAATTTTATAGACTGCTGTCTTACTCCAGACGAAGGGTTAAATGAATTCATTAAAGCCAAAATTCCGGCCTGGGCCTTCTTGCCCGATGGCTCTAAAACATCATTGATAGAAGGCCTTAGCAAGATTCATGAAGCAAGTAGTAGTGATTATTCTTCTTATGTAATGTTAATGGGAAAGGCCATAGAAATAGCTTTAAAGAAAAATGTATTTGACGAGTTTCAAATACGGTCCAAATATAATTTTAAGGAACAGAAAGATGTCAAATTGTTTATTGAATCTAATGAAGTGATCAAAAACCTTGCAAGATATCTAGTAAAAGAGCCCCATTTCATTGAATTAGGATCTATGCTTTTTATTTTGGAAAAAAATGGAGGAAAGACAGCTTCAAGGAATGAAGTGTTAATTAAATTCTTTGAATTTGTCAAGGAAGAATTGAATAAGGTGAAGATCTTGGATAAGGAATGGATAAAACTTGCGAATCATTTAAAGGACCATAGAAATAGAGCTTCCCATTCAGAGCGTTACTCCCAGGAACAGGCACAAGAGGTAAAGGAAATTGCATTGCAACTATTGGAAGCCTTTTAGGTAATAAAAAATTAAAATCATAAAAAAGCATCTAAAAGGGTCACCATAAAAGTTGTCAAGTTGTCCAGTACTTATCCTTCTTATGCTTTATTAATTAATGTCTGAACTCATTACTAGCATATACTCTTGATGGAACTTTTTTCAAATTGAGTTATAAATTTTTTGATTGGAAAATAAATGGATGAAAGAATAGTTACGATACTACATTTACCGCTTAATTCAAGCTTTTATGTAGAAAAATTAAAAAAAATATTTGAAGATTATTCAAAAAGGGTTGTATTCAAAAGCATATGTGAACGGGACTCCATAGATGATGTAAAAGAATTGATTAGAAATTCTGATATAGTTTTTTTAGAGGATTTTCATTTTTTAAGCTATTATGGTCTCCCAATGGAATTGTTTCTTCGAGAATGGGTGTTGGCAGGAGGTCAATTAATAGTAAAAATACATTTAATAAATGGAGGCACCAATGGTCCAAGTTTAGAGTTCAGACTTCAAGATAAATTTTTACGTCCATTTGGCATGCAGCAAAAAGGTATAAAGTTAAGGCCCCTTTACGGTTATGATGTGAAATTTAAGAAAAAACGATCATCATTCCTCGATAGAAAATTATTTGAAGGGATAGAGGTGTTGAGTATTAATGCACCAAACCATATTCATGTTGAAAAACCCGCTGAACCTTTATTGGTAAACGATGATAAAACTTATATTACTGTTGCCATTCAAACCGATTATCAAGTCGAAGTTGAGGAAGCATGTCCTTTAGCCATATATGAGAATTCCGAAACGGGTTGTATAATAGGTTTTTCTGGTGATTTTATTGATTTTGAAGAAAATGAAAATAATATATTGATTATAAATATTGTAGATTATTTATTGAAGAAAAGAAATGCCTATGAATTAGCTTATAAGCTTTATTATGAAATAGAGATATCTTTGGCTTTATGTATTAAAAACTTGTTGGTGGAAAAGTTTAATGAAGAATGGATTAAAATGATTCCAGAAGATATTATTAGTAAAATTTCTTCAGGTGAAGGTAAAAATGATGATGTTATGCAAAAAATGTTTTTTATTGGACTTAAAAAAATAATAAGACATAATTGGGAAGACGTGTTTAAAAAATATTTTCCTGGTCAGAGCAAAAGCAAAGCCTTAAACTGGATAGGTAAGGTAAATGAATATAGACAAATAATCGCACACCCCATTAAATCGATTGATGAAAGAAAACTAGATGTTTTTAGTGTAAAAGATCTCAAAGAATACAAAAATTTTATCGATTTGACTTTTAAATAAAATTTTTAAAGGAACTTATATAATAGGAGTATAATTAGGACACACTTAAAAGAGTTAAATGATTAAGTATATGAAATCCAAATAGATAACTTCCCTGGTTCGAGCCCAGGTGGGACCACCATTTAAATCAAGTCATACAAATATGTATGGCTTTTTTTATGCAGTAAACGCAACTACACTTTATAAATAACTGTATTGTATGCATTGATTGCATTTTGCTCTAAAACGCCAACTACCAAAGGCAAGTTAACCTGCTTTTGGTAGGTTAACTTGCTAATTTTTTCGTCACAAATAAACAGCTATTAGGGCCTCATTGTTCTATGTTTTGCCGGCCTAACAAAGTTTTCAGTTTTTTCTCCTTCGCAATAGATTTGAGTAGGTTTATTACTTTATTTTTTAGTTGACGTTATTTAACGTCAGCAAAAAGTGAAAATTGAGTCTGGGTTTTTTATCACCTTCCAAGATCTTCCATTCTAGTATTTTTCAATTTGTTTCAAACACATTATATGTTCTGTTCCATTCAATAACCTGATTCGCCTCGACTCTTAAATCAAAAAACAACTCTGGACTAATGACGTGTTTCCACCCCCAAAGATTTATTTTAGCTGTTTTAAAACTTGCTTTTTCACTTATTCCTATTTTGCTTTTAATATTTATTAATTCCCAGGCGGCATCAACGATTTCATTTCCTGAAAGATTACTAAAAAAGAACTGTTCGTTTGGTGTACTGTTAAAGGTAATTTTATTTTGTCCAATTTCAATTTTTCCTTCAGGATTAATTGTATCCCCAAATAATTCAGGTTTGATTTGAAATGGAAATTTCAAGATGTAGTCACTACTTATTAAATCATTGTTAATGGCTAAAAAATTGTGGTTGTATTCGTTCGTTGCAATTGTTTTTTCACCTGTGTTGTGTAAATAATATCTAATCACAAAACCACTTTCTAATAATTCAATTTCTTTTTTCAAAAAATACGCATAACCATTAATGTTTGAAGATGTACATTCAATAATTATTTTATTCGATTTCTTAGTAACTTTAAATTCTGCTGGTTTAATTTCATAACTATTGCTAAATAGGTATTGTGCACTGTCTTTTTTCAATAGCCCAACTCCTATTTTATGAAAATAATCTCCTTTTTTTGTTTCATTATATGCTATTGGAGTATCAATTCCAAATTCATTATAAAAACCTTTTCCGAAATCGCTGTTGTCCTCAGTGGTCATTTTTTCAGTACCCGAAACATAAATGTTTTTGTATTTTACAGCTGTAATTTTACCAGTCCAATCAAATCTTGCAAGGTTATAATTTTCAAAAGGAAGATCGATATGAATTTGAAGATTCTTATTTTTGAGAATGTGCGTCATGTTAGTTTCGTTTTGATGCTGGCAATTAATAACAAAAGGTAAAAGTAAAAATAACAACAATTGTGTTTTATTCATTTTGTTCAAATTGGAGTAAACCATAATTATTTTTAGATAAATGTAGGTCCTTAAACTAATGTACACCAGTTGGAATTAAAATTAAGTTATACGGAAAGATAAGGAAAATGTGAGTAAGGGTTGGAATTGAATATTTTAAATTGTTGGTTACCCAAGATTGTTATTGCAAAGATTTTGAGAAGAAGATGAGTAAAGGGGTTAACTATCTATGAGAGGCATATTAAGGATCCCTTGTATAAGTCCTATCCCTGTTATTTAATTGCATTGAATGCATTTTGTACTAAAAATGCCAAGGTGCCAAGTTTTCAGTTTTTCTCCTTCGTTATAGATTTGAGTAGGTTTATTACTTTGTTTTTTAATTGACTTATTTAACCTCGGCAAAAAGAAAACTTTTCTACTAGTCCACTTTAACTTCTATTTCTTCATACTTATCAAATCATCAAAAAATGTATCTTTAACCCTCTATGATTCATGATCCAAATATCCTACAGATATTTCTGCCCATCGGAATCATAGCCAAATTATTATGCATAAGTTTAACCCGTTGTAAAAACAGCTGCATTAAAATATTATTTCGTTTAACATGAGTTAAAATTTGTACTATTATGAAAAGAAGTATTATTCTTTTGATTGTTCTATTTTTTCTCTTCTCAAATAGTGTTTTTTCACAAAAAGAGTTTGAGACAATATCACTTAAAGCATCTTTCAATTATGGAAAGTCAGTAGCAGTATTTGGGGGCTCTGTTTCAGTTATACCAGCAAGCGATAGCGCAAAAATCTTGTGGGAGAAATATCTGGGAATGACAATTACTAATTTTGGAGTTCCGGGGGCAGGATTTTCGTCATTGCAAGGAAAATCTATTCAACAGCAAGTTGATGAAGCAGGGTTGTTTGATATTTATATATTATGGGCATCAACAAATGATTATACCAATAAAAGGGAGATTGGCTCCTATACAGATTATACAGAATTTGATGGTTACGACCAGGGAAAACTGACCACCCAGGCAGGAGGAATTAATTATTGTATAAAAAAAATTTATGAAATTAATCCCCAGGCTATTACTTATTTATTCACATCGAGTAAAGCTTTCAATGATAGAGGCGCATATGATCCTTTTTATGAACATGGTATGGCCCAATATGTTGAAATGCAAAAAATGATTTGTGAACTTCACGGCATACCGTTTCTTGATCAGTTTACCTTAGGAGGCTATAACATATTCAATAAGGATTTATATTATAGAGACCCTATTCATATGAATGCATTGGGTTACAAAAAATTAGGTGAATTACAGGTGTCATTTTTAGCTTTTCCATAGATAAATACGCTGACTATTATACCATAAAGCCTAAATTACAGATGTGGTTTAGCCATTTTTTGTACTTTCATTTCACGGTATGCATAGATTATGAAAAGGCAAAATCAAGTTTAATCAATTGGGATCACAAAGGTGATCCCAATATTTTTTGGAGTGCTAAAGGTGGTATTATTAAATGGACTCTGAGATGTACTCAATAAAAGATTAGCTTTTTTCTTATGGTCATCTGCTTTAACAAAAAAAGGGATACTTGCTAAAGAGGCACAGACACCTCCTATCATAAAACCGTTAAGTTTTAAACCTGCTTCGCCTTCACCATCCACAAAAGCGTCTCCCATAGCATCCCAAAGTGCATCATCAGCCGATATTACTAAACCTGTTATTAAACTGACTCCACCGGCTGCAGCAAGAATGAACCCGATGGTTCGGGTCTCTTTATATTTCTGAATGTGAAAATCATAGGATTCTATATTTGAACTGACAGAAGAGGGTTCAAGTTTTTGAGCGTGTGTGATACTACAAAACATCAAAAGATTAATTATTGTTAACCGAATTGCTTTGAGAGTGAGCCGAAGTGATTGCGTTCTCATGACTTTTACTGTTAAAGGACTATTCAAAATTAGTATGGAATAGGAGAATCTGTATCCTGAATAATGGTTTGTAGATGAATCAGGACATTTACTTGGTATAACCATATACAATTTGTCTTTAAGTTAAGTGCATTAACTTCTGAAAACAGCAGCTTGCTAAAGGCAGGAAGCAACAGTTGGGGCCACCCAAGTGGTAGAAACCTCAGCGCAAGCTGGGGTTTTTTTATTTCCTGAAGTTCCATTTAGATTTTCATTATCTTTAGTGGGAAAACCAACATTTAATGATAAAATTCTTTAGTGGTTGGTCATAATGAAGGACAACTTTTGGTGTATGGTTTGTCATGTGTTTGAGCACTTAATTTAGTGAATAAAAACCTAGAAGAAAAACGGCAAGTATTTTCATAAATAGGCTAGAACTGGTAATAAATAATATGCGGTGTTAGATCTATGTTTTATTGTTCGTTACATCTCATTTTAAGACTATTGCCACTGGTCTCACTAATATTCCATCACCATTTTTGATATTTATTGGTACACCACAAAAAATCATATTGCTTTTGTCTAGAAGTTGTTCAATATTAAATAATTGTTCATATACAGGTATGCCTCTTGACAAAAAGGAATGATGAATTGGAGCGGCTCGTATAATGTCTGTCTCAGCGACTACAGATGTTGTATCTGTTAAACTAGCTACACTAAGGGCGTCAGTTCCAAAAGCACGAATCGGTAGTTTGGCTAAATATTCCGATGCTTTATAAGTTAATGTAATTGTTGTGGGAAGTTCATCTTTGGACTTAGGTGGGGAATAACCAGTAAAAATTAATACAACATCTCCTGGAATTACTTTATCTTGAAAAATCTCTTTGGTTATAGTTCTTCCATTTGAAAATTTAGATACGTCAAAAACTTTAAGTGGGCCTATAAAGTTATCGATGGAATATGAATCCAGTCCACCTCCAACATCAATATGATTAGGGGCATCGATGTGTGGACCACCATGATTGAATAAAGTGTAATAAGCATTTGATCCAGTTACTTTACCATCTTTTGTCTTAAACTCCCATTCTCGAATGTCAAACTCATTATTTTTCTCAAACCCCAATTGATTCATTAAAGCTTTCCCCCAAATCTTTTCTGGAAGGTCTTCAGTGACAACAGTTCCTAGATCTATGATTTCTTTTGGATTATACTTAAATTCATCACTTTTTTTGGTGGTACAAGCACAAATTATGGCAAATGCAATTGGCAGTAATATCTTCCTATGTCTAAATTGATATTTCATATCCTAAAGGTTGTATTTAATTCGATCTAGTGGTTCGTATAAGAATAGTTGCGGTTTTATGTCTGAGGATTTTCCCTAGGTAAATCAGATTTAACAAAACAACAACGACCTTAGTTTAAGTCTAAAAATAGTAATTATAATTATATGGTTTTATCCCCGATAAGCTTTTATTTACCTTATCTTAATAATCAAGTAAACCATTTTTTGATTTAAAGTTTGTTAGTGTTCACGGTATCTTTATTAATCTTAGTTGTTCTTATGTCAAGATAATCTAACTGTTACTGAATAGTTCTAATATTATATTCATTTACTGCGCAGTAAACTATGCTGAAAAAAGGTAACTATTAAAAATTTTATCTATATTGTATATATTCATTTTTCTGTATTCGATAATAAAAAAAGTATAATGGCAAAATTCATTAAGTTCAATATCATAGCTGTTGTGTTCATAATTGCTATCCCAGCTAGAGTTTTGGGGCAAGAAATGAGTAAAAAAGAAAATAGCACCATAGTGGGTTACAAAACTGTTCACCTCATAAATATAATATCTGTTGAAGATGAAGCTGAATTTATTGCAATTGCAGATGATTTCAATAGGGTAGTTGCAGAATTAGGGTATCAAAACATCCGTTACCATTTTTGGAAAGAAGCTAGAAGCCACGAAGGACAATACAAGTACATTTTCGAATCCACCTGGCCCGATCAAGAGACATATGATAAGGTGCATGAGTATGAGAAATTCAAGTTGGTTTGGGAAAAGAACTATGCTAAATGGAAAAAGATGATAGCTGAAGATATCTATAACAGATATATTCCTTTGAATTAGGTTAAATGTCTATTGCAAAATATATTCGTGAATTTATAACAGCAATTGGTTATAAAGTTTAACCATATGAAATGGTTGGGTGTTCGTAGCGTGTCTTTATATTGCAAAAAAAGGTTGAGAAGTTTCAACGCAAACTACCGAACCCCAAATGTTTTGTATTGTATATGGTATCCCTTTGTTTATTTATGGAGTAACATTGAATTTACATATCATGCTAAATACTCTTTATATATTCAATATCATACTCAACCTCTTTCAAGTAATCTTTCCAATGAAAACCTCTAAAATTAGGCCACCTGTTCTCAGGATGCGTCATCATTACATAAGGCATTCTTTGATATCTGGTTTCTGTTAGTTCCACAATTTTTTTCCAATGCTGTAATGCTTTCTTTGCATGTTTCAGTGCCGCTTCCTTGTCGTTTACATCAGCAGATAATAAATAAGTTTTCAATTCAATGCCTGCGTGAATTTTTTCCGCAAAATAATATCCAAGATAGCACCAGGTTTTAAGATCCTCAATTTCGGATTGGAGTGTAGGGTTGTTACTCTGTTTTTCAAGACTTGCGATGATCCCTAATGATTTAGCGCAGTTGCTTTTGGTTGTTTCTGCAAGCTCAATAGGAGTTATCATTTCCTTGTCTATTGGAATATTTCCATGAACTTTCATAACGTAGTCCCCGATATTCATGTGCTTTTTATCCAATGTTTCCTGATCAATTAACTCCCGAAGTGAAATAAATGATGATCTTCCATCTTCAATATCAGGTTGCCAGGGGGCTAAAAAGCCCTCGCTATATAATGTGAAATCCCATGTGCCTTTGTAAAATGTGGCAATATTCAAAGGAACCTTTGAGGCCAGTGAATATGCTTTTAAGAAAGAAATCACATCAATGGCCGGATATCTTTTTTTAATCTCTTTGGCAAGGGTACGTTCCTTTTCATTGGGGTCAAAAAGTAATCGTCCCCATAGGTGATAAAACATCCACTGTTTTTCAAAAGCATAATCCCATGTTTTTTGAGGATGAGGTTCAAGATGAGAATAATCTTTTGCCGGAATATAGCCCTCGGAACCAATGAAATATCCTTGAACATAATCTTTTTTATTCATATTAATATGGTTTCTGATAAATTCATGATCACCCCAGCGTAATACAAAAAAATCCTCATTTCGTACCATCCAGGCGATAAAAAAATTCTCAGGTTTTGGATTCCAAAACCCACTCATAACGGTACCGTCGTCATTGGCATGGGTTAATGAAAGTTTAGGTGTTGAGTGTCCATGCGACCAGTTAAATTTTATCTCTACTATGGTTTTTTCGGGAAGATTAGCATAATCAATAACTTCTCTCATCAATTTTGGGTTACCTGATAGAACGGCTCTATGAATGAACTTTACTTTTCTGTCTGCATTTTTAATGCCTTTTACTATGGTTTCTTTTACCCAGTCTTCACGTTCCTGCGGCGTCATTTTTTCATCGCCCCAATTTCCCATCCAGTCTGCCAGTGTAGTTCCAAATCCTGTCAGATCTTCATATTCGTTGAGCAATTGCGTTACCGATTCTCTCGTGTATTTTTTCACCAATTCTGATCGGTCAAAATATTCTTTTGCTCCATAATTTTCTGCAAATTCGGGCGATACTACAATGTTCCAATTAACAAGATAGGTTTCGAGCCCCCTTTCTTTAGCCATTTTAAAAAGGGTTTTGTAAAAATCTTTCCATTTCGCAAGCTCATCGTCTTTAAATGGAGTGGCTTTGGGATAATTCTTTGCCCGAATCATATAGGGGAAAGGGTGGTTATTCCACAGACTCACCGCATTGAACCTGTTTTTTACGAGCATGTCTAAAAATGCTTCCCAAAATTTTAAGTCCTTGCAAGTTTCTATGTGCACATCATTTGTTGGACCTGGTCGGTATGGTGACCACGGTAAATTTATTTTTACTGCCCTAAACGCGATAGTAGGATTTATTTGTTTGGCCTTAACTTTAGAAATATCACAATCTATTCCTATCTGCTCTATCAAATCGAATAAACCATATAAGCATCCCTGTTCAGAGTTCCCGATAATATAAATTTGATCCTCGTTTCTAATAATTTTATATCCGTCATCTTTTATATTTGAAATACTTTCTTGGCGGAAACCTTCCAGTTTAGGGTTAATCGTATCGTTTTTAGTGATAATAATTATTTCTTCGTTTACCTTGTCAAGAACATTTTTCCGAACCACAAATCCCGATTCTTGAGCATGTTCTTCAAGTTTCGATACTCCGTAACTTAGCACCGAAGAACCTTGGTTAAAAGTGATGTGAATTGTTTTATTATTTCCACATGAAAAGAATATTAGAATTATGAATGCACACAATAGCTTTGGTATATTTGTCATTTACTCTTGTTTTATTCAATTACTATTGCTTCAAAATCCCGAAGGCTATCTAAGGTAAATTTAATTATTGAGTCACCCTCAAATTTTATGGTTTTTCCCGACTTTAAACCATATACTTTTTCCGGTTTTAAATCCACTTTAATTTCAAAGTTGATATTATTTATTTCTAAAGGCTCAAAATAGCTTCGGCCATTAAATCCCGACAAGTTGATCAAATTAATGATGTATTTATTATACGAATCTGTTGCGAATGAATTATATCTGAATTTGTTAAAAGTTATTTCTACCTGAGGAGGAGCGCTTGTTTTGAAATCTTGCCTAATTTCTGGATTAATAAAATCAATCACATCAAGCAATATATCTCTATGGGCAAAAAAGCCATACTGGTAGTACATTCTTCCAATTTCCCATGGAATATAAACTGTTTTTGCGCTGTTTCTATCCAATATACTTATGCCATACCACCCTGTGGGCACATGTCCTCCAATCATTTCCGGCGGACCTTCTCTGCCTTTGTCAAGTAAGGGAAGGAAAAGTTGGCATTTCTCGTCAAATTCGCATTTCATGAAATTACACTTCAAAAATGCCTGTTGAAGCTTATCCTGACGTTTTAGAATATCCTGATCTTTTAATTGCAAGTAGTACTTGAAAGCATCAAGTTCTTTCTCAATCACTGTTGCTCCAAATAATTCTTTTAATGCCTCAGGATTGTCTGCCATTGATTGATTAGTAGCAATAATATTTACACCTTCTTCGGTTAGCTTTTTTAAGACTTCGATTTCACGATCACTAAAATTATTTAAATGTGCAATGAGAATGATCTTGTAGTCTTTTAATTTATCGAACCTAAGAGAAAGATACTTTTTAAGGATTAAATCAAACTGAACATGTTCTTCTTTTAAGAGCTGTTCTATGCCTCGCATTTCTTCCATTTCTGGTCCGCCCGGCCAATAATCCTGTTTGATAATGGCTATTTGTGCAGTACTTTTAAAATCACCATAATATTTCTCATTATTTTTGTGATAGGCATACACCTCTTTTATTACTCCAAATCCTCTTTCATCTTCATAGTTTCTCATATCACCCATAAGGCTAATATCTAAACCGGAACCATGAGCAATATTTTGATACAATCTGTTTCGAATCCGAACAGGTGGTACAGCGTGATACCTTGATCCGAATGTTATTTGCTGGATACTCGCACTACTGGATATTTTATCATCAAAAGTGGCCTCAACCGTATTTACATTTTCGGATGCGATATATGCGAAATATGGAATATGGTGCAATTCCCCCTGTGCTTCATGTCTCATTATATCAATAAAATCATCATTATAAGTACATAATGCAATATTGGGGCGTTGGGATTTAATCAGGTTATGCATTCTTTCCAATAATTCATTTGTGGTGAATTCTTTAAATTCAACATACTTTTGAAAAACAGGATCATCGGAATCTTCAACGGTTGGTAGTGTCATACCATTTGAGAATTCTTCGAATCTTCTTTTATCGTTTTTATTCTGATCGATCCCATGGTAAATCCCGTGATAATAATCGGTTGTTTTATAACCGAACATATTAATGAACATACCATCAATTGGATAATTGTCAATTACTTCCTGAACAATTTCAAAGGCATGTTTTTGCATATATTCACCGTTAACTGAAGTTACTATCATTCCGTAATTGTCGGCTCTAGATCCTTGTGGAGATAGATAGAACCAATCGGGATGTTCTTCCAGAAAACTTTCATGAGCTCGGCTAAAATCAAACCTTACAATAACACGGATTCCATTTGCATGGCAAAGCGAAATAACACGTCCAAGCATATCATCTTTCACATAGGGGTTTTGATAGTGAAAAGGAAGTTTTGTGGGGTAAAAAGCCATGATACCCCCGGCATTAATCAATAAAGTATTTGCCGAATATTCAAGTAAATCTACCAATAATGAGTCCGGATTTAAAGCACCTTCTGCAGCTGGCAAATTGGTTTGTATCATTCTTAGGTTATTCTTTTCCCACCAAATTGATGTATCAACGATTGGATCAATTATTTCAACCTCGTGAACCACCCCATTTTTTGTTGTTTGCTGACAAGAGAATATTACAATAACGCAGATGCTTAATAGAATGTATTTGATTTGAAATGATACCATGTTTTTATAATTCACCATTTTTTATAATTTTTTAAACGTAATTATGATTTGTTTCGATATCAATTATAACCGTTTTATCAATACCACCCAATCTTGATTAGGTAAATTATTCTTAATTTTTGGAGGAATTCCCAACGATCGAATTCCACCTCCTTCTATAGATTTTACCGAACCTATCTGTAATTCGCCTCCTGCAAGTAAATGGAACCACTCAATGCTATATTTGCCTTTTGCAGCCTTTAAGTCAAGCGTATAGGTTTTCGAATTTGGCAAATAAATAGCATAAATCTCATCCTGCTTGCGTAAGCAATATGCTTCTTTCGAGTTTACTAAACCATGATCGGGTTGCATTTCCCAATACGGCAGGTAGGTATTAAAAAATACCTTTGCGTAATTTGTGATTTCCCAAAGGCGATCTCTTTGTCGCCAGTCTTCCGAAGTTAAATCCGTGTGTGGATGCTTGGCTCCAAAATACCATTCAACACCGGCTCCTCCAGATAATAAGACACCCCAAAGGGCGTAACGCCGAAGTGTATTATGATTTGGATCTTCGGGATCCGTCATGGCACCATCGTACCACATCCCAATTTCATCCATCGTAATCAGCCATGGGTGACCAACGCTATCGGATTTTGCTTTCCAGTCTGATACTGTTTTAGGTGCTGTTTCTCTTTCGGCATGCTGAAGGGAAATACCATCCACATATTCGTATCCCAGCATATTGTTTAAAATATCCTTTCTAATATCATCATTAGGTAAGGTATGTAATACGACCGGATGGTTGTAAGGATCATGTTCTTTTATGAACCTGGCCATTGATTTTCGCTGTTTATCATCCTGGTAAGGATTATCTGGAGCCCATGGTGTTAGTCCATTCTCCTCACCCAAATTCCATACCAGGCCAAGATGATGACCAAACCTCGCAATAAGTTCCCTCAAGTATAATTTGCGATTAGGACCAGTATCTCCATTATCGAGCATGGTTTCATTTTCTGTTTCCTGTAAAACCACATGCAATAAAATGCCTTTAGATTGCATGTACTCAAATATGATTTCCCATTGATCTAGTTTGCTTACATCAAAACGGGAAAAATCATCGGGACTCACATAAGGCCATACATCTTTTCCGTCGCCCAAAATGTTTAGAGTTAAGAAATAGTCAGCGTTCATGCCTTTTGAAGCTAAATAATTGATAGCTCCAATCAGCGATTTCCCTTTTCCATTCTTCCATGTTGGATCTCCTGTTTTCCAATCTTTGAGGTGTGGTTCATACGCATGAATATACGTAGGTGCTACTGCTTCTCCATCTCTGGCTTCTGCTTTTATTCGATAGGTGCCATCAATATCAACATATGCCAATAGGTTTTCAGGACTGTTCGTTCCGGCTTTAAGCCAATAGTTTTCGGTATCACGAAATTTAAAATATCCGTTAGATGCTTCAATTCGTCCGTGTGCTCTAAAATCATCTCCTTCCTTATCCGATCTTACCAGCAAAAACTCTCCATCGGGATCTGATATTGACACTGGTTTTCCAGCATTTAAATCATCGCTAAGCGCAATGTTATCTTCTTGACTAAGCTTAGCCGAATAAGACCATTTGCCCATTTTATCGGGGGTAAAACGTACTTGCCAATACGAACCAGCGTTTGAGCTCGTTTCAGAAGCATTTCCATCAGCGGCAAAAAATCCAGGTATAGTTTGTTGCGTTTCTCCGTTTTTAAATTCAACAGTTAATCTATAGTTTAGAAATGGATTTTCTTGAGCTGATTCAGATGTTTTAGGCCCTTTGAAAGAAAGGGTAATAGTGTGCCATTGCATATGTACTGGTGTACTATCTAATCTTTCTGATATGGGCTCGGGATTTCCTTTAGGTAATTCTAAACGTTCAACTGACGTTAATTCGGGTTCTCCTCCATGTTTCCCACAACCTGAAGCAGTATAAACAAAGTTTCCAATTACGGCAAATCCAGTTCCATGTCTGCCCTTATTAAAAGAAGGCCATTTACTCCATAATTTTGTTTTGGTATTGAATGCTTCCACCTCATTATGGGCCTCCACTTTTTCGGCGGTTTCGCCCCCTCCAATTACAATTGAATTGTTCCAGCCAAACGCAAAATTTCCGGCTCTCATGGTTGGAATGGCTAAGTTATTTGTTACTGCTTCCCATTCTTGCGTGTTGAAATCATAAATATTGCCATGACTCACGGTTAAACTCATATCTTGATCGGTTATTTTCGATGTGGTTCGGCCAGCAAATGCATAAAGTTTGCCATCAACAACAACTGCTTGAAAATGATCACGTGCATTCGGTGCATCAGCCAATGTTTTCCATTCGCCAGTTTCGGGATTATATTCATCCAACCAGGGTTTGTAGCCATTCAAATGACCATTTGTAATACCACCCACTAAATAGATCTTATTCTTATAAACCACAGCACCAGCTCCACCTCTTCTTCGATGTTCGGGAATAGTATCAGCATATACATATTCATCACGTTCAGGATAATAAATAATAACCCTATCAACAGGTGTTTCGTTTGGCCAGGTTCCTGTCATGGCACCAATCAAATAAATTGCATCGTTCAAAACTACGGGCTGAAAATGATGCAACTCAATAGGCGTAGCCGACTTCTCTGTCCATTTATTTGTGGCAGGATCAAATACCGAAGTGGGATTAATCCTTCTACCTCCCATTAAATATAATTGGTCTTTATAAGCTACAAGACCTGCCTCATGGCGAGCTGTTGGTTTTCCTACTGTCGTGATAGTTTCCCATTGCCAATTGCTTGGTGTTGCGTTGTTGCAACTTACAAGAAATAAAATACTGATGAGAGGAAAAAAAACTAATGCTTTAAAAATATGGTTCATAGAAAACTATTAATGATTATTCGTAATATTTAGCATGCTCAGCTGGAAGATATTTTAAACTTGAAATCTCAATATTTTTTTAAAATACTTCAGCAGCTTCGCATTGAGTTTGAATTTTATCTTTTTGCAATGTAATTTCGGTGCCGCCATACATATATCGCGAATTCTTAAGAATCATTACCACTTCTCCATTAACAACATGCAGACTTTTATCTTCAGAACAAATTAATTCTAAAGTGGTCCATTCGCTTTCTCTACGCTCATAGTCGACTCTTCCAGAGCAAAAACCATATCCTTTGGCAGCATCTGGGATTTCTAAAAACGAATACTTCTCATTTGCAATTGTATTCATGATCCATAAGTCTGGAATAGCCTTGATTTCCATTGCTGTTGGTCCAATAGTCCAATAATCACCAGTGCGACCTTTTATTACTTGAAACTCTTGAGAAAACATCCACGATCGCCAATGCTCAGCTCCGTATTCACCAGAAGAATGGTATAATAATTCGGAATCTTTGCCTTTCGTTAATCGTGGTGGATATACTGCATCACCCCTTTTTACTTTCAGTTTAAGACGATAATTATCATTCTCTTTTTTTGTTATAATACAGCCAAAAATTTCTCTAATTCTTAAAACAGATTCATTATTAATTATATTCATCCTAAATACACCATATCCATTTTTCTTCAAACCAATAGGGGGCAATAACACCACCTGTGCCATTAACTGGAGTACTTCCATCATAACCGTCGCTATGCTTATAGTTCAGGTATTTATCCCATTATGTTAGGTTTTCTTCCAATAGCTTCGTCCCGTTTTCTTTTGGATCATTTTTTTGATTGTTGCAAGAGATAAAAGCTAGGGGAGTGAAAAGGAGTATTAGAAATGTTTTCATCCGTTTAAAATTTTCGAGTTTCTAAAAATTTACTTTATCTATTGCTGATCTCAGTTGATTTAATCTCTGAAAAGATATCATTCTGTAAAAAGAAAATGTTTTAGGGGAATGACTCATGATCTGTTTAATGTTGTAACAGCAGATTGTGCCTTAGGCAAAATAGTAACGTCTGCAATATTAACCCTTTCAGGAAGATGCAAGATGTAAGATATGAAATCTGCAATATCCTCAGCTATAAGGGGTTCAAACCCCTCGTAAATTTTCTCTGCTCTTTTTTTGTCTCCTTTAAAACGCACTTCAGAAAATTCAGTTTCTATGGCACCTGGTGCAATATTGGTTACTTTAATATTATGCTTGGTAAGTTCTAGCCTCATACCCTCGCTAATTGCTTCAACGGCTTTTTTTGAAGCACAATAAACCGTGCCACCTACATAGGTTTGTTTTCCTGCAATTGAGCTAACGTTTATAATGTGACCTGTTTTACGTTTAACCATCTGTGGAATAACAGATCTTGAAATGTAAAGAAGCCCTTTTGTGTTACCATCAATCATGGCATCCCAATCATTTATATCACCTTCATGAATGTCTCCTAAGCCATGAGCATTTCCAGCATTATTTATTAATATGTCAATGTTTTTCCAATCATCTGGTAATGTATTTATGTTTTCTGCAACTTCAGATCTATTTCTGAGATCAAATGCAAGATGAAGTATTTTTGTTTTCGGCGTAAGAGATTCCTTAAGTTCTTCTAAGATGTTTTTTCTTCTTCCACATATAATTAAATTATAACCATGATCGGCCAGTTTTTTTGCGGTTGCTTTACCAACGCCTGAAGTCGCTCCTGTTATTAAAGCTGTTTTTTCCATTTGTAATAATTATTCAGAAAGTTTTTAAATGCAAAATAATTAACATAATTTTGTATACCGTATACGAAAATACAATAATATACGTACTATTCCAAATGAAAATATCAAACGATGAGTTAAGTGTGAAGGCCTATCATAAGGTTAAAAATATGATAGTTTCTGGTAAATTACAGCTCGGCCAAAAGATAGTTCAGGATAAACTTGCCGAGAAGTTAGGAATCAGTAGAACACCACTTCGCTCTGCTTTGCAAATGCTTGAGGCAGAATCGTTGGTAGAGTCATTGCCACGTAAAGGAATGGCGGTGAAAATCTTCTCTAATAAAGAAGTCTTAGAAATTTATGATTGCAGGATTGCATTGGAATCTATGGCGGTAAAAACGTTTGTAAAAGTCTCAGTGAAATCAGATATCGAAAAATTATATAATTTGTTTAAACCTTTTCTTGGATCTAAGGATATTGATGTCATGAAATATAAAAAGGCTGATAGCTTGTTTCATGAAATGATTATAAAAAAAAGCGGTAATGAGTTCCTCTACAAACTTTTTAATCGTGGCAATCTTTTAATTTGTATTGATCTTATTGGCTTAGTTAGGTCACCACAAGAGACACTTAGTGAGCATATGGATATAATTGAAGCAATTGAAGAAAAAAACTCGAAACTTGCAGAAGATTTAATAAAAGAACATCTCGAAAAGTCAAAGAAATTGATTTCAAGAAGGTTCTAAAGTTTCCTCGAATTCGGTTAAGATATACTTAATATGTTATGAAAAATAAACTCAAAGTACCTTTGCGTTTTATAATGGTGTTCAACACTTTTATATTAGCCATGATAGTTTTATTCGACAGGATAATGATTTCTGTTGCTAAGGATCCTATCGCCTCAGATTTATCACTCTCAGATAAGCAAATGGGGTGGGTACTTTCTGTTTTTGCATTAGGATATGCATTGTTCCAATCTCCTTCAGGATATATGGCTGATAAATTTGGAGCACGTAAGGTGCTTGCTGGAGTTGTCACTTTATGGTCGATATTTACAGCCCTAACCGGTGCCGTTTTTGGTTTTGTATCACTCATATTTGTAAGATTTATATTTGGAGTAGGTGAGGCTGGCGCTTTTCCTTCAATGGCAAGGGCAATTTATAATTGGATTCCATTGAATGAACGTGGAATAGTAAATGGTATTAACTTTTCTGGAGGTAGAATTGGAGCCGCTATTGCGCTTCCTTTCGCAGCGTGGTTAATAGATTTAACCGGATGGCGAATGAGCTTTGTAGTTTTAGGAGCGGTTGGTGTTTTCTGGGCAATAATATGGTATGTATGGTTCAGAGACAATCCACAAGATCATCCCAAAATTAGCGAAAGGGAATTAAAATTTATTAAAGAGAATATTCAAAAAGCTGATGAGAATGAAAAATCAAAGGTTTCGGTGAACAAGCTTTTCCATTCAAAAAGCATGTGGATGCTTATGGGACAGTATTTTAGTAGTAATTTCACATTCTTTTTTACTTTAACTTGGCTTTTCCCTCATATAAAAGACAAATTTGGTTTGGATACATTAGAAGCAGGAATGTTTACTTCGCTACCTCTTATTTGTGGGGCTCTGGGTAATTGGACTTCTGGATTTTTGGTTGATTATATCTATAAAAAGAAGAAGTGGGCCCTATCAAGAAAACTACCTGCAATTATTGGATTCTTTCTTGCAGCAGTTGGTATTATTTCAAGTGCTTATATGGATGAAGTTATTCCAGCCATTATATTTATTTCTATTGCTGTATTTGGAGCTGATATGACTTTGAGTCCATCTTGGTCAGCATGCGTAGATGTGGGCAAAGAACATTCCGGAGTTGTTAGTGGAACGATGAATATGGCAGGGAACTTGGGTTCTTTTCTTACAGCGCTGGCCTTTCCATATATGTTGTCTTTTACCGGCTCTGCATTGCCATTCTTTTACTTGGCTGCAGCATTAAATATTCTAGCGATTCCTATTTGGTTAGGAATTAATCCAAATAATCCTTTAAAAATATATGTAGATGATTAAAAGAAAAGAATTTAATAAGGTTTGTGATGAAGCCTTAAAAATGATTGAGGATGCAGGTTTATTCTTAACTCCTCAGGATAAATTGAAGATCACAGCAGTTGATTTTGGATTAAGTGATATTCGAAAAGAAGGAATCCAGATTCTAACTATGTTTGAGACAGATAGAATTGCAGGTAAAATACTGGTATTATTACCAAATCAAACAGAACCTGAACACTGGCATCCTACAGTTGGTGATGATGCAGGTAAAGAAGAAATTATACGTGCTATTAGTGGAGAGCTATACTTTTATATTCCGGGTGAAGATAATATGAAACATGGATTTATTGTAGACGGGAAAGAAAACTGCTATACGCTTAGAAATGAAATCGTTTTAAAACCAGGAGAGCAACTTGTCCTTCCTGCCGGAACAAAACATTGGTTTCAAGCTGGTAAAGCTGGTGCTATAATGTATTCCTTTTCTACAAAAGTAACCGATTTACTGGATCAGTTTACCGACAAAAGTATTATTAGAGATACAGTAATAAGTGAATAATTTTTAATAAAAGTAAAATATGAAACAGAGTATAATAACAGCTTTTTTAGGCAAAACACAAGATCGTTTTTCTGATTATCAGGAAACAACAAATCTTGAAGAACGCCTAGAATTTGTAAATAAGATAGAAGGCGTAAAGGGTATTGAAATTGTTTATCCATATGAAACAGGAGAGCCTGCTGAAACGAAGCTATTACTTGAAAAGTATAAACTAGAATTTGCAGCAGTAAATGCAAATATTAAAAAGGAACCTATTTTTGTTCCGGGAGCAATTTCTCGACCTCAAAAAGAGATTCGACAAAAAGCGGTCGATATAATTAAAAGAGCAAAGGATTACGCTAAAGAGGTAGGTGCCCCTTTGGTTACATGTTGTCCGCTTTCGGATGGATTTGATAATTTGTTTCAGGTTGATTATCCCAAGTCGTGGCGAAATATGATAGATTCAGTTGCCGAAGCTTCTGAATATTTGCCTGAGATACCGTTGTTTATTGAATACAAATTCAATGAAACTCGCGTAAACTGTAACCTAGATACTTGTGCAAAGTCAATAGTGCTATTAAAAGAAGTAAACAACCCAGCTACAGGTATCACAATTGATTTTGGTCATTCATTATTGGCTAAAGAAAATCCAGCTCAAGCAATTGCATTATGTGAAGAGTCAGGTATTGACTATTATTTGCATACCAATGATAATGACTGGAATTTTGATTGGGACCTAATTGGTGCATCTCGAAACTTTTTACACACAGTAGAATTTTTCTTTTATGCTAAAGAATTTGGTTATAATAAGTTTTTTACCGCCGATGCTTCACCACGTATTTTTGATATGGTAGATTTTTTCAATGAACATATTAGTATGAATCAGGCTGTTTGGAATTTGGTTGAAAAGCTCGATAGAGAAAATTACCGTCAATTGATGAAAGAAGAAAAGTCTATGGAATTGATGCGTCTTGTTCGTAAGGAAATTTACAGAATATAATTATCACTAACACTAATTATTCAATAGCATTCGATGAGGCTCAATTATTGTTAAATCATTGCATTGAAGGTGCTAATTTGCAAAAACTGTCTGGTGCAACTATTGCTATAGGTAAAGCTGCTAAAGCTGTCGCTTTCCAAAGAAATACTAATATACTAGAAGATGTAATTCAAGAATGAAGATCAACTATGTTAGTTTTTAATAGCGTTACACTGCAACCATATGTGCCACTAAAAGGAGGATAAAAATAACGGATAGTAGAAGGCATATGATATTTTTCTCCATCTCTGGAAAAGTAAACAGCAAATTGCAGCTCCACCAGAACCAGATGCGGAACTAAAGAACATGCAATTGAGCCTGATTAAGACCAAACTTAATCGGGCTTTTTTAATGCTCTGGGATTTTATATCTTCAGATAGTGACTTTATAAAAGTCAGCAGAACATTTGGCTAATCCTGTTATTAAGTAATACAGTATTGAAGCCTTCCATTTTTGTTTTTTAGTCAAGATAGAGTCAAACTTTTTTTTCTGTTCTTCAAATATTTTAGTATTTCCAGAATCAGCAAAATTAAACTGGAGCCAATTAGTGATGAAATGAAATGTTTTAGACCTGGAAATTCAAAGCTGAAAATGTTTTGCAAGAATGGGATTGAAATAATCAGTAATAACATAATAATGGCTATGGAGAGAATTATCCATACTGCCCAATTCTTCTCTGTGATAACTTTAAAAAAGTTTCTTGTTTTGGAAAGATTGGTAAGAATTAAAAATATGTTTCCTATAACCAATGACGAAAATGCAATTGCTCTGACTTCTGCACTGGTATGTCCCTCATGAATGGAAAGAAAGTAAATGGTCATTGTCATTCCCAGAAGCAGTAATCCTTGAAATACACTTGCGAATATTTTATTTCTTCCAAAAAACTTTTCTTGAGGATCCCTTGGTTTTCTTTTCATGATATTCTCTTCCTCTTGTTCATTTTCAAAGGCTACAGAGCAAATAGGATCAATTATTAATTCCAAAATCACAATATGTAATGGCATCAATAAAATCGGTAATGAGGAGAAAAAAGCAGGCAATAAGGTTAGTCCTATAATTGGGATATGAATGGCTATAATGTATGACATAGCTTTCTGAAGGTTATCAAAGATTTTTCTTCCTAAGCGTATTGCAGAAACAATGGAAGAAAAATTATCATCCAACAGAACCAATGATGAGGCCTCTCTGGCTACATCGGTTCCCTTATTACCCATAGCAATTCCAATGTTAGCAGCTTTTAATGCAGGGGCATCATTTACTCCATCACCGGTCATGGCAACAATTTCATTATTATCTTGAAGTGCTTTTACAATACGAAGTTTTTGTTTTGGAACGACTCGTGCAAAAACACTTATGTTAGAAATTCTTTTTTGTAGTTGGTTATCACTCAATTTATCCAAATCGCTTCCCGTAATCAGATTATGATCAACACCCAGGCCTATTTGTTTGGCAATACTTTTGGCGGTCGTGGGAAAATCTCCAGTTATCATAATGACTTTCACACCTGCGTCATGACATTCTTGAATAGCTATTGGAACTTCAGGACGTATGGGATCTTCCAAACCGATTAACCCTTGAAATTTAAATTCAAAATCAATTTGGGAATTTGGTAAAGCGGTTGATTCCATTGTTGCATTCGCAACAGCAATTACTCTGTATCCTTTTTCTGCATAAGATTCTACAATATTTAGATATTTCTTGGTGTCTTGAGGATTTAATTGGCATAATTTAAAAATGGTTTCCGGAGCGCCTTTTGATGCCACAAAAGTTTCATTATTAGCTTTATTTTTTAAAACTCTCGTCATTGCCAAAAAGGATTTGCTTAAGGAATATTCCTTTAGTAATTTATAGGGGGTATTTGAATTTTCATTTAATAATTGATGTGTATTATAGAATGCTTTTTCCATTGGATCAATGGGATTTTCTTGTGAGGCCAAATAGGCATAATTAATAATTTCAAGAATTTGGTTTTTGTTCTCCGAAAATGAATCTTTGAAATATGAGCTGTCTCCATTATACACGACAGAAACCTCCATTTTGTTTTGAGTAATGGTACCTGTTTTATCACTGCACAAAACAGTTGCAGACCCAAGTGTTTCTATTGCAGATGGTTTTCTTGTTAATACATTTATTTTTGATAAACGCCATGCACCCAAGGCAAGAAAGACAGTTAGTACCACTGGAAATTCTTCAGGCAGAATAGCCATTGCATTTGCAAGCCCATTTAACAAAGAATGTATAAAATTGCCTCTTACCAAATAAAAAGCTATTATAACAACTACACTTAGTATTGCACCTAAAATGAACAGATTCCGAATCAAGGATTTCATTTCATTATGTAAACGGGTTTCCCGTTTTTCAATATTCAGTAAAGTGCGCCCTATTTCACCAAACTTGGTGTGCAATCCTGTAGCAAGTATTTTGGAATATCCCTTCCCCTGAACCACAAGTGTACCGCTAAAAACGTGTCCGTTGATATTTGAAGGATCTATATGAGAAGATTTAATTACAGGCACAGATTCCCCTGTCAATATAGATTCATCAACGGTTAGGTTTACAGTGTCAAACAAAACCCCATCGGCTGGAATTCGGTCACCTTCGTTTAGAATAACAATATCATCTGGTACGACTTCACGACCGGCAATTCTAAATTCTTTTCCATCTCGAATGACCAATGCTCTAGGGGAAGAAAGATTTTTAAGTGCATTTAAAGCCTTTTCAGTTTTTTGATATTGATAAAAAGTAATAAAAATAATAATGAAAATCGTAGATAAAAGAATTATCCCTTCATTAACATCTCCCAAAATTATGTAGAGTACACCACAGGCAATTAAGAGTAAAAACATAGGCTCTTTAATTACTTCCATCGCAATTCCAAAAATATTCTTTGGTTTTTCAGAAGGCAGTTCATTGTAGCCGAAAGAGGAGAGTCTTTCTTTTACTTCATCTGTACTTAAGCCATTTTTCAATTTTCTAAATTATATTCATTAAAAATTAACAGGGTACTCTTAAATGTCAGGCCCTACTGGACAAAACAAAGTTTTGAATTCAACTTTAAAAGGACCTTGAAAAATACTATTTTCCTCTTGAATATCTGATTTGTTAAAACTAAATAATTTTTACATAGTGAGACCCTTTTGGTTAAGTAGCCTGTCCATCTGCTAGCTGGAAGAACAAGAGAGGGGACAAAAGATAAAAATCCATACGAGAAATAGTAAGGGTTTTGTGGTGTTTTTGGGTTACTAAAAAAGCCACCTACATAGATGGCTTTTTAAATATTATTTTCATAAAAAAATTAATTTAACAAATCAGCAGCCATTTTAATATTGTCTTTTAAAGCATCAGCGATATCCTGATTTCCATCTTCATCATTAGGGAAAATTTCAATCAACCCATCATTATTATTATCCGTTGCCTGACTTAAATCAATCTGATTAAGAGAGCTCAAAAATTGTGAAATATTAAATTGTACAGTAAAGTTAACTTTATTGCCTTGAACCAGAACACCTGTACTTCTGCCAACATCAAGGTTTTCACTGGTATCATGCCAGAAAACAAACGGAACCCCATCTATTGTACCCTCAATATAAATAGATTTATCAAAAAGGTCATCCGTAGTAGGCAGGTCCTCATCCTTGTGAAACTTAAAGCGCATTTCTTTATATTTTCCATCAGGGACAAATGCATTTCCTATGGTTTGAGATAAGGCATCTGTGTTATCCAGTAAATCAATTTGGTATGGACCTCTAAATTGAATTTCATCTGTATCAAGACTGCTATTAATGTCGTCATCGTTTTTAAATACAACGTCCCTTATAGAAATCTTGAAGTCGGTAAAAACGACTTCGGCATTAGCTGTTTTAATACTGGAATTAAGTTTAGAAGCACTTGAATTACTGGCACTAATAGTTAAATTAATACCTCCATTTTCATCATTACTTGAGCAACTAAAAATAAAAACACATAGTAGGCATAAAATTTTAAAATTTAATTTTTTCATGATTTTTAATTATTTGGGTTTATAAGAATATAACAACTGAATAACTTAAACTCCTAACTTTTATTATATTTTATTCGAGTTTAAAAGGAAAATAAGATGAGATAGAAGCTAAATTACAGATGTAGTTTAGGTTTTTTTGTGTCCTAAAGTTTCATTTAGATTTTCTGTATCTTTAGAAAGTCAACCAACAACCCTTGATTAAATTCTTTCGTAAAATACGTCAGCAACTATTGTCTCAGAATAGATTTAGCAACTATCTGCTTTATGCTATTGGTGAGATTATACTGGTTGTTGTTGGGATTTTGATTGCCTTGAGTATTAACAATTGGAATGAGGATAAAAAAGAAAGGCAGAAGGAAATAAAATCCTTAGTTGAGTTAAAAGATAATCTGAAAAGTAATATCGATGAATTCAATAAATTTATGAGTAATCAGAACAGGTATATTGAAAATATATCACAGATTGTTAAATACAAAGAATCGAATCTAAATTACCACGATAGTATAAGTAAATATTTTAGCGGGATAGGATTTTTGGAACAAATTAATATAACGATTTCTTCTTATGAAACCATGAAAACGTATGGATTAGATCTGATTTCTTCCGATTCACTGAGATTAGAAATAATTGAACTTTACGATGTGCATTACAATCACTTTGAAAGACTTATTCAGAATGTTGGTCTCGCACTTTTTTCTGGAGATGTCCTGCCAATTAGAAATAAATATTATTTAATAAATGAAAGATATGAAAGTGAAGAGTTCTTATACTTCTTGAAAGATAGAATATCTTGGAAAAAAGATGCTATTGAAAATTGTAATTTTATCAGTGAAAGAACGAAAGAATTAATGAAATCGATAGAGGAGGAATTGGATAAAATGGAATAATTGACCCTTTTTGAGCGAGTTTACCTGCCTGTGATAGGAAGTTTATCCCACTTCAAGGAGGAAGTCAAAGGCTGGACCACCAGTTAAATCAAGTCATACAGATATGTATGGCTTTTTTATGCAGTAAACTCAACTATACATTATAAATAACTGCATTGTATGTATTGATTGCATTTTTCTCTAAAACGCCAACCGACCAAAGGCAGGTAAACTTGCCAGGTTTTTTTCTAAAAAGAGGGGTAGAACAGGTATCCTTAAGGATTTAAAGGATGTCCCTCTTAATTGTACTTAAAATATTTATTGGAATGGTTAAATATTGAATTACATTAATTCAGCAGAATAACAAGAATATTAATCAAAACCTCATGGAATACCTTAATTCAAATGGCGTGGAATAAAAATATTAGATAATTTCATCTTGAAACTACAGCGCTTCTAAGGCTTTTTTTATTTTCTCTGCAAAATTATATAACCCTGTGTCAATCATTCTACATCAATAAATATAGGATTAGAGTAGAACCATAATTCATCCCACGGACTTTCGCCTTTTTTATCTTCTTGAGGTTCCAGTTCATTACTATTGGTACCTCTAATACGGATATAGCTATCCTTACCCAGCTCCGAAATCGTGTATGTCATCTCCTTATAGGCACCATTGACAGTCCAGTCAGACTCAGTAAAACGTGCAATAACCTGTGTGGTAGGATTGCTGTCACTATTTCGATTGGTAACCGGCCCTCTTAATTCTCCCATGATCAAATCCACACGGGTAACTTCAGGGTTTTGTTTCCAAGAATTCAGGGTGTCAGGGTCTTTAAAGCGAATGGTAACCGTTACATCTTCTCCACGGGCAATATGAATTGCGCCTCCAATATCAGCAGTATGATGGCCTCCTTCTACCCGAACATAAAGCTCTGAGATTAAATCTCCCAGAGTTACAAAAACGCGGCCATTTCGAATGCCATCTATAATATCGTCGTGATTTTTTTGGGCAAAGACATAAGTTTTGGAATATTCGCCGGGCCAGAAATCGCTACCACCTTCCCGCCAGTTCACATGTGAGTCGGAGTTTGCGGTTATCCACCAACGGCGACCTTCGCCCAACATGGAATCCCAAAATCCGCCCAGTTTAGCAGTCATCTGATCAAAACCTCCCATAGTAGGAAATTGTCCATATCCTCCCCTGGGACGTTCCCGAAAAGTACGGTCTGGATTTAAGGCAGCAGCTTGGTGACCAGGTGCTCCGGCCATACCTACGGCAATGTCTGGGGCGGTATCATTCCAGTCCCTAAGTTCGGCAGGATCATCTTTTCCGTACACGCCTAAATCTAATGCAGATCGGGAAGGGTGATTGGCAATAACCACCGGTTTTGTGGTCATTTTATTCATGAATGCCAATGCTTCAAGCATTCTTGGTTCGGTATCCCAACTTGGATCCGATGGGTGAGGTTCTCTTTTATTGAATTGAGATTCTATGCTGTGTAAGTGGGTGGATTCATCGTGCGAATGGGGGATAATTAAACTGGAGTGATCGGCGCCGGGAGTATCGAATTCCATCCCATAAAACTGAATCACTTCGGGTACAACTTTTCTGGAATACAACAATTCGGGATAAGCCATTTCCAGATTTACTTTACTGTGATTGGGGCCGCCATGATCGGTGGTTACCATCCATGAAAGGCCATAATACTTAGCCATTAAGGCATTCATGGGAGTTGGATAAATGGCATCGCCTCCTTTAATGGGGGTAGGAGGATCCACTTCACGATTCCAGCCTACACTATATCTGGAATGAATATGATGATCTCCTGCCAGCCATGTTCGGTTGGATTTATCTTGTGCTAAAGCTGGATTCTGAAATCCAAGTACCAGAAACAGAATTGATAGATAAGCAGAGGGTGATAGGAATGAAGTTGAGAAAAGGTTACGCATGATATGGATAGACTAATACCTTGAATTTAAATTAAGCCACAAAAATAGTATTTTTTTACGACAGATTCCATACAATTACCCTTTTGAGATCATTGCATAACCGGAGGCTAATAAAATAAAAACACAGGGGTTACCTCTTTTCTGCTGGAATTTACCTCTAATCTGATGTCTCATCGATACGTGCGTCTAAGACCTTAATCACGACATGATCAGCAATTCGAACACCTTTTTTGCCGATGATGAAGCCAAGCATTCCACTCTATATGGCAGTAGGGTTATCAGAGTCCCTGCCGGTGGAAGCTCTAATTTTGAAGGCTTCTTCCCAAAGAAGTCCTTCCTTGTATTTCGATTTCACAAAATCAATCATTGCCGCGAGATAGGTGACTTCGGGAAGATATGTCCCGGCGATTTCTACATTTTCCAGGAGCCGTGGGACCACCCAAGGCCTAAATTACAGATGTGGTTTAGGCCTTTTTAATACTCTGAACTTACCTTTCAGATTTTCAGTATATTTAGAAGGCTATAAACATGCATTAAAATGGCTGGTGAGAGATGTATGGGTTGTTTTGGGACTGGCAACATAAATGACAGGAACTATACTTATATTTTGTTATAGTTTACAATCTAGTTCTGGATTCATTTTAAATCGAACAATCACGTAAAGACACCTGAAATTTTTTTATATGGAAATTATGACACACATTCAGCGGTACGGAAAGTCCTTAATTATGATTCAATTAATGATGTTGTTCTCATGTAATCTAAAAGACAAAAAGCCATATAGTATTGGCCCGGATACCTATGTTGAAAACACGGAATTTAAGATTGTAGGGTATTTAAGTGGAGGCGGATTTGATAAAATCGATAATCTCGAACTCAATAGACTAACTCATTTAAACCTGGCATTTGCGAATCCAAACAAAAACGGGGAACTCATTTTTAGTCGCAATGTTGACATCAAAAAGGTCGTTGAAAAAGGTCATGCTGCCGGGGTGAAAGTGTTTATATCCCTAGCCGGAGGTGGTAAACCAGACACATCAATTTGGAATTCACAATTGCAACCGGAGCATAGGCCAACTTTCGTGAAGCACATATTGGATTATGTAGATGAAAACAATCTGGATGGAGTCGATGTGGATATTGAAGGCAATTTATTGCCATATATAGGGGATTCCTATACGCCATTTGTTCTTGAACTAAAGGATGCGCTGCATGCCAAAGGAAAGGGCATAACATCTGCCTTGGGCGCCACCTGGTTGCATGAATCCGTTAGTCAGGAATCGATAGAGGCGTATGACTTTATTAATGTAATGGTATATGACAAAACCGGACCCTGGAGACCTCAAGATGTTGGTGCGCATGCCCCCATTTCCTATGCAGAAGAAGCTATAGAATTCTGGATTAATGAAAAAAGGATTCCTTCTGAACGAATTGTGCTAGGCATGCCATTTTATGGATGGGATTTTTCGCATCCCGCTCGATCAAAAACATACAGACAAATAGTAAAGGACAATCCTAAACATGCTTATGTAGATCAAATGGACAGCTTGTTCTATAATGGGATTCATACAATTGTCCATAAAACACAATTGGCAAAAGACAAACTAGGAGGCGTAATGTTTTGGGAGATTTCTCAAGACACTGTTCATGAATTGTCATTATTAAGAGCTGCCCACCAGACACTAGAGGCTGATAATGGTATAGTAAGCACATTTTACAAGGATTTGGACGGTGATGGATTTGGTGACCCGACAAAACCGCTTCAGGCATGCCTGAGACCCGTTGGATATGTAGCTAACCGAGGTGATGATAATGATACGGACCCGAAAATCCATTCACTTGCAACCGACTAAATAAAGTATTTAAACCATAATTGAAGTCAATGTTTTTTTTGGCTTAGCAAATAAAGCATTATCGGCCATTTAATGAATTGAGCGACTTTTTTTGTTTCCCAACCTCATAAAACGACTGCACTGTATGCACTATGTTTAGAAACTCCTAAAATACCAACCTACCAAAGGCAGGTAAACTTGCCAAGGTGTTTATCAAAAAAAAGACTCCCGTTTTGTTGAAATCTAAAAATTATGAAACTAAACATAATATTTACTATTAATAAGCATAAAGTAAACAGTAAAGATACATGTGGACCACTAAGTGATAGAAGCCTGAATATAAGCTGAGGTTTTTTTTGTGACACAAAATAAATTATAAATTAGTTTTCTGATTCTTTTTTGAAATATCCAAAATATATTACTCTAAGAAAAATAAATACCAAGACAGAAATAATCATTCCTACAACAATTTCGATTCCATAATTACTATAAATGTTTTCCATTTAATCCTTTTGTTTTTTACAATTTACAAAGTGTAATTCTAATTAAGCTAACACTATAACCCTTAAATATTAATCTTACCATATTGTGGAACGCGTCAGGAGGAGCAGCCTGTCCCGCCGGAAGCGGGAAGCCTAAGGTGGTCCCCCTATAACCTAAGCTGTAGTCTTTTTGTGGGAAACATTTGGGTTTTATTCCTATTCTTTAATTATGATTTTAAACAAGGATTTATACTTAAACCATAAATAAAGGGGTCAGCAAAGGGTTATAATAGGCATTATTCGCTGAGGCATACATTAATTTGATTATTTTTAAATACGGTTACCTCAACCTTTTAAAGGGTTAAATTTGTATAATAAAAAAGGTATTTGAAACACACAAAATTCATATATGGGTAAAACTAATATTGTTTGGGGTATTATTGGTTGCGGTGATGTAGCAGAGGTTAAAAGCGGACCCGCATTTCAAAAATGTGAAAACTCTAAACTTTTGGCGGTTATGCGTCGAAATGGGGGATTGGCAAAAGATTTTGCGCAACGACACGGCGTCCCTTTATGGTATGATGATGCCGAGAAACTATTAAACCATCCTGATATCGACGCCGTCTATATAGCGACGCCACCTAATAGGCATTTAAACTATGCTTTAAAGGCTCTAAATAAAGGGAAACACGTCTATATCGAAAAACCAATGGTACTCCATACGGATGAGGCTTTGGAATTGGCATCAGCCGTAAAAACCACTAAGTATAAATTGGTAGTTGCGCATTACAGAAGGTTTTTACCGATGTACATAAAGATATCAGAATTATTAAGTACTAAAGCGATAGGTCCAATAATATCTGTAGACCTGCAATTTTTACAACCCTTAAATTTTAATACCAAAGCAACATGGCGATTGGATAAGAATGTATCCGGAGGGGGGTATTTTCATGATATCGCACCGCATCAATTAGATTTGATGTATTACTTCTTTGGTGCGTATGATCAGGCCAAAGGTATTTCTGTTAACCAGTCTAAAATGAATACGGTAGATGATATGGTGAACGGGATCATAAATTTTAAAAATGGCATTCAGTTCAGGGGAATTTGGTCCTTTGCCTTTCCAAAACAGTTTGAACGGGATAAATGTATCATTTATGGAGAAAAGGGAAGTATTGAATTTTCTTTTTATAAGGATGAATTGGTTATGAAATCTGAAAAAGGGAATAGCACTTTTCAATTTAAGAATCCGACACATATTCAACAGCCAATGATACAACAAACAGTTCATTATTTTTTAGGAAATAGAAGTAACCCTTGTTCAGTTGAAGATGGAATGGTTGTGACAAATTTGATGGAAACCTTTACGAACTAAAAAGAGTTCTTTATATCGTATTTTATAATCTGAACCCGATACTTTGGTAATCTAATAATGAGTATCCCCGTCAATAAAGAAAGTATGCTCTTCAATAGTTTAAGAAGCTTTTTTTAAGTCTTAAAGTTTCATTTAGAATTTCTGTATCTTTAGAAAACTACCTTACACGATAATTCGTGGTCATAATACGAGCAAGTATCTTAAATATGTTCTGGGAAAGATTCTTCTGGTAATGATAGGTATCCTATTGGCATTACAGGTTAAGAATTGGAATGAGGAGAGAAAAGTAAGGGTATTAGAAAAAGAAGTCCTTAGCAATTTATTAATATCACTATCATCCGATGCAGAAAATCAAATAAACTATAATATCGGAAGGTTAAAGGCTGACCTTATGAGTATAAATTATATTAAACAATTACGGAATGGTGATATAATTTACAATGATTCGTTGGATGTTCATTTTGGATGCTTAATGATTAGTAAAGGGTTCTCACCGGAATTGAACGCCTATGGAGAACTTGAAAATAGGGGAATGGAAATTATAAGAAATTCAGAATTAAAAAACCGGTATATTGAAAATATATAACAACCACTATCCAGAGGTTCAAAGGCGAATAGAAGATTATCAGCAAAACCTTATGGCATTTTTTAGACCTGTCATGTATGAAACCTTTGCTTTTAATGTAAATAGTGAAGGCAATAACGCTTATAAACCCTTAAACATTGAAGCGTTATCAGAAAATCACTTATTTATAAATGTCGTGGAAACAGCCCATTTAAATTTTATCAAAAACTATAACCATTTAATTGAAATTCGGGAAGGCGCTAAGGCTGTGATAGACCTTTTAAACATGGAATTAAATAATTAAATTAAAATAATTATCTCAAAAGGGGGACCACAAATAAAAAATCATAACAATTGCAAATCAATTAGTTAGGATTTTTATTTTTTTATCTTAGTCCACATATAGAACACATTACATTATAAAACTGAACTGATGTTTAAAATTTAATGGTCAAAATAGTAAAATAGAGTGATATTGATGTATAAGGGTTTGACATCATTTGACCTATTTTAGCTCCCAAACTTTAATATTCTTGTATCTGGCCTTACGCGTGAACATTTGTCTGAACCCAATTCTTCCTTCATTGTATGAAGGCAGGTTTGAAATATCCCATTCACAGTTCAGATATTCTGAGGAATTATTTTTGTTTTCAATATGCATTTTGATTTTATCGGTGTGTTTAAAGACTTTGACATGATAGGTTATATCGGTTTTAAAAAGCCCTGTCTTAAAATAATCTCCTTTTACTTCCGTGCCTAGAAGGCCTTTATCTGAAGGATTGTATATGCGCAATCTAATATAGTCGTTATCCCCAGAATATTCCTTTGCTGAAAAAGCCGCATAACTGATATGATAGGCATTCATATTATTAAAGTATAAGGACATTTGCGGTACCGTTCTTTTGTCGTTCCAAAGTGAAATATCCTTGGGAAATTCTTTCCCTCCCTTGCCTGTTGCATGAAAGTACAAAATATTGACTCCCCTGGTGGTCGTATCCGTCCGTGTGTAGTCGTATTCAATACATATATTACCCTTAAAGCTCTTCTTGGTCCATAAGACCGCATGGCTTGAATCGCTGCCAAACCTTGGTCCGGCAATGAGTGCTATGCCTTCTTGTGTATTTATAACTTTAGCCTGTATACCATCCAAAAACCAATTTTGTTTCCAAGCCGTGGTGCCCACATCACCAAATAATAATTTAGGGCTGGAGGAGCGTTTTTCATACGTCTTTTTGTTGCATGACAAAAAACAGATTGAAATTAAGAAAAATAATATCTTGTAGAAGTGCATGTAAGTCGTCAAAGAGTGTTCACCAGTTAGGTTTAAAATTAAGTTATTAATTCAATGTTTGCAATAGATGCTGTTTCCTTCTATTGCTCATAGTTTTTTGTTTAATCATTTCTCTTTGTTTTAATAATTGATATGGTCTTCCAATATATACATCTAAGGGTGTTAGGTTCTGTAAGGACTCATGATAGCGATGATTATTATAGTACTCTACAGATTCCTTCCAGGCGTTTAATTAAATCACTTTGGAGGTAATAAGCCCCCAATTATGATATTGAATCATTCCGGAATTCCAGCATCACTTGAAGAACTCGAGTCAAAGACTTGTATATCCTCACTCATGATACTAACACTTATGTAAGTTACGAACGCCCCTATTAAGAAAAGGGCAATCGCGATTTTATGAGGCAGGTTTTTTAAATTCATAAAATAACTTGTTTTGTTCTTTGCATACCACGAATATAGGTGCTTTAATAAAGCCCTAATGGAATTTCAAAATATTTTAATTTATTTTTGGGACAACCTTTATATAGTAGAGGGCACCTCTTAATAGATAATTACCCTTCCCCAATTTTGAGAAGGGTGGGACGACCTTAAGGCCTAAAATACATTAGTGGTTAAGGCTTTTTTAGGTCCTAAAGTTGCATTTAGATTTTCATTATCTTTAGAAACTCATCCAACAATCCATGATAAAATTCTTTCGTACTATCCGGCGAAACCTCCTTAAGGAGGGTAAAACCTCGAAATACCTGAAATATGCTGTCGGTGAAATTGTATTGGTGGTTATAGGAATTTTAATCGCTCTTCAAATTAACAATTGGAATGAAGAACGGAAATTACGGGACCAGGAGCGAAAAATATTATTTGAACTTTCAGCCACTTTGCAAACGAACTGTGAAGAAATGATCCGGGATTCCTTAGTGAGGGCCAGATGGAACACATCGAGTGACATCATCATTTCTGCTTTGCAGAAGGAGTTGCCATTTTCAGATTCATTGAATATACATTTTCAGAATGCCAGAATCCCGGGAACTAATTTGTCATTGTCCACCGCCGGTTATGAGGGTCTAAAAAATATTGGATTTAATATTATAACTTCAGACCCTTTAAGAAGAGCTGTTGTGGAACTATTTGAGGTCACACAAAAAAAATTAAATGACGAAATGGAATACTTCGGTTCCTTTCAACCCAATAGACAAATTATTGTGGATCAGCTCTTTAGTTATAACGATGAGAATTTTGATTATTCAAACCCGATAGATGTTCCCATTATTCCTCATGATTATGATGCCTTGAAAAGGAATACGGTTTATCTGGCAATGATTAAATCTGTAAAAGTGCAAAGAAACGTGATTGCTGCCCATGCCTTCAAAAACTTGAGGGAAACCCGAAGGCTAATTCAAATGATAAAGACCGAATTAAATAAAACCTCCAGGGATAACCGTCCTTAAAAATTTCAAAACAATTCTTCTTGACCAAAGCGAATATGCGAATTTCTTTAATTAGCCCATTGGAGAATAGGTTAATGGGCAGTGGATAGCACCCCTTTAGGTTATTTAACTACAAATAATGACCCCGAGATTTAACATATTGTGCGATCACAGGTATTGTGATAGGCGGTGCGGGATTATCTTATATGCTTGTAAGCACTTGATAAACAATGAATTATATCTCCCTGTTTTTTAATTGCTCCAATATTTGATCAAAACTTCTGTCAAAAACCTATCTTTTATTGATTTGTGGAAAAATAAAGTGTATTTTTCTGGTAAGTTCATAACCTGTTAGTGATCGCCTTAATTTTGTTGAAATGGCCAATGAGAAGAGATAGTTCTTATCTTAAAATGAATTTACTGCATTTATTATGGAGGACTAAAATTATTTTATTTAATACGTATAAATGAATTAAAATGGAACACCTTGTACCAGTAAAGTCTATTTTTATTTACTATTGAAAGTCCTTATCACAATCTACAGGAGGATTACAGGATTAACAATTATGTTAATTACAGGAAGCATTTCTTTATTTCTTGTTATTGTAAGTTTTGGATTACTCAGAGGCTTTTGTATTACCTATATAATCAGGTATTCTTCTCGGTTCATACTGACAGTCATGGGTTTCAAAAGTTTTTACCCATCCTTAAGCGAATTTCCTAAGCATCAAGTTCTATATACTTTTAATCACAACGCAGAACAAGATATTTTACTTTTAACCGCTTTGGGACTCAAGAATACCAGATTTGTACTCTCCGAAAAGACCTGGATTTACATTCCAATTCTAGTTTCCGCTATATCCATTGGAACGCGCTATATACCTCAAAAAAAACACGCAAAAAGGCGCAAGAGGTTCTTTAAAAACACCACCCAATTTTTAATAAAATCGAAATATTCCATTGCAGCCTCGTCAGAAGGCGTTCACGATCATTTTCATGGAATAGCGCCTTTTAATAGAGGGATTTATAAAATGGCATTGGAGGCAAACTTGCCCATTGTTCCTCTTTATATTCATGTGCCCGAAGAGAGTAATATGACCGACTTTAAATATGCTAAAAATGGAACTTTAGGTATTGAGCTATTGGATGAAATTTCTACAAAAGATTGGAATATGGATAATCTCGATAAACACATTAATGATGTTAGAACCGTTTTTGTAAACCGTTTCAATGCGTTAAATCCTAATTGCAAAACCGTATGAATGCAAAATATCAACAGGCCCCTGGTAGAGGGTTAATGAACCAAACGGCGTTCGATTTAAGAATGAATTATTTGGAAACCTTATCTAAAGATATTAGTAAGGCTATAAAGTCTGAATCCATAGGGCTATTTCAAATACAAAACAATATTGAAAGTTTTATTGGAACCGTCGAAATTCCACTAGGATTGGTTGGCCCCCTGTTATTTATTGATAAAGATAAAAAGCTAGAATGGGTTCATAGTGCTGTTGCCACAACAGAAGGAGCCTTAGTAGCAAGTATGAACAGAGGGATTAAGGCGATCAGTGAGTGTGGAGGGTTTGAAGCTCATATTGTGCATCAAAAGATGGTTAGAACTCCCATGTATACCTTTAAGCGGCTGTCTGAATCTATTGCTTTTGATGAATGGATTAAAAGAAATTTCAAAAAAATAAAGGCAAAAGCACAACGGCATAGTAATCATGCCGAATTACTTGAAATTGGAAGTGTTATTATTGGAAAAATTGTACATCTAAAGTTTGTGTATTCCACAAGCGATGCTTCCGGACAAAATATGACCACTTCTTGTACCTGGAATGCCTGTTTGTGGATTGAAGAGAACTTTGAACTTGAGACCAATATAGAGATCTTAAATTTTGTTATTGAAGGGAATGGTGCATCAGACAAAAAAGTTTCTTTTTATGCCATTCAAAATGGAAGAGGATGTCACGTCATTAGCGAATGCTTTCTTACCAATGAAGTTATTGAAAAAACATTGAGAACGAATGCAAACGATATGTTTAGTTCCTATAATCATTCGCTTTCCATTAGTCGTTTAGATGGGATGGTGGGACATAATGTGAATGTGGCAAATGCCATTGCCGGAATATATGCTTCTACAGGTCAGGATTTGGCATGTATTCATGAATCTTCTATCGGGATTTTGCAGATAGAACAAACAAAAGAGGGGTTATACTTATCCTTAGTGCTTCCTAACTTAGTTGTAGGTACGGTTGGTGGTGGCACCCATTTACCGGTGCCTTCCAGAATATTAGAATTGATGGACTGCAGTGGGGCAGGAAAGGTAGAGCGGTTTGCAAAGTTAATTGCGGGATTTGCCTTATCCATAGAAATTTCGACGTTGGCTGCCATTGTGAGCGGTCAATTTGCGCGTGCACATCAAAAATTAGGAAGGAATAAACCTGTAAAATGGTTATTGGCATCTGAAATTGATATGAATTTCGTTAAAATGAATACGCCATACTTTAGGGATACCATTGACCGTGTAAGTTTTGATAATGAAGTCCATTTAGACAACGGAATTCTAACTGATTTAACAAAGAAGATTACTAAAAAGGTCATAGGATTCATTCAGGCAGATATCCATACAGCAGATGGGCAACACTATCCCTTATTACTAAAAAGCAAGGCACTTGGTAAGGAAGTTTTGGATGGCTTACATTTTATGGCAAGTAATGTTAGTGTTGATTTGGCGGATATTCTTGCAAAGCATTATAATGCCTTGGAATATAAGGACAACCATATTAAAGAATTGGCAGTTTATGAAGCATTGCAAAGTATTGGTTTTTCGTATATGCCTCGATTATATGGGACAGTAAGGAACAGAGATCGAGAAATTTATTTGATTCTTATGGAGCGTTTGGATTCAAGAGATATGCTATTAATGAATTCTGAATCCACTCCTGAAAAATGGACCATCCCATTTATTAAAAAAACAATAGACAGCATTCATCTTGTACATGTCCATTTTCAGTATGATAAGAACAAATTGGAATCTATAGAGGTCTTTGCTATCCAAAAGGCACTTAAGCTATACAATGCTTTTGTGGATTTGAACAGAAAGGATTATGACTATTTAAATGCAGATCATCGTTTTGATGAATTAAGGGATTTTATAAATGATTCGAGCAATAACGGATATAAGCCGATAAGTAAAATGAGCCTGATTCATAATGACTTTAATCCAAGGAATATTGCAATAAGAGCTAATGGAGACCCTTGTATTTATGATTGGGAGTTAGCAATCTACGGGATTCCGCATCGCGATATATTTGAGTTATTGGCCTTTACATTAACACCTGATTTTGAGTGTTCGGATTTAGGGGACATATTGAAATATCATTTTACACGGGTTCAATCCATGAATAATGAAGATTACAGTTGGTCCGATTATTTGCATGATTTTAAACTGGGAGGCCTGGCATTTTTAATTTCAAGAGTTAATTTTTATTTGACAGGAAGCATCTTAATGAATTACCCATTTATTGAACGAGTGTTTACAACATCATTTAATATGTTGGATTCGGTTAAAAAGATGCCATAAATGAATAATTTATATATCCACATATATCTGTTTTTCATTCCTTTAATTATTGGAAATGTTTTGCACATGATTATTGTCCATCGGAATTGGTTTAGTGGTTTGGCTTTCCCTATATCAAAAAAATGGTTTGGGAATAGTAAAACCTACAGAGGAATCATTGTACTACCGGCCCTAACAGGAGCAATAGCTTTAGTAAATAGTGTTTCGTTCGGTCCATTCGAAATATCGGTGGCAAATGATGCATTTGTCGGCTTTGGACTTGGACTGGCTTATATCCTGGCGGAGTTGCCTAATTCATTTGTGAAAAGAAGGTTAGGAATAGCAAATGGAGAACAGTCAAAAAAGTACAAATATCTGCAAACCTTTACGGATAAATCAGATTCTTTAATCGGTGTTTTAGTCTTTTACTTTTTAGCAACAGTAATATCGTTTAAGACTGTTGTATTTCTGTTTTGTATAGGCATGATTTTACATTTAGGGATCAGTCAACTGTTAGTGTTAATTAAAATTAAAAGGAATTTTTGAACCATATACAATCCCTTAAAGAACCCTTGTCTACTGATTTGGTAGGAGCAAAAGCCGCAAGTCTTTCTGCGCTATTTGCATATGGTTTTTCGGTACCTGACGGCTATGCCATTTCTAAAGGAGTGTTGGAATTTTATTCTAAAAATAACACTTTACCTAATGGGTTTAAACACGCTTTGGAGAGTTGTTTAATTACTCTGAATTCTCGAAAAATAATCATAAGAAGCTCTGCCATTGGAGAAGATTCTGATAGTTTTTCATTTGCTGGCCAATTAGATTCTTTCGTGGTGAATAACAAGACAGAAGAGGCACTGGAAGCAATCCGGAACTGTTGGAATGGTCTTAAAAATGACAGAGTCATTGCGTATGAAAACCTTTCCGGAAAGAAGCTCATGGAAATGGGTGTGGTAATTCAAGAATTTGTGGAAGCGGATTACGCAGGAGTAACATTTACATCTTCTCCGTATCATGCGGACCAAATCTATACAGAATATGTAAAAGGAGATGGCGAACAATTGGTTACGGGAAAAGTAACACCCAAAAGTTTCTCAGTTGATTTCACCTTAACACCTAAAGACGAACTTCCTTTTAATGGGGTTGAATTGATTCGGTTGGCAACAACGTTAAAAGAAAAGTATGGCTATCATATCGATATTGAATGGGTGTCTAAAGGGCAAAGCCTTTTTTTTGTACAAGCCAGACCGATCACCGTTCTTCGAAAAAAGAAAGTGCATTGGTCGAACACCAATTTAAACGAGAATTATCCCACGCCAATATCGCCGTTATTGTATTCGATAGCAAGGGATTCGTATTATCATTATTTTAAAAATCTGGCAGGATTATTACAAATCCATAACAGCAGCCTCCGCAAATTGGAATATGATTTTAGTAATACGGTTGGTATTTGGGGTAACAGACTGTATTACAACATGACCAGTATTCATAATATTCTGTCTTCATCGCCATTAAAAGCGTATTTCAAAGATGCATTTAATAAATTTGTAGGATATTCTGAAAAGGATGTTGCTCAAGTAGATACTTCAAAATCTACATCTTTGATTCCTTTTATTTTTCGTCTTATCCGATTAAATTTTTCTTTAGAAAAGCATGTTAAAAGTATCGAATTGATGGTTGATGATTTTGCTTTGAATGCACGTAAAAAGGGTAATAACGTTCCCCTGGAAACCTTGTTCTACAACTTCTTAGATTTGAGATTCAATCAATGGTATCGTGCAAGTTTAGCAGATTTTTTCTCTATGATACATTATAGCGTTTTAGGAGGAATAACTCAGAAATTTTATGGTGAGAAAAGTGTTGGAATGCACAATACTTTAGTACAGGCTATTCCTGGATTAATGAGTAGTGAACCATTAAATGACACCTATGATATGGTTCAAGAAATCAATAATAATAACGAAATAAAGGCCTTTTTTCAGTCTCATTCATCCATGGAAGTATATCAGGAAATTCAAGAGAATCCGAGTTATTTACAACTGAAGGAAACCCTGGATTCCTATCTTGAAAAATGGGGATTTAGATGTTCGGGAGAACTTATGTTTTTGAGTACCAATTATATTGAAGAGCCGGCGAAATTTATAGAGCTCTTAAAAGTGTATATGGCCCAAAATGCTCAAGATCCTCGAGAAGTAATTGCCATTAAAGATCGAGAGCGTAGACGAGCTATGCGCCATTTTGCGTGGAAAATAATTAAAAAAAGGGCTCTGTTATTTCCGATATCATTTGTTGAGGTCGGGATACTAAATCTAAGCGCAAAACTTTGCAAACAAGCCATTTCAAGTCGAGAAAGGGTGCGTTATAAACAAGCTGAAATGTATTATTATTTTAAAACTGTGGTTAAAAAGATCGGAGCTCAGTTTAAAGAAGAAAATAAAATAGAACATATTGATGATATGTTTTTTATGAGTTATAAAGAGATTGGAGAATGCGTATCATCTTCAACGATGTTTTCCAAAGATCTCAGACCATTGATTCAAGAACGCCGTGCTCGATTTAGTCTTGAATCTGAAAACAAATATCCTGAAAATTTCACCACTAATTTTGGTGAACGTCCAGAATCGATATATGAAGAAGTTTCCTTTACGGGAGATTTTACAGAATATAATGGGCTGGCGGTTAGCGGGGGCAGGATAAAGGCAAGAATAAAAGTGCTGGAATCGGTATTAGAAAGCCCTAAGCTGAACAAAGGAGATATCTTAGTCACTAAACAGACAGATCCAGGCTGGGCTATGGTATTCCCGTTAATTGGAGGACTAATTGTTGAACGTGGTGGTGCGTTGTCTCATGGCGCGATTGTAGCAAGAGAATTTGGAATTCCTGCAGTGATTGGAATCACAAATATTACAGAGATCTTAAAGGATCATGATGAAGTCATATTAGATGGCGATCTGGGTAAGATTATAATTTTATGATAGCAGTTTTAAGAGATTATATAAAAATTAGAATTCATCTAATTCCGCTGATTGGATTAACGATTCTTATGACTATTTTAATTCTTTCTGTCAATGACACTTTGGGGATCTGGCTTTATTCAATGGTGTTTTTATTTTCGTCTTTTATTGTCTTTAGAATAGTTGATGATATTTTTTCAGCTGAAACAGACATAAAAGAACATCCCGAAAGGACCTATCTAGTCCCTGCCAGATTTAAATTATTTAAAAAAGTAACGGGACTAATAATAGGGCTTTATCTTTTAACTGTTAGTCTTGTTTTTCCGTCTGCTTTTTTAATAATCCTTTTGCTCTTGGCAGGTTCAGTGGTTTTATATCTTTTATTTGGACGTCATTTGTTCCTATTAAAAATAATTCCATTATTAAAATACCCTGTACTCCTCTTTTGCGTTTCGATAACCTCAAGTTATCGTGGAGAACCAGAGGTGTTTCTAGCCTCTTTTTTACTTATAGCCGGCTTTGACAGTTTTGATCTTGTAAAAAGACACTCAAATCACATTTGGAAACCCATGATACTTTTTTTAGGCTGTAGCCTCCTGCTTTTTAAACCTTGGGAAGGCTATTTTAATAGTCTCCTGAGTTTGGCCCCATTACTTTTTATCTATAGGGCTAGAGATAAAAATTTTACCCCTTATATAATGATGGTATATTTTCCAGTACTGTATGTTATACTAACACATTTATAATATGAAGAGTTCATTTTTAAAGGAATTCAAAAATCCGGACAGGTATCGATTTGAAGCGGTTAATTGTTATTATTGTAATAGCGACAATTATGCCTTTTTCTTAAAAGGAGAAGAAGATTTAACGGGTAAAGAAGGAGAATTCCAATACGTAAAATGCAATAATTGTGAGATGGTATATCAAAATCCAAGAATATCCATAGATCAAATCAAGGAATTTTATGATGGAGAGTATATTGCACACCGTAAAAAGAAAAACTGGGGACTATTGACGCCATTATATGAATGGGCCATGAATAAACACGACCGGGAAAAAGAAAAGATCCTTATAAAACATGTTGCCCTCAATGAACAAACAGAGATCCTTGATGTGGGGTGCGCCGTAGGGACATTTTTACTTCACATAAATAAAAAGTACGGCGTTAACATTAGCGGTGTGGATTTTAAGGAGGGATTAGCCTATCCCGATTTTGATAAAATAGAGTTCTATGAAGGGTTGTTTTATGAACAAAAAATTAAAGAAGAACGATACGATGTTGTGACCATGTGGCACTTTTTAGAACATTGCTACGACCCCAATAAATCGATCCAAATGGCGAAAAAAGTACTTAAAAAAGAAGGGAAACTCATTATTGAGGTCCCACGATTAGATAGTACCACCTTTAGATTATTTGGCAGGAAATGGCCCGGAGTTCAAGCACCTCAACACACGGTTTTGTACGATAAAAAAGCCTTTGTTAATATGATGAGAAAAAATGGATTTCAGGTGATTAAATATTTACCTTGGGGTGCATTCCCCCCATATTTTTATGTTTTTGCCGGGGCATATTTTAAAATAATAGGAAAAAATTTAAATCTAAAATATATTATTTTTCCATACTTTTTAGGTCAACTTATTTTGACACCCCTACTATGGTTTCAAAAGTATTTGAATCTCTCTATGCAGACTGTAATTTGTGAAAAGATGGAGGTCTAATTTAATCCTATGAATAAGCATAATACAATATCCTCAAATTTAAAAGCCAGAGACGATCTTGCCTTTTATAGTCTTTTAATTCCAATGACTCTTCTAAGCTTGGGGGTTATACTCTCATCAAATAATGACGGGATCCTATATTGGACAGGCCAACTGCTATTATCATTTTTCTTTCTACAGGCCTTTATTTTATTACACGAATGTGCACATTTGAGTTTTTTTAAAACACGATCAATAAATAAAGTACTGGGACATGTGTTTGGCTTTCTATCAATGATCCCCTATTATTCTTGGCAGCAAATGCATAACTTACATCATCGATGGACGGGTTGGAGAGATAAAGACCCTACCACTGAAACTACCATCAATCCAAGTTCTTCGGCTGTAAAAAATTTAGTTGTCAATATAACTTGGCGTTTATTCATCCCCGTGTTTTACCTTAGTTATAAATTAAGTAATTATTGGAATTTGTTTAAAATTAAGCGGTTCTTAAGTCCGAAAAAATATAATAGAGTAAAAACTCAAGCCATAATATATATCCTCATATATATACTGTTGAGTTACTTTTTTGGAGGACTTATGGTCCATCTTTTTGTTCCTGCTTTCGCCATGAGTTTATTGTTGAAGGAATTGGTTATTATGACGCAACATTCCCATATTGAAATACCGGTTTCTAACCATAAGGAAGTGAAACCCCTACCCTATTTAGACCAGGTTAAATACACTAGAAGTTTTTATATCCATGCATGCTTTACCAGGTATTTCTTGTTAAATTTCAATCTTCATGAGGCACATCATGCGCACCCTGCCATACCGGCCTATAAATTATCGAAGGTTAATTTGGCTATTTCTGAACGGCCTACATTTATCTCCTGGTTCATCAAGGCAAAAAAGATGAAAGGCGTAGATTATATTTTCAAAACCTCCAAGCACACGGGTGAGTTCTTCTAATCTCGGGGAGTCATGGAAGTATTTTTGTTTACCGTTGAATGGGATTGAGGCCTCCAAAGATAAATTTCAAACTTCTAATGGGATGGAGTTAAAAACGCATTCCAAGTTGTGGACTTTATGGGTTTATGCTTATGTTACCTGAACCCCAAGATCTCAAGGGCCTAGAACATATCGGAAAAATAGTTGTTATATCTTAAGGAGACTCCATGCATATTATATCCTCTTATGGGATTTTGATGACTGCAACAGTCCCAATACGTCAAGAGACCCTTATGCAGGGGTCATAACCGCCTCTGTCCTGTTGGAATAGCAGGCCGATGTGTCCAACGACAAACGTCAAATATACTTGAAGTCGCATAGAGGCTTCTTGCTCAATTGAGTTAGGAAGACTATCGTAAACCGGCAACTGTAAACGCGCCTTTTATATTAAAACATGCCACAGAAATTTACCGGCAGGCAAGGAAATAGATCTTCCTATTAATATATGCCGATTATTATTATATTGTAGCCTTATTACGCGATAAAAACCTTAATACCCTTAACCGTGGGGTAACACATTAAAAAATTACGAATTAAAATGAAATTTAAAAAAAACCACATGTATCTCAGATCAATCCTTATTATTGTTTTTATGGTCTTCTGCGGGCAAACCTACAGTCAGAATTGGGAATCCTTATTTAACGGGGAAGACCTTCAGGGATGGAAAGTTGTTGGAGGGACCGCCACTTATGTTGTTCAAGAGGGGAACATTATCGGCAGTTCAAAAAATGACAGGCTTAACACCTTTTTATGTACCGAAAAAAGCTATTCGGACTTTATATTGGAATTAGAGATATTCCTTCCCAATAAATTAAACTCCGGTGTCCAGTTTAGGAGTAACACCAGAGAGGAGGAATTCGGAACACGGGTCTTTGGTTATCAGTGCGAAGTAGATCCGACCAAGCGTAAATGGACAGGAGGCATATATGATGAAGCACGGCGTAAATGGTTATATCCCATAACGAGAAACACCAAAGCACAAGAGGCCTTTGAAATGGCCACATGGAATACCATACGAATAGAAGCTTTTGGGAATGAAATTAATACGTTTGTCAATGGGCAGCATGCAAGCCGATTGGTTGACGATATGACGGCTTCCGGTTTTATTGGTTTGCAAGTGCACAATGTAAAGGAAGAAGAAGTTGGGAGGAAGGTCATGTGGAAAAACATTAGGATCATTACTGAAAATGTTCAGGAATATCTAACAACTGCCGACCCTGAAGTACCTCAGGTAAGTTACCTTAAAAACGAATTGACCCCCTGGGAAAAGGATCATGGCTTTAGACTGCTATGGGACGGCAAGACCTCCACGGGTTGGCGGGGGGCAAAATTAGATGATTTTCCCGAGTCCGGTTGGATCATCAAAGACGGTGTGCTAAGCATTAAAGGGAGCGATGGTGGCGAAGCCACAGGCCCGGGAGATATTGTTACCACAAAACTGTACAGTGATTTTGAATTAGAGCTTGAATTTAAGATTACTGAAGGCGCTAATAGCGGTATTAAATATTTTGTCGATCCCGGACTGAACAAGGGTGAAGGTTCTGCCATTGGTTGTGAATTTCAGATTTTGGATGATAAGAAGCATCCGGATGCAAAAATGGGCGTGATGGGAAACAGAACGCTGGGCTCACTCTATGACCTCATTACGGCAAAGAACCTATCGACTAAAGGGCGATCTAAAGATTTTAAAGGCATAGGGCAATGGAACAAAGCCAGAATTGTATCAAGAAACGGAAAAGTGGAACACTGGCTCAACAACGAAAAAGTTGTGGCATATGATCGATTTTCTCCAATGTTTGAAGCGCTCGTTAATTACAGTAAATACCAGCAATGGGAAAATTTTGGCAGATGGCCGGAGGGGGCTATCTTACTTCAGGATCATGGTAATGATGTGAGTTTCAGAAGTATAAAAATAAGAGAATTTTAAAAATGACAAGCAGAAGAAATTTTATAAAAAAGACCACTTTGGCCGGAACAGGCATAGCTCTGGGAAGTTCGGCAATGGCAATGACCGCTAGAAGTTATCGTAACATTATGGGTTCAAACGAGAGATTGAATATTGCCATAGCCGGTTTGGGAAGACGAATGGGAGCCTTTATTGAGCCCATAGCACTTAAGGAAAGCAATGTTAAGTTACTCTATTTGTGTGATGTCATGGAGAAACAAGGCTTAAAGGGGCAAAAGGCCTTTAAAGAACATATTGATTACAGTCCCAAATTTGAAAATGACATTAGAAGAGTGTTGGACGATAACCATGTTGATGTATTCATTAATGCCACACCGGATCATTGGCATACGCCCGGATCGATCTTGGCCATGAAGGCCGGAAAACACGTCTATGTTGAAAAACCTTGTAGTCATAACATGTATGAAAACGAACAACTGGTAAAGGCATCTAAGCATTTTAACAGAGTGGTTCAAATGGGTAACCAACAGCGTTCCTCAGGTCACACCATTGAAATCATTAAGGAGATCCATGATGGAGTCATTGGAAAACCATACAAGGCCCTTGCATTTTATTCGAACGGACGGGGCGAAGTGCCCTTACAGCAGGCTGCAGCGGTACCTGAAGGATTGGATTGGGACCTGTGGCAGGGCCCGGCCCCAAGAAGAGCCTATACTTCTGAAACATGGAATTACAACTGGCATTGGTATGGTTGGGATTATGGTACGGCCGAGGCCGGAAACAATGGCACCCATGAACTGGATGTGGCACGCTGGGCTTTACAAGTCAATTTTCCGCGAAGTGTTTATGTTGAAGCAGAAAAGCGACACTTTATTAACGATGGCTGGGAAATGTATGACGATATGGAGGCCACGTTTAATTTTTCGGATAATAAAATCATTAAATGGGATGGTAAATCACGTAATGAGTACAAAACCTATGGAACCGGTCGTGGTACCATAATTTACGGGACCGAAGGTTCTGTTTATGTCGATCGGGGTAAATATGTGCTTTATGATCGCTCAGGTAAAGCCATCAAAACATTTGATTCAGAATCGAATGAGGCAGGCACCGCCTTAGGGGGTGGTGGTGATACCTCCACCAAACATGTTCAAAATCTTTTTCAAACCATACGGGGCAAATCTACCCTGGCTGCTCCCATTGATGACGCCAGTATCAGTATGGCCATGGTCCATTACGCCAATATAGCCTATAGAATTAAACAAGGGTTTGATATTGATGACCAAACCGGTATGATGTACAACAGGGATGCGATGAACCTATGGTCACGATCCTATGAACCGGGATGGGAGCCTGTTTTTTAACATCAAGGAGATGAATAGACGGAAATTTATAAAACAAGGGGGCGCAGCTTCAGCCCTCATATTAACGGGTACATCGGCATTAGCTGATATGGCCTTACGGAAGGATAAAAAGGATATACATATCGGAATTATTGGAACAGGCCAAAGAGGCACTGGTTTAATTCCTTTTATAAACAGCATTGAAAATTTAAAGGTTTATGCCTGTTGTGACACCATTCCCTTTAGACTTCAGGAAGGATTGAAGCGAACTAATGGGAAAGCCAAGGGATATGCTAATTATAAGGATCTACTAGCTAATAGATCCATTGATGCCGTCCTTATAGCAACACCATTTAGTATGCATGCTCAAATCGCTTTGGATGCTATCGATGCCGGTAAACATGTTTATTGTGAAAAGACCTTGGCAAAAGGATACCAGGATATCCACCATTTGATCGCTAAAGTAAAAAACGCCAATATTATTTTTCAAACCGGTCATCAATATCATAGTTCCAGACTTTACCAACATGTGGTCAACCTTATTGAAGGGGGTAAAGTGGGGCAAATTACAGCGTTTGAGTGCCAATGGAACCGACATGGCGACTGGCGAAGACCGGTTCCGGATCCCAGCCTTGAAAGAGCCATCAATTGGCGGATGTATCGGGAATATTCCGGTGGACTGCTTGCTGAATTGTGTTCCCACCAAATAGATTTTGTCAACACCATTCTCAAGGCCAACCCCATACAGGTTATGGGTACCGGAGGTGTTGATTATTGGAAGGATGGACGAGAGACCTATGACAATATACATGTCCTTTACAGCTATCCTAATGGTGTGACAGCAAAGTTCACATGCCTTACCAATAATAAAAAGGATGGGTACCAAATTAAAGTTATTGGAGATAAGGGAACACTTATAATTACAACCGATTCTGCAACATTTTATTCTGAGGAGAAGAAAGAAACGAAACAACCCCTGTATGGGGATGTTGATGGGGTTTCCGGTGCAACTGCACCAGGCCGTTCCTGGGATTATGGTGAGCCTATTGAAATCACCCACGAAGATCCAAGCAAGCAGGCCCTGATGGATTTTAGGGATAGTATAGTTTATGGTAGAGAACCCATTTCCAATGTGGTTACCGGAGCTAAAGCGGCTATATGCGTACAAATGGGATTGGATGCCATGTACAATAATGAAATCGTTCCATGGAACCCGGAGCACAGTTTTTAAGATAACACCCCGGCTCGATGAGTAAGCGGAAACTATTCATACTAATAATAGGCCTTTTGATATCCGATTTGGGGTCCTCCCAGGAAAAGGTTTTGTATAAAGAAATAGATACTGCAAAGTTGTATTTGGATGTTTATTATCCAAGCCAAAGGGATACCACAAAAACATATCCTGCTATGGTTTTCTTTTTTGGTGGCGGTTGGAAAGGAGGAAGCATTGCGCAATTTGAACCCCATGCTACATATTTTTCTAAAAGAGGGTTAGTTTGTTTCCTGGTCGATTATAGGACCTTCAAAAAGTATAGTACAACACCCTTCGATGCCTTGAAGGACGCCAAAACGGCTATGCGCTTCATCAGGGAGCGGGCCAATTTATTTAATATAGACCCTTTAAAAATTCTAGCGGCCGGAGGATCGGCTGGGGGGCATTTGGCCGCGGCTTGCGCTTTAATACCGGAATATAACGAACCTACGGACCAGGGATCCATTAGTCCCGCTCCAAACGCTTTGGTACTTTTTAATCCCGTAATCGATAATGGTCCCGGAGGCTTTGCCTATGATCGCATTGGCTATGCCTATAAAAACTTTTCACCCCTTCACAATATTGTATCGGGCGCCCCACCAACCATTATGTTTTTTGGAACTGAAGATCATCTGGTTCCGGTAGAAACGGCAAAGTACTATCAAATGGTAATGGAAAAAGTGGGAAGTCGATGCGAACTTCATTTATATGATGGTCAGGGCCATGGGTTTTTTAATAAGAATCGAAATTTTGAACATTACGAAAAAACAGTAAATGCCACGGATGTGTTTTTGCAATCCCTTGGGTATTTAAGTCAGAACCCTGTTATTAAAATCGAATAAATTAATTAATCCTATTGCTCATTAAATACCTCTAAGGTTTGAAACTATCTAAATGTACTATGAAATTTATCTTATCTATCGGTATTCTATGGTTTTGCCTGCTCAATTGTAAACAAGCTGAGGTTGAAGAACGCCCCAATATTTTACTCCTTTGCATTGATGATCTGCGTCCGGAGATAAACGCTTTTGGGGCCAGCCACATAATTTCTCCTCATATGGATCGACTCGCCCAAATGGGGATGTCCTTTCACAGGCATTATGTTAATGCCCCTAGTTGTGGTCCATCGCGATACACCTTGTTAACCGGACAATACGGCCCTCCCAATAACAATGCCTTGTTCCTGAGAGCTCAAAAGAGGACAGACAATTCTTCTGCGATACAACCCAGCATGCCCGAATGGTTCAAATCCTATGGTTATAGAACCGTATCTGTTGGTAAGGTCTCCCACCACCCCGGTGGAAGAGGGGGCCAGGATTGGAATGACAGCACTGTTATTGAAATGCCCGACGCCTGGGACAAACAACTCATGCCTGTGGGACCATGGAGGCATCCACGTGGAGCCATGCACGGACTGGCTAATGGAGAAGTCAGGAAAAAATCCGGCCACATGGACGTATTTCAATCGGCTCAAGGTAATGATGTGGTCTACCCCGATGATTTGATAACAGCTGAAGCAACGAATCAGTTGAAAGAATTAACAACACAAAAAGACCAGCCCTTTTTTCTAGCTGTGGGCATAATAAAACCCCATTTACCTTTTGGTGCCCCTAAGTCCTATTATGATTTGTATCAGAAGGGCGCATTACCTGCCATTGCACATCCTGAGAAGCCAAAAGGACGAACCACATGGCACGAGTCCAATGAATTCATGAAATACAACCGTTGGGGAAAAGATCCCAATCGAGATGCGTCGTTTGCCGAAGAGGTACGCCGACATTATATGGCCTGTGTCTCCTACGCTGATGCACAAGTAGGCATTATTCTGGAGGAATTAAAACGGACCGGCGCAGACAAAAACACCATCGTGGTGTTATGGGGAGACCATGGTTGGCATTTGGGGGAACATGCTATTTGGGGCAAGCACAGCCTGTTCGAGGAGTCCTTACGCTCCCCCCTTATTATTTTTGATCCGGCTAACAAACAAGGAGGTCAACACATAAATGAAATCGTTGAGACCTTGGACATTTTCCCTACCCTCTGTGAATTGACGGGTATCGCCATCCCGGATTTTGCCGAAGGCACTTCGTTAAAAGGGGTTTTCGACGGACAAGACCCTGTTGATAAAATGGCTGTAGCCTATACATCAAAAGCTGAGACCATCAGGACGACAACGCATCGTCTGGTTGTACATAACGACGGCTTTGTAGAATTGTACGATCATTCGAAACCGGAAAAAGAGACGAGAAATATTGCTGAAGAGCATATGGATTTAGTAAACGAGTTGACAGCATTATTGAAGGCGAAACGACCTTAAATGGACTCCAACCTTACTAATGAATAATACTTTTATTTAAAATTTGCCATGATGAGGAAGAACTCACCCTCCATCTAAACCATTGTATTATCAAAAAATTGAAAGGATCTGGAGGTATTATTTTAAGTGTACTGAAAGGTTAAAATAGGGTTTAGTCACTTAACTATGGAGTGTCCCGGTATGATGGCGTATTGTTTGATTCAACCGGGCACTGGACCGCAGGGGCGGTAAAAGGTTACTATAATCTGTGCCGATTAACAGGTTGAAGCCTGAATAAAATGTAAAAGGCTTCAGAATGGGAATGCTTTTAATTTGATATCTTTAAACGACTAAATTAAACCAACTAATAACGATATGAACAGGAAAATAGTGTTATGGTCCCTTACGGCCGCCCTTGCCGGATTTCTTTTTGGATTTGATACGGTAGTGATTTCCGGAGCTGAAAAAAAACTGCAATTGCTATGGGGGTCATCCGATATGTTTCATGGCATAGTGGTTATAGGAATGGCACTTTGGGGGACCGTAATTGGTGCTTTTTTTGGAGGGATACCCACCAATAAAATTGGACGTAAGAAAACCCTGGTTTGGATTGGAGTCCTATATACCGTTTCCGCTATTGGTTCAGGTTTGTCCAATGATCCCTGGACATTTGCCGTTTTTAGATTTATTGGCGGTTTGGGGGTAGGGGCATCAACGGTTGCTGCTCCTGCATATATATCTGAGATTGCACCAGCAAAGGATCGCGGTAAGCTGGTTGGTTTATATCAGTTCAATATTGTTTTTGGTATCCTTGTCGCATTCTTCTCCAACTATATGTTAAATGGCATTGGAGAAAATGCCTGGCGGTGGATGGTGGGCATTGAAGCTATTCCGGCCGCAATATATACGCTATTTGCCCTAACCGTGCCCAAAAGTCCAAGATGGTTGCTTACCAAATTTAAGGATGACGAAGCAAAGCATGTGCTTCAAATTATTAATCCTGACTTTGATCCGGAACATTTGATGATGGAGATAAAACAGGAAATGGAAGATACCGTACCAAATGAAAATATATTCCTTAAAAAATATAGATTTCCAGTAATTCTTGCTTTTCTAATAGCATTTTTTAATCAACTTTCAGGAATTAACGCCTTTTTATATTATGCACCGAGAATACTCGAGGAAGCAGGTTTGGCGGAAAGTTCTGCTTTATTAAGCAGTATTGGTGTTGGCGTAACCAATATGGTCTTCACATTAATAGGAATTTACCTTATCGATAAGTTTGGCCGTAAGCAACTCATGTATATCGGATCTGTGGGCTATATCATTTCACTAACCCTGGTGTCTGTGGCCTTTACATTAAATTGGGAAGGCTCGCTTATGCCTGTTTTTCTTTTTATGTTTATTGCGGCCCATGCCATAGGACAGGGGACCGTTATTTGGGTGTTTATTTCAGAGATTTTTCCAAATCATTTACGGGGTTATGGACAGGCCTTCGGCAGTTCGGTACATTGGGTGTTGGCAGCAATAGTACCTTCCCTGGTACCTGTACTGTTTTCAACCATTGGGGCGGGAACGGTATTTGGCGTGTTTGCCTTTATGATGGTATTGCAATTGGCATTTGTTTACTATATGATGCCCGAAACCAAAGGGGTATCGCTTGAGGAACTAAGCAAGACGTTGATAAAGGATTGATATTTAGAGATGAGAAAATTTAAGTTCTTAATTATTGTGGTCCTGTTAGTTGTTGGGTGCAAAAAAACAACTCAATCTAAGCATGATATTATCCGTCAAACGGTACACGAAAGCCTGAAGACCGAAAAGTACCGTCCAAAATTCCATTTTACACCAAAAGCTAATTGGATGAATGATCCTAATGGTTTGGTGTATTATAATGACAATTACCATCTATTCTATCAGTATTACCCTGATAGTACCGTTTGGGGACCTATGCATTGGGGACATGCAAGGAGTAAAGATTTACTGAATTGGGAGCATAGACCTGTGGCCCTGTATCCGGATAGTCTGGGGTATATTTTTTCAGGAAGTGCCGTCATAGATAAAAATAACAGTTCTGGTTTTGGTCAAGATGCCATGATTGCCATGTTCACCTATCATGATCCCATAAAGGAAAAAGCAGGGGCCAATGATTACCAAACCCAAGGGATAGCCTACAGTACTAATGAAGGTGAAACCTGGACAAAGTATGAGGGCAATCCAGTAATAAAGAATCCGGGTATAAGGGATTTTAGAGATCCGAAAGTATTTTGGAATGAAGACCTATCCAAGTGGCAAATGGTTTTGGTAGCTAAAGACCATGTTCAAATTTATGAATCTGAGAATTTAAAGAACTGGACGAAAATAAGTGCCTTTAGATATGCAGACCATCCACCTCTTGGTGTGTGGGAATGTCCGGATTTATTCAAGCTTAAAGTAGCAGGAACAGATGAGGAAAAATGGATCTTAATTATAAGTCACGGAGGAGAAAGTGGGCCAAATGGAGGTTCAGGAACAAGGTATTTTGTAGGGGACTATGACGGTACAACCTTCACTACAGAACAAGAGGAAAGCCAGTGGATCGATTATGGAACTGACAATTATGCCGGAGTAACGTATAACAATACACCTAATAAAAAGCGCCTATTTATTGGATGGATGTCCAACTGGAACTACGCCGTAGTGACTCCTACTGAAACTTGGAGGAGTGCTATGACTTTGCCAAGGGAATTACTATTAATCAAAAAAGACAATACATACTTAGTCAAGAGTAAACCAATAGTTGATTTTGAAAGCCTGTTAGTAGATATTCCTGAATCTGAAATTTCAGGAAGTGTTCCAACCAACTTTAGATATGATCGTTTACAACAAAGCGTAATTTCTTTTGATACGGAATTGCAAGGTGCTATGGCATTTGAATTGTCCAACACTATTGGAGAGAATTATAAAATAGAATATAACAGCGATAATGGGGTGTTTTCTATCGACAGGAGTGCGTCGGGTCATGTAGATTTTAGTGATGCCTTTAAAAAAACTTCACGTCAAAACATGAATATAGGGCAAAGAACCAATCTTTCCATTACCATTATTCTAGATGCATCTTCAGTTGAAATTTTCATAGATGATGGAGCGTATGTAATGACTACACAAGTATTTCCTAACGAAAATTACACCCACTTTAAGACCTACTTAAATCAAGATACTACGATAAAAAACTTTAAGATTAAAAAGGTCAAAGAAATTTGGTAGTATATTACGAGAACAATAATGTTTAATACTTGGATTTTAAAAACAGGAATAGCCAGGTTAAGCTTGTTGTATGATTTGGTTTTTAGAGGCAATTTCAAGACTCCGAAATCCATGCCAAGAGAAGCCAGGTTTTCTGAGGATCTTTTTTAAACCGTATAAACATTGGAGGATACAAAGGGTATTTTTTGTTTTCTTCAACAGAGGATTATTCCAGGGCTACCCATCTGTAAAAAGGTCTAATACAACGTCCAAACCTATTGGCGGCATACCTGTTTAACATGTGTCCCGGAGAAGCGAGTCCCAACAGGATAAATGGGGATCGATACCATGGCTAATCCATAGAAATCGTAAAAAATTCACTTTGATTACCCGTCCGGTCAACGGCGGTGATCCCAACTTGATCCAGCAGTTGCGTCTCGTCATCCTGAGTCATAAAGCGATAAGAAGTTACCCCTTGATTCAGAATCCTGTGTTCCCAGGGCATGTTCTTAAATTTAAAATACAATACCCATCTGAACACCTCCCTTTCCCTTGGATGACTCCATGATATCACCCGCACATCCTGTTCGCTATGAATTTGAAGGGAAGGCCTTTCCGGGGGGATATTATCTAACCAGGGTGAGGAAGGTACTAAAGCCGTTTCGGCATAAGGGCCTTTAATTAAAGCATTCGATATCGTATCCTGTCTAATCAATGGTCCTATACTCCAATGAATAGCGCCATTGCTCTTAGGCAACATGCCACGTGTGATCATGATTTGGTTTACGGTTTCGTCGGGATTGCTGTCTTTTGTTCTACTTTGTATTCTTAGGCCCGGCCAAAGATGTCTTTGCTGACTATTTTGATTTTGCCACCAACCTAATAACACCGGGAAGCTTTGGTCTATTTGATTTATTTTCCAATACAATTGAGGGGCGAAATAATCGATCCAGCCTTCATTTAACCAAAGCTTGGCATCGGCATACAATTTCTCGTATTGATCATACCCTTTTATGGATTCAGGATACCCCGGTCGCCAAATCCCAAAAGGACTAATTCCAAATTTAACAAAGGGTTTTACGGCCTTTATTTCCGAATACACTCTTTTTACAAAACGATTGACACTCGCTCTTCTCCAATCGGCTTTAGCGAGGGTTCCTCCGGAATCCAGATATTTTTGCCAACTTTTATCATCCGGGAAGTCCTTCCCATTGTTATAGGAATCGTAAGGATAAAAATAATCATCAAAATGAATCCCATCAATATCATATCTATGCACAAGATCCAATACAACCGCTAAGGATCGATCTTGCGTCCCTGTTAAGGAAGGGTCCATCCAGTACATGCCATTTTCCAGTTTCACGACCAATTCGGGATTCGTTTTTATAATGGAGTTATTGCTGATTGCACCACCTTGGGTGTGGTGGGCCCTGTAAGGATTTAACCAGGCATGCAGTTCTAAACCTCTTTCATGAGCAGCCTCAATCCAAAAGGTCAGGGGGTCATAAAATGGTTCGGGAGCTTGACCCTGTATCCCGGTAAGATAATAGGACCATGGCTCTAAGGGGCTTTGATAAAACGCATCTGCTTGCGGACGTACTTGAAATATCACAGCATTGAAATGATGTGCTTCTAAAAAATCCAATAAGTTTAGGGCTTCCTCTTTTTGTTCCTCTACAGACAAACCCGGTTTGCTGGGCCAATTAATATTAGCTACAGTAGCCACCCAGGCCCCTCGGAATTCCTCAATGTGATATGGTGTTTTGGGATCCCACGGGATCTCATGATCCAACTTTTTGGAAGGTGCTTCAGCGGTTTTGCCCACATAAACAGGATCCTTTGAAGGATGACATCCCCCTATGAAAAGAAGAACAACTAAAACAGCAACAACATTCCTAGATATACGCATAATTTGATTTCACTTTTATCATTTAAGGTCACTGGCGACAAGGTTCCCAATTCCTTGGTGTTTTAACCTGTGAATCACCTTGTATTCCATAGATTAGAATGGCCTAAGTTTCTGGATTTTCTATAAAGTTATTATTTTTAATTGTAAAGTAAGAGCCTCTGGATTATCGAGAACGATATTTATATAATATAATTAAACCAATTAAGAGTTTTAATCGTTTAGGGGGATGGACCTTTTGTATGATTAATTGTTTGGTATTATCAAAAAAAAACCGGACAGAGTACGTATGTATACTTTTGATATTCAGATTTTATTAGGGGTTCATGCGTTGATTTTTTTAATATATTTATCCCATAATGACCGCATCTTTTAAGTATATTATTGTTGCCGGATTATGCATGGTGTCGTTTGTTGGAAAGTCTCAAAGCGTTGATTTTAAAAAACTTTCCATAAACGAAGGGCTACCTCATAGCGATGTTACCAGTATAGTTCAAGATTCCTTGGGATTCATGTGGTTTGGAACTTACAATGGGCTGTGTAGGTTTGACGGTTATGAAACGAAGGTGTTTCGCTATAGCCAAGATGATAATAATAGTATCAGTAATAATCGAATTCTTTCCTTATTATCCGATTCGTCCAATAATTTATGGATTGGAACCGAATTGGGTGGGCTAAACAAATTAAATCTTACCACCCAGCAGTTGCAAAGAATGCGATATGATTCCCTTGATGACAATAGCATTAGTAGTAATCAGGTTACTGCTATTTTCGAAGATTCAAATGGGACCATATGGGTAGGGACTAACAAAGGGTTAAATGAATTAAAAAATGATGCTTTCAAGCATTATCTCAATCCCAACACCCTGGTAAATACGATAATCAGTGATGGTAAGGATGTGCTTTGGATAGGAACAGGTGAAGGACTTATTTATTTTAATACCAGAACCAAAAGCCATTTGTTTTATGGATCTGTTCAATATGGTACTGTGAATGCCATTCTTCAGGATCGTCTTCATCCTAATATTTTATACTTGGGGATGGGCTCGGGCCTGTACCAGTTTGATAAATTGACTAAAACCTTTACCAGAATGCGATCCGAGGAAGTGCTTTCCGTCTCTTACGACCATCGAAGTAATATTTGGTATGGTACAAGAAATAATGGCGTCTTTAAGTTGAGTACTACCGGAGAGGTGGAGCATTACCAAAAAAATAAAATGCTGGCACAGAGTTTAAGTAACAATGAAGTCTCATCGCTTTACGAGGATTATTCCGGAGTCTTATGGGTGGGTACCTTAGGTGGTGGAGTTAATCAATACAATACGCGGCAAAAAAAGTTCAAATTATATAAAATAAGACCAGACCAAGAAAATACAATTAGTAGTGACGTTATTATATGTTTTAATGAGACCAACGATCATAAATTATGGATTGGGACAAGAGGTGGCGGGTTGAATGTTTTGGACCGAGACACGGGGAAGTTTCATGTTTTTGATAGTTTTAGAAGTGATAATGACCTGGATTGTAATAATATTTCTGCCCTTTATCACGACGATAAAAACAATCTATTGGTAGGAGCATGGGGTGGATTGTTCTTGCTGGATCCAGCAGCTCAGAAAAACATAATAACAAAAAAACAACCAGCCTATATCGATCTATTGTCAAAATGGGATATTGAACCCGTGAGTATCTTTAAAATAGCTATGGATAGCGATGGCCATGTATGGCTATGCACGCACCATGGACTTATCGAATTTATTCCTGATGAGATTGGCTCCTATGAAAAAGGAGTCATAAAGCGTTACAGACAAAGCGATGCTTATGAATCCATATCCGATGATAGGATAACCGATATTATGATTGAACATATCGAACACGACACAAAGCTTATTTGGGTAGGATCCAGAAATGGTTTAAACCGAATGATCGTAAAAAATGATACGTTAACATCACTACATAAAATATATCACGATCCGAAGAAACGTAATGGATTGAGAGCCAATTATATCTCCTTTCTTCATAAGGATAGTTCAGGACATTTTTGGGTTGGTACCCTTGGAGGGGGACTCAATAGAATGACTAGTGGAAGAAGTAGTACTGAAAATGAATTCACATTTGAAGCCTATACCCAAAATAACGGCCTTGTTAATAATGATGTTGAAGGGCTATTGGAAGATTCAAAAGGGAACCTCTGGTTGTCGGGGGAAGGCATTACCAAATTTAATTATCAAAACAATACCTTTAGACACTATACCGTCGAAGATGGTTTACAAAGCAATTCATTTAAGATCTGGGCGGCGTTTAAGAATGACAATGGGGAGTTGATTTTTGGGGGAATCAATGGATTTAACATGTTCAATCCCGATAGTATTGTGGATAATCCCATACCGCCTAAAGTATGTATAACAGAGTTAAAAATCTTTAATAATGATGTGGAACCATACGAAAAAATTAGTAATGAGGTCATTTTATCAAAAACCATAAGTCATACAGGACGTATAGCATTAAAGCACAGTTTGAACAATTTTACCTTAGGGTTTTCAGCACTTCATTATACCTCTCCACAAAGTAATAAATTTAAATATAAGTTAGAAGGAGCGGATGAAGATTGGACCATGGCCTCGGGGGACAAACGTTCGATTTCCTATGCTAACTTGAATACGGGAGACTATACCTTGAAGGTCATGGCCGCTAATTCAGACGGGATATGGGGCAAACCTATTAGTATGGATATAAATATTTGCCCTCCATGGTGGTTATCTAAATTCGCCTATGCAGTATATGCCCTCATGATTATTGGCCTGCTATTGCTTTTTAGAAAATATTCATTGATCCGGGTTCAAGAAAAGAACAGGCTTCAGTTAGAGGGTGTATTACGTAAACAGGAAGAAGAAGTAAATCAAATTAAACTGCGCTTTTTTACGGATATTTCCCATGAAATTAGAACACCGTTGTCCCTTATAGTGGGACCAATTAAAGAGTTGGTTGCCGAAAGTAATATAGGGATGAAGGTTCGAAAAAAAATAGCTTTGGCGCATCGCAATATTAATATGCTTATGCGATTAACAGATGAGATCATGGATTTTAGTAAATATGAAAAGGGTCAAATGGGTCTGCATGCTGCCAAAGGAGACCTTGTTTCTTTTATTAACGAGATCACACTCTTTTTTGAGCATATAGCTTTACGCCGAAAAATCACCTATTCTTTTAGCTCCAATGAGAAGGAAATATGGGTATGGCATGATAGAAACAAATTGGAAAAGGTAATTTTCAACTTATTAAACAACGCCTTTAAATTTACGCCGGATGAAGGCGAAATAAGCGTTCAATGTACTAAGAATGAAGAAGAGCGTACGGTTGAGGTGGCAGTTTACAATAGCGGAATAGGGATTCCGGACCATGAAATCTCACATATTTTCGAACGGTATTACCAGATCGATAACCACACAAAACATACAGGATCGGGTATTGGACTGTCGTTAAGTAAATTTATTATTGAGCAACACAAGGGAAAAATTTGGGCAGAAAGTGAAATGGATAAGTATGCCGTTTTTAAATTCACCCTCCTTCTTGGCAAGGACCATCTTGGGGAACATGAGATGGTTTCGAAACACTTTGAATCGGAAAGACCTGAATACTACCATCCTCAGCAACAACTGGTGCTTCAGGAAGATCAGGTATTCATTGGAGAGGATGGAGGCAAAAGTAATATCTTGGTAGTAGAGGATAATGATGATTTAAGACGCTACATTAAAGATAATTTATCAAAGTATTTTAACATATATGAAGCCAATAATGGAGAAGAAGCTTTAAATATCACCTCAAAAAGAACCTTCGACCTTATTATAAGTGATGTCATGATGCCAAAGATGGATGGTATTATGTTGTGTAGAAAGTTAAAGACTTCAATAAATACAAGTCATATTCCTATAATACTACTAACAGCCAGGACATCCCTAATCTATAAATTAGATGGCTACAGCACTGGGGCAGATGACTATATCACGAAGCCATTTAATATTGAATTACTTGTGGTCCGAACCAATAACCTTATCAATTCCCGCAAAAAGCTCCGTGAAAATTTCAAAAAAGATTATTTAACCGAACCACAGCATGTTACGGTTACCTCTTTGGACGAGAAAATATTGCAAAAATGCCTGGATAGCATAGAAAATAATATGTCTAATACCGAATTTAGCGTCGAAGAGCTGTGTATGGATGTTGGTTTAAGTAGGTCTCAGCTATATCGAAAAATAAAGGCCTTAACCAATTTGTCGATCAATAATTTTATTAAAACGGTAAGGTTAAAACGAGCAGCGCAAATTCTTGGGCAGGACAATTCCTCCGTTGTCGACGTTATGGATAGCGTTGGGTTTTCGAATAGTTCCTATTTTACAAGATCTTTCAAATCTGAGTTTGGATGTACTCCTAAAACATATAGAGCCAAATTTAGCAAATCAAAAAAGTAACTTTATTTTCCCCTTATTGGCTATCTAAAACACTGCATTTTAACCGTTTAATCAAAAATGAACATTGCGTGTCAATTTATGATTGATGAGTGTTATATTATTTTTCCTTCCCAGGTTAATTTTAGGTGTACAGGAATGGTGATGCATTCCAGACGAAATTAACTTAACAACTAAACTAAATATTATGAAGCGAAGTTTACTTGACTTTTTTAAAAAGTTATGCCTTATTATGGCACTATTTTTAGTCCATTCATGCGATGAAGGTGGAGTCGCGGAAGGACCACGAAAAAAAGAATTTTTGTCAAGGATCTCAGCAGATAGGGCTGTAGTTAATGATGACATTATATTTACCGATTTATCATTAGGAGCCGTAAGTCGCAGTTGGGTATTTGAAGGCGGAGATCCTTTAAGTTCATCAAGCCCTGAGGTCTATGTTAGTTTTCCCGAAGCGGGGATAAAAAACTGTTCTTTAGAGGTAATTTTCTCAGATGGTTCACAGGAAACCCAAAATTTCACTATTGAGATTTTACCGGAACTAGTGGCAAGTTTTACCTATGCTGAAACCGGAGCGAATATTCCAATTCAATTTACAGACACCAGTGAAGGAGAACCTGATGGATGGTCCTGGGTGTTTCCGGGTGGTACGCCAGCGACTTCTACCGAGAGAAACCCTATTGTTACTTGGCCTTCAGAACGGGAAGTCACCGTATCCTTAACGGTCTCCAGATCTTTTGATGACATTACAACGTCTTATGAAATACCTGTTTCAATAGGGCCACCTAATTTATGGACATCAGAAGCACAAGGATTTGAACACCCCGATTCTCCGTTTTGGTGGCAAACGTGGTTAGGCGGAGGAGGTTGGCCTGCGGGTAGCCTGACTACCGTATCGGGGGGCGCAAACGATTCTGCTAATACCGCCCGAATAGCTTATCCGGGGGGAAGTACCTGGAATATGATTACGCGTGATACAAGAGCGCATAACGCTGCAATTTACAAGGGGAAAACCTATAAAATAAGCTTTTATATAAAGGCACAAACCGCAACGACAATCGCTTTTGTCCGATTTGCCAACCAGATTCCTTCTTGGTGGCCAGACGCTTGGAAAAATGGCGATCCCGATCAAGGGTTTTACTCTCAAGGAATTTATGGCATAAATGTAACGACGGCCTGGCAATACCATGAAGCTCAATTTACAATAAATGACTTACCATACGATGTAGGATTAAACACATTTCCCGATATTGAGTTGAGCGGACCGGTGTCTCCAAACGTCATTTTCATTGACGAAGTCAGGTTACAACAATTAGACTAAATACAAAACCAACTTAAAATATATTTTATGAAAAATTTAAAAGAAAAACTCTTTTTCTGGAGTTTTATAATGTTCACTATACTCTTATCTGCTCAAGAAGTAACCATAACAGGTAATGTGTCAGATGCTTTGAGTGAAGCCCCATTATTAGGAGCTAACGTTCTTATTCAAGGAACGAATAAAGGGACAGTAACTGATTTTGATGGTGGATACACGATCAAAGCCAGCGTAGGTGATGTGCTCGTGTTTTCATATTTAGGATTCCAGGAATCCACAATTACCGTTGGAAATAACACGACTATAAATGTTCAGCTTTTACCAGGGAATGACACCTTAAATGAGATTGTTGTAATAGGTTATGGAACATCTACCCGAAAGGATTTATCCGGATCGGTGGCCTCCATCAAGCCCGAAACTTTTGAAGAACGCCCCATTACTACGATTGAAGATGCCTTGCAAGGGAATGCAACAGGACTTTTAATTCAAAGTAGCAGTGGGCAACCGGGAGCAGCAGCCAATATCAATATTAGAGGTATTTCATCTCTTACAGGTAATACGCAACCACTTATCGTTATTGATGGTTTTCCAATATTTGAAGTTAATACCAGTGGTGGTGGTGGCCTGGAACAGTTTAGCGGACAAATCAGCGCCTTCTCATTTATTAACCCTAACGATATTGCGTCGGTTGAAGTTTTAAAGGATGCTTCTGCAACCGCCATCTATGGGAACAGAGGAGCCAACGGGGTTATCTTGATAACAACTAAAAAAGGGAAAATCGGTGCGCCAAAGGTAAACTACAGTTCTTATTATGGTGTTCGTGATGTTCAGGGATCCTACGATGTCATGAATCTTTCCCAGTATATTCAATATCAACAAGAACAAAATCCCACTAATCAGCTTTACACCAACTTGGAAGATAATACGCCCTATGAATTTGATGAGAATATGAGGTCTAGAAATTGGCAGGACGAAATCTATAAAACAGGGATTGTCCAAAGCCATTCCATATCGGTTCAGGGAGGTAATGATATGACAAGATACTTGCTCTCTGGTTCTTATCTTGATGATGAATCGATTATCATTGAAACTGATTTTGAAAAGTATGACCTCAAACTCAGTTTGGATCAAAAACTGCGTGAAAATGTAAAAGTAGGAGCTTCCCTGAGTTATAACTATATTGCAAATAATGGGGTGCCTACCGATGGTAGGGAAGGTACTGCATATGGTGCGGTTATGGGTGCGTTTATAGCCTCGCCACTTCGCTTGGATGAGGATACGCAAGCCTATTTTAGAAGGGCAGGGGTTCAACAGGTTTTACTGGATGATTTTACGAATAATTATTTAGGGGATCCTGAAAATCTTGCCAAGAACACACAATTAAATAAGAACTTAAGCAGATTTATCGCCAATGGCTATTTAGAATGGGATATTACCAAAAAACTAAATTTAAGGGTAAGTGGTGGTGTCGACATGTTTAATGGCAAGGATCAACAGTATTATCCCAAGAACACACCGTCGGGATTTCTGGTATTCGGCAGGGCGATTGTAGCCTCATTTCTTAACAGGAGCTGGATCAATGAAAATATCTTCACATACAAAAATCAATTCGGAGAGGACCATAAACTGGATTTAGTGGCCGGAGCAACCATACAGGACAGCCACTTTGAATTTTTAAGAACAGAAAATGTAACTTTTGCCAATGAGCTTTTGGGATATAACCAGCTTGCCTCTGCGGCCGAATTCAGAAACATCTCCAATGTTACGGATTTAAAATTAATAGGATTCTTATTGCGTGCAAACTATACCTTTAAGGATAAACTGATTTTAACCGTAAGTGGAAGACGAGATGGAACCTCGCGTTTTAAAACCGATAAGTGGGGTAATTTTTACTCTGGAGCCATTGCCTATAATTTGGCTGAAGAAGATTTTATGAAAAAGATCAAAGATATTTCATTGTTCAAGTTACGGGCAAGTATAGGTGAAACTGGTAATGCCAATGTATCCACACTGGGGGCATTTTCCCAATTACGAAATACCAATTATAATTTTAATGATAGTGAGGTTCCCGGACAATCACCGGCTAATTTGGCTAATGAAGATTTATCATGGGAAACGACTCAGCAAATCAATGCCGGAATTGATTTGAGCTTGTTCGATAACAGGATCTCCCTTACGGCCGATTATTATATCAAGAAAACAAAAGATTTAATACTTCAAACACCCATCCCCAATGTAACCGGGTTTGATTTTGCTTTCCAAAATATTGGAGAATTACAAAATTCTGGAATAGAATTTTCACTTAGTACCATTAATGTTAAGACACCAAACTTTGAATGGAGAACCAATTTCAACATCACTTATGGGACTAGCGAAATCAATGACTTGGGTCAAGGAGGACAACCTATTTATGTAGATCCTAATTTTGATAATGTTATTAAAGATGAAGTAATCCTGGAAGAAGGTGGTGAAATAGGAGCCTTATTTGGTTACATCCAGGAGGGACTTTATCAACCTGGAGACTTCGATTCTTCCGGGGATCTATTGGTTCCGGGGCGCGGTGTTGGAGAACAACCCGGCGATATAAAATTCAGGGATGTCAATGGAGATGGCATTGTTAATGCCGATGATAGAGTGGTTATTGGAAACACGCTACCGGATTATTATGGAGGGCTTACCAATACCTTTAGTTATAAGGGCATAGATTTAAGTGTTATTCTCCAATACTCCATTGGTAATGATGTATTTCATGCCACCAGAACAAGAACGGAGCGATTCATCGGAGGGGGTAGCAACCAATCTACTAAGTACCTTGATCGATGGACTCCAGAAAACCCTACAAGCACGCAATATGCGAGGTTTAATTCTTTGGTGGCTGCTTCAACATTTGTAGAGGACGCCTCCTTTTTAAGAATTAGGAACATTAAATTGGGGTACAATTTTCCAGCTTCCATTACCGATAAGTTAGGTTTGAATAGTTTGAGATGTTATGTTTCGGCAGATAATTTAAAAGTATTTACGAAATATACAGGGTACGATCCGGAGGTAAGTACCAACCAGGGGGATGGTAGTAGAAGCTCTGTGCTTTCCAGTGGATTTGATTATGGTGCATTCCCAAGATCTCGAACCATAACCTTTGGTTTAAACCTTGATTTTTAAATTAAAAAAATTCTAAAAAATGAAAAAAGCTTTATTTATTGCAGTTCTCATGATATTTTCTTGTGATTCTGCACTTGATGTTGAAATAAAAAATAATATTTCCACTTCTAATTTCTTTCAATCTCAAGTCGATTTTGATCTTGCCCTTACAGGGGCCTACGATATATTAGGTAACCATCAGGACGATTCTGGTTTTGGCACTTATTTCAGGGGTTTGCTTTGTATGGGACGTGCAGGAACCGACGAAGGTTACATTGTAGGATCGTTTGCACAATATGGGGTTGAACTGTCTAATTATACCTTTACCTCCGTATCACAGGTACCGGATAGGGTCTGGGCATTTCAATACAAAGGGATCTCCCGAGCCAATACGGTTATTACAAGATTAGACCGTGCAGGCGATATAGACATTTCTCAATCTGAAAGAGACCGAATCGAAGGAGAAGCCCGTTTTTTAAGGGCCTTCTATTATTTTCAGTTGGTAAGATATTATGGTGGTGTTCCCTTGGTTACAGAGGAGGTAACAGACATTTCACAAGTTAATTTTGAAAGGGCAACGGTTGCGGAAGTATATGCCCAGATCATAGAAGACCTTAATGCTGCAGAGCAACTACTGCCTATTAGTAATGAAAATGGAAGAGCCGAACGATATGCTGCTACAGCCTTCCTCGCTAAGGCATATCTTCAAATGTCAGGATTCCCACTTCAGGATCAAAGTGCAGCAGCTTTAGCAGCCCAAAAAGCCAAAGAGGTCATAGATAGTGGCCTGTATGCCTTATTGCCAAATTATGAAGACGTATTTAAATTGGAGAATGAATATGCCAGTGAATATATTTTTAGTGTGCAATTTACCTTTTGTGGCAATTGTGAAGGGGGTCAAGTGGGTACTTGGGATGGTATTCCGGGAAACTGGGCGTTTGCCCGTACCTATAACATATTTAGAACCTTCAACGAACATTACGAGTCCTACAATCCGAACGATTTAAGAAGGGACTATAATGTTGTAGACTACCGGATTATTGATGCCGATGGTAACACAACCCCTACTAATGATGGCAATAAATATGCCTTTAAATGGCGGCATGCGCCCAATCCGGAAGATAGGCCTGGAGGAACAGGTTGGTTCGAATGGCAAAGCTCTTTCGATTTCCCTTTAACACGTTATGCGGATATCCTATTAACCTATGCAGAAGCAATAAACAGAAGCAATGGCGGACCGAACGCAGAGGCCTATGAAGCTATTAATATGATAAGACGTAGAGGGTTTGGCGTAGACATGAATATGCCAAGTGCCATGGCCGATCTGCCCAATGGTTTATCATTTGATGCTTTTCAAAATGCCATTTTAGACGAAAGAAAATTTGAGCTTTGTTATGAAGGACACAGATGGCATGACTTGGTAAGATTTGGCAAATTGATTGATGCTGTGAAAAGTATAAATTCACCGGAATCTTTAGACCGATCTCCTGCGGCAAATAATATACAGCCACATCATGTGCTTTTCCCGATTCCACAATCGCAAATACAAATAAGTGACGGTGTACTAACCCAAAATGAAGGCTATTAATAAATTATTGATATAAACAAAACGGATGATTAAATATGTTTTTACACTGGTTTTCACTGTGTGTATAAGTTTTATATATGCCCAAAAGTTTGAAGATCTCGCACAAACCCCGCCCATGGGCTGGAACAGTTGGAATAAATTCAATTGTAATGTTAGTGAACAGCTAATAAAAGAGACTGCAGATGCGATGGTGTCATCGGGTATGAAGGCGGTTGGATACCAATACATTGTAATTGATGATTGCTGGCAAATTGAAAGGGACCCAAATGGAAAAATCGTAGCTGATCCCGAACGTTTTCCATCAGGCATTAAAGCACTTGTAGACTATGTACATGGTAAGGGACTAAAATTTGGAATTTACTCCTGTGCAGGCACCAAAACATGCCAGGAACGTCCGGGAAGCCACGGCAAGGAACTTATAGATGCCAAAACGTATGCCGATTGGGGGGTTGATTACCTAAAATATGATTGGTGTTTTACTGATGGTATTGAACCCATATCGGCGTATACCACTATGAGTGAAGCCATCAGGGAAGCAGGGCGTCCCATGGTATTTAGTATATGTGAATGGGGATTGAGCAAGCCATGGACCTGGGCTGCCACTGTTGGCCATTTATGGCGCACGACTTATGATATTAGAGACTGGTACGATGGTGAAATAGAGGGCAACTTCCTAGGGTGGAGTATTATATTGGACAAACAAGTTGGTCTTGAACGCTATTCCGGACCGGGCCATTGGAATGACCCTGATATGTTGGAAGTGGGTAATGGAAGACAAACCAATACAGAATATCAAGCTCATTTTAGCTTTTGGGCTCTTTTAAATGCCCCGCTCATTGCGGGTAACGATTTGAGAAATATGGATGCTAGAACCATTGAAATTCTTACCAATAAGGAAGTTATCGCCGTAAACCAGGACAGGCTTGGCAAACAAGGATATAAAATCTTTGATAGTGGTGATACCGAGGTTTGGTGCAAAAATTTATACAATGGCGATTATTGCATCATATTATTTAACCGTGCCTCAGGTAGTCAGCAAGTGGCTGTACAATGGGAAATGATAGCTCCTGAACTGGCAACGTCCAGTTACATGGTCAGGGACTTATGGAAACACAAGAATTTAGGGTACTTCAAATATGGATTTAATGCAGTAATCCCTTCCCATGGTGCAAAAATGATAAGATTGACCGGAATGGATAAAGGGAAAGTAAATTTAACCCCTTAATGAGGATGATCACTAATATTTTAGGAGATGTCCCATGAAGTAGTTTCTAATTAGGAATAACTCACATAAATCTTTTAGCCCCTTTATGTGTAATTTCTGTTTCGAATTTATTATTAAAATAGGGTTAACCTATAGATGTACAACATGATGATATCAACTTTTCAAAATAAATCAAAATTAAAGTGCTTCCTGGGCATATTGCTCGTGCCTTTGATGGTCTTGTTTTCAAACCAATCTATTGGTCAATGTTGGTCCTTTACACTCGATGATAACCCATTAACCATAAGTCAATCTATGTTCCCTGGTGCTATAAGCGGGTATTTTCCGGATGGAGGTATTAGTGTCCTGGAGATTGACTCCAATTATTATGCATTCTGGGCTATGTTCGAAAATTACCGCAGTGTTTCAAATTCGCCCCTATTACAAAATCATGTAGGGCAATTAGACCCTGCCAGTGCTGTTTTTGGCGGACGGGAACCTAATAACGGGACCTCGAACGGATTTAACGATGGAGGCATGTGGTTTATTGGTGTTAGGAAGTTGGCCGATGGTAGGCTTGCAGGATTTTTTCATGCGGAGTCCCATTGGTATCCTCGTAATACCAATGGGGGCATAGCATACAAATCCATTGGCGTGGCCTATTCCAATGATAATGGCGTAACATGGGGGACACCGGAGTTGATTCTGAAGCATTTCTATGATAAACCGGAAGCCCCCGCGTGGTCAGGCTTAGGGGATGGCTGTGTTATCTATAATCACTTGAAAAATAGATACTATTGTTACTTCACGCCAGTATTTGGCAGTGTCAATCTGAGTATGGCAATTTCTGAGGATCCTGCAGGTGCCCCTGGAACCTGGATGAAATGGTACAACGGGGCCTTTTCCGAACCCGGTATAGGAGGATTTCATTCCCCGATAGATGGACTATCCGGCAGGCCTGGGGCCAATCCATCTGTACATTGGAATACTTACCTCAATAAATTTATTATGATTTATCATGGTTGGAATGAAAAGCTATACATCTCTGCCAGTGACGACGGTGAAGTTTGGGAGGTGCCTCAGTTATTATTGGACGAAGGTTCCAAAACATGGTATCCCGTTGTTGTCGGTACCAATAGTACTGAGGGAGGCCAAACTGTAACCTTATATTACGGTAATAATTTTCAGTCTGATGGGAGGCGTACGTTGACGTACAGAACCCTTACGTTTAACAAGGGTCTTTTGGAAACTACAGGTCAATTGTTGTCTGACGGCAGATATGCTATTAGAAGCCCCTCTAACAATAAAAACTTAGCCGCCACTGGTGCCAGTTCTTTTAATGGGGTTTTGGTTTTTCCGGATACCTTCGAAGATCAACGATGGGATGTCAGCCATTTGGGGAATAATGAATACAGGTTTACACATGCCTGCTGTGGCGGAAGATTGGATGTTCAGAATTCCAGTTGTGCAGATGGAAGCCAGGTGTTAAGTGCAACGGCTGATGATACAAGTGAGAGTCAGATTTGGAAGGTAGAGCAATTGACTAACGGTAATTTTGTTTTACGACCAAAACATTGTTTAACTCAGGCTTTGGGGAGAGAGAGTGCCTCCTCAGATAATGTAGTAACCGCAGATTACAACGTGTGTAACGAGTTGCAGGCATGGTCTTTTATAGCAGAAAACTTTGCTTTACCGGTTACAAATTTTAAAATAGAAGCCATTAATGAAACCTGTAGAAACAAAAATAACGGAAGTATAGAAATAGATGCCGTAAGAAACCTAAACTATACCGCTGTTGTTAGTGGTAATGGATTTACCAGTACGGACCCATTTACAACTTCCCTTACCAAACCGGACTTAGCAGCGGGCGATTATAGAATTTGTATTACCATAGAAGATCAGCCCAATTTTGAACAGTGTTTTAATATCACGATTAACCAACCTGAAGACCTGTCCGTTTTGTCAAAAGTGAATACGGATAAGGGTTCAGTGGCTTTATATATGACAGGGGGTGACACTTACCGGGTATCCTTAAATGGCATATCAAAAGAAACTACGTCCTCAAGTATTGAGCTTCAATTGAGGTATGGGGAAAATAGGCTTAACGTAGAAACCAATCAGAGTTGTCAGGGAGAATATGAAGAAATCATTTTTTATGGAAATGAGATGGTCTTGTTCCCTAATCCTGTTTCGGATAACCTAACTATCTATTTCGGTGAATGGGATTACAAAACGGTCTCTGTGAGGATAGTATCCCTTTTGGGGGATGTAGTATACAGTGCGAATGCCAATACACCCCGTTTAAACATTAATGTTTCCGGGCTTTCTAAAGGTGTTTATATTTTAAATATTTTGTCTGAATTGAAAAATAAAAGTTTAAAAATGATCAAGAACTGATGAAAAAGCCTATTCTATATATTATCGGAAGTTTTATGGTTTGCATTTGTGGGTTTAATTGCAGTAGCGGCGGCAGTGATCCTGATCCAAAAACTGAAGAACCTCCAGGAGCAGCGAATCTCATTTTTCCCGGCAACAACTCAGAATGTACCGAAGGCTCTAATGTATCCAGTACAGAAAGCACCATTACATTTGATTGGTATGATGCCAATAACACAAGCTCATATCAATTATTTATAAAGAATTTAAAGACGCAATCCATTGAAAATTATAATACCTCGACCTCTCAAATAAGCGTGACCCTTTTGAGGGGGACGCCCTATTCCTGGTATGTCATTTCTAAGAATGTGACCACACAAACGGCCCAAAGTAATACGTGGAAGTTTTACAATGCGGGGGATCCAGAGTCCTCCTACGCTCCTTTTCCGGCGGAACTGGTGGCCCCTTTATTATATGCGAAGTTAAGTACCGGAACAACGAGTGTGCTTCTCGATTGGAACGCCGAAGACGTGGATAATGATATCAAGGAATTCGACTTGTATTTTGATGTGACGACTCCTCCCAATACTAGGATAACAACGACGAGTGATTCCAATTTTTCAGTAAGCGTAAGTGGAGGCAATACCTATTATTGGAGAATAATTACCAAAGACAATCAAAACAATAGTTCAGAATCCCAGATATTTCAATTTAGTGTGGAATAATTGGGATAACATACCTATTCGTTCATTGTTATATTGTACCATCCTGGTGAAGACTTTAATTGCTATAAAGAATAAAGCATCACCTAGTTGGTAAGCCTAAGACAACAAATAAATGTCACAATAATAAAATGAAATAAATATTTTTAAGATTATAGTTAGTAGTTTGTTTAGTTTTTATCTCAATGTTTTGAGTTAGCCGAAAAAAGGGAAGTAATGAGGCTTCCCTTTTTTAAAGGAGTAAACGAATTAACACCTAATTGACTAAATCGAGGAAGGGATGCCAGAACGAAAGAATACATAATACATGAGCAATGAAAGCATTACAGATTGTTTTTCAGGGGGTGGTCTATTTATCTATTTTAGGGTTACCGGCACAAAAGGAAAGTTTTAAAAGCACTTCTGTTACTCAGATAATAGAAAATGGATGTCAGAAAAAAGAAGAAGACACAAGGCTAACTATTTATCCTGCCCCACCAAATGAAATACGTTCCAGGGATTATAAGGTAGAGGTTAATGGTAAATCGGTAGACATTTATCTGGCGGAAATTGCCACAATAAAAAATCGTCCGGCCTGGACTTTGAACCCCAAAGATGTTGGGGGACCTTACTCGTTTTGTTATTTTGATTTTTCAGGCGAAGTCACCATCAAAGTTACTTCATTGAATAAACCATTGGACCATCTGGTTGTGCGTCCTTTATCAAGTGGCATTAAACCGGACATAGATGGAAACACAGCCACGTTTACAATACGCAAACCATGTAAACTGTCTATTGAACCAACAGGCAGGCTCGAACCCCTATTGATTTTTGCTAATCCGCTGGAGATTGATCCGCCAGAAAAAGGGGACCCCAACGTCATATACTTTGGACCCGGGCTTCATAAGCCCGAAAAGATTAGGCTTTCAACAGGTCAAACGCTCTATATTGCAGGAGGGGCTATCGTTAAAGCTGGCGTGGATGCTTCCGGGGATAACATAAAAATAATGGGCAGGGGCATATTGTGTGGTAACGATTGGGAATGGCGAAAGGGACCTGGAAATATGATTGGTTTAAGAAATGCCAGCAAGGTTATTATCGAAGATATTATCTTAAGGGGGGCATGGAGTTGGACCATACCCATGTACAATTGCGATTCTGTTAAGATCACCAATATCAAGTTAGTCTGTAGCAAAAACCCTAATGATGACGGCATTAATCCTTGTAATTCACAAAGCGTATATATTCGGGATTGTTTTATACGTACTGATGATGATTGCATCGCTATGAAAGGTATAAAACGGGGTTCTAATAACGACAATATTGAAGACATCATAGTCGAAGACTGTATTCTCTGGAGTGACAGAGCCCGCGTTTTTCTATTAGGTCACGAAAGTCGTGCATCATTTATGAGGGACATTACTTTAAGGGATTTAGATATTATACATTTTAATATGAGTCCCTTTCTTTTGGAACCAGGAGAAGAGATGTCTATTGAAAATGTATTTGTTGAAAATGTAAGGCTCTATGCCGATTATCCTAAGCAGAGTGGTGAACGAACATTTGAATTAATCCGTTTAAAGCCTACTATTAACCAATATATGAAAAGACAAGTGCCGGGAAAGATCAGCAAGGTGCATTTTAAAAATATAGCCTTAACCGGTAAAAAAAAAGAAGGCTGGTATCCGATATGGATTGTTGGTGCGGATACAGACCATATGGTCACCGATATCACCTTGGAGAACATTAACTGGTTTGGTCAAGTATTGGATAAAAACGCAACGCAGGTGAAGATTGATGGGAACACGAAGAATATACAGTTCATAGATTCTAAAAACAAGTGAAGAATGAAATCAGACCAATGAGGAATCTTAAAGACGTATTTATTTCATTAACCATAAATTTAATTACTACGGTTATACTTTAATTATTTTAGTGTAGTGTTCAAAAATGTATAAATTGGACTCAAAACAGATTTTGAATTGATATTATTGTGTCCTCTTTAATGATAATCCGGGCCTATAAAAAAAGACAAATGCGACAGAGTATTCTTCTTATTTTCATTATGAGTCATATGCTATCCATAGCACAAAACAAAATAATAGAAAAGGAGAGGGTTCGACTCTACTTTCTCGGAGGTCAATCCAATATGGAAGGGCATGGTCTGAACCAAGAGCTCCCGGACACCCTTAAAGCCACAAATGATCGGGTATGGATCTTTCATGGATACCCAATCGGTGACGAAGACCCTAATGGTGGTTTAGGGAAATGGGCTAAGCTCAAACCTGGAAACGGTGCAGGATTTTATTCAGATGGTGTGCAAAACACATACTCCAATAAATTTGGAGCTGAGCTGTCTTTTGGTAAAGCATTACAGGAATTGTATCCCAATGAAAAAATTGCCCTGATTAAATATGCTAGAGGAGGGTCTTCCATTGATAGTCTTGCAGCACGACATTTCGGTTCTTGGGAAATGGATTTTTCAGGGGCCAATGGGATAAATCAGTTCGATCACTTTTTGACAGCAGTTAATGGGGCCATGACAGTTAGGGACATTGATAAAAATGGCATCGAAGATGTATTGGTTCCATGTGGTATCATCTGGATGCAAGGTGAGAGTGATGGCGTCCTAACTAAAGACATAGCCCTTCGGTATTATTTTAATCTAAAGCGTCTTATGGATCTGATACGGGCTACTTTTCGTGATGATGATCTTCCGGTGGTGATAGGTAAAATTTCTGATTCAGGTTTAGATAATAATGGAAAAACCTGGAGATATGGTGAATTAATTCAAGACGCACAAGAGGTGTATGTAAGAAAGGATGGAAATGCGGCCATTGTAAGAAATACAAAGAATTATCAATATTCCGACCCTTGGCATTATGATAGTAATGGATATATAGATTTGGGAATTAAATTTGCAGAAGCCATCTATAGTCTTGATAAGGCAAAACAATCCCCTTGATTAAATCAGAAATACAGTTTTCAAAGACACTGTTTTCTGAAGCCCCTCCAGTTTTTGTTATCTCGAATACTACAGGAATTACCGGCCCAAAATAATACCCGTGTTTCTCATCGAGAAAACATAGGTCTCCATGAAAAATGGAAGTTCATTGTAGACCCTATGGAGGATGGATACTAACGCCATCACTATGAGATTAAATCTAAATAGGTGATTTCTGATCGGGGAAATACAAAGAAAGCATTTCCATTAAAAAAAGGTTGGATGTTTATCTTACCACTAGACCTATTACCGGACCTTTGGAAGTCATTTAAAATAAGGGGTAAAAGTCTTCAAACGGAATTTGGTTTTTCCAGTATAACGCCAAGAACATTAGCATCATAATCCGTGTAGTTATGCCAGGGGCCATTAAGCCAAAGCAATACTTTATAGCCTTCGTTGGCCACCAGAATGGGGCGGATATTTCTGTAATTTGAATTGGAGGTCATGGCCTTCCACTTAATGGTATCTATAGTGTCATCCTGTGCGATGGTGGCTTCATAAATTTCATGAACACCCCCCAGATCCTTTCCTGTTGAGGGATCAACATCGGTTGAAATATAGACTTTTCCGGGATCTTCGGGATCCAGAGCCATAAGACCTGTATAACTGCTTTCCACCTTGTATAAACATTTTCCGGCATAGGCTATTTCTCGATCGTGCCAAGCCTCTCCATCCCAAGAAGCAAGCCTGTATCGGTGATCGGAATCATTCAGATATAAGGTATAACCTATGTGAGGATAATGGTTACCGTTTGTTGCCATGGCACAGGTCCAGGCACTATAAGGAACACTTTCTGTAACAATGGATTTTTCATTGGTATCACTGCCTGCAAACACTTTTTCTCCTTCCGAAGCCCTTAAGGGCCCTTTACTTAATGGCTTTATCAGAGTGCCATCAACCTTATAGAATGCACCATCACTAAACGCAACGAAATAGACATTATTACCAAACTGACGGGGATGACCGTCGGTGTAGGATATGCCAATGGTCCCAGGATCTATTTGGCTGTATCTGGGATAAGGTCGCTGATAGCCCTCAATATCATTAGCTATGAAATGCGTACGATTGCCCCAAGTTTCACCATGATCTTTAGAAACAATAAATGCCGGATTAAACGTTAATCCATCCCTAAAAAAGTTGTATAATTTACCTTCATTTTCAAAATAATACAGGTTCATGTAGGTAACACCATTCTCATGGTCGTAAACGTGCTCATAGGTTTTGATATCACCCCAACTTAAATAATTATCCGGTTCTGAAATACGGTAATAATGGATCTTTTCTGAACCGTGCTTTGCCCATACTGCTAGAATACTATTGTCCGGTCTTTGATAAAGCGCCGGCACGTTGTGATCGTCTGCTTCAAGGTTTTTATGCAGTACGATAGTACTATCCAGTTTTTCAGATTCCAAATCATAAACCCCAATACGGGCATCCCCGCTTGTCCCACTCAAACCGGCTATTAACAATTTTCCTTGACTAATAATAGCTCTGGGATCCTGGTACCAACACCAACCCCCGTCTTCCATAATCGTTTGGTATTGGCCATCCCTTGCCAAGGGATGAAACCTGTTCAAATAGGTATACAGTTCAGACCCTGCAGCCAGAAAAGCCCCAATACCATATACTTCAGTATAGTCTTTAAAACTTTCACCCGGTGCGGCACCAATGGGCTGTACATATCCTAACATCCCGTCTTCATTTACACAATTTGAAAGGGCATGCCATGCTTTAAACAAAACAGGTTCATACGTCGCTTTATCCAAAAAGCCATTATTAATACCCCAGGCCATACCAAAAGTAAAAAAGGCTGTTCCACTGGTTTCAATCGTGGGATAGTCTGCGGTGTTGCCCAAAATACCTCCGGACCAAGTGCCGTCTTCCCTTTGGGTTTCTTTTAGTTTCTCGGCCATCTGAACAAATAAGGTTTCATAAAATGATCTGCCCATCCAATCTTTTGGTAAGTCGGGAATCATTAAGGCCAAACCTCCAAATACCCAACCGTTGCCTCGTGCCCAAAAGATCTTTTTACCATTTTTTTCCGTTTGATCCAAAAACGATTTATCCCTGTAAAACAAATGTTCCTCCGGATCCCAAAGCTCATTATAGGTCATTTTATATTGGGTATCCATGTACTCCAAATAAGTACTGTCCTTGGTGATCTTGGACAATCTGGCCCAAACCGGGGGTGCCATGAAGAGGGCGTCGCACCAATCCCATTGGTATTCTTTCCCCTGTTCACTCTGCATGATGGAATCGAATCGCCTTTTGGTGGGTTCAATGGAAGCTATGGTTTTTAAGCGGATGTTTTGATTAAGACTGAGATAAAGTTGCCCCACGGCATGGTCATCTGCGTGATACATCCGTTTATGAAGGTTCCATTTATTTTGGTCTCCAATGCCAACGAGCCAATTCATATATTTCGGATAATGAGATACCTTCGTCAATTCGAACATCCCGGCATAAAGGGCCGCACAGGTCCAGTCCAACTCATGATGCTTTTTTCTGTTATGCCACGGTTTTCCAATGGTATCAGATGGTAATGCTCTATATTTGCCCATGTCCTCAAAGGTCTCGATTTGCCAATTAGCCACCTTTTCGGACAGGGCCAAAACCTCTTTAGGGTTAGGTACTGGCACCTCTTTTGAGGTTTTCATCTCTTGACAACTGATAAAGACGAGGACAAAAGACAGTATGAATAAAGTTGGATGCATTGCTTGGTTGGTTAAAAACATAAATTAAATGCGATTTATGACCTCTATAAATGGTCAGAATAGCCCTAAAGATAGGTAAATATTTGCAAGACCAGGTTAATGTGACCTGATTATTTATTCCTCTATTTTCTTCATTCTTGGCATCATTTTTTTGAACAAGAAACCATATGATTTAGGTTTAAGATAAATGGTAAAGTGTTTTGTTCTTTATGACGATCTTTGGGATACATAGCGTTTTATAAATCCGTTTTTATGGTAATAGGAAACCCCATGAATTGCTTAGCGCCCTCAATGGAAACATCAGTATCTCTGGGCCAGCATTCGAAGGTGACCTCCTTATTTTCCTTGTTAAACCTAATGAGACCATAACCCGAACCTTCTGAGGCTTGATCCGGATTTACATAGGCATGCATGGTAATTTTATTGTGAAATCCATCTAAATATTGACCATTCCATGGCAACACGCCATTTGAATTCGGACCGCTTTTTTCATTTTCCGGCCACCACCATCGGCTATAATAGTTGTTGACTATGGCCGGTACAACAAAGGCCCAGGGGCCATCATCGAAGTCATCAATTCCGTGTTGAATGACCGTAGCCAAATGCTGATCGCCAGCAATGTGTATGGCATGGGCAGCTTTAATGGACCTTAATGCTTTGTTTCTTCCTTTTTGAGGCCATCCGTTTGAATCCATATCTGCATGAAGCCGATTGGTTATGTTTCCATGGATGTGAGCACCTCCACAAAATCCGGTTTGGGACAGCACTACTTTGACATGATCCTTGTGTTGAGTCCCCCATGTTGTTAAGAAATTAAGTTGTCTTTCCCCAAGTAGCTTTAAGCCTTCGATATCGACACTTTCAGGATCGTAATTAGGGTCTCGTATATGATCCGGTCTCGGACCTATTTGAGGAATTTTTCCTTTGGGTCCCGATTTAAACTTTCGATCTTCAATGATCGCAAAATCTATTCCACCTAACACTAAGTTGGTGTAATAGACTCCTATACCCTGATCAATAGGGGTGGGATCATAAGGGTCGGGTAAATGTCCGGTTTGACATTTTTCGACCATTTTCACATACTCCGGTGGGAAAAAATAACCGCCGTCATCACCTGCACGGGTGGATGCTTTCTTGCCGCCTTCACCCCAAAGATTTCCTTGACCTATATCGTGATCATCGGGAATTGTAATACACGGGCGATGGCGAAATACGTCCCTAAACTGCATACCAAATTTTAACCACGCGGCTGTATGCTCGGAATGGTCGTAGGATTGGTCTCCGGCAAAAAACACAAGATCGGGATCCTGATAATTGATGTTCCTTACATAATTTTCCCTCCCACCTCTATCTTTATTACTGTTACAGGATAAAGCAGCCAATAAAATCTCCTTTTTCTCAACAGGGGTTTTTCTAATTATCCCTTCAAAAGAAGCCTGTTCGCCATGCCGTATTCTATACTTAACGTCCTTGCTGTGATCCCAGTTTTCAATACGGAATAGGGCCGACCATCCTATATCGTCAATTTGTTTTTTTTGTATTTCTTGCCACCTGCCATTTCTGTAAATTTCCAGACGTACCGTCCTTGTTTCATAGGGATAAAGTGGAAATAATTGAGCTGTTAGTTTAAGAGTGTTTTGGTGAACCGTATAAATACCAAATGCTATAACGTCTTCTCTTTTCACTTTAACGTCAATAATTTTATTAGGCTTCCTATTCCACCAGTCATTTGTTGCAATGGTGTCAATTCCCGTAAAAGGAGCTACTACCGGGGGTATTAACAGGTCAGTGTTCTTATTTGGAGATTTATTTTTACAAGAGTAACAGCTAAAAATAACAAGGCATAAAAGGTATTGGAGATGTTTCATCAGATGGGATTTGAATTATTGTAACAATGTGCTTTTCTATGGAATAGGCAACGATCTAATTAGTTAGTAATCTCTTACCGGCTTCCCTTAAGGCCGTAACATCTTCTTCAGGAAAAGAACCATCACCTTTTGGCCCGACATTCAACAATAAATTGGCATTCATTTTGTTGGCTTCGTCAAGCATAGCAATGATATCGTCTGCCGATTTATGAAGACCATCTTTACTTTTATTATAACCCCAGGCATGGGGTTGCAGGGTATTGCATATCTCCCGTGGTTTATATTTATTTTTTTCGTAAGCTATTTTTGCCACATCAAATTGCTGCCCTACTTTAGCATTTCCACCCCTTTCAGGAGCCATAAAATCCTCCTCGCCATTGGCTCCTTGTTTGAATGAAATCAAGGCATGTGGAGACCTGTTTCGAATTAAGGCATAGGTAGAGTCAATAGGGAATAAATCGGGACGATGATAATAGCCCATAATGGGATCGAACCAAATGCCGGCAATATTGGGATACTGTGAAAGTAGCTCCTTAATTTGGGTATGTACAAAATCGACATAGCCTTTAAAATCGGCATCCTCTTTAAATTTGTATTCGGGGGGCGGCGTCTTGTAGGCCGGTCTTGCGTTATGCCATCCGCTATCACGGGAGTAGAAATAAGGATGCTTCCAGTCTGCACCATACGAATAGTATAAAAATAAACCAAGTCCCTTAGCTTCACAGGCCCTATAGAGTTCACCAATTAAATCTCTTTTGGCAGGTGTATTTAAGACATTAAAGTCGGTGGCCCTGGTGCGGAACAAACAAAATCCATCGTGATGTTTTGAGGTTATGGTGATGTATTTCATTCCGGCATCCAGTGCCAGATTGGTGATGGCATCGGCATTAAAATGTTCGGCAGTGAACGTGTTTTTTAAATGGTCATATTCGGATAATGGAATCGTATCCCGCAATTGAACCCATTCCCCTTTTTCCAAAAGACTATATAAACCATAGTGGATGAACAGGCCATATTTGGCATTCTTAAACCATAGAAGATTTGCACTTCTGGGATCTTCTTTGTATGCGTCTTTATAGTCCTTTAAATAACTTGGGATGTTGGTGTGTTGGGTACTACATCCCGTTAAAACGAACACGGCAATACTTAGAACTTGAATTTTAAAGGGGTGTTTCAACAGGTCATTCACTTCATTATTCGAAAATGTTATAGATTACATTATCATTCTTATGGATTAATCAATAGGGATACGAGATCCATATTTGGAAAGCCATTGGTCAAAATTTTGCATTTCAGGGTTGAGTTCCAAAGATAAGGCTTCATCACGCGCGCCATTAAAATCGTCATTGAAATCCCGCTTAAATTGAAACATATTACCTAAATCGTCTGCTCCGGGAAAACCAAAACCACGGTAGGTCTCCGGGCTTACGGCATTGTAGATTACATTAACGCCCAATGCTTTAGACAGTTTGGCAGCCATGTCCGTTCCGGTTAACTTCTCACCTACAATACCAATGGTTTTACCAATGAGAGCATCCTCTTTCTTGAATATACCATAAGCGCATTTGCCAATATCTTCAGCAGCCATGCCTGCCAATGTTTTATCATCCATAGGGAAGGCGATATAATAATTTCCATCCTCACCTTTTTGGGGTCCCATGCCAAAATGGATGAAATTATCCCAATAAAATGAAGTTCTCAAAAATGTAACCGGCAAACCGGCTTCTACAAAAAGTTTGTCGGCCGCACCTTTACTGTCAAAATGGGGGACCTTGTAATGGTCCTGAAGGGTTGGCATGCGGTCGTCATCCAGGGGCACCCAGTTTCGGGTATCCTCCAGAGTGGACCAAATAATGTGTTGTAAATCCGACATTTTCGCCACCTCTATAAAGTTTTTTATCTGTTGATATTCCTTTTCGGCAGAAAAATGTTCCCAAAAAAAGGTTACAAAATACGCTCCATACGCCCCTTTCAAGACCTGTTCAATACTTTTTATATCGTTAATGTCTGCTTCTACCACTTCGGCACCCATTTGCTCAAGTGCCTTTGCTTTTTCAGAATGGACATCTCTGGTAACGGCCCTGACGCTGTAGTCGGATTGCTTATCGTTTAAAATGGCGCTAACAAGTCCGCCACCCTGAGCCCCTGTTGCTCCAAATACGGTGATGATTTTTTTGTTTGTCATTTTTTTCTTTTTTATGTTCGACTTTTATTTTTGTCTCATTTTAAGATTGGGGCTTGACAACCTTTGCACTTCAAATTACGGATGGGGCTAATGTTATAAACAGGTAGGTTACTCAAAAAGTTGGATTACTAATTTAATAAAAAATAACGTGACTCTAAGAATACAGCGGATTATATTCCGCGTATTAGCTTGAAGCATGGTACTCGTGCTGATCAGAACATAGAAAAAATACCAGGGGTTCAATCGGTGAACGAACCTCAAACATTCCACCCGCAGCCATTTAGGGGGAGGCACATGATTTACATTCCTTCCTTTTCATGCCATTGGAATTCCTCCCCTTAAAGATCATTCCGGAAGGATATACATTATTGCTAATACAGTTTTTTTTGATTTAATGGATTACCATGGAGTTCCCATTGAAGAAACTAAAGTTAATTATATATATTTGCTAAGCTTAACGTATAAGCAAGGGATTTTTTCTTAATAGCTTACATTGATGTCGACTAAAATGTTAAAAAAAGTTGCATTTAATCGACATTCCAAAACATTTGTATGTGTATTTTTATCAAATGGACATAGAATGTATAAGTTAAAGCGTATTTTTTTTTTAGATTAGCATCCCCATGAGCCTACGGAATAAAAGAATATTAACCTTCACCTTATTTTTATTAATAGGTGTGTTATGTATGGCACAAAAAGATGTACCACCCCCACCACCACCTACACCTGGTCCAGGATTACCCGTTGGGGTCAATTCTTTAATTCTTCTGGCATGTGGTCTTTTTTATGGAATAAGGGTCTTGTATAAAAACAATTGAATGTCTTTTATAGCGTATTAGCGGACACTAATTTTGCCACATACTTCCCCAAAACATCAAATTCTAAATTCACTTCCGAACCTATTTTAAAGGTATTGAAATTGGTATGTTCAAAGGTATAGGGGATTATAGCCACACTAAAGGTATCCTTCTGCGAATTCACAACGGTTAAACTTACCCCATTAACCGTTATGGATCCTTTTTCAATGGTAATATTATTATATGCAGTGTCGTATTCGAAAGCGAAAATCCAGCTGCCATTAGCCTGTTCTATATGGGTGCATCTGGCGGTTTGGTCGACATGGCCCTGTACGATATGTCCATCCAGGCGATCACCTAATTTCATGGCGCGTTCTAAATTAATTTTATCGCCAACAGAGAGATGTTTTAGGTTTGTTTTGGACAGGGTTTCGTTTATGGCAGTAACGGTGTAAACGGTATCCTGTATTTTAACTACAGTTAAACACACTCCATTGTGCGCAACGCTTTGGTCTATTTTTAATTCGGAAGTCAGGCCACTTTCAATAGAAATATGAAGATTGTCTTTTTCTTTTTCCAATCGTGTTACGGTTCCAATGGCTTCAATTATTCCAGTGAACATAATATTGTATGTTTATTTGGTTAAATTTGCACCATCAAAAGTACATGATTTTTTTTATTTGATACCCTAAACGGGATATGAAAAGGGGGTGTATGAATAAGTCATTACAGAGAAACATAAATTAAACGTATCATTTTTAATGGAGAACGTAGAAAATATAATTGTTGGCATATCTATAGGGGATTTAAACGGTATAGGAGGTGAAATTATTTTAAAGACCTTTGAAGACGAAAGAAGCCTGGAGCTTTGCACTCCTGTGGTCTTCGCTTCATCAAAAGTTATGGCCTTTTTAAATACGCATTTTAATACATCGATCCATTTCAATGCCATCAATGATTTGGAGCACATGAAACAGGGTAAGTTCAATGTGTTTAATTGCTGGAAAGAAGCCGTGGATATTAACTTTGGTCAAGAAGACGTTAATATGGGAACGTACGCGATAACATCTCTTGAGGCTGCTACCAAAGCACTGAAGGATGGGAATATAGATGTTTTGGTTACCGCACCAATTAACAAACACACCATTCAATCCAATACCTTTAATTTTCCGGGACATACCGATTATCTGGCAGAACAATTAGATGGGGAGAGCTTAATGTTTATGGTGGCCAATAATTTACGGGTGGGATTGTTAACCGATCATGTTCCCCTTAAGGACATTGCGCATCATATTACCCCGGAGCTTATCGAAAAAAAGATATCTATTGTTTGTGAATCCCTTAAAAAAGATTTTAGGATAAATACCCCTAAAATTGCAGTTTTGGGGATTAACCCGCATACGGGAGATCATGGAGTCATTGGCAATGAGGATGATGCCATTATGCGACCAACCTTAAAAAAGATTAAAGCATCGGGTAAATTGGTATTTGGGCCTTATGCGGCCGACAGTTTTTTTGGGTCGGATAATTATAAAAACTTCGATGCCATAATTGCAGTTTACCACGACCAAGGGCTCATTCCCTTTAAAACCCTATCCTTTGGTCAAGGCGTTAACTTTACGGGAGGCTTGAACAAAATCAGAACATCGCCGGACCATGGAACAGCCTATGAAATTGCAGGAAAAGGGGTTGCTGATGAGAGTTCTTTTAAAGAAGCTTTGTTTACGGCTATCAAGATCTTTAGAAACAGAAGTGAATATGAAGAGTTTAGTGCGAATCCTTTAAAAAAAGGCTCGAAAAAAGGCTAAACAAAAAAATGCGTATAAGTAAGGTACCATAAATAAAAATTTATATATTTGCAGGCTCAAAATAGATGTGATAATGAAGTCTTTAAGTGAGTTTACAATTCCATTTGTGGGGTTAAAAAATGGGACTCATCTTTTTGAATATAAGATTGATAAAGCGTTCTTTGAACATTTTGAGTATGAGGACTTTAATGATGTGAATATTAAGGTTAATGTTATTTTGAATAAGAAAACAACATTGCTTGAGTTACATTTTGAAGTTTCTGGAGACGTCAATATTAATTGTGATGTCACCAATGAGCCCTATGATCAGGATATTAATACCGGTTTTGATTTGGTGGTTAAATTTGGAAATGAATTTGATGATGAGCATATAGATATCCTGATTATACCGCATGGGGAATACGAAATTAATATTCAACAGTATATTTACGAATTAATTGTATTGGCTGTACCTATTAAGCGTATTCATCCCGGAGTAAAGGATGGCACTTTAGATTCAGACATACTTAAAAAATTAGAAGAATTGAGCCCTAAGCTTAATAAAAATGGGCAAACCAACGATGAAGAAATAGATCCTCGTTGGGATACATTAAAGAAATTATTAACGGATAAATAGAATAAAATGGCACATCCTAAAAGAAAAATCTCAAGAACAAGAAGAGACAAAAGAAGAACCCATTATAAAGCAACTGCGCCAGAAATTGCTACATGTCCTACTACAGGAGAAGCACACTTGTATCATAGAGCACATTGGCATGAGGGAAAATTATACTACAGAGGACAAGTATTAATTGACAAATCCGAAGAGATAGAAAATTTAGCATAAATAGTATTTATGGCTGCCTGAAAACGCTCACTTGTGAGCGTTTTTTTTATGAAGTGTATTCATCGAGTCACAAAAACACATAATTTTGTGTAGAATTACACCAAAATTTAGTAGTTTTCACAAATTTTAAATGTTTTTGGTCAATTTTTTCGATTTTTTGGTCAATTTAACTCTAAAATTATGAGTAAAATCTCCGCGGCAATTACAGCAGTGGGTGCTTATGTACCGGATTACGTGTTAACCAATCAAATTCTTGAAACTATGGTTGACACGAATGATGAATGGATTACCACAAGAACAGGGATTAAAGAACGCCGAATTTTAAAGGAAGAAGGCAAAGGCACCTCTTTTTTGGCTATTCAAGCCGCTCAAAACCTTATTGACAAGAAAGGAATCGATCCAAAAACGATTGAACTGGTTATTGTCGCAACAGCGACACCAGATTTGAAAGCTGCTTCAACAGCTGCCTTTACAGCTTCTCAAATTGGGGCAACAAATGCATTTTCCTTCGACATGGATGCGGCGTGCTCCAGTTTTTTATATGGCATGTCCGTAGCGGCAAGTTACATTGAATCCGGTAGATATAAAAATGTCTTGTTAATAGGTGCCGATAAGATGTCTTCCCTTATTAATTATAAGGACCGGGCGACTTGCATCATTTTTGGAGACGGGGCGGGCGCCGTTCTTTTTGAGCCCAATGAAGAACATTTGGGGCTAATAGATGAATATTTAAGAAGCGATGGTACGGGTCGTGAGTTTTTACAAGCAACCTATGGAGGGTCTTTATATCCCATAACCCATGAAGCCATAGACCAGGGTGGACAATATGCCTTCCAGGAAGGAAGAACGGTATTCAAAAATGCGGTTTTCAATATGGCTGACGCCACTGTTAAAGTTTTAGAACGTAATAATCTTACCAAAGATCAAATCGATTGGCTTGTACCCCACCAGGCCAATAAACGTATTATTGATGCTACCGCACAGCGCATAGAATTAGAAGAAGAAAAAGTAATGGTCAATATCCATAAGTATGGGAATACCACATCGGCTACCTTGCCATTACTATTAAATGATTATGAGACCCAACTTAAAAAAGGAGACAATTTAATCTTTGCCGCTTTTGGCGGCGGATTTAGCTGGGGAGCCATTTATTTAAAATGGGCCTATAATTAAACTACATAACCAATTACCAAAATAGCACATTATGGAAATTAAAGAGATTCAAAACTTAATTAAGTTTGTTGCAAAATCTGGGGCAAGTGAGGTTAAACTTGAAATGGATGACATAAAAATTACTATTAAAACAGCAGGAGATTCAGATACGACTGTTGTACATCAGGTTCCGGCCGCTCCCATGCCACAAATGCAGCAAGTGGCTGCGCCTGTACCGCCTCCCGTAGCAGCAGAACCGGCTGCACCTGCCGCCGCACCGGCATCAGAAGACTCAAAATACATCACGATTAAATCGCCAATAATAGGAACATTTTATAGAAAACCATCACCGGACAAACCGTTATTTGTTGAGGTGGGGCAAACCATAGCTGAAGGAGATGTATTGTGTATTATCGAAGCCATGAAACTGTTCAATGAAATCGAATCTGAAGTTTCAGGAAAAGTGGTTAAGATTTTAGTGGATGATGCCTCTCCCGTAGAATTTGATCAACCCTTATTTTTAATAGATCCGTCATAACCAAATTTAAAATTCCAAAACACAAATCCCAATTTGTTGGAATTTGGAATTTTGAGATTTTAAATACCACTACGTTATGTTTAAAAAAATATTAATCGCCAACCGAGGAGAAATTGCACTGCGTGTCATTAGAACCTGTAAGGAGATGGGTATAAAAACCGTGGCCGTCTATTCCACTGCCGATGCAGAAAGCTTGCATGTAAAATTTGCAGATGAGGCTGTTTGTATAGGACCCCCTCCTAGTACAGAATCTTACTTGAAGATGTCTAATATAATTTCTGCGGCCGAAATTACTAATGCCGATGCTATTCATCCAGGGTATGGATTTTTATCGGAAAACGCTAAATTCTCTAAAATTTGTGAGGATCACGGTATTAAATTTATAGGAGCCTCTGCCGACATGATTGACCGTATGGGAGACAAGGCCAATGCCAAGGCCACCATGAAAGCTGCCGGAGTGCCTTGTGTACCCGGAAGCGATGGTGTAATCAAAGATTTTGAGGAGTGCAAAAAAGTAGCAAAGAAAACAGGATATCCTGTTATGCTTAAAGCTAGCGCTGGAGGTGGCGGTAAAGGCATGCGCGGGGTTTGGAAAGAAGAAAATCTTAAAGCCGCCTGGGAATCTGCACGTCAGGAAAGTAAAGCCGCCTTTGGGAATGACGACATGTATATGGAAAAGCTTATTGAGGAACCTCGCCATATCGAAATTCAAGTTGTAGGAGATTCTCGTGGCAAAGCGTGTCATTTATCGGAAAGGGATTGTTCCATACAGCGCCGACACCAAAAGCTAACGGAAGAAGTGCCTTCTCCATTTATGACATCGGCACTTCGTAAAAAAATGGGTGAAGCTGCTGTTAAAGCCGCTGAATATATAAAGTATGAAGGTGCCGGAACCATAGAGTTTTTGGTGGACAAACATCGCAATTTCTATTTTATGGAAATGAATACGCGCATACAGGTAGAACACCCCATTACCGAACAAGTTATTGATTTTGATTTGATACGTGAACAAATTTTAGTGGCGGCTGGCGTGCCTATTTCAGGTAAAAACTATACGCCAAACCTACACTCTATTGAATGTAGAATAAATGCGGAAGACCCCTTTAATGGGTTTAGACCCTCACCGGGAAAAATAACCACTTTACACGCCCCCGGGGGACATGGGATACGATTAGATACCCATGTTTATTCAGGGTATACCATCCCGCCAAATTACGATTCCATGATTGCCAAACTCATCACCACTGCTCAAACACGTGAAGAAGCCATAAGCAAAATGAAACGTGCTTTAGACGAGTTTGTCATTGAAGGGATAAAAACAACCATTCCTTTTCACCGTCAGTTGATGGATCATCCGGATTATTTAGCTGGGAATTACACCACGAAATTCATGGAAGATTTTGTCATGGAAAAACAAATAGAAGAATAGTGTTAAAACTCCGAAATCTCTTTTCGGAGTTTTTTTTTTGAATGGGTGCTGAAGGAGGACCGATGGGCATAAATAGGGTTTTTAAGAATTCGAAAATACCGAACAGGGCGATTTGTATCGTAGACGAAGGACTCCATGCTGCCAGACTTAGTATGGGGTGGTAGGATAAGCTCCACAACTAAACAGTTCATTAACTAAGAAATTCACTATTTTTACATCTGGTTAATACACATATTTTGGACTTATCCTACTGGGAAATTAAGACATGGCTTACCAATGTAGACTTTACTATAGTTGGCAGTGGCATTGTGGGTTTAAACTGTGCCTTATCTTTAAAATCACGATTTCCTAAAGCCAAGATTTTAATATTGGAAAAAGGGGTTCTGCCACAAGGGGCCAGTACAAAAAATGCCGGATTTGCATGTTTTGGGAGTTTAAGCGAGATATTAGACGATTTAAAAACACATACAGAAGGGGAGGTTTTTGCATTAGTTAAAAGGCGTGTTGCTGGGCTGGCGTTGTTAAGGGAAATTTTGGGAGATAAGAAAATGAACTACCAACCATTTGGGGGGTATGAGCTCTTTATGAAGGCCGACACGGCACATTTTGAATGCTGTATGTCAAAAAAGACAGAGATCAACCAGTTACTTGAACCTATTTTTAAGCAAGATGTGTTTAGTGTAAAAAACAACGTATTTAATTTTAAAAACATCAAGGACAAGTATATTTTTAACACCTTTGAAGGCCAACTCGATACGGGAATGATGATGGCCGCCTTATTGCAGAAAGTTCAGTCTAAAGGCATTAAAATATTATATAACCTATTCGTTGAACATTTTTCAGAAGACACCCATTCGGTTAAAGTTAAAACCAATCTGTTCACCTTTTCGACATCCAAATTACTTATTGCTACCAATGGATTTGCTTCAACATTGCACATCAAAGGGGTAAAACCGGCAAGAGCTCAGGTTTTGATTACCAAACCTATTAAGAACTTACATATTAAGGGCACATTTCATATGGACAGAGGGTTTTATTACTTTAGGAATATAGACCACAGAATTCTTTTTGGTGGTGGCCGGCATCTGGATTTTAAAGGTGAGGAAACTGTTGAAATGAAACAAACAGAACCGATTCAATCTCATTTGGAAACACTTTTAAAGGAGATCATTTTACCCGAAACACCTTTTGAAATTGAACATCGTTGGAGTGGTATTATGGGGGTTGGGAATCAAAAGAAAGCGATTGTAAAACCATTAGGGAATCATGTGTCTTGTGCTGTACGGCTTGGAGGAATGGGGGTGGCTATTGGAAGTTTGGTAGGGAAGGAATTAGCGGAAGTATGGGATTGATATGTTAAGACGGTTATTCAAGTTTTTTTATAAATGTGTTCTCTGGTTTTTGGTCCTGTCCTTTTTTTGGATACTGTTATATAAATGGTTACCGGTACCATTAACACCACTCATGGTTATTCGTTATGCTGAAGGTCAGACATCCCAAACCCAAACATCCTGGAACCATGATTGGGTACCACTGGATAGGATATCCAGAAACATTCAACTTGCCGTTATTTGTAGCGAGGATCAACATTTTGTAGGGCATAATGGCTTTGATCTAAAAGCGATTGAACGGGCCATAAGCGAAAATAAAAAGGGACATCGTATTAGAGGCGGGAGTACTATAAGTCAGCAAACCGCTAAGAATGTATTTCTATGGCCCCAACGCAGTTGGCTTCGAAAGGGATTGGAAACCTACTTCACCTTTGTAATGGAATTGGTTTGGTCTAAGGAACGAATTATGGAAGTGTATTTGAACAGTATAGAAATGGGTAAGGGTATCTATGGGATTGAAGCTGCCTCAAGACACTGGTTTGGGAAATCTGCTGGGAAACTGACAAAGGATGAAGCTGCCGCCATCGCTGCCATTTTACCAAACCCAAGAAACTATAAGGCCAATCCGGCATCTCATTACATTCAAGGCAGAAAGGCCTGGATTGTGAGGCAAATGGGGATATATGGAAATTTAACATACGATGGCAAATAATATCACCATAGGATTAAAACAGGAGCTCTATAAGGCCTGTGAGGCCATTATGCAAGCGAAGCTCCTTAGGATAAAGACCACCATCACGGAGTTACAGCAATCCTTAAATTCTGAAACAAAAAGTAGCGCCGGGGACAAGCACGAAACCGGTCGTGCCATGGTGCAATTAGAACGGGAGAAATTGGGGCAGCAGTTGGCTGAAATTCAAAAAACCATCATGGTTTTGGCTAAGATAAATGTCATAAATACAACAAAAAAGGTAGGCTTAGGGGCCGTGGTATTTACGAATAGGGCTAATTATTTTATAGCAATAAGTGCCGGAATGTTGCAAGTCCATGACCGGATATTCTATGCGATTTCAGCGAATACGCCTATTGGGCAATTACTCATGGGAAAATCTGTGGGAGATCATATTGTTTTTAAAGGAGACCCCATTAAGATAGATCACATCATATAACTATTCTGATATCATAACCCATTCATCGGAATGTAAACAGGGACTGGAGTCCATAAGCTTAAATCCGTTTTTTTCATAAAAAAATTTTAAATCGAAAACCTCAATGGTCAACCAAAATTTTTGTTTGTCATACCGGTTTTTTACGGCTTCCAGCCATTTGCTGGCTATATTTTTGTTGCGGAATTCCGGCAATACATATAAGTAGCCTATGTACAAATAATTCGCTTTGAACAAATAGTTGTACTCCAGTTCGATGGGTGTGGCATGAGGTGGGGTTTTAGAAAATACAATACCACCTGCAATAACCTGACCATCGCATTCAATGACATAAATGGAGGAGGATGCCTTATAATTGGGCCATTGTGGAACGATGCTGTTTTTCCAGTCTAAGGGTAATATCCTAAAAAACCGATGGGGAACCCTGTTTTTTTTAAAAAGGAGTTTCATGTTTTTATAACAGGCCCCAGGCCCAAAGTTTATCTGAATCTTCAATCCATCGGTTACCAATATCCGTTCGGTAATAACTGTTATTCACAATAATGTTGTCAATTCGGTTTTGCATCATACGTCTGGCATCTTTCATGGTAATACCAATTCCCGTAATAAGAAGGGCGATACCTGTATTACCGGTAATGAGCCATTCGTTATTGATGCATTTCAGATGTATGGGATGAACGCCTTCTTTAAGTTCTTTTTTGAAAATTATAACAGAGTCTTTTGAAAAGAGATCAAAGCTCTTTTTGTCGGTGTACGGAAATGGGGGCACTACAATATAGGCCCCAATTTGGAACCCTTTTTTAGTGTTGAAAACAAAGGTGTCACCACACGCAATTTTATAAATCAGGTTGCCCAGAGGTTCGTTTATGCCATCTCTTTGGATGTAAACCTGAGGGTATCCAAACCGTGAAGTGAATTCCAGAGGATAAATCCCGTTCCCGTTTACAATGCAGTTAATATCAATGTGTCCCACGAAATGGTTCCTCGCTAGTGAGCCTTCGAATTTCTTAAGCGTGGCATCGAAAATAGGAGAGTGGTTAACCCAAAACATACTAGATCCCATTTCACCGGTGGATACGCCAAGCTCATTTGGGAATAGTTTTTTATGTTCGAAGGTTACATTAAGGGGCCTTATAAAGTGATTGCCATTAAAAAAAGCAGACACCGATACCTCAACCCCACGAACTTTTCTTTGTAATTGAAAATTGCCAAAGGTGTTACCCCATGATTTTTCGTAGGCCTTTAGCACGCGTATGATATCCAGACCTTCATCATCACTGCCTACAAACAATAATTGTTTGAGATCCTGAATTTCACCACATGGTTTAATGACATAGGCATCAGGGTTTTGCTCAACATAGGTTATGGCATCCTGGAAATTGGAGAACTCTTTAAAGGGCAGGGTTTTTATTTTATGCCTTTTAAGCTCTTGTTGGCCAAAGTTTCTATCGAGTTCTAACAAATCCGTATATGCCGAACCACCAAAGACTAATTTTCCGGAAGCCCTTAACGCATCACATATCTCACCGTATCCATTATAATCAAAAACGATAACGTCTGCCCAGTCAATATGGTTTTGCCAATTAGTGACTTTTTTAACAAATCCATATCCGATTTCCCTGGAGGGTTTGTCATCAATAAAAAGTTTTACTAAATGACCTTCTTTTTGAATTGCGTGTGCAATATCGAGTATTTCTCCCCACTTTGATATAAAAAGAAACGCTCTTTTTACGGAGGAATTTTTGACAATAGGTGCCTTTTTCAACTGCTATAAAACAGAAATTTAATGGCGCAAATGTATGCTATTTAACGATTGATTGTTAAAAACAAGGTGGAATTTTTTTTAAGGCGTGATGGATGTTCAAAGAATAGGGTTTTGCCGTTATAATCGGCTGCAATTAAGTAATGGGTGCCTTTATAATAGGAGTGCTCAACGGTAACCTTTAAGTTGGACTGTTTGACAACCTGAAGTTGATGGGCATAAATAATTTCATTTTCAATGGTGTTAAATTCACCAAAAAAAGAAGCAACCAAGGGGTTAATAGGATTATTATACAAGGCCTCCGGGATGTTGTTGGCAATGACCTTTGTATTCTCCAGAACAATCATGGTTTGGGCATAGGACATAACATCGTTTTTATCGTGAGTCGCCACAATGCAGGTTATGTTTTCCTTCTTTAAAAATCGGAATAAACTTCGGCGTAGGGATTGTTTTTTAAAATTATCGATATGGCTAAACGGTTCATCGAGCAATAATATCTCCGGTTGTTTTGCCAAGGCCTTGGCTAGGGCAACCCGCTGTTTTTGTCCACCACTCAGATGTTTTACTTTGGTTTGGGAGTGTTCCGTGAGTTCAACCACTTCCAATAATTCCCGTATACGGTTCTCTTTTTCTTCTGGGTAAAAGTTTGAAAGAAAAGCACCTATGTTCTCAGCAACTGTTGTAAATGGCATCAAGTCAAATTCCTGAGCGACATATTTCATATATTCGGGACCGGTAATGAGATTATACTTTGGTCCTAAAATTTCCTGATCATTCCAGAACATATGGCCTTGGTTTAAATCGTATTCACCGTATAGTAATTTTAGCAAGGTGCTTTTACCGGAGCCACTTTCACCAATAACAGCAAGGATTTCACCTGGTTTTAGCTGAAATGAAATGTCATTTAAAACAAGTGCTTTGTTATAAGAAAAAGAAAGGTTTTTAACAATGAGCATAATTGAAAAGGTATAAAATAGTAATCCGAAACCTAGAAAACAACCTCTAATTCGGGTCTTTGGGTTAATAATTACCCATGAGGATAATCTCGAAACCCCGCTTCAAAAATACACAAATGATTTAGAAGAATTTATGATAAGTCCAAAAGTAAAATCAAAGAGCATATTCTATATCTTTGGGGGATAATGAGATGATTTGACCATGATTGTAAAATATGTTTTTTTGGTAGGAATTCATGTGTTCTGTTTCAGCATGTTTTCACAGGATGGGATAACCGTAAACGAACTCCATGCCCATATGTTATTTTTAACATCGAACGACAATGCAGGTCGTGCTCCCGGGGGTCATGCCAACAGACAAGTTGTGCGTTATATAAGAAAGGAATTTAGAGCACTTGGATTAAAGTCCTTTCAGAATGGATATAAGCAAAAATTTGTTGCCAAACTAAAGGCGGATAAGAACCAACCGGTAAAAGACGCCAAAACATGGAATGTCATTGGATTTATTGAAGGGAATGATCCCATATTAAAAAGGGAGTTTTTGGTGCTGGGGGCCCATTATGATCATTTAGGTCTTGGGGGCCCGTCCTCAAAATCGGAGAAACGCGGTGTGGTATATCATGGGGCAGATGATAATGCCAGTGGGACAGCGGCTTTGTTGGAGATTGCGGAATACATCATGTCCCAAAAGGGGAAACTCAAACGCAGTATCATTTTTGTTGCGTTTGGCGCGGAAGAACAAGGTTTATTGGGAAGCCAATATTTCGTGAATCATCCCCCAGTTCGTTTGTCCCAGCTAAAATTGATGATCAACATGGATATGGTGGGTAGGATGAATACCGAAAAGCAGGTTTATATGGGAGGGGCCGGAACCTTTCCTAATGGTGTGGAGTTTATGAGGTCTTTGGGGGAATCCCTGGGGTTAACCCCTATTGTCCATGCCGGATCGGTTGGTGGATCGGATCATGTGTCGTTTTATAAAAAGAACATATCGGTTTTAGGCATGCATACCGGTGGACATCCGCAATACCATACCCCTGAGGATACGGTTGATTTTATAAATTTTGAAGGTCAAAAGCAGGTTTGTGAATATATAGCGCAGGTGATTTTAAGGAAAGCCGAATCCGAGGAGGCCATGTCCTTTATTTATCAGGAATAAAAAAGGGAGTTTAAAACGGCATTGATCTGTCACACAGTAAACGTCGCCTTCATTCGGTACAGATTTTGTCCAAAGGTTTTCAATTATAGCTAACCTAACCATAGGTTTCGACTGCGCTCAACCTGACCGCGGCGAAGCCTCTTTATATCCCTCTTTTAACCAGCAAAAAGGTTACATTACACTAAATGATGTTCCACTAAGTACTCCGCAATTTGGATGGTATTGGTAGCCGCACCCTTGCGGAGGTTGTCGGCAACTATCCACATGTTCAAGGTGTTGGGTTGCGATTCATCTCTTCTAATTCTACCGACAAAAACCTCGTCCTTGTTATGTGCATAAATAGGCATGGGATACGTATTGGTATCTGTATTATCCTGAACCACCACTCCCGGGGTTTCGCTGAGTAGTTGGCGCACCTCGCTTAAATCAAAATCGTTCTCAAACTCAACGTTTACCGATTCACTGTGTCCACCTGCAGTCGGGATTCTTACAGCAGTAGCCGATACGGAAAAGCTACTGTCGTTCATTATTTTTTGTGGCTCTTTGGCCAATTTCATTTCTTCCTTGGTATAGCCGTTTTCTTCAAACACATCGCAGTGCGGCAAGGCATTTCTGCCAATAGGGTATGGATAGGCCATTTCACCTTCAATACCTGCGATTTCATTTTCTAATTGTCGCACGGCTTTAACGCCTGTTCCGGAAACCGATTGGTATGTAGAGACAACAACGCGTTTCATTTTATAGGCTTTATGAAGGGGATTCAAGGCCATAACCATTTGGATGGTTGAACAATTGGGATTAGCAATTATTTTATCCTCCTTTGTTAGGACGTTCGCATTAATTTCCGGGACGACCAGTTTTTTGGTAGGATCCATACGCCATGCCGATGAGTTGTCGACTACAGTTGTTCCGACTTCAGCAAACTTAGGAGCCCACTCCAAGGAGGTACCTCCGCCAGCCGAAAATAAAGCAATGTCCGGGCGTAATGAAACGGCTGTTTCTAAACCAACGACACTATATTCTTTTCCCTGATAGGAAATGATCTTACCTACCGACCTTTCAGAAGCTACAGGGATTAATTCAGTAATCGGGAATTTACGCTCTTCCAATACTTTTAACATGACTTCTCCAACCATACCAGTGGCACCAACAACAGCTACTTTCATCTTTATTACATTTAGAATTTGAGCGACAAAATTATACAATATTTAAAATATGGGACGTATAAAAAGCCTTCATTTTTAATGGAATGAAGGCTTTTTAACAACAAATAACACTAAGTTATATATTTAACAAGATGTTATTTTTTCAATAAATCTCTTATTTCAGCAAGTAATTCTTCTTGGGTTGGACCAGCAGGAGGTGCAGGAGCCGGTTCTTCCTTTTTCTTCATTTGACTAAGGCCTTTTATAAGCATAAACATCACAAAGGCAACAATAATAAAGTCTATGGTATTTGTTAAAAAGTCGCCCCACATAACGGCCACTTCACCCACTTTTTCTCCGGCATCATTTAATGTGCCTTCAGAAATAATCCATTTCTGGTCTTTAAAATCCGATTTAAAAATTAATCCTATTAAAGGAGAGACAATGCCTCCGGTAAAAGAGCTGACCACCTTGTTAAAGGCAGCACCCATTACAAAAGCAACGGCAATATCAACCAGGTTGCCTTTCATTGCAAACGCTTTAAATTCTTTAAGCATAATGATAAATTTTTAGTTAGTACCTGACTAAAATACTTAAAAAAGACGGTAAATTAACCTATGTTAAGGAATTATTTAAGGAGCACGCGTTTAACCCGCTGAGATATGCTGGTAATAAGCTCATATGATATGGTGCCGGCTGCTTCAGCCAAGGCTTCAGCAGAGGTGGATTGGCCACCAAAAACAATAACTTCATCACCTTCACTACAATGGACATGGGTAATATTGACCATAATCATGTCCATACAAACATGTCCTATTATTGGAGCCTTTTGCCCATTTATGGTTACAAATCCTTTTCCATTACCGTAAATTCTTGAAATACCATCGGCATGGCCAATGGGTAAGGTGGCTGTTTTTGCAATGGACTCTGATTTGAATGCTCTGTTATAGCCCACACTTTCCCCTTTTTCTATGAAATGGATTTGAGAAATAATGGTTTTTAATGTCGCAATGGGTTTCAGGTTTGCACTTTCTGTTTTAGAATTTCCATAGCCATATAATCCTATACCACATCGCACCATATCAAAATGGGCTTTCGGATAGTTTAAAATACCCGATGTGTTACACATGTGTAACATAGGACGGTATCCAATCTTTTGAATACACTGTTCGGTAATAGTTTTAAACATTTCTATTTGCCCCAAGCTAAATTCCTTTTCGTTAAGGTCCTCGCTTGCCGCCAAATGCGAAAAAATTGAAGCGATTTTAACAGGAGATGTTTTTATCTTAGAGAGGACATACTCCACATCGTTTTCCCAAAAGCCCAATCGGTTTAATCCGGTATTAAATTTGATATGGACAGGATAATTCTTTTGGTTTTTAGCTAAGGCCAGATCTAAAAACGCGGTTAAAATTTTAGCGTTATACAAACTGGGTTCCAGATCATATTCAATCAGTTCGGTAAGGCTAGCGGTTTGTGGATGAAGGACCAGAATAGGGGTCCTAATGCCAGCTTTTCGTAATGCGATACCCTCTTTTACATAAGCTACTGCAAAATAATCTATTTTGAGTTCCTCTAAAAATTGGGCTATCTCGCAGGCGTCACTGCCATAAGCAAAAGCTTTAACAACGGCTAAGAACTTCGTGTTTTTTTGGAGTTTAGATTTAAGGTGTGCAACATTGTGTTTGAGTGCATTTAAATCTATTTCAAGTACGGTTTCTTGCGCTTTAGGCATCAGGTTCCTTCGTTTTAGGGATAATTTCCTCGGCATCGTTCACCTTCATATTACGTATTTTGTCACGCATGGTCACTTTATAATAGGCTGCTCTGCTTAAGGGCTCGTATTCTTCCACTTCACCCAGGAACACCAGGCTATCACTTTTTGCTTTTCGGTAACTGTATTGTGCTAAATTACCCGTTCGGGTGCAGACCGCGTGAACTTTGGTCACATATTCGGCTGTAGCCATAAGGTAAGGCATGGGGCCGAAAGGATTGCCTTTAAAATCCATATCCAATCCGGCTACAATAACACGAACACCTTTATTGGCCAAATCGTTACATATTCGTACGATCTCATCATCAAAAAACTGGGCCTCATCTATACCAACCACATCACAGCCATCCGCTAAAATGGGAATATTAGCAGCGGCAGGAACAGGTGTGGAACGAATTTCGTTCGCATCGTGCGACACCACCATATCTTCATCATAACGAATATCCAGGGCCGGTTTAAAAATTTCCACCTTTTGCCTTGCAATTTGAGCCCGTTTGAGTCTACGAATGAGCTCTTCGGTTTTCCCGGAAAACATGGAGCCGCAAATGACCTCAATCCAACCAAATTGTTCTTTATGATTTACCGTATTTTCAAGAAACATTTTGTAAATTTAACACTAAAACAAAGCTATTATTCGTTTGTATAAAGGTGGCGTAAATTTATTAAAAATCAAAAGCCAATATGGCATTAATTTTAAAATAAAAAATAATGAAGAAGAAGCTTGAGTCTGAGTTGATAAGTATAGCAAATAGAATTTTAAAATTAAAGGGAAAGGAAGATGTCGTAAAAATGCATACCGAAGTCTCTGCTTTATATGAAACCCTAACGGTTTTAAAGTTTGCTCATGAAAATTTTGAGGAGGACATCCCGACCATTGGAAGTGACTCCTCTTTTTTTGATATGTTGGATACAGCCTTTAATAACAAAATAAGTGATACTATTGAAGTTGAGGACAAAATATATATTAATCTGGACGAGGTAAAAGACGATGATATCATGGAACCGGTTATGAATAAAATCAAGGATATGGTTTCCCACATGCCTGATGATGTGGAAGATATCGATATCGTTTTTGAAGACGCCATTCCTGAGAAAAAAGGACATCAAAATAACTTAGATGACATTACTGCGGGATTTGAAAACACCCCAATCTTTGAGCCCGTTTCTAAATCCGACAACGGCTTGTCCAATGAAAAGAAATCACTGAATGATAAAATAAAAAAAGGCCGGTTAGATATTGGCCTTAACGATAAAATAGCTTTTATTAAGCAGTTATTCGATGGCAGGAATGAAGATTATGACCGGGTCATTTCTCAATTAAACACCATAGCCTCCTATACCGAAGCCAAGAAATTTATAGAAGAAATGGTTAAACCTGATTATAATAATTGGAATGACCTTGAGGAGTTCGAAACCCGATTTATGGAAATTGTTGAAAGGAAATTTGAATAAAGGGAATACCATAAATAACGGAAGTTTTAGCTCTAAAAGAGTGGTCTCTATAGATGTTTTTAGGGCTTTAACCATGTTTTTAATGATATTTGTAAACGACTTCTGGACCTTGACCAATGTTCCGGAATGGTTGAAACATAAAGCGGCTCAAGTCGATGGCATTGGATTTTCGGATATTATATTCCCGGCATTTCTTTTTATTGTAGGCCTTTCCATTCCATATGCCATAACCTCGAGAAGACAAAAGCAAGAAAGTCATTCTACCATTGTAAAGCATGTCTTTAAAAGGACACTCGCCCTGGTTATCATGGGAGTTTTTATGGTTAATTTCGAATATATAAATGCGCAGGCCTTAATCATAAATAAACACCTATGGGAAATAATTATGGTTATTGCTATCTTTTTGGTTTGGTTGTATTACAAGCCCTTTCAACAGATTGGAACAAAACAAATTGTGGCTTTGCAAATCCTTGGGGTGACTTTGTTTATTTTTTTGGCGGTGGTCTATCGAGGAGGTTCTGCAAATCAAATGGAATGGATGAAAACCCATTGGTGGGGCATACTGGGAATAATTGGTTGGGCCTATTTGTTTAATACCCTGATTTACCTCTATTTTGGGAAAAACGTGATTTACCTCATCCTCACTTTTATTGTGTTCCAATTATTAAATATTCAGGAATTTACCGCGTTAACCTCAATGCCTGCTCTTAAACTCGTGGTAAGTGCTTCCATGCACGCTTCGGTTGCTGCTGGGATGCTGGTGGGGAGTCTTCTTCTGAGATATCAAAAGCAAAATAAAGAACACTTTTTTATTGCAGCATTGGCCGTTTTAGGCACGCTGTCTCTCCTTTACGGCTTTGCGATGCGAGAGTATTGGGGTGGATTTTCTAAAATTAGAGCAACGCCCTCATGGACTTCGGTTTGCATAGGCATAAGTGTGTTTAGCTTTTTAATTTTATACCTTGTAGTTGATAAGTTAAAGTTGAAGTCATGGGCGAAGCCCATAAAAATTGCAGGGACGAATACATTAACCTGTTATGTTATGCCGTATCTCATTTATCCAATTATGGTATGGACGGGCACCGTTGAATTACTTGAAAGGGTCTCAAACGGCTATCTGGGGTTATTGAAATCCTTGTTATTTTCGTTTATAATTATTGGTATTGTATCCCTATTGGATACCTTGAAAGTGAAACTAAAACTCTAATGGATTGAGCAAACTCTACCTCGTACCAACACCTATAGGTAATTTAAAGGACATGACCTTTAGGGCCATTGAGGTTTTAAATCAGGTTGATTTAATTTTGGCCGAAGATACCCGAACATCAGGAAAACTCTTAAAACATTTTGAGATTGTAACGCCAATGCAATCACATCACATGCATAATGAGCATAAAACGGTCCATGCCATTGTACAAAAATTAAAATCGGGACTGAATATAGCGTTAATAAGTGATGCCGGTACCCCTGCCATTTCAGATCCGGGGTTTTTACTAACCAGAGCTTGTATCGAAAACGATATTGAAGTAGAATGCCTGCCTGGTGCCACAGCTTTTGTGCCGGCTTTGGTAAATTCAGGGCTGCCGAACGATAAATTTGTATTCGAAGGATTTCTTCCGGTTAAAAAAGGGAGGCAAACGCGATTATCCCTCCTGGCCGAGGAGACGCGAACCATGATTTTTTACGAGTCACCACATAAGCTTCTTAAAACCTTAACCCATTTTTGTGAATACTTTGGGGAGGATAGACCTATAGCGGTGTCACGAGAGTTGACAAAACTCTATGAAGAAACCATTCGAGGGACAAGTAAGGAGGTCCTGGAATACTACACGAATAAGCCGCCTAAAGGGGAAATCATTATATGTGTATCGGGGAAGACATCATACTGATGAAAACGGAAACCCATGGCATCAGTACTTCAGAACAACCAATGACATATTTGGTCTTGCCACAATCATTGGAAAATCCGGATACGCAGATTGCCATTACAAGTTAGAGCATTGTTTCCGATATTGTTCCTGCTTTCATGAAATGGGTTATTCAATTTATTTTTTAATAGTATTTTTGAGGTTCATTTAAATAACAACATAAATTTTACATATGGCAAATCATATAACCACAACCTGGATGGGAAACATGAAATTTGAAAGCACCAATCCCTCAGGACATAATCTGTTTATTGATGCCGCACCCGAAAGTGGTGGTAAGGGGGATGGCTATCGCCCTAAAGCATTGATGTTATCCGGATTAGCAGGATGTTCAGGGTTGGATGTCGCGGCTTTAATAAAAAAAATGAAATTGGATGTGGACGATTTTAAAATTGAAATCGAAGCGAACTTAACCGAAGAACATCCTAAATATTACGACAAGGTAGCCGTAGATTTTCATTTTTTTGGAGACCATTTAAATGAGAAAAAACTGCAAAGAGCGGTTGATTTATCGGTTGAAAAATACTGCGGAGTTATGGAAATGTTCCGTCAGTTTGCCGAAATTACCATTGGTACGCATTTCCATAAAAAGTAAGACCCTTAACCCTTTCCCGAATAGGACCTAATATGCGTTGGACCCTTAAACCGAAACCCGAAGCCCATAAAGTTGAAGCCTTAAAAGAAGCCCTTCAAGTGAATACACTGGTGGCATCGTTGCTCATACAAAGGGGTATTGAAAGCTACGAGGAAGCCAAACAATTTTTCCGTCCGAGTTTGGATGATCTGCATGACCCTTACTTAATGAAGGACATGACCCTGGCGGTAGAACGAATTAAAAGTGCTTTGGCCCTTAAGGAGAATATCCTCGTTTATGGCGATTATGATGTTGATGGGACCACCGCCGTAGCCTTAATGAGTTCTTATTTGAGGACCAGAACAGCATCGGTAGCAACCTACATTCCGGATCGCTACAAGGAGGGGTATGGTATTTCCTTTGAAGGGATTGATTTTGCCTGCGATAATGATTTCTCCCTTGTTATTGCTTTAGACTGTGGTATTAAAGCTGTCGATAAAATAAAATATGCCAAAGAAAGAGGGATTGATTTTATTATTTGCGATCATCACAGACCGGGAGAACACATCCCTGAAGCCATTGCCGTATTAGATCCCAAACAGAAAGATTGCAAGTATCCCTATAAAGAGCTCTGTGGTTGTGGCGTAGGATTTAAATTGGTTCAGGCTTTGGCTGAAAAAGAAGGTAAATCGATGGAAGATTTAATACCATACCTTGATTTGGTGGCCATTGCCATAGGGGCCGATATGGTACCCATTACCGGTGAGAACCGAATCATGGCCTATTTTGGGCTTCAGGTTATTAATAGCCTTCCACGGGTCGGTATTCAAGCACTTATTGCTCAAATTAAGAAAAGTGAATTGACCATTACGGATGTCGTTTTTATCATTGCCCCACGTATAAATGCGGCTGGAAGAATGAAACACGGCGATCATGCTGTGGCCTTATTAACGGAAACCAACTATGATTTAGCGGCACAATATGCTGCCGAAATAGAAAGATTTAATTTGGATAGACGTGATACCGATAAGCAAATTACTGAAGAAGCTTTGACTCAGATTGAAGTGCTTAAGGAGCAGAGTCGCTATACGACTGTGGTTTATAATGAATCGTGGCATAAAGGGGTTATTGGCATTGTGGCTTCCAGATTAACGGAAACCTATTATAGGCCTACCTTGGTTTTCACCAAAAGCGGGGATAAACTGGCGGCATCCGCACGTTCAGTTTCCGGTTTTGATGTGTATAATGCGCTGGAGGCCTGTTCGGATTATATTGAGCAATTTGGAGGACATAAGTATGCTGCAGGTTTAACATTGAGAGAAGAAAATTATGAAGCCTTCAAACAGACCTTCGAAGATGTGGTGTCCCGAACCATAAATAAACATTTACTCATGCCCGAGATTAAAATTGACGCCAAAATTCAGTTGAAAGAAATAGACGCGAAACTTTGGCGTATTATCAAACAGTTTGCCCCTTTTGGACCGGGCAATATGACCCCGATTTTTATGACAGACGATCTGATAGATACAGGATATGGTCGTTGTGTTGGCGATGACAAAACACATTTACGACTCACGGTTACCGGGGCTAACACCGATAACCATAAGTTTGTTGCCATAGGTTTTGGCATGGGGGATAAATTAGAAATGGTTTCCACCGGACAACCCTTTAGTACGGTCTATTCTATTGATGAGAACGAATGGCAGGGCCATATTAGTTTACAACTTAAGTTAAGAGATATTAAAGCCCAAAACAATGGCTAAGAACGATCCGTACGCTGCCTTAAGAATAAAAGAATTCAATATTTTTTTATTAATGCGTTTACTATTGGTCTTTGGTTGGTCTATGCAATTTATTGTTATCGAATGGGAAGTGTATAGTTTGACCAAAGATCCATTAAGTCTTGGTTTAATCGGCTTAATGGAAATTATTCCGGCCTTTACCATGGCCTTATTTGCAGGACATATTGTAGACCGAAAAGAAAAACGCAATCTTTTGGCCTTATGTATTGCCGCTTTTTCCTTAATTAGCCTCGGCTTGTTCCTGCTTACCTGGGATAAAACGGTTGGGCATTGGTCTACAACACGTATTCTTTGGGGAATCTATGCCCTGGTCTTTTTTGGGGGATTCTTGCGATCCTTTTTCGGGCCAACCATATTTTCCTTGGTCGCCTTGATTGTCCCTAAGAAAATATATCCCAATGCCGCTACCTGGAGTACAAGCACATGGAAAACAGCAGCGGTTTTAGGCGCCTTGTTCGGCGGGTTTTCCATTCACTGGATGGGAGTTGACAGAACTTTGGGAATCGTCTTTCTGTTGGTTTGCATGGCTTTTATACTCACCTTTAGAATTAAACAAAAACCCATTTTAAATACAAAAACGGAAGAATCGGTAAAAGAGAGTTTAAAGGCGGGCGTTAAGTTTGTATTTAGTGACAAGGCCATCCTTGGAGCACTTTCCTTAGACATGATTGCCGTTTTATTCGGCGGAACTGTGGCGCTTCTTTCGGTGTTTGCACAAGATATATTACAAGTAGGTTCTAAAGGCTTTGGTATTTTAAACGCTTCTATATCTTTAGGGAGTATTTTAACCATGTTCTTAACGACCTATCTTCCTATTAGCAAGAATACGGGGATAAAATTATTGGTATCCATATTTATTTTTGGACTTAGTATTATTGGGTTTGGGCTATCATCCATGTTTTGGATAAGTGTATTCGCCCTGTTTTTAAGTGGGGCAGCCGATGGTATTTCCATGGTTATCCGACAAACCATTTTACAAATAAAAACGCCCGACGACATGCGTGGACGCGTCTCGTCAGTAAATTCGATGTTTGTAGGTTCTTCAAATGAGCTGGGGGCCTTTGAAAGCGGATTGGCTGCCAAACTCCTGGGGCCGGTAACTGCGGTGGTCTTTGGTGGCGTAATGACCTTAATTACCGTCGTTACTATTGGTATAAAGAATCCCGTACTCAGGAATTTAGATTTAACAAAGGATTTGGAAGAGCACGAAAAAGTTTAGTCTAAGGTACTTTTAAAAAACGCCCAAAGTTTATCACAGGCATTAAAATCCTGCGTTGTAGGTCCCACTATTTTAGAGAGAACACGTTTTGTTTTAGCACCGGGCCAAGTATGGCCTCCATTATGAATCTTAATGAGCTCCACTTTTAAATTGGGATGTTCAGGATTAAGGTATTTCAAGTGTTCCGATGTGCAGTTGTCCTTTAAGACCGTATTGGCAATAGGTGTTTTTACAGGGTTTACATCATTCCCATTGCGTGCATTAATATACGCCAAACTTTTTTCAATACCCAAAACATGACCTCTTGTTGTATTAAAAACTTGAATGTCACCTTCAGCATATGGGAATATAGGATCGGCAGTACCATGAATAAACAGGACAGAAAAAGGGGTCATCTCCTTTGACGTTTCTATTTGATCCCTCCCAAAGTTGGAAGCGACCATTCCAATGGCCCTGATTTTATGAGGTAGGGCCATGGCCAAAGTTTGCGACATCAACCCACCATTGGAAATGCCACAGGCGAATATCGCCTTGGGATGTATCGGGTATGAGGCTTCCAAATGGGCGATCATCTTCTCAATAAATCCCACGTCATCAATGTTTTCTTTTCTGGCAAATCCATGAGTATCACGTTTGTTATTATCATTCCATGACTTTTTCAGGCCATTGGGATAAACGACAATAAACCCCTCTTCATCGGCCAATTTATTAAATCTATGACGGGTATTTTTCATAAGCTGACTCGCCTGGCCTCCACCACCATGCAAGCTTATAACCAAAGGATATTGGCGATCTTTATTATAGTGCTTCGGTAAGTAGGTTATCCAATGTCGGGTGTAGTTGTCATGAACCAGCGTTTCTTCAATCTGGGCCATAACAGAGGTGCATCCTATAATAAGCCCTGTAATGAAGCATATGTGTTTTCGAAAGGAAACCATCAGAATACGTTTATAACATCTTAATTTCCGAATTCTTTCAATTCAAATTGCGTGCCATCAAAAACCCCATAGGTGAAATAGCTAATCCAATCACCCAGATTAATGTAAAGGGCATGATTATTCAGTGGAATGGTAAGTGGTAAATGTCTATGACCAAACACAAAATAATCACGGTGTTTGTCCTCCAATTTACGTTTACAATAGTTTACGAGCCATTCCTTGTCTTCACCCAGGAATTTCATATCATCGTCCCCCGAAATGAGTTTGTTTTTAACAGAAAGATATTGGGCAAGACGCACGCCTATATCTGGATGTAACCAACGAAACAACCATTTGCAAAACGGATTAGTAAATATTTTTTTCATACGTTTATAGCCTGTATCTCCGGGTCCGAGACCATCTCCATGACCAATGTAAAACGTTTTACCATTAAAGGTGAATTCTTTGGGCTTGTGGTATACGGGGATGTTTAATTCTTCCTCAAAATACCCATTCATCCAAAGGTCGTGATTGCCTACAAAGAAATGTATGGGAATACCCGAATCACTTATTTCAGCCAATTTACCCAATGTTCTGGTAAATCCTTTGGGGACTACAGTACGGTATTCCATCCAAAAATCAAACAGGTCACCAAGCAAAAAAATAACGGCAGCATCTTTTTTAACCTCATCTAACCACGATACAAATTTTTTCTCACGAGGTAATGAAGCCGCTCTGGATGGCGCTCCCAAATGATTGTCTGAGGCAAAGTATATTTTTTTTCCTGCTGGAATTTGCATGTCGTAAATATAACCAAAGAAGTTATAAGTACGACATTAGAAAAACCTAAATAGTCGTAGGCTCAATTTTACCGGATGTAATAAAACGCGGATGGCCAACGGCCCTTGCTGTCTTACTGAAGAATTCACAGGTATTGCTAACGGATGCGTGAACATCTGTTTTTCCTTAAACAATACACCTGTATGACCTAGGTATGACCTCATTGTAAAAAGAGGTCCTAAAATCGATTAGAGGGCTTTGATTTCATGACTATGAACAAGGCGAGTCGTAATGGCCTTAAATATTGTCATAATCAAACCACTCTGCATAAGAGCTTTCTGTTTCCTGAAGTTTCAGGGAGTGTAGCTTAACGTAGGCGGGCAGGCGTTTTTTAATTTTTTTAGCAAAGTCCAATACCATCATTTCACTTGTGGGCTGATAATCTACCAATAAAATATTATGGCCCCGCTGCTCCAGCTCTTTAGCCAATTCGATATGAGGGGTGTTTTTGTTAAATACGGTTGCATGATCAAAAACATTAACGACCTCCTCTTTTACGATTTTTTTTAAATCTCCAAAATCGATGACCATACCATATTTTACATGGGTATTATCGGTAATGGGTTTACCAATAACCGTCACCGCAAGTTTATAACTGTGACCGTGAACATTTTTACACTTGCCGTCGTAACCATAAAGAGCATGACCGGTTTCAAAAGAAAATTGCTTAGTAATGCGTATAGCACTCATGATTTGAAAAATTAATACACAAATATATTCATTTTGTTTAACGAATACATTTTTATACTACATTAGCGCACTTTTCCCATAAAGGATCTTTGGGATAATGATATGAGTTTATTATTTGAGTCTATTGACTTTGAGGAGAATCCGTTATATGAATCCATTATTTCGGATTTAGCGCTGCGGAAATACAGTATTGTCGATCATTTTTTTAATGACGAAGAAGTGGTTTTGTTGCGGGATGCCCTTTTAAAAACCTATGAGGATGATAAGTTTAAAAAGGCAGCCATTGGGAATAGGTTAAATGAAAATGTTGTAAAGTCCATTCGCGGGGATTTAATTTTTTGGATGGATGAAACCAATGCCCATACAAACGAAAAGTTGTTTTTTAATAAAGTAAATGATTTTATAGGTTATTTAAACAAAACTTGCTTTTTAGGGATTTTACAAAAGGAATTTCATTACGCCATTTACCCCAAAGGGACCTTTTACAGGAAGCATCTCGACACCTTTCAAAATGACGACAGACGTAAACTGTCCTTGGTGTGTTATTTAAACGAAGATGGTTGGCAACCGGAGTACGGCGGTGAACTGGTATTGTATTTAAAGGAAGCGGACAAAATCATTTACCCTACTCCCGGAAAAGTTGTTATTTTTGAGAGTCAGGTTATTGAACACGAAGTCAAACCGGTTCAGGTTGAACGTCTTAGTATTACAGGGTGGCTGAAAACGAGATAATCACTTGCGTTTTCTTCGATTGACAACATAAACGATAATTAAAACCAGCGCCAGTAAAAGAAAGAGACCATTTCCGCTAAAAAAAGACATTATATCCATAATTTTTATTCCTTATTAATTCTTTTTTTGTTGTATCTGTACAAAAGATAAGCCAGTACAACCAATACTACAAACGGTATCATAGAACCAATAAAGACGCCTATTTCATAACCTTTATCCGGGGCGTTTTTAATTTTTTCTTCGATATTGACCTGTTGTAATACGGCTAATAGCATTGTTGGAATTCCTAATTTAGGCAACAAAGTTAACCATTATGGATAAGAGGTATAAAGGTTTTTCTGAATTTTATAATTAAAGGAATACCCCTGGCAATTATCCAGAGGGTCATACCCATAAAAATACCATATAATTTAAAGTCTAAACTGTCCAAATAAAATAATACAGGAACGAAGACCACAAAGGTGGAGAACAATAGCACATTGCGCAAATACTTCATTTTGCCAAGACCTTTAAAAATGCCATCAAAAATAAAGGCCAGGGTACAGAACGGCTGCATGAGTAATACGATCCAAAACACATTATAAAATGCTGCTAATACGGCTGGTTCTTTGGTAAATATCCTTCCAATGGGATAATAAAACAAGGCTCCAATAAGCCCTAAACCGGTACCAATGAAAATACCATACTTTATAAGTGTATTGCTTAGGTGTATCAGTTCTTTATATGCCTTAGCCCCTAGTAGTTTACCGGACAAAATGTTGCCGGCACTGGCATAACCATCAACGATAAAAGCCCCCAAAAACCAGAGGTTTATGGCTATGGTATACGCGGCGATATATTCGGCACCATAACTTGTGGCGAAAGCGCTGGCATAATACAGGGTAACATTCAGGGCTATGGTCCTTATAAAAAGGTTCAGGATCATTAGAATGAATCGATTGATTTCCTTATTCAAAGGAAAGCGCGGTATCAGCGGAATGGATGTTTTTTTTAGTAAGTAGTAGGTTGAAAAAACAACCATTACAATTTGGGCGGCAACACTGGCGTAAGCCGCCCCTTGAATGTGCATGGCGGGGATAAATCCTTCTATGCCATACACTAAAATCACATCCAATACAATATTGGTCATGGTCCCAATAAGCGCTATAAGCATCGGGTAAAACGTATTCTGTAAACCACGGAATGCACCAAAGACAGCAATCGTGAACAAGGTAAACGGAAATCCAAGTACCCTTATTCTGTAATACACCACCGAATAGTCCAAAATGAGGTCTGAAGCATTATAGAGTTTAAAAATGGTCTTTGCAAAAGGGTAGGTGGTGAAAATGATGATCACGCTTAGTGAGGTGATGATCAAAATGGCCTGAGCAGGCAGATTTTTAATCTGTCCCAGTTTGTTGGCTCCCACATATTGCGAGACAATTGAGGATATGGCACTACGCGTTTGTCCTAACACCCATATTAACATGGAAATAAATGTGGTAACTAACCCAACGGCTGCAAGTGATTCTGTCGCATCAAGGTCAACATTACCTATTATGGCGGCATCGGTTAATGATAAAATGGGCTCCGATACGCCGGAAATTAGGGCAGGAATAGCCAGTTTATTGATATGTTTAAAGCTTATGGTCGTGTTCACAAGATCAATTCGTAACAATAGAAGGGGAATTTACTTTGCTTAGGAAAGTAAATGGCCTCTAATCTTTGATAGCCGCGAAGTTCGTAAAATTTTATATTTCTTGGATTCTTTGAAAACGTGTCTAATCTTATGGAGGCATAGTTATTTTTTATGGCATAATGTTCTGCATATTCCATAAGTTGCTGAGCATAGCCCTTACCTTGGTGCCTGGGGTGGATGGCTAACCGGTGAATATAAATGGAATGGGTATTGGCTGTTAACCAGGAAACCGGTTTGTAGATGTCATCCATTAGTGTAGAAATAGTAATGCAGCCGACCAGATCATTTCCTGCTTCCAACACAAATAATTCATGACGTTCCACATCCTTGAGGAAGGCCTGTTTGCTGGGATAAGAATCATTCCACTGAAGGATGTTTTGGGCAATCATATGTTTAGCACAGGCTTTAGTAATTGAAACAACCGTGTCGATATCACCATAAGTCCCTTTTCGAATCATTTTTATTTCTATTTATTTGAATTTTCAAATGAAAAAATTCATGTACTTTTGTACATGCATTGAGCCAAAATAGGCTTTTTAATTTAGATATCATGAAAAACATTTTAGTCCCTGTTGGTTCTTCGAAAAATGCATTGAGCCATTTACAATATGCTGTGGATTTTGCCGAGGCATTTGGAGCCAGGCTCTATGTCGTACAAGTGTATAACGTGTATACCAAGGCAGGGACCATGATAAAGGTGGACCCTATTATTGAGCGTGAAAGTTTGGCATTTTTAAATGATTTGGTATCCCAAATTGATACCAAAAGTGTTGAGGTTGTGATTAGAACCTTAAAGGGAAAATTAATTGATACTCTGGAATTGGCCTGCAAAGCTGCCGATGTGGATTTAGTTTTAATCGAGCCCAGAACGAATTCTATAAGCGATAAGGTGTTTTTAGGCGAAACTTCTGGAAAAATCATCAAACAAATGCATGTCCCGGCCTTGATCGTTCCGGAGGGCTATACCTTTTCTGAACCAAGCCATATTTTAATGGCGCTTAAGTCGGCCATTATTAAAAAAGACCATGTTCTTAAGCCTTTAAAGGATATAAAAGAACGATTTAAAGCGGTTGTAGATTTATTGCTGGTGAAAACACCGTATTACAACGATGGGGATTTTATGGTGAACGATGAATTAAGGTCCATAGTAGGTCACATTACAGAAACTGAAAACGCCACCACTTTTCAAGGCGTATTGCGTCATTACGAAGCCCATAATCCAGATATGCTTTGTGTGGTTAGGAGAAAACGAGGGTTTTTCGCCAAAAAATGGGAAAAGAATACCATATTAAAAAAAGATTTTCACAGCGCTATCCCGGTATTGGTATTAAGTGAATTGAAGTAGTTTAACATTAGGTCCTTTACTGCCATGGAATGGCCCCGGCTTTTCTTATGTGGTTCTGGAGTTGAAAACGAAGATCCTGGTATTGTTCCATATCCGATGGATTTAATGGCTGTTTTTCATAGGGGTCATTTTTTAAATCGAAAGCTTGTACAGGTTCGAAGGGGGTGTTTTGTAAAATCTTTAAATCCCCATAACGTGCGGCATAATAGGCCTGTCCTCCATAATGCCAGCCTTCCCGTCTTACCCAAAAGAGATAACGCGTATTGGTGGATTGTGGTTTACCCAATAGTGAGGGCAATAGGCTAATACCGTCAATGGACTGAGGCACGTCGATTTCTGCAACTTCACAGAATGTGGGAAATAGATCCATTAGCATGGCCAAATTTGGCGTTGTACTGTTTGGGAGGATTTTATTTTTCCAATAAAAGAATGTGGGCACGCGAATACCTCCCTCGTACATGTCCTGTTTCCCTCCTCTTAACCTTCCGTTGCTTTGGGCGTACCTGAGTGCACCACCATTGTCTGAAGTAAAGACGATCAGGGTATTTTGGTCCAGCCCGGTTTCCTTTAAAACCTTCATTATTCGGCCAATGTTATAGTCGAGATGTTCAATTAGAGCCACATTTTTTGCTCTTTTTTCAGAACTATTGGGCTGCCGTTCCATGACTTGATCCAACCATTCTTTTGGGGGTTGAATGGGAAAATGGGGCGCATTATAGGCAAGGTATAGAAAAAAAGGTTGGTCCGCTTTGTGATGATTGTTAAGAAATTCAATGGTCCAGTCGGTGAAAATATCTGTAGCATGGCCTTCAGGATTGATTTCGGTTTCATTATGTCGCATCCAATTGATCCCGCCTCTTAGATGGGTCCAATAATCATCCATCATATCCCCAAGGAAGCCTTTAAATAGTTGAAATCCCTTTTTATTAGGGAGGTCCGGGGCCTGAAGTCCCAAATGCCATTTTCCTATCATGGCCGTATCGTACCCATTTTCTCTTAAAACTTCAGCGATGCATAAGGATTGGTCCATAAGATTTCCCCAATTATCCTCCGGAATTTGTCTGATAACGCCGGGCACGCCCACCATATCGGGATATTGTCCGGTTAACAGTGCTGCACGGCTTGGAGAACAAACCGTACTGTTGGCATAAAAGTTTGTAAAGGTAAGACCGTGTTGCGCGAGGTTATCTATTGCCGGGGTTTGCATATCGGCCGCCCCCTGTACGGACAGATCGCCATTACCCAAGTCGTCTACCAAAATACACAGGATATTTGGACGTGTTGATTTATTTGTTGTTTGCCCTAAGGTCGGATAGCCTAGTGTAATAGTGGCTAATATGAAACTGAAAACTTTTAGCATCGTTGACTGTAATTTATAGAGTGTATGAGTAGTTTAATGTGCCTTACCAATATGATATTTTTCGGAAAAATATCTTGCGATAAGGGGCGCTGAATTAACAAAGTAATAGGCCCCATAGGGCTTAAGATAGCTTATATCACCCAATTCAGCCACATCCTCCTTATTCAGGATAAGGTTTGGACATCCCTGATTGTCTTCACCGATCAAGTCAACGATTTGTTTTCGCGGTCTTTCAAAATCAATAAAGCTAATGTCCAGCTCGTCTTTCAGCCTGGGGTAATAATTTAAAACACCAAGGATCATGGCACAATAGGGGCAGTAATATCTGGCCTTGTCATCCATGTTTTTATCAGAGAAATCGGGTTTAAGTAAAAATAGTTTTGCCATAGTTATGGATTTAGTGCAGTGGGAAAAACCTAATCAATGCCTGTATCTATTATTTTAAAATTTCAAAATGCCGCTTCGACCATCCCGATCAATTTTTCTTGGGTTTCAGCTGGATAAGCAGTTTCCTACCATTGGGACTCCGAACCTAGTCCCCGTCCTTCATTTGGGAACAAGGGATTTTGAATTGGTGTGCCAAAGTGACTAAGGTACTAAAAAGAAAAGTACGCTGAGGTGGAAATATAAGAGTTAACTACCGTTTGCCACCCGCTTTAATTGAAGCTAAGATACCTGTTATCGTCTTCTTCCCGAATAGGTCATCGCTTCTCCCTTGCCAAAACCGTAACTTATACCAAATGTAACAAAGCGCCCACGCAGTTCAAAATCGTAAGTTTCAAAAGTGGGTTGGTTTACAAAACGTTCTTCTTGTCTTGAGGCAAAGACATCCCTAACTCCGAGATTGAGGACTATTTTTCCGTTTAATATTTTTTTTCGCATTCCCAAGTCCAAAGAAGCAAAACCTCGTTGTTCCCCTTGTACGGTTTTAAAATCGGAGCTGTAGTTTCCGATGAATTCCAAATCAATAGCAGCAGGCAATCCAATTTTTGAACCCAATCGGGCAGACCATCGGTTACCGGTAAAATCGAATATTTGATCTTCAAAAGTACCCTTGCGGTCAAAATAGTTGAAATTAAAATCACCGGTAAGGGTCAGCCATTTTGAGGGACTGTATTTTCCATTAGTCTCAAAACCCACAGAAGCATTGGTACCAATATTTTCAGGGGAGGTTAATGTTACATTATTTTCAAAAGTGGAGACGCGTTCAACAACCTCAGTTGTATAGCGATGGTAAAGACTGGAACTCATCGATGCCTTACCAATTTTATAAATACTGGTTAATTCATAGGAATCCGTAAATTCGGGTTGCAGATCCGGGTTACCCACTCTAACATTAAAATTATTCCTAATGTTAAAGAAAGGATTTAAATCCCACAATCGCGGTCTAAAAATTCGCCTTGAATAGCCTGCTTGAAGGGAAAAATTGTCATTCAGTTTATAGGAGGTGTGCAAGGTAGGGAATAGATTGGTAAAATTTTGGGAGTTAGCTTCGTTGGTATTGGTGAGTAAGGTGCTCAGATCTGTACTTTCCATGCGCAGCCCCACTTTTAAGCCCCAGGTATCGTTCTCGTAAGCCCCGGTTACATATAGGCCCAATACCTTTTGGGTCCATTCAAAATTGTTGGTCAGGTTGTCATCGGTAATGAAGTTGCCATCTATGATATCCTGAACTTCAAAATCGTTACCAACATCATTAATAACATATTGCGCTCCTGTTTCGATGGTGTATTCTTCCGTAAGCGGATTGACGTAATCGGCCTTAAAGGTGTAATCGGCCTGTTGAAATACGGTGGCGGTACGCTGGTTACGATCTACATTGTCGCCTTCCAGGGTGGTATCGTTAAACAATGAGGATTGGTCTTTTCCAAAAAAACTTCCCAAGGCACTCCATTGAAAGGTGTGTTCTTCATTGTTTTGAAAGGTCTTTGCCCAGTTAAATTCATATTGCCACTTGGGATTGTTGGCATCTGTGGTTTCACGTCTTACCCATCGCGAAACCAGATCATTCCCATTAAAGAAACTGAAATTGGTTTCGGAGGGTTGGTCTTCAATCTCATAGGCAAAATTTCCTGAAAGGGTAAGCACATTATATTTGTTCAGGTGATAGTCTGTACCCAGGGTGATATTGAAAAAGGTTTCGTTTCTAAACTCCTCACCATAGCTTAAAATGGACTCGCCATTGGTTAAGTTACGGTTAATGGCTTTAGTATCCTCGGGTAATGAACGGTATCCTGCACCAAACTGTGTAAATAAGTTAAAGTGTTCTGTCCTGCGGTTTATACTGCCACCTATGCTGTGATTATCCGGTGTTCCGGTGTTGGCAGAAATAGAACCATTCCATCCTGCCTTTTCTTCTTTTTTCAAGATAATATTCAAAATACCCGCTGTACCCGAAGCTTCATACTTGGCTGACGGGTTGGTAATCACCTCAATACTATCTATCATATCTGCGGTAATGGTGCCCAGAGCATTGCCGGATTGATCGGCCAGTACCGAAGGTTTCCCATTAATTAGAATTTGCACACCACCACTACCGCGCAGGGTCACCTCACCTTCGATATTTACATTTACCGAAGGCACATTGTTGAGTACTTCAAGAGCACTTACGCCGGTACTGCTTATATCTGTACCGACATTAAAAACACGTTTATCCAGTTTGAATACCGTTCTGGAAACTTCACCGGTTACCACAACTTCATTTAGGGCTTGACTGTCTGGTGAGAGTTGTATAGTCCCCAAGTCTATGGTTCCATTGGAAACGGTAAACGTGGAGATGGTTTTTGTTTTATATCCCATAAAACTAATTTCCAGATAAAAGTCGGTCCGCGATAGCCTTATTTTAAATTGACCCGTATCATCGGTGGTGTCTCCTGTTATGATTTCCTTCGTATTGGAATCGTAAATGGCAACGGTAGCATAGGGAATGGGCTGTACGGTATTTTCTTCAACCAGAGTGCCAACAATAGCAATGGCTTGACCCTGTGCCATGCCCAAAGCGGAGATCACTACTACACATAAAAGGAATAGGGCATGTTGCATGAATAGGGTCATATACGTTTTTGGGGTACTGGACTTCTTTATATTGGAGCAGTCTCATGAGGTTTAAAATAAAAAACCTGTATTTAAGTTGATTTTTAAACATCAAAATGATAAAAATTCGAGAAAACGAGACAACTTTTATCTTTTAAGATTACAGAACCATCCTGACTTTAAACTAAAACGTCGAAGATACTAAAAAGATACATGTTTTTGGAATAAAATGGCACCATTACTTTGGTGCAGGTTATAAGTGGGGGTTGCCTTTGCAGAATTTGGATGGTTACTGAATCTCCTTTTCCAATCTATCAATTTGGCAATTATAACAACCGGGTTTAGCATTGTGCACTTGAATATATTTGGCTTTTTTGTTGCTGAACAGGTTTTGAATGTGAGATTCAAGGTCTTTTCCGTCCAGTGTACGGGCATCGATCATCATGCCGTCGTCATTATAAGTTCGTAAAGACAGGTGCCTATGCCGCAGCATATTTGGGATCTCATTCTTTTTTAAGTGGGCCTCCCCAGCATGATATCTAACAAATACAGGCCCTGAAGACCGGTAAGGGGAGTTTACCTTATGGTGTTCGTAATGGAAAGCCAATAGTTCCTCACCCACATGGGCGTCTTCTAAACTGATTCTGCAAGGGTAACCCGGATTTTCATCTGCAATTAGTTTACAGAAGCCTCTGGCCTTAAGTTCTTGGTCGTTGAGGTTGAGGAGATCCTCTATCTCATGGGATTTGATGCCTGTTATGATAAAATCGTATTTCATTTTCTTATCGTTCTATCGTTAGCCATTGCTCTAGGGTTCGCGCCATGTATTTGCCGTTTCCTGTTTCATGTCTCCAAACCGATTTCTTAAAAGAATCGAATTATGGGCATACCATCCGGGTTTGGCTAAAGTTTAAAAGTGGGCAGACTCGAAAGCATTGATAATTTTCTTTCGTTCATCTTGCCAACGATAATGCCCTGAAAATCCATTGTTTTGAATTACCCTATGGCAGGGAATCAAGTATGCAATGGGATTTTTACCAATGGCTGTACCAATGGCTCTCACGGCTTTGGGGTTACCTATTTTATATCCAATGTCCTGATAGGCCACTAAGGCACCAACCGGAATCTGTAACAAGGCTTTCCAGACTTGAATTTGGAATGGCGTTCCTTTAAAGTGGAGATTAATTCTGTCATGAGGCACTTGCCAGGTGTCAAAATAGGATTTAAGCAAAGTGCCATTCTTACCCAATGCCTTTTTAAAATGGGCTTTTGGAAAATCATTCATTAAGTCATCCATGGGATTGGCATCGGGATTCAGGAAACTAACTTTGCAGATCCCTTTTGGGGTTTCCGCAATTAAGGTATCTCCAAACACGGTTTGAATGACCTGCCATTGTATGCGAATATCTTCTCCCTTGTTTTTAAATGCTCCCGGCGATACCGCTTCACACTTTACAAACAGGTCATGTAACCGGCCATTTCCTGAGAGCCCGACCTCATAGGATGTTTCGAGCGTACTTTTACCTTGTAGCAACAGTGATTTTGAATGTTCAACAGTAAGGTATTGTAAGAACTGCTTGGGGGTCACTCCCGCCCAATCCTGGAACACCCGTTGTAGGTGAAATTTACTGAGGCAGACATGGTTACTGATGTCCTCCAGGGAAGGCTGGTGTATCCGATTTTTATCTAAAAATTTGATGACCTGCTCAACAACGCGATAATGGGTATTACATGTTTCCATACTACAAAGTTCATGACTTTAGGGGTTTAAAACAATCCGTTTGTTGCTTTTCTTTATAATGCGATCTCATACATGCCCGGACCCGTTGTGGTTGAACCTTTCGGGATCTATTAAGCTAGGGCTACAAGCAGCTTTATTTTTTGAATACCTGTTTGACGCTCCAATAGGTAATATCCGGAGGTCCCGTCAGGAAGTTTTTGGAATTGACCATAAAGGCTTTAAGGTGAGGCGTATTCATATGTTCCGTATTGTAATAGGAGATATCGTCCCATGCTTCATAAAGCAGAATGTTTGTACTGTCGTTTGGGTCAACATGTAGTGTTATGGATCCGAAATGAGGCTCCTTTCTCACCTCCTCCAGCAATTGGGTTAATTCTGAAACGGCAAGATCCCCTTTTTCGGGTTGGGCTTTAAAGTTTAAAAGCACAATGGTCTGTTCCTCCGAATGATGATCTGAAATGGTTTCAGAAGGCCACCACGCCATTAAAACTAAGGGTAATACGATGAATACGGTAAGTCCCGCTAAACTTTTGATATTTTTCATACAGATGAATTTAATGATTAATAGTTATTTTTCCTTGATTTTCAACACCAATTTCAGACTCTCCAAAACATGGGGTATGTCAAATTTTGTATTGATGCGCCGGGATTTTTCAAAGACCAATAATATACTTGTCATCGCCTTGGTCACAGGGGTCGCGCTAAAATCAGTAATTGTTAAAAGCTACCTTGTTACAAAACATGATCTATTTCAAAGCCATTAGCGCAATTCTATTTTATCGATCAAGAGCTTAAAATGTTCTTCTTTTTTGTTCCCGATTAAAAAGGCCAATTCTTCAATATAGGCCTCTGAAAAATTCGGTTTATCCAGTCGTCTTCCCCTAAAAGAGGGGTACATGTCCCTAAGAGGAATTTCTATTTCCTGCCAATTTCCGGAAGTTGAAAAAGGGGTTATATAGGCATAATAATCTCCCGAATTGGATTTTATTCTAAACTGATATGGCTTTCCATCACCTTTTATATGGAGTACGATTTTCGTGAAATCCAAAATTAAAGTTCTTTCAAAAGTGTACCTCACTAAAGAAAAGCCTCCATTGTTATCCAGGGAGATGGTCCCAGTGAAAACGCCGTGACCATCAGGACTTATTCCGAAGGAACCTGACGATGTTCCACCCATAACCACATCATCGACAATCACCCAGTTTTTTATATCTGAATTCGAATTAAAATCGAATAGTAGCTGTGACCTCATAGACGTAAATAGGACCAATATAACAATTAAGAATTTCAATTTATGTCTTTTCTGTTTTGATTACAGAGGCATGCCGAATGCATAAAAATTAAGCACATCCCATTATAGTCCTTAATATATGGAATTTATCTCAACAATTGCCAATGTAAACATAGGGGAGGTATTTATTTTGATAAACTAATCACCAAGGTTAGGCCAATCCAAAGTAAAAGCTGAGTATACCCAGGGTATTAAAAAAGCCATGAAGTATAATCATAAACCACAAATCGTATTTGCGTATGTAGAATATTATGGATAAGATTGCTCCCATAGATGCTGCAACAAGTTGTCCTGTAATGCCTTGCTGCATGTGCATATATCCGAAAAAGCTACAAAATATGAGAATATTGATGGCAAGACTGATTTTGCTATCTCCAAAGAATTTAAAAAACTGTCGCATAAAATAACCTCGAAAAATAATTTCTTCTCCAAATCCCGCTGTAGCCCACACTACTAATAACCAGACGATGGTAACTTGAAGATTTCCTTCCAGTTGTCTCATGCTTGAATAATCAATGGGTACTCCTGTTAGCATCTCAATTCCAGGAACTATTATAATGACATAAAAAGCAAAGAGTCCTATGGCTGCTAACGGAGCAAGTATAAGGAGATTTTTTACATTGAATTTTGCACGTTGAAACCCAAGCGCTGAAAAGGGTTTTCCTTTGTATTCTATAGAGTTAGCTATAATTATGATGATAGAGATAATTATATTTTCAAAAGGTGTTCTGGTGATTGGCCCAAAGTACATGAAACAAATAATGGCCAGGGTGACTAATGGAATTACTGTTTGTTTAAGAGTTACTTTATTCATCTTTCTATTTTTTTAATTTTATAATGAGCGTAACATAAATTTTCGCTATCTACCTAGAAAGCTGTTGAGGTTAACTATAGTTAAGGCTGGTTGAATTGTAAAATGCATGCTTTGGATATATTTATTCCATTCATCTTAATTTTAGTTCAGCTGTCTCTTAAGTTTGTTTGCCGACAAACGGATAAACACACTCATGTGTTTATCTGTTAATTTTTAAAGATAAGTCCTACATACTAATTATCATAATAAATTTAATTATTACACCAAATAAAAAATCATTTGGTGATGGGGTCTGGTGGTGGGTTTTTTTGATAAAAGGGGTTGCTAGGAATAAATTCTCCACATCACACTATAACTGATGTGGCTTAATATAATGTGTAAAATTAAAAATAAGGATATCGAAGATTTTCAGATAAGCCCAGTTTGTTTATGTTCACATAATATCTTTTTAAATTGGCTATAGTGCTTTTAGCGTGACTGTTGTATTGAAGTATCTGAAGGATTTGTCAGGTAGAAAGTCAAACAACATACAGCTAGACCTGTGTTAGCGATATTTATTCTTATATTGCTTAATGAGTTTAGCATAATAAATTTTGTATTCTGGTGTTGGGTATTCACAAAGATAAATCTTAGTTCCATTTTCTCTGAAATATCTATTATCAATAGTTGCTTTTAAAGTAACTTTTTTAAAACGTTTAGGCAATATGCTATCCGGATTAAAGTCATTATGCAAATCAGAATGAACCCATATCAGATAATCTTTTGAAAGGCTGTCGACCGACCAAAATACAAAACTGCCATTAAATGAAATCGGTTGAGGGATATTATTCTTTTTTCCGTAAAACATTACTGCTCCCGCCTGTCCATAATGATAACAAAAAATATTACAGTTATTTTTGTTTTCTGTACCTAATTCCAAGAAAATATCATTTACGGTTTTCCCGATGTCTTTCCAACCCGTCATATCTGACATATCTTGCGGTAAATCATGATAATCGCCGTCTTCCCATCTGTAGGCTTTTTCTTTAAGTGCTTTTTCAAATGTCATTAAAGGAATACCATCGAAAGAAAATGAAATATACAGACCTAGAAACATAAACAATACAAGGAAACTGGAAACATAAATCAAATATTTCTTTATATATTTTTCAGTAAAATAAGCTCCAAAAATGAAAAGTATCGGATACAAACCCAGTGTATAATAAGATTTTCCTTTCCCCAATGCTATTAAGGCAACAATAAAAATGCAAATAAGTCCAAATATCCGGTACTGATTTTCTTTTTTATAAAATAACAAAACCAACAATCCGGTAATCCACAAAAAGATTGTATGAGCATTCATTAACAATTGGTCAAACAAATAATCAGAAAGCTTGACATTTACCAGTTGTGTATCGTGCAATTCGGACATGTGCATAAGCACCGGCCAGTTATGTAGATATTGCCAAAGAAGGTTTGGGAAAATAATAATTAAACCAGCTACTATGGCAAATAAAAAATATTTTGATAGATATAACTTTCTGTATTGAGAGATTAGTAATGAGATGGCAAAGGCCACTACAAAAAACACCATAGAATACTTATTTATAAATCCAAAACCAAAAACAATTCCTATCCAAATCAATATTTTAGGATTGTTTCGTTTTATCAATAATAAAATTAGATATGTTGAAAGTAGCCAGTAGAAGTGCTCAACACAAACTGGTTGCAAAAGATAATTAGTGTGTAAAAAGGATGGGGAAAGTAAATATGAAAGGCTTCCGAGTGATATTGCAATTTTTTTACCCCCCAATTCTTTAATTGCCAGACCGATAATTACAATACAAAATGCCCCTATTAATGCTGGGAAAAAACGAATTGCAAAAACAGTATTTCCAAAAATTAAAGTCGCAAGCTTACATATAATAGCAACAGTTGGTGGCGCTGAAAAGTAACCCCATGCAAGATGTTCACTCTGTGCATAATACAAATAATCGTCGCGATGCAACTCAAAATTTGAGATTACCAATAAATGTAAAATTAATTTTAAGGAAGCAAATAGTATTATTAATTGTAACTCGCCTGTTATTTTATTTTTCCTTCTATCGATTTTCAAGTTCCGTTTTTCCATTGTTTAAAAGTTATTAATATTGGGTCTTGAAAATTGCTGCTAACGTAGGAATAAACAAATTGGATACATATCCATTATGTATATTCCTTTAAAGATAAATAAATTTTATTTCGCTATCCTGAATTGGAAATTTTCACCTAATACTAGGCTGTAATATTTTAAACTTCTGCCTATAATCACTAATACAGATGTAAAAGTTTACGAAGGAGAAAGAAGAAGAATTTATAAAAGACTTTGATGGTATTTATTTCAGTAATATTATCGGTTTTAAAAAATAATATGGTGTTGGGATTTTTATAATAAGGAGTTACTTCTTGGAATAGATTCTCCACACCACACTATCACAGATGTGATATAATATGTTGTGGTACGTCATTTTTTATTGGAAATCAAAATCAGGTTCTCTTGAACCATATTTTGCGCAATTTGATTGCATTATGACTTATCTTTTAGTGCATTTAGAGCCCAGGCAATCAAAAAGAATCCTATCCCAGTAATAATTGGAGGAAGCATTATTTTCGGAGCATAAAAACCACCTAAGTAAATCATAAATATTCCCAGTACTATTAACAAGATTGCTGCTATTGCTAAAATTTTGCTTTTGTACATATTTGACATGATTATTGAACTAATAATAAATTTCAAAGACCTAGAGATTGTAGAATACAGAGCCTACTAGAATTCAATATTAAATGTACCACAACTAATGAATAAACGCAATTGTGGTTATCTCCATTATATTTATATCTCTAAAATACATAAAATTATAATGGGACTAAGAAATTTTTCTAAACATCATACTAATTGTGATGATGTGGTGTGATGATTTATTAATTATTTGTTTTTGTATAGAATATCATGACGAAAGTAAAAAATTGTTATGCTCATTGATTTACTATTATTTTTGAAGTGAACTTTTTTATTAAACTTATAACGTTAGTCTTTTTTATTTAAAGGAAGTCTAGATTTTAAGAACTTAATTTGGCCGTTATGATTAGACATGTGTTCGCAAGCGTGAAACCAACGCCAAAATTTGTTTATAGGCACTTCTGATGTCGCGACGAATTCGTCAAGTGAAAGCAACCATGTATCATCTTTTTCTTTGAGACCAGCTAAAGAATCTTTCCTTACCGCATCCATTATCTTTAGATAATATTCAATCTCATTTCCCTTAATGGTTTTGCTGGATGGGTCGCTCAGGTTTCTTGCAGGATACCAGAATTTAAGTTCTTCTTCATTCAAAGGACGATTTTCCAGTGTTCCGATTTGATGAAATTTTTCACTAGAAGTAATGTGTAAGATTAGGGCACCAATTGTATTCGCATTCTCGTCAAACTGGTAGTCAAGTTCTTCGACAGTTAAATCCCGAATGGTTTGCTTTACCTGGCTGGTCATGTTTTCTAACATGGAAACTAATGTTCCAATTAAAGGGGTGTATCCTTTTCTTGGTCCAATCATAAATAACCCTTCTTCAATCGTATTGTCCCGGTCCGATGCCTTAAACGCTAGACTAGTTAAAGCCAAAGTCGATGTTAATGCTAAAGTTTTTCCTATAAATGACCGTCTTGATGATTTTTCTATTTCATTCATATTTCTTTATTTATGTTTTTTTGATTCTCGCTAACGTTCTGGCTAAACTGCATTTTATTGCAGTTTTAGGTTTTGTTGTGTACAGCTTCTACTACGGATATGATAATTTTTCCCTTGGCCTCACCACTTCCAAAATATTCTAGGGCCTGTGGCACTTTTTCTAGAGGAAAAGAACGATCAATCAAAATATTTAATTTCCCTTCTCCTTTTAACTTAATCAGTTCATTCAAGTACTTATTTGGCTTGTGAGGTAATATTTTAAATTTTTTCGAACTAAATAGAGATAGAATTGAGCCAAGAAAAAGACACTCCATTATCAATTTAGTTGAGCCGCCAACCATAAGATAAATACCTTTCTTTCTCAACGAACGTTTATAATCTTTCAGGTTGTGATATCCAGCAAAATCTAATATAAAGTCATAAGCTCCAGTATTTTTGGTAAAATCAGTTTTGGTATAGTCAATTACTTGATTTGCACCTAAAGAAATCATCGTATCGAACTTACTAGATTTATCAACCGCAGTTATTTTAGCCCCTAAATTTTTCGCTATTTGTATGGCAAATGACCCACAGCCTCCACCGGCACCATTTATTAATATATGGTGATTTTGGTTAAGTTTTATTTTATCCATGAACCCTTGAATTGCTAATACCCCCGCCTGAGGAATTGCAGCCGCTTCTTCAAATGTCATGTTGTTAGGCTTATGCTTAAGAATATCCTCTTTTACGCAAACATATTCAGCAAATCCACCCCACTTGTAATTGGAAATGTCACCAAAAACCTCATCCCCAATTTTAAATCGAGATACATCTTTTCCAATTGAGTCGACTGTCCCCGAAATGTCTAGTCCTAAGGTTTTTACTTTGGGTCTAAATAATCCAAAAATCATTCGGTTAATAAATGGTTTTCCTCTTAATAACCCCCAGTCCCAATCATTTACAGATGCCACATATATTTTGATCCGAATCTCATTGTTTCTACATTTAGGCTTGTCTATATCTTCCAATCTGAGACTCTTACTTGTTCCGTATTTCTTAAAAAGAATAGATTTCATTGATTCAAAATTGTACACAACGACTGGATAAACATATTGTGTTTATGTTTAATATATATATACACCAAATGGTGTAGTTTATCTGTTAATTTTTAAAGATAAGTCCTACATATTAATTATCATAATAATTTTAATTATCACACCAAATAAAAAATCATTTGGTGATGGGGTCTGGCGGTGGGTTTTTATGATAAAAGGGGTTGCTGCTAAGAAGGGATTCTCCACATTGCACTATTGTTACTGCATTAGATGTGGAGAGCTTGATTGTACCTTTGTTATTCCGATTTTAATTCCGAATTAATATTTTCAATAAGTGTTTGAATACTTTGTTCAATTCTTTTTGCTCTGTCCAGAGTTGCACTGTTTTCAAACGAAATTGCAGATAAAAGCTTAAGGAACATTGAATCGGTCTTGAGTTTTGTAAAGTCCTCCTGACTTATTTCAAAAAAAAGCCCGTAGTAGCTTATATTTTGTTTCTTATCGAAATTCATTGAAAAGTATTCTAATAGCTTATGTTCACTATGAAGAATGTGGAATCTTGAACGTTCCTCCTCATAGGTTTTATAATAAGGATAAAGCATATCATATAAGTATGAAATTTCTTTTCATAAACTATCATTTTTAATTATTCCAACATCTCCAGATTTAAGTAAATCATATCCACCAACTATTGGACTGAAATGAGGTGTAACACGTAAATGAGCTGAATAATAAGATAAGGTATCATTTGGTTCATCTTGAGTGAGTATATAATTCTTGACCACTGAACAAGCATTGTTGATATCCTCCATTAAGCCTATGTCCTCTAAAATTTCTTCTAGGTCTGTTTGAAGATTGCTACGAATCTCTTTTAAGATTTTTAGTTCAAATTCATTTTCTTTTCGTTGCTCGTTAGCATTATTAATTTGAAGTGCGATTAAAATCCCAATAACTACGAGAATAATTTCTCCAACTGCGTAAACCGAATATTTGCTAAACTTGTTTTCAGAGAGCAGTCGTTGTCTAATTTTTCGAAAGAATTTTATCATTGGCTATTGGTTGGTCAAAATGAATTACAATTTAAGGATAAAAAAAATAATATGGTGGTGGGTTTTGGTGGTGGGGTTTTGCATAAAAATGTATGCATTTGCAAAGATTTGCAAGTAATTACCCTTTTGCAAGGTCATTGCAAATGGCCTTTAAACGCTTGTAAGCCCTGTAAATACAGTATATGGGGATGTAGCTCAGTTGGCTAGAGCGCGTGACTGGCAGTCGGGACTGGCCGCCCTTCTCAGTTCACAGAATCCCGGTAACAGCAAGGCTTTCCAAAGATTGTAAAAATTAAATCACATTGGTGGTGGTAGCGTATGGTAGTGGGGTTTTTTACTTAATTCTTTGTTGTGCACAGGTTCCCCCTTTATTTTAAAACTCTCTTTCTCCAAATTCACTGTCTATAAATTTAGATTTATTCTTTCCATTTTTAAATGTATATGAAAGATTGAGTAAGACCATATCTACTTCATAAATATAGTTGGTTGTTGTAAAAAATTCATTTGTTCTAAATGTGGTAATGCGCTGTTCATTTGTATTTAACATTCCCATATCTATATTTTGCCATTGTAAGGTAGCTGTTAATCTATTATCCAAAAATGATTTTTGAAAAGTTAAGTTTGGTGAATAAAACCTGGAATCTTCTCCTTGTGCTGTTATTCTTTCAGAGAGGTAGTTAAACGTAAATTGTAATGATGCGTTTTCCCAAAAACTGTATGTTGAATTTAAATTTATAGAATAGACAGTTGCTTTGGAATTGACCGGTCTATTGTCAAATTCTCCGTCAATTTTATAGTTATAAATATTGGTTCCTATAAAATTACTCCAATTTTCAGTAGGCTTTAATTGCGCTCCCAATTCTAGTCCAATTGCTTTGGCATCTCCTACGTTTGAATAGATTCTATTTAAAATAGTATCGTTATATACTGTATTTACTCTGTTTACGACATTTTTTACATTTCTATAATAACCAGTCACAAAAATAGAATTCCCACCTTTAATCTTTTTATTTATACTCAATTCAACTAAATCAATAAACTCGGGTTTAAGTTCCGGGTCTCCTTGTTCTAAAGTTTCAGAATGTTCACGTTCTGGAAATGGGTTCATTTGAAAAGTGGATGTTCTTTCTACACGTTTACTATAAGCTGCTTTTATATTGGTTTTTTCATTAATGCTATATTGTACGGATGCTGATGGGTACAGTTTTGTGAAATCATATTTAAATGTTTCATCTATTGTGTTTGCCTTATCTTTCAGTTCCAACGTTCTATCCATTATCTCAATTCGTGCACCGGCAGTATGTTCCCATTTGCCGCTTTTTCCTGAAAATTGACTGTAAAAGGCGTGAATACTTCTTTTTAAATTAACTTCACTTGAAAACTCTGGAACTAACTCAAAATCATCATTGAAATCAGTTCTTCTTTCATAAACAAAATCGCCAGTATGGTTTAAATCCCTGTATTGATAACCAGCGTCTAATACGCCTGATTTAAATGGTTTGAAAGTATAATCTATCTGTAAACGAATGCCGTGTAAAGGATTGTCATTTGTATTGTATTCATCTTGGTAAAGTACAGAGTTATCAGGAAAGCCTAGATTTTGATTTACTGTTGGACCTCCTAAAAGCGTGTATTCGTATAAGAAAGACGTGGATAGCTTTGAATTATTACTGAACGTATGTGTGTAATCAAAACTACCCAAGGCAAAATCACTTTTACGTTCTCTTAAATTATGGTTAAAATATTGAAACGTGTAAAGTCTGTTATTGCTGTCAGCAACTGAAACAGCGTGATTGTCAAAATATACAATGTCCGCCAATCTGTCTTTACTACGTTCACCTGCAAAAAGACCTAGCGAAAATACATGGGTAGAATCTGGTGTAAAGTCGACATTAAAACGACCACTATAGTTAATTTCATCAAAACTGCGTTCGCCAGTTGATGGAAACTGTGTCTTTACCTCATCTATTATGGTAAAGACATCTCCTTCTCGTCTACCACCTAAATCATTACGTTGGTAATTGGCGCTTAACGATACATTCCATTGATCATTTCTGACATTATAAGTTCCATCTATACCATAACGCTGGTGGACTTTATCATTACCATAAGTTTCCATAGAGGGAAAACCGCCTTTGAGGTTTATTTGCCCAAAAGCGCCATCGATAGCACCTTTTTTTGTAATGATATTCAAAATACCTGCTTTTCCCTCTGGGTCATATTTTGCGGATGGTGCTGTAATTACCTCTACACGCGCTATCGCATTTGCAGGTAATTGTGCCATTAATGTACCGGCATTACCCTGTACTGGTTTGCCATTAAGTAATACAACAAAACCTGAACTTCCTCTTACATTAATTTCCCCTTGTCCATCGATACTGACCGAAGGTAAATTTCGAATGACATCTACACCAGAACCACCTTGAGCACTTTTAAATTTATCGGCATCAAAAATTTGGCGGTCTATTTTATTTATAACTGAAGAACGTTCTCCTTGGATTACAACTTCATTTAATGTGCTGCCCAATAGCAATTGTATAGTGCCCAAGTCTAATGATTTATTTGTACCAGCAACTGTAATGTTCTTAATGGATTTAACTTCGTAGCCAATAAACGAAGCTTCAATATAATAACTTCCTTTTTTTATATTTTCAAAAGTAAAGACACCATTAATATCCGTAATTGCTCCTGTTACTAACGCATTTGTTTCTTGGTTATAAATGGCTGCTGTAGCATATTCTAATGATGTGTTGGTTTCATCTACTATCTTACCTGTAAGTTGCGCTGAACCAATATTAGAACTGAATAAAATAATTATGTAAAGGATACATTTTGTTGGGATACGTATAAATCTAACATTAGGCATTTTATTCATTTAATAACTGATGATTTTAAATTGGGGGCGAATTTAAGTTTTATTCTTTAGTCATAGGTTTAAAAATTGTCCAATTAAGTTGTTTTTTAATTCTTTTTTAAGTTTGTGCACAGCGTATGGGTATTCTCCCTAGGGAGTATAATTTTATTATATATGCAACAAAAAGTGTATTTACCTATTAATTTTTAGAGATAAGTCCTATAAATCAATTATCATAATAATGTTTCCTTTCTTAACAAATAGAAAATGTCTTAGTGGTGGGTGTTGGTGGTGGGTTTTTTAATCCTTTTTCTTAATCTTTTTAAAATGCAACACCTTAAACTAAGACTTTTATTAATGGTATTATTATCTTTAGTCTTCCATAAAAGATATTATCATCACTAGTAAAAATTGGGTTTCGTTTTAAACATAGGAATAGTTTTATCCATTTTTTTAGGAATTCTTTTGTTCTCTAAGAAAAACAAAGTACTGACGGATAATCTTTTAGCCGTTTGGTTATTTGTTATTGGAATTCATTTAACAGGTTATTTCTTGTTTTACAAAGGCTATTGGGAAATCTATCCTGACCTTATTGGTGTAACGGCTCCGTTGCCTTTTTTGTATGGCCCATTCTTATACTTATATGTTTTATACTCCATCAAAAGTGAATCGAGCCTAAGAAAAATTGACTATCTACATTTTGCCCCTACTTTAATGTCTTATTTACTAATGTCCCATTTCTTTTTTTTCTATTCGGCAAAAGAAAAAGTTCAAGTTTATAAAGGGGCAATGGATGACTATAATGGCACATTGGCAACCATTATGCTAGTAGGGTTTATAATCTCTGGAATAAGCTATACAATTTTGGCATACAGAAAACTTATAAAAAGAGAAAAAGTAGTAAAAGAGAATTTTTCAGATACGTCACGAATCAATTTAAGATGGTTGCGATATACTATTATTGGCATAGGCTTATTTTTTATAGTAGGAACTATTGTATCTGTTTTAAGAGAAGTTATTGGTTTCCAATTTCCTTTTAATGCAGATATATTGTTCTATTCTATCTTAGTTGGCTTCATTGTTTTTATTGGGTATTCAGGCATAAGACAGCAAGACTTATTTACTAGTGCTAACATTAAGGAAAGAGAGCTTGTTAAAACAGAAAGTGAGTATAAAAAATCCAGCCTTAAAGTTGAGGTTGCCAATGATAAACATCAAGAATTATTGGACTTCATGGAAAGAGAGAAACCATATCTAAACAATAAGCTCACTATCAGTGAGCTGGCTGAGGAACTATCGCTTTCAACGAATCATTTGTCTCAGATTATAAACCAGTATGAACAGGTTAATTTTCATGATTTTATAAATAAGTATAGAGTAGAAGAGTTTATTCTAAAAGCTCAGGAGGACACTAGTTTTAGTTTGCTGGGTCTAGCCTATGATTCAGGGTTTAATTCCAAATCCACCTTTAATACTGTTTTTAAGAAATTCAAGTCCCTTACACCTTCTCAGTACATTTCTAAGCTAAAAAAATAGTAGCCCTAAAAAGCATCTTCCAAAGATTTAAAGCGAATTAATGTACTATTAAGTAGTCCAATCGTATAGGACTGTACTTCAAAAAAGTTCAGACGTTCACGTTAGGGCGATACGCCTCTGTTTTTGATAAATATTTGCACAAGAATTATTTCAAAAGCAGAAGTTATGGACTTCAAAATGTATCATCAAGCGACATTATTTTACGGTTTATCTGTGGCCATTCCTTGGATGTTTTGGTTTAGTGCCGGTTATGTCAGTCATATAGATTCAAGTAATAGTCTACCACAGCAATCTGCAAGCATTTTGGCATTTATAGGTCTTTTGGCACCTATTGTAATTGCACTATTTATTTCAAGAAATAATAAAGCCTTGCTTTCGGATTTAAAGCTGCGATTCTTTAATTTCAAAGGAATCCGGAGCACTTATATTGTTCTCACATTTTTGTTAATGCCGATAAGCATTTTATTGGCACAAGGCATTTCCCTTTTGTTTGGCTACAGTATAGAGCAATTTCAACTGGCTAAGTCATTTTCGTTTACATCTGGGGTGTTTCCTGTATGGTTTATGCTCATTATTGCACCACTTTTGGAAGAATTGGCATGGCATTCTTATGGAACGGATTGTTTAAGAGCCAGGCTCAGTCTTTTTAAAACTTCCTTGTTGTTTGCCTTATTTTGGGGTGTATGGCATTTTCCTTTGGCAAGTATTAAAGAGTACTACCATAGTAATTTGATGGAGGATGGCTGGATATATTCACTGAATTTCTTTGTAAGCCTTTTTCCTTTCGTAATCATAATGAATTGGATTTACTACAAGGCCAATCGAAATATCATTCTACCTATAATTTTTCACATAGCAGCGGGCTACTTTAATGAGGTTTTTGCAACTCACCCCATGAGTAAAGTGTTTCAGACCTTTCTCTTATCTGCTTTTGCTTGCTATATCATTTATAACGACAAAAAATTCTTTTTCAACCAAAAAACTATCAAATCATGAAAAAAGTAATAGTAACATTAATCTGTACAGTATGCATTTGTGGACTTTCATATTCACAAAGTATTACACAAACAGTAAAAGGAACGGTTAAGGATTTAACCACTGGAGAACCGACAATAGGAGCCAATATTGTACTCATTGACTCTGAGCCGTTAATTGGAACCATTGTAGATTTTGAAGGCAATTTTATAATGGAAGACGTGCCCGTTGGCCGACAAAGTTTCAAGGTATCGATGCTGGGTTATGAAACACTACTTATCAATGATATTTTGGTAAGCTCTGGAAAACAAGTTGTACTCAATATTGAACTTCAAGAGCAGGTAACGAATCTTGCAGAAGTCATGCTTGTTCCAAAAAGACAAAGGGATAAACCAATAAATAAATTAGCATCTGTAAGCAGCCGTCAGTTTACGGTAGAGGAAACGAATCGTTATGCAGGTGGTCTGGATGACCCAGCCCGTTTGGCATCATCCTTTGCTGGTGTTGCAAGTCCCTCTACCAAGAGTAACGGTATTTCCATAAGAGGAAATTCTCCAGCTGGATTATTATGGCGTATAGAAGGTGTTGAAATCCCTAGTCCCAATCACTTTGCAGATTTGAATATCGTGGGAACAGGAGCTTTAACAGCACTGAGCAGTCATGTTATGAGCAATAGTGATTTCTATACAGGTGCTTTTCCAGCGGAATATGGTAATGCAACCTCTGGAGTTTTCGATATCAATATGCGTTGTGGGAATACAACCGAAAGAGAACATACTTTTCAGGCGGGAATATTAGGTCTGGATTTCGCATCCGAAGGGCCATTTAAAAAAGGAAATAACGCTACCTACCTATTTAATTATAGATACGCAACACTGGCCTTAATCGGTTCTTTATTGCCAGATGATGCTGGGATACTAAAGTATCAGGATTTGTCTTATAAAATAAAGATCCCAACTGAAAAATCAGGAACATTTTCACTTTGGGGGATAGGTGCATATGACTCTGTGGATACCGAGGCTCTTGATATGGAAGAATGGGAATCTCAGGAAGATAGGGAGCGTTCACAGTTGTCTCAATATCTGTTTGCATCGGGGTTAAACCATAAGATTGCTGTAGGTTCAAAATCCTTCCTCAATTCTACATTGGCATTCTCAGGCAGAGGACTATCCTTTAATGAACAATATTTAGATGATAACCTTAGCGAAAGTGAAGTCTCCAATGCCAGAAAAGACAGCTATAAGCTAACCTTGCAATCTAGTTTGAGAACGTATTTCAGTGACAAGCACTACAATCAAACAGGTGTTTATATTAACAGCCTAGGATATAATCTGAATATTAATGACACACAAACAGCAAACTCTACTCTTGAAAATATTATAGATGAAAAAGGTCAGTCCTTACATTTTCAGTTGTATAGCCAATCTCGATTTAAAATATCACCAAAATTCACATTAAACACGGGATTTCATGCACAGTATTTCCAATTGAATAAAGAGGTCACTTTCGAACCTAGAGTAGCTATAAGTTATAAACTCAACAATAAAAATGATTTGGCTTTAGCCTATGGATTACATAGTAGAATGGAGTCCTTGGAAACCTATTTTATTCAGGATGAATTTGGCAAACAGCCAAACAAAGACTTGAAGTTGATGAAATCCAATCATTTGGTTTTGTCTTACAATTCAACCCCATTCAAAAATATAAGACTTGCAATCGAGCCGTATTATCAAAGCCTCAATAATATTCCAGTTTCACCAGATTCTTATGTGAGTACCTTAAATGTTGAAGACAATCTGTTTTTCAATGAGGTGTTAATCAGCAAAGGAACAGGTAGAAATGTGGGTATTGATTTTACACTGGAACACTATTTAAGGAAGGGATTGTACTATCTCTTTACGGCATCTGTTTTTGATTCAAAATATACGGCTAATGACGGCATTGAGCGCAATACCAGGTATAACAAAAACTTTGTGATGAATGCCTTAATTGGTAAAGAGTGGCAGGTAGGGGAACATAAGAACAATACCTTAAATGCCAATGTAAGATTCAATTATTTGGGCGGAAATAGGGTAGAGGCAATTGACTTACCAAGTTCTATCAATAATCAAGATGTGGTTTATGGTGAAACCAATGGAGCGATTTCTTTTTCAAAAAGACATCGAAACACACCAATAACATCATTTTCCCTTTCATACCGAAAGAACAAGCCTAAACATGCTTCAATTTGGTCAATACAGGTTTTCAATAGTGGCTTAGCAGAAGAATTTGACAAGGATATTTTTAACACCTCAAAACAAGCTGTAGAACAAGAATACAGTGCCATCATGATACCTAGCTTCAGCTATAAAATTGAATTTTAATATTTAACACCACTATAAAATGAAAACAAGAGAAACAAAAACAATTGACAATCGTCATGATTATAATCAATCAGAAAACGAATGGACTCCTATAAACTTTCAATGGATACCATGGCTAAAATTAAATCAAGAATTAAACTTAAAAGTACTAAAAATGAAAAATTTAATGATGTTACCAATATTAATGCTATTGGTATGTGTTACATCGTGTTCTGATGACGACACACTTTTCGGTTCTGGAAATTTGACTACAGAAACTAGAACCGTTGATTCCTTTACAAATATTAAGAGTGAGGGTGTCATTGACTTAACGGTTACGCAAGGGCCAATACAGTCCATAGAAATAACCTCAGATGATAATATCATTGGTGAGGTTAGAACAAGAGTTTACAATAATGAATTACATCTGTATTTGGATGAACAGTATAATTACAGGGGGATTAGTATTCAAGCTAATATTAAGGTAGTCAATTTGAATGGGCTAAAAAATTTGGGGGTAGGAGATGTGGTCCTTAATGACATTGATAATAATGGCACTTTTTCAATAGAGAATGAAGGGACAGGCAATATAGAAATTAATGGGGTTTCAAATGATTTAACTATTAGAAATCAAGGTTCAGGAAATATACTCGGCTTTCATTTTATAGTAAATCATTGTGCCGTTGAAATTGAAGGCTCAGGTAATGTAGAGGTAACTTGTTCAACTAATCTAGATGTCGAAATAGAAGGCAGCGGTAACGTATATTACAAGGGTACACCAACTATTAATACTGATATTACTGGTTCTGGAAGTGTTGTCAATGCAAACTAGACTTAAATAGAAAACTTTACAGAAAGAAGTCTTCAAGGAATTTCCTTGGAGCTTCTTTGGTTATATTTATTAATGGCAATAACATCTGAAGTATTTCCTCAAGAGCGTTTCGACACATTTGACTTAAGAATTCTTAAATAGGGATAACCAAATAATTCTTGAAAATCTCATATTTAAGGGAGCCAATAGTAACAGGACAATAGCAATAACCATTATTTTTTTAAGATCAAAAAGTTCTGTTAAAAAGAAGGAAGAAATAATAAATGTTACTATGCTTTCAGCTACGGCCAAAGCATAGCTTACGTACATTGCTCCCCAGAAAAACCCTGGCTCTCTGGTGTAATTCAAACCGCATTTTTTACAAGAATCATTCATTTTCGGTATGCCCAAACTGTATAGGTTTGTGAACACTTCTCCTTTTGAACAGTTTGGACATTTATTTTTTAATATATTGATTAGTTTCATAAGAATAGGTTTATTTACCGAAGATGAAGCTGGTTTTAAAAAACAATCCATTTTTCAAATCATAGTCCGATTCCAGACCATCAATATCTATAACTTTTAAGGTTCTCTTTAATGAAATACCAGCTGATACCTCAAAACGTGATGAGTCATTTATTTTCCAGCCTAGTGTTGGCCCAAGATTATATCGTGAAAACTTTACGGTCTCATTATTAATTATGATTGTTCCATCACCTTCTTGACTAGCTAAATGATATTGACCCCCATCTAGCTTAGCTTGAAATCCATATATGGCTTTATTAGCTGAGTAAGTAAAAATTAAGGAGATTGGTGCTTTTACTTCGGTTTTAATTTTTTCTGTTTGGTAGTTGAACAATAAAACAGGAACCAGATTTGGTTCACCAAAACCATTGGTATATGATACTCCACCACCATAATTCATATACTCATTTCTTATATATTTGAAGCCCAACATTCCTTGGAAAAAGAAGTCATCCGAACTGATTCCATCTTTAAAATTAGAAGCTAATGTGGGTCTTAGACTTGCCAGTAATTGCCATTTCTGGGACAGTCTGTGCATAATCATAAAATCGTATTGAATGGAATGTAAATTGGCCTCAAAGCTTCTTTCATTTGGCAAATCATCAAATGGAGCTTTTACAAAGTGCCATTTCAATGCATTTACCAATACGGTTTTATCATTTCCAAGTTTAATAGGGTACTTTATAAAAGCGTCCAACTCCGTTACTTTTAAGTCAATGGATTCCAAATTCTCATTGGCTGGGTCCATCAAGCCTACTCCTGGATTATGTATGAAACTAATCCCAAACAGGTCGACTTTTTCTTGAGCGTTTAGACTAGTTATCGTTAAAAAACAGATAGCTAGTATATTAAATATAGTCTTCATTGCTCTTAGCTTTTAGGAGTTCTATCTTTTTGGAATTGTTCAAACAATGAAGCCACGGCCTTATTGATGGTGCGTTCCACCTCCATTGAATTTCTGGTGACCACGGATGAGGTTGAGCCATTCCAAATGGTTTTATTTGTTTTGGCATCAATCATATCTACAATTAATGTCCCTTCCTTGTAATAAGTAAGTTCAACATTAATGGGAAGATTTCTCCATCTACGGCTGTAATAGTCATTGTAGGTCTGAACGTCTGTTTTTGTATCGACCACTACAAAGTAGTTTACTAAAACATCGGCTCCAGTTACCCCTAAATTTTCAGGCGAAATTTTCTTGATTTCAGATGTAATGGCATCTTCAATTTGAGATTTGTGTAACTTACTTATCTGAGGCAGATAGGTGTCATCATTATCAACTAAGGTGAAAGACCTGTATTGTTGCAAATCTACACCTTGTCGAGTTGTACTTCTTGCACTGCTACAGCTTGTAATAGTGATTAAAAAAAGTGCTGCGAATAAAAAATTTAATACTTTCATAATTTAAAATTTTGATTTGTTAATATGGTTCAAAAGTATACCAGCAATCAGGGTTTTACACGTAATATCTTCCCATCGTAACAGTTTTACTTCCTAACGTTTTAATAAAAAATAGCAGCTCCAAATGGAAGCTGCTATTCAAACCAAACTAACTAAATATCAAACTAAACTAACATGAAATTTTGCCTATTAATTACTTTCTATAAAGCTTTTGAACTTTTCCTGGAAATCGTGAAAACTCCAGCTTAGAGTAAGTTTTGTTACTGTTCCGTCTAAGGACACATTATCATTACCAGAAGAGAATGTTTGATTATGGGTTAGGAAAAGGTTCAATCTGTCATTGATATTAAAGTTGACAGTGGCTCCAATCAAATGGACATTTTGAGCCGCCTGTTCTTTCATTACCATACCCGTATCATTTGAAATAAATTCTGCACCCCCACCACTCATAAAGGAATAATCCAACGACATGAACGCTTTGGAAGTTATGTCCTTTGTTAAATGCGATTCAATCGTGAACATTCCTTTTTGATTGACCTTTTGGTTTTGAAAATCCTTATTATCTCCAATTAGAGTATAGGAAGGAAAAACCTCTAGTGATAAACGTTGACCATCAACGAATTTACCAAGATGTTGCACCATAGGTAAGCCAAACTTATATTTAAATTGGTTACTGCCAATATTTATAGGGTTGCCTTCCTCATATTGCCCCGTCGGAAAAGTAATAGCCGATTGAAAATAAACAAGAGTCCGATTTTCATGTCTCAAAAAGTCTTTAATCATTAATCCCTCTGCTCCAAAAATGTTTATGGTATTAGACCATACGATGTCTCCAAGTCCATGTTGAAAAAACGTTTCTGATGTTGCAGCTGGCCCCTGTGGGTCTATATTTACTGTGGCATTTATATTTCCAGCTGGTAAAAATAAGGTGGAGTAAAAGGTCCGACCAAAAATGGGTTGGCTTCTGGTATAGGTCAATAAATATAAATTGTTTTCTGCTACGATACTTGGGTTAACAAATGTTAGATTATTCAAAGATGCATTTGCGTTGCCATTGATTGCGTGGGCACTAAGAATGTTCAGATTCTTAGGTAATGCCCAATAGGTTCTAGGTCCATCCAACTGTGCATAAATATTGCAAGTAATGACCATTAAGACGAATGTTAATATTATTTTTTTCATGATTTTATTGTTTAGTGTTAATGTTCTCTATTAGTTCGCTACCTCTTCCAAAATCTGGAGCATATACGGGTGGTCTTGGAGGTAATTTATCTTCCATTCCATCGTAAGTGGTTCTATTGGGAAGGATGACGTTGTTCTCCATTTTATATTCATCCCAATCCGCTTTAAGCTCAGACAATTTTTCTGGATTTTCCAGGGCCAAATCGAAACGCTCACCAGGGTCATTTTTTACATTGAATAGTTGCCATTCACCAGTACCTATTGGTGTAGGAACATTTACTATTTTCCAATCGCCCTTTCTAATGGATTTGGCATTCCACAGTTCTGTTCCTAAATAGTCATTTTCGGTTCTGGGTGATTTGACTCTTTGATGTAGCATATCTACCCATGATTTCCCTTGCATTTTTATTGATGTGTTGAGGTCTGATTGCGAAACACCGGCCAACTCTAAAAATGTTGGTGCAATATCTTTAACATGAAGAATGGCTTCGGTGTTGATTGAACCTTTATTTTTTTGATGGGGTGAAATCACTATTAAAGGGGACCTTATACCCCCATCGTAAGTCGTGTACTTAAATCCGTAAAATGGAGCAGTCGAAACTTGTGCCCAAGAAGGACCATATGCCGTAAAGGACTCAGCTCTTCCCCAATTTTGGAAACCGTGTATGTACGTTTTTGCCATCCAATTCGCTGCGGCAGTAGCTGGGTATTTTTTGTAAGTTGAGGCTTTATCGTTAACATCTGGACCGTTATCCGAAAAGAATACGATATAAGTGTTCTTCTTTAGGTCATTTTTTTCCAGATAATCCATCAATCGCCCAATCTCCATGTCCATATAATCCAATACCGCAGCATATACTTCCATTTTTCTGGCGGTCACAACTTGCGAAGCTGGCTTTAACTTATCGAATCCAGGCACGTACCATAAACGCTCTCCCATCTCTGTTTTTTCTGATAGAATGCCCATTTTCACCATGTTCTCAAGTCGGTCATCTCTTAGGACATCCCAACCCTTGTCGAAGAAACCTTTGTATTTTCTCAAGTATTTTTCAGGAGCCATTAATGGGTCATGGGGTGCCTGATGTGCCAAATAAGCGAAGAATGGTTTTCCGTCCTCTTTATTCTCATCGATATAAGAAATAATTTTGTTAGTAAAGGTTGTTGTTGCATAGTAATTCTTTGGTAATTCATTCAAATAAGTTTCTCCTTCAACAAAATGATTAGGGGTGGCATCTTCATCTGGACCGTTGAATGAAAAATAACTGCCAGAACCAGATAACATGGAGAATGAACGTTCAAAACCCTGTGCGGCTGGGATATGCTCTTTATCCTTTCCTAAATGCCATTTTCCGGCCATATAAGTATGGTAACCGTTCTCCTTTAAGATTTCTGCCACCGTTGGCACATCGTTGGTTAAATACCCTTCATAACCTTTTTCATTGAGTTGGTTTGGTGCTGGATACTCATACATATTTCCCAGCCCCACCAAATGGTTGTCAATACCCGTCATTAACATCGACCTTGTAGGGGAACATGTTGGAGCAACATAGTAATTGGTATAACGAGTACCCTCTTCGGCCATTTTGTCTAAGTTGGGGGTACTTATTTCTCCCCCGAAAGCCCCCATATCTGAAAAGCCCATATCATCTGCAACGATAACAAGGAAATTCGGTTTGTCTTCTGTTTTCTGCTGAGCATATGACTTAGCTCCCAGAAGAAGGATGACCAATACCAGCAAAGAAAATGTTTGTGATTTTAATTGATTTGTTTTCATGATGTTTAAATTATTTGGTTGTATTTATTTTAAATTTTGATACAATGTTATTAACGGATGCACATAAACACTAGCAAGGATTTCCCAAGGGGGTTTTTAGTCTTCCCAACGTTATTGATTCTTATTCTGCTTAAATATGGCTTTGGGAATCAATGCTGTGAAGGAGAATTTCAACATCCAACTCCCTCCATTAAGCTCAGGACTTTCAATAAGATAATCAGCACCAACTTGTATATTGAAGGGAAGAAAGCCTTTTGGTTTTACAAGTTTCCCAACACCCATGCCCATAGGTATAGTCCATCGATTATCCGAATCGGCTTTCCAATTAGCAACCACCTTTGGAGAGGTTGATAGATAATATCCCTTTGGAAGATTGTAATTGACAAAGGGTTGAATGGTAAATGCAGAATTGTGACTTTCCAATGACCACACATTATTAATCAGCATTCCAATCACCCAATTACTTGGCTTAATAACACCGACTAAGGATGGACCAGCACCCCATTCTTTAATGCCCAAATTATCGCCAGCTGTGGGGATGTTCATTACTGGACCTAAGCCCCAACTCACTTTACCTTTTTTTGTGTAAAACACAGATAGGTTGACATCTCCAATCCCTTTAAAATTTCCTGATTCGGAAAAAATATTCGGCTGATTGACAATTGGGAGGATTACCCTGGCAATGATTTTACCATTTGCCATAGGAATTACGGGTTGGATATTGGTGACATTTGATGTTCGATCATAAGGACCAATACCAAAGGTCATGTTGTTTTGAAAAGGAACACTAATAATATTCGCAATCGGGTCTTGTGCAATTTTCGCCAACTCTTCTTCAGAAAGCTGGGCATTGGAAATTAAACCTATAAGAAGGATTAAAACTGAAATGATTGTTTTTTGATTTGTTGTTTTCATGATATTGAATCTATTAATTGATGCCTCAAAACTATAGGACAGTCAAGGGGTTTACACATGAAAACTTCCTAACGTGATGTAATGCTTTCCTAACGTATTTAAACTTTGTTTTGGTTATGCATGAGGTATTTGCCCACCAAAATAGCTACTAGAATGGTGATGTATAATTGGCCAGAAAGCCCAATCAATAGGGAAAGGGATTGAGCGGGAGCAGATTGAGGTAAGATATCACCGAATCCTAAAGAAGTGAGTGTTGTGAAGGAGTAGTATGTTAAAGTAAAAATACTATTATCTTCTGGATTAATATTAAAGGCATTAGGGTCTGCCAAGTTTAAAAGATTGCATAATTGCCCACCAAAAATCCCCATAATTAAGAACCCGGAAATAGCTATCATGATCATATTAATGTCAATGATTTTTGAACGTTTCAATACAGTCATTAAGTAATACGATATAAAGATTAAAAATGCTGAAATGGCTAAGGGTCTCAATATCTTGATTAGCAATATATGGCCGTTCAAATAGTGCATCCAGATAAACGTTAAAGCCAGTCCACCAAGAAACAATCCAGTTAAGAAATGCCTAAACGTATCAGAGACAAGCTGGACACCAAAAAAGACCACAAGAGATATGGATAACTCAAATATTAATACTTTGTTATTGGGAAATAAACTAATCGGAAATGGAAGTAATATGAGCAAAACCAAGCTCAATAAAAACCAACTTGATTGTGTCTTTCCTTTAAATAGAAACTTTCGAAGTTTTACATGTTGTCTGTATAATTTGTTGAAACCAAACATCATTCAGGAATTTAGTCTAAATTATATCTTAGCTTCAGTAAGGTAAGTTCTTCCTCTATCTCATTTCTAAGTGCATTGAGCTTTGAATTTCCAGACCTATTCTTCTGCCCCTCAATTAGGGTGTTAATACATGTCAACAAAAATGTTTTAGTTGGATTTGTTTCGCTCTTAATTGAAGCTTTTGTACCCTTTAAAACAAAAAGAAAATACATTGTTTCAGACGTGTCCTTGTATATTCTCATAATACTGTCTGTCTTTTTCAGGTAATACTGTAGAAGTTGCAGACACTCATTCTTTAGGGTAGCTATGTTTTGATTTATCATCTTAAAATGAAATATTGTACAAAACTACTGGCGAAATCCATATTGTTTAAGTAGTAATTTCCAAACGGGTCATATTTGTTTCCCAACGTGACAGTTATTATGCCATAAATTAATATCTTGAAACAAGATTAAATTCATTACCCCTTATGGCTTTTACAGTTAGGTTTAGCGATGTGGTTATCAGCAATAAACAGATTGATGGTAGTATCAAGATAATTGAGCAAGTAATCTCAAATAGAAAAATACAGACCAGAGAGATTGAAGGGGATGTTTTTTTAAGTCCTGCTAAAACTGCGATTGAAAGAGAGGACTTGATTATATATGACAACCACAATTTACGCCCATTTGAGATTCACAATCCCAATGACGACCAACAGGTTATTTTATTACTTAATACCGCAATTACAATTTGCAAAACGATTAAAGCTCTTCACAAGCGAAATCTATTTATTGGATTACTGCAGCCGCAGCGATTCTGGCTGGATGAAAATGATAGACTTAAAATACTGGGGAATTCATTAGTACAGAATGACTTTGACTGTTTCGATTTAGAGTCCTCCCCATTGGAAAACTTCTTTTATTTACCACCAGAATGTTATCATAACAATGATATGATACCAGATAAAAGAAGGGACTTTTATTCGTTGGGGGTCGTTTTATACTATTACTTATCTGGCATCTTTCCTTTTAACGGGGCTGATAAACTTGAGCTTATGCACCATCATTTAACAAGTTCTTTAATCCCTTTGGATGAAATTAACCAAAACGTGTCGCATAATCTATCCCAACTGGTTTCTGTTTTGTTGTCGAAGCAACCTAAAGACAGGTATACGTCCTTTTCGGGATTGATTAAGGACCTGGAGAAAATGGAATACAACTATATTCAAGGTAAGCACGATTACATCGAACTCAGTGTGAATTATAATCCTGGGGTGATTGATTTTGGGAGTATACTTTTTGGTAGGGAAGATATAAAACAGACACTTAGGAATAAGTTTGAAAACCTGGATAGGACGGGTTCACAACTCTTACTGATTAACGGAAGTTCGGGAGTAGGAAAAACTAGTGTAATTGAAGCATTCTCTAAAGAGTTGAGTAATGAGAATTGCCTTTTTTTAAACGGAAAATTCGACCAATATAAGCAAACACCATATTCTGGTTTAAAAACGGCTTTTCATTTATTTGAACAAGATGTCTTACTAAAATCAAAATTTGATGCTCCACTTGTAAGGCAGCAGCTTTTGAAAGAGTTGGGCAGAAATGTTGCTGTTTTAAAAGATATGTTACCCAACATAGAACTGCTTGTCGGCGAGTTAGAGCCTATAGATGTTCTTAACCCTATAGAAACTAGAAACAGATTCAACTTTGTATTCAAGAAGTTTTGCGATGTTCTTTTGGATTTTGACTTTTACCTATTATTGTTTATTGATGATTGGCAATGGTGTGATGTGCCTTCTTTAGAATTAATCAAGTATCTGATTACATCAAACAGTCATGGAATTTTATACTTATTTGCATTTAGAGGGAATGAGATTGATACTAGTCACCCGTTTGGTCTTTTCAGAAACGAAATGTTAGCTCAAGATTTCACTGAAGAATATATCATAAAACCCTTACATCTCAATAACACCAACGCTCTAGTTTCCTATGCTTTAAACATTAATAAAGAAGAATCAAAAGGATTGGCTAAATTAATCTTTAACAAGACTGAGGGCAATCCTTTTTATACCAAACAATTCTTACTGTCACTCCAGCAAAACAACTTTCTGGAGTTTGACGACACAAAGGATACATGGAGATGGGATGAAACCAAAATTCAGAATGAAGAAGTATCTAAAAACGTCCTCGACCTGGTAGCGAACAATCTTGACAAACTATCTTTTGAAACACAAATATTTTTCAAATTAGCGGCATTCAATGGAGGGAGATTTGACCTCAGGTTAATTGCGGAAATCAGTGGTTTTCGGAAGGACATGGTTATTATACTTCTGAATGTTTCTGCTGCAAGTGGTCATATTATCAGGGCAGAGCTGCCAGACAACACTGTTGAATATAAGTTCGTTCATGACAGAGTTCAACAAGCTTCTTATCAATTGATTATTCCGTCCTTTGCCCATTCTGAAGAAGAATTGCATTTTATGGTTGGAAAGGAACTGTTTGAAAACAAATGCGATTTACAATACACCAAAGGAGAAATAATATCCCATTTCATTTCTTCAAAGGACCTAATAGGTGAGACTCTTTCCAATCAAATTATTGAGAACATCATTCAATTGGGTTCGGATGTCAATTCATCCACAACCCCAGAGGCAAGTAAGGGTTATTATGAGTTGGGGCTTTTTCTAAATGAAAAATTCAAAACACAAAATTCAACATTCAAACTTCTAAAAGGTTTAGCTGAATCCCATTTCCTACTCAATGATATGGCTAATGGGGAGGATTATTCCAACCGAGCCATTAGTTTTTCCAACAATAACATTGAAAAAGCATCTGTTTTAGTAATGAAAATGCTTTTCTATGAGAGTTATGCCATGTTTGAAAAGAACATAGAGTCAGGTTTGTCTGCCTTAGAGTTTTTAAACATTGAAGTAAAGGGAGACTACAATGAGAAGACACTTGACGGATTAATCGAAACGCAATACAACCTATATATCGATTTAATCTCCAATAAAAAAACATTGGAAGATTTCAGAAAGGATAATATGGAGGATGAGGTAGAACTTGTCATTATGGATATCTTGGTTAACATGAATGCCTCTGCATACTTCGTTGACTTGCATCTATTTGTATGGAGTACTCTTAAAATGACCAACCAAACATTAAAGCATGGTTTTACAAATTCCACCCCCTTCGCTTTGGTATTTATGGGGTCACTTCTTGTGGCTTACTATAAAGATTTTGACAAGGGATATGACTTGGGTAAAATAGGTGTAGACCTATTAAACTATGTTGAAAGCGACAAATACAGAAGTAGGACATTATCTGTATTTCCCATATTCATTCAACATTTCAAAGAGCCTATCCGCAATAGTATTGTCCATTTGGACGAGTCTGTTTATAGTGGTTTACAGACAGGAGATTTACCGTATGCCAGCTATTCCTTTTATGCCAAGGTCAGGGATGCAATGTTGGTTGGGAACAATCTCAACAAGACACTGAGTTTGTGTGATGACAGTATAAAGTTTATGGGCGATATTAAAAACCAAGGGATGCAGTCTTTAATGAAACTCCTAAAAGGTAGTATCTTAAAACTGACCGATGGCTATGATGTCTCGTATGAAAATTTGGAAATGGAGGCTCTTAAATTTTTACTAGATATTAAGTTTTATACCGCGGTATCACACCACTATATTTTTAGAAGCTGGGTGTTGTGTATCCTGAAAAATTTTGAAGAGGCTCATAAACTTCTTAAACTTAATGAAGAAATTATCATATATGCATCTTCGCAACCACATGTTCCTAAACACTATTTTTTAGATTCTCTTTGTATCATTTACCAAGACAAAGAGCTTTCGGAAAAGCAGATAGATAAAATTAAAAAGAATCAAAGTGTTTTGGAGGTTTGGGCTGCCAGCATGCCTGAAAACTTCAAAAGTGAGTATTGTTTAATTCAAACGCTGATGGAAATCCGTTCAGGTAATCTTGAAAAGTCCTTAGGGCTTTTTAATGAGACTCTAAAATGGGCAGAATTAGGACAGTTTATTGGAGCTAAGGCAATTGCTTATGATGTGGTTTCAGACGTTTTTTACTCTAGTGGTTTTGAACTTTTAGCCACTAGTTTTAGGCAAAATGCCCAATCATTCTACAGGGAATGGAATGCACTCGGTAAAATTAAGGATGCATCAATAACCTTTGAAGTTTCGAATACAGAAACAAGTGATTTAACGACTTCCAGTCTTATTAAAGCGACCCAGGCCATTTCGGCTGAAGTTGATAAAGAAAGCTTGATAAAGAGACTTTTAAGTGTGGTGATGGAAAATGCGGGGGCTGATAAATCCGCTTTAATTTTAGTTGAGGACAACATCCCCTATGTTGAAGCAGAGATTCAACTTGGAAAGCAACAAAAACCCTTAAACAGAAAGCCATTAAATGGATATAAAACTGTTCCAAATGAGCTGATACAATATGTAATCAACTCTAAAAAGGAGTTTGTTTTGGATGACAAAGGGTTAGTTAATGAGGCATATTTTGAAAAAATGGAAGTAAAATCTGCTGTAGTGATGCCTCTAATTAGGCAGAAGGAATTAATAGGGGTGTTATATTTGGAGAACAGCCATATTGCTGGTCTTTTCAGGGGTAACGACCTGCAGATATTGAGAATAATTGGCGCCCAGGCAGCGATATCCATTTATAATACCTTTTTACTTGAAACATCCACAGGATTGAATGTGGAGTTGGAAGCTTCAAGGAATGAACTTAGTAAAATGAATGAACTTCTGGAGGATAAAATTAGAGATAGAACAAAAGTACTCCGTCAGGAAATTGAGACCAGGAAACAGATTGAAGAGGAATTAAAGCTTGCAAAAAAAGAAGCAGATAAGTTTCATCAGCAGCAAATAAAGGAAGAACGAAAAGATGCATTGCAGGCTAAGATGATGATGCTTTCTTCCCAAATGAACCCTCATTTTATTTTCAATTCGCTTGGCTCGGTCCAATCTTTCATTCTTAATAGTGAAACAGAAAAGGCTGTTGATTTCATTTCAGAGTTTGCGGGTTTAATGCGAGAAAATTTAGAAAATTCAACCACTGAATTTATATCGATAGCTGATGAGATAGAATTTTTAGAAAAATACCTCTACCTGGAACGGATACGTTTCAATGAGGTATTTGACTATCAATTGAATGTGGAAATAGAAAACATTCATGATACCTTAATACCACCAATGCTTTTACAGCCATTTATCGAGAATGCCATTATTCATGGATTAAGTAAAATAAAAGACAGAAAAGGAAATCTGGATATAAGTTTAAAGGAAGAACAAGATGTAATTATTTGTACAATCATAGATAATGGGGTAGGAAGGGCAGCGGCCTCAACTCAGAAAAGAAGTAATCATAAATCAGTAGCAATAAGTAATCTAGAAGCCCGTTTGGAATTATTAAATTCAAACTCTGAGACCAAGGAGTACCAATTTGATATTATTGATTTAAAGGATGGAAATCAAGCCAAGGGCACTAAGGTCCTTATATCCTTTCCCAATGATTTACATTAACCTGTTTAGTAAGTCTTCTTTCTTCCTAACGGAAACATCGACATGGGAGCCATCATTCATAATAACATATCCTCCTTTGCCCTTTACATACTTTTCAATATGATTTAAGTTTATCATGTGAGACTTGTGTATCCTGAAGAAATTACATTGTTCCAATAATGATTCGTATTCTTTTAGAGGTTTAGACACCAAAACTTTCTTTCCATCCCTTAAATAGAAGTTTGAGTAGGAGCGTTCTGCTTCTGCCCGAATAATGAAATCAGCTTCAACAAAGTCAATCCCATCAGATGATGGCAGAGCGATTTTAGTAAATCGCTTATCTTCCAGTTTAAGATTAGACCTTAAAACATCAATTTTCTGATTGCTTATAGCCCCGTTCTTTTTGCTGATAACTTTCTCAGCCCTACTTACGGCTTCCTGTAATTCCTTAATGTTTATCGGTTTCATCAAATAATCCAAGGCTGCATATTTAATAGCATTAATCGCATATAAATCATGGGCTGTGGTGAAGACGACCTCAAATGGAGGCTCATCAAAATGTTCAAACAATGAAAAACCATTACCCCCAGGCATTTCTATATCTAAAAACACCAATTGCGGAGTATGCTTTTCAATTAATTCAACCGCCTCAGCAACAGAATAGGCATCCCCTAAAACCTCAATATTAGGACAAAAGGTCTTTAACATTTTACCCAATGTCTCATGGTGTCTATTTTCGTCATCTACGATTATGGCAGTCATTTTTTATCAGAGATTTAGTTTTTCAAGAGATGAATGAATGTAAAGATACTGTTATTAATATTTTTTTCCTTAGATGAGTTTTAATAATTTTAATTTTCTAACCAGACATAAGTATGGAAATTGCATTGGGTACTAAAGCCCCAAATTTCAGAGCAAGAACGACTTTGGGCGAAATTGACTTCTACAGTTGGTTAGACGGCAATTGGGGATTGCTGTTTTCTCACCCAGAGGACTACACTCCTGTATGCACCACGGAATTAGGTCTTGTTGCTAAATTAAAATCTGAATTTCAGGAGAGAAATATAAAGGCGATTGCTCTTAGTGTTGATTCTCTTGACTCTCATTTCGGATGGATTAAGGATATTGAATTATCAATGAATACCAAGGTTGAGTTCCCTATAATTGCAGACGAGAATAAAGAAGTGGCTAAATTGTACAATATGATTCATGAGCACGTTTCTGATAACTCTACGGTAAGGTCAGTTTTTATTATTGGACCAGACAAACGTATCCGTTTAATCCTTACTTATCCTATGGCGGTGGGGAGGAATTTTGACGAAATAATACGGGTAATTGATGCTTTACAACTTACCGAAAAGCATTCAGTGGTAACACCAGCCAATTGGAAACAGGATGAAGAGGTAATAATATCGCCTGATTTAAAGGGAGATGAATTAGAAGCTCAGTTTCCTAATGGTTATAAAGAGGTCACGAATTATTTAAGGTATACTTCAAAGCCAAAATAAATAATATGGTGGTGGGTTTTTGCATAAAGGGAGTTACTCTCTAAGAATAGATTCTTCACATCACATTATTACCAATGTTACTGTGTTACGCCTAAGGGGAAAAATCCTTTGTTTCAACGTCTGGGACTCTGAAATGATTAGGATTTCGGAGTTGTGAACTTTCGACCCAAATGTTTTATTACCACATGTTATAGGCCTCTTATTATAAATGTCGCCATCATTTATTTTAAAGAATTGATAAATTTATCTATTGGCATTATGTCCATTTTATTTCATATCAATATTTTTTAAAAAAATTCCCCCATATTATAAGTCGAATATAAGGTTGTCTAAAAATGGATATACCATACTAATCAGGACTGTCAAAAGGCAAAGGGTAATTATTAATAATATCCTACTTTTAAAATTATCAGGATACTTAAATGTTCTATAAATCCGAATAATAAGAATGATGCAGAATGTTATATATAGCAACATTGTTGCTAATCTTAAGAACACACTATCAGTTAATCTTAATGCTATATTTCCTTCATCACTAAATCCTAGCATGTCGGTTCTCGTTGCTCTAAAAATCCCAAAAGTTGTCGGTATGATTCTGAATGCTGCATTAATGATACCTAAGACTAAAAGCCAAATAGAATTATTATACGTTCTTAACAATAAATAAGAAATTAATGCAATAAGAATTGTAATCAATGGGCCTCCAAATAACGAATTTAAAAAGATAGCATCAGTTACTCTATCGGGATTAATAGGGTTCGCTTTTTGTAAGCTTATCCAACTGTCTACACCGCTGAGTTCATAAATAGCCCAATGTCCTGTTTCATGGAGAAAAACAGAAATAGGAAATAGTATCAAAAAAACACCAATTGATTTAATCCAAATCCTTTTATTATTTTTCACATTATGAATATTATTTTTCATTAAGTTCTTCTTCCACAAGATTTAACAACACTTTAGAATCAGCATAACCACCTTCTTGAATTTTTAGAATAAATGCAGCAATATTATATTCCGAAACAGCAATTTTTTTGAATTCATAACTATTAATCATATCCAGAATTTCTTTATATGAAACCAAGTCGTTCCTATAGCTTGCTACACCATCTGTTTCATTTAAACCTGGGATTTTATGATGTATTATAAAGCTAAAATCTGACTCCTTTCTTTTCTTTTCTATTCTATCATTGCGGTGTTCCCCATTAAAATAATAATTGTTTATTGCAGACCTTAAAAGGGTACTTCTGACATGTTCCATACCTCCAGTATTTTTTAGTTCTTCAAATGTGTTATTTACTATTCCAGGATGTGCAATGGAGAAATAATTACCCCTTTTAATATGCCAGATAATAGTAGTGGAATCTACAGTTTTAAGTTGCCCCCTCTTAATTAACTCCAATAATGTCCCTAGCGATTCTTCTTTGATTTTTAATGCATTGATTGTTCTTGAAAAATTTAGAGTATCAGCTTTAAGGTCAGTTGAAATTCTTTTTAAATAATCTCTTTCAGAAACTCTGTCTATGTTGTAGTTGTTCCAATTATTTATCTGCAGCGCAATAAGAATCCCTATTACAACAAGAATGATTTCACCAATAGCATAGATTAAATATTTTCTGAATTTATTTTCAGAGAGTAATCGCTGGCGTATTCTTCTAAAAAACTTAATCATAATATTATCTTGTTTTATTTTCCGCAAGCGGCTATCTCAACCAAAGGTCTTCAAGACCTTTGATTTTGCTTTGCAAAATTGTGTTTCGATAATCTAAAGAATTTTATCATTGGCTATTGGTTGGTCAAAATGAATTACAATTTAAGGATAAAAAAATAATATGGTGGTGGGTTTTGGTGGTGGGGTTTTGCATAAAAATGTATTCATTTGCATACTTTTGCAAGTAAGGGTCATTAGTCAGGATAATGGCAAAACGCTTGTAAACCCTGTAAATACAGTATATGAGGATGTAGCTCAGTTGGCTAGAGCGCTTGACTGGCAGTCGGGATTTGCCACCCTTATAACTTCATGAAATCTCGGTAATAGCAAGACTTTTCAGAGATTTTGAATTTTTTAAACTAATGGTGTTGGACTATGGTGGTGGGTTTTTTTCAATCTTTATTCATTTAAAAGGTAAAAATCAATTCAAAATAATTTCAAATGTTATCGTCCTGTAGAAATATGAATCACCATTTTAATTTTTTTGCATAGCCCTTCTTCTTTTTTCCGTTTTGATTAAAAATAATTCTCTTGAAGTTTGACCAGCTACCGATGTGTTTTCTTCAGCCCTTCTAATTAAATAAGGCATTACGTCTTTTACGGGACCATAAGGGAGATATTTTGCAACGTTATATCCCTTATTGGATAGATTGAAACTTATATGGTCGCTCATACCATATAATTGACCAAACCAGATTCTTTTATCGTTATTATAAATTCTTTTTTTCTTCATTAAATCCATCAGTAAATAAGAACTCTGTTCATTATGTGTCCCAGCAAATAATTCCATGTCTGCTAAGTTTTCTAAGATGTATTCTAGAATATCATTGTAGAGGGCATCTGTTTCTTTTTTGTTGCTGCATATTGGGTCTCTATAGCATTTCTTATGAGCCCTTTCTCTTTCTTTTTCCATATAGGCTCCCCGCACAAGTTTTATTCCAATCTTAAACCCTTTGGTTTTGGATTTTTGGTGAAGCCTTTTCAAATAATCTAATCTATCCCATCTATAAGCTTGTAGCGTGTTGAAAATGATAACCTTGTGCTTATTATATTCTTCCATCTTTTCTTCTATGAGATTATCTGCTGCATCTTGCATCCAGCTTTCTTCTGCATCAATAAGAATGGGGATATTATACGCAGTAGCTTTTTCACAAACGCTATTAAACCGCTTTTTTATGTTTTGCCATTCCCTCTCTTGATTTTCATTCAGAGAGACTCCCTCGGTTAGTTTTTGATAAACTTTAAAGCGTCCTAAGCCTGTTGGTTTAAACACTACGAATGGTATGGATATATTTTTTTTTGCATACTCTAGTAATTTAAGAGTTTTCTCCATGGCATAATCAAATTGTTTTTCTTCTTCCTTTCCCTCTGCTGAATAATCCAATACAGAATAGACATTCTTAAGATGCATTTTATTTATAACATCTAAACAATCTTCTTCATTAATACCACCACAGAAATGATTAAATACTGTAGAACGAATTAGTTTTTCAACGGGAAGATTCGCCTTTAAAGCAAATTTTGTAACAGCCGCTCCAATTTTAACTAATGGCTCTTTCTTTATTAGTTCAAATATAAAGTGAGCTCTATCCAATTCTGAATCTGATTTTAGTTTTAAGGCTATTTCCGTATTATCAAATAAATTTTTCATCAATAATATTGTTCAAAAAATTAAATAGTACATAGTATATTGCTCCTGATATGATAAGGGACTGGACGGCTGGTATACCTATAGGGTACAGATATTGTGTTACGTATCCCACTAATAACCCTATTAGTGTGCTAATTGTTGCTGACCAGTTCCATGCCTTCTTTAATGAAATTAGAGTCTTGTTAATGAAGAAGTAATGACTCATAATTACACCCGCAATTGCTGGAATTATAAGAGCCGTGAAGTACAAAAAATTAACGAATTGGTTCATAATCCCTAATAAAGCGAGAATAATGCCTATAACAGCGAACGCAAAAGTCAATATTTTTCTGCTTTTGTTGTCATTTAAGCTAAACATATTGCACAAAACCAAACCTCCAGTGTAATTACTTACGAGTTGACTGGTCCAAGTGGCAATCCATAACACAATAAAGCCCCAGGCTGGAAAGCCAAGCTCTTGCATCACCCTGACGATATCTGAATTTCCTGTTCCAATAGACATGATACCGCCAACGATAAATAATGGAAAACCAACCACAATAATCCCCAATGGAATTAAAATATTATCTCTCCAAGTTGGTTTTGCGTACCTCGTATAATCTGGAGCTATTAACCATTGGGCAACATTGATACTGATGACCAGGTTTATACCTTCAATAATTGACATGTCCCCATTTGGGTCCCAGGATGATATTTTCTGCCATCCAAGATTAGTAAAGGAGAGGTAAAGGGCTACAGTAACTAGAAGTAATCCTGCGGGGATTGCAACATAATCAACCCATTTAATAGAAGCATATCCCAAGATGGAAGGAATTGCAAAAAGCAGACCAATAAGCGTTGTGCTTAAAATGTATAAAAATAGGTTTTCATCCTTATTTATTGATAACAAAACACAAAAGGCATCTGATGCCACAGAAGTTTGAATAGCCCACCATCCCAAGGTTAAAATAAGAATAACTAATCCAACAATAATTCTTGATTGCTCCTTTCCAAAGCTAAGTGATGCCAATGCAGATGACGTTAGACCTGTTTTGGCTCCTATATATCCCTGTATTGCATTCCCAACCCATTGAAAAAAAACTAGACCAAATATTAAAATCCATACCATCTCCAGAAGGCTAAAATTGCCAATTAGGATTCCACCTATTAATAATACAGGAATACAAAATTCAAGACCTCCAAAAATAATTGCTGGCACAAACCAGGATTGACGCTTATTTTCGGGAATGGGGGACAAAGCGGAGTCAATATTTTCCTGCGATTTATTATTGATATTTTCCATAGTTAAAATTTTTAAGTTGTTAGTTCTTTAGTTGTAAGCCATTGTTGAAAATAGTTGTAGACTAATGCCAAAATCAAGACAAAAATGGCCGTTAAAACTCCAAGAGTAACGTTATAGTAATGCTCGATAGTTAGTGATATTCGAATTAGGATAGTTGCAAGAACGAAAGCGGTGTACCTAAACACTCGATAATAATTTATAGTGTAACGCAAAGCAACTAGAACTATAATTATATCTGTAAAAATTAAAACCGTATAGAAGGTATCGAATGAGTGTAGGTATATTCCAGTTTCAATAAGAACAACAAAATCTCTCATTCCTATGAGAAAGAATGAAATCAATAAGAATAATGCCAATAGTTTTTTTATTCTTACAAATTGTCTCTGATTTACATAAGTTTCGGATAGCCGTATTCGATTGTTTAATCTTTGAGTGAAGCCCATTATTGTAAATATTGCCAATGCTCCGAAGGAATAAACTAACATTTTGACAACCGTATTTTTAGTGTCGACCCATAAATGAAAGTTATCTAAGTGACTGAATTCTTTAAAAGCATCTCTTAAAAAAATTAGTGAGAGAAGCTCAAACTGCTTTCCCAAGGACCTAGATACTGATTTGGGTAATACAAAAATCAGACTAAGCAACTCTAAAATTAAAAGAATAGTGAAAGCTACTTCAATCGCAAAAAAGGGATGTTTAAAAAGAGAATTAAAAATACCTAATGAAATTATTTTGTAATAAACCAATGAGCTGCATAAACCGCATATTATGAACGATAGGACAAGGAATGAGCTTATTCTATGAATTATTTTCGGGCTTTCCCAAAACAAAACTTGTCTGTCAAATAATGTAATTAATGGTTTTAACATTGGAATTAAATAGAAATCAATCAATTGCTGTAGTCGAGATAAGCGAAATTTTTTCGCTTATCTTCGAGCTACTTTAAATATTAAACTTACACTTGAATATTATTTTCTTCAATCACTAAATAGGAAATACAGAATTTTACTATCTTCAAGAGTTTCCGTTTTGCGAACTTCCTCTTTGTTTAAATAGATTAACTCACCTGAATTCATTATCGTAGAACCTCCACCTTTTGTGGATACCTCCAGTTTTCCTGAAATCAAGTAGGATATTTCATGAAAATCTAATGCTTTAAAAGGAAGTATTTGGCCTTTCATTAACCTTACAGAACCACATTGTATCGATAAATGCTTTTCTTGTATCCGCATTATTTTTTTTAAATAAAAATCTTTTTCACTTGGGAATATCAATTCTTTTACTTCCATTTTTTTCTGTTTAGGTTTCAATAAAAATTATAATGTTCTATCGCTTGTTTTTTAGTGATAAACCCATTTTTTATGTCGCGCTCTACTTTTTCTAATGGACGATTTTTGGGATTGCCATAGCCACCTCCAGTTGCAGTTACTAGTTTAACTTTGTCTCCCTTATTTAGCTTTACGTTTGTAACAATATTATACTGTTCTTCCGTGCCATCTGTTCTTATAACAGTAAAATAATTGTAGCTACCCTCCTTGCCTTCATTTAATCCCCAGGTTGGTATGGAATAACCTAAAAAAGCTCCTGTTAAAAAAGCCTCTTCCGACAAAACTTTGAAAGTTAAATATTGTCCATTACCTCCTTGAAACTCTCCATATCCACCTCCTTCATTATGAAAAGCATATTCTTCTACTATTACTCCGTATTTTCGTTCTCTGGTCTCAGCTGGTATATTGTAGGATTCTCCATGAGCATAGGAAAATTGTCCTCGATTACCATCATGAAATGCGCATGCTCCCCAGCCACCAGAAAGGGGCTCTGCCTGTACATAAAATTCATTGGTAACTGGATGTATTCCTGAAATATAGGTTACGCACACGGACCTGAAATGACCAGCCGGTAATTTTTCAGGAACAATCGGGCCAAGCGTTTTTAACAACAAATCAATAGCCGCAAGGAAAATTTCATAATAAACGGATATGGGTGCTGGAGAATTAGCACTAACTACTGTATTCTCAGGACAAATTAGTTTGACATGTTTAAAAGACCCATTATTGGCCGGTAATGTTGGGGTGGTAATTGACTTGAATGCGGCTCGGACCGCAGTTTCCAAACCAGTTCTTGATAGGTTCAACGGGCCTTTCAATTGTTCGTGTGACCCCGTAAAATCACAGGTCATGTTCTCATTGGAGATAGTTATTTTTAGTTTTAAGGGAAACGGGCCATTACCAAATCCGTCATTTTCTATCCATCCTGTATTTTCATAAACTCCATTGGGAATCTTTTGTAACTCCTTAAGGCTGATACGTTCCCCGTATTCCATAAATTCTTTGGCAGCTTGTTTATATGCGTCTAAACCATACTTCTCTATAAGTTTTATAATTCTTTCAGCGCCAACGTCATTTGCTGCAATTCCTGAGAACAAATCACCCAATGTGCTTTTTGGAAGTCTTACGTTGGCCTCAAGCATTTTGATAACAGCTTCATTCAGTTTCCCTTTTTCTTTTATCTTGATAAAAGGGAAATGAATACCTTCTTGATAAATTTCGGTGGAGACAGTTGATACTGACCCTGGGTTGGTTCCACCTATATCTGTCCAATGCGCTTTGTTGACTGTAAAAGCTACTCGTTCTCCTTGGTAGAAAATGGGAGTAATTATTGCAATATCGGAAAGGTGAGTTCCACCTCCTACATAGGGAGTATTCGCTATTATAACATCTCCTTCTTCTAATTGATTATCGTTTCCGAATCGTTCCAAGGTTTCTTCTACTACAAGGCTCATTGCAGCAAGAAAAGTTATTACTCCATTTCCTTGAGCCAGTAATCTTCCTTCTCCGTCTGTAATACCTACAGCGTAGTCCAGTGCTTCGTAAATAATAGGGCTCATACTTGTTCGCTGTATAGTCTCGAACATTGCTTCGCCTATTGATATTAAAGAATCCTGAATGATATCTGATGTAAATTTATTTAAACTCATAACTACTATATTTTGCTTATTATAATGTTTGCATAATCATCAATTCTAAATTGATGATTCGGAGGCACAACTGTTGATGTAGATTGTTCAACAATGATTGCGGGACCATTGGTATTTATGCCAGGGTCTAGTTTGTCCCTATCAAAAAAATTAGTTTTATGAATTCCTGATTCATCGAAATCTACTTCTGCCTTGTCAATCAACGCTTCATCAATTGAATACCCTTTCTTTTCGACCTGAGCAATTATGGGTTTGTTTACAATGACTTCAGCTACCAAATGATAATTGACTATTTCAATTTTGGTATCATTAAGGCTGAAAGCATACCTTTTCTTATGCAATTGATGAAAATGATGTTCTATTTCATCCATTTTCAAGTTATCTAAATGAGATAATCTTAATTTCACTGAATGCTCTTGGCCATCGTATCGAAGGTCTAAATAATATTCAAATTCAATATCTTCTTTTCTATAAGCGTCCCTGACGTATGCTTTTATTGCTTCGTTTTTCATTTCAGCAAATACTTCGTTCAACACTGAAAAGTTACTTGAGTTTAATTCCATTACTTCGGTGCGAATATAGTCTCTCCTTAAATCGGACATCAGCATCCCAAATGCGGAAAAAACACCTGCATTCAGGGGTACGATAATCTCAGGCATTTGAAGGTCTTCCGCCAAAAACGCACCATGCATTGGCCCGCCACCTCCAATAACTACAAGTGAAAAATCTCTTGGGTCATATCCTTTGTTAACGGAAACACTTTTCAGCGCATTTACCATATTAGCATTAGCCACTCGAATGACACCACGAGCTATTTCTTGCAGATTCATGCTTAATTCTTCACACAGGGGTTTTGCGGCATTTTTAAGACTGTTAAAATCTGGTTTTAATTCTCCTCCCAAAAAGTAATCTTCGTGAATTCGATTACATACTACGTTGGCGTCGGTTGTAGTAAAACTTTTGCCACCCTTACCATAGGATGAAGGCCCAGGATTTGCTGCAGCACTTTTTGGTCCTACCCGCATTTTACCCCCATCATCCAGCCAAGCAATACTTCCACCTCCATTTCCAATTTCAACAATATCGATTACTGGGGTCAATATTGGGAAACCTGCCTGGGTCTTTGTCTTTTCTATATTATATGTGGTTACAATTTTCGGGATGCCATTTTCTATCAATGAACATTTTGCAGTGGTACCACCAATATCTAGGACCAATAGGTTTTTTTTCGCAATGGTTCTTCCTAGGACAACGGCTCCGAGCATGCCACTGGCTGGTCCAGATTCAATTAATGTTATCGGGTTCGCCTTCACATCTTCAACAGTAGTTATTCCACCATTGGATTGCATAATATAAAGATTGTTTTTATAGCCTAGATTTTGTAAATGATGAGTTAAATTGTTTAAATATTTTGTAGCTATAGGTTTTACATATGCAGACAGCACAGTGGAGCTAGTACGTTCATATTCTCTCCATTCCCTGGTTACCTCGTGAGATGTTATAACTTCAAAATTTGGATATTTTAAACGAATGTATTTCGCTAATTTTTTCTCATGAATAGGGTTTTTATATCCGTGTAAGAAACAGATGGCTATGGCTTCTACTCCCTCTTCTATAAATTCGCTTATATGTTCATCCACAGATTTTTCATCTAGTGGTGTAATTACCTCACCGAGATAGTTAATTCTTTCTTCAACTTCTTGCCGAAGATAGCGTTCAACAAATGGCTCTTCTTTTTTGAAGTTAAAATTGTAAAGGTCTGGTCTTGTGCCCCTGGCGATTTCCAATACATCTCTAAAACCCTTGGTAGTAATCAAAGCAGTTTTAGAACCTTTTCTTTCTGTTATGGCATTGATTACTACAGTCGTTCCATGGGCAAAGAATTCTATATCTTTTAAGTCCAAATCAATTTTTTTAATGGTATTAAGAATTCCTTTTTCAAATTCACCTGGTGTTGTACTTGACTTGGATACCTCTACGTTTTTGACTTCTCTATTATTTTTGTCGTAGTCAAAAAAAACTAAGTCAGTAAATGTACCCCCTATATCTGTTGCGACTCTCATAACTCTTATTATTAATTATTAACTCTCACTACAATTTTTCCTACCTGCTGATTTGACAGCATATATTCATAGGCTTTTTTGTAATCCTTGAAATCAAAAACTTTTCCTATCAATGGCTTTAACACTCCTTTTTCCACTCTATCTAAAATGTATTTCTTGCATTCGTTTAATTTATCAATATCCTCTACATGGTTAAATTGGGAATAGGCATCCATTATGGCTTTTTTTCTTATTAGTGGGACAAGCGGAAATAACGTTGGGTTTGGGTCTAGTAGCCCGTAAATGATTACAACGGCTCCTCTTGATAATGCTTCTAAATATTCATCACAAAAAGCACCTGCTACGGGGTCATACACAAAACTAACCCCAGCTCCTTGGGTTAGCTCCATCAATCTTTTTTCGACATTTTCTTCTTGCGTGATGATTAAATGATTAATACCCAGTTGTTCAAGTTCCATTTTTTTAGTGCTTGTTCTAGTAGAACCTATAATGGTTGCTCCTGCGTCTCTTGCCAATTCAAAACAACCATAACCTGCAGAACTCGAGATTGCTGGAATAAAAACATAATCTCCTTTTGTTACGTTACCTATGTGGAATAGTGCAAAATAAGCTGTAGAATATTGCATCCAAATTGAGCAAGCTTCCTCCACGGTTAAATTTTCTGGAACCTTGGTCAAGTAGTTTTGTGGCACTACCGCATACTCCCCTTGTACCCCATATTTTGCGGTATTGAATGGTATTGAAGTCACCCTGTCGCCAACTTTGAAATCAGTCACCTTATTGCCAATCTTTACAACCTCACCAGTGGCTTCAGAACCAATTCGGGAAGGAAAATCAGGTAATGTGGTATGAAAACCTTGGTAATGTAGAACATCGGCTCTATTAAGTGCAAAGGCATCAACTTTAAACAAGACTTCATCATTAACGGGGTCTTGTATGGTTACATTTTCCACATTTAACACATCTAGTTCTCCGCATTCATGGAAGCTTATTATATTACAATTTGTTTTCATGTTTTCTTTTTTTTAGTTGTTATTTAAAAATGGATATCTGTAATCTGTTGGTGACACAAAGGTTTCCTTTATAGTTCTTGGTGAAACCCATCTCAGTAAATTCCATATGGAACCAGCCTTGTCGTTTGTCCCAGAACTTCTTGAGCCGCCAAAGGGTTGTTGACCTACTACTGCCCCTGTTGGCTTATCATTGATATAGAAATTTCCAGCCGCATTTCTCAAGGCATCTTCAACGTAATCAATAACATATCTATCCTTGCTGAAAATAGCCCCTGTTAATGCATACTCTGAGGTTTCATCTACTAATCTTAATGTCTCTTTCCAATCCTTGTCTTCATAGACGTAAATTGTAATTACTGGCCCAAATAACTCGGTATGCATGGTCTTATATTTAGGATTGGATGTAAGGATTACAGTTGGTTCAATGAAATAGCCTTTGGTTTTATCGCATTTACCTCCAACTATAATTTGGGCTTCTTTATCTTTCTTGGCATACGCTATATATTGGGAAATTTTGTCAAAGGAATCTTCATGAATTACGGCATTTATAAAATGGCCTGTAATAAAAGGCCTTCCTAATTTCATGCTTTTTATGTCGCTAATTATATAATCCTTAATGTCGCTCCATAAGCTTTTTGGAATATAGGCTCTTGATGCAGCAGAGCACTTTTGACCTTGATATTCAAAAGCACCACGAGATATTGCCGTTGCTACTTGTTTCGAATCGGCAGATGGATGCGCCCAGATGAAGTCTTTCCCCCCCGTTTCACCTACAATTCTTGGATAGGATTTATAATTGCCAATATTTTTTCCTACTTGTTCCCATAACGCTCTAAACACTTCTGTTGAACCCGTAAAATGTAATCCTGAAAAGTTGGGATTTGCTAGTATCGTATTACTTATCATTACGGGGTCGCCATATACAACATTAATTACCCCATCGGGTAAACCTGCTTCCTTTAAAAGTTCAATAATAACATTAGCGGAATATATTTGACTATTTGAAGGTTTCCATACACAAACATTGCCCATCATCACCATTGAAGTGGGTAAATTTGCAGCAATAGCAGTAAAATTAAAGGGCGTAACTGCATAAGTAAACCCTTCTAAGGGACGGTATTCCATTCGATTCCATACTCCTTTTGAAGACTTAGGTTGATTTTTATATATCTCAACCATGAATTGAGCATTAAACCTAAAAAAGTCTATCATTTCACATGCCGAATCAATTTCAGCTTGATGCACATTCTTAGATTGGCCAATCATAGTAGTCGCATTCATTTTTGCTCGGTATGGGCCAGCCAGCAATTCTGCGGCTTTAAGAAAAATGGCTGCACGATGTTCCCAAGGCGTTTTAGCCCATAGAGCTTTTGCTTCTAGGCAACTTGAAATGGCTTGTATGACATGTTTTTCTTCTGCCTCGTGGTACTGGCCGACTGTTCTTTTAAAGTCATGTGGCGGATTAATGGCGACAGTTTTACCCGTCCTAACTTCTTCTCCATTTATTAACATAGGTATATCAACAAAGTCAAGGTTCATACTTTGATAAGTACTCATTAAGTCCTTGAGTTCCTGACTACCAGGGAGGTATTCTTTTACGGGCTCGTTTTCAATATTGGGAACATTATAAAATCCTGAAGCCATTTTTGTCTTAATTTTTAATATTGCGATTAGAAGTCTCTTCCAGCAAAATTTTTAAAATTTTGAAGGACTCAATTCGATAGAAATGTTTCAGCTTATTTAAAACCTATATGACAGGTCTATTCCAAAGGTTGTCGGTGTGTTGGGAAACCTCAAGTTATTGAATCCAAATTCTGCAGTAGGAAAGAATTCGGTATTGAATTCAGTATCAAAAATATTATTGGCCCAAAGAGTAAAAGCAAAGTTATTCAGTTTTAAGTTTACTCTGGCGTTTACAAGGGTATACGGTTCTTGCTTGTACTCTTCTAGCGGGTCCCAATATTGGGTACCTCTATTATCAACATTTATGTGAAACCCTAACTTGGAATTTTCACTGAGCTCAAAATTGGCATTTGCACCTAATTGAACCGTACTCTTTATAGTAAATGGTGACGTGTTACCGCTAACATCTACATCTTCATGTGTGTCATAATCAAAGGCAGCAGCATTAGTCAATCGGTTGTAGCTTCCTTTTTTAATCTCGCCATCGTTAAAACCTACGCTTGCAAAGAAATCAAGATTATTCGTGGCCCTGAATTTTATTTCCGATTCAAAACCTGAAATTTTGGATTCCTCAAAGTTGTATATACCCAATATTGAAGGTGTTAAAGGAATAAAGGTATATTGCTGCTGATTTTCAAAATCTATATAGTAAAATGAGTTATTAAATATAATCCTGTTATTAAGAAAACTTGTTTTTAAGCCGATTTCGTAGTTGTTAGTAAATTCAGGCTCATAAGTTTTGTTGAATTTTACTGTTTCATCAGAATTGAAGCCACCACTCCTATAGCCTCGACCATAATTCGCATAGGCCAAAACATTCTCTGATGCTTCATAAGCTAACGAAAATTTCGGTTGCCAAACGGTAATGTCGTTTTCTTGGGATGTATTTGAAATACGGGAGTCATTGGTTAGTTTGTCATAATCTACACGAACTCCAGCAGATAATGTGAATTTTGAAGATAATTTGAAATCTAAAAACCCGAATGCCGCAAGTGTTTGGATGGTGTTGTCATCATCGTTTCCAACTAATGGGTCCGTGCTGTAGTTTGCGTTTTCAGCTGAGGCATCGATAAATCCTCCTTCGTAAAATGTTCTGTTTAGAAATGTAGAAGTATTCAAATAGCGTTTACTATTTTGGTAAAGCGTTCCAAAAGTATAATTGAGTTTAGATTCATCACTGGCATTTGAAGTGAGTCTGATTTCCTGGCTGAATGTATCCGAATCAGATTGTTGAGAAACTTTGCTAAAGGCGTATTGAGAGTAGTCATTTTCACCTATATAATATCTTTTAGTAGCATTATAAGAAGTTACAGACTGAATTTTAGCTTTATTCAAAGTTCCCTCTATTTTAAAACTACTTAGTGAGTTGGATAATTCTGAATCTCCTTGAACGTCACCAAAAGGGTCATTTGAATAATCGTCATCTGCAAGTACTGGAATATTTGGGTCAAAGATATCCGTCTTGGTTACATAGTAGTTTCCACCAGCATCGATTTTAAAATTATCTTGGACAATAACTGCAGACCATCTTGGGCTGAATCTATACTTTAATTTAGCTCTGATATTATGTTCTTTCGAAAAATCAACTTTTTCGTTTAAAAAGGTATTATTAATTAGCCCGTCAAAGGAACTATATCTTCCAGTTACACTGTAGTAGAATTTATTCTTAGTGATGGCCCCAGAAGATGAAATCCCTGCACCAAAGAGACCTCCATTTCCTGTAGACAATGTCACTTTGTTTTTACTCTTATTGGTAGGGTCTTTTGTCGTAATATTAACTGCACCAGCAATAGCGTTTTTTCCATAAAGGGTTCCTTGTGGACCTTTTACAAATTCCAATAATTCAATATCATAAAGTGACATATTCATCGCGCTTGCATCTGGTAGTGTCATACCATCTATAACCACAGCTACTGGAGATTCTGCATTTCTGATTTGTGAAATCCCACGCACTGTTAGAAAATTGACACCTGGTTGTTGGGCTTCATTAAATACCACATTTGATATTTGTGAAGTAAATGATTGGATATTATCAATACCATTGGATTCTATTGTCTGAGCATTAACGGCAACTGTAGTTTCTGGTAGTGTTTGAATTGCTTGGGCCCTATTACGAGCCTTACTGGCCACAGAAGAAAAGCCTTGGATTGTAACACTTTTTAGTTGACTGAGCTCTTGTTTCAGTGCAACGCTTACAAAATCCCCTATTATCTCAACTGTTTTATTTTCATATCCTATAAAAGATATAACTAATTCCTTGGCGTTTTCATCAACAGATATAATGAATTCCCCATTAAAATCGGAAACAACTCCATTGGTTGGATTTCCCTTCTCGATAATAGAGGCACCAGGAAGAGGGATTCCCGCTTGGTCAACTATTTTGCCACCAACGTCTTTTGAAGACTGAGCATTAAAAGACATTGAATAGAAAAGTACGATTGCTAAACATAAATATTTCATTTTTGTAAAGTTTTTTAGTTAGTTAAATCATTTACGCTGGTAAAACTATTAACTAAAACCTGTTTATTCCATCATTCCTGTTAATTTGATATTATTTTTTTATAATAGGAATTTAACTGGAATATCCCTATATTCGTTGGTATTGATAATTTTCATATTATGAATACTAGAGGAATTCAAGTTTCGAACGATTTCATGTTAAGTCTTCACAAAGAGCTTCTAACGACATTTGCGAAACATTATTCCCTTGAAATTAAAACTCTTACCGTATTTCAATTGTATGGTTTTGGAAGCTATGATGATAGGCGACCTAGCTTAAAAGATTATATTACTGAAATCACAGGTCAATGGATAAATGGCAAATATTTATACAATAAAATAAGAGAGATTGAAAAAGGCAATAGTAAGTACCTAAAGCTTAGACGAGATTATTTGTCTCTTTTGATTTTAACTGCGGGTTACGATAACTATAGCGAATATTTGAACAATTCGCCATTTATAAGTTCTGAAACAAGAAAGCTTGAAGGCAGAAATTTCAATGAGCCCTCTAATGATGTTGACTCTCTATATTACATTGGCTATTATGTTGAAGACAGACAGTATTATATTAAATCAAAGTTCACAATAAACAAAATGAAAACTGCCTCTTGGGAGATTTTGTACTGGGAAAAGAGCTTTGAGCCGACATTCTATACTTATTACGGAAAATGCGTGCCAACAGGAGAAAGCGCATTATCTTTTTACTTTAGCAAAGAAAATTCCAGTTTGAACAAAGAGTGTTTTGTTAATTTATTTTATGGAAACAAGATGCAAACAAAACCAGTTCTTCTGGGAGCCTACTGTGGATTTGACAGAAATAACAATCCAGTTATTGGGAAATTGGTTTTTGAACAGGTAAATACGTCAGAGGAACAAAATGAAAAAGTTAGAAGTTCAGAAATAAATCCAATTTTTCATCATTATTTATATTCTCAGCGGATGGAAGTAGATGGAATTTTACCCCATAAGGATTCAGACCTCTCCATTTCTTTAAATAGGCTTGAAATTGTTAATTTTTTAATTGGTAGTTATCTGGGGTTTTACTTGGATAAAAATAACTATTTGATACCAGTTTCTTTTCAAATTTTAAATGAGCTGGGGGAGTTAAAGTTTAAAGTAAATAATACCAATTTCAAAGGGATTGGTAGGGTTAGTAGAACTGAAAACTATCTCATTTCTGAGTTTAGTGAAAAGAATAGCTCTTTTTCCCAATTCTCGATTCAAATTCAACCTCTAGAGCGAGACTTGTTTTTGGGACATATGCTTGTTTACTCTGGAGCAAATGTTTTAAATGGAAGAGTACTGCTTTGGAAAAACAATAAAGAGTTAACTAAGTTTATGGAAAACAACAAGGAATTTTACTTAAACATTAGTGATGTTGATGAATCTTTTGAGGACAAAATAGGGCAGTATTTAAAAAACTAAATAAATCCGTAAAAAATCATTTGGTGGTGGGTTTTGGTGGTGGGTTTTTGCATAAAAATGTATACATTTGCAAAGTTTTGCAAGTAATTACCCTTTTGCAAGGTCATTGCAATTGGCCTTTAAATGCTTGTAAACCCTGTAAATACAGTATATGGGGATGTAGCTCAGTTGGCTAGAGCGCTTGACTGGCAGTCAAGAGGTCGTCGGTTCGAGCCCGATCTTCTCCACGGTTAATGAAAAAGACTCCATTTTTTTGGGGTCTTTTTAGTTAATAGGGGTTTTCGTGATTGGGCGAGTTCACCTGCCTATGGCAGGAAGCCTGTCCTGAGCGAAGCCGAAGGGAGCCCGACCTGCCTGCCGGCAGGCAGGTCTTCTCCACTGAATTATACAAAAGCTTTCAAGAAATTGAAGGGCTTTGTTGTTTTTATAGGGGACACGATGAGGTGCCCGATGTTCTCTTCTGATGAGAACCCTCTTCCGGTTTGTCTTTTAATGTCCTTGACCGATTTCTTTTTTGCCGTAATGGTTACTTTTTAAGGTTTGTAATAAAGCCTTGAAAACATGCTTTCAAGTTAATGATCTATTGCTTAACTTTATTCCTTAACCAATAATCATTGAGCTGACGCTACACAAAGCCACGCGGATGTTAAATGATGTGTTGAAAAAAAATCAAAATGAATTTGAATTGAACATCACAAGGGAAAGGTATATGAAAATGAAACGACTTTCAATGACACTATTTTTATCACTATTTCTTTTGGGATGTACGCAAATGGAAGAAAAGCCAAATGTACTATTTATAATGATGGACGACCTGGGTTATGGCCAGTTTGGTGTTTATAATGATACGTTGACGGTCAATGGCTTTAATCCTTTTTTTGCACATTTGGAAGATAGCTTGCAGGGGTATTCAAAAGAGAAGGCTCTGGAATTTACAAAACTGGCAATTCCAACGATAACCACTTTGGTGGAGCATGGTGTTTTATTTACCAAAGCGTATACGTCAAGTAGTTTGTGTTCTCCATCACGTTTGGGAATAGCAACTGCTACCCTGCAAAATAAATGGGGGGTGTATACTCTTGAAGATGCTGAATCGCATGGCTTAGTTCCCGGTTCTCATTTGGCTGAGACATTTCAGCAATCAGGCTATAAAACCGCACATATTGGGAAATGGCATTTGGGAAAACACGACGAGAAAATCATACCTCATATTTTAAAGCGAAACGGGATCTATGAAAAATTGAGTAGACGAACGATTCGTGATCAATATCCGGATGTGTATAAAGAAATAGAAAATAGTGGCTATTTAGGTTCAGTAACCAATAAGCAAAACCCATTAAATAACGGATTTGACTATTATTACGGGTATAACTACTGGGCCAGTCAGTTTTATAACTCTACTCTGGTATGGGAAAATTTTAAGCATGCAGGCAAGCAGGAGGGATACAATACGGATGTTTTTACCGACAAAGCACTGGACTTTATGAAGGAAAAGGTTAATCGGAAGGAGCCATTCTATGTACAGTTGCATTATCATGCGGTTCATGATTCGCTGGAGCCCAAAGCCCCGGATTTGTATTTAAAACGATTTAACTCCGAGTCGTTTCATCTCAATAATTTTTATGCGCATATTTATGGCGTCGATTATAATATTAACCGGATTGTAGATTTTTTAAAGAAAAAGGGAATTTATGAAAATACCATTATGGTCTTTACATCCGATAATGGGGCTATGGCAGCAGGGAGTTATAATGGTGATAAAACGGGATCACCACTGCCAGGCAACGCTCCTTTTTCTGGTCATAAAGGAAATTATTATCAAGGGGGATTCAGGGTTCCCCTATTTATCCACTGGCCAAAAGGAATCAGAAAATCAGGTATTATGCGGAATATGGTTTCTACGCTGGATATCATGCCCACTTTATTGGAGGCAACAGGGTTAAGTACTCCGGATCGTTTGGATGGTAAAAGCTTGTTACCGGTATTAAAAGGACAGTTCAATGATACGCCTCATGATTATTTGGTTTGGTCTGGCATTCATTCCTCGGCATGGGGGTATTTAATTGAAAAAACCACAAAAACACACACCACTGAAAGGGAATTTGCACCCCCTGCCTGGGTAATCATCAAGGAGGACTATCTGTTACGCTTTACTGGTAAATTGGAGCCCGGTATATATTTAGAACACATGGCGGGCCGGGAACCCATTATGGAACTTTTTGATATTAAAAATGATCCGGCTGAACGCAATAATCTTGTAACAGAGATGCCCGAAAAGGTGAAAGAATTATCGAGACTCTATTTTGAAGACTCTCATAGTTTTCTTCCTCCTGTGCAATGGAATTTGGACAAGTGGAAAGAACTAAAGGCGTCGAAGTCTCTGTTCAATTAATAAATTAGGACCCGTTGCAGATAAAGGTGCAACATTAACAGATTACATTAATATTAAAAACCATGAATCATTTAATTAAAGTATTTAGAATCTCATTTGTTAGTTTAACGTTCCTGTTTGTATTGGGGCAGGAGTCTTCAGCTCAAGAGACCGATAAAAAAGATAATTCCGGTTCTTCTGGACACCATTCTTCTCATATCAGGACGTCAGAATTATCCTTGGCAGAAGACAAAGTAAAAATGACTGAGGAGATGTGGGAGTTGCCAACATATAAAGTAGAGGCTTCAGAAAAAGCACCCTATTTCTACACCGGAGAAAACTATCAGGGGGCCAGAAAAGTGATCTACCCCTATGCCTTAAATGACGTTATTTCTAAAACCAAAGTAATACAGGCATGGAAAACCTTGAAGCTGGAGAACGAATATATAGCATTGGGCATCACCCCTGAAATGGGGGGTAAATTATATTATGCCACAGATAAATCCAATGATTACAATTTTATTTATAAAAACAATGAAGTAAAACCTTCAAATATTGGGATGACTGGTGCCTGGACTTCAGGGGGCATTGAATGGTGTGTGTTCCATCATCATCGCCCGTCAACCATGTTACCGATGGATTACAGTACGGCAGTACATGAAGATGGCAGTAAAACCATTTTTATAGGAGAAACCGAACCCCGCCATCGTATGCGTTGGACTGTTGGAATTACCGTCCATCCTGGCAAATCTTATTTTGAAGCAGAGCTGTCAATATACAATCCAACACCCTATACCAATACCTTCTTATATTGGGCAAATGTGGCGGCACACACTAACGAAAACTATCAGATCATATTTCCTCCTAGTGTAGAATTTGCGACTTTTCATTCCAAAAATGATTTCACGCAATGGCCTTTTTCAACGGTGGAATACAAAGGACAGGATTTTACCAAAGGTGTAGATATTAGTTACTGGAAAAATGTTAAGCAATCCGCATCCTTTTTTGCCTGGGATTTACAAGAAGATTTTATGGGAGGCTACGACCATGGAACCAATACGGGTACCGTACATATTGGAGACCATAATATTGTTAAAGGGGCCAAATGCTGGGAGTGGGGCTCAGGACCCGTAGGGCAAGCCACCGAAGGGCGCTTAACCGAGACCAGTGGACCCTATGTAGAAATCATGGTGGGCGCTTATTCAGACAACCAACCGGATTATACATGGATTAAACCCTATGAGGTTAAACGATGGAAACAATACTGGTATCCCGTAAAAGATATTGAAGGCTTTAAAAATGCGAATCTTGATGCAGCTGTCAATCTTGAAAAGCGAAAGGGGAATCGTGTTTTCCTTGGGTATTATTCCACTCAGAAATTAGAAAACGCAAGGGTTATCCTTAAAAAAGGGAGTGAAGTCGTCTATCAAAAGGATATACAGATATCCCCGGATAAGGCCTTTGCGCAATATATTAAAATGAAAGATGATTTTAATGAAACCGATTTGTATACCGAAATGGTTGATTTAAAAACGAATACGACCATCATATCCTACAAGCCTCTTGAAAAGAAAACGTCTGGTGATTTACCGGAAGAAGTTAAACGACCGCCCCTTCCAGAAGATATTGAAACGGTAGACGAATTATATACGACAGCCAGTAGAATGGAGCAATTCTATAAAAATCCGGATCAATATTACGAAGAGGTGCTCAAGCGAGACCCAAATCATGTGCAAACCAACACCGCCATTGGCAATCAATATTTAAAAAACGGCGATTACAAGACGGCCAGAACCTATTTTTCAACGGCGATAAAAAGGTTGACAACCGATTATACTCGCCCTAAAGATTGTGAAGCATTGTATCTTCAAGGCTTAACTTTAAAAGCACTGGAGCTGTATGATGAAGCTGTTGACACATTATATCGTGCTACCTGGGATTATGCCTATCACTCCGCTGCTTATTTCGAGTTGGCTCAGATTTCGTGTATCAACGGGGATTTTGAAAAAGGACTTCATCAAATAAACGAATCCTTATCTACAAATACCCGAAATACCAGAGCTATTGGCTTAAAAGCTTCCATTCAAAGAAAATTGGGAGATCTTGAGGGCGCCGGTGAGACCCTTTCAAATAATCTGGAAACCGACCCTCTTAATTTTAGAATGGCTCATGAAGCCTATCTCGTCGCCAAAGCGTCCGGGAACGCTGACATGGCCGAAAAGGCAAAGGCGTCGTTCACGAAAAAAATGAGGAACTTCAATCAAAACTATCTCGAACTTGGTGTAGGCTATATGAATGAGGGTATGCTCAAAGAAGCAAAAGAGGTGTTCTTGGGATATGAGGGAGCAGATCCCATTATACACTATTATTTAGGATTCATTGAAAGTGAATGGGGTCATAAAAATGAAGCCGCTGCCCTTTTTAAAAAAGCGCAAAATCTATCGACAGATTATGTTTTTCCATATCGTTTGGAGACCGTTAAAATTTTAAATAAAGCACTAGAGTATAATCCGGGAGACGGTAAGGCCTATTATTATCTTGGAAATATATTGTATAACAAGCAGCCAAAAAAAGCAATTGAGTACTGGGAGAATGCTATAAAAAATGAACCGGATTTATATATGGCCTATCGCAATTTGGGATGGGGGTATTACAGGCATTACAACGACTTTGAAAAAGCGATTCCCTATTATGAAAAAGCACTGGATCTTAACAAAAGTGATGCCATTTTATATACCGAACTGGATAATTTATATGAATTGAATAACAGTCCCATAAAAACCAGATTAAAGATATTTGAAGGTAACGAATCCGCAGTCAATGATCGTGATGATGCCTTTATACATCAAATTACCGTGCTTACATTGGCAGGAAAACCAGAGCAGTCCGTTGCCCTATTAAAAGACAAAGTATTCAGTTATCGCGAAGGAAGTTCCAGAGTACGTGAAGTCATTATTGATGCACAATTAGCAATGGGTTTGCAATACATGGCCAAAAAGGCGTATGATAAGGCTTTAGCACATTTTTTAATGGCACGGGTTCCAGATGAGGAGGCAGGAAGTGCCAGGTCAGGAAACAGAAATATTCAAGTGAATTATTTTATTGGTAAAGCCTATGATGCCTTAAATGAGAAGCATACCGCCAAATCGTTTTATAATCTGGCAATTAACGAGGAAACATCAAGGCGATCAGGTATCATGACCTATTATAAGGGGATGAGTAATTTAGAGCTTAACCATAAGGCTAAAGCAGATGCCATTTTTAATGAATTGATTGAAGCAGGCAATGCGATTTTAAATGCAGATGATGAAGTTGCAGATAATTACTTTGCCATTTTTGGAGAAAGAGAAAGAGACAATGTTAAAAATTCCAGAGCTTATACCCTAAGAGGATTAGGATACAAAGGTCTCGGCGAATCCTCAAAGGCAAAGGAGGATTTGGAAAAAGCTATAGCATTGTCGGTAAGTAATTTATGGGCTAAAGTAGAAATGGAAGATATGGGTTCATTTTAAGCGTTTTATGTTGTCAGACTAGTCCATTTAAAATTATAAATCAAACTCGTTGAGTATTTTGAATAAAATTTGTCAACCCGCCTGACCGGACGGGCAGGTTCGAGTGAATTTTACGAATGGAAATGAAATAAATTAGCCTGCCTGTCTTTGGTAGGTATCGAGAATCAAATTTTAGTTCTTAAACTAGTGTTCTCGATACAATTTTCTATCGAAAATCACTCGAACTGACATTTATTTGTAACCTATAAATCAAAATGACAACGGGTAAATCAATAAAAAAAACGAAAGTCAGTTAACCTTGTTATGTGTATTACTTTACGGTACAAGGTCTTTAATGTATGGGCAGGCCCCATTTAATCACAGGTGTATAATACGCGCTCCGATAGGGAGTCGGTTAATTTGATCAATTCCAGGATCTTTCTAAATATAATGCTGCAACATAAAAATTAGTTATGTTTTAATTGCAGTGAAGCGTCATTAATTTCAAAATCATTGTATTTTATAAGTTTTAGAATTTCTGCTCCGGCTAAAATGACCGGACCATAACCGTGAGCGGCAAAGACATGGATAGGACGATTGTAGTAGAATGCGGGATCGAAGGCCATACCGGTTCCCACACAGGTTCCCTCAACCTGGCCTTTTTCATTAACTTTTGTGGATACGGCATTCCAGGCCAAAAGAACCGCAGGGGAATAGGCGGTCTTATCGATAAACCCCCTATTAATGGCGCGTGCCATGGCGTAGGTATATATAGCCGTGGCGGAGGTTTCCAAATAACTGTCGTTACGATCTATTAATTGATGCCAAAAACCCGTTTGATCCTGATAGGCGGCCAAACCTTCTACGTGTAAGTTTAATTGCTTTAAAACAGTAGGATAGCCTGTATGCTCTTTTGGAAGGACATCCAATAATTCCACAATGGCCATGATTGCCCAACCATTGGCACGAGCCCAATGGTATTGCGGGTGTACCTCCATATCCTGAACCCAACCATGCATGTAAAGCCCTTTGTCCGTATTAAACATACGGTCCGAAAACTGGATAACCTGTTTCACGGCATCGTCATAATAGGTTTTTTCACCGGTAAGTTTTCCCATCTGAGCTAATGCAGGGACACTCATAAATAAATCATCCAGCCACAGTGTATGGGGATGCGGACGATTTCTGGCCAAGGTGCCATCGGTTAAGCGAAATTGTTTAAAACTTATGTAATCAATGAAGTTGTCAATATAGGGTCTTAAATTATCCCCCATTCCCATGCGATTAAGCTTTATCATGGCCGCGCAAATAGCCCCGGCATCATCAAGTGCTCCCGGATTTAAAACAGAATGCACCGGAGAATCGTCGGCCTCATTATGGGTGTTTTGGGTTTTAAAATAGTCTGCCAGATGGGCAATTAAGTTTAGTCTCTCTCTGGAGTAGTCCGTATATTTTTCATTTCCGGTTTCTTTACCGGCATGAATCATGCCTGCATAAGTCACCCCCCATTCATAACTGGTCAGCCGGAAAAGCCCTTCAGCGAAAACAGTATGATTATTGAGTTCTTTAAAATTGTTCAATTCCTTTTTAGTTCTGCGGTCCATGAGTCTGGCCGGTGTCGCATCATTTAGAAAGGTATATACACGACCAATAGTTGCTTTTACACTTTCGGCTGTTGGTGGTCCGTAAAGTGTTGGATAATCCGGTTTCATGAGATGCAAAGGATTCGTCACATCATTGATGGGTGTATCCTGGGCTGATATCACTTGGCCTGTAAAGGTGATAACCGTTAAAACGATAAATTTTGATAAGGCCTTAACGGGGTATAGTTTTGTCTTCATTGATTCGTTGTTTTGCGTTTGTTATGTCGAGGGATCGTAATACAAGGTATGGATTAGAAAATAGTCAGCCATAACCATAAATACTGGATCTTCTTGCTGTTATCCGATAGTCATTTTATGATAAAATGGCGTAAAGCCGGTAATATAAACATGAACACCATCGGTACGCAGGGTTCCTTGATGATAGGTGTACTGCTCACTGTCTAATCTATTCACATTCACATGGGCTATCTTTCCCGGCCCCACTTTTATGACATCCGAGCCCACTGACAATTCACCAAAACCGGATTTTAATAAATAGTTTCCATCGGCATCCCTGTCTGCTCCCGTAAATGTACTACCTTCCTTAAAACACATCTCTATGGTCACTTCAACATGGGGAGGCCCTTCTACTTTAAAATCCAAATCCAGTGTGCCATTATTTTCTGTAATTTCTATGATCGTATCTTGTTGTTTAACATCGCTAACGTTTCTGGATTTGAAATCCATCTTATTCCAGAAGCGTCTGTCCAACGACTCGGATAATTCATAATCGCCATCTTCTTTGAGATATTTTTCTTCGAGTGGCTGATAATAATAGGCTTTTTTAGTTTCCCTTAAAATATAGGTATTCCCTTGTTTATTTATACCATCGCTACTGAAATATCCCATTCTGAAAAATGAAGTCGATAGGCGCATGTATTTTAAAATGGCCTCTCCCTTCCTGTACATTAAAAAGTTGGGATTTGAAGATCTCCCCGAAACAATCATCACCGGTTTATCGTTTCCTCCAAAAAGGGTAATGGACGTGTTGCCGCGTCGTATTCGTGCTAAATTTGATAAGACAAAAAACGTTTCAAAGTCATTCACAGCTTTAGGCTCAACAGTTATGTCCTGCTGAAGCAAGTCGTCTGCCATAAATAACACCAGATCTTTAGATAAAATACTGGTCTTAAAATCCGGTAGATTTTCAATGAATTTTACCATATAGGCAAACATGGGATCCTTTGCATAGATCGCCATAAAGCGATACTGTAGGTAAAAGTGGGTTACGGTTAAGGTCATGAACTGATCCTGCCTTCTGGAATCCACCGATACCACATCGCCATTAGGTTCTGTGTGATAATAGTAGGTCCTTAGATTTTTAGTCACTTTTTCAAGCAACTCCGGCTTATTTAGTAATCTGGCCATCGTTATTAAAGCTCTATTTATGACGGCCGAATACACCCCACTGCGTTCTGAGTAATGCCCATCTTCGTTTAAATAAACCCCTTCTGCCAACCATTGATCAATGCGTCGCAGATATTTAGGATGGGGATAAAGCGAATTAATATGGGCTAAGGCCGCAGAGACCACCCATCTGTGATTTGGAGTATGCACCCCCCCGGAAACCAGGGCCTCTCCGGCATTGAGGATGAAGGTTTTTAATTTATCTCTAAGACGCTGCAATTCCGGGGCCTCATTCAATCGTAATACCGTAGCCGAAGCACACATGGATTCTAAAATAAATCCGGTATCCGGTGGGGATTGTCTGTTACCTCCGGCATCTAAAGTACCATTTTCATATTGGACTTGAAGCATGGCATCCAGAGCGTCGTCAATTCGCTTAACCACAACTTCAGAGTTGTAAAACTCAGACATATTATGACACAAAGAAGCCACCATAATGGAAATCTCTGAACCTAAATTCCTGAAATTATTAAGTTTTTGAATTTGGTCAAGGGTATTATTTTTTAATATGTGGTCTACTTTTATATCGTTGTTTTCAACAAACTTTTTTAATAAGTCTTTGTCCAATTTAATCGAATCATTGCGGCCCATGGTTGACGTGCCAAATGCAAAATCATGCGTTAAAAGACCTAATAATGTTAAACCTCCCAGTTTAATAAATTCTTCACGGGTAACTTTATGTTCCAAAATAGTTTCTTATTTAGTTCAAATTAAAAACGCTGTATAGTTTCACTAGAAAATTAAGGTGCAAACCTCAAAATAAAATAGTGATTGGTCTAATTTAAAAATAATTCTTGATACTGTTTTTTTCCGGGGTTTAAATTTTGAGTTTACTTCATTTTCATGTGTCATCTCAATAAGGCCAGTTTAGAAATGAATTCTTTGATCTCTACTTTAAGACCACCAATATACCAGGCTTCCCATGGGGATTTTATTTTATAAGCATCCCTTCGGAAATCTGTAGTGAAGGGATTGAAATTTCTTAGGCATCCATAAGAGAAAAACTCCTGTGAATTTTGAAAATTCACAGGAGTTTTTGAAAAATTTACAGGAGTTTTTGAATGGTTCCCGGTTACAAATGAACATGCCCATAAGGATGGCCTGTCTATTAAGTAACCAAAGGTTTTAAAATGCCACACCGGTCATGGATGTTCCCTTGTGAGCCTCATCGATTCTAAACGTAAAAATGACTTCCTGAATAACGATTTGGACCCTTATCCTTCAGCGGTCCATTAATTCACCTTAAATTCGAATATGGAAGAACTTGAATGACTGCCCTGACCGTCTTTTGTAATGACCTGCCAGTAATAGGTGACTCCCGAAGTTACCGGTACCAGTAACTCAGAATCGCTTAAATTGGTGGCCTGGTTGTTGGTAGGGGGATTACCCGTTCCAAAAAGGACATCATAACCAACGATGTCATTATCGACGTCGCTACCCGACCACTGTAGAAGCACATTGGGGGTCGATGCATTTAAGGACACGCCCATTTGTGGAGCAACCAGTTCTGCGGGAAAGGGAGCATACGAGGAGGCGCCCACACCGGCATTATAAAATTTCCAGGTGGCACTCGGCGTGGTTTGGGTTCCCGAATTTTTGGAAATCACATACCAGGCATAGGGCGTCCCTCTTAACAGGGTGACGTTAATTTGTGAATCGGCGGTGTTGTATTGCGCTGTGGTTTGGGCCGACAAATTCTTCACTACCAACTGGTACGCGTTGGCATGGGGTGCATCGTTCCAATTGAACAACACATCGCTTTCGGTGTCGGTTGGGTTGGTGCCTTCGGTACACTCCGAATTCTGTTCCGGAAATACCAGGGCAGCGATACCCGGGGGATCGATTTGACCTGGACCCGGATCCGGATCCGGAGCGTCACTCCCACTACTGCAACCCATAAGGATCGTGATCGATAATACTAGTATGTAATATTTAGAGTTCATTATTGCTTAACGATTTTGAAACTTTTCCTTGCATGAGGACTATTAACATGTAACATATAAATACCCTTTTTAAATCCGGCCATCGTAATAGCTAACCGGCCTTGACTGGAGGATTCCTGATAGACCAATTGGCCAACCACCGAATAGAGCTGAATGATTTTTTCGGTTTTTGTATTCCCCAGGTACACCGTTAAAATTTCCCGAACCGGGTTGGGATAGGCCATGATGGCCTCACCATAATACAGGGTGTCCTCATAAGTGCCCTGACATCCTTTGTCACCGTCGACTTTCAAATGGTTACTTCCGGATTGTAAAGGGAGTTCGACAGTTGAATCGGACGTTTCCATCAGGTTACCGTTTAAAGTAATATGGTACACCGAACTGCCGCTTAAGTTTAGGGAAACCACACCTTTTGATGGGTTCACTTTGGAAAGGACTGCAAGATCTTTGGGTTCTGTAATGGTAATGACAAAACAGTGTTCAAATCCGGGTTGCCCGTTAACGGTAATACACACCGTATAATCACCGGCCGCCAAACCATTGTGGTTGAAGGTAGCAGTAAAGTTATCTTGAATGGTAACACCATTACCTGTAATGACCACCTGATAATCCAAGGGGGTTGCTGCCACTATGGATACCCCGCCGTTGTTACTGCTGCGACAGGTCTCGTTGGTGATCTGCAATGCAAAATTATTGGCTGGTAAGGTATATACTTCACAGCCATTGGCATTTACCGTAGCTCCAAGAGGGGTATCAGCACAGGTATCGTTGTTATTGGTTACCCCATCGCTATCCAGATCATCGGGGTCTATAAAAGGTTTATCACCATAAATAACATAGGTCCCCGGTGCCAGGGTTATGGGATTGGCCACATTGGTGACCTCCATAGGCCGGTTTTTGTCCATGAGGTTGTACCAGGTCCCTGTTTTCTGAAAGTTCGGCGTAACGTTGGCGCTGGACGAACCAAAGTTTCCAATAATGGTCACGTGCTGGATCTCGTCACCTGTGGCGCTGTCCAACGTTAGGTGTATCGTCTTTGCAGTATTGGATAGGTTTACGTTGAAATTTGTGGTTTTAAAAACGGGGGCCTTTAATTTTAATTGGATGAGTTTGGTCCAGTTCTCGTAGACCGCGCGACGCCTGGCATCATCAAAGTACTCCCAAAGTATGGGTTTTTCACCGGTACGCCCATTAAAATCGATACTGATGTCGTAGCCCAATTCGCCAAACTGCCAGATCATTTTAGGGCCGGGAATCGTAAAAAAGAAAGCGCCTGCCGCTTTTAAACGGTCAAGTCCGTTTTCAATATTGCTCACGCCGTACATGAGGCGCTGCTGATCGTGGCTTTCCATATACGATACGGCAGAAGGACCATCAAAGCCTTTGACTTTATAGGATACTTCTGAAATATTGCTATTGCTGCCTTTAATGAGTGGGGCATACCGTTCATCGAGTCTGTTCCAAAACATAATGCCTTTGCCTTCATCGGCACGGTAATCGGCCCATTGCTTTTCCTCTTCGATACCTCCTAAATGCTCAAAAATGATATAGAATTCAGGATCGACTTCCCATTGATAGTCCGCGTAGGTTTTTAACACTTCAATACGGTCTTCCTGCAAGCCATTGGTACATCCTTCCAGGTTATCAGGATTGGTACAATTTTGTGTAAATCCCTTGGTTAAATCCCAGCGGAAACCGTCAATATGATATTCGTCTATCCAATATTTTACGGTACGTTCCACGTAATACTGCGTGGCCTCGGACTGGTGATTGAAATCATTAAAGAAGGCATAGGCATGGGTGGCCGTTTCATTGAAAAACGGATTATCGGCTGCGGGTTGTCCGTTATAATTTCCATTGTCCGTGTTCCACATGCGGTAAAACGGATTCTGCCCGGAGGCATGGTTATACACCACGTCTATGATAACGGCAATACCGCGTTTATGGCATTCGTCAATGAGTTGCTTGAAGGCCGTTGGCGTGCCGTAGTATTTATCCAAAGCCATGTGGAATGAGGGGTTGTAGCCCCAGCTTAAGTTACCGTCAAACTCATTAACAGGCATGAATTCGATGGCATTAATACCCAAGGTTTCCAAATAGTCCAGTCTGGCTTTAACGGCGTCAAAACTATGCAGTTCATCAAAATCCCGGATAAGCAATTCGTAAATAACCAAATCGGTTTTCTCCGGTCTTTGAAAATTAGGGACTTCCCAGTTGTAGGGCGTGTCACCGGTACGCAATACAGTAACCGCATGATTGGTCGAACCCGAAGGATAGGCCGGTAAATTGGGATAGGTCGTGTCATCGATATACTGGTCGTTGGACTCTGCCAAAATGGTTGTGGAATAGGGGTCTGCAACACGAATGTCTGAATCCACCAGGTACTGATACATATGGTTGAACTGGGGGGTGAGCCCCGTGAGTTCAATCCAAAACTTGTCCCGTGCGGTATCTTTGTTCATCAAATAGGTGTTGTCCTCGGTCCAATTGTTAAAATCGCCAATAACATGCACCGTGGTTTTGCCCGGAGCGTACAGTACCAAAGTGGCTTTGGTGGGATCGTTAGGGTCCGGGTTTAAACCGTCCAGCATTCCATCGGGTACCGGAAAGAGTGGTGTTAAACGGGCCTTGAAGGTTTCGGTAAGAAGGACCTTGCCATCATGGGCTTCCAATACAAAATCAGTATCTTCATTAATAAGATAATCGAAACTGTATTGGGTGATCCCGGAAACCATATCAATCACGGCCCCATTGGCTTTTAAAGTAAAGTCGGACACAAACGATGTGCTAGCCGAAATGGAGAATAAGGTACCGGAATCGACAATGGTTAAATTGGCGGTGGGAGCGGTTAGGGTAATGGTATTGGTAGCGGGATAAAGGAATTTATCATTCGATTTTTTTTCACCGGAGCCCGTGTCCGAACCATTTTTTGCTTTAACCAATACGCCCATACGCGATATGTCTGTTGTGCCGTAAAACGTGCTAGGGGTTAATGAAATGCTATAGGTGCCATCGCCATTATTGCTTAGTTTCTGGGCCTCATTGGAATTGGTCCAATCTCCATTGGTTGGCGAATCACCTCCACCACCACTTAAATCGTCATACCAGGCCCAAAGATAAATATTATCCGGTTCATTGGCATTCCAAATGGTGGGATCGACATTTGAGAACGTTATTGTAATTTCCTCGGTTACCGTAAATTCTACAGGGGAAGTGGTTACCTCTACATTTTGTACCTGACAAAACCCATAGAACGACACCAACCCGAGAAAAAGGAGTAAAAGTCTTTTCACATGTTTAGGGTTTAAAAAGGGCAGACTCATGCTGCCCTTTTTGTTGTTGTTTGAATGAATTATTGCACTTTGTTGAGGGCATAGGTGCCATCGGCCAAATTGAGATTCACATGATAATCACCTGCGGTAACTATAATGTTATCGCCACCGGCATCCAATGTACCATCAGCTCCGGTATCACCATAATTGGTATCCCATGCATTGTTTGCCCTAAATTTAATTTCACCGTCAACTAAGGTTACAATATGACCCACATATTCATCTGGCCGTACTTGAGAGATGCTAAAATCTGGACCGTCACCACCCCAATCGTTATAACCGGAGCCTACAATACCCAGTACATTAGCAGATTCCATAGTAAATGTATTGGCATTAAAATCCAAGGTAATGTTATAATGACCTGCAGTAGAGACAATGTTGTCCCCACCGGCATCCAAGGCACCATCGGCTCCTGTATCACCATAATTGGTGTCCCAGGCATTATTCAATCTAAACTTAATTTCGCCATCCAATAATTGGACGCTCACTTTAAAGGTATCTGTAGTGTAATCGTAATAGAATTTCGCATCCGGACCGGCTCCTCCCCAATCGTTATAACCAGAACCTACAATGCCCCAACTATAAGGATCAATGGCGTACGTATTGTCGTTGGTATTAAAGATAATTTTGTACGTTCCTGCAGTAACGACAATATTATCACCGCCGGCATCTAAAACGCCATCTGCTCCGGTATCTCCAAAGTTATTGGTCCAGTCGTTGTTTTCCCTAAATTTAATTTCACCATCCACCAAGGTTACATAGGCGGCTAGCACACCACTGTCACCAGTGGTATAGAACGGGGAATCTTCAAAGGCACCCCAGTTATTATAACCGGAACCTACAACTCCCCATGAAGAAATTTCAAAAGCACCACCACCCACTATTATTTCTGGGATGGTAACGTTTAATTCCTGTACCGCAGAATAGGTTGGTAACCCTTCCGTGCCAACGAAGGCCTTTAACCTAAAATACAGTTTGCCCATATTGGGTTCGGGTGTATCGGGATCATCGTCAAGCCCTGCAGCGGCTGCAAGGGTTAACATTTTGCCTATGGTTACGGCAAGCTCATTGCCATCGGTTGTTCCAACGGTTGTGGCATCCGTAAAATTACCAATAATAGAGTTTTCCAGTTCGTAAGACACATTGGTGGGAACGCCAAAATCGGCATCCTCCCAGGTAAAGCGTTCACCAAGGTTACCCGAGGCATTTTTATTTAATATATATTCTTCCGAAAAGCTATTGGAAAAGCTTACGCCTTCAACAGGTTCTTGAGCTGTGAACACGAGATCATCTTCCTGATCACAGGAATTAAAGCTTAATAAAGCGATAATTAAAAGCGACAAATATGTTATATTTTTTTTCATTGTATTGAGTTTTAGTATCCTGGGTTTTGTTGTAAATTGGGATTGGCTTGTAAGGCCGATGACGGAATGGGGAACAGTTTGTAGTTGTCGGGAATGGCAACGCCGTCTTTTACGCCACCTTTCCAGGGCCAGAGATAAGACCCTCCCGTAAACATGTTAAAGCGAATTAAATCGGTTCGTCTATGCCCTTCAAAGTTTAATTCCCTGCCCCGTTCATCGATAATAAACTGTTCGGTTAAATCACTTTGAGTAATGCTGCTGGCATGCGATCGATTCCGTACTTTGTTTACGTATTCTACGGCCGTATTCTTATCGGTACCCGGGGCATTTCTTACGGCGCACTCGGCATAGATAAGATAAGCGTCGGCCAATCTGAATAAGGGGAAATCGGTACCTGAGAAACTGGTTGCGGTGGTGCCTCCCGAAAAATTGGAGTTTCTAAATTTTATGGATGGATACCCATCGACCCATGTTTTATAATCCTCCATTTCGTAGTTGTGCCCCTCGGTCCAAAACAGTTTTGCACGATCGTCGGTAGAGGTGTCCAAATCCCCAAACAAACCATACCAGGCTTTGCTCGATCTGTGGCCGCCCCAACCTTCGGTGGCTCCAAAATCGGCCAGTGGCATGGTCGCGGAATTTAAACTACCGTTCACGATGTAAGTGGTGTTCCCAAAACTCTGGCTTACCGTCGCATCGGCAATAAGCGGGAATATGATTTCCGGAGACGTATTGTTATCTCCTGAAAACACACTTACGAAATCGGGTGCCAAGCTGTAGTTCCCCTCTGTGATCACCTTATTGGAATATTCAGCAGCTTTATCAAAATGCTCCTCTCCAATATACACTTTGGCATTAAGGTATAATTTAGCCAAAAGCATTTGAACGGCACCTCTGGTAGCCCTTCCATAGGTATTCGAAGCCGGAATGAGTGGCTCAATGTCCTCTAATTCGGTTTTTACATATTCGAATAATTCGTCTCGACCCACTTCCGGAAGCGATTCGGTCTGCCCGTAATTTTCTTCGGTGGCTTTCACGCCTTTTCCAAAGACATCAATTAAATAGTAGTAGGCCAGTGCCCTAATGAATCGGACTTCTGAAATGATACCCTCTTTATTGTCTACATCCACATTCGGTAATATGGATAGCAAATTATTACACTGTGGAATGGTAAAGTATATTCTATTGTATAAATACCTAAAGAATTTATTTTCCGGATTCCAGTCGCTGGTAGTGGTCAACTGGTCCAAACCATTATCGCCCCAACGGTTTTTCATGGCATCGGCAGAGAAATCCTGGAGGTTGATGATCCCTCTTAAAAATGGAGATTCACCAGCATCGTCACTAATATCCGAACTTGATGCACCTTGAGCCCCGGAAAGGGCGAAGGATCCATAAAGTCTGGATAAAATGCCTTCAACGGCATCGGGATCGCGTTGCAAAAGCTCGTCGAGTGATAGCTCAATTAAAGGTTCTGTGTCTAAATCGCTGGTACAGCCTATAGTTGAGGTGCTGATAACGAATAGAACAAGAAATAATTTAAACATGTTATTTTTCATAGTCGTCTTATTTAAAAATCAATAGTTACACCCAAATTATAGATAGTAGCCCGTGGATAGAAGTTTTTATCTATGCCTGCAAAATTCTCGGGATCCTGTCCTGTATAATTGGTAATGATAAATGGATTGTTTACGGCACCATATACCCTTAGAGTGGCATTTTTAATAACCTGACTAAGGGTGTGAGCCAATACAATGTTTTCGCATCTTAAAAAGGAGGACCCTTCAATAAAGTAATCGGAGTACTGGACCGGGTCCAATATGTTTGTAAAAACGGGGTTGGCTGCTCCAGTAAAGAAATTCAATTGATTGAATAGGGAGTTGCCGTCCAGGGAGGTCGCATTATTAATAGCGCCCTGTGATAGTCTTCTGGAGTTGTAGATGTATCCATCCAACTGACCTCTCAGACTGGAACTGAGTTCCCAATTTTTATAGTTTAAGGTAAACCCAAGACCAAAGGTCCAATTGGGTTGCATGGGCTTATAGTATCGGTCGTCGTCTGTGATACTGCCATCCCCGTCCAAATCCACAAAAGACCCTAGAATGGGATCGCCATTCACATCATACACCTGTTTTAGAACCCATGCCGATCCGGCTTGCTCGCCAACGGCATGTCTGAGTAAGAAGTTACCGGTTCCGGTATCCAGTCTGGCCTCATCCTTATTAACGGTAATACGTTCCACACCTTGTAAATCGACCACTTCGGTAATGTTATAGGAGAGGTTACCGTTTAAGGACAATCTCACCTCATCCGTTTGTACCGGGTTGAGGTTAAGGTTCAATTCGAAACCTTTGCTTTCGGTTTCCCCCACATTCTGAATCACCTGGTCACTTAAGGCCTGCCCGGGAGGCACACCTGTTAATACCAACAAATCGGTGGTTTCCCGTAAGAAAATATCAAACGATCCTGATAAAATGCTGTTATTGAAGAAATCGAAATCTACTCCGGCGTTATAGGTGGTGGTTTTCTCCCAGGTTAGATCGGGATTAAACTCCAGGGCGTTATAAAGATTAACGCCACTTATGTATTGACTCTGTTGGCCTCCGATTTCAAATAAGGGGATGGAAGGATAAAACCCTACTTGTCCCGACACATCTTGCTGTCCGGTTTGTCCCCAGCCCAAACGAATTTTAAAATCGTTGATAAAATTAACCTCCTGTAAGAAGGGTTCTTCTTTGGCCTTCCAGGCTAAAGCCGCCGATGGAAAATAGCCCCAACGGTTTTCTTTGGTAAAGAAGGAGGAGGCATCGGCTCTAAATGAAGCGGTTAATAAATAGCGGTTTGCTAAATTTACATTCACACGACCAAAAAAGGATTGCAGGTTCACCTCATTAAAATACCGATTGTTGGGATTGTTGGGGTTGATGTTTCGCACGCGGTCGCCCGTAATGCCATCATTGTCCAAATCGTATTCGTCTTCTTCCAGGTCGGCACTGTACGCGGGATCGCTGGTGTATTCCTTTTTGTTACCATCATTTTTAAAGTTCTGATACGAATACCCTGCTTGTATATCGAAATTATGAATAAAGAAATTATCGAATTCTTTTCTATAGGCCAGGTACGATTCCATGGTAGTATTGGTAATGTGTTGGTTTTCCCCAAAACTTTGCCCCGGTTGAAGAATGTAGGTGCCCGTTGGTAAGGGATCGTTAGGGTCGGCACTACTCACTTGCGTATAACTGTTCACGGCACCATCTCTGTAAAACTCACCGATTTTTGCCCTGGAAGCTTCCACTCCCAAATTTACAACCGCTCGTAATTCCGGAAGGGGATGGAATTTATAGTCTAACTCGATATTACCTAAAAGGCGGTCTACTTCTTCCGGTCTGGTTCGTTGAAGCAATACAGCTAGGGGATTGGTAGATCCCACTTTTTCGTTAGGCGCATTAGGATGATCGGAAGGTCTTAACTGCTGGTAGTAACCCCCAAAAATCGAGTTGGCATCATAAATGGGTTTTGTGGGATCCATGGATACGGCACCACCAATGGCACCCCCTTCATCTACCGAATTCTTTTCTACAGAAGTCCCTTTAGCATTGATATCCACCTTTAAATGGTCGTCAAAGAACTTGGGTGAAATTCTAACGGACGCCGTTATCCTTTCATAATCGTTTGTTTTTACAACACCTTCGGTCTCGTTGTAACCAAGGGAGGCTCGAAACGGAATTTTTTCAAATAAATTGGCACGAACACCAAAGTTATAGTCTTTGGTTACCGCCGTTCTATAAATGGCGTCTTGCCAATTGGTATTGTATATGGCTCGGTTCCCACTAGGTGTGCTAATCACTTGGGCCACTTGCTCGTTGGTGACCACCGATCCTACAGGAACACCTATGGCATCCATGCTATCCGGGAAATAGGTTTCCACAAAGCGAACAAAGGTATTACCGTCCATGACCTCAATTTGGTCCCGGGCACTGATGTTACTCAGGGATGTTCTGGCCGAAAAATTAAATTTAGCTTCACCCGAAGTCCCTTTTTTAGTAGTAATGATAAGCACCCCATTGGAGGCTCTGGAACCATAAATAGCGGTAGCCGAAGCATCCTTGAGGATACTGAAACTTTCAATGTCGTTAGGGTTGATGAGGCTTAATGGATTGCCTACACCCGCAATCCCTCCGTTATCCAAAGGGACACCGTCAATAACAATAAGCGGTGAGTTATTTCCGGAAAGCGATGACCCTCCACGAATACGAATATTGGGAGCGGCATCGGGTTGCCCACCGGCACTTGTAATTCTTACACCGGCAGCCTTACCCTGAAGCAGTTGATCCGGGGATACCATGGCTCCTTGATTGAAGTCGTCTGAGGTTACCACATCGACAGACCCCGTTAAATCTTCTTTCTTTACGGAACCATAACCAATGATTACGATTTCGTCCAGCTGTGCAGCATCTTCTACCAACATCACATCGATGGTGGCCTGACCGGAAAACGTAATTTCCTGGGATTGATACCCGACATAAGAAAATAAAATAACATCACCCTCGTTGACTTCCAATTGATAATTACCGTCAAAGTCGGTCGCCGTCCCTGTTGAGGTTCCCTTAACCAAAACATTAACGCCCGGAAGTGGTATGGAGGTTGATTGTTCGATTACCGTTCCTGTTACCAAATTTTGCCCCAACATCAATAGGGGTGCCAATAACAGAAAAAACAGTAAACTAGTAGTAGTTGTTTTCATACGAGTTAGTTTAAAATGTCTTTTGAATAGTACTTAGTTATATTCTCACTTCTCGCATCAAACATATGTAAAGGAAATGTTAAAAAATAATTACGAATTACGAAATATTTAGCGAAAACGTTTTCGTGTTGAAAACTTTTTAGTATTTGCCAAAAAAATCAATAATATCGCATAGTTATAGCATTATTTTTTTTGCAAATCTTCATGAAAACATGATAATAATTGCCTACTTTAGAAATGAATTATTAAGGGGTGAAAAGAAAGATTACTTTAAAGCAAATTGCAAGGGAATTGGACGTCTCGGTCTCTACGGTGTCCAAGGCGCTTAGTGGGAGTAAGGAAATAAGTGAAGATACCACACAAAAAATCCAGGCTTTTGCGAAACTCTACAATTACCGACCCAATAATATTGCACTGAGTTTAAAGAACAGAAAGACCAAAACCATTGGGATCCTCATTCCGGAAATTGTTCATCATTTTTTCTCGACAGTTATTCGGGGTATTGAATTGATTGCCAATCGTCGCGGGTATAATGTGATTGTTGGATTATCCAACGAATCCTTTGCCAAGGAAATTATAAACATGGAAATGCTGGCAAACGGCAGTATTGATGGGTTTATCTTATCCATTTCCAAAGAAACCTTATTGAAGCAGGATTACCATCATTTTAACGCCACCATTCAGCAAGGCATTCCCATTGTCATGTTCGATCGCGTGGTTAACGACGTGCTCTGCGATAAGGTTGTTGTCGACGATTTTAATGGAGCTGTTAAAGCTGTAAAATTACTTTTGGAAAATGGCTGTAAAAATATCGCCCTGATTACCACGGTCGATTATGTGAGCGTGGGACGCTTACGTACCCAGGGCTATATTGAAGCCTTGCAATTGAATAAAATGGAAGCGAATCCTCAGTTAATCCTAAAGATAGAAGATAATTTGAACGTAGAACACCAGCTGGAGGATTTAGAAAACGAGATAGCGCATTTTTTTAAGTTAAATCCAAGCATAGATGGCGTTTTTGCAGTAAACGAATTGTATGCGGTTACCGCAATGAAGGTGGCCCGCAAATTGGGACGTCATATTCCAGACGATATTCAGGTTATTGGATTTACAGATGGCGTCCTGTCTAAACACGCTACCCCAAGTCTGACCACAGTAAGCCAACATGGTCAAAAAATGGGTGAGCAAGCCGCTAATTTGCTAATCGACAGGCTCGAGGCAATGGATGCGGAATCTAGTCAATATATGGGTGATGGCGGGGGGAAATCTGATTTTATAAAGGTGGTTATAGAGACCGAAATTATTAAGAGAGAATCTACGAAATAATTTTTTATTTGCAAAAAACAAAAAATCTTTTATATCTTTGGCAAGATCAAAACTTATATTTTCACTTCTCACGTGTAAGTTTTGATAAGTTAATATCGCTTATCAAATAGTATTAATATAAACATACTATTTTATGGAAAAGCGTAAATTAAGTTTCTGGGAAATCTGGAACATGAGTTTCGGATTTTTGGGAATTCAATTCGGTTTTGCACTACAGAATGCAAACACTTCCAGAATTTTTGAAACCCTTGGTGCTCAAGTTGAAGACATTCCAATTCTTTGGATCGCTGCTCCGGTAACCGGCTTAGTGGTGCAGCCCATTGTAGGGTATTTTAGCGACAGAACCTGGACCAGCCTGGGCAGACGAAGACCTTATTTCCTGGTAGGGGCCGTTTTAGCCTCTTTGGCCTTATGTGTTATGCCCAATTCCCCTTCCTTATGGATTGCTGCCGGTATGCTGTGGATTATGGATGCCTCCATAAATATTTCCATGGAACCATTCAGGGCATTTGTTGGGGATAATCTACCGGCAGATCAGCGCACCCTGGGATTTGCCATGCAAAGCTTTTTTATTGGGGTGGGTGCTGTTGTGGGTTCGATGATGCCCTATGTATTTACCAATTGGTTGGGCATTAGCAATACCGCTCCGGAAGGTATTATTCCGGATTCGGTGAAATGGTCGTTTTACCTTGGCGCTTTTGTGTTTTTTGTGGCCGTTTTATGGACAGTGATACGCTCCAAAGAGTATTCCCCCGAGGAAATGGAAGCCTTTGAGAAACAAAATGCGAGCGAAACCATAGTCATGTCACCTGAAGAAAACCAAAGAAGAATAAAAAAATTATTCAACTATGGGATGGTGATGACCGTGCTGGGGATGGTGTTAACCTCTGGACTGGTGTATTTGGATCTTGAAAAAGAGTTGTACGTTCTGGTGGTTGGTATTCTTGTTGTAGGATTGCTCTTTGTGTTGGCCTCCTTTGTGAGAAAAGCGCGGGGGCGTAACGGGTTTGTTATCATCATGACCGATTTAATTTATATGCCAAAAACCATGAAGCAACTGGCCTCCGTTCAATTTTTTTCCTGGTTTGCACTCTTTTCCATGTGGATCTATACTACTCAAGCGGTAACAAGCCATGTTTATGGGACCTCCGATGTGACTTCAAAGTTGTATAATGATGGGGCCGACTGGGTAACCGTCCTGTTTGCCGTTTACAATGGCGTGGCTGCACTGGTGGCGTTTGTACTGCCTGTTGTGGCAAAAAGGACAAGTAGAAAACTCACGCACCTGATGGCCTTAGTGGCTGGTGGCCTGGGGTTAATTTCCGTATATTTTTTCAAATCACCGCAGATGTTAATTGTATCCATGATAGGCATTGGAATGGCTTGGGCCAGTATTCTTTCGATTCCCTATGCGATGTTAACGGGAGCCTTGCCATCCAACAAAATGGGGTATTATATGGGGGTGTTTAATTTCTTTATCGTTATCCCCCAAATGGTAGCGGCCACCATTTTAGGGTTTATCGTTTCCAATGTGTTTAATTCACAACCTATCTATGCCCTTATCACAGGAGGGGTATCCATGATTTTAGCGGGCTTTTTAACCCTAAGGGTAGATGATAAAGCCGCCGTGGATATTACAGAAGAAGCCGCATAAATGATGAATAAATTAGGCGTCATATTCGATTTGGACGGGGTTATTGTGGATACCGCAAAATACCATTATTTAGCGTGGAAAACGTTGGCGGATGAATTGGACATTACATTTACGGAAACTCATAATGAACGTTTAAAAGGGGTGAGTCGTGAAAAGTCCTTGGACATCCTATTGGAATTGGGTCGCGTCACCCTGTCACAAGCCCAAAGAAAATTGGTTTTGGAACAAAAAAATAAGGACTATTTGAGCTTTATTGCAAAAATGGGTCCCGAAGAAATCCTACCTGGAGTAACCCCGCTTTTAGATTTGTTAGACCGCCTGGCCATTCCTTATGTTCTCGGATCCGCCAGTAAAAACGCGGCACTCATTTTAAAACAAGTCAACCTCTTTGACCGGTTTAAGGGTATTGTTGACGGAAATAGTGTTACCAAGGCGAAACCGGATCCTGAAGTATTTTTATTGGGAGCACAACTGCTCCACCGTTCCCCTTATCAATGTATTGTCTTTGAAGATGCCATAGCCGGTATTGAGGCAGCCCATAAGGCCCAAATGATTGCTGTTGGCGTTGGCCATAAGGAGACGCTCAAAGCAGCAGATTATAATGTTAACCATTTAACTGAAATAACAGAAGGGTTCTTTACAGCCCTTATTTAAGAAAAAAGAACTGATAATAATGAATCAAAATTATATAAAACCAGATAATTGGTCGATCATAGAAGAGGGCTTTGTCCCTGAGCGTGTAAAATCGTCGGAGAGTTTATTCAGTATTGGTAACGGGGCTATGGGTCAGCGTGCCAACTTTGAAGAACAGTATTCCGGACCCACTTTTCGGGGAAGCTATGTCGCTGGGGTGTATTATCCCGATAAAACCCGTGTGGGCTGGTGGAAAAATGGCTATCCGGATTATTTTGCCAAAGTACTGAATGCTCCCAATTGGATTGGCATTAACGTAACCATTAACGGTGAAGTTTTAGATTTATTTGCCTGTAAGAAGGTAGAGCACTTTAAAAGGGAGCTCAATATGAAGGAGGGTTGGTTGTCCAGAAGTTTTACGGCCACCTTGAAAAATAAAATACGGGTTCAGGTAAGGACCAAACGGTTTCTGAGTTTGGAGGCAGACGAGATAGGAGCAATTGCTTATGAAGTAATACCCTTAAACAAGGACGCCGATATTGTTTTTGAACCTTACTTGGATTCGGGGATCACTAACGAGGACACCAACTGGGATGACCAATTTTGGGATATCCTAAAGGTCAGTCATGATGCCAACCAAGGGTTTATAGAGGCCAAAACCATGAAAACCGCATTTCACGTGTGTACCTTCATGGAATCCAAGTTATTCGTAAACGACCAATCCATGGACGCATTGCCCAAAGTTGATGCCACAGACAGCAGATTGACCTTTACGTACACCTATTCGGTTAAGCGGGGCGAGCGATTCACCATACATAAATATGGAGGCTATACCGTAGATAGAAACCATGATAAAACCAAGCTGGTATCGGCAGCCCAAAAGGCATTGAACCTGGCCACGACCAAAGGATTTTATGCCTTATTGGAAGACCAAAAACAAATCTGGGCTACTATTTGGAGTATGTCTGATATCACCATTACGGGAGATGTTAAGGCTCAGCAGGGCATTCGGTTCAATATTTTTCAGTTGAACCAAACCTATTTGGGTAAAGATTCCAGATTGAACATTGGACCTAAAGGGTTTACGGGAGAAAAATATGGGGGAAGTACCTATTGGGATACCGAAGCCTATTGCATTCCATTTTATATGGCCACCAAGGACCAGAAGGTTGCGAGAGCCCTGTTGGAATACCGGTATAACCATTTGGGGAAAGCCATTGAAAATGCCGAAAAATTAGGATTCACCCAAGGGGCGGCATTGTATCCCATGGTAACCATGAATGGTGAAGAATGTCATAACGAATGGGAAATTACTTTTGAAGAAATACATCGTAATGGGGCCATAGCCTTTGCCATGCACAATTATTGTCGCTTTACCGGCGATTATCGTTATATCCCGGAAAAGGGATTGGAAGTGTTAATAGCCATTGCCCGATTTTGGCAACAACGTGCAACCTATTCCCAGCCTAAAAAGCAATATGTTATTTTAGGCGTAACCGGACCCAATGAATACGAGAACAACGTAAACAATAACTGGTATACTAATTATTTGGCCCGATGGTGTATTAATTATACCATTGAAAACTTGAGTAAGGTAGAAGCCGAATATCCCGAAGACTTTTTAAGAATAGGAAAGAAAGTAAAGCTCACTAAAAAGGAAGTGGCCCTTTGGAAGGCCGTGGCGGATAACATGTATTTCCCATACTCGGAGAAGCATGGAGTCTATTTGCAACAGGACGGCTTTTTAGATAAGGAATGGGTTACCGCAGATCAATTACTGCCATCGCAAAGACCCATTAACCAAAAATGGAGCTGGGACCGTATTTTGCGTTCACCTTATATCAAACAAGCAGATACGCTACAAGGGTTTTACTTTTTTGAAGATCAATTTTCCGACGAGGAGTTGGAACGCCATTTCGATTTTTATGAGCCCTTTACCGTTCACGAAAGCTCCCTGTCCCCCTGTGTGCATAGTATTCAGGCCGCAAAACTAGGCAGATTGGAGCAGGCCTACACCTTGTATTTAAGAACCTCGAGACTGGATTTGGATGATTACAACCATGAAGTCCATGAAGGATTGCACATTACTTCCATGGCAGGAACATGGATGAGTATTGTTGAAGGATTTGGAGGCATGCGGGTTAAGGATAACACCTTGTGCTTTACACCCAGGATCCCGAAACAATGGGAGGCCTATTCGTTCAAGGTCAATTTTAGAAATCAAATCTTAAAAGTGAATGTTTGCCAGCAAGGCACCACCTTCGAATTGGAGGGGAATACCCCCTTACCATTGAAAGTAAATGATGCTTTGGTAATCATTGAACCCCATAGTTTGGTTACCGTGTAAATGACCAAGAACCCTGATGAAAAAATTTAAGCACATCCAGGTGATGTCGGGGAAATTGGTTTGGATATAGGAAATTGTTCGCTTTAATACAGGCTGTATATGCCTTAAGAACGCGTGCATCGGATTAATAAAACATTAGCCTTATGAATTGTATGTATTGGAATATAAAATCTTTTGCAAAAGCCTTCATCCTTCTGGCGATGACCCTGTTCTATGGATCCTGTAAAGAAGAGGCCCGCAAACCCATGAACCTTGCAGAACCCATTACAGAGGAACAACGCGATCTGCAGCGTGTAGAGCCACCATATTGGTGGGTTGGCATGAAAAACTCAGCATTGCAACTACTCATAAAACATCCCGACATTTCAAAAAAGGCACTTAGAATAACGTATCCCGGGGTAACGGTTAAAAAGATCCATTATGCCGATAGCCCTAATTATGTGTTCGTGGACTTAGAAATGGACCGGACGACTAAAGCGGGGAAATTTAATATTATATGCTCACAAGCAGGGCATGACGACTTGATATATACCTACGAGCTGAAGCCCAGAGCGCAAGCGGCTGAAGATTATGTTGGTTTTGACAGTGGTGACGTTATTTATTTGATTACGCCGGACCGATTTGCCAATGGTAACCCCGATAATGATATTGTAGACACTTTAAAGGAAAAAACTATTGATAGGCGCGATGATTATGGGCGCCATGGAGGGGATATTGAAGGCATCATCAATCATTTGGATTATATCGCAGATTTGGGGCTTACAGCGGTATGGCCCTGCCCGGTGCTTATTAACGATATGCCTGAGGCTTCCTATCACGGCTACGCCATTACCGATTATTATGAAGTGGATCCGCGATTTGGGACCTTGGAGGATTATAAAGCCCTGTCGCAAGGCTTGCACCAAAGAGGCATGAAGCATATCATGGACCAGGTGGTCAATCATTGTGGTGTTGAACATTGGTGGATGCAGGATTTACCGTTTCACGATTGGTTGAACTATCAGGAACAATTTGTGAAGGACGGGCTTCCGGTCATTACCGAACATCGAAGGACGACCAACCAGGATCTGTATGCCTCCCAGGTGGATAAGAATTTGGAAACGGGAGGGTGGTTTGTATCTGATATGCCCGATTTAAACCAAAACAACCCCTATATGGCCACCTATCTCATACAAAACAGTATATGGTGGATAGAGACGTTACAACTTAACGGGATTCGACAGGACACTTACCCATATTCCGACAAATTCTTTTTGAGTCACTGGGCTGGAGCCATCATGAACGAGTATCCCAACTTTAGTATTGTTGGTGAGGAATGGTCCACTAACCCCTTATTGATTGGATACTGGCAAGACGGTGCAAAAAATAAAGACGGTTACAAATCCAACTTAAAATCGACCATGGATTTTGCCATGCAGGAACAAATTGTAAAAGGGCTCAAGCAGGAAGAAACTAATGATACAGGATTAATTACCATTTATAACGCGCTGGCCAACGATTTTGCTTATGCCCATCCAAACCAAATTCTCATATTTCCGGATAACCACGATATGAGTCGCATCTTCACCCAATTGGAGGGCGATGTCATGAAAACAAAAATGGCTTTAAGTTATATGCTTGTATTGCCAAGAGTCGTACAACTTTATTACGGTACTGAAATTTTAATGAACGATTTTGAAAAGCCCGGAGACCATGGCTTAATACGTACCGATTACCCCGGAGGTTGGACAGGAGATCCCATAAATGCCTTTACGGGCGATGGGTTGTCGCAGGACCAAATAGACATGCAATCTTTCTTGAAAACCATACTTAATTACAGAAAAGACAGTAAGGCCATACACGAGGGCAAGACCGTACATTTTGTGCCTAAAGAGGGGGTCTATCTGTTGTTTAGGATTGGGACTGATGAAACGGTTGTACATCTTATGAACACCAATGAACAGTCTGTTGATCTCGATTTGAGCCGATTTGATGAGATAGGGCTCAAAGGCATGTCGTTAAGGGATATCCTCACCGGAGAGGAAGTGATCTGGAAGGACCATTTGATGCTGAAAGGCCCGGGAAGTCGCCTGTTAACCTCAAAAAATTAAGTATAAAAATGAAGATCCGATTTATTTTTATAGGCCTTGTTATTTGTTGCTATTGGTCCTGTAAAGATCACACCAACAGGACAGATGATAATCCGATCTTAGGGGATGAGGGCGTTACGTTTAGAATTATGTCTTTACCCTATAATCACGATTTTAGTAAGGATATCTATCTGTCCGGAAATTTTGAAGGGTGGTCTGGTGGTCGGGAACAGTTTAAATTAAAAAAAACACAGGACCAATACCTCATAAGCATACCAAAATATAGGAACCAGATACAATTTAAATTCACTAAAGGCCACTGGGAATCGGTAGAGTGTGGAATGGATGGGAACCCGATAGCAAATAGAACCTATACCTTTACAATCCAGAATGATACGGTTGATATTGCTATTGCACATTGGAACGATGAGATGCGAATGGAGGGACCTTCAACGGCACAGGTAAATGTTCAGGTGTTTGATGAAGCTTTTCCCATTCCACAATTACATAGGAAACGTAAAATTAGTGTCTATTTACCTCCAAACTATAACACATCCGGGGCACACTATCCCGTGTTGTATATGCAGGACGGGCAAAACCTATTCGATTCAAAAACATCATATGCAGGTGAATGGGAAGTCGATGAAACCTTAAATGCCTTATATAATGAGACCCAATTTGGTTTAATAGTGGTAGCTATCGATCATGGTGGTGACCAGCGTTCCAATGAATATGCCCCAGTGGACCACCAAAAATATGGTAAGGGTGAGGGTGATGCTTATGTCAATTTTCTGGTGAACACCTTAAAACCGGCTATCGACAAAACCTACAGAACAAAGTCCGATAAGAGTCATACAGCCATAATGGGTGCTTCTATGGGAGGATTAATTGCCCATTATGCCCTATTTAAACACTCCGATGTTTTTGGGAAAGCTGGTGTATTTTCACCTGCCTTATGGTATGCCCCCGAATGCTTTCAGTTTACCGCCGAACGTGCTCATTTAAGGGATTCAAAATTATATTATGTTGTAGGAGGAAAGGAAGATGGGGAGGTCCTTGATAATGTCACCAAGATGACCCGCCTTTTGATAGCCCATAACTTTCCGGAACAGCAACTATATACCCGTGTGGTAGAGCAAGGGAACCATAACGAATCCTTGTGGAAATCAGAATTTAGAAATGCCATCACATGGTTATTTAATATCAATTAAGAGCGTATGGGTAAAACAAATTTTCTATTAATTATTTCTGCACTGGTCATTATTTTAAGTTGTAACCATTCGCAAAAAACGATTGTATCGGGGGATACAACTTTCAATAAACCGCATCACAAAGAAGTCATCTATCAGGTATTTACACGATTGTTCGGTAACACGAATACGACCAACCAACCTTGGGGAACCATAGAAGAAAATGGTGTTGGCAAATTTAATGATTTTACCATAAAGGCCTTAACAGAAATTAAAAACCTGGGGGTAACCCATATATGGTTTACAGGGGTGCCGCATCATGACCTTATTACCGATTACACTTCCTTTGAGATTTCAAATGACGATCCCGACGTGGTGAAAGGGCGGGCCGGATCACCTTATGCCGTAAAAGATTATTATAACGTAAACCCTGATTTGGCAGTGAACGTAGAACAGAGGCTGCAAGAATTTGAAGCTCTTATTGAGCGGACCCATAGTGTGGGATTAAAAGCCATTATCGACATTGTTCCAAATCATGTTGCCCGAAATTATAAAAGCATATCCAAACCTAAAGGAGTACAGGATTTTGGAGAAGATGATGACACATCGGTTACCTATCACGTAAATAATAATTTTTACTATAACCCCATGGAAGCGTTTAAAGTTCCGGAATGGGAAAATGGGTACTTACCTCTTGGCGGAGAACCCCATCCTTTAGTGGATGGAGAATTTTGGGAATACCCTGCAAAATGGACAGGAAATGGATCACGATTATCGCGCCCTAAAATGGGGGATTGGTATGAAACCGTAAAAGTAAACTATGGCATCTCCCCGGAAGGCCGTAAGGATTTTGATACTTTGCCGGAAGGTTTTGAGCATAAAAACTACAGGATGCATTTTGATTTTTGGAAGGATAAAACCCTTCCCAATTCATGGATCAAGTTTAAGGAGATTGCCTTATATTGGATGGATAAGGGTGTAGACGGGTTTCGATTTGATATGGCCGAAATGGTCCCTGTCGAATTTTGGAGTTACATGAATTCGGCCATTAAAATGAAAAATCCGGAGGCCTTTTTATTGGCTGAAGTGTATAACCCCGTTTTGTACCGGGATTATATCCATAAAGGGAAGATGGATTATCTGTATGATAAAGTGCAATTATACGACACCTTAAAACACGTCGTCCAGGGCTATGGTAAAACGGATCATATTCCCCCGATTTTGGAGAATTTAAAGGACATAGAGCACCATATGTTGCATTTTTTGGAAAATCATGATGAACAGCGTTTGGCCAGCCCGGAATTTGCGGGGAACCCTGAAAAAGGAAAGCCGGCCATGGTGGTTTCGGCCACCTCCTCAACTGCTCCTACCATGATCTATTTCGGGCAGGAGGTTGGAGAAGACGGGTCGGAAGAAATGGGTTTTGGTGACCCGTCACGGACTTCTATCTACGACTATACCGGGGTACCGGCACATCAGCGGTGGATGAATAATGGCGCTTTCGACGGGAAGACACTTACGGAAGATGAAAAACGCTTAAGGGATTTTTATAAACGACTATTGAACTTTACGGTACAGAGCACCGCCTTAATGGGACATTACCAGGACATTCATTCATTTAACCGAAAACATACCGAAAAGTACAGTGATAAACTTTTATCTTTTGTAAGATGGGATAAGGATGAAAAGCTCGTCATTGTATCTAATTTTAGCGATAAAATAGAGTATAGCTTTTCTTTGGTACTTCCAAATTCCTTTAAAAAAACCTGGGGATTGCAGCAGCAAACTTATAAATTGAGCGATCAATTATATGGACATTATAACACCGATTTGAGAGCGGAAGAAAACAGGGTCTTTATTCCCCTTAAAATAAAGCCGTTGGAATCGTTTATTTTAAAACTGGAGGAAGATGCGGGTGATGAGGGTATTTAGTGTTGGAATTTTAGTCCTCTTTTTGGGGTTGGGGTGTGGTCATAACCCTCAGTCGGTGAAATCTGAAACCCCATTTATTTGGGAAGGCGCCAATGTATATTTTGTATTGATCGATCGTTTTAATAATGGCGATCCAAATAACGACGTTAATTTTAACAGAACCCTTGAAGCGGATAAATTACGTGGTTTTGAAGGGGGAGATATTAAAGGCATAACCCAAAAAATAAAAGAAGGGTATTTTACCACATTGGGGGTTAACGCCATTTGGATGACTCCTGTCGTGGAACAAATCCATGGAGGAACTGATGAAGGGACCGGACTTACTTATGCCTTCCATGGGTATTGGGCCAGGGATTGGACGGCCATAGATCCTAATTTTGGATCTCCTGAAGATTTGCACGAACTGGTGGAAGTGGCCCATAACAAAGGCATTCGTATACTATTGGATGCCGTGATAAACCATACCGGGCCGGTTACAGAACAAGATCCTGTGTGGCCAAAGACTTGGGTTAGAACGGAACCTACATGTGATTATACGTCGTTTCAATCGACCGTAACATGCACCTTAGTGGATAACTTACCGGATATAAAAACAGAAAGTCAGGAGGATGTAGAATTACCACAATGGTTACAGGAGAAATGGATGGCAGAAGGGCGTTATGAGAAAGAAATACAAGAATTGGATGACTTTTTTGAACACACGGGATATCCTCGGGCACCCCGGTTTTATATCATGAAATGGCTAACAGACTATATAACCGAATTCGGAATTGACGGTTACCGCGTAGATACGGTTAAACATACGGAGCCTTATGTATGGCAGGAGTTTAAAAAGGTGTGTGATTATGCCTTTGCTGCATACAAAAAGAACCATCCCGATAAAGTATTGGATGATAACGGATTTTATTTGGTTGGGGAAGTGTATAACTATGGGATTTCTGGAGGTAAGGCCTTTGATTTTGGAGATAGGACCGTCAATTATTTTGATCGGGCCTTCAACAGTTTAATCAATTTTGAACTCAAATATCATATGGTGCAACAGTCTACGGAGCAGCTGTTTAAAAATTATTCGGAGATTTTAAATACCGATTTAAAGGGCTTTGGGGTTTTAAATTATATCAGTTCTCATGATGATGGGGAGCCTTTTGATGCGAGTCGTCAAAACCCTTTTGAGTCCGCTAACAAACTTTTACTTAGCCCCGGGACTTCTCAGATTTATTATGGAGATGAATCGGCACGCCCCTTGATTATAGCGGGAACCCGAGGCGATGCCACCTTGCGGTCCTTTATGAATTGGGAGGCCATACAACAAGATCCTGAAACCAGAGACATTTTAGAACACTGGCAAAAACTGGGAAGATTTAGGAGGGACCACCCTGCTGTTGGTGCCGGGAGCCATCAGATGATAACCCAGGATCCCTATTTGTTTTACAGGAGTTATCAAGATTTGGAATATTCGGATTTTGTTGTTATCGGAATGGGTTTACCCCCGGGGAAAAAGGTATTGGATGTTTCCAAGGTGTTTGAAGATGGTGACCAGTTGCGGGAAGCCTACTCTGGAACCGCCGTTGAGGTTGAACAGGGGCAGGTGGTTCTCAACACCCCATTTAACCTGGTTTTATTGGAGTACCTATAGGCTTACCTTAAAAATTTGATGATGCAATTTGTGGCCTGAAGCAATTGGTCTGGCAGCTTTTGCTCCGACCAGGGATGATGGGCGCCAAAAACATGATTGGCGTCATTAACCACAAACAATTCACTACTGGGACTCCATTCACGTAGTTGGTAGGCTTCATCTATTGAAACACTCGTATCGGCATTACCATGAACCATTAAAAGAGGCTTTTTTAATTGCAATACGGCCCGTTTAATATTGAGGCGTTCTTGATTGGCTATAAAGTCTTCATAGAATTGATAATAATGTGGCATTAACTGCTTGGTACGTCCATTAAGGACATATTTAACACCGTCTTTCTGCCATTGTTCCAGATCCCCTGTAGTAGCACTTCTTTTGCCAAAATCGGAAACACCGGATAAGCTTACCACCTTTTTCACACGAGGGTCTTCTTCGGCCTTAATTAAGACTATTCCACCTCCTCGACTATGGCCCATTAAGTACATACGTTCAACATCTCCCGTGTTTTGAATGGTTTCATTCGTACAAGCCCAATCCATTACCGTTTCCAGATCGTCTAATTCTTTAGTGTAGTTATTGTTTCCAAAAGCCTCTAAGTCCGGGAAATCCAGGGGTTGTTCAACCGTTCCTCCATTATGGGAAAAATTAAATTTAATGAAACAAAAACCGGCTTCTGCAAATGCTTTTGCCATAAGAGTCCAGGCCCCCCAATCTTTAAAACCTTTATATCCATGACAAAAAATGACCATAGGTTTTAAAGAGGGGGTTTCATTAAAGAACGCATCCACAAGAATGGGTTTGTTATGTTTCCCTTCTATTACGATATTGATTAATGCATTCATTTTAGAGCTCTTTTTCAATAAAATCACTATTTGGATTACAGATTTCAACAATAAGGGTTTTAAGCTCATTTTCAAAGTCTGAAAGGATGTCTTTAGTTATTAAGGAATTTTTTTTCGCACCATTACCGGCGCGGTCTTTTTTGGTAAATTTAATAAAACCGGAACTTAAATTTTTAAGCGATATTATTCCAGCTTCAACAGGTAATTGAATTTGATTGGATTTCCACATCATATAGGCGTAGGTTAACACCTGAAAACTTTTACTGTATTTTGTATAATCTTTGGTGATGTCTTCCCAATTTATAATGTCCACCTGATTTTGTTGAACATGTCCTGTTTTGTAATCGATGATTCTTGTGATGCCATTAAAGACATCCACACGGTCCACTTTCCCGGTTAGGTTTACCGGAAAGGCTATTTCCGGAATGTCGATGGCGACAAGGTTTTTAGCTTCAACAGCTATAATTGTAATGGTATTTCCATCCTTTAGCTGTTTCATTTCCAGATCTAAAAAATTAGAAACATACCGTTTCGCAATTTCATAAATGATTAAATTTTTCCCCTTGGTAATAGCACCATCCTTGTATTCTTTTTTAAAATGATGCCTTACGGTTTTCGATATATCAGGTTTTAAGGCTGCAATGGCATCGGGGTTTAGAACATGTCCTACCAAAGGCTTGTAAAGGTCTTCCAAGGTGTTGTGGACTACAGTGCCGAGCGTGTTGGCGGCAATGGTTTCTTCAACTTCATTTAATTCGTGGATGCCAAGAATTTTTTCATGGTAAAAATCGATCGGATTGCGAATATAATTGGTTAGAGCGGATGGTGAAAACCCTTTAAGGGCTATTGCTTCTAACGCAGATATAACGGCTTGGGTCTTTTGGATTTTATGTGATGAGGATTCAATTACCGGGATTTCCGGGGCAATAATGGCGTGGTGGATGTTATGGATGTTTTCTATTTCCAATTGGGTAATGAATCTACTTTTTTCACCACCTGCCAATACATCCGCTTCCGTATTGTACAATAAATAAATGTTTTTGGCACGCTGGAGCAATCTGTAAAAATGATAGGTGTAAACAGCATCCTTTTCTTTATAGGTTGGTAATTGGTATTCCAGTTTAACATCCAATGGGATAAATGAATTCCTGGTTTTTCCGGCAGGTAACAGCCCTTCATTTACCGATGAAATAATAACCGTTTCGAAATCCAATACCCTGGATTCCAGCATGCCCATTATTTGTAGACCCTGTAATGGTTCGCCTTGAAAATCCAGGGTCTCGGAATTTAAAAGTTCTTTATAGATCCCATATAAGGTCGAAATATCTTTTATGTGATTGGTAGTTGCGTGTAATCTGGAGAGTTCATTAAACAGGGTATTAAAGCGATAAAGGTATTCCAAGCTCAAGACATGAGAAGACGGGTCTTTCTTGAACGCTGCTTTTAACAGAAGAATTAGGCTCGTGCAGTTTTCAATGACATTATCCATTGAAGCGCCCCAATCCGAAAATAACAGGTCCAGAACGTCATCATAGCCTTTAGCCATTTCTTTAATTTTCACCAGGGACACATGCACTATATTGTTGCTGTTAATGGTATTTATGATGGTTATGGCAGAATCATTACCATCCGAATTAAAGAGAGGTCTAATGAATTGATGGGATAGTAATTTAATGACATCTTTAAAATAAAAGATCTTGGAACTTCTTTTATGAATATCAAACAGGTTTTGAAATAATGACGCTAAAGGAATGGAACTTAAAGGAAGCCCCATAGTAATGTTCAAAACATCGAGTTCTTTGGGAAGCGAGTTTAAAACGGGTATTAATAAATTTTCATCGCCCAGGACTACAGCTGTCTTTTCCAGTGAACTATGGTTTTGCTTTAGATCTTTTAGGAGGGTTCCAATGTGTTTGGCCTGTCCCACTTGTTTTGGGATACCATATATGGATATGTTTTTTGGTGTACCATAATGCGTGGTTACCCAGTTAAAAGGTTGACGTCTAAAATAGGGCCATTGGGTTTTGTAATGTCGCATAAACAGGCCGGCATCGTGTATTTCATTTTCTATAAAAACCTGGTCTATATCCCAATACATATGTGCCAGATTATTTTCCAACAATTCTTGGATTAGTATTTCCTCGGCTGCATTTAAAGCATTAAAACCTACAAAGACATGATTCAAATCTGAATTGTTCTGAATATAAGTTTCAATATTCCCAACGGCTTCACGATATATTAAACCTTGGTATCCCATACCCTTGTTTAACATAGCGTTGGTAAAATGGCGGTAATAGTCATATATTTTATTCCATAAGGACAGGTATTTTTTAACGAACTCCGTCTGGGGTTCCTCTAAAGACCAATGGTGCTGTTCTAGTTCTTTAATGGCACTTAGGTAATTAAATATCTTTTCTTGCGGGACCAGGTAGCGATCAACCTCATTAAAATCCTGTAGTAATGATTGTCCCCATTTTAAAAAGGATTCGAATGATTCTACATCTTCTTTTGGAGTTAATTGGACATAACTATCATAAAATAAAAACAGAAGTTCTATGGTATTGACTTTTTTTAGTTGGGATAAATCTTCAACAAACTCTTCAATACTTAAGATTTTTGGAGAGAAAATGGGTTGATCAATAAATTCTGGCAGTTGATGTTTTAAAAAGAGCCCCGCTCTTTTACTGGGTAAAATAAAAGTCGTTTTAGTTAAGTTGGTTTGCTTTCGTTGTAAATCGGTTAGAACATCAAAAATAAAAGTAGTCATTACATAAAAATAAAAAACGCTTCGGATATCCGAAGCGTTTTTTTACTTATTTTAAATTTTACCTGGCTTTATTTCGCTAAGTTTATTTCAACACGTCTGTTATTAGCTCTACCAGCTCTCGTTTTGTTGGTGTCAATTGGTTTAGCTTCACCATATCCAAGAGCAGAAAGTCTGAACTCGTCTACACCGTTGGCCACGAGATATTCCTTTACTGAAAGCGCTCTAGCTTCAGATAAGGATTGGTTTAATTTTTCACTACCAGTACTATCTGTGTGCCCCTCTACCGTAAATTTAGCTGTTGGGTATTCGTTAAGAATTTCAATAATATCCTTAAGTACGGATTCAGATTGTGATTTTATAGTTGATTTACCAAGATCAAATAAAATGGTTTTAGCGTACTCGTTCAATGTTTTTTGAATTTCCTCTGAAACTTCAGGACAACCGTTGTTTGCAACAGTACCTTTAACATCCGGACATTTATCATCTTTATCTAATACACCATCACCGTCACCATCTGGCCAAGGACAACCTTTGTTGGCTGCAGGACCAGCAGTATTAGGACAAGCATCGTCACCATCAGTTACGCCATCACCATCAGCATCCGGACAACCGGCTAAAGCTTTTAAACCAGCTACAGATGGACAGTCGTCATCTTTATCGGCAACACCATCACCGTCAGAATCCGGACATCCGTTAAATTCAGCTGGACCAGCTGTGTTTGGACAATCGTCTTTGCTATCTTCAATACCATCGCCATCAGAATCCGGGCAACCGTTAAAGGCTTCTAGACCGGGAACATCTGGACAGGCATCATCCTTATCATATATACCATCTCCATCAGTATCTGTTCCTCCAAATTTAATGGAGATACCAGCGGTATGTTGGAAATGGGTTTGTAAGTAATCCTCAAATGCATGTTTATAAGCAGACTGGACAGTAAAGCCGACATTTTCGCTAAACCATACATTGAAACCAAGGGTTCCGTTTAAGGTACCGGCTCCAATTTCATCAACCCAGGTGTAACCTCCGCCAACGCCTAAAAAGGGCTCGAAAGTATTCCAATCCAAAGCCTGACCAATACTATATTTTATGGTTCCGTCTACACCATAGTAAGATAAATCATCTACAGCTATAGCCTCTCCGTTTGAATCCTCTCCCCAACTGTCAATTTTATTTAAAGATCCAGTTACTCCAAAAGAAAATCCATCTCCAACATATTTAGAAACTGAAATTGAAGATAAGGAAGGTAAAATATTGTAATTGTCCACGTCAAAATATTTACTAAAAATAGTTTCACTAAATGGAGCACCGTCACCTGATGGATAAGCATCAACTGCATTTACACCAATAGTAATTTGCCACGGGTTGTTTTCGTCTTGCGCATTTACGTTGCTATAACCAAGTACAAGCAACATAGCGAACAATAATCTGCTAAGATTTTTCATATTCAAAAGTTTAATTTTTAAGTGTTAATTGTAAACAAATGTAAGTTGTTAAAATTTATTAACAAAGACAAATATATAAAAATATTAAAGATTCCATGAATCCTCAATCATTATATGTTTACCTTATTTATGGGTTAATAATCATTTGAATATGGTATTTAGACGGATAAAATGTAAATCGAGCCCTATTTTTTTGTGTATAAATACTTTCAAAAGAATCCAATAGCATATCCGCCTTGCTTTCAAAATGTTATGAAAATTAAACATGGTGGACGACCAGGTCCTTATTTATATAGACTAAAAACTTCTTTTTAACACGATAAGACATGTGTTCAAGGACCTCTTGATATAAATTTAATTGTTGCCTGTGTTTTTCGTCAACCAATCCTGTTTTATAATCAATAATGACCGCTTCCCGGGATGCATTTATGACCACCCGGTCCGGTCTTAGTACCACATTTTGGTTCGTTATGATGTCCTGTTCATTATAAATGATCAGATTGGCATTGAAATAGGGGGCCAAGTCGGGGTGCTCAATAATTTTTAAAACCTGTTCTTTTAGCAATATGGCTTGATCGCCATTCACCATGCCCTGGTTAAGGCTGTCGTTAATTGCAAAGTCAACATCCTCCTTTGTACGTATTTGAGCCATAATATGATGCACTAAATTTCCCTTTTCGATGGCTTCTTCCTGATGCGTATTCCATAGAACCCCGGATTTGGTCACAATTTTAATGTTATGATCTTTTTTATCTGTTGAAATAAATTCAGAAGGGGATTTGGACACCTCGTCCACATGTTCTTTTTTAAGGGGTCGTTCAGCTGTTCCAAAACGGTAAGTGAATTGATGGTCTTGCCAAAGATTGAGATGCTGAAGGTAATCGATTAGCATTCCGGAATAGGTATTCGATTTGGCGTCATTTTTTGAGAGGATGTAAAGCTGTTCCTTTGCCCGAGTTAGAGCGACATACAATAAGTTGATATGGTCTAGTTCCTGCATGGATCTGTGGCGATCATAGATGGTTTTCCCCGCACTGCCAAAATGTTCAAAATCCCTGTTAAAATTAAGGAGTGCATGTGTAAAACCAGCGTAAGTTTCAGGGTCAATGGGAACCCATTCTTTAGGGTCTCGTTCGGAATAAATATCTAAATCGGCAAATGGAAAAATGACCACCGGGAATTCAAGGCCTTTAGACTTATGAATCGTCATTATTTGAATGGCATTTTCCGTTTTGGGAGATGCTATGCTCAGAGCGTTTTTCTTTTTATCGAAATAGGCGATAAAAGCCATTATATCCGAACCAAATGTATTGGAAAACTCTAAGACCACATCCAAATAAGACTGCATGTAGGCATTCGAATGTTTCACCAAATGAAACTGTCTAATAAGGGTTTCAACTAATTCATATAAGGGTAGTTCCAGTAAGTTTTGATAACTTAAGTATACCTTATAAACTTCAAAACTACTGAACAATTCATGAAGCGGTTGGTTGATGTGCTTTGTAAAAAAGGCATGTTTGTCTACAATTTCAAATAAGGATGAGAGGTAGCTTAAGACCTGTATTTTAATGCTGTTATTTTTGGGTTGGGTTAACAAGCACAATACATTATGTACAAAAGCAATTTCCGGTGAACTGGAAAGCATTAAGCCATCTTCTGAAAGGATGCTTAAATGGTCCTGGGCAGCTAAAAATGACGCCAAGTGTTTCTCATCTTTTTTATAACGCGTTAGAATGCAAATGTCCTTAAGAGCATACCCGTTTTGAAGACATTGTTCTATGGTTTGTAAGACCTTATCCGCATATAAGGCATCTCGATCATCATCCTTTTCGATGTTCAAAAACGATAATTCAACATAGCCTTGCTCATGAGATGTTGGTTTTTGACCGGAGCTGGAATATATTTTTTTATAGAGATTATCACTTAACACGATATCCGATAAATATGAAAAAAGGCCATTGTTGAAATTTACAATTTCTGTGTAGCTGCGGAAATTAAATTGAAGGTTTTGAACGTCCTGTTTTATTTGAAATGGTTGTGATGTCTCGTTGAATAAATGGATGAACTGTTCTGCCACACCGCCACGCCATCTGTATATGGCCTGCTTGGCATCGCCAACAATTAGAGCACTGCCGTTTTCGGATGACAAGGTGTTGTCTATAAGGGGTATTAAATTTTGCCACTGCAATTTTGAAGTATCCTGAAACTCATCTACAAAATAATGCCGGAATTTTTCCCCCAGGCGTTCATAAATAAACGGAATGGGTTGGTTCTTGATTTCATTGCTTATAATGCTGTTAAACTCTGAAATCAACAATTTATTTTGGTCTGCCTTTAGGACTTCCAGTTCATTGCTAATCGCATTTAACACGGATAAAGGGGTAATATTCTTATAACAAGCGGTTAAAAATTTAAGTTGAAAAACATCTTGTTTGGTGTCGTAAAAGGCATTTGCCAATTGGGGTTGAATGTTTTCGATTACCGAGGCAATGGAAGGACTAACTCGCTTGGGGAATAATGTTTTGTGCGCAATATCTTCCTGCCATTTGGCATTAAAGTTTATATCAAATTTTTTATTACTGAGATTAATAAAGTGCTTAGGCAGGTAACTTGATGTAAAATCACCATATTCCAGTCCCGCTTCATGTATTAGAGTTAAAACCTTACGGGCTGTATGAACAATTTGAGACTCTAAAGCGGCTATGCCTGATTGTAAATGCTGTTTAAGGACTTTAAAATCTGTCCAATTCCTTTTCGTCAGGGTTTTGACATAGGAGATGTGGTTTTCATTAAAAAGTAGTTTGCCAATGCTATTGAAATCATATGCAATGTCCCAACTTTTATCGTCATCGGCTTTTTCTATGGCAAAATCTACCAGTATTTTTGTCAAGGCCTGATCTTCACCAGCCTGCGCAATTAAATTGTTTACGGCTTCATTGAGTAAAGCTTCTTGATCCAGATCCACTTCAAAATGTAAGGGTAATTTTAGATCATAGGCAAAGGTTCGAAGTAAATTATGTGTAAAGCCATCAATCGTCGATATGTTAAAAGCGGCATAATTATGGACAATGGTATGCAACAGTGTTTTTGCTTTTAGGTGAAGTTGTTCGGGACTGAGATCCATTTCGCTACAAATAGCTTCAAACATTTTACTGGGGTCTTCTAATATTCTTTCATTAGAAAATTCTTTTAATGTATTGATAATGCGGTCTTTCATTTCGGCTACTGCCTTATTTGTAAAGGTAATGGCCAGGGCACTTTTAAAGAGGTACTTGTTGTTGGATTGAAATAAGACTTTTAAAAATTCTTTCACCAGGGTATAGGTCTTACCACTACCGGCAGATGCATTATAAACTGTAAATGAATTGTTGTGCTTCAAGAAGAAAAATTTTATTAAAGATAAAAAGTATTAATAGTTCGATAACAATATATTATTTTTAATTGAAGCGTTTTATCCGTAATTTTGAAATAAAATAAATATTAATAGTTTAAAACAAAAAATTATGGCTTTTGAATTACCGGAATTAGGATATGCATATGATGCTTTAGAACCAAATATAGATGCACGGACCATGGAGATACATCATACGAAACATCATGCAGGATACACGAACAATTTGAACAATGCGATTGCAGGAACCGGTTTAGAAGGTAAATCGATTGAAGATATCCTCGTAAACTTGGACATGAATAACGCCGCAGTACGAAATAATGGTGGCGGGTTTTATAATCATTCCCTGTATTGGCGAGTGATGAATCCAGAAGATAAAGGATATCTCTCTGGGGAACTTAAGGATGCTATTGAAGCCACTTTTACGTCTAAAGAAGGGTTTATGGAGACGTTTTCCAAATCGGCAGCAACGCGTTTTGGATCTGGTTGGGCCTGGTTGTGTGTTCATAAGGGCGGCAAGTTAGATGTATGTTCTACACCAAACCAGGATAATCCGCTTATGCCAGGTGTTGGTTGCGGTGGTACGCCTATTTTGGGAATTGATGTTTGGGAGCATGCCTATTATTTACATTATCAAAATCGGCGTCCGGATTACATTAAAGCATTTTTTAATGTGATTAATTGGAATGAGGTCGAGCGACGCTATGCAGAATCAAAATAACTAGCGAATCCTTTTGCAATTTACTGGCGCTGAGGGTGCAGGCCACCATCCGTTTGTGAGCTGGAAAGGGAGCGTTTAAAACAAAAAATCGTCCAAACCTGGTTTTGGACGATTTTTTTATGGAAAATAGTTTCTATCAAATGAAAAAGGTGAACGAGTGTCCACCTTTTTGCCCCAAATCTACCATAAACTTAACCTACTTATGTTATGGTAAGGGCAAAAGTACATTAGTTGTGCGGCTTAAAAAAATATTTTAGGCGAACTACTCATAAATTGGCTTAATGGGGATTACTGAAGAGGCAGTTAATGGCACCTGGAATTCAAATAGGGTTGTGTTTTCTTCTGAGTACACTTTGGGTTTACTCAAAAAAAAAGGCGAACAAATGTTCACCTTTTTAGCCCCAAATCTACCATAAACTTAACCTACTTATGTTATGGTGATTCGAATATATAGGAGTCTGCTGCATCTAGGAAATATTTTAGTTGAACTACCTATTTATCGGCTTAAAAGAAATGGATGATAACGTGGCAACGGAGTGGGTAAAAATCTGAAGATTTAAAAAAAGGGCATAAAAAAAGGCGAACGAGAGTTCACCTTTTTTTGCCCCAAATCTACCATGAACTTAACCTACTTATGTTATGGTGATACCAAAGTAAATCTAAAAAACATATTTTGCGTATTTTATAGATGAACGGCATTTTTTTTAGATTAAAGGTTGATTTTATAGATTAATGGTCCTGTTTTTGGTAATTCATACTTAATAAGCACGTTCATTATTCCCTTCATAAAAATTAATGAATGCCCGGTTTACGACCCTATTTCCTCCAACGGTTGGATAGTTGCCTGTAAAATACCAGTCTCCTAAATTTTTAGGACACGCCAGATTTAAATTTTCCACACTTTGAAATAGGATTTTTACATCGGCTTTAATACTATCATCACTCAATAATTCAGCTATTTTATCTGAGATTTCGTCATCGGTGAAGGGGTCATAAATTTCTTTTACAAAGTTTTGTACATACCGATCTTCCAAATCAGTTTGTTCAATACATTTTTTGTAGACTTCCTCAACTAAATGAAATTTATTATGGTCTTTTAAGAGTTCAAGTGCTGCTCTAAAGGCAACTAAGCTTTCAAGATTGGCCATATCAATACCATAACAATCCGGGTATCGGATTTGAGGTGCGGAAGACACTACAATAATTTTCTTTGGATTTAGTCTGTCCAACATTTTCAAAATGCTCTTCTTTAAGGTGGTGCCCCTAACAATGCTGTCATCAATGATAACCAGGTTATCGGTTGGTTGAATGACACCATAGGTAACGTCATACACGTGCTCCACCAAATCATCCCTGCTACTGTCTTCCGTTATAAAGGTCCTGAGTTTAACATCCTTGATTGCTATTTTTTCTACTCGAGTGCGCTCCGAAAGTATTTCGGTTACTTTTTTCGCAGAAATCGAACGTTGTCCACTCAGGATAGCGGCTGTTTTCTTCTTGTTAAGCAGAAATTCGGCGCGTTCAATCATTCCAAAAAAGGAAGTTTCTGCCGTATTCGGAATGTATGAAAAAACTGTATTCTTGGTATCGTTATTAATGGCCTTCAATACTTTGGGCATTAACAATTCACCAAGTTTTTTGCGCTCCTGGTAAATTTCAGCATCACTACCACGAGAAAAATAAATGCGCTCAAAAGAACAGGATTTCCTTTCTAAGGGGTCTAATATCTTTTTTATGGATACCTGTCCAGATTTTTTAGTAATTATGGCATGTCCGGGTTCCAATTCTTTAACGTCCTCAAATTTTACGTTAAAAGCGGTTTGAATTACCGGACGCTCAGAGGCGATAACAACCACTTCATCATCTTGATAATAATAGGTGGGTCTTATACCCGCAGGATCTCTTAAAACAAATGAATCGCCATGGCCAATAAGACCCGCCATGGCGTATCCTCCATCCCAGTTTTTTGCTGCGCGTCTCAAAATTTTGGATACCTTTAACCGTTCAGCAATTAGTGGAGAGGCTTCTTTTTTATTGAAACCTTCCTTTTTAAGGTCTTTATATATTTTGCTTACGGCGTCATCTAAAAAATGACCAATTTTTTCCATAATGGTTATGGTGTCGGTATACTCTTTAGGATGCTGCCCCAATTCTATAAGGTTGCTAAAAAGCTCTTTAACATTGGTCATGTTAAAGTTTCCAGCCATGATTAAATTTCGGTGCATCCAATTGTTTTGCCTTAAAAAGGGGTGGACACTCTCCACACTATTTTTACCAAAAGTTCCATAACGCACGTGCCCCAACAAGAGCTCTCCTATATATGGGATGTGTTTTTTTTGCAAAGCAACATCATCGATATATTCCGGGTGCGCTTTGTATTCTTTGTTAACACGTTCGTTAATTTGCGCAAAAATATCCTGGATAGGTTGCTGTTGCACCGAGCGAATTCTGCTAATGTATCTATTTCCGGGATCAGTGTTTAATTTTATACTTGCAAAACCAGCCCCATCTTGTCCTCTGTTGTGCTGCTTTTCCATCATAAGATACATCTTATTCACTCCATAAAATGCAGTGCCGTATTTTTCTTTATAGAATTCCAGTGGTTTTAAGAGCCTGATAAGCGCTATTCCACATTCGTGTTTCAAAACATCACTCATTTTTAGTACTCGATTTTTTGCATTTACGCGAAAAGTAAATTTTAATTAAAAAACGCGCTTCTTTTTGGAGCGCGTTACATTTATGTTAATTCAATATCAAACTGAGTTAATTGCTTGAATTGCATTAATCGTTTGAACACTTCGGTGTTCGATAAATTAACCATACGCTCTGTTCCAAACTTTTCTACACAAAACGAAGCTAATGTCGAACCGTAAATAATGGCATTTTTCATATTGTCAAAAGAGGTGTCACCTGTTTTGGCCAAATAACCGGCAATACCTCCGGCAAAAGTGTCACCCGCCCCAGTAGGATCAAAAACTTCTTCCAACGGAAGGGCCGGAGCAAAGAACACATGACCGTCATGGAATAACAAGGCACCGTGCTCTCCTTTCTTAATGACTACATACTTTGGTCCCATTTCATGAATTTTTCTCGCGGCAACAACCAAAGCATATTCTCCTGTTAATTGTCGGGCTTCTTCATCATTAATGGCAATAACGTCCACCCGTTTGATAACTTGTAGCAAATCATTTAGGGCACTGTCCATCCAAAAATTCATGGTATCCAAAATAACCATCTTGGGTGTTTCGGACATCTGGTCAAGAACATTGGATTGCACCAAAGGGTGTAAATTCCCCAGCATGACCACATCAGCATTCTGGTAATTTTTTGGCACCTTTGGTTTAAAATTTCCCATTGTATTGAGTTCTGTTACCAAAGTATCCCTGGTATTCATATCATTGTGATACCGTCCGCTCCAAAAGAAGGTTTTCCCCTCTTTAACAATTTCAACACCAGTAAGATCTATGTTTTTGTTTGATAACAAATCAAGGTATGCCTTAGGGAAGTCTCCACCAACCACTGAAACAGCAGCGATATCTACATTAAAATGAGAAGCAGCAAGACCAATAAACGTTGCAGCTCCACCAAGAATTTTATCGGTTTTACCAAAAGGTGTTTCAATAGCATCAAAAGCTATGGTTCCCACGATTACTAATTTACCCATAGAGGAGGAGCGCTAATTTTCTGCAAATATAAGGCATTAAATAGTAATACAAGAATATTTTTATTAAACCGGTGGGACCAGTTATTTTCTTCCGAAATCCGCAGGAATTTCACCCCAGGCTTTGGTTTCCCATTTAACGATTTTAGTCGTGTAAGTGTTATGTTTTAACCAATGAATGGCTCTGTCAACAAGTTCAAAAAGGAATTCGTTAGCCTTATTACGTTCGAGTTTTGTATTACAGGCCTTCTTTTTCACCCAACTCATCGCCGTTTTAGAGTCGGTATAGATAAGTCGGTCGCTTTTATTTTTCTTCAATAAGGCTAAAGCATGCACTATGGCAAGGAATTCGCCTAGATTATTGGTACCCTCTTCAAAAGGACCTTGATAAAAGAGTTGCTTTTTGGTTTTGGTATCAACTCCTCGATATTCCATTTTCCCCGGATTACCACTGGAAGCTGCATCGACAGAAATGGAATGGTAGTTTGGTTTTCCTATTAGGTTCAACTCCGCTTCAGAAAGCTCACTTTTAAACGCTGCCGTTTTCCCAACATAATTCTTATAGTCTTCACCTAACGCTTTTTTTGCTGCATCAAAGGACTCAAAGGCCTTGTATATGGCACCTCGATAGTCTTTTATTTGGGCTTTACAGTCATCCCAGGATTCAAAAACGCCTGTCTTATGCCCTTTCCAAACGGTATAGAATTTTTTCTTTTTTTTAATCATTTTTTACGGTAAAAGTGACATAGGTAAAAGCATCATGTTCCGCACAATGGAAACGGCTATAGTCAACATCCTTCCTCTAATATAGCATAACATTCCATTTAAAATGCCTCATTGGTTAATAGCCCTTCAACAACCTTTGGAAAATGTTCCATTTCCAGTTCATGTATTTTAGCCGCGACATCTTCAGGGGAATCCTGAGGATCTACCTGGCATGATGCCTGAAAAATAATAGCCCCCTCATCATAATTTTCATTTACATAATGTATGGTAATTCCGGTTTCCATTTCATTATGGTCTACAACAGCTTTATGAACATGCATCCCAAACATGCCCTTCCCGCCATATTTCGGTAATAGCGCAGGGTGGATATTAATAATTTTATTTTGAAAAACTTTAATAATAGATTCAGGCATTTTCCATAAAAAGCCTGCCAGAACAATTAAATCTGGGTTACAGTTCTTCAACAGATTAAGGACATCATCGGATTTTGAAAAAGCGATACGGTTAAATGAAAAGGCACTGACATTAAGCTTTTTGGCACGATCCAATACCTTGGCCTGTGGGTTGTTGCTCAGAACATTAGTAACACCAATTTCAGGGTTGTTTTCAAAATACCTAATGAGGTTTTCGGCATTAGTGCCGCTGCCTGAAGCAAAGATGACAATACGTTTCATAAAAGGCCTGCCTTGTTAAGATTACTCGAACAAAAAAAAGAATAATTATTAACAATTAGAAAGGAAAATGCAAATACTTAAAGGTAATTTTAGTAAATTACAGACACATTTTTAAACTAAACATGTGTTTTAAAAATAAAAACCTTTATTTTTGCCAACTAATTAAAACTTAAAAATTAAAGATTATGTCAGACATTGCATCAAGAGTAAAAGCGATTATCGTTGACAAATTAGGTGTTGATGAGAACGAAGTAGTCACTGAAGCTAGCTTCACAAACGATTTAGGAGCAGACTCATTAGACACTGTAGAATTAATCATGGAATTCGAAAAAGAATTCGATATTCAAATACCTGACGACCAAGCTGAAAATATTGCTACCGTAGGTCAAGCTATTTCTTACATAGAAGAAGCAAAATAAGCAAAGTAATTTATGGAATTAAGGCGAGTTGTAGTCACAGGATTAGGGGCTTTAACACCAATTGGCAATACCAAAGACGAATATTGGGATGGCCTGGTTAGTGGTAAAAGCGGTGCTGCGCCTATAACATATTATAATACCGAAAAGTTTAAGACCAAGTTTGCTTGCGAGGTTAAAAACTTTAACGTTACCGATTTCATCGACAGGAAGGAGGCAAGGAAAATGGATAAGTTTGCGCAGTATGCTATGGTAGCTGCCGATGAGGCCATTGCTGATGCCCAGTTGAATTTAGACGAAATCGATAAATTGCGTGTTGGTGTTATATGGGGTGCAGGTATTGGAGGACTGGAAACGTTTCAGCAAGAGGTTTTAAACTATGCTGAGGGTGATGGTTCTCCACGATTTAACCCGTTTTTTATTCCAAAAATGATTGCAGATATTGCGCCGGCGAACATCTCTATTAAGCATGGTTTTATGGGACCTAACTACACCACGGTCTCCGCTTGTGCGTCCTCAGCTAATGCCATATTTGATGCCCTGAATTCTATTCGTTTGGGGCATTGTGATATAGTAGTTACCGGTGGCAGTGAAGCAGCGGTTACCATTGCAGGTATGGGAGGTTTTAATGCCATGCATGCCCTTTCAACACGAAATGATAGTCCCGAAACAGCTTCAAGACCATTTGATGCAACTCGCGATGGGTTTGTATTGGGAGAAGGTGCAGGAGCATTGGTTTTAGAAGATTATGAGCATGCCAAAGCCAGAGGAGCAAAAATCTATGCCGAAATTGCAGGTGGGGGATTGTCATCCGATGCCTATCATATGACGGCGCCTCATCCTGAAGGTATTGGCGTTATTGCCGTAATGCAGAATTGTTTGGATAATGCCGGTCTCAAAGCAGAGGATGTAGACCATATTAATACCCACGGGACATCAACCCCCCTGGGGGATGTTGCCGAACTTAAGGCAATTTCAAAAGTTTTTGGAGATCATGCCAGGCATATTAATATTAATTCGACAAAATCCATGACGGGGCACTTATTAGGTGCCGCTGGAGCCATTGAAGCCATTGCCAGTATTCTGGCCATTGAAAACGGTATAGTCCCTCCTACAATAAATCACAGTGTAGTTGATGAGAACATTGATCCGGAATTGAATTTGACCTTAAATAAGGCTCAAAAAAGAGATGTTAAAGTAGCTATGAGTAATACGTTTGGATTTGGTGGACACAACGCTTGTGTTTTATTCAAAAAAATTGATTAAATCTCGAATGAAATAAACCATAAAGACACATTAAATTTAAACTAAATGAAACATGGTTTTTTACATCTGACATTAAAGTAGACCATTAATAATCAGATGAGTATCATTCGCAACATACTAAATTCCCGTTATAAAGGTAGCGGGAATTTTTTTGTGGAATTAACAAAAATTCTTGGATTTAAGCCAAGGCAAATGAAACATTATGCTATTGCCTTTACACATCGGTCCATGAATATTAAGGATAAAAAAGGCAATGCCATAAATTATGAACGATTAGAGTTTTTGGGAGATGCGATGCTCGGTGCGGTCATTGCATCCCATTTGTATACCGAAGTCCCGAGTGGCGATGAAGGTTATCTAACAAAGATGCGTTCTAAAGTGGTGAGTAGAGAACATTTAAACGAATTAGGAAGAGAGTTAAATTTAATCGGCCTTGTCGAAAGCAAAATTCCAACCGGCCAGTTTGGTGATAATATCCATGGGAACTTATTTGAAGCATTAGTAGGAGCCATATTTTTAGATAAAGGGTATAAGTATTGCGAAAAATTTATTTATAAGCGCATTATAGTTCCTCATGTCGATATCGAAAAACTGGAAGGCAAGGTAATTAGTTACAAAAGTTTGTTGATTGAATGGTGTCAAAAGGAAAAGAAAACATTTGGGTATCATGTTTATGAAGATACAGGAAATGATGATGTGAGACATTTTTCTGTTAAGCTGTCTATAGATAACAAGGTGGTTGCAAAAGCAAGAGCGACTTCAAAGAAAAAAGCTGAAGAAAAAGCCTCAAAACGCGCGTTTTTTGCATTTCAAAAGAGTATTTCAAAGATGATCTAGTTTTTTTCAAATTATGAATTAACTATAACGTTTTAGTTTGCTTTGTTATTAACATTAAACTAAACTAAAGATGAATAAGCGTATTAAATACTATATTTACAGCCTATTAATTTATAGTTATGGCGGTTCACAAGCTTGTTCTTGATACTATTTTCGATGAGGAATTATATACCTTAATAGGAATACATTGTACCCTGGAAGATTACCGAATAGCCTATTTGCTCAATAAATCTTTAGAGATCAATTTGAAAAGGAAACCTATGGATTTGGATTTTAATAATGGGAAATCGGCATATTCTGTTTTTGAATGGAAGGATCATAAACATTTAAGAACCTGGAATTTAGTTTCAAATATCTGTAAAAGAGAGGAATTTCAAGATAGATCTGAAGCCTCCTTGTTCGACATACAGACCCCTATTATTAAAATCTTTAATTTGATCAATGAATTTAAAAAGGTGAATTATTTTTTAAAAATAGAAAATGATTTTAGTGATTCTAAGGAAAAATATATAATAAACCGTATTCTAAGAATACCGCAAGTTGTAACAGCCTATAGTATTGACATGAGTCAATTAAAATCTAAAAACAATTTAATTTTTAGCTAATGCCAACAAGAAAAAAAACCAAAATAGTAGCAACTTTGGGACCAGCGTCAAGCACTAAAGAAGTTCTAAAAGGAATGCTGGATGAAGGAGTGGATGTATTTAGAATTAATTTTTCACACGCTAATTACGAGGATGTAAAAATACGTATAGGCATCATAAGGGAGTTAAATGATGAATTTGGCTACAATGCAGCTATTTTAGGGGACTTACAGGGCCCTAAACTTCGTGTGGGAGTTATGAAGGAGGAAGTTATTGTAGCGCCTGGAGATGAAATTATTTTTGCAACAGGGAAGCCATTTGAAGGCACAAAGGAACGTGTTTATATGACCTATGATCGTTTCCCCCAGGATGCAAAACCGGGAGAACGTATTTTATTGGATGATGGCAAGTTGATCTTTGAAGTAGTCTCTACCAATAGTACCAATGAAGTTATAGCAAAAGTCATACAAGGGGGACCTCTAAAATCTAAAAAAGGCGTCAATCTGCCTAATACGAATATTTCGCAACCGGCACTTACGGAAAAGGATATTGAAGACGCTATTTTTGCCATAGAACAAGATGTGGATTGGATTGCTTTATCATTTGTTCGTCATGCCGAAGACCTCATGCAATTACGGGATTTAATAGCTGAGCATGCAGATCATAAAATTCCTATTATAGCTAAAATTGAAAAGCCCGAAGCTATTGAAAATATTGATAAGATTGTAGCCCATTGCGACGGTATAATGGTAGCTCGTGGGGATTTAGGAGTAGAAATACCTGCTCAGGAAGTACCATTAATTCAAAAGCAATTGGTACTTCGGGCTAAAAAGGCTCGAATCCCGGTGATCATTGCAACACAAATGATGGAGACCATGATTTCAAGTCTGACACCAACCAGAGCCGAAGTAAATGATGTGGCGAATTCGGTAATGGATGGTGCCGATGCTGTAATGCTTTCCGGAGAAACTTCAGTTGGAAGTTACCCGATTCAGGTTATTAAACAAATGTCCAATATATTAAAGAGTGTTGAAGATTCCGAGTTAATCCAAGTCCCTCAACTCCCTCCACATATTAGAACCAACCGTTACATTACAAAATCTATTTGTTATCATGCGGCAACCATGGCAAATGAAATTGATGCCAAAGCCATTTCAACACTGACGAATAGCGGATATACGGCATTTCAAATTTCGGCATGGAGGCCGTCCTGCCATATATTGGTCTTTACATCTAATAAAAATATACTCACCCGGTTGAATTTGTTATGGGGTGTTCGTGTGTTTTACTACGATAAATTTGTAAGTACCGATGAAACTATTGAAGATGTTAATGCCATTGCCTGTAAAAAAGGCTACCTGGGTGTTGGAGATATGTTAATTAGTCTTGCAGCCATGCCAATCCAGGATAAAGGAATGGTCAATACATTACGGGTTACGGAAATAAAGTCATGTAATTTTTAACAGGTTAAATCAACCAATTTGTTGATTCAAATCCTTATTAAGGGGAAGACTACATTTTTAGGGTCATGCTACTTTTAGGATGGCAAGGAATGTTTTAAAATTCAAACTTTAATTGAGCACTCACCATACCTTGATTTTTTTTGGTTTCCATGTCAGTATTTAAATTGGATATGGAAATTCCCAACAGACGTACCGAATTATTCAATTTGTCTTGGTAGAGCAAATCTTTAGCGGTTTCTAAAATAATACTCTTATCACTAATGAAATAGGGCAATGTTTTACTGCGGGTCTGTAATGAAAAATCGCTATACTTTATTTTGAGGGTAACCGTTTTTCCTGCAATTTTACTTTTGCTCAGGCGATGAAACACTTCATCAGCAATGTGATTTAGTTTTTCTAACATGAATATCTCACTGGACAAATTTTCACTAAATGTACGTTCGGCAGCTAAGCTTTTTCGTATACGGTCGGGCTTCACTTCGCTCTCATGAATACCTCTGACCACATGATAATAATATCGGCCGGATTTGCCAAAATTCACCTCCAAATATTCCAAAGATTTTTGTTTTAAATCTTGGCCTGTATAGATACCGAGTTGATACATCTTTTCAGCGGTAACCTTGCCAACACCATAAAATTTTCTTATATCCAATTGCTCTAAAAACTTAAGGACTTCTTCAGGATTTACGGTCTTTTGACCATTAGGTTTATGATAATCACTTGCTACCTTGGCTATGAATTTATTTACCGATATTCCTGCTGAAGCCGTTAATCCAATTTCATTAAAAATACGGGCCCTTATTTCTGTAGCTATTAATGACGCACTAGGATTGCCTTTTTTGTTTTCGGTAACATCGAGATAGGCTTCGTCTAATGAAAGAGGTTCTACCAAATCGGTATAATCGTAAAAGATTCTGCGTATGGTTTTAGAAATTTCTGTGTATCGTTCAAACTTCGGACGAACGAAAATAAGTTCAGGGCAAAGTTTAGAAGCTAAGTTGCCGGCCATGGCACTTTTTACACCAAATTTCCGGGCCTCATAACTTGCTGCACTTACAACTCCACGTTTGCCACCCCCACCAACCGCAATGGGTTTCCCTCTGAGGCCAGGATTATCCAACTGCTCAACAGAAGCATAGAAGGCATCCATATCCACATGGATAATCTTTCTTATTGGAAAATTGTAAACCATATATTGTCAAATTTACAATATAAAGTTTCACCAGGTCGTTCAATTTTTCAATCTTTGGGTATGGCAATAGAAATTGAACGCAAATTTTTGGTGACTCGCGATGTATACAAAAACGAGGCTATTCAAAAATCACGTATTATACAGGGGTTTTTAAACACCCATCCCAACCGAACTGTTCGGGTTAGAATTAAAAATGATCGAGGATTTCTTACCGTAAAGGGACTGTCGTCTCAAAATGGGTTATCGCGTTTTGAGTGGGAAAAGGAAATTTCAAAACAAGAGGCAGAGGCCCTTTTGAAATTATGTGAACCCTTCATTATAGATAAAATACGTTATGAAGTTCAGGTTGGAAATCATATCTTTGAAATAGACGAATTTTTATCTGAAAACCAAGGTTTGGTTGTAGCTGAAATTGAATTGAAACACGAGTCTGAAGTTTTTGAAAAACCGTATTGGCTGGGTGAAGAGGTAACCGGAATCGAAAAATATTATAATTCATGCTTGAGCAGAACCCCCTTTAAACATTGGTAACATAAAAATAAAGAGTTATGAAAAGACTGGGAATTATTTTTTCAATTGGGATGCTATTGTGTGGGTGTAAACAGGAGGCAAAAAAACCAACTGAGCATATTTCTGAAACCCTTAATAATCCTATAGATTCGGTAATTGAGGTTGTAGAAGTGCCTGAAAAAAAATCCATCAAACACATTAAAGAGGCATTAACAGCTAAGGGCTTTAATGTCATGGATTATGTCGACGAGACAACACAAGACACCATTTTGATGCAGCAATATTTTATAGCCTTTCTAAAAAAAGGACCAATTCATGGGCAAAATGAGGAGGAAAACGTCGACTTACAAAAGGCACATTTAGCGCATTTGACCCAAATGTACGATTTGGGCTATGCCGATATTTCTGGACCCTTTGGTGATGACGGCGATATACGCGGTATTACGATTTACAATGTCCCTAATTTAAAAATGGCGGATAGTTTGGCCCATGCAGATCCCATGGTCAAAGCCGGAAGATTGGTTGTAGAAGTTCATCCCTGGTGGGCGGCAAAGGGCTTCTCGCTGCGCTAAGCTTAAGTTCATTACTAAATATTGTAGAAGTATAGCTTCAGAGAGACATTCTTAAACATCTCATTTGAATTCGTATTCATGCTCAACTCTACAAATTTTCACATTATACCAACGGTACCACATTTCACGTCCTTTTTGTTGTGCCAGTAGATGATCGGTGTGTTGTTTCCATTGTTTTATAGCCTCCAGGCTTTCCCAATAGCTTACCGTTATGCCAAACTCATTACGAGCACTATCCATTCCTAAATATCCTGGCTGCTGCTTTGCCAGTCGGACCATTTTATCAGACATTTCCAGATATCCTTCAATAGTTTCCTTTTGGATTGAAGTAAATATAACGGCATAATAAGGAGTTCGTTTCATTTTTAAGGCTATTAATTTCTTTTTTACTAATATAGCGCATTGTTATTATTTTAATTCATCCAAATTCAAATCGCTTAGCTATTAATAAACTTGTAATGATATTGGTTGCAGTGGCTTTCTCCATCCAAGGCGGACAGGCACAGTTGGAATTTTGCAGTGGAAATTCGGGAGACCCTATTTTTACTGAAACTTTTGGATCCGGTGTTGCCAATGTTCAATTACCCAGTGGAACAACCACCTATACGTATGCAACATCATCGCCGAACGATGGCTATTATACCGTGTCGAGTAATTCTGCTTATTTTGACTGGTTCGATATTGTAGATCATACAGCAAATGATACGGACGGGAGAATGTTAATAATCAATGCCGATTTCACCGCAGGGGAATTTTACAGAAGAACCATTGACGGCCTTTGTGAAAATACGAGCTATGAATTTTCATCCTGGATGATTAATCTATTGCCGAGTTCAGGTTGTGGCGGGGCCGGAATTCCTATTAATGTTAAATTTGAAATTTGGGATAGTACAGATATGAATGTGTTGGCCAGTGGGGATACAGGAAGTATTCCCGGCACCTCTAGTCCTAATTGGGAACAATATGCCTTGCTCTTTCAGACTTTGCCTGCTCAAACCTCTGTTATTTTGAAAATGCGCAATAATGGGGTTGGAGGTTGTGGTAACGATTTGGCACTGGACGATATTGTTTTTAAGTCTTGTGGTGATACCGTGATTATCGAAGACACCATTGGAAATAGAAGTGTACATATTTGTGAAGATGATTTGCCATATTCAGCAGAACTTATGGCTATCCCGGATTATACTGTTTTCTCGACCCATTTTTATCAATGGCAATCCAGTAACGATGGAACCACATGGATGGATATAGTAGGTGAAACGAATCAAAACTACGTAACGCCTGCTCTGAGTTCAACCATTTATTATCGGGTTTTGGTTGCTGAAGCCTCAGTTAATGTAACCAATCCATTTTGCAATTCATCTTCGGAGATTTTTACAGTTGAGATCATCCCTTCTCCGAATGAACCTCTGAGTAATGGGAACTTTATACGATGTGAAAATGATATGACACCGCTTTCGGTGACCGTGGGTTCTGATGTCACAGTAAACTGGTTCGATGCTCCGGTAGGGGGCAATTTACTTCAATCCAATAGCTTAACATTTTATCCGAACGCGATTTCGGGGACCTATTATGCAGAGTCTGAAACTTTATTAGGGCAATGTGTCTCCAATGGACGGACGGCTATTCGGATAGATTATGTAGAGGCTCCGCGAGTTGCAAATGAGGTTTTGGAGTTTTGTGAAAATACAAGTCTGGTAATTCATGCAGATACAAATATTTCTACGGCAACATATTTGTGGAGTACAGGTGATACTACTGAACAAATTACGGTTAGTACACCAGGAACATATTCTGTAGAGGTAAGTAATGGAGCTTGTACTGTTATCAAAACCGTTGATCTGAACCAAATAGATAATCCCATCATTGATCAAGTGAGTTCAATCGGCAATGACATTATCGTTAGCACAACTAATACGGGGGATTTTTTGTATTCCTTAGATGGAAATACCTATCAATCAAATAACACTTTTTTTAATGTTAAAGGGGGCTTGTATACCATCTATATCAGGGAACGTAATTGCCAAGAAGTGGTTGCAATGTCTTATCTGCACTTTTATATTCCCAGATTCTTTACACCCAATAATGATGGTATTAATGATACCTTCAATTTAGCCGGAATTGAGTTTTATGATGATTCAAAAGTTTCCATTTTTGACCGTTACGGGAAATTATTGAAAAATGCCGGGAAGGGGCCATTCGAATGGAACGGGACCTACGCAGGAGCACTTCTGCCGGCAGACGATTATTGGTATGTTGTTATTATTGAAGGGCAAAAATTTACAGGACATTTTACCCTGAAGCGTTAAATAAGACCTCCCGACTAATCCATCCTCATCCTATTTATCTGTCCCATTAGGTTCTATAATCATGGTTCCAAATTAATTTTTTGAAGCTAAGATTATTAATTTTTATAAAGTCCTATATATAAGTCGTCTTTATCATTCATGGTGGCTCTGTACATTCCATCGGTATTAAATTCCATGGCCAGGTTACCATTTTTGTCAATAGCAATGACACCCCCTGTTCCTCCAAGTTTGGTAAGTTTACTTTGAATGACTTCTTTTGTTGCTTCTTGTACTGTTAGTTCCTTATATTCCATCAGTGCAGAAATATCATAAGCCACTACACCGCGAATAAAGAACTCACCCCAGCCGGTGCAGGACACAGCACAGGTATTGTTATTGGCGTAAGTCCCTGCGCCTATTATGGGGGAATCACCAATACGCCCCCAACGTTTGTCAGTCATTCCCCCTGTGGATGTGCCGGCCGCTAGATTACCATGTTTGTCTAAGGCAACACAACCTACAGTGCCGAATTTCGAATCATTTATATCACGGTTATAAAATGAATCTTTAATGTTGAATTCTGATTTGCTTATGGCTTTATCCTTTAATTTCTGAAGGGCCTGATATCGTTTTTCAGTGTAAAAGTAATGGGGATCAACAATCGCCAAACCTTGTTCTTGGGCAAAGGATTCGGCACCGCTACCAGAGAGCATGACATGAGGCGAATCCTCCATAATCGCCCTGGCTAGGGTGATTGGATTTTTTACAATTGATGTCCCTGCCGAAGCACCTGCATTTAGTGTTTTGCCATCCATAATGGAAGCGTCGTGTTCGTTGGTACCTTCATGAGTAAAAACAGCGCCTTTTCCTGCATTGAAAAGAGGAGAATTTTCTAAGACATTGATTGTTTTTTCAACAGCATCTAAACTCGTTCCTCCATTTTTTAAAATAGCATGACCTATGCGAATGGCTTCTTCTAATTTTTGACGATACGCGGCTTCTTTTTCTGGAGTCATATACTTTTTCATTATGGTGCCGGCGCCACCATGAATGATAATTGAAAATTTCGATTGCCCACTATCGTTTGGAAGGCTTAAATTTGTTTGTACTTGTGCTTTAGGATTAATTAATTTTTCATTTTTTCGGCAAGAAAACACAAGGGATAAAATGAGAAATAAAAAACATGCCTTTTTCATAATTCATTTTGATTAAATTTTCATTTTAAAGGTAAGGTTTTTAAAAAGGAAATACCATTAAATAATATTATTTTATCATTATATTCGTGTAATATTTGATAATATGTAAAAGATTTACAATTTATGAAAGCAAATACTGTTGATTTCGGAATTAAAGATGCTTTAGCACAATTAGGGATTAGACCTGTTAATGAAGGATCCTCCACCGGGGCCATCAACTTTTCAAATGGGGAAATTATGGAAAGTTACTCCCCAGTTGATGGTCAAATTATTAGTAGTGTAAAATCGACAAGTAGAGCAGATTATGAAGAGGTAATTACGGTGGCCACCGAGGCCTTTAAGAGCTGGCGAACCATCCCGGCGCCACAACGGGGGGAAATTGTAAGGCAATTTGCTGAAAAGCTGCGCGAAAAAAAGGAAGCTTTGGGTAAATTGGTGTCTTATGAAATGGGGAAAAGTTATCAGGAAGGTTTAGGCGAGGTACAGGAAATGATTGATATTTGTGATTTTGCCGTAGGGCTATCACGTCAGCTTCACGGTCTAACCATGCATAGTGAACGCCCGGGGCATCGCATGTATGAACAATATCATCCGTTAGGTGTAGTTGGTATCATTTCGGCGTTTAATTTCCCTGTTGCTGTTTGGTCATGGAATGCGGCATTGGCTTGGGTATGTGGAGATGTATGCATTTGGAAACCCAGTGAAAAAACGCCGCTTTGTGGTGTGGCATGTCAAAATATTGCGGCTGAAGTATTTAAAGCAAATAATTTACCGGAAGGAATTTCCTGTTTGGTAAATGGCGATTATAAAGTCGGGGAGTTTATGTCCAAAGATACCCGAATTCCATTAATTTCGGCAACAGGCTCTACGAGAATGGGTAAAATTGTTGCACAGGAAGTTGCTGCACGATTGGGGAAAAGCCTATTGGAACTCGGAGGAAACAATGCCATTATAGTAACACCCGATGCAGATATAAAAATGACCGTTATTGGTGCAGTCTTTGGTGCTGTTGGTACCGCAGGTCAACGTTGTACGAGTACACGACGTTTAATCATTCATGAGTCCATTTACAACACAGTTAAGGAAGCATTGGTTGAAGCCTATAAACAATTACGAATAGGGAATCCTTTGGATGAAAAAAATCATGTCGGCCCCTTAATTGATATCGACGCCGTTGAAATGTATCGTAAAGCTTTGCACGAGGTTGTTGAAGAGGGCGGTACCATGCTGGTGGAAGGGGGAGTCCTGTCGGGAGAAGGTTTAGAAAGCGGTTGTTATGTAAAACCTGCCATAGCTGAAGCAAAACCGCATTATCGTATTGTACAACATGAAACTTTTGCTCCTATATTGTATGTGTTAAAATATTCCGGCGGCGTTGAAAATGCTATAGCCATTCAAAATAATGTGGTTCAGGGATTGTCGTCTGCAATTATGACCAATAATTTGCGTGAAGCTGAACTCTTCTTATCCGTTGCGGGATCAGATTGTGGTATTGCTAATGTAAACATAGGAACTTCTGGTGCAGAAATTGGTGGGGCTTTTGGCGGTGAGAAGGAAACAGGTGGAGGCCGTGAATCGGGTTCCGATGCCTGGAAAATTTATATGCGTCGCCAAACGAATACCATTAATTACACCACGGATTTACCCCTGGCACAAGGCATTAAATTTGATTTGTAAACTAATAAAAAACCTTGTCTCGAATCCAAAAATATGGTAGAAACAAGGTTCGTATCATAAAAGATTAATAGCATAACAAATGTAGGAAAAATAAATTAACAAAAGTTAATTTAATGAAAACATTTCGTTAAGTTAATTGTATTGTACTTTTCTTAAAACCCGCAAAGATTCTTTGTATAAATCATAAAGATCTGTACTGTAAGACCTTAAATAGGGTTTAGCTTCATTAAGCTTTGCTATGGCTTCAGGGAACATGTTAAAATGACAAATTAAATAGGTTATTGGCAAATTTTTTAAATCAATTTCTTCAAATTTAGTTAGGGTAAGCCCCTTTTTAAGTTTTTCTAAAATGCTGTTATTGTTATTATAAATATGGAAAAGCATTTTTCTGTTAAACTTAGGGGGTTCAAACAAAAGTTTGGTCTCTATATTGTAATTGGCATTTTCTTCAAAATTTATTATGGTTTCTTCCAATTTATAATACTTGTTCGTATTTTGAAGCCCCAAATTGACATATTCAATTATTTTGAAGCTGTTATCATCTAAGGTAATCGATACTTCATCTAATACAGAAAAGAATAGTTTCACCTGCTCATTTATCAACTCTATATCCACTCGCGAGTAAAATGTTTCGTCCTTAACCACTTTTTTTTGCCCGGCCCAGCATACGACAAAATATTCTTTAAAAACTTTATATTTTGGATTATAATCTTTGCGCTTAACCAAAAAATCAAAAACACCATCCAGGGTATGCTCAATGCTATTTTGGGCATTATTTTCTATGGCACTAACAATGGCGGAATTAATATCCTTCACTTCAATGTCAAAAACCTTAGGCATACTCATGCTTCCTTCCCTAAAAAAAACAGACCCACCATAATATTTCCATATGTTTTTTCTAAGTGAAGTAATCTTAGGGTTTGGCCTAATGGTAACCAATCCAACAACCCTGTTGTCTGATAAGTGGGGAAAAGGAATATTTTCATATTGAACGATTGGAGGATTGTTCAAATAAGCGTTTATGAGGTTTTGGATTTTACTGTCATCAAAAAAATCAACGCCTATAATCCGATTATCTTCATCTTCAACCCCGATAACAATATAAGAGTTGTTTTTAGGGTTACTGTTGGAGAGTGCGCAGATATGTTTTAAAAATTTAGCCTTCCCTTCTTTATAGCTTATATCTATTTTTCGTTTTTTATCATAAAAGCTGTTTTCATCATTGTGGGCCAAAAGGTGTTTTATAAGTAAGCGTTTGTTAATCATGAATCTAATCCAGTAAACATTTTTACCATAAAATTAAATGTTATGTTGGAACAGTGCTAATTTTTTAACGAAAATAGATTGAGTTTAGTCGATAAGGTGTACACGTTGCATACTTTTTTTTGTAGTTCACGTACTAAACTTTTAAAGTGGCAGTTATTATCATAATATTGCAATTATAACAGTAAACGAATAATCCAATACTGTTTTTTGTTCGTAAATACTCTTGTAACTAAAAAATTATTCAAACCTATGAAAAAGTTAAAAATTTTTAAATTCATTCTTCCATTATTAGTCTTAACATTTTTATTTTCCTGTAAGGATTCGAACTCTGACGGTGCTAATAGCCTGGCTCCGACAATTTCAGTGAGATTGGTGGATTCCCCGGGCGATTATGAAGCCGTGAACGTGGAAATAGTTGATGTGATGATTAAGATGGATGATGATACTGAAGATGAAGAGGGGTGGATGTCTCTTGAAGCTAATAATGAAATCGTTAATCTATTAGATTTTACCGGGGGAATAAGTAAAGTGCTTGTAGATCGATTTCCAATTCCGGCAGGAACATTGAGTCAAATGCGGTTGGTGCTTGGAGACGGGAATACCATAGTTATGAAAAACGAAAGTGATGAAGACGAAACCTTTGATTTAAAAACACCCAGTGCCCAACAATCAGGTTTAAAAGTTAAAATTGATGCGTTGATTGAAGAAGGGTTTACTTATGACTATGTTTTAGATTTTGATGTGGAAAAATCTATAGTTCATGCTGGAAATTCTGGTAATATTATTTTAAAACCAGTGCTATACGCCAGTGCTGAAGTAAGTTCTGGAATTATTGAAGGTACGGTCGAGCCTATGGAGGCCTTGCCGGCTTTGGTCTCCGTTTTAATTAATGAGGGGATGGAAGATGAGCTTCTTGTTACTGCTCACACCGATGATTCTGGTGCCTTTGCCTTGTGGGGTGTCCCTGCAGGAACCTATGAGGTTATGGCTGAACCAACCGATGAAAATTCCGATTATGCCGCGGGTAGTGCTACGGGAATAGTTGTTGTGAATGGTGAAATTACAACCATGGATCCTATTGTCTTGATGTTGAAACCCGGAACAATTAGCGGTACCATATCTGGAGTTGCCGAGGGTGTTACCATTACCGTTGCAATCAATGATGCAGATGGAACTAGTGTTGAAGCGGATGGTGATGGAAATTATCTCATTGAAGACGTTGCGCCAGGCGATTACACTGTGACCATTTCTGCAGAAGGATATGTGACCCAGGAGTTTGACATAACTATAGATCCTGATGAGGATGAGGTAGTTGATGCAACCTTGGTTGCCGAGGCCTAATACACCTTAAAAACACAATAAATGAAAAGAGCGAAACTTTTTTGTTTCGCTCTTTTTTTTGTATTTCATAAGCCCTAAAATTTGTAATTATATTTTAACCTATTGTTAACAGCGTTTAATGAAATATTTTAACAATTTGCAATGCTCAAATAAGCATGCTATATTCGGGCTTTTAAATATTAAAAAATGATGGAAGATACAAGTACAATTGATATTAAGACGATTAACGAGAAAATTGAAAAGGAAAGTGCTTTTGTTGATTTGCTTATGCTAGAAATGAACAAAGTTATTGTAGGACAAAAACACATGGTGGAGCGGTTGCTCATCGGGTTATTGGGACAAGGCCATATTTTGCTGGAGGGGGTACCCGGTTTGGCAAAGACTCTGGCTATAAATACCCTGGCACAAGCTGTTGACGGTAGTTTCAGTCGTATTCAGTTTACGCCGGATTTATTGCCTGCAGATGTTACGGGAACCCTAATCTATAACATTAAAGCCAATGATTTTTCAATAAAGAAAGGGCCTATTTTCGCAAATTTTGTTTTGGCCGATGAGATTAACAGAGCACCAGCCAAAGTACAATCCGCATTACTTGAGGCCATGCAGGAAAAACAGGTGACTATTGGTGACGAAACTTTTATTTTAGATAAACCATTTTTGGTTATGGCTACGCAAAACCCTGTAGAACAGGAAGGAACTTATCCATTGCCCGAGGCCCAGGTAGACCGTTTCATGCTAAAAACCGTTATTGATTATCCGAAATTGAATGAAGAGCAGTTAATTATTCGTGCCAATTTAAAAGGATCCTGGGACAAGGTGAACCCCGTAGTCTCCCTTAAGCAAATTTTAAATGCACAAAGCGCCGTTAGAGGGGTTTACATGGATGAAAAGATTGAAAAATATATTTTGGATATTATCTTCGCTACACGTTATCCTGAACAATATAAACTTGCCGATTTAAAACCATTAATATCTTTTGGAGCGTCACCTCGCGGAAGTATCAATTTGGCTAATGCCGCTAAATGTTATGCTTTTATTAAACGTCGTGGTTATGTTATCCCTGAGGATGTCCGTGCAGTTGTGCACGATGTATTAAGACACAGAATAGGTATTACGTACGAGGCCGAAGCCGAAAATGTAACTTCGGAAGACATCATTAATAAAATCGTGAATGAAATAGAAGTACCATAGACTTTCAGATTTTAGAATTTTGAAAGGCGATTTATAAATCGTAAATCATAAATCTACTATCGAAAATTAAGACATGGATACTAAAGAATTACTAAAGAAAGTACGAAAAATTGAGATTAAGACACGTCGGTTGTCCGATCATATCTTTGGAGGAGAGTACCACTCGACCTTTAAAGGACGTGGTATGACCTTTAGTGAAGTGAGACAGTATTATTATGGTGACGATGTACGGAATATAGATTGGAACGTCACTGCACGTTATAATGAACCCTTTGTTAAGGTTTTTGAAGAAGAACGGGAGCTGACCATGATGCTTATGGTAGATGTGTCTGGGTCTGAATTATTTGGTACTACAGAGCAGTTTAAGAATGAGGTGGTTACTGAAATAGCAGCAACTCTGGCCTTTTCAGCAACTCAGAACAATGATAAAATAGGGTTAATCCTCTTTTCAGATCAGGTGGAGCTGTATATCCCTCCTAAAAAGGGACGATCACACGTCTTGCGAATTATTCGTGAATTGATTGAGTTTGAACCTATAAGTAAAAAAACCAATTTGACCGAGGCACTTAAGTTCCTGTCTAATGTGATGAAAAAAAAGGCTATTGTTTTTGTATTGTCAGATTTTATGGTTGATGATTATGAGCATACCATGAAAATTGTTTCGGGTAAACATGATGTAACGGGAATACGTGTTTACGATCAACGCGAAGAGGCAATACCCAACCTAGGCATGGTACAAATGCAAGATGAGGAATCTGGAGAATTAATGTTGGTGAATACCGCTTCTAAAAGAGTACGCCTTAACTATGAAAAGTTTTATCGTAATAAAGTCAATTATTTTAAAGACTGTTTTTCGCGTTCTGGGGCAGGAACCATCGATTGTAGAGTAGATGAAAGCTATGTAAAAAAACTGTTGGGTTATTTTAAACAAAGAGGATAAAACGGTTATGAATTACGATTATCGAATTTTTAGAATAAGAACTTCCATCATCGGTCTTTCTCCAGCGGTTTTTTTTGCTAAGACTCTTTTTTTGTTTTCGTTTTTATCTTTTTCGCAAGTAACCTCCTCTATAGATTCCACTGTGGTCAAAATAGGGGAACAGATCACATATGAAATCCAGGTTGAGGTTGATACTTCAAGTTTAGTGGTGTTTTCAGAAGGACAAACGTTTTCACCTTTGGAAATGATCGAGTCTTATAACGCAGATACCATAAGAAGTAATAATAATTATAAGCTGATCAAAAAATATGGATTAACCCAGTTTGATTCGGGAGCTTATACTATTCCAAGACAGAAAATACGGATAGGTGATAAGACCTTTTTCACCGATTCCATAAAGGTTGTTGTGCATAATGTGGCAGTCGACACAACCAAGCAAGGGTTATACGATATTAAGCCCATTATTGATGTCAGGAAAACAGCAGGTGACTGGTGGAAATATGTATTATTAATTATTCTTTTAATTGGTGTAATTGCATTTTTACTGTATTGGTTTATTTGGCGGCAAAAGCCTTTAACCGAAGATGAAAAAATTGCTATGTTGCCACCTTATGACCGTGCAAAACTAGCTCTAAAAAAATTAGATGAAAGCCATTATTTGGAGCAATCTGAATTAAAGGCGTATTATTCCGAACTGACTCTTATCATCAGGAAATACTTGGATGAAAAAGTATATGACCATTCTCTGGAAAGTACAACAGATGAATTGATTGAGAGGTTACGGTTACTTAAGGAAGGCCATCAAATTGATTTGAGCCCGAACACCATAGAAAATATTGAGCGTATTTTAAAACGTGCTGATTTGGTAAAATTTGCCAAATCTGCACCAAATACAGCCTTAGCTGAGTTGGATCGTAATACCATTGATGCTGAGATTGACCATGTCAAGGAAGTGCTGCCTGAACCTACAGAAGAGGAGAAGCTTTTGGATGAAAAATATAGGGAAGCCCTGGAGAAAAGGAAAAAGCGTCGTAAAATTATTATTACTTCTGCAATAGGGATAGTTATTCTCATGCTGACTTTCACCGGATTTTCGCTTAAATATGGATTTACTTATGTTAAGGACACCATTATTGGACATGATAGCAAAGAACTATTGGAAGGGGACTGGGTTACCAGTCAGTATGGATTTCCACCAGTGACCCTATCAACGCCCAAAGTGTTGAGACGTTTTGAATTGCCAATTCCTGAGGATTATAAAGGTTCAGTGAATACAACATCGTTCATATACGGTACATTGATGGATGAGTTTAGTGTAGCAGTGAATACCACATTATATGGCCAGGCACCTGAAGGGGGAATTGATATTGAAAAATCGATTGAAGGCAGCTTAAAGGGGTTAGAGGCGCAAGGCGCAAAAGATATTGTAACATTGAGCGATAAGTTTGTTACCCCCAATGGAGCTGAGGGGATTAAAACCTATGGAACTTTCAGATTTGATGGTCTTAAAACTGGAAATCATGTTGAAGCCAATTATATATTTTTACATTTCACATCAGAAAATGTATTGCAACAAATCATGTTAACCTACCCCGTTAACGATGTTTATGCCGATGCTATAATAGATCGTATTTTAAATTCAGTTGAACTTAAACCGATAACAGAATAATGTTAGAAAACATTGAGTTTGTAAATAAGGAGTTTTTTTGGGTTATGTTAATATTACCATTGGTGATTTTATGGTATATATTAAATCGGAAAAAACAAACTTCTGAACTTAAGATTTCGAGCTTAAAAGGATTTAAAGTTACAAACTCATGGCTTCCAAAATTAAAACATGGTTTGTTCATCCTTAGGCTTTTAGTGTTGATCCTTTTAATCACGGCCTTGGCAAGACCACAAACGGTGGATGTGTCAACAAAAACAAAAACAACCCGTGGAATAGACATTGTTATGGCTATTGATGTATCGGGAAGTATGTTGGCTAAAGACTTATCACCAAATAGATTGGAGGCCTTAAAAAAAGTGGCGGCCAGTTTTATAAAAAACAGGCCAAACGATAGAATTGGGTTAGTAGAATATGCCGGTGAAAGTTATACAAAAACACCAATTACCAGTGATAAAGCCATAGTCCTCCGTTCCTTAAACAGTATAAAATATAACAATGTCATAGAGGATGGAACGGCTATAGGGATGGGATTAGCCACTGCAGTGAACAGATTAAAGGATAGCAAGGCGAAGAGTAAGGTTATCATTTTGCTTACAGATGGCGTGAATAATTCGGGCTTTATAGATCCAAGAATAGCCAGTGAATTGGCGGTAGAATACGGTATTAAAACTTATACTATTGGATTGGGGACCAATGGCATGGCACTCTCACCGGTAGCAAGACTTCCAAATGGGGACTTTCAATACAGTAGGATTCAAGTGGAAATAGATGAGGATCTTTTAAAAGAAATAGCCGATGTTACCGGAGGTAAATATTTTAGGGCAACCAATAACAAGAAATTGGAAGAGATTTATAATGAAATCAATAAACTTGAGAAGACAGAAATTGAAGAATTCAAGTTTTATAATTACGAAGAGAAGTATAGGCCTTTGGTTTTATTGGCCGGACTCATATTATTTATGGAATTATTATTGCGATTTACCATTTTTAGAAGTTTTGTGTAAAAACGGATAAAATAGATTGATTTAAGCGTTTTAAAATTGGAATTTTTATAGGATGCAATTAGAAGAGAAAATATGGTTTTGGATTTTAGGGGTCATTCCTATTATGGTGTTGTGCTTTTTAATTCTACAGATCTGGAAACATAGAGTTCAAAAGAAGTTTGCCGACAGAGCCTTATTAAAAAGGTTAAGCCCCAATAAATCCGTTTTTAAATCGGTATTGAAATTGGTGGTGATTTGCTTTGTCTTTGCCTGTATAGCTATTGCCATGGTAAATCCTAAAGTCGGAACAAAACTGGAGACCGTAAAGCGAGAAGGTGTAGATATTGTTTTTGCTGTAGATGTTTCAAAAAGTATGCTGGCCGAAGATATAGCTCCCAATCGGTTAGAAAAGGCAAAGCAACTGGTAATTCAAATCATTAATAATTTGGCTAGTGACCGCATTGGAATTATTGCTTATGCCGGAAGGGCTTTTCCACAATTACCTATTACCACAGATTATGCTGCAGCAAAAATGTTTTTGCAGAATATGAATACGGATATGCTTTCTTCTCAAGGGACCGCTATTAATGAGGCTATTAAATTGGCTAAGACCTATTATGATGATGAAGAGCAGACCAATCGTGTTTTAATTATTATATCAGATGGAGAGGATCACAGTGAAGAAGCTGCAGCAGTGGCTAGGGAAGCTCATGATGAAGGGATTCGTATTTTTACAATAGGGGTTGGAGATGCAAAAGGCAGTCCTATCCCTGAGAAAAAAAATGGTATTGTGGTGAGTTATAAAAAAAATATTGAAGGAGAAACCGTCATCACAAAATTAAATGAAGAAACCCTCCAAAATATAGCCAGGGAAGCTAATGGGGCTTATATCAATGGCAAAAGCACTAATGATGTTGTTGAAGCTATAAGGGAGATATTAAGCAATATGGATAAAACTGAATTTGAGGCGAAACAGTTTTCAGATTTTAAAGACCAATTTCAGTGGTTTTTAGGGTTTGCTATTTTCTTTTTAGTGTTGGATATTTTTCTTTTGGAGCGAAAAACAGCCTGGTTAAAAAAATTGAATTTATTTAATGAAAACCTTTAGTTTCCTCTAAAATGGAAATCTCAATATATAGATTTAAGAGAATAATTTATAAATATTTTAACTAACAAAGAACAGCGGTTTTATATATTGGTTAAGACGATTTTTAAAAATGAAAAGCGCATTGATAAACTTTAGACCTGTGAAATGCACCATTATGGTGGCTTTTCTGTTTGTTACGGGCATTTTTATTGCTCAAGAAAAAGGAGACCAAGTTGAAAAATTAGCCATGAAAAAGGCTAATAACTATGTTTATGAGGGCAATAAGTTGTATGACGAAGACTTTATTAAGGCCGAGATGGCGTACAGAAAAGCGATTTCAGAACAACCATCAACGGTTATTGGCAATTACAATTTAGGCAATTCATATTATGAAAAGGGGAATTATGAAGAAGCATTATTTCGGCAGCAGCTTGCCATTAAGCATGCTACGTCGAAATTAGAAAAACACCGGGCTTATCATAACATTGGTAACATTTTGATGCAAAATAAAAAATGTCAAGAAGCAGTTGAAGCCTATAAAAATGCTTTGAGAAATGACCCTTCAGACGATGAGACGCGCTACAACCTGGGACTGGCGAAAATTTGTGCCGAGCAACAAAAAGATCAGCAGGACCAAAACGAAGACGATAAAAAGGATCAAGATCAAAACGAAGAAAATAAGGATCAGCAGCAGGATCAACAAGATAAGAAAGATCAAGAGGGAGATAATAAAGACGATAAAAAAGATCAAAACGAAGAAGAAAAGAAAGAGGGTGAAGATCAAAAGGATGAAAGTGGTGAGCCTAAGGATGAAAAACAGGACAAGGGTAAGGAAGGAGACCAAGAACCGCAGGAACAACAGCAGCCAAAACCCCAGCCGGGTCAGTTATCTCCTCAGCAAGTAAAAAGTTTGTTGGAAGCCATGAACAATCAGGAACAAAAAGTTCAGGAAAAAATTAATGAGGAAAAGCAAAAAGGCATAAAGGTTAAAAGTGAAAAAGACTGGTAAATAATGAAAGAGCAATGAAAAGTCCAAAAATATTACGTGATTTTGTCATTGTTTCATTTACCTGAGATCTATTTTGAATAGTGAAATGAAATTTAAAAAGCACATATCCATTTTATTACTACTGTTAGTGGTGTCCTTTGGCTTTTCTCAAGTAAAATTTGAAGCTAAGGTGAGCAAAAAAACACTTGGGGTAAATGAACGTTTACGTGTGGATTTTGAGATGAACCAAGATGGCGATAATTTTAATCCACCCAGTTTTTCTGGATTTGTTGTAGTTGGAGGACCCAATCAATCGGTTAGTAATTCCTGGATTAACGGGAAAAGAACCTATAAAAAAACATATAGCTATTTTTTAGCTCCTAAAAAGCGTGGTGATTTTCTCATAGAACAGGCTTCAATTAATATTGAAGGAGAAACCTATAAAACCATTCCAATAAAAATTACCGTTACTGCTGCAGTCGATAAACCGAGAGATCCAAACGATCCGGATTACCTCGTATCGGAAAATATCCATTTGGTTACGGAGGTATCCAAAACCAGTCCTTATTTAAATGAGGCTATAACGGTTGTTTATAAATTATACGTGTCTCCCAGCATCAATCTCTACGATATTGACGTATTGGATATTCCTAAATTCAATGATTTTTGGAATCAAGAAATTAAAATGAAGGAACTAAAGCTTGAAAATGGGTCTTATCAAGGAGAAGATTATAACTATGTAGTCTATAAAAAGGTGGTACTATATCCCCAAAAAATCGGGAAACTTGATATTGAGCCCTTAAGTTTAAATGTTGTGGCCGCCGTACCGACCAATAGACGGGATATATTTGGAAGCCGCATCATGACACGTGTTAACAGAACAGTTTCAAGTATTAATAGAACCATAAGTGTAAAGGCCTTGCCAGAATCCGGAAAACCTGTAGATTTTACTGGTGCTGTGGGTAGCTTTTCGTTTAAAGTAACCACATCGAAGACGCAATTGGATGCGACCGAATCCTTGCAGGCAAAGATTGAGGTGAGTGGAAAAGGCAATTTAAAATTGTTTAATCTTCCAAAAATTTCCTTACCAAGTTCTTTAGAAGTTTATGAACCGGAGCATACAGAAAATGTAAGAACCAATTTAGATGGAATGCAAGGTAGTATCGCTGATAATTATACCATAGTTCCACAGTACAAAGGTAAATATCCAATACCCAGTATTTCCTTTTCGTATTTCGATTTGGAGACCAATAGTTATAAACGGTTGTCGTCTAGCGAGATTGTTATCGATGTTCAGGAAGGACCTGTAAACTCATCCGAATCCAGTAATAGTGTTGTTTCAAGTGGTGTTAAACAGCGCATTGTTTTAAATAACGATCAGTTTAAATTCATAAAAACAAAGACCGATTTTGTAGCGATTAATGCGGCACATTTCTTTAAGACAAACTTGTTTTGGTCGTTGATCTTGTTTCCTTTTTTAGCCATTCCATTGGCTATGGTCATTAGAAAAAGGAAAGCTAGTAGAGCTGCTGATATTTATGGAAATAGAATTCGGAAAGCCGATAGATTGGCAAGAAAATATTTAAGTAAGGCTAAGAAGGAATTGGGAACCAAGGAAGCCTTTTATATTGCATTGGAGAAAGCCCTGCACAATTATCTAAAAGCCAAGTTACATATAGAAACCAGTGAGTTTAGCAAAGAAAGAATTATGACCTTGTTACACGACAAGGGGGTTGAAGCAGAGGCGATAACCAGTTTTAATTCAATTTTGGAAAGCTGCGAATTGGCACGATATACCCCCATAACGCATGTCACCATGCAAGAGGATTACAATAAGGCAGCAAAAACAATAGCATTAATTGATAAACAAGCACGTTAACATGAAACGTTTTTTATATATCATAACCGTTTTGCTTAGTCTAAGCACTTTAGCCCAAAATGAACAGTTATTTGAAGAAGGCAATACCTTCTATAATGAAGGTCAGTATGCCGAGGCCATAGATATTTACAAACGTATATTGGATACCGGTAAACATTCTGCAGAATTATACTTCAACTTGGCGAATGCACATTATAAGTTGAATAATATAGCACCGAGTATTTACTATTACGAGAAGGCCTTGCAATTATCTCCAAACGATGAGGATATCAAAAACAACTTGGACTTTGCAAAAAATATGACTATTGACGATATTGATGTCATACCTGAAACGGGTTTAACAAAACTGTTAAATACATTTACCCATTATTTGAGTTTTGATAACTGGGCAAAACTGGCAATCCTTTTTGTATTTTGTTCTGTCATATTATTTTTAATTTACTATTTTGCCTACAGTTCGTTTAAAAAACGATTGGCTTTTATTTCCAGTATCTCGTCCTTAATGTTATTTTGCATCAGTTTAGCACTGGCTTTTCACAAATACAATCTAGAGCAAAAGGATAGACCTGCCATAATTTTTGCCTCAGAATGTAAAGTTAAGACTGAACCTAATTCCAGAAGTGAAGAATTGTTCAGATTGCACGAAGGCACTAAAGTTCAGCTTTTGGATACCATAAATGAATGGAAAAAAATAAAGCTTTCTGATGGTAAGACAGGGTGGGTTGCAAACAATGATATTAAGGCACTTTAAACAATCTCATCGGACGTGTGGTGTTCTTCTTCCTCCACATTAATAATGGACGGTAAAATTAAAGGGATAAGGGATTTTATAGGTTCATAAAGGATAGATTCATTAACTTCATCGTCGTCCATAAAAGTTAAGGCCTTATTGGTTTTTTCAAAAATAATCAAGACTACACTTAAAATCAAAGCATACTTTAATCCCCCAAATAATGCGCCAAGCAGTCTATTTACCAGACCCAATGCTGCAAAATCAGCCAGTTTAGTTAAGGCCTTACCGGCAATTGCAATGGCCAACACAATTATAATGAAAGTCATAGCAAACGCTACAATATTTATGGTTTTTTCGGTCCAGTCGACTTTTTCTATTAAAAAGTCTGCCACAAAATTACTGAAATGAATGGCCCCATAAATCCCGGCAATTAGTGCAACAATTGAAGCGACTTCAACAAATAGTCCTTTTATAAAGCCGCGTACAATGCCAAATAAAAGTAATGCACTTAATAGGATATCAATAAGACTCATGTTGTAAATATAGAGATAATTCTCTTTTTTGTTCTTATACATTACTAGCTTTCTTAACTTTGAAATTTAATTAAAATCATGTCTAGGGACCAAAAATTAAAAGAACGCTGGGAATTGATAGTTAGTAAGCTATCGCATCAATTTGCTGAAGGTGATGTAATCGATCTGGATGCCATTATTTATTTAATTGGGGTACAGGAATTAGGGCAACTACATAGAGACTTTAAAAAGGAACAAAAAGTTGATTTGATGCACATAGCGATTTGCAAACTCCTAGCACCATACGGGTATTACGAGCTCGATTTTGTGGATAGTGATGGTTGGCCACATTATAAGGTCAAATCCCAATTACCCCATTTAAAAGCGGGTGAGCAGAGTGTTTTAATGAAAGAGGCCATTGTTAACTATTTTTTGGAAATTGAGTTTATAGAATAGTTCGGTATTTTTTCTACTCAAAGGACTTCATGGATTACTTTATTTATCTTACCGTTTAATGCCAATATTTTCATTAAATTTGCCCTCAGTTTTTGAATACTGAAATAATCTCGAAATCTTTCGGGACCGTCCAAGTGAGATATCATGATAGATAAGATAAAAGAACTTATAACTGAAGCAGAAACGTTCAAAGCGCAATCGATCGAAGAGGTTGAAGCATTTAGAATAAAGTATTTAGGTAAAAAGGGATTGCTTAACGAATTTTTTGCCGAATTTAAGAATGTTGCCAACGAACATAAAAAAGAATTTGGACAAACCGTTAACAAGCTTAAAAAAACAGCGGAAGATAAGGTAATTACCCTAAAAGCGGAGTTAGAGAGCAAAGAAGAGGTTAAAGGCGTATATGGTGACTTGTCCCGTCCGGGAGAGCCGATACCATTAGGAGCTCGACATCCCATATCCATAGTTAAAAATCAAATTATAGAAATTTTTTCCCGTATTGGGTTTAATGTAAGTGAGGGTCCCGAAATAGAAGATGACTGGCATAATTTTACGGCCTTAAACCTGCCGGAATATCATCCTGCACGGGATATGCAGGATACCTTTTTTATCCAAACCAACCCAGATATTTTATTACGTACCCATACCAGTTCGGTACAAGTACGTTACATGGAAAGTCATAAGCCACCGATTCGCACTATTTCTCCAGGCAGGGTATATAGAAATGAAGCTATTTCGGCCCGTTCACATTGTTTTTTTCATCAGGTGGAAGGCCTTTATATTGACAAGGATGTGAGTTTTGCCGATCTTAAGCAAACTCTACAGCATTTCACAACCGAAATGTTTGGTAAAAGTAAAATACGTTTACGGCCGTCTTACTTCCCCTTCACGGAGCCTAGCGCTGAAGTGGATGTGTATTGGGGATTGGAAACAGAAACCGATTATAAAATGACTAAGGGAACAGGGTGGTTGGAGATAATGGGCTGTGGAATGGTCGATCCGAATGTATTGGAAAACTGTGGTATAGATTCTAAAGAATACTCCGGGTTTGCTTTTGGTATGGGTATCGATCGCATTGCCTTGCTGCTCCATCAAATTAGTGATATCCGTTTACTAAGTGAAAATGATGTACGGTTTTTGGAACAGTTTAGGAGTGCACTTTAATGGTTAAATGCGTTTGTGAGGGGCTATGGTTAAATAGTCATTTTCCCAAATTTTCTTAGTGGTTTCTTGGTCCATATTGGATCCAGATAATATGATGATAATGGCTTTTTTACTTTTTTGTTTTTGTAGCCATTTAAAAGCCGCTTCCATAGGGAGCGCACTGGTGGGTTCAATACGTACTTTAAGTAAATGGGTGAGCCATTGTGTCCAGTAAATTATGGCCTCTTCAGGAATTTCATAAAAATTATCGAGTTGTTTTAAGTATTCAAAAGTAATATCTCCCACAGCCAGGGTCATGGCACCATCAGCTAGCGTCTTAGGAGCTTCTTTTAAATGTTGAATGGCATTTTTACGAAGCGATTCCGCGGCATCGTTCCCCATCAAGGGTTCAGCACCGATTACTTGTGTTGTTTTAGATAAGCCTCTCGCAGCCACCAAGGTACCAGACAATAACCCACCCCCACCGCAAGGCGCAAATATGGCATCGACATATCCTTGTGTATTTAACATTTCAAAAGCGGCTGTACCCTGTCCGCAAATTACTTGTTCATGGTTATAGGGTGGTATCCAAAAGGTATTTTTTTCCTTTGATGCTTGCTTTACTAAACTATCGGCCTCTTGTCTTGATTTGCATAAAATGACTTTAGCACCATATCCCATGGTTGCCTGGATTTTTATTTTCGAAGAATACTCAGGCATGTATATGGTGGAAGGGATATTAAATCGTTTTGAAGCCCATGCAACAGCCTGAGCATGATTGCCCGAACTATTGGCTACAATATGTTTTGGATTATGTTGGTTTTCTTTTAACCAAGCTATGGTATTACTGGCACCACGGGCTTTAAACGCTCCAATCTTTTGAAACCCTTCAGCTTTAAAATAAATGGTATGTCCTAGCCATTCGTTTAGTAATGATGAACTTAATATTGGGGTTTCACTTATTATTCCATCAATTCGAGATTTAGCCCTTATAATATCCTTTATTTTTAATGGTCCATTCATAAAAGAGAATATGTTCAGATCAATGTTATAAATATAACCTTATAACAGTTAAATAAATTAGATTTGAACCTTAATTTGTGTGTACCATGAAAAAGGATATCCAGATTCCACAGGTTGAAGGGGTTTATATTGCCGTAAAGTATGAAAATAATGAATGGTACAGGACCCGAGATTGGAACGCCTATATCATTAACGATAAAGCGGTGGATTTAGATAGGGTCATAATTGTATCGTGTGGTTATTCAAAGGATAAGATAACCTCCGTATTTAGAAAACATATCAATGTATTGCCATGGAAAAGCTATGCTAAAATTGAATTCATGCAAGAGGAGTTTTTCACTCTAAACAATTCCTTTAAGGTTTCCTTTTTTGTGGGGGATAAATTGTTTGATAAAACGTATTTGTTTAAAAGAAATACCATCACTTTAGATGCATTGCAACCTGTGCCTTTAATGCAGTCCAAAGGGATTGTCGTAAAATAAGACCAATATCATAAACTTTTGTATCCGAAATGCATTGGCAGTGGCTGAGGTTAATTCAAGCTAATCCAATTTCTCCGTTAATTTTTTAAACTCCTTTTTTGGGTTTTTATTTTCATAAAGTATACCGTAAACAGCCTGGATAATCGGTAGTCGAGTTTTCTTCAGGTTTTTTTGATTTAATACCTGTGCGCCTTTTGTGGCATAATAGCCTTCAGCAACCATATTCATTTCCATCATGGCACTTTTTACAGTGTATCCTTTCCCTATCATATTACCAAACATCCGGTTTCTTGAAAATGTTGAATACCCTGTGACTAACAAATCTCCTAAATAAGCAGAGTTATTGATGTTCCGTTTCATTTTATGCATTTTTTTTATGAATCGCTTCATTTCTCTAATGGAATTACTCATTAATACGCTCTGAAAATTATCACCATAACCTAAACCATGAGCAATTCCTGCAGCAATGGCATATATGTTTTTTAACATAACCGCATATTCCACCCCAATAATATCATCACTGATTTTTGTCTTTATGTAATCGCTGGATAGGTTCTTGGCAATAGCCTTTGCTTTGTTTTCATCAGCGCAGGAAATGGTTAAATAAGACAGACGCTCCAGAGCCACTTCTTCAGCATGACAGGGCCCGGCAATAACGGCAATATTTTCGAAAGGAATATGATAAGTTTCATTAAAGTGTTGGCCAACCAATAGTCCGGTTTCGGGTAGAATACCTTTTACTGCAGAGACCACTATTTTTTTGGAAATATCCACCTTAAGTTTTTCAAGTTCACTATACATAAAAGCTGAAGGAATCACAAAAATCAATACATCGGCATAAGTTGCAATTTCATTGATGTCGTTACTTAATTTTAACTGATCCATATGAAACTCAACCGAACTCAGGTAATTGGGGTTGTGTTGTTCTTTTAATAAGTGTTCTTTGGTATAAACGCTTCGCATATACCATCCAACCTCATCTAAATTTTCACATAACATTTTAACGATAGCCGTAGCCCAGCTACCAGCCCCAAAAACAGCATATTGTAAAGACTTATTCATAAAAACGGAATGATTGTAAGTTTCAAAAATAAACAAAATATTACTGATGTCTAAAGGAGTCTTTTATGTGGCATTTCATTTTTGGCACGTGTTTTGGATTTGTTTATACAGAAACCCATTAAATGTTTGATCATGAAGGCAGTAAAATTACTTTTAAGCGTTTCGCTTTTAACTACATTATTCACATCCTGTTATACAGAGGTTGTTGTTGACGATCCCGGAATTTCAATCCATCAATTATTGGCATCACACGAACTGTGGTATGTGGATATTAATAAAACAGTAGGCTACGGAGAAACCCCATTTTTGCAAAAAGCATTTACCATTTCATTTAGAAACGGGATCGTTTATGCCAATAATAATATTGTGGGTTTAGGGGATACCGGTAATGGGTTTGGCATTGATGTAGGCGAATATGAAGCCTACGATATGATTTTAGATGTATACCATGATATTGATGGGTTTGAGACCTTTGATGTCTATCAAATAGACAGTAATACGATAGAGCTTTACAATCCCTATAATGATACCTCTTATTTTTTAGAAGGCTACCAACGCAGTAATTTTGATTATGATTTTGTTTTCTATGATAATATTCATTATTTCCTACAGGAATATGAAGCTTGGGAAAAGACCTATACAAGTGATTTCGGAGCTATTAACGAGTTTGATAACGAAAATTATTTACAGTTCTTAGCTGGAGGTAATGACTCCACATTCCGGAGCTCACAGGATGATTTTGGGATGAATCCGGCTAATATAATATGGGATTATACCGGTGTTTATGGTGTTGGTGATGTAACAGGAAATATGTACTTAAAAACTTTAACATTAGATTATGATTATTTTGACAATGAATATTTCGAATTGAGCGTTATTAATGATGGAAAGATAGGGCTATTCCACCCTGCCTCCGAAACGCTTTATGAATTTGAAGGCCGCGGTTATATACAGTATTTAAAAACAGGTAATACCAAAGGAAATATCTCTGGCACCACGGATAAAATGCGTAAGCAAAGAAAAGATAAGGTGCCTAATCCAAGGGAAAATAAAAGAATTTAAACCTATTTTTGGTTGGTTGTTTAGTTGAAAAGAGCCGTTTAAAGCAACACTTGCTTTAGACGGTTTTTTTTGAGGATATCATTTATTAGGTTTACCGTTAAGTTTTAAGTTAAAACTACATAATGAGTTAGCACAATTAGTGGGAACTTAAGACTATATCAAGAAAATGGGATATTGCCCTTTACTTGTAAAAATTCATTTCATCCAAGTATTCCCAAACCGGTTCAGGCAACATAGGCTTTACATTTTTCCCTTCTTTAATCGATTTTCTTATAAAGGTTGATGAGATTTCCATAATGGGGGCATCAATACAATGTACCTTAGGATGTTGGTGAAATGGGGTTGATTCAGTGCCTTTTGAAATTCTGGGATAAACGTATAAATGGTGTTGCTCTAGAATCAACTCATAGTTTTTCCATTTGTGGAAACTTTTCAAGTTATCCTCCCCCATGATTAAGGCAAATGCATTATCCGGATATTTTTCCTGTAAATGTACCAGGGTATTTATAGTGTAATTGGGTTGTGGTAAATTAAATTCAATATCGCTTGGTTTAAGATTGATATAATCTTTTGTAGCGCGATAAACCAATTCCAAGCGTTGATAGTTATCCAATAGGCTGTTTTTCTTTTTAAAGGGACTATGTGGCGTTACTACAAACCAAACCTGATCCAGCACACTGTATTCCACCATGTAGTTGGCAATAATTAAATGCCCGACATGTATAGGATTAAATGAACCAAAGAATAAGCCAACGTTCATAAAGATAGAATTAAGAATTCACAAAGTCGCCAACAATTGCCTCCGCTTCTTTAAGGGCCGTTTCTAAATTATCGTTTTTTATAATGACATCAAATAGCGGAGCTGTTGCCAATTCTGCGGAGGCCTTAGCAACACGCATATTTATTCGGTCTTCGCTTTCGGTTTTACGTTTTTTTAAACGTATTTTAAGTTCGTCAATACTTGGGGGTTTTACAAATACAGCTATGGTTTGTTCTGGAAATTTGCGTTTAATTCTTAGGCCTCCAGATACGTCTATATCAAAAATAACATGTTTGCCATTTGCCCAAATGCGTTCCACTTCACTTTTTAAGGTGCCATAAAAATTATCACGATAGACTTCTTCCCATTCGAGGAACTCGTCATTCTTTATTTTGGTTTTAAAATCCTTGGCCGATAAGAAGTAATAATCCTTACCGTCTATTTCGTTCCCACGCTTTGCACGGGAGGTAGCCGATATGGAAAATTCCAAATTTAATTGGGGTATTCCCAAAAGATGTCGAACAATGGTTGTTTTTCCGGAGCCTGAAGGTGCTGAAAAGACAATGAGTTTACCTGTTTTAGAATTATTATGTGTCACTAATCTTGCTGGTTTTAGGGATTATAGAACAAGGAGCTTTTACAGTACATTCAGGAGTTGCTCTTTTATTTTTTCGAGCTCGTCCTTCATTTGTACTACAAGCTGCTGCATAGGAGCATAATTACTTTTAGAACCTATGGTGTTGATTTCCCGACCCATTTCCTGACTAATAAAACCGAGTTTTTTACCATTAGACTCTTTCGAGTTTAAACATTCAATAAAATAGTCTAAGTGGTTTTTTAGCCGTACTTTTTCTTCGGTGATGTCCAGTTTTTCTATGTAAAAAATTAGTTCCTGTTCAAAGCGGTTTTCATCAAACTTTTCCTTTAACTCTTCAACCCCTTTACTAAGTCGTTCTCTCACCCCCTCGACACGTTCGGGATCCATTTTAATGACTTCCTTTAGAATAGCACTAATGTTACTAACCCTGCTTCTAAAATCAACTTCCAAAACTTTGCCTTCATCCAATCGATGATTACTCAAATCGTCTATAGCCTTTTTTATTTCGCCTTCAATACGTTTCCATTCCGTTTCGTCAATTTCCTCACGAACCGTATTAAGGGCATCCGGAAAACGAACGGCCATTTTAAGTAACTCGGTATCATCTGCATCAACCACTTGCTTTAATTGCTGCATGTATTGTTTTACTACGGGGGTGTTTATTTGAGTGGAGGTATCTTCGGCAGTCGTTTCAACATAAATGGAAAAATCTATTTTACCGCGTACCAAAGTATTAGCAAGCAATTTCCTGATGGTCAGCTCTTTTTCTCTATAAATGGACGGCATTCTTGAGTTCAGGTCGAGGTTTTTACTATTGAGTGATTTAAGTTCAATGGTTATTTTTTTTGTTGGTAATTGCAATACAGATTTCCCATAACCTGTCATTGAATGTATCATAAGGTATCAATATTAAGTTGTACAAAAGTACATGAATTTTTTCATTTGAAATGAGCTTTGGCAAATCATGATTCCAACGGATGTGTTCATAGCCGAAACCTATGGAAGGTTCACGAGAACTTATGAAAAATGAAATAATTTTTATATGAGTAAGTCCATCTCCCCGATAATGTAAAATACATACTAACAGATGAAACCGTCACAAATGCGCTAATGAAAAAACTAAAAGGGACTGTTAGTGATTACCTAGGGGAAACTAAAATAAACAATACCGTAATGTACATCCCTAAGTTGATCCGCATTATTTTATACTTTAACTCGATTATAATTACATTTGTTCATAGTATCAGTATTTTCAAGAACCCCTTGGAAGGGTTAAAGACCTATTAAATGGGTTTAAATGAATGCCCTGGACAGGTCCCTGAGCGAACAATAATATATTATATTTTATAAAATGAATAAACATTATCTGGTTTTGGTTTCTGTTTTGATCTTTAACAATATGTATCTATTGGGCCAGGGTCATGCAGAGGCTGCTCATGTTATTAGAGTGCTATCCTATAATATTTATCACGGTGAAACAGTAGCTGCCGACAAACCGTTCGATTTAGATTTGTTAGCTAAAGTAATTGCTGATACCGAGCCGGATCTAGTGGCTTTACAGGAAGTGGATTTTAAAACTACTCGAGCTCAGAATTACGACTTAGTGACCGAATTGGGGCAACGTACAAAGATGGCCCCTTTATTTGGTAGGGCTATGGTATTTGATGGTGGAGAATATGGTGAAGGTTTATTGTCAAAGTATTCCTTTATTAGTACTAAGAAACACGAGCTTCCAGCACGTGAAGGCAAGGAATCCCGAGTGGCTTTAGAGGCTTGCATTGTTTTAAAATGTGGAGATACAATTCGTTTTGTAGGGACCCATCTGGATCATACCACAGATGATACAGATAGAATTAATCAGGCCAATAGATTAAATGAAATTTTTCGCGCCTCCGAAGTCCCTACCATTTTAGCCGGCGATTTTAATGCACAGCCGGATGACCATCCCATGCAAATTTTATATAAGGAATGGCTACCTACATTCATGGAGCCAGCACCCACCTATCCGGCGATAGAACCTGTGGTAAAAATTGATTACATTTTATGCAGACCCACCAATAGGTGGGAGGTTCTGGAGGCCAAAGTTATTGATGAACCTATAGCTTCGGATCACAGGCCTGTATTGCGTGTTTTGAAGTTAAAACTATAGATGCCGTCTTAGGGGGTTTGAAACATATGAATAACCAATGACAAAAAAATGGGCATCCATGCTTGTTAACCTGCGCATTGACCCATTACTCCATATCAATACCTAAACCCGATAAAGGACCATAAGCAGATTTCTTAATAGATGGTTTCCTCTTAATGCATAATTACAAATGGAAGTTTTGGGCATTTAAAAAATACCTATTAACTTATTTTGTTATCAATCTTATGGTTAAGGTTTATCTGCTTATTATTGATGGTTAATGAATGTTAAGAAAAACTCAGTTCATTTTCTTTTCGAAATCGGAATCATTAATCCATCCTGCTTTTACATCTTCTCCATTCATATAACGTTCATAAAAGTGTGCATTTCTGTCCGGAGGGTATTGGTCGAAAACAGCACCATTTCCAAATATTCTAGGATCTTGTTGGGTTTTTAACTCAGACTCTAAAATATGTTTTAATTCTCCTTTAATATTTTGAAGTTCTTCATTTTCTGCTAAATTATATAGACAATTCTCATCAGTGCTCACGCGATATAATTCTTCTTTGGTGTGTTTCCCGAAATTTAATTTCCAATACTCATGGTTTATACCGCTTCTGTTGAGTTCCAGTATCTCCGTTTTTGTAGGACTCCCATCTGTATTGGTATATCCTGTTTCCGGATTTCCTGCCGGCCATCGATCATTTTCGTAATTGATTAAGTAGAGAAATCCGTCTTTAACAATTCCCCTAATGGGATAACCGACATCATTAGGTCTGCCAACATCATGTCTTTCTTGCCCCAAAAGCGTATAATCCTGCTCTGGTTCTATGACATCCTCTTTATCAGAATTGAAAATAGGTTTTAAACTTTTGCCCTGAATAGGATGCATGCCTAACGCCTTGGCATCATATCCTGTTATATCTAAAAATGTGGCTGCAAAATCTATAAAACTTACGTAATCTTCTATGGTTCTCCCCGGATTTTTAATCCCATTTTTCCACATAATAGCTAAGGGCAAATGATTTGAATGCTCATAACTTAATCCTTTAACTCTTGGAAACGGCATGCCGTTATCGGAAGTAACCACGATAATGGTATTTTCCAATTCCCCTCGCTCCTCTAAAATTGCAAGCATGCCTCCGAGCTGTTTGTCAAAGTACTCTAACTCATAAGCATAATCCAAGACATCATTTTTTACCACATCGGATTGGGGCCAATAAGGAAAAACGGAATTCAATTGTGCTAATCTTTTATTTCCAAGACGAACACCGGTACCATACTCATAGCTTCTATGTGGTTCATGTCCTCCATACCAAAAACAAAAGGGTTCATCCGATGTTTTCTGATTCAGGAAACTTTTAAAATTTCCAACGTAATCAATATTTGAGATACCGGTTGTAGGCGGTTCCGTTTTCTTGTTGTTATAGGCTTTAACAAGAAGTTCTCTTTTACTTCCATCTTCATTCAAAGCCGTACCTGGAGCCCAACCTTTACCCGTATAACCCACGTGGTATCCTTTTTCTGAAAGGGCCTCATGATAGGTTTTAAACTTCGTTGGGAAATATGCAAGGTGATTAGCCGCTTCCTCAAGTTGCCATGTATTTCTTCCTGTTAAGATGATGGATCGGGAAGGACCACATTTCGCGTTAGGGGTATATGCATTACTAAATAATAAACCTTGATCTGCGACTTTATCGAAGGCGGGAGTGGCAATCCAATCTGTGCCGTAAGCACTCATATGCTTCCATGTGGCATCATCTGCCAGGCAAAATAGAATATTTGGCTTTTTAACAGGTGCTGTTTCTTTAAACTGACAAGCATATAACATACTTCCAACTATAAATGTTATAAGAGCTATAAGTGTAACTATTATTTTTTTCATAGAATATAAAATTAGTATTTACCGGAATAAGAGGTTATTCTCATTTTGAATCCCTTTGTTTTAATATATCCACTCAATCGTCAGCGTTGTCCCTAGTTCTCAAAAACTAAGTTGGTATTATTGTCTTCTAACAGAATATCATGGTCCTCAGAAAGGTCTTTTGAATTTCTTATAAATTGGTTTCCTCTCACCACCGTATTCACAGAACACTCAATAGATAAGGCTCTTTTATTATACAGGAAGATATTATTGGTGATGGAAATATTTTCTAATCCCTGCCATTTTGCTGTAGCTACCCCGGACCATTTTCCTTTGGCCTCCGGATTTTTTAACTTGGTAACACGTAATCGTATAGCGGCCGCATTGTAATCTTTAAAAAAGGTGTCGTCATAGCCACAATTGTCAAAAATATTTCTATCAATCGTTATATTGTGAGAGACAAAACCTTCACCCCAATCGACACCATTGTTCATAGAAATAGCACATTGGCTCAGGTTTTTAAAGACATTACGCTCAATGATCCCGTAAGCACTTTGTAATAAAATACCATATCGTCTTGCGTTTCTAAAGGTATTGTTTCTTATAACAAAGGATTCGTTGGACTGCGAATCCAAATAGGCAATATCGTCCTTTTTTGTCTCGCCCACTCGTAATTTTTCCTCCAGCGGCTTATCCAATGTGATTTGCATCCTGTTATTCCCCAAATACTTATTTTCTACCACCTCGTATGTGCCGAGAAACTTTCCTTCTCTGGGATTGTAGATTCTAATGATGTCCCCTTTTGCCGTATGGTATTTTACAACCAACCTGGTAGGTGACATTTGTTTTAAAATATGTCTCTTGGTCGATTTTAAGTTGATGGCATCGTCGCTATAGCCTTCAAAAAGACAATTCTCGATCCATGGACCAAATTTACCGCCATTGGCATGTACACAATCGGCATTGGCACTGTGTATTCGGCCTTCCTTAAGTTGCAGCTTACAGTCTATAATGTTCCATTCCTCCATACTGTGTGCGCCATAACTTCCTCCCGGACTTGAATAGTTGGTAATATTTAAATAGGTGATGTTCTTACTCACTTGAGACATAAAAATAGGTCTCCCATTGGTGCGTGCCAGGTGGACATATGGGTCGCCAACCTCTAAATGTTTTAACAAAGGCAGTGCATTGATTTTGATTCGGAAAACACGAGGCGACAATTCCTCAAATTCTTTCGATGCGTAGAGATTGGGCGCGCCGTCCTTGAGCTTTCCGGGAATATTGCGATCCATGACCATGCCCCATACGCGTGTAGCCTGTTGAAACATGTCGTGGCCTAAGGTTGGGAATCCGTTGTCTATCTCCAGATCGAAGCTTCTGTTCTTCAAATCAACAGCAACAATTTTGCCCTGTGTGAAAGGCAGCGGGTCGTAGTCAATAAACAGATCCTTTACGATGATATTCTTGCTTTTAAAAACAGAAAGAAACCCTTTGAGCGGGTCATGGATGATGATTTCCGCACCGTTACCTTCAATCAGGATCTGATTGGCATCTCTGAGTTCTATCAAATGGGACTTGTTGTCGTTTGTAAACAAATTGTAGGTTCCCTTTTTAAATACCAATTTAGAACCGGTTCCGTTCTTCGATACTTTCTTACAGAAATTTAAAGCTTTGGTGATCGCAGGACCATCATCTTTGCCATCATTGGGAAAACCGCCAAATTCTGCGAGATTTACCATGATCACGGCAGGCATATCAACCAGAGGCAGGTTTCTTTCGGTTCTGAAGTTATCGGGCAGGGTGAACTGGTATTGTGCTTGAGAATAAGAACAGATAAAGAATAATGAAATAATAACAGCGTAAGACTTTATCAATGTTTTAATTTTTTTTTAGTTAAGAAGTAGTTTATAATACCATACAATATCTGGATAAACTAGACTCCATTACAGGAGTATCCTTTTTTGTAATTAGGGATTTACTGTTCAACATTCAAATTTATAATTCATTGAATTATGAGTCCTTATTTCACGTAACCAAAACATATTAAAATGTAACATTTACATGATATTTAAGGGATATCACGTATTTAATCTTGAAAAAAAGGAATGGTTCCGTTTAGATAATTTAGTCTATTTCAATTCGAGCTGCTCAATGGTGTTGTAATCTTTTCCTCGAACCCTTTCAAATTTAGTAATGAGATCTTCGAGTATTTTAGTATTGGATGCGGCCAGATTATACTTTTGGCCCATATCGTTTTTCAAATTGTATAATTGATATGCATCCGAATTCCCTGTCTCAATCCCCACCTGTTCTTCAAAAGCCTTCCCTTCATATGGAGGAATCATTAACCAGTCACCGGACCTTAAGGCGGTTCTCGTGGTGGCCTCAATAATAAGGTCCTCTCGACCTTCATCACTTTGCCCAAAAAAAGTGTTTAATAAATTTTGACTGTCAGAGGCTATTTCTTCGGCCCCAATTAAATGTGCAATGGAAGCCAATACATCCAATTGACAAACCAGAGCATCGGATACCTTTGGTTTGATTGTGCCTTTGTAATAGGTGATAAAGGGGACCCTGGTTCCGGCTTCAAACAGACTGTATTTACCGCCTCTCAAACCACCATTTGGGTCATGTTCTCCTAGTTTTTCAACGGCATCATCGTAATAGCCATCGTTTAATACGGGACCATTGTCACTGGAGAGAATGATAAGCGTGTTTTCTAGAATACCTTCTTGTTCCAGTGTTTTTACAAATTCGCCAACCACCCAATCGGCTTCTACGATCACGTCGCCTCTTGGTCCTAAACCGGAGGATCCAACAAATCTGGGATGTGGGGTTCTGGGGACATGGGGTTGTTGCATGGCGTAGTACAAAAAGAAGGGTTCGTCTTTATGTTTTTTCACATAATCCTGCGCCCCTTTCAAGAAATGATCGGCCATATCGCTATCGCGCCATTTGGCGGCCTCTCCGCCTTTCATAAAACCAATCCTTGGGATGCCATTTACAATGCTGTTATTATGGCCGTGATGCCACTTCATGGTTAAGAGTTCCGGGTGGGTTATGGCCGTAGGTTCTCCTTCAAAATTAGTTTCATAATCCACTTGTATCGGGTCATTAGGATCCAAACCATCCACCTGACCATTCTCAATATAAACGGTGGGGACACGATCTTGGGTCGCTGCCATGATATACGAATAATCGAAGCCCACCTGATTGGGTCCGGGAGAAACCGTTTTATTCCAATCCACATCTCCAATTCCCAGGCCTAAATGCCATTTGCCCACAATACCGGTCTGGTACCCCTGTTTTTTAAGCAGTTTAGGCAGGGTTAACTGAGTGGTATCTATAATGAGTGGCGCCGTTCCGGGGAGGATTTTTGCCTGTTTGTTTTTCCAGGGATAGACCCCTGTTAGAAGGCCATATCGGCTGGGGGTACAGGTTGCGGAAGTAGCATACCCATTGGTGAATTTTACACCGCCATTGGCTAAGGCATCCATATGAGGTGTTTTTAAGGCCGTAGCGCCATAACAACCCAAATCGCCGTATCCCAGATCGTCAAGATAGATGATTACGATATTTGGTTTCTTTGTGTCAGGGGGAGTTTCAACCATTACACCCTGTTCATTTGCGCTGGTTTCAGGTTTTTGCTTACAATTCGTACTAATAAATAATAGACATAATAATAAAATGTAAAATTGTAATTTCATGATTTTTCGTATTTAATTTTCTAATAAACTCCGAAGCGTGAATCTTTTAATAGATTATTATTGTGTAGCAATCCTTAACAGGTATACGCTTTGCCTGATCTGGTTGTATATAGCTGCTCTTAAACAAAGGCCCTGTTAAAAAAGTTTGTCAACCAGATGCAAAATGAGCATCTAATTGACAAACACCAAACTAATACATGATTAAACTAACTCAAACTTTTTATAAGCACCTTTAGCGCAATACTTTTAAATATCTGTTTTTCTCCATCACATACAGTTATTGTATTTTAAATCCTTCCGGGTTTTGTACTAATTTACTCAGAGTAATGGACTCAAAGGGAATAGGTGCAATATACTGTGCCGCTGTGGGCATTCTTACCAAAGTTACGGGTTCCGACGGATCTCTTTTGGCGGCCATTTCGGCCACACGCTCTGAGCGCACCAAATCGAACCATCGTTTGTTCTCTGCAGCCAGTTCCCATCCCTTCTCATCGATAATTTCGTTCGGTGTTGCCGTGGCAACATCAACCGTACCGTTGGGTGTTAAATAGGGTAATCCGGCAGCTCTTCTTTTCACTTGATTAAGCGCTTCTATGGAGCTGGCATTTTCACCAACCCTGGCTTGCGCCTCAGCATAAATCAATAGGACTTCGGCATACCGATACAAATCATAAGGTCTGAAATTTACTGGTCTACTAAAAATAGTCAAGTCCTCAGCAAAAACATATTTCCTATACATGGGGTGCCCTCTATCGGAGTCTTCCCACGGGATGGTCGGTGGATTTCTGGGCGTAATCACACCCCCGGGGGCATTTCTATTGGGAATATCCAACAGGAAAGTGTAATCTTTTCTCGGACCTTCAGGAAAATCATTGAAAAAGCGCAACTCCGGGAAGCAGTCTGAAAACCCACGACCCTGGTGAAATGTAAATGCAGTACCCTGTGAACCCCATCTGCTTTCATCGGCGGGATATCTCACAGAGAATATGGTTTCGGTACTCAAAGCGCCCTCAAAGGTCCATAACTCTTCAATAGGAAGAAGGGTATAATAGTTAAAGTCAATAACTTCCTTAGCCTTTGAAGCGGCCAATGCATATTTTGAATTATCCTTAACCGGCCATCCGGCCCATGTTAAATAGAGATCTGCCAGTACCGTCTTTGCAAAACCTGCAGAGGCCCGTCCTGTGCTTTCCGATCCCGGAGCAGGTAAGGACACTTCGGCAATAAGCAAGTCGCTTTCAATTTGCTGGTAGTTTGCCAATACGGTTGCACGCTGTTCTTCACCGGTTGGCAAATAACCATCCAAAATCAATGGCACATTACCATATATTTTTACAAGATTAAGATAGGCATGTGCTCTAAAGACTCTAGCTTCAGCATCGGCCAATTTTACAAGGGCTTCAGGGGCACTGGAGGTTTTCAATCCTTCTATAAGCGTATTACAATAATAGATGGTTTTCCAATAGTTATCCCATGCTACAGGTAACCAATTGATGTCGGAGTTCTCACCGCTGCCATAGTCAAATCTGTCAAATACCCTAAGCGGGGCCTTATTTCCGGCAATCCAGGTTGTGATATCGTCGGCTCCGTAGGTCGCGGTTCTTAAAAAATGCGGATCGTTGTTGGTTCTGCGTACTGAAACATAAATGGGTGAAATGTTGGCTTCAATATCCGCTTCGCTGGCAATTTGCCCCACCTGAAGCAAACTACTCGTATCCTCTTCTAAGTCTAGGCAGGATACATTAACAAGCATCACCATCCCAAACAAAAACAATATATTATATATGCGATTCATAGTATTATTTTTTAAAATTAAAATTTAACATTGACACCAAAGGTAAAGGAACGGTTAATCGGGTAGGTGTTATAATCTATTCCGATATCGGCATCCTCATTACTTACCGATGACGTGGCCTCAGGGTCAAACCCGGTATAGTCTGTAATAATGAATAAATTCTCTGCACTTGCATACAGTCTTACGCCATCAAGCCCTAACTTGTCGAGGAAATTAGAGTCTACATTATAACTTAGTGCAATATTTTTCAATGTCATAAATGAGCCATCTTCAATAAATTGGGAGGACAGAATTTCAGTGCCATCTCTTCCCGATGGAATATTACTGGGGTTGGTTGAGGTCCATCGGTTCCTGTAATCCCCATGTACGGCATGGAACTGCTGGGCACCAAGGGCCATGAGTCTGCCACGTTGCAAATTATAGATGTCATTGCCCTGAGATCCCGTTAACAGGAAGTTCAAATTCCAGTTCTTATAACTGATGTCCCAATTCCAGCCCCAAATGAAATCGGGGTTTCCATCGCCCACAGTGACAATGTCGTCGGTTGTAATTTGACCATCACCATTGACATCTCTGTATTTTGCATCCCCCGGTGCTTTATTGAATTGCGCGGCTTCAGTTTCTTCACCCAACTGGTAAACGCCTTCAAAAACATAGCCTCTGAATGAACTTATGGGTAAACCAACCTCAACCCGGGTTGGATTTACAGGAAAGGTATTTTGCCGGATCACATCACCCACTACCAGGAACTGGACATCATCATTAAGCGATAACACTTTATTTTTATTGCTTGTGACACTTAAAGTTGATGTGATATTCCAGCTGTCATTTTGTAGAATTCTGGTATCCAAAGTGATTTCAAACCCTTTGTTTTCAACTTCTCCGGCATTTACAAATTTGGCCGTTGGTCCAACAAAAGGCGGTAATTGTGTGTCCAGTAACAAATCGGTTGTATTTTTCTGGTAATAGTCAAATGACAGATCAATAATCGAGTTGAATAATCCCAAATCCAAACCTACATTAATTTGTTTGGTTTTTTCCCAGGTTAAATCCGGGTTCGAAATCCGGTTGGATGGTGCAACACCCGTGACATCATTGCCATCAAAAGGATAATTCACCCCTAATCCAAGCACGGCACGAGACCGTGTTCCAAAAACATTGATCCCTTGATTACCGACCTCACCATAACTCAACCTCAATTTTAAGTTGTTAACGGTTTCACTATTTTTTAGAAAATCCTCTTCTGATGCCTTCCAGGCAATTGATCCCGATGGGAAATACCCCCATTTGTCCTTTTGGAATACACTTGAACCATCTGCCCTAAAAGAAGCCGTCAATAAATACTTATCCAAAAACACATAATTGACCCGTCCCAGAAAGGATTCCAATTCCCTTTGGCTCTCACTGTTATCAACCCTTTGTACATTGGCCGCGCTCAAATCCTTATAGGTCACCAGATCTGTGAAAAAGTCGGTGGCCGTAATGAAAGTGCTGTTGGACTTGTCAATTACCAATTCGTGTATGGCATCTATCTTTAAACTGTGGTCTTCTCCAATATTAGGGGTATAGGTTAGGCGATTGGTGTTGTAGAGATTTGTTCTGTAAATATTATCGACATCAGCTCTACCATTAGCACTGGAGATTAATGGGGCATAGGCATTGTTGTGGTTTTCCACTTTAATAAGACCCCCGGAGGTATTGAACACCAGATTATCCAGAATGTCCCAATTGAAATTCCCATTGAGGCTTATACGATCTCCTATGTTATACCTTATATTATTTTCGGCGGCCACCAAAGGATTGGTTTGTGATGTCGCTAAATTTTTGATTGAGTTATAATTATAATCGCCATTCTCATCAAATGCTGGTGTAGTTGGGTCGAATGACAATCCCACCCCTAAATCAGCCCTGATTCCTGTGTTTTTTTCTTGTCCTACATTAAAATTAAGACCGACTTTTATTTTTTCTGATAATTTGGCGTTGAAATTCGATCTCAGATTCATTCGTCTGATCTTTTGATGGTCCACCACGGTACCACTGGCGTCATAATATAAACCCGAAATATAGTAATCCACGGCATCACTACCCCCGCTTGCCGAGATCTGCACATTATTAAAGTAAGCTGTTTGAAACAGACGTTCCTGCCAATCCTCTCCGCCATTGGCTCTGAGATCGGCTATTTCCTGGGCAGTAAACACCTCCATGCCATCAGAAAAGTTGACCCCCTCGGCAAAATCGGCCGCATTCATCAAATCCAATTTTTGAGTTATATTGGATATTCCGGTAAATAAATTCACATCAAATTTGGGTTTGCCCGAGCGCCCGGTCTTGGTAGTAATCAAAATCACCCCATTGGCACCCCTCGTCCCATAAATAGCTGTCGAGGAGGCATCCTTCAGAACTTCCATAGATTGGATATCGTTGACGTTAATGGTATTAATACTGGCAAATTGGCCATCAATGACGTATAGGGGTTCATTGCTGCCTGTTATGGAGTTAGCTCCTCGGATCCTTATTTTAAAGTTCCCCCCCGGAGCACCGGATGTTTGGGTAACTTGCACTCCGGCAGCTCTACCTTGCAGAGCCTGGCTTCCAGTACTTAAAGGTTGCTTGTTAAAATCACTGGAGGATACCGAAGTCAAAGCACCTGTTAAATCACTACGCCTGGCTGTACCATAACCCACGACCACCACCTCATCGAGTGCGGCGGCATCTTCTTCCAGGACTATGGTCATGATTGTTTGATTACCTACTGTCAACTCCTGGGTTTTATAGCCCAAAGAGCTAATCACCAAGACATCATCGGGGGAGGCACTAATGGTAAAATTACCATCAAAATCGGTTGCCGTTCCCTGGGTGGTCCCCTTGATAATCACATTTACTCCCGGAATGGGTTCTCCATCGGCGGCAGTTGTTACTGTTCCCTGAATCGTGTTCTGCCCATACATAGCGAACACCGCAAATAGCATAATACCTGAAAATGCCGTTTGCTTCAGTAAAGCGTTTAGTTGTTTCATCTGTTATTTATTTAGTTAGTTTATCGTTTTCAAAAGTAATAATTTCCTTGTTTTGTAAAGTAGTCATTCAGACCAATAATAGGGGTGAATTAGTCAAAATGAAGGGGGATAATGTCAATTCGATAAAAATTAAGGTTTATATCTATATTCTTTAGCAAAAATTTTCTGATAAATTCTCAGTTGATAGGTAATAAGAGTTCTTGATTCTGATGAATTGATTTGTAACAGCTTGCGTCACATTTGTAACATCGTTAATTTTTACTGTTAATTTATTCTTTTACATTCTTAATGAGCTATATATTTGCTTGACTTGGTATAGCTGATTAGGGATTGTACCAGTATCCCGTGTTCATGGAAGTATGAGTAGTGAGAAAGCAATACCTATTTCAAAATGGATACTTCAAAAAACTATACTCAAGTTATTGAAGACGGAAACTATGATACGGTTATCAAAGGAAAAGGGTAAATCGAAATAGGAACGTGTTTTATGATTTGGAAGTAGACTTACTTGTAAATTAGAAGTCATTTTCCATCAAAAATAATTATCTTTTCAATAGAATTTAAAATCGGATTTATGATGGGTTATTTCAAACCAGAAAAACTGTTAGCATGTCTATATGTTTTCCTAATAGGAATTATACACCCCATATGCGCTCAGGAACTCTATTTTAAGAATTTAACGATTGAGGATGGTTTATCCCAAAATGATGTCAACTCTATTGTCCGCGATAGTTATGGTTTTGTTTGGATAGGCACTTATGATGGCCTTAACCGTTTTGACGGAAAAAATCTGGTTACTTTTCGCAGACAGACTTCTAACCCGGCAAGTCTTCCAGATAATCGAATCAGTTCGCTTTTCGAGGACAATCATAAAAAATTATGGATAGGAACAGAAGCAGGTCTTATCTCCTACTATTCACTCTTAAAAGACCAATTCTTTAGGGTAAAATCTCCCAAAAATGCAGGTATTATTTTTGATTTCCTTCTTACCGATGATGGTGTATTGTATGCCGTATCCTCTAAGGGAATTCTGAGATTGAATGAGAGTAGTGAACCTGAATTTGAATTTATTACCGGGTTTCAAAATTATCATTTCAGGGATGTCCTCCAGTTACCCGATGGGGATATCTATTTTGCAGGAAATTATGGCATCTTTCTTTTGAAGGATGATAAACTGTTAAAACTACCCAATCCGGAAAAACGCACTTTCACGAGTTTGGTATATACAGGATCATCGATACTCGTGGGTGGATACGATGGGCTTTTTATCATAGATAAAATGGATGGTTTAAAGAAACTTTTAACCTCCGAAATGCCTGAATTATCCATAAGTTCCATGACTAAAGATCAAGTGGGGAATATCTGGATTGGGACTCGAAACAATGGACTCCTTCAGTTGGACAGTTCCTTAAATTTTGTCAATCAATTTACGAGTTCCAGAACCAACCCCAGAGGATTGCTCAGCAACACGATCCTGAAGTTATATTATGACCGATTCAATAATCTATGGGTGGGGAACCGGCATGGGCTTTGTTTTACCAATCTTCATCATACCGGCTTTTATGCCATTAATTTGGACAACTATAATGGACCCAATGTCAGGTCTATTTTGGTCAATGATGACCATCTTATTCTGGGAATTAACAACGAGGGGCTCTTTAAATATGACCTTAAAACAAATAATTTAAAGTTATTGAAGGGGCCCAGAATGAGTTATGTTAATCATATAGCTAAAATTGACAATACAGTTTATGTTTGTTCGAACATGGGTCTTGATGTTTTGCAAGATGATGAAACTCTTGTGCCAGTTTTAAAAAACCAGACTGGTCTCACGAATATCAGATGTATTGAAAAAGACCCCTATGGACGTCTTTTAATCGGGACTATCGATGGAATCCTTATAAAGGAAAATAATGAGGTTAAGTGGATTTGGGAAGACTTTCCCTCGCTCCAAAGTTTAAATCAGAGTTACATATTTAGGATGTTGTTCGATACCCATTCCAATCAATTATTAGTGGGAACAATTTCAAAGGGATTAATTGTGCTCAAGATGGGAACCAATGGACAGTTTACCCACGCAAACGTTGAAAGCCTCATTGATTTAAATGGCGATCCAATTTTAAACACATCCGTATGGTGTTTTTACGAGGCCAAAGATAATACGATTTGGGCGGGCACGGATGTAGGGCTCTTTCGAAAAACGATTAACTCAGAATGGTTTGAACAAATTAACGTGGGGGGGGTCATTGATAAGAAGATCATGGGTATTGCCGAAGATTCCAATCATAATCTGTGGCTTTCTAATACACATGGTCTCATCCATTATAATCCAATGCAAAGCAAGGTAAAAACCTACACTTATGATGATGGTCTGTTGTCGAGTAGCATGACGGAATCCTCCGGATTCTATGGAGATTATTTGTTTTTTGGTACAACCAATGGCATAAATTATTTTGATCCCCTTAAGATTTCTCTAAACCCCTATAATCCTGAATTGTTGTTGTCGAACATCAAGATAAACAATGAAATTGTAAAACCGGGAGCCGAATTATTCGGATCTGTAATTTTGAACGAAAATATCAATTCAACAAACCGCTTAACCTTGAATCATTTACAAAATGATGTGTCTTTTGAGTTTAGTGGGACCAATTTCACGAACAATTCTAGAAATAATTTCAGATATCGCCTGAACGGTTATGATGATAGGTGGGTCTACACTTCAAATAACCCTATTGTATCGTATTCAAATCTTGATCCTGGAAATTATATGTTTCAGTTACAGTTAGAGGATCATGAAGGTCAGTGGACGAAAAATGGTATAGAACTCCCTATCTCTATTATTCCATCCCCCTGGAAATCTAATTTTGCCTATGTGATTTATGCCATCCTGATTAGCCTGATTATTTCAGGCTTCATTTACTTTTGGTTTCACAAACAGCGGTTAGATCACCAGATTGAGTTGGATAAAATAAAGATTCAACAGGATAAAGAACTTAGAGAGAAACAACTGCGGTTTTTCGTTGATGTCGGTCATGAATTCAAAACACCGCTCTCATTGATACTTGCACCATTTAACGATTTAATGAATCAATCCTTAAGTCGGGAACAAAAAATGATGTGTGAGGAAATTGTATCGCGTAATATCCAACGCATGAAATTTCTGGTGAATCAATTACTGGACTTTGGAAAAATATCTGAAGGGGAAAACCTTGTAAGGGTTACCAAAAAGGACCTGCGCCAGGCCATAAGAGATTATACTAAGGCATTTCAATGGCAAGTACTGCGAGAGGAAATAGATCTGCGGTTAAATCTTGATAAATGTGAGGGCTATTTTGATCGCAGTGTACTAGAAAAGGGGTTTTATAACATTTTGTCGAATGCTTTTAAATATACCCCTACCGGAGGTGTTATAGATATCTCTTTGAAAGTTGAAGAAGTAAAAGGGCTTCAGTATGCCATCATAACGGTAAGCGATAGCGGACCAGGCGTTCCTGATGAGCAAAAGGAGCATATCTTTGAACGCTTTTATCACGGTAAGGATAGAGCATCCTCCGGAATAGGGTTGCATCTTGCAAAAAGTCTTATTCAGGCTCACGGAGGAAGTATAACTGTTGAAGATAGTGAGTTGAATGGGACAAAGTTTAAGATTAGATTACCCATATCAAGTCGTTATTATTTTGAAAAGGAAGCAGACCAAAACGTTGAAGACCTTATTCAAACTGAACATCAACAAGATGGTGTGTTTGATGATGAAGCCATAGAAAAAGGAGAGACCATACTCATTGTGGAAGATGATCATGATCTTAGAAATTATCTCAAGATCAGTCTTCAAAATGATTATGCCATTTTGGAAGCAAATAATGGAGAACAAGGTTTGTTTCTGGCACAGGAAAATCTTCCGGACATGGTTATCACTGACATCATGATGCCATTGATGGATGGCATCGATATGTGTCAAAAACTAAAGTCCAATAAGGAAACATCGCATATCCCGGTGATTTTTCTAACCGCAAAAACAGATATTGAATTTCAAAAAAAAGGTCTTGCGGCGGGGGCATGGGATTTTATAACCAAACCTTTTAATTCTGAAGTTTTACGTAGAAAGGTAGATAATATATTGGAGACAAGAAACAAATTTAAAACCTATCTGATGGACCATAACATTAATGTGGACATCAAATCGCATTATACATCCTATGATCAAAAGCTCATCAAAAATATAAATCAGGTCATCGAGAGAAATATTAACAATCCTAATTTTACGGTAAATGATCTCGCATCAGATGTTGGCCTTAGCCGGATGCATTTACACCGTAAATTAAAAACACTGGTTGGTGAAACAGGTAAAAGCATCATTACAAGAATAAAAATGAAATATGCCATTGACATGTTCGATAACGGATGTGACCGTGTGCAAGAGGCCATGAATGCCGTGGGAATTACCAACTATGGTATTTTCAATAGTAATTTTAAGAAGATAAAGCGTGTTACTGCGACCGAATACATAGCTAATTTGAAGGAAAAAAGTAATTCCATTTAGAAGATTTTGATCCTCTCATTAATTAAAACCCTGCGTTATGCCCGACGGATAAGTTCAGGGTACTTGGTTCATCGGCTTTAATCTTGGTGTCACAATCCCCTTCATAACGATTTCCCTGGATTACAGTATTAGTGCAATTCGTTAATTCTATAAGCGGTGTATTGGGATAAAGCTCCGGAATCCCGAAGGTTTTAATGATCTTATTATTCTTGATGGTTAAGCCATCTACTCGATCTGCACTTACAATTCTGTTTCCGAAAGTTCGGATGGTATTATTTTCAAAACGTATATTTCGGTCATAGATGAGAGATGGATCAAATGTTTTTCCTAATCGAGGTGTGATATTGAGAACAGCATGTTCCGAACCACTGTAGGCACAGTATTCGAATGTGTTGTTTTGAATCAGGACATCATTTACCGCACCGGACTCAAACCAGAAAAAGGTCTCTCCTCTGAAAAATAGGGAGGACATCATAGAAGAGAATCGATTGTCTTCTATGATGGTTTTCAGCGGTGTTTTAAGTACCACATTTCGGGCTCTGTGGTTCCTGATAGTACAACCTCGCATGGTGAATTCAGGATTCCATGTCTTGTTTTCCAAAATATCACCGGGTTTCAATCCTGCCGGTAATGGCGCATTAAAACTAATGTCAATAAACGCATCGTTTATGAATTTTATGTTACGGACAACAGCCGTTTCACCACGCTCGGGGGACGGTTGTCTGATAAACCAGACCTCGTCACCGGGAGTTGCAAATTGAAATCCTCGCTGTTCAAAGTGCATTAACTTGGTTCGAACGGTACTAGTATCAATCACCTCATCAACCTCCACGTAGGTACCATGAACATTGGTTCCATCGTCCAGCATGTTCTCAAACCGACAGTTTTCTATTAAAATAGTGCCTTTGCAATTACAAAAATGGGTAGCATCTGCTGTACTGGATATGACGCGGTTCGTGCCTTCCCTAAGATAAATGCCACAATGGATTAATTTAATATTTTCAGAGCGCTCGAAAAGAAAGCCCATTCCCAATGCATGGTGAATGATAATGCCATCGAGTTCGATGTTTGAAGAGGTCTTAAAATCGAATGCAGGGGCATAGCGATCATGCTCCCGGTCCCCTTTTGAGCTAAGCAAAGCGCCAACCGGAGGATAATGCTTAAGGAATTCATAAAACCTCAAATTCCCATTGGGTAATTTTTCCACCCAACGCGGATGACTATGAATATCCCAGGCTCCATGTACCGGTCGTTTTTCTGATGGGTCAAATGCCAAGGTACTGCCCGGAATACTGTAACTGAAACCGTCAATATCGGGGAATTCCAATTTTCCATTTCTAATCTTCCAGGAGAAACCATCCCTGAAAGGCTTAATGTCGCGGTATCCTTCCTCCTCATTGACCGCAATAACTTCACCAAGAAAAGTAAAAGGAATATCCCAATCAATAACAAGATCACTTATTTTAACGCGTTCACAATTTTCGAAAAGGAAAGGCATGGCTTGACCATGAAAAATAAATTCCGCGCCATTACCCGTTATGCTTACCGAGCGAAATTTAGTAAAGTTGAAGATAATGCGCTTATACCCATTCCCGTGATTCGTAATGTCCAGATATTTTCCAAACGCATAATCGGGTAAAAATCTGTAGACGCCTTTTTCGAATACCAAATGGAGGTCCTTTGTTTCGGCTTCTTCAAGTATTTGAGAGATGATTGGAGTCATATCGCCATTAACCGGCTTTATCATTATGGGATCGGACGTTTTAGCCAACCCCAAAGAAGTTGACACGGCTATTATTACCAATATCATGCTTATCTTTTTCATGAATATCTGTTTATTTTAGGTGTGATCATGGTTTACAAGTCAGAACGTCTTATCAATGATAAACCGGAACCGCTCGCTTTTCCCATTTGTAAAGCTTTCTTTTCAATTTCTTTTCGATCGGAAGATCTTTTCCGATCAGGTTCTTCTTTTCAGAAACATCGTCAACCACATTAAATAATTCATATGTACCACTTCTGTATTTAATCAGTTTCCAGTTCCCTGACAGTATCGCTGCATACTGGTCCTCATAACTTCGATAAAAATACAGATCCCGTGGTTTTAACTTTTCTCCTTTCAGTTCGGACAATAGGCTTACTCCCTGGATGTTATGTGGCTTAAAAGTGTTTTTAGAGGCAATTTCTGCCAGAGTAGGGAAGACATCTATGGTTTGAATGGGGGTATCAGATTCAGATCCGGGGGTCGTTACTCCGGGATAATAAACCAAAAACGGCACCCTGGCCCCTCCTTCTCCCAAAGTATTTCCACCTATTTTTCCTCCAGACAAGGGCGCATTACTAAAGAAACCACCCTGATCGGAGATGAGCAGTACTATGGTATTTTTATCAATTCCTTTATGTTTTAACGCATCTCTAACCCTTCCTACAGATTCATCCATGCTCGCTACCATGGCCGCATAGATTGCTTCCTTATTGTCGTAACCCTTTTTCAGGAACTCATCAACCAGATCTTTCCTGCCTACATGGGGTGAATGTACATTATAGTACCAAAGCGACATCATAAAAGGTTCTGTCCGATCGTAGTGATCTATAAAATTAACGGCTTTATCCGTTAGGACGTCTGTCAGGTATTCATCCGTATAATCTTCCAGTAAATTATCCTTAAAAAAATCGGGGTAATAACTTTTTGGATGCCCCCAGTTACCTGTCCCAAACATGGCGTCAAACCCCTGATAGATTGGATAATACGGTTCGTGTCCCAAATGCCATTTTCCAATGAACATGTTGAAGTACCCCTGATCTTTCAAGACCTCGGCATAGGTCACTTCCTCAAGGGGGAGCCAATTGATGGAAGGCATATGGGCGGGATCGTTTTTCCAGTAATTGTATTTCTCATCATTCGTCCCATCCTTGTTTTGATGTTCGATGTGTCGGGGCATTTCCAAGCGAATGGCCTCTTTACCCGTAAGCAGGCTTGCCCTGCTCGGACTGCAGGTGGGCGTGGGAACATAAGCCCTTGTAAACTCCATCCCATCTCTTTTTAATTGGTCGATGTTAGGAGTGTAAAATCGATCATTTCTGAAACCGACATCGGACCATCCCCAGTCATCGACAAATAGCAGAACGACATTGGGTTTTGACTGTGCCGAAAGGGTTGTCAACATCAGTAAAATAAACAGTATGAAATGGATGATCAGGCTCTTTTTCATTTTGATTTTATCACACATTTAAAAGGAGCTATGTCAGACTTGTTAATCCATCCCAACATAGCTCCAATGACTAACTCAAAAATAATTAGTGTTCTAGTAACCGGGATTTTGAACTAGATTTGAATTTAAATCAATTTGTCCCAATGGTATTGGATACCAAACCTTCTCCGATTTCCAGTTTTGCTGTAACAGGGTGACATCGCCATTGTAAAAGCCATTGTCCGGATCGAGAGAACTTATCGTCTCATCATAGATATTGAATCGTGCCAGGTCAATCCGTCTCCAGATCTCGAAGCACAGCTCTCTTGAACGCTCTTCCTGCAATTCTTTAACAAAATCTGCGTTGAAATAGGCCGTGTTCAGATCATCAACGGTTGCAGGAGCCATGACGGAGCGTTGACGCAGTTCGGTCAATACAGCCCTGGCTCCGGACTCATCTCCGGTATAGTACAGTGCCTCAGCACGAAGCAGAAGAATATCTCCATATCGTAATAGCGGGAAAGAAATTCCTGATGCCCAAGGGGCATAGCTTTTCTGTGAAGGGTCTTTCATCCGGTATTTGCCCACACTCATCGTCCCATTATTTTTCCCGGGGAGCGTTCTGGGCTGGTAATATCGGACCCCGTCAATTTCTATAACATCCAGTATATTGGCATTTCCACCTATATTTCCTGATACATTATGACTGAAACGGAAATCGGCTGAATGATACAAATCATAGAGTTCCCCTGTTGGACGGGTCCATCCTGAGCCACCGCCTAATCTTGGTGCATTTCCCTGAGGAATAAAGTTATTTACAACGATGGTGATCACCTGTTGTGAGGCATCAGATGAACCTTCAGCGGACAGCATGACCTCCTCAGCCTGTGCCGTTTTGGTCGATTCCCTGAACAGACGATCATAATTTGCTGTCAGGGTATACCCGCTATTAGCGACTATGTCTGCAGATATGGTCACTGCCTTCGTATAACTGTCTGTGGCGTTAACCCAGTCAAAACTATTGGGAGCATACCCAAAATCACTCAGCCCGTTGGTTTTCATACTGGCCAGATAGGTATGAGCCTTTACCAGTAGCCCTGCGGCAGTCCATTTATCTACTGCACCTCCCCTTAGTCCTCTGTGCTGAAGATTTTGATAAGCAAATTCATAATCTGAAAGGATCTGGGTATAGACCTCCTGAACAGATTTTCTCCCCATAAGAGGATCATCACCCGTTTTTGTGTAAACCGGGATGGCACCGTGCATCATAGAGAGCATCATGTGATAATAGCCCCTCAGGAGTTTCGCTTCACCCTCAATTTCGGCTTTCCGGGTATTCGAAAATTCTGCATCGGGTATACTTGGTAAATTTTCAAGCAAACTGTTGGCGCGACCAATGCCAGCGTAGAGAAAAAACCAGGCATTATTAATCTCGCCTGTACTGCTGGAGAACTGTCCTGTACCCCATTCTGCACCTCTTCTATTAGCGAATCTTGCGGGTATAACACCTTCACCTGTTCCGCCTACCAGCATCTCAAACAGGTCTCTCCTGAATGAGGAAGCATTACCTCCTCCCTGAATGCTACCAGCTGTTAGTGTATTGTAAACCCCTACCAGGGCGATTTCGGCATCCTGAGCAGATTTATAGAAATTTTCAGGTGCTGTGAACGAATATGGTGTTGGTTCCAAGGTATCTTCACAGGATATAACTGCAAGGAACAACACCAAAAAGGATAGATTTTTAATATAAGTTTTCATATTGAATATTTTTAAAATGTTGCTGTAAGACTAAAGGTAAAATTCCTGGCTCTTGGATAGGCTATACGATCAAATCCTGTAAGCAATGGGTTGTTAAAATTAACTTCCGGATCCCATCCTGTGTAATTGGTCCAGGTCGCTAAATTATTCCCAATAAGATTAAATTTTAAGGAGTTTATCCCCAATTTATCGGTGATCTCCTTTGGAAGTTTATAACCAATTGAAACCGTTCGTAATCTGAGATAGGAGCCATCCTCTACATAATAGGAAGAAGCAATTTGCTGATCGATCGCACCATAAGCCGGATAAGAATTGTTAGGATTCTCTGGGGTCCAGTGATTCTCAAAATAGGCCTGATCGATGTTCATCCAAGGTTGAACCCCATTAAGTCTGACTTTGGTTGCATTGTAAATGTCATTGCCGTAGGACCATTGGAAGAATACCGACAGATCCCAGTTCTTATAGGTGAAAGTATTGTTAATACCACCGAAATGATCGGGGTTGCTATCACCAATGACCTTCCTGTCATCATCATTAATAAAGCCATCACCATTAACATCTTCATACTTCATTCTACCGGGAAGCGCGGTTCCGGTATACACTGGGAGGCCTTCCTTGAGGACATAGGTTCTGTCGTCGTGAGGGATGCTTGGGTCACTGTTGTTATCCCATGTAAAATCGTCGATTTGATAAATACCATCAAACTCAAGGCCGAACATGGTTCCGATAGGCTCCCCTACAATGACTCTTCCAACACTATTTTGCCAACCGCCACCGGTTCCCACGGGAATAGCACTAGCCCCCCCGAGATCTTTAACCTCATTGCGGTTAAAGGAGATATTAAAATCGGTTCGCCATGAGAAATTATTTTTACTGATGTTAAACGAGGTAATTTGCAGTTCCAAGCCCTCATTGTCAATCCGACCAATGTTCTGCCACTGGGAGTTAAACCCGCTTTGTGACGGAATAGGGGCATTTAATAAGAGGTCTTCAGTGATTTTTTTATACAAGTCTGCACTTAAGGTTAAGCTGCCTCCAAAAAGCCCGAGGTCCATACCTGCATTATACTGGTTGGTGGTCTCCCACTTCAGGTCTGGGTTGGGAATTGAGGACGGGGCAAGACCAAAAATAAGATTGTCATTACTCGCGTAAAAGGTCGGATCCAGTTGTGCCAGGTAGGTGTAAGCAGGAATACGTTCATTTCCGGTCTCACCATAGCTTAATCTCAATTTTAGGTTAGAAATGGGTGTGATGTTTTTCATGAACGCCTCATCAGACACTTTCCAGCCTATGGCTCCGGAAGGGAAGTATCCCCATCGGTTGCCTTCACCAAATTTATCTGACCCGTCCGCTCTGATACTGGCAGTGAAGAGGTACCTGTCGAAGAGGGCATAATTGACTCTGCCCAGATAGGAGAGTCTGTTGGTGTTCCATCTTTGAGTGGTATAGTTACTTACTGAGGTTCCTATACTGATATTGTTTACACCGGTGGTCTGATTTTCGAAGCCTGTCACCTCGTTTTCGAAGTCCTCGAAATTATAATGATAAATTTCAAATGCAGCCATGGCATCAATGCGGTGATCAGAACCTAAGGTTTTGTTGAAATGCAACTGAGAGGAATGGTTATAGGAGTAGGTATTGACTTCCTTTACCCTAGCCCGGCCATTTTGAAGGCGACCCCATGAGGTTTCGGAGCTGTAAAACTCCTTTACTTTGGAGTGGCTGATGTTTCCACCGGTGACCGCAGTGTATTTTAAATCATCCGATATCTTATAGTCTAAATTCATGCTTGAGAATATTCTAAAGATACTGGTTGTTTTATCGGTATCCTTAATCAATGCCAGTGGACTAATAAATGCATCGTCTGTGACATCCACATCGTCTGTTCTAATATCCCAGGGGTTAGCCATAAGAATTTGCTGGGTAACTCCTGTAAAACTGGTAGGTCCCCCACTGTTGGCAACCCCGCCAAGAACCGAATAGGAGGCATTGGAGCTAAACCCCAGGGATAGCCTGTCGCTGGCATCACTGTTAATCCTTAACCTTAGATTGTATTGGTCATAATCATTATTCACTATAATACCATCCTGGTCGAGGACACCCAGACCTGCAGAAAAATTCGTTGTTTTATTGCCGCCTCTGATGGACACCTGATGCTGTTGGGTGATAGCCAGTCTTAAGGCCTCATCCTGCCAGTCGTATGATTGCAGTTCATTAAAATTCCGAGGGGTTTCAAAAACACCATCATTATCCGTATCCTGGTTTAAAAACTGCGTGTTACCGCGTTCCTCCTGGTAGACAATATATTCCTGCGCTGACAACATCGGCATTTTCCTAATCGCATTTGAAGCGCCTAAATTATAGGTGTAATCGACATTTAAACGGCCATCTGATCCCCTTTTTGTGGTCACAATAATAACGCCATTGGCACCTCTAGACCCATAAATAGCCGTTGCAGAGGCATCTTTCAATACTTCAATAGACTCGATATCGGCCGGGTTAATACCGGTTAAGGGATTGATCCTGGCTTGCGAAGAGCCAGTAGTGGCGACTTCATCATAATTCACATCAATTTGAACGCCATCTATTACAAATAGGGGAGATGACGAGGCGTTTATCGAGGTCTGCCCTCTAACGGTTAGTTCGATTCCCCCTCCCGGCTGTCCTGAATCTGAAGATATCTGAACACCGGCCATTCGGCCTTGCATTGCCGAAAACACATCGGTAGTTTGAGATTCCATGAGAGTCTCTGATTTTACCCCGGCCAAAGAACCGGTCAAATCGCTTCGCTTTTGGGTACCGTAACCAATAATCACCACTTCGTCCAATTTGCCAATATCCACATTTAAATTGATCTGGAGATTGGTCCCCGCTTTAACTTCCATGGTTTTATACCCCGTATAAGAAATCACAAGCATAGCATTCTGGTTTTCAACAGATAGATTAAATGCACCATCCAAGTCGGTAATGGTTCCATTACTGGTTCCTTTAATGAGCACCGTTGCGCCTAATAGCGGATCTCCGGTTTCATTGTCCCGTACAACACCACTTACTTCCACCTGAGCTACGACATCCATTGCCGCAGTCAGTATAAACAGCATAAAAAGTAATAATTTAATTCTCATAATTGTAGTTTAATTTAAGTTATTTAGTATAGTTATATTATTCCTAATCTGTATCAACCGAAAGATCGGTATACTCTCCCGTTAATAATTTATAGGTATTGTCTTTAATGGTCACGTTCTTACAATGGGTGATTTTAAGGTTGGGCTCATCCGGGAATATGGGTTCGTAGGCATCGGTTTGTATGACTCTGTTTGACTCGAAAACTAATCCATCAACAGAATGAGCCTTCAAAACAGGCGAATCGAAAGCGTAAAAATCATTGTTTCTAATTATGATATCCTTGTGATAATACCCCTTACTTTCGGATTCATGTAATTCCTGTTCCGGATCTATAAGCAGTATGGCCTGTTTATTCCCTCCATGCAAATTATTTACAAACTGATTGTTCTCGATAAGGAGGCTGTCGCATGGACCGGATTCATTCCACAACTCAAGATCTCCCGACATGCGCATGGCTGCCATCTGAGAGGAGATATAATTATTGCGTACCGTTACTTTTCGTGTCGTTGAAATGAGAAAGCCTCTCGCCCGGTTATTTCTTACCGTATTGTTTTCAATTTTTGCAGAAGCGTGCCAGGAGACATTATCGATGCCATCGAACTCCTGTGCAATGTCATTTATGGGCTTGTTAAGGCTTAGAATAGATACCTTTTCATTTATGCGTTTGACGTCCTCAATGATCAAAATTTCGGATTTAGGAAGCAAGGTATGCCGATCTACAATGCGTATGCTGTCACCTTTTGCCCCGAAGAAATAATCTTTTTGATGCGGATGATACGTTTCATAGGCCACTTGATGATTACTTATGATTTTTTTTACTCTGGCATAAGTACCATGTACATTGGTAGCATCGTCCAACATGTTTTCGAAGGTGCAATTTGTAATGGTTATGAGGCCTTTACAATTACAAAAATGTGTGGCATCTGCGATTGTGGTGATCAGGCGGTTACTTCCTTCCCGTAAAACAACATTGAAACCATCAAGCGTGATATCGGTAGATCGTTCCGCTATTAAGCCCATCGCTCCAGCATGATATACATTGATGTTTTGAAACAGGAGGTCTTTTGATTTGAATACTCGAATCCCCGGATTTTCTCTGTTGTTGAGATACTCTCCTTTTGAGATGAAAACAGAACCTATGGGAGGGACCTTCCTGTATTTGGAGGTAAGCCTGACTGTGCTGTCAGTCAAAGCTTTTGCTTCGAAAAAATAGCTGTTATCAAAACCACTGTATAGCCCATGTTTATAGATGGGCGCTTTGGTGGATCGGTCCCATATGATATTCTGACCCAGCCTTTGATGATACTTCTCCTGTTTGGCGTACCTATGGCCAAATTTTTGTTCGTATGGCGAATCTTCTCTCTCGATGGTTAAGTAAATCCGGTTATCCTCCACTATATAGGGGGTTTCCATCTGCACATCAAAAGTATTAGCGTTGGGATTGTTTCCAATAACGGTACCCTGAGCAAAAAAAGGAACTTCCCAGTCAATACTAAAATCCGAGACCTTAATGTTATTACTTTCTTCAATAATAAATGGGACCATTTTACCGTGAAATATGAACTCCGAACCACCGCCGTCAATATGAAAATCCTTGAAATTGAAAATGGGGAAAGGCGTTCGCTTAAGGCCATTATCGTTGTTTGTTATAGCCGCATAAAAGTCGGGGGCATAAGTGGGATAGAAGTGATAGGTTCCTTTGGGAAAACGGATACCTTCATAACCCTCTTCTTTGCATTTTTCCAGGGCTTCAACAACTATAGGTGTGACGTCGTCTGTCTCAGTTATACCGGAGTTGCTCAGATCGTAGTATGTCGTGGATCTATTTTGTTCCGTTTTCTTAGAAGTGGATTCACATCCTAGAAGAATGATACCAATTATAGCAATAAGAAATATTTGCTTCATAAATGAAATTTTTACATGGCATTTTCAATGCTTTTTCAATTTATGATTTTGATAGATTTCAATCTTAAACGGCTGTAACATTGCTCTACACATTTGTAACAATTTTGAAACCTTGAATCAAAATGTTACAAAATTGCCCTAATATGTTACGAAATGGATAATCCTATTCGGGGAGCCCATGAGTGCGACTATGGGGTTTTGACAAACCTTAAGACATGAGGGCATTTGGGAATTCAATAAAGAAAAGCGAGATAACGTGCTTTACAAAACGGATTTAGCTAATAGTAAACCTTGTCAGGATTTGCATATTAAGAGCCCCTTTTTTATTAAAATTATGGAGTGCTTTGATGTATTTGGTTTTAAGGCTTAAAATTTTTAACAGGTTTTTACAGAGGGTTTAAAAAGAACTAGAAGGTAATTTATAAACAGTTCCAAACTGATATCCATCATTTTCGCTTCAAGCAGATACCTCTATATTAGTTGGTAGTGGAAAATTGCTTTAAGAGGTATAAAAAAGGTCCGGATTTATTCTTCTGCAATTATTCTGGACATCAAACTAGTTCAACTGGTTTAATTTTAATTAAAATTTAAAAACGTACCGTTATGAAAAATATAATATACATGGTAACCCTATCCCTTTTAATCTTTAATAAGGCATAGGTTCCGGGTATAAGATTAATAAAAACCAAAAACAACTCTATGACAAGAGCTACTAAATATCTTATTTTGACAATAACAATTCTATTATTCATAGGATTTATTATTTACTCGTGCGGGAAATTGTATATCAAACAAGATTTCAGACAAGCCTATAGAGGCTTTAACGACTCCATTCACCAAAATTTGTATGATCAAGCGTTTTTTAAAGTTCATCTCAAGAATGGTGAGGTTAGCCTATTAAGGGATTGGAAGCTAAACGCGTCGAAAGATTCCATATTGGGTAATGGAAAATTGTTTGATTTTAACAGAACTGAAATAAGAGAGGGTTCAATGGCTCATAATATTGATGACATTGCCATCATAGAGACCAATCAGCTTGATGCCATAACATCTACAGACAAGGATAAAATTTCAACACTTGCTATTCTAACAGGAGCAAATCTTATCATTGATATCGCATGCATTACCAACCCCAAAGCTTGCTTTGGTTCATGTCCCACATTTTATACCGAAAGAAGCCATTCTGTTCATGATGCAAAAGCTGAAGGGTTTTCAAGTGCCATTTCTCCTGCTTTAGAAAAGTTGGATATGGATGCCCTAAATACACAAACCTCGAGGGAGGATTTTTATCTAACCATGAAAAATGAAGCCTTTGAAACCCATTTAATTAATGAAATATGTCTAACGGCAGTACCTAAAAAAAGATCCGAGTTTGTATTTCAGGATCGCATGAATACGTTTTACAAGGCGCGTCATATGGTAACACCAAAAAGAGCAACCATAAATGGGACAAGCATTTTAAGTCAAGTATCTAAAATAGATGATTTGGAATTCTTCTCATTTACAGATAAACAGGATCTCACAAAAAAAGAAGACATTTATTTAGATTTTGAAGGTGTTTACGGCAACAAACAAGGGCTGGTTATTAATTTTAGACAAACCTTACTAACAACATTTTTACTCTATAATGGGATTTCCTACATGGGTGATGAAGTAGGAGATTACTTTGCTAAAATTGAAACCAACTCTGCAGTCAAAAAGCGATTAGGTAATCCCTTTAAATTACTGGGTAAAATTAAATTATACGTTTGGAATAATGAAAATGAAAGTTGGGAGTTTTTTGATGAATTGTATGAAACAGGCCCAATTTCAAAAAACTTAATAATAGCACCCTTACCAAAAATGTTGTCTAACAAAGGGAAACTAAAAATTAAAATAGAATTAACCAAAGGGTTATGGCGTATAGACTATTTAGGCCTTTCTGCTATTACTGAGGCCCCTTTTGCAACTAAAATATACCCTTCAGAAGTAACCGCAATAAAAGGGGAGTCAGATGGATTGGCGAAGGTCATTAAAGATGATGATAAATACTTGGTTTCTTTTCCGGGAAATGAATTTAATTTCAAGTTTAATATTCCGAAATTAAAGAATCAGGATGAATATGAATTATTCCTATCCAGTAAAGGGTATTATTTAGAATGGATTCGGGCGAGTTGGCTCAGGGATAAGAATATTTCTAAATTAGAAAAAATGCTGTCCAATGATGATCATACCTGGAAGGAGTTGGCCATCGAATATAAAGCTGTGGAACAACAAATGGAACAAGTGTTTTGGAATTCTAAATACTCAGATATTCAATAATATGAAAGGGTCAATCAAAATATTAATGGTGTCAATAGTCTTCATCCAAGGATGTAGTTCACCTAAATATTTGTCTACTCCAAAGGATTTTCAGAATAATGTGAAGGGACTATATTTTAAATGCCAATATGAAAATAAGTATTCAAAAATCACAGGAGAAATCATAGAGGTCAGTGATAATCATATAAAATTATTACCTATTCAAAATGCCACGCATATGATTACAATTGATAAAAATGCTATAGATAAAGCTGAAATTATGGTTTCATTATCTGTCGACAATCCGGATAAGATAAACACCTGGGCGAGTTTAATGAACCTTACTTCAATAGGACATGGTTTTTGGGGGGTATTTACACTGCCTGTAAATGTTTCAGTAACAGCAGGGATCAACTCAAAGAATGTTTATTGGATGAAATACCCTGAGCATGTGACCTGGGACCAACTTCATAAGTTTGCACGATTCCCTCAGGGCATCCCTAAAACTATAGATGAAACCCGTATTAAATAACGGTTATAATTTATGATTATGTATAAAATTTCCACAAACTATTTAATGAGAACCCTTTTGTCTTTAAAGAGAGGAATCATTTTTTAAACCGTAATTAGTAACCCTGTAAGGAAACAAAATAGAATAGCAATTGGTATTGAAAAAAACGATTGAGAGCTTACATTAAAAGGCATGGGGAAGCTACAAATTGAACCCTTTTTGAATTCCCTTAGGATATCAATGCCAATACAATTAACCACGACGTATAGATTCAATTATTAATAGAATATCGAGCAATTCGAAGGGGTTGATTCAGGATCATAAAGCGTTCTCAAATAGCAATGGCGCTGTTGATTCGATTGGGCCTGTTTTAATGGTTGGATAACCACTTTTAATATTGGATAGCTCAAATTACTTAATTTCCCCATTCAATTGTAAACCAGTCATCAACCGTAGCTACTAATATACCAATATAAATAACTGGAATTCCAAGAAAGACTATCCATGACCATGTTTTGTCTTTCACCTGTATTTTTTTAATTTTTTCTCTGTTAATAAGGGTTTTTACAATTCTACCGTTCACTTTTTTGACACCATATAGGTCATCATCAATGATCTCTATTCTATTGAATCTAAGTGCAAATTGATCTGGATACTTTACTCGAACCCGGGCATTATGTTTCATAGCCTCTTCATATGGAGCAGATACGGATTTATATATTGAGCACCCCTGAATCAATATCAAAAAGGTTAAAAAACAAGCGACAGTTTTTAAATGTCTTTTCATTTTTGTCATCATTACAGTTATTTGTACAGTAATGTAATTAGAACATTTAAAGCGTGAAATGATGTGCATCAGGTTAAATAAATCTTAATAAAATCTAAAATCGTTTTTTGTATGCGTGTTTTCTTGGTTTCCGATTTTAAGTTAAACCGTTAATTATTTAATAACGCTACAGCTAAGTAGGTATTCAAAATTGCAATACGTATAACATTCTTATTTATTATGGCATAAAATTGCTTTAATTTGCTATAAAATGGATAATTGTATTCTGGGACAATATCAGAATTAATAAGGGTTTCCTTTTAAAATCAAGCTTGTGATGTCCGGCAGATGATCTCAAAAGAGAATGAGGTGTTGCTGACAATTGATGTATAGAGGAGTAATGTTTTAGAACATGATAATGATTTAATTTAATGAAAACTAAATTTCTTTCTTTCATGATTATCTTCTGGTCTCTTGTGGCCCGGACACAAAACCCCGTTGATTATGTAAATCCCTTTATTGGAACAGAAAATTCAATACGCCCATCAATTTGGGAAGCAAATGGAGGCACTTATCCCGGGGCGATTCTTCCCTTTGGAATGGTACAGGTGACCCCGGAGGATTACCATTATAACACAAATTTCATTAGGTCTTTCAGTCTCCTGAATCATATTAGTGGCTACCCTCATGGTTCTAAAGGTCATTTTCAGATTATGCCTATCACAGGTAATTTAAACCGCAAAGCATCTGTGGGATCGGCATTTGAACATGACAATGAAATAGCAACACCAGGGTACTATTCTGTGTTTTTAGAGGATTACGCAGTTAAGGCAGAAATGACGGCCACAGTATATGCAGCCTTTTTTAGATTCACTTTTGAAATAGGAAAATCAAATGCCATTTTAATTCATGATATTGAAGAAGCCCAACAAGATTCTCAGGGTAAAATTACGGGGAAAAGTCATGGTTACCATTTTGTTTTGATGTTTGATGAGAACATAGAAACCATTAATTGCAACTCGAACAACGTTCTCTTAAGGCTCAAGGAAAATGCGTCTGAAGTTTTAGTTAAAATTGGATTTTCATTATCATCAAAGGACAAAGCAGCAAAAAATCTTATTGCTGAAATTCCGAATTGGAATTTTAATGTAATAAAAGATGATGCGCGCCAAGTATGGCATGAACAGCTAAAACGTATCATGGTTGAAGGGAATAATGAAACGGACAAAGAATTGTTTTACACTGCCCTTTATCACACGTATCTGGCTCCTCAGATTATTTCAGATTTCAAAGAACCAAAACGGTACGCTAATCTATCGCCCTGGGATACCTATAAGTGCAAACAGCCGCTATTAACATTGCTCGATTCCGAGATTCAAAGGGATATGGTTCAATCCGTACTTGAACAATATGATAAGGCGGGCCTTATGGATCCTGGACCCATGACCGGAGTGCATAATGTTCCTATTCTGGTGGATAGTTATTTTAAGGGAATTGATTTTGATTTTGATAAAGCCTATGAGGCCATGCAGGCGAGCCTGATGATTCCACCGTATGGCAGAAGGGATATAGAAAGTTTTTACGCGCTTAATTATGTGCCTGCCGAAAAGAGTTACTCGGTGACTAAAACCATGGAATACACTTATAATTTTTGGGCAATGGCACAAATAGCCAAGGCACTGGGAAAAGAGTCAGATTATAAGCTACTTATTGAAAAGAGCAGGTATTATAAAAACATTTATAATCCTGAAACGAAGTTTATGACGGCAAAAACAGTGTCAGGTGACTGGGCAAAAGGAGGCTATAGTGAAGGCGATAAATGGTCTTACAATTGGTCAAGTATCCACGATATTCAGGGTTTAATAAATCTGGCTGGGGGTAATGAAGAATTTGTAAAGCAATTGGATACTTGTTTTCATACCGGGCAATATGTTCATGACAATGAACCACAATTACATAATGCCTATTTGTATTCCTATGCAGGGAAACCATGGAAAACGCAGGAAGTTGTAAGACATATTCTTGAATTAGACTACAGCAGTCATCCTGGTGGAATTTCCGGAAATGACGATTTGGGAGCACTTTCAGCATGGTATGTTTTTAGCGCGATGGGCTTTTATCCTGTTTGCCCGGGAACCCCGGAATATATTATGGGAGCGCCTATCTTTGAAAAAGTTACCATTTCACCTTCGGGAGGTAAACCCTTTGTTGTCTATGCTCAACAAGTTTCTAAGAAAAATAAATATATACAATCTGTAAGCCTGAATGCTAATGAATACCATAAGCTATGGCTGAGTCATCAGGATATTATATCAGGGGGTACCTTAACATTTGAAATGGGTGAACACCCAACAATGAGAACCATAAAACAAACGGCTTTACCGTTTTCAGAAACCAAAACAAAACCGGATTTTAAAATAAAAAAATGGGAACTTTCAAAAGATAAACGGGGAGCAGGAGAACCCGTGGAAATTTCTATTTCAATTCAGAATAAACGCGACTGTGCAGGCTCCGTGCCTATAGATATTTTTATCAACGACAGTTTGAAAGAGACCAAATGGTTTCTTATTGATGGTCTGGGGAGCACCTCAAAAACAACTTCTCTAAAATTCTATAAACCAGGCATATACAACATTAGGATTAACGAGGAGCCCACTCAAACTATTGAGATAAAAGCAGATAAAAAGGCTGAATTTAGCTATGAAAGTTTAATGCTGCCATTACCATCTATAGCAAAGTTGAATGCTGATGTTGACATAAAAACAAGGGTGAAAAATATCGGGAGTTTTCCCGGAACTGAACATGTTGAATTATTTATAAACGGAAAAATAAAAGACCATTTTACCCTTCATTTGGAACCAGGAGAGGTTAGAAATATAAAGTTCGTAACAAGTTTTACTAAGGAAGGGCACTATCAGATAAGCGTAGGAAAAACAAAGGCTAAAACCATGTTAGTATACGGGCCTGATTTTTCGGAAGAAGTGGTTTACAATAAATGTATTAAACCTATAATGGCTTTTGATTTTAATACCACTAGCGTAGCCTATATAGAAGATTTCTCGTATTTAAATAACCCTGCAATCGTTCATGGAGGGGTAGAATGGGTAGACGGTATTTTTGGAAAGGCAATTAAAACGAACGCTTTCAAGGAGGCGTTCGTTGAAATCCCCAATCATGCTAAATATGATAAAATCGCAAATGGAAAAGTCATGACGATCATGCTTTGGGTTTATCCGATGGATGAAAAAAATTTTTCTGACATTATTAGTAAAGGGGATTTGAACGTTATTCAGGTACGGGCAAGTAATACGGAAGTAAATTATTATTCTGGCGGATATCAACGGGGCGAAGCTTACACGCTGTTACCAACAGACTGGAATAGAAACTGGCATCATCTGGCCGGTGTTAGTGACGGCCAGTCCTTAAAGCTGTATATTGATGGACAACTCATGGTGACAAAGCCTTTGGAAGAGGGGATCAATTTTACCGGAACTACGGATCATTCATGGAATATTGGACGAAATGCAAGCCATCCTGACCGCGTATTTGATGGCTACATTGATCAGCTGATGATCTTTGAAAAGGCACTTTCGGCAAAGGAAATTAATGAATTTATGCTTTTTATGAAAGATTGAATATTTAAACACAATTATGAACTCAAAAAAATTTATGGAAATGAGACCAACACTTTTTTTACTACTGGCCGTCTTACTTTTCTCTTGCGGGAAAAAAACAGGCAGAAAAGCAGTAGAGTCAGAACATGCCAGCCGAATTAAATTAGCCGCATACAATGTAGAGTACAGCAAAAATGCCTCGGCAGCGGAAATTGGGAAGGCGCTCAAAGGCTACAATTTTGATGTGGTTTGTTTTTCTGAGGCTCCTGGTGGAGATTGGACAAAAGAGGTAGGTTCGGTGATGGGATTAAATCACATTGTGGTAGGGAAATACTCAACGGCAGGGCACGAAGATAAGTATAAAACTATTGCCAGCCGTACCTCCTTATTCAATCCGGAAGAGGTTTTAATGGCCGATACCCTACATACCGCTACCCGTGTAAAAACAAAAATTAACGATATCGAATTTACTATTTATGCTGTACATTTTCCATTTGGATGGCGAGACCAGGCCCATATTGATGAAACCACGAATAAAGTCCAAACTTTTGTTGATTATCTAAAGGAACGTCAAAATAAAGAATTGGCGGTGGTGGCTGGAGACTTTAATTTCATTCCAATAAATAAAGATAGCATAAACGCCTATCATAAAATGTTTATGGATATCAATTTGGATGTTCACTGGAAAGAATTGGGAATAGATTGTACAAAGCGCAATACCTACAATGCCCTCGCGCCGGAAGACGAAGGTAATGGAGAGGTAATCGATCACATTATGTATAATCCCTTAAAAATGAAAGTTTTAGATGGGGATATTATTGAAATGGAAAAACCATTATCGGATCACAAACCGGTTTGGGCACTATTGGAAGTGAAATAGAGGTCCAGTTGAAGGGGACGCTACTATTTCATGGATCGAGAGACAAATCCGAATCCTGTCATATTGACGTGAAAATCTTTTGGAAGCTTAAAAATTACCATTCTTGCAAGGGTTTTACCAGGGGAGTACTAACCTGGGTATCATCCATCCACACTGGAGCAAAAAGAACAGAAATGGTGGTCTCTGTATTAATTTCATCCCATGTTATTTCTAGCCTACTCACCCCTTCATTCCTTTTTTGAGGGGGAAACTGTACTGCAGATTGTTGGGTAAACCGAGCATGACCCGGTGATAAGAGCCTTACTTTCAGTTTCTTCCCTTTGATTTCGAGCATTGCCAATGTTCCGTTTTCAGAAATATTAATTTGAGCATCGGTAGTGATCCCCCATTTCAATCGAGTAGGATGCTTTGGCTTTATTTCATCCTGAATAAGAATCCCCCTGTGCCCTTTTAACATTAATACGCCACGCTTAACTTGCCACGCTTCTGTAGGATAAGCCGTGCTCAAATCAATAATTCCATATGGGGTTTCCGATGCTGTTGCAACTTTTATAAATTTGGCATTACCCAATACGTCCTGACTTTGATCTCCCAGCATGGGGACATTATGACTGTCTGAAAGCATTCTGAAGTATTGCCAGCGCTCACCCCGTTTTCTTTTATCAAAATATCCTGGTAAATTGTAATAATCACTACCTAAGTCACGAACCCAACGCTCACCCAAGGCGTCCAATTCAAAATTACCAAGATCCAAATGCCCATGATTTACAGCATTATATCCAGCTTTTATGGCAAGAAATAACGCATTCGGATTATCCCATTCGCTGCGAAACATCATCACTTCCACATCGCCATCAAAATATTTAACCAACTCCTTGGGCTTCCGTAACGCAGTAGGCGGATAATACCAAATGACATGTTCGGGTGTTGCTGGAATCGATTTCAAAACAGCATGTTCATGATTAGCGTAGGACTCATTACCATATCTATTTGCTAACCAAAGCATGCAGGGGGATGACCCCATACTATTCCTTTCTGCGCTATCAGCAAAGTTGAACATATAGCCGGTCGGACCTTCACAATACATCATAAAATCCCCTGTTTCTGCCATCCCCTCAATTTCAGAAAGACCAAAATCTGTACCCAATGCTGTTCGCATGGCTTCTAGCCCATAAGCAGTATACATTGTGGCATAATTCCAATACGCGGGCCCCTCCATCCAAGCGCCATCCGGGCCATAGTTAAGCAATGCATATGGAAGAGAAGCCACGGCCTTGGAGACAATAAAATCTGCATATTCAGGGTCAGACTCCCCAATGGCCAATGCTCCAATAATCAATCCCCCATTACACACTTGATTCCAATTATGTTCGTCTTTGGGCCATCCATTATAACCTAAATCTTCTCCGGAAAGCCCATTCTTACCAGGTTCCAAGGCGTGTTTTATTAAACCTTTTTTAATCGTTAGTCTTTCATCAGCTTTCAAATACGCATATAGCCAATCTAGACCTACGCCAACGGCATGAGCCATTTCAGCGACATCCAGAAAGTGAGAGATATTCCAATCCTGAAACGAAACTACCTGTAATAAATTTTGCTTTGCTGCTTCTGCATATCGGCTATCACCGGTCCATCTGTAAGCCAACCCAAGGGCATATATCCGAGCTCGACATACTCTGCTCACGTGCAACAAACGCGGACCAATGAGTTTGTGCTCTAAAGCGGGTGCTTCCAAATAACTGTTTGCTGTTGTTATTACATTATCTACATAGCGTTGTAATAAGGTATCGGATTTCGACAAAATTTTCAATGCGTTCAATCTATCATTTGTCAGTATTAAGCGTGGATGATCTGCTCTTAACTCCGAAAGTATGGCCTTAGGTGCTCTGCGAAGTAACGGGTGCTGGGCAAAAAGGAATAACGGAAAGGTTACCAATAAAAGAAGAAGTATATTTTTCATAAATACGGTCTAAATGGATTACAAATTACTAAAAATTATAATGTTCTCTTTGTAGACCTTTTAATATTTGGAGGGTCTTCTTGAAGTCAGAATCCGTATAGGATTTACATTAACCTAAGTATCTTGCCCCATGATTTAATGCTATAGGAAAACCATCTTAATAGGTATGAGACCGGGGCTATACTATATCAGCCAGCACAGGAGATATTCTAAAAGACTTTTAAAAAACAATTAAATGGTCTTCAATCGTACTTAATATTAAAATAAAAAATCCGTAACCAATTAATTTAGTCACGGATTTCTTGTTATACTTTTCAAAGTATATTCTTAGTAAAGTTTAAAAAGCGATAAAATCAATGGATTTCTAACGTTATTAATTTTGCACTTCCTAACGCGCTTAATTTAAAAGCACAAGTAAAATAGGTGCTTATTTTGCGTCCAAAACCATTTTGTGCATCTACGTATGAATTTGCCTAAAACTAACTAATAAAACGGTCATTATATGTTAGCTATTTTTTTTGATCAGCAATTCTCTTAATAAATGGTAAAAACAGGTTGAGTATTACTTTAAACCGGTATTACCCATACCTGTTGTTTTATCACTTTATAGGTTAACTTTTTTCTTTAATTTAAAGGGGAATGATGTTCGTGAACCAATTTCCATTCACCATTGGTTTTAACAAATAACAAAGTTATTTGATTTTTGGGAACTTCAACACGGGTCTCTCCGAACCACAGTATAAAATCTGAATGAAAGGTTACATTAGCTACATTCCCGTAATATACCGCAACTTTTAAATCATCAGCCGCAAATCTTTCGACTTCAGTTACAGCACCAAAAACTTCACGTTCATGAGCTTCATTTTCTGCACTTCCAACTCTGTGTGTTCCATTATTGAACTCTGTAAATTTTGGTCCATATGCGTGAAAAGAAATAAGTTTATCAATATCTCCATCAATGATACTTTGTGCAATGGCACCAAAAGTTTCTATAACCTCTTGCTGCGCTTGGAGATATTCATTGTCAATGGAATTGGATTTGTTATTCGAATTGGACTTCTCGGATTCAGAGGAGATCCCAGATAAGGTTGAACTTTGAGAACCCAATCCTGATTCTTCAGCATTTTTCTCATTATCTGAACATCCGTATAAAAATAAAAAGGAAGTTAGAATTACGGTTAATACTAGTTTTGTTTTCATAATAATAATAATTAAATGATTAATAGCTTCAGGTATTTTTATTATAAACGACTGGTTTATATTATATTACAATGATATTGAACTACTGAAGAATTGGCTTGGACTATTTCTTCAAAAACTAGGACTATTTGTGTATTATCATTTAAGATATATGCAAATAATATAATGAAAATGTGAATTTAGGATAGGAAGGTTTATGTTATTTTACTTGGAAATAGCACTAGGAGAAAGACCAAATTCATCCTTAAAAGCACGGCTAAAATATGAGGGGTCATTAAATCCTACATCGTAAGCAATTTCTGAGATTGTTTTGTCTGTGGTTTGAATTAATTCTCTTCCTTTTTGCAGTCGTATTGATCGAATAAATACGGCAGTAGATTTTCCGCTTGTGGCTTTTAATTTTCGATATAATTGGGCTTCGCTGAAATGTATTTTTTTTGCTAATTGAATAGGACCGAAATGAGTTTGATTAACATTTGCGTCGATAATAGTGACAACCTTATTTAGAAATTTAATCTCTGAATTCTTAATATTTTTAATAAGAAGTTTGTCTATTCCAGTTTTCTCAAATTTGCTCAACATTTTTTTACGCAATAGGATTAACTGCTCTATACGGGTTAATAACTCCGCTTTATCAAACGGTTTTGTTAAATATGCATCTGCACCATGATTAAGTCCGGTGAGTCTATCTTCGAAAGTAGCTTTAGCAGTGAGAATAATGATTGGAATGTGGTCTGTGAGTATATCAGTTTTTAAATGTTTGCATACTTCGAAGCCATCTTTTACTGGCATCATGACATCACTAATAATAATATCTGGGATCTTTTCAAGAGCTATTTCAATACCAATCGCGCCATTAATAGCATGTAAGATTTGGAAGTTTTCAATTAAACATGATTTTATATAGTTGGCAACATCCTGATTATCTTCAATAATAAGTACTAATGGAAGACTCTCATCATATATATTGATGGATTGATTATTTTCTGATACGTTTGTTGGAGTGGTAATTTTAATTATTGATGAATTTGTTACTAGTTCTGGGTCATTCATGAGATCTGCGCTATTAGTAATAGGAATTTTAATACTGAAAACACTGTGTTTTCCTAGTTTGCTTTCCACATCTATTGAGCCATTCATTAATTCTACAAAATCCTTAGCTAAAGCTAAACCAATGCCAGTGCCTTTTTGAAGTTTGGATGATGAGTTATCGACTTGATAGAATTTATCAAAAATATGCAATTGTTTTTCTTTAGAAATTCCCAAACCGTTATCCATAACTTTTATTTCGATATAATCAGTTTTATGAACTTCTATCTTTTTTATATGCACATTTACTTCACCATTCTCTGAAGTAAATTTTATGGCATTAGAAAATAAATTGGTGATAATTGTCGTAAATTTATTTACATCTATATCCATTTTAAGATGCTCAACATCACTGTGAACGGAAAAAGTAATTCCTTTTTCTTCAGCAAGTGCATGAAAACTTTGAGTCAGGTATTTTGTAATAGGGATAATATCAACCTGAACTAAATTTAAGCCCATATTACCACTTTCAATTTTAGCAAGATCTAGCATTTCATTAACCAAATGCATTAGACCATCACTATTACGATCAATGATCTCCAATGAATTTTCAAGATCGTCTTGGTGATTATTTTTTAAGTTTGATTTAATGTTGTCCGTCATACCTTTTATCACGGTAAGGGGTGTTCTAAATTCATGTGTAATGTTGGTGAATAATACATTTTTCAAGCTGTTAATCTCATTAAGTCTTTTTCTTTCTGATGCAGCCATTCTTCGAGAGATGACAAAATATGCTATCGCAGATAAAAGCGCTAACAACCCTATGGTTAAAAATAGATTCTTTTCTTGATTTTTTTTACGAAGGCCTTCTTCATATGTCAGATTTAATATTTCCTTTTCTTTGGCTTGAGCAATACTATCTGCAACTAATTGATTATTAAAAACAATGGATTGTATTTCCGTTCTAGCTTTATTTACTTTTTCGTTATCTACTGTTATTAGATATTTTTCAAAATAATCGAGAGCTATTGCGGGCTTATTTAGTTTTTTATTTACTTCATAAAGACTTTTAAAAAGACCTGATTCAAGATTCCATTTATTGACCTTATTGATTTTCAGACATTCTTCACATTTTTTTAATGCATTAGTGTAATTTTTAAATCCATAGGCTATTTGACATTCCCACAGTTTGATTTTCATCAAAAAATCTTTTTCATATTTTGGGATGGGAAATTTTTCAGTAACAGCTATGTATTCCTTTAAATATTTTGTTGCTACAGAAAATTGTTTCTCGATGATGTATATTTCAACAAGTTTACCTGTTCCAACATTTGCATATTGTTCAAGGTTTATTTCTTTTGATAATCTGATGGCTTTTTTCCAGTATTCAATTGATTTTGGTAGATCTCCCAATTTATGATATACCTCTCCTAAATTACCATAGGCTGCAGAAATACTTTTTTTTATTTTATGCTTTTCGCTTAATTCTAAATGTTTTTTATGGTATTTTTCAGCCTCTTTATAATCCCCTAAATCCCTGTATATAAAACCTTGATGTGCAATACTCCATCCTTCATTAAGAGCATCTCCTAATTCTCTATAAAACTTTTCTGATTTTTGTAATGTTTTAAAGGCATTAGTGTACTCTTCGTATTTAGAATACATATATCCTAAATCAAATAGTTTCTCGGCATAGAGAAAACTGTCCTTACTCTTTTTGGCTAGTTCCAATCCCTTGTTGTACATTTTTTCTCCAGCCGAAAAATTTTTAAGCTCAAAATAAACCTTACCAATTAAGGTGTTGGCTTCTATTTCGAATTTAATATTCTTTTTCTTTTCTGCTAAATCAAGCATTTGTTTACTTAAAACAAGCGCACTGTCCGTTTTTTTAAATAGATAATGGGATTGAATTAAATCGCTCAAGGCGTTAATTCTGACGGAATCTTGTAGTTTTAAATTATTCCAAGCAATAAACAAAGAATCCTTTTCTTTTTGAGCCAAGGCATTACCAAATAAAATCACTGTAAATATGAATGTCAAAACTATTTTCATCTATAGCTTAATTTGTAGTTATTCTTCCCTTTAACTATAAACTCCATTAGTTCATGGATGGAAATATATGTGCAAATCTCCCATCACAGCAAACGAAACAACTGTTGCTTCCAGGAACACCATTTGCGGCTCCTATCTTAAAACCTTCGAAATCGCAACGAAATAAAGAATGGGAAATATTTAAAGTAAATAATGATTTTTTCATAAGAAATTATAGTTTAAAGGGTAATAAAAAAACCATTCAAAAGACCATAATTTCTTTAAAGGAGTTAAAGAATATTATCTTGAATTTCAAGTGTAATTTAAGAATAATAATCGACTAACAGTATTTTTAATAAATGCAAGAGAAATAGACCTCTCCATTCCTTTGAAGAAAAGGTCTGATACACGAACGATAATATCTTAGATTGGGATTAAGCCCTCAGAAAATCCTAAAAACGCTCTAAAACCATGATATGTCATGCTTAAATGACCCTACACACTCAAGGCAACCAGAGTCAATTCATTGGTAAAACCATGCACACTAATTTTGTTGAAAAAGAAGAAGGTTGGGGTAATTTAGTTATTAGGATTCCTTGAATACCTTTTTGTTATTTTAAATTTTGAAACGCAATGGCAAGGAATACGGAACTGTTACAGGCCTTCCTCTTTGAAAGCCAGGTTCTAATTTTGGCAACATTTTTAGTACACGTATAGCTTCAATTTCCAGTTCGTTAGTTAAACCCCTTACACGCACATCGACTATTTCTCCCTTTTTATTAACTTTGAAAATAACAGAAGCCTCAAACATTGCTCCTTTTATCAGACCCAGCTTTTTTGTTGATGTCACATCAAAAAATGTTGTCATTAAAGCAGAAATATTATCGGAAAGGCATTTTCTGCTCCCATTGAATCCAAGGTTTTCACAGCCAGGATAAATCGGCGGAGATTCTATTGGACCATTAGGGACTAGGGTAGCGGCTAAACTTAAATGATTGCTGGAATTTTTTAGCTTACCATTATTAAAAATTAAGGTTTGAAGTACGCTTCCTTCTTTATCAAAATTTCTCCATTTTTTATGTAATACATCGTTCAAGTACGCTCCTTCCCACTCCAAATATCCGCTCTCACTAAACCTTTTTTCTGTGCCGTCTTTTTTATTTTTTGAATGAACGCCTTCTGTTTTTAATTGTTCGTTTTTATAATATTGTTTATAAAAGCCTTGCTTATAACCATTAAAATATTCAACTTCCCAATCTTTCTCTCCGGTTTCAAAATAGCTGGTCCAAATACCAAATAATTCCCTGTCTCTATAATTCGCTTTAATTTTTAATTTACCGCTTTCATAAAACTCCTTATAAAGCCCATTTTCGAGGAGTTGCACAGAAAGAACATTTCCGCTGTTATAATAATGGGTACTTATAAAAACATTGTTAACCCTTTTTATTTCAAATTTTAACACACCATTTTTAAAGAAAGTTTTCCTTTCCTTATTCACCTTCCCGTCGGTATAACTGTACACCTGAGATAATTGTCCATTATCAAAGTAATTCTTCCATTCTCCAGTACGTTTTCCATTTTCATAATGTCCGGAAACTTTAATATTTCCATTATCGTAATTCTCTTGATAAGGACCATTTTTTTGAGCTACACTTAAGTTCACAGAAAACAGGAAGATAAAAAAAAGGATGAAATTTCTCATATTGAATTTTTAGTTTGAAAGTCAGTAAACAATTCAAATGAATATAATTTCTATAGGGGAGTCCAGTAATAATAATATTGAATATCCCAAGAAAGATAATAAAAATATTTAAACGGCGGTCAAAAAAAGTAATGGGGATCCTGAAATTGGATTTAAATCATACTAAACACCACAAAGAATATTTACGTTTTTCAGGTATCCTTCTTTAGAGCTACTGCCATCTTTAGGGTTGACGGTTACAAAAACACAATCTACAGTCGAATTCTCCTTAATTTTAGTTAAACGTCCTTTTTCTTTTTCTGTTATCTCCATTTTAGTCGGAACTCCATCACAGCTATTGGCCAAATATATCGTTGCAAAACTCCCATTGCAACCGCCATAAACCCCATCTGCGACTCCTGACTTAAAATCTTTGAATATATTTATTAGATCGCAACTAAATAAAGATAGAGAAATACCTAAAGCAAATAATGATTTTTTCATAAGAAATTATAGTTAAAGCGTTAATACACAAACCACTCAAGCGACTATAATTTCTTTAGGGGAGTCAAAGAATAATATCTTGAATTTCAATGGGAATTTAATAAAAATATTTAAGAGGAGATCAATAAAAGTAATGGTCGTCCTAAATATAGGTTTCAAATAATACGAACCAATACAAGATTTTAATACTCAAATAGCAAAGCTCCAATTGAAAAACCAGCTGCAGTACCTATCAAAAAACAGGTCTGCCCTCTTTTTAATTTTTCATGTTGAATGGCATAGTGAAGTGACATCGGAATTGAAGCGGCAATACAATTACCATTTTCAGCAAGCGTTGTTATAACCTTTGCACCAATAGATGGTTGCATCTTGTTAAACATCTCCATACCTATGCGTGAAGCCTGATGCGGTATAATAATATGGATATCTTCTATGGTGTAGTCTAAGTTACTAAAAAAGGAATTTACAAAAAGATTTAGTTTTGTCTTCGCTAAACGAAGAAGTTTCTTGCCGTCCATTTTAAAAGAATGAAATTCTTTATTAAATGGCTTGTCATCATAATAGTTAACACTTCCTCCTCCTTCGATTATTGAGTGAAAGACACCCTCCGAATAGTTTACATGTTTAGCTTTAATGATCGATGAAGTACCAGTGGGCTCGCAGGACAGCACGGCGGCGGCGGCTCCATCTCCAAATAAGGTCAAGGTTTCCCAGTTCGAAGGGTTCAGTCCTTTAGAGGCTATTTCTGATGATACTAATAAAATCTTCTTGTAAGTTTCACCATCAAGCATTCGTGATGCCAGGTCTAATCCTGAAACAAAACTTAAACAAGTACAATCAATATCGATTACCGGGAAATCATGGTCACAACCATTTGTCAGGTGATGCTTAATTAGACTTGATTGATTAGGCAGTGGATAATCATACGTTCCACCTGCAGAGATGAGCATATCAATATCATCCAACTTAACGGACGACGCTTTCAATGCATCCTCTGCAGCCCTTGCTCCCATAAAGCCAATGCTTTCGTGGGTAACATGATGTCTGTTCTGCACACCGGAATATTTTTCGCTCCAGCCTTTGGGGAGTCCATATTTCAATTCTATTATTTCCGATGTGATAGCCTTTGGAAAGTATACCCCGGTCCCTTCTATTTTAATTTTCTTTTTGTTCATTTTGTACTCTTCTAAATTTATTTCCTTGTGTGTGGTTTTTTGACAAAGTTTGTTTAATTAAAATTTCATGAACACCCTGTGATTTCAAGAATGCTTGAAGCCTCTTTTCTGCTGAACGATAATATTCAAACGGTTCTATATATAACTCTAACATTGAACCCGTTTTTTGCACGATAGTAAAATCTTTAATTGATGAGTTAGCAAGGATTATTTCTCGTCTAAAGAAATCCGGATAAATCCTAATTTTCTCATTTTGATCCGATTTAAAAGAAAGAACATCATCAGACCTGCCCTCGATCTTATCTATTCCTGTATAACTGCTACCACATGGGCAATCTGTTTTTTCATGTATAATGTCATTTAATTCATATCGAATGACAGGTTGAGTTGTCCTCAATAAGTCTGTTATAATTGGGTGAAACCGTTTCTTTTCCGAATCAATGTATTTTTTTTCAATGATCAGAAAGTCATCATTGAAATGTAAGAAACCTTTAGAGCAAGTGACGGCTAATAGACCTTCTGTGCATTGGTAAACTTGATGGATAGTTTGTTGAAAAACACGTTTTAAGTATGTAGCGTCTTCCGGTGATAGTACTTCTGCAACAGATATCACTTTAGAGGGTGAAATAGATAAGAGTCCCTTTTTTACATAGGAAGCAAGCTCAATTAATATACTCGGTTGGCCCACTAAAATTGAAGGTTGTAAAGCGTTGAGCTTTGCTATATAGTTGTCCAATGGACCAAGTATGTCGAAGAACTCAAAACGCAATATCTTTGAAGTAACAGAGCTGTAAAGATTGCTGTTTGCCCTTAAAAAGAAGGCAACACTTCTTTTTTTTAAGGAAAATCCTATTATTCGATCGAGCACGCAAGCAACCCAATGGGCTCGTTCTTTTTGACTGACCATAAAAATACCTTTGTTACCGCTCGTACCGGAAGACAACCCAATGGTAATATCTTTGATGGTTGGTGAGAAATCTCGAAGTCTTTCGGCTTTTTCAGCGACTTTCATGGCTTCATATGACGTTATACCAACAGTATTTATCAGATCAAAATTGGACATAAATTCTGATTTATTTAAGATTGGGTATTGTTGCAATGGTGTTTTATTTAATACATTTTCTTTGTAGAATGGAGATTCTAATAGTTTATTTTGAAGTTTATTCCAACGTTTTGCCTGCAGTTTGTCAAGCCTATTTCTAAAGCACCATTTATTTATCCTCAACTCAATAAGGGCAATTAATATTTGAACTTTAAAGTACATCTAAGTCGATTTTAGACCTAATTAATGGGTCTGTGGTTTCTGCACAGTGAGTAGGTATTATTATTGTTTGGGGTTCATTTTTATGAAAGTTTATTACCTTTTTCAAACTTGATTTAAAATCAGACCATGAATCAAAAAACAATCTAACGATCGGGGAAGGCAATGTCCCTTTAACGTATGACTCTTTTAACCAACAGGCATCCGCTATTAAGAAATAGGATTGTCTGTTTGTAGATAGGAGCAAGCCCATTTGTCCTGCTGCATGCCCCGGAAGGGGCACTGCCTTTAAGGAACCATCTGCGAATAAATCATAGGCAATCCCTAAAAAAGGCAACTCCACTTTGAGCTTTTTATCAATCAATGATAATCGGTTCATGAAATCATCCGGAATCAAATCTTTAAGGATGCCCTTTGTGAAAGCAAAAGATTTGGAAATCTTTTGCATTTGATTCACAGCAATAGAAGATGCATGAAATATTGCATTTGGAAAATCTCTTAATCCCCCAATATGATCCGCATGGAAATGCGAAATAAAAATATGATTTATTGAATCAGCTGAAATACCGCTAGTTGCCAATTGAGCTTTTACCTCTTGTTCCGGTGAGATATGGACTTTAGTAATTTGATTATAGATTTTATTTGGATAATTATTTGTAGCGCTGTAAAATCGACCAGTGTACCCGGTATCAAATAAAATATACCCTTCTTTAGGATGTTCGATCAACCCCCATAGGGCATTGAAAATAATATCCTGATTCCTACCATTAGCAATGGCATAATTCTCCCTTGAATAACAGAATCCTGCATAACCTAGATAAAGTTTACTATATCCCATGAGCTTTGTGCCATTTTACAAATTCATCTAATGCTTCTCCAGTGGTAACTTTTGGCTGGTAGCCTAAGAGATTTTGTGCTTTTGATATATCCAAAGTCAAAGACATGGCTAATGTACCGACTCCGTATTTTGTTAATGTCGGTTCAGCCTTATTGGTCAACCTAGATTTAAGCTCAAGAAATTGGGCAAAACATTTAGCAATTCTAAAGGGGACTTTTTGAGTTGGGGCCTTTTTATCGAGTTGGTTTAAAACATTAGAAATAGCATCCCATAAAACAACAGGCTCTCCATTTGATATGTTGTAAATTTCATTAATGGCAGGTTTTTGAGCCCTTAATGAAAGTAAAATGGCATTCGCTATATTTTCTACCGAGGTAAGAGATGCAACGTTTCTTCCATCTCCAATTATTTTTAGTCGGCCTTCATCAAACGCTCTAATTAGTCGTGGCATTATTACAGTATCCCCACGACCAACAATTGCACGAGGTCTAAGTATAATATATGGCAAACCAGAATTCATCAATAAAACTTCAGCTTTTCTTTTGGTGACCGCATATTGATTGACTAACCTTTTGGGTAATGGATCTTCTTCTTTTACATTATACTTGTCTTTGTATTCGAAATACACACTGGGACTGGAAATAAAAACAAACTTCTTAATATTATGCTTTTTTGAGGCTTCGATTAAATTATTCTGAGTATTCACATTAGCGCTATTAAAAACATGCGCATCACCCCATGGTGAAGAAAGAGCAGCTGCATTAACAATGGCATTGGTATCTTTAAAGAGGCTTTTCACAAAAGTTTTATCCTGAAGATCTCCGGTAATGTAAGTCACCTTTTCATGATGAATTCTATGTGTGGGTCTTACTGTTCTTCCTGTAGCTAAAATTTGCTTTATATCAGGGTCTCTAACCAAAACCTCTAAAGTTCGCCATCCCAAAAAACCAGTTGCTCCTGTAACTAATACATTCATACTAAATATATAGTTCTAAATTTTTATTGTTGATTGTCAATTCTTTCCCTGCTATTATTAAATCAATATAAGGCCTCATAATATCAAGATAAGTGCTTTGAAGCTTGGGGTCTTTATAATAGTAGCCATTATCATAAATTGCTCTTATTGCTTTTTTATCCTGACGAAGTGCAAGAAGAAATAAAGGACCTAATACCGATATTTTGACCCAGGATGGAAGCCATCTGTTACTAGTCGTGATTTGAGAAAAGAAATAGTTCTCGCCAGTTTTGGTAGGAACTATTATAAATCTATTCGTCATTTCTATTCCCTTTTTGGAATGAAATTCAAGATCAATAATATTACCTTTAGTAAGTCTCCCATAGCTGTGGGTAATGAACCTTCCAAATACACTGCCTATAACACCCGACTGATGGGACTCTTCTGTGTACCTCACTTCTACACCGTTTTTTATGCCTCTAATTTCAGCAATAGTTTTTCTTGGTTTACTGGAATTTCGGATAAGTCCGTCATGCAGGAAAGAGGTATGCATTGGATCTAAGAAATTCTCTAGAATGTCGGCCGTATTTCCAATTATTGTGGTTCTATATGAAAATACTTTACTGTAGGGCAACGGTTTTAAGTGGTTATGAAAGGGTAACATTCCTGCGAGGCATACCCAAAGTAGTCCGTTGTGTTCGTAAGTGCCATAAGTGGAAAGCATGCATGTTTTACCCTTGTACTTTTTCTTTAGTCCAGGTAATTTAGTAACAAATCCTTTATTATTGAATTGCCATCCGTGATAGCCACAAACTAACTTACCGTTAATCACCTTGCCTTTCGATAAGGGGTAATTTCTGTGAGGACAGCTGTCTTTCTGCGCAACCCAGCCAAATTCCCCTTTATAAACTACGATTGCTTCCCCCAATAAAAAGAAGCGTTTAGGTCTTTTACTCAACTTATTTAGAAGGGAAATAGGATACCATTGATCACGCATATTATACAATCGAGTTTATAGTTATCTTACAATTTGTATTTCTTAATTAAAGGTACACCTATTTTATTAGAAATCCATTTAAGTGCTCTCCATCGAAGTTTCCTGTTTTTGGAAAGGTGATTTATAAAGAGGGCGGAATATTCAATGGATGGTTTACCGCCTCTCATCCTTTTAAATGCCGGCGCACCTGAACTTAAATTGAGTACTAAGCCCAATTTAAACTTAGTCAAAATAGCCAATTGTGCGGCGTGAATATAAAGCCCGTCTTTTCGTGGGGCACTTATGTCATAGCCTACAAGTGGTGATGTTATGGTTTTATCTAATGTAAATTGCCCAGAAAATGCTTTTAAATTGCCGGCGTGATCGGTATAGCCCTGAAAATCTATTATCCCGGCCTTATAGCATTCTTGAAAATATTTGAGGGTAAATTGTGGATTTAATTCTGAGTACTTTTCTAAGTAGAGTTTACGATATAATCGCAGCGCTTGAGGAAGTAGGGCTTGCATGTCTTTATGCGCAATATAGTTCAGCCCGGCCTTTCTAATTAATTTATTGTCATGTTTATTATTTCTGTGTTTTAGCCATTCTTCTTTAGTGAGGTCAAATATATAGACTTGTCTACTGCCTATGGTATCATATCGATTGGTTTCAAATATGTTCAATAAATGGCTATGCTGATAGTCATTCAGTGATCTAAAAACTATGGCATGATCAGGGAATTCAGTTTTAAGAAAGGCGGTTATTTGAGGAATCTCTTTACCATCCCATTCCGGATATGGGTTGGTTGACAAAAGAAAATTATTAACATGCACATTCTTATTAATCTCACCGCGTTTTAACCAACCAGAAATCCCCTTGATAATAAGAAAAAGAAAAAAGCGCAATGCAACATTTTTAATAGTCCATTTAATCTCTTCTTTGGAGTACCCAACATAAGCAGAGTAGGGCGAACAAACAAAAGAATTGTACCACTCCGTATCATTTATTGTTATAGGGAAGAACAATTCTTCATTTACATATAGGACACGGTATTGCGTGTTCACATTGTTGATTAGCAACTGAGATTGGGATTCAAACATTCTGCTAAAACCTTTTACCTTGCCTTTAATCTCTTCTTGTCGGGCCCATCTAATACTCATACCCATTCCACTCTATATCGTAAGTAGTAGCCTCTAATAGGCTTATTCCTTTCGATAATTTAATAAAAACCAATTCAAGAAGACTTATCATTTGAGCCAGGGCAGGCAGAGGATCGTTTAATCTAAATATGACATCATTTGCCTTTCTAATTCTCTTTAAGAAAAATTTAAGGGGTCGGGTTGATAGCATTAGGCTTGCTAACATGAAATCACCCATTTCAACCGTTGCCTTTTCATCTACATCAATAAAGCACTCTGCTAAGCTGTTATTTAGTAAATGTGCGCCGCTTGTTCCACGCGGATTACACTCAATAAACCATGGGGTATCATCAGATATAATAACATCGAAACTTAATTGTCCCGTATAGTTAAGGGTTTTACCAAAATTTTCGACTTGATTTTTAGCTTTTTGGTTTTCAACAGGACGGAAAAATATCGCAGATCCTTTTCCGGCTTTAAAAATCGGTTCATAGGAAGCATAACCTTTTAAATTTCCTGCATCCCAAATAGAATAAATACATATTTCCTTTCCCTCCACTTTCTTTTGGGCAATCCAATTTTTAGTTCCACTAAAAGAATCCATAGTTAAGGTTTGATCAATAAATACATTAGAGCCAAATCTGGAATATTTGGGTTTGAAAACATATTTATCGCTTTGTGACCAATTGGAAAACGCGTCTAAAGAAATGGTTTCAGGTATGGGCAATTTATTTCTGAATTCTTGCTCAAAAGTTTCCTTATTATGCAGTGAATCCATCAGTTTTATATCAGAGGTCCATACTTTACAACTCCAGTTATTCTTGTGTTGAGCTATATAAAATGTTTCTTCACATGTTGGCAAAAGATGACTAATAGAATATTTTGAAACTAAGCTGGATATTGCTTCAATGTACTCTAAGGTGTTTTGTCTGGCATTAGGCAGTCGTACATACTTTATAACACTATTCGACCACCTTCCTATAGGGAACTTTAAAGAATCCGCAAGAACTACGTTGCATCCTTGTTTGTGAAAACTTCGTGCAAGTTCAAGTGCTATTGGCGCTCTTGCACCTAATAAAAGTATAAACTTACTTTTCAAATTGCTTTCAATTGATTTTCACTAATAACTCCGATATAATTCCATGGCGAGAAAACGTTAAGGATTTTCGTAGTAGGAATCGTAACTGGTTAAATATAGCATTTTTTGGTTTAGCCTGTTTATTTTATTTGCATGGGTAAACCTAGTTCATGCCAAAATATAAAACTTATATCTATGGCATTAATCACATTCCAATTATTTATGTCCGGATTTATGCTTCATAAATTAATTGGGACAGACAACGATTAATAAAGGGGTAATTTTATGATAAACCTCAAAAAACAATGTCATGAAAGCCCTAAAATTAGTATTTCTTGGAATGAGCTTAGTTCTATTCTCCTGTGGTGGAGAATATTTTGATGGCGATGATATCGTAACTGAATCTTTGGAAGATTTTATCAGCGATATTGTCAACGATGTTGAAGACGCTTTAAACAGTGGTACTTATGATAACAAAACGTATTTTAATCCTCCGGAATGGATTATTGGAAACTGGTATTACGATCAGGACCGAATTTTAGGATTCGGTTTTACAGAATCGAATTTCTATGAATATTTCTTTACCATAACTTTTAGTAATAACAAATACTTGAATTATATTGAAAATGGAGAGAAGAAATATTCACTTGACGAGGAAACAGCAACGGATAGTACCTATTATTTCGAGATTATCAATAATTTTGATTTTGATGATTTTTGTACTTATTTATTTCAAAAAATATCCAATGATTCTTTAAATTACACCTATTCCCATAATGATGGGATTCATTCTAATCGGAAATATTATAGATTTAAATAGCTGATGATTACCATTTATTGCGCATAAGACTTACCGGATTAATGGCTTCAAAACTTTAGAGTCTGACAAATAGAGATACGTCAGTAAATTATTCATTTACTGTTAAATCCAAGATAGGCCATCACCGCATCATTTCCCTGCAATAGGTTCTGTGGTATTGGATTTTTGCCATTGAATATCAGTAATTCCTCTTGAGGTAACAGGGTAACAAAATCTTCTAAGAATTTATTTTCATATGGAATGTTTCCGTATTTTAATTTTAGGTGATGGCCAAAGAAATTGTATACAGCTGTTCTTTTGGAATAGCCATAATCATGCTGTTCCGTTGGAAAATGAACGTGCTCCAATTTATGTTCGGCCTGATAGAGGGCATATATGCTTTTGATGTATGGATATTCAATTTGTGGTGTGTTCCTTGTCCAATCAGCGCCATCGGAGATGAGCATAAGAGGTCTCGGTGCGCAGAGGGCTGCGATTTCAACATTATTAGTTTGGAGTCCCTCACTTCGGTGTATGGGCATTCCGCTTTCACAAACACATCCTCCAAAAAAGTGCGCGGATACTTGAACGACGGGTGCAGATACTTTAATCCTGTCGTCGATTGCAGTTAACATAAATGATTGTGTCCCTCCTCCCGAAGCACCGGTAATACCGATCATAGATGAATCAACATCCGCTCGGGAGATAAGGTATTCAAGAATTCTTTTACTGTTCCAGGTTTGTAGCAACAATGCTATGGGAATATCATGATTTACCTGTTTGGATTCTCCGTACCCAACCATATCATATGCAAAAACGATGGCTCCCATTCGTGCAAAAACCGCACAGCGTATTTGCATATCTTCACGCATACGACCATTGTCCCAATGTCCGTGGGGGCATAAAATGGCAGGATTTTTATCTTTTTGATCTGTGGGGCTATAGATATTACCCGTAATATAGAATCCGGGAAAGCTTTCAATGGCAATATTTTCAACTGTATAACCGTCCATTTCTTTCTTATCCCGAATAATGGCATTGAAGTTACCCGATAATTCAGGCATTTTAGCAAGTTGCATGCCCTCAATAATTCCTTGCTTAATTTGATTCGCTCTTTTTTCCCACGTGGACAGATCATTCCATTTGGATTTAAACGTTTTCATCATCACGTTGGCTTCATCCTCCGTCCAATACTGCCCCATGCATAGCATGGCATCCTGACCGAATAGGGTTATACTAAAACATACGGGTAATAAGATACTTATAACAAACTTCATCACATGTTATTAAGAAAATTTGCTAAGGGTATACTAACGGTATGTTGTGTATAATCCATCAGAAATTTAAGGTTCTGCAAACAAGATAGTAAAATTGTGAATATTTAAACGGGTTTCATTTACACAAAAGGCTTTATTTTATAAATTAGTTTTATACAGGATAAAGACATGTATTGCTAATATATAACGCGGTTTTGTTTAGTATAAGAAACCCCTGACCAATGATAGAACTATTTTCTCAAGCGGCCTTAATTATTTTCACTTTGGTAACCCTGCTATGGGGATGGAGTGTTGTTATAAAAAATGTAAGTATTGTGGATATTTTTTGGGGTTTTGGGTTTGTCGTTGTGAATGCGTTCTACGTATTTATGTCAGGAGAACTGCATGCCAGAAAAATAGTGATTCTAACTTTAGTTACTATTTGGGGACTTCGGCTTGCAATTTATCTTGCCTACAGAAACATGGGTAAAGAAGAGGATTTCAGATATCAGGAATTCCGAAAAAATTATGGTCCCAAACGCTATTGGTGGTTTAGTTATTTCCAAACTTTTTTATTACAAGGCGCCTTGATTATGATTATCTCCTTACCCCTTTTAGGAATCAGTTCAAGTAAAAGCAGCGGGGCCCTTAGTATATGGGATTATATAGGGATTTTAGTATGGCTTGTTGGATTTACGTTTGAAGCTGGCGGTGATTTTCAATTGGCACGTTTTAAAAGTAATTTAAAAAATAAAGGAAAGGTCTTAAAAACAGGGTTTTGGAAGTACACCAGACATCCAAATTATTTTGGAGACTCCGTCGTTTGGTGGGCCTATGCTATTTTTAGTATTGCCGCAGGGAGTTACTGGCAAATAATAGGTTCTATTGTCATGACTTTTTTGATTATTAAGATATCGGGTGTGAGCTTACTTGAAAAAACGTTAAAAGAAACAAAACCGGAATACAGAGATTACATTCAAAGAACAAATGCCTTTTTCCCATGGTTTCCAAAAAAATAAATAACAATGGATGTTATCACTAAACATATGTGGTTTATACTTTTTGTAGCTTGGGGATTACCATTAGGCTATTACCGAAGTAAATTCCGCAAAATCGTATATCAAACCAATAGTTGGTTAATAAACATTAAACCTCTTTTTTGGAAAGAAATTAAAGGCCTTTTTGGGAATATCTATCCTCAAAATCACGAATACAAAAAATTCAGAAACTTCTACCGGTTCTATCTTACTGTTTATTTCTTGCTATTTCTGGTTTATCTCATATTTTGATACAGATTTCTTAAACATAAGCAAAGCACCGCAAGGTGTATAATCAATTGCTTTTGAAATTCTGAATTCTCCAGAGTTCAGGGCCTTTTCTAATAAAAAAATCAAATCTTTTAGCCTTTCTTTGAGAAACGGGTTGCTTTGATATAAGACTATAAAATGTCCATTTAGTCTACTTTTGCTTGCATTGGAATCACTTCAAGGATAGCGTTATACCGGAAGGTTTAACTTTTTTAATCTTTCCATCATCATTAAAATTTAAACTATCAATAGCCAATTCCCTATAAAGCTCTGTAGTATTATCTTTTATACGATGGTATAAAATATAATTTTGGCCGTTTTCTTCAAATACGCTATGATGGCCCGGTCCTCGAGTAGTCTTATCCTTTGAAGTGGTTAAGATAGGACTATTATCACCCTCTACCCAAGGGCCATAAGGGCTTTTTCCATGGGCATACCTTACTTTATAAGTTTCGGTAGTACACTTTCCATCTGAATACATTAAATAATAGGTACCGTTTTTCTTTAACATAATGGGCGCCTCAAAATAATTAGGCGGTGTTATGTCCTTTATTTCTTCTTTGTTGAAGCTAATCATGTCTTCCTCTAATTTTACTACAAAACAATGACCATTAACCCAATTTAATCCGGATCCCCAATATAAATAAACCTGACCATCATCATCTATAAAAACTTCGGCATCAATCATATGATACTCAGGAAACATGTTTCCTTTAATTAAAGGCGTATTATCTGGTTTTGCATTCTTCCATGGCCCCAGCGGATGGTTACTAACCCCAACCCAGATCTCGCTTCCCACGGACACATACATATAAAATTTGTGATCTGTACCCTGAATGACCGACGGAGCCCAAACCCTACTGTCATTTGATGTTGGACTCACACATAATGTTTTTGTAGGCCATTCTATGTGCTTTTGTTCCCAATTCTTAAAATCAGAAGATTGCATGACCGCCAAATCTTCCCCTCCCCATGGGTCCTTCGTTGCGTAAATGTAAAATACGCCTTGATGCTTAACAATAGATGGATCTGCAAAGTGTCCGTCTACAATAGGATTATTTATGACCACCAGGGTTCTTTTTTTATTGCAACTAAACCATGTTACCACTATTATAATGGCCACTACAACATTGTAATTTGTTTTTCGATTCATTTTCTAATGTATTTAATGTAAGTATGCGTTAACACCCATATTTAAGCCCAGTCCATTACGGTATCTTCGAAGTGAATTACCAAAATAAGTAATTTAACATATACCACCACTATACCGCTATTGTTAAAACTAAAAAACTCTTTGAAGACTTACAATGTGCAATTATTTTTATTATAGACATCCGTAATGAATAATAGGACATTAAATGGCATTTATAAAATCTAAACATGTTACCAGGATAGAATATCCAACAAGAATAAATATTCTGTTAGTATTCGAAGTTCTTAATTCATGCGCAACCGATGGCAATAATTCAAATTTTGATAAAGCTTTTGTTGCAGATGACCCTAATTGTCGTTAGTTTAACCGATAGAGATATCAAACTAACATTAATGACCTCTTCAACTACACTTACAGAAGGAGGGTATAAAGGAAGCGGTGCAGTATGGACGTTTCATTTATACACATCTGATGATGAAATTGATTTATATAATGTTGAGTCAGAAGAGTTTGTTTCAACCATAAAAGGTAATTACACGGGAGATTATACTTTTGTTAGATAGGACCAAGATGTATGCTTTTAATAACCTTGATTAAAACGATTTGTTGTTTTAAAGATATCTTATTCTAAAATAGTTTTGGAGACACCAATAGATTTTTTATTAAGCGCACTATTTGTTTTAATCATAAAATTCTCTAATACTTCAAAACCACTTCCACGAATATTTGGGTTTATAAAATCCGGTTTTGTAAAAACTGCATTTACATCTTTTGGAAGATTATCGATGCTGTTATAATATACGTTATTGTTAAATATGGTGTTTTGGTCCTTTCCAAAAGAAAAGGAGCTATTGCCTTCAGAATAGAAAATATTATTTTTAAAAGTGGTATTTACAGGCCAAGGGCCACCCCAGTTATCCATTTTCACTATGGTATTGTCTAATGATTCTTTCGGAAGAATTATTACATTATTGTAAACAGCTGTGTTTTCAACAGGACCTGTAATATGAAATACTGGCGAAAAATCACCTTCACGTTCAGTTGGATATGGTCTAATACCATCGTTAATACTAAAATTATGTCTAATAATGGTATTTTTTGTGCCTATATTCCCAGATGTATTAAAGGTATTTCCATTGTTGCAGACTAATAAAAATCCACCATAATTGTCGTGACTATAATTATATTGAATAATGGTTCCTTTACAGTTATAATCAGAATCATAACCTTGTCCATCCCATTTAGCTTTATGTCCGCTTACTTCGTTATACTGTATTAATGTGTTGTCTGAACTCCAAGGCCAAATACCAGCAGCAGCTTCTTTGTGTGAAAGAATATCGGGAAAATCTCTAAGCACATTATTTTCTATAATAGCACCATCGCAACCTATAGGCACAATGCCATCACCTGGAATTTGTTCTAATAAATTATTACGAACAATAACACCAATACTGGGATACCATTTTTCTCTATTAATATTTCCCCTGGAATTAATACCATTTCTACCACAGTGATGTAAATAACAATTTTGAATAATTAAATCCACAAAACGTGTTTTTACTTTCTCTCCTGAGTTTTTCCATATAATAGCACTTCCGCCACCATCACTTTTTACTAAACTTCCATTAACATGATGTATTTCAAGACTATCTAGTACTATATGATGAACCTCTCCATAATCTTCAGCTTTAATAGTAACACCTCTTCTGTTAGCTTCTCTCTCTTTACCTGTATTGGTAATTTCTAAATTATAAACTTCCCAATATTCAACATTGTATAATAATAGGGTGTGTAATTTTTCTCCTTCACCATGAATTGCAGGTTTTTTGCCTTTGTCATAACGATTAATAATGATAGGTTTTCCTTCAACACCACTTCCTTTAGGCTCTAATTGGCCGACATAGCTTGTTCCTGATTTAAAAAGAATTTTATCTCCAGGTTGAAATGTAATACTATTAACTTTACTTAATGAAGCCCAGGCTTTTTTTGGTGAATTTCCAGAATTGGAATCATTACCATTATCGGCGTCAATATAATAAGTTGATGAGCAACTGGTTAGCATTAAAACAACAGTTACTAAAATTGATAAGATGACATTTTTATTCATATCACAATATTTTAAATTAATGTACTAAAAAGAATACTATTTATGATTAACCTCAATAGAACCAATATCAGGTACTCCGTTAATTTTAATGCCTAAAATCCCTCATTCTGCAGTTCTACTCCTACATGCAGCCTATATAGCCTGATCCTCCTGTTACTTATATTTTCATTTAGTTTTCTATGATTTTTTTTACTTGGAGGGTTGTTTTCTATTTGAATCAAAATTATGCTAATCATTTATTGCTCTGTACGGTCCCTATGGTCAATTTAGGGGTGCAATTAGTTCATGTGATTTATATACAACTTTTATTATCCAATAATATAATACATTCGAATTGAAAAGGGGCCGCTTTAAAAACAGCATAGAAAACTACATAAATTAAGCTAAATAAGGGAGTGAATATCGGCAAGTATTAAAAAGCCCCTTAATGGATTCTTTATTAAGATTCGCTTTGTAGCACATCTTTTAAAAAAGTATTGCACATTTTGTACTGTATTAATATAAATCCACTTTTTATGAGATGGAAAAGGTATGATATACAAGCAATAATATCTCAGATAGGGTAAACCATCAGAAAACCCTAAAACGCTTTAAAACCGCGATAGGTCATGCTTAAATGAGGCCCAGCAACTCCAAAACAACCAGAGTCATTTCAATGGTATAATCATGCACACTAATTTTTTTGAAATTTAGAATAAAGGGGTGGGTTTTTTGGGTTTTAATTTCATTTCAAGTCGTTTAATAGGTGTTTGACCAAGTAATCATATTTTCCCTACTTAATTATTTCCACAATCACAATTGGTGAAGTTTGGTTTTGGTTCTATCCATTGAGGAGTATTTTCACTGAATTTAGAACATTTAGTAACCTTACTAACAACCCAACTTGATAAATTTCTATTGAATTTTGATCTTCTAAACATCTCGTTCATATTAGTCACATTACTTATATTCCAACTACTTATGTCTCCATTAAATTCCGATGCTTTAAACATAAAACTCATATTGGTAACATTACTGACATCCCAGTTACTTATATCTCCTTTAAAGGGGTTATAAATAACACCAAAAAATCCAACTGCTCCACAAAACATAAAACTCATATTGGTAACATTACTGACATCCCATTTCGAAATATCTCCATTAAATACTGAATAGTGAAACATATGACTCATATTAGAAATCTTACTTACATTCCAATTCTCAATATTATTATTGAACTTAGAAATAAAAAACATACTACTCATATTAGTGACATTACCAACATCCCATTTTGAAATATCCCCATTGAATTTTGAACTTATAAACATATCACTCATATCAGTTACATTACTGACATCCCAGTTACCTATATCTCCCTTAAATTTAGATTTATAAAACAGACCTTTCATATTAGTAATTTTAGATGTGCAAATGGCAGTAATATCTTCCTTATTTGCAATCATTTTTCTCAATTGTTCTTCACTTACAACGGTATAAGTTTTACCATTAACTTTTTGAGTGTAACCAATTTCAACATCATCTCGACATTTAATAGTAACACCATTTGAACCAAGGTATAATGGGGTATTTTGACCTATCCCATACACGGAAACCAGAAATAGAATAGAAAATAATAGTAGTTTTTTCATTTTGGAAGAATTTAATGAATTAACAAATAAATTAGGATCACTATCTTTTAATAATGGATAGCGCAAATTGCTTAATTTCCAAATCCAATTGATATGGACATCCAGCGATCTGAAGTAGCAACTAATACACCTATTATAACAACAGGAATGGCAATACTTACAATAATTGATGCTGTTTTATCTTTAACCTTTATTTTTTCTACTTTTTCTCTGTTAATTAGGGTCTTTACAGTTTTTCCGCTTACCTTTTTAACACCATAGATGTCATCATCAATGATCTCTATTCTATTGAATTTAACTGGAAATTGATCCGGATATTCCACTTCTACTCTGGCATTGTGTATCATAGCCTCTTCATAAGGAGCAGATACGGTTTTATAGATTGAACAACCCTGAATCAATATCAACAAAGCTAAAAAACACGCAGCAGCTTTTAAATGTCTTTTCATTGTATTCACCTTTACATTTATGGATGCTTCAATTTAATTAGAACACATAAAAGGTGAAATGATGAGAATCAGTTAGTAGATTTAAAGTCTTGGAGAGCGGTAATTAAATTAGCCGTTTTTTTATTTCTGATATGTAGAAGATTCGTTTTTGGTTAATCCTAAATCGAAAAGTCTAATTTACCTAAAGGAGCTGATTTAGTAGATCTGATGTCATCTTAATTATTACTACAATGAATTATAAACGTTGTTGTGCTTTCGTTATTTTTTTACTTGTCTTTATTCAACATCTGCTCTATTAATAACAGAATTTCTGCTGACTTTTCGTTAACCTCTCTTTGGTCACCCAAGGTTTCTTCAAACGTGAATTTTTTATTTTCTAATAAGGCGACAAAATTCCCAATAAAATCTTTTTCATCAATATTATTCCATAATAAGTGTTCTACAAAATTATTTTTATAACTACTGTTGGATAAGGTGGGATAACGCGTTGAATAGTTGCTGTATAACAGGTCGTATTGATTAAGATTGTTTTTTGATCTATTTATTTCATCTAGTTGAATGTTTTGTAATTGCATTAGTTCATCGATTAATTTACGGTTAAATAATTCAATATTTCCTGATGAAATGATGGTGTTAAACGTATTATTATTATAATCCCTTTTCACATAATAATGCCAATCGAATTCAAATTGGGCAATTTTTTTAATGGTGTCTATTGTTATTGAAGATTGACCGTGTATACGATCTTTAAATTTCTGAAGTCTAAAAATTTCATTTCTTTGCCAATTAGCTACTTTATTGATTTCTAATGTATCTCTGGATAAATCTTCCATTAGAGATTTTAAATAATATTCTTTTAACCTATTATTTTTTAGGTTTTCGTTCCAATTATTAATACTCAATGCAATTAAAATACCGATCACAACAAGTATTATCTCGCCTATAGCATAAAGCAGATATTTGCTGAATTTGTTTTCAGTCAGCAGTTTTTGTCTAATTTTTCTAAAGAATTTTATCATTGGTTGGATTAAAGGTTTTTTAGAAACCAGTTAGCTACCATTTCGGCATATTCAATAGGCGGTTCATGTTTAACATTGTATTCTACAAATTCTTTTTTAACTAATGGGATTAAGTCGTAAAGCTGATGTGCATCTTCCATGCTATAAACAGGATCTTCATTGCCCATAAACATTAGGAATGAATTACTCTTGATATGGCTAGCGTAAGTATATGGCACCCAAGGTTGATATTCTGGGTTTCTCCATATAGGGGTTAGTCCTGCAACAGCAGTTTTAATTCGTGAATCGGTACTTGTTAGTTCAAATGTAATTAGCCCCCCCAAGCTCAGACCCAAAAAACCAATTCTGGAAGCATCAATGTCGTTTCGGTTAGAAATGTAGTCCATGGCTCTTCTGTATTCAACAGCGGTTTGCATAAACATCTGTCTGGCTTTGTATGGGAAGGTACGAGGCCATGGTGGGGGATTGAAGTCATTCTCATAAGATCGCTCACCATGATAAACAGCATCCAGTGTCATTACTGCAAAGCCTTTAGCAAGTAAGACCTTTGTTACCAATCCGCCTTTAGGCCAACTGTCATCTTGTAGCCACCGCTCTTTGGAACCATATATGCCATCTACCAAGAATACGATGGGGTACTTATCTTCTCCATTGTTAGGAATAATAAGGTAAGCAGGTACTTTACTATTATTGATTCCAGTAAAAATGATCTTCTCTTTATCACAACCTTCAAATTTGTCCTTAAAAACTATTTTAGCGTCAAGTGGAATATTTCTATCATACTCAAAAAATTGTACAAGGGCTTGATAGACTTCTTCACTAACTATGGGTAGTTTAGTTTCAGCAGAAGCCTTTTTTGCATTAGCTAGAGTCTGTGAATTAGTAACAAAATAAATCGTAATAGTTAGAAGGAGGAATACGTTTTTTATCATAACGATATTGTTTGATTTTATTCTATTGAGTATAACATATTTATTGCTTGTTTAATGATTTAATCATATCAAAAATAAAATCATGCGGTAGGGCATGTCCGGATTCATAGAATTTCAATGCTTTATCTGTAATGGCTATTTTTTCAAAAAAATTTAATCATTGGTTTGTTGGTTTGTCATAATGTCCGTTAAGGCACATAGTTTACAAAGTTAAAGTCACATCCTTTACACTAGATTTTGACTTAGCCAAATTGATACTTGTTTGTCTCAGATTTTGATTTGATACTCTTATAAAGAGGAATAAAGCCAACTAACGTTTTATGTATACAATACATTCAAAAACCACTTATTTCACCTCTTGAATTAAATAACTGTTATTATTTAAGTCTAATTTTACAAAGTATTTCCCTCGTGGGATATTTAAAAGTTCACCACCAAGAGAAACTACTCGCCCAGAACCGGTTTTCCCCGACATTGGTATTTCTGCTGCCCAATAAAGATTAAATGATGTCCCTTTTCGAAATAAATAGCTACCCGCTTCAAGGTCAACAATAGTGCTCCAAATATTAGGTTGATTAACGTTTTGTTTTAAAAATATATCATTAGTACCTAAACCATCCACAATTTTTAGCAAGGATATTTTATTTGCCGTGATATCATATTCAATATAATCGCTTTTAATGTGGTGTTCAATATCTAGTTTTTGTAAAATTTCAGTGATGAAATATTTGTGTTGATTAAGTACGGTCGCATAATAATTGTGAGCATAATAGAGTTCCATAATATAGTTATGCAGAATTTGTAATTCGTTATTATTGAAATCTTCTTGGGTGTACCTAACACCATCCTTAGGGGTTTTTTTTACCAAGTCAAAGGTTTCTCTGATGTCCTGACTAATCTCTTTATTCAATTCATTGATTCTATCAATGCTTATTTGGTAACTGGTCACCAAATCAGATTGTTCTTCAGATATAAAATCCCAGGCTCCTGTACTTTTTATTTGATCTATGGTGATATTGTTTGGAAAATAAATGCATCGTTCCCAAATATTTGCGTTTCGAATTGCCCCATAAATGTTTAAGTATTCTTCGATAGCTTTGGGAGGGTATTGTCTTAAGCTATCTATTTTAATCAAACGCTTATTTTTGTTTTCTATATCTTGAATCGTTTGTTTTATTTTAGGTAAATCAGAATTAAGGTCTCTATATAACCTGCTTAAATACTCTTTGCCTTGTTTTTTTTCCTGAGAATGTTCTCGGTAATTATCTGCCAGCGTTCCAAGAAATACCGCAAAAAAGACGATCAGAAACTCTGCTCCATACTTTTTTAATGTGTTCATTTTTTTATGTCTAGTCATGAAATATGGCTGCAGGTTAAAATTGAATTTACGCTGTTAATTTATATACCATATTAGGTGTTTTAAAATTTAAAGATAACGAAATAACTTACGTAAATATTTGGTGGAATATAAAAACCCTAAAAACAACCTGTCAAAGTTAACGTCAAGAAGTCAACATTTTTTATCAAAATTGAAGAGGTCTAAAAATTAAAAAATTCTTTTAGAGGTATTTCCAAGGCAATAGCAAGTGATGAGATTTGGAGATTAAGGGGGAGTGGTTAGCTCCTCTTTGATTTTTTATTGAATTATACCGTTGTTGTACTTTCGCTATTTTTTTAATAGGGTTTTAATGATTTCAATTATATCATTGGATTGGTCGATTTTTTGTTTTAGATCTTTAGCATAATTTCTATATACATTTCTTTTCCAAAAAAAATAAGCCTCTAAAGCTATATATATATCTGGGTATCTTTTTTCAATTGTCAACATTTGTTTTAATTGTGATTGATTGCGGTATTCTTTCTGACGTAATACAACTGCACTACCTTTAATGGCTGCTTCTTTCAATAATTCGATAGCATCATCCATATTGGCTGAATATGTGTTTTTGGCCTCTATTATGCTTTTGTTATATTGGGTCAATAAACCACGAAGTTTCGGATTGAAAATATTTATATCTCCTGTACTTATGAGCGTTTCAATTGTACTTGATTTATATTCTATACCATAGGGAAAAAAATTATTTTTAAACATGTTATCGAAAATTTCAGCAATGCTTAAATCGGGTTTTGCATAAAATTTTCTGCTATCTTCTATTTTTTTAAATTCTCTCTCAAATATTAATATCGTTTCTTTGAAGTTGTTCTTGTCGAATTCCAAATCAGATAAAAGTTGTTGATAGTAACTTACCCTAATTTTTTCTTCTTTATTGGACTCGTTCCAATTATTTATTTGTAACGCAATCAAAATTCCAATTACCACAAGCATAATCTCGCCTATGGCATAAAGCAGATATTTGCTGAATTTGTTTTCAGTCAGCAGTTTTTGTCTAATTTTTCTAAAGAATTTTATCATTGGTTATAGGTTGGTTAAAATGAAATAAAACTTGTTATAAGTAATCTAATATACTCGTTTTATCGATTGAAAAAGATTAATTAAACGAGTCTTCCAGAATACTTATCCAGACAAGCGGTAATTAAATTAGCCGCTTTTTTATGCTCCCAACCTGATAAAAATAAAATAGCCCTCAGAACCTGCCTTTTTTTTACAGACCCTTGGGCTAACTTCCCATGATTAATAGCTTATCTAAAGTAGTAAATTTTTCAATTCATTGATTCATTCGCCTGCGAATTATTTTTCAAACTGGGGCTTCCTGTCCTATGTAGAAGATTCATTTTGAGTTAATCCTAGATCTGCAAGTTTTGAAACGTGGTCATCTTTTGTTACTGCGTTTTCATTCCACCCTTTTATGTTCTTTGCCCTGACCTTTGAAGATTCCTAACTAATCAAGGTTTGGGTTTTATTATACATATTACTCTCCCCATGCATCTTCAATATTAAAAGCAGTATAACCAATAAACATAGCAGGAATTCCAACACTGACCATCCATGACCAAGTTTTGTCTTTGACCTGTATTCTTGTTGCCTTTTGTGTGTTAATAAGGGTTTTTACAGTTTTTCCGCTTACCTTTTTAATACCATAGATGTTATCCTCAGTAATTTCGATTCTATTGTATTTAACGGCTTGGTGATGTGGGTATTTTACTCTTACTCTGGCATTATGCACCAGAGCCTCTTCATAAGGAGCAGATACGGTTTTATAGATTGAACAGCCCTGAATCAATATCAACAAAGCTAAAAAATTCGCAGCAGCTTTTAAATGTCTTTTCATTGTATTCACCTTTAAAATTTATGGATGCTTCAATTTAATTAGAACACATAAAAGGTGAAATGATGAGAATCAGTTCTGTCATTTTTAAACGGATATCCCTCATTGTAAATTTTTAGTATTACAGTTACATTGATTGCTTATAAAATAAGTCCTGATTTATACTTCATACATTAATTGAGACAGAATATTCAGAAGGGATAGACCTCGTCATCCCTTTCAGTAATAAGGTCTGATACACGGGCGATAATACTTGAGATAGGGTAAACCATTAATAAATCCTAAAACGCTCTAATACCTTGATATGTCATGCTTAAATGAGACCTTATACCCCGAAACAGCCAAAGACACTAGAGAAGTGTAATGGTACATAAATTTCTTTTTACAAACTTCTAATTATATTAAGACTCTTGCACCTGATAAATATCATTGTGTCTTAATAATCACTTAACTACATTTATTTTTCCCAATTTATCCATGGAATATTATCTCGGACATAAACCCAAAATGGTTTGAATATCTTGGGAACTACATCGAAAATCCAGCGATTATGAAAACAAATCTATTTTTAAAAATCACCTTAATCGGATGTCTTTTGATCTGTTTTGGGTGTAGTAAGGATTCAACAGAAGAAGACAATGAAATAAACTATGGCACAGTACAATTAAAAATTAATGGCTCTGCAACCGTGTTAAAACCAATTACTCCTGTTCTTGAATTTTATAATGATGGAACATACTCTATTGGTGGTATTAATTGTGATGATTCTAAACAAATAATATTACATTTTCCGTCTACAATGGGTACTTACTCTTGCGGAAAATTAGAGGACTCGTATGCAAGTTTATGGATAGGTGATTTCTTTCCTTGTACTGACCTGTTTGGTGACGGTCCTGGGGCTGTGATTTATCATGCGATTGAAGGATCTGTCACAATTAGTGAAATATCAGAACAAAGAGTTAGGGGAACCTATCATTTTATTGCAGAATCTCATGTAGGAGGAGAAATAATCTCAGTTTCAGATGGTGTGTTTAATGTTTTGCGAGAGTAAAATTTATCCCTGCGGCAAAGTCTAAAACACCAACAATAATTTCCATCTAACTAAATACCATCACAAAACTCTAAAACCTTCTAATTGGTCGAAGTGTTAGGCTTGAAAGGAGGAACAAAACTTCATGTTATCCCGATTATAGAATGGAATAATAACTAAATTTTAAGCCTAACTGGTAAACACTCTTTGACGACTTACACGGTAAGCATAAACACCCCATCTGATAGATTTAGTTGTCTTTAAGTTTAATTATCTCTCTTCTTACTAATACCTTCTATAATAGTTAAAAATCCTTCTCTATAATTACTACTTATAGGAATCTCCTTAGCGTCAATAACTACAGCGTGTTTTTTGACCGTTTTTATATGTTTTATTGCAACAATGAAGGAACGATGTATTCTTATAAAGAACTGCTGAGGCAATAACTCTTTTACTTCTGATATTTTGTAACGTGCAAGAATAGAACGCTTGGTAGTATGGAACGTCACATAATTACCATCACTTTCTATGTATTTGATATTTTGAATAGAGACTTGATGAAATTCCGAACCGCTTTTAATAAAAACGGTTTGTTCAGGTATCTCTTGAGAAGTTTCAGGGCTTGCTTTTACTCCTGTTTTATTATGATTCAATACTTCTTTTGCTTTCATTACTGCTTGTAGCAATCGATCAAATTCAATAGGTTTTAATAGATAATCCACCGCTTTAATTTCGTAACTCTCCAATGCGTATTCTGAATAGGCTGTTGTAAAAATAATAAGTGGTGGTTTTTCTAAAAACTTAGGAAAGCTAACTCCAGATAATTTAGGCATATTGATATCTAAGAAAAGGAGATCAACGGTATGCTTTTGAAGGTATTCAAGAGCGTCCAAAGGATCTCTAAATGCTGCTTTTAATTCCATAAAAGGAATATTATTTAGATGAAACTTAAGAACATCAATAGCATCTGGTTCATCGTCAATTATTATATAATCCATAAAAAAGTTAATCAATTTGGAGTTTAAGTAAAGATATAAAATATCCCTTTTCCACTTTTATTTCCATTGTATGTGCATTGGGATAAAGAATAGCTAGTCTTTTTTTTAAATTATCAAGACCGAATCCTGAAGCACTATCCTTCAAACCACAAACGGCTTGATGCATTGTATTGGTCACTTTATATAATAAACTATTTTTAGTGACCTCCAAAGATATATCTATGACTGATTTAGTCTTTGTGTCTATTCCATGTTTAATAGCATTTTCAACAAATGGAATAAGCAACATAGGGCTAATTTGTACGTTTTCAACAACTCCTTTAATAGTGAAATTAATAAACACATCATCGTCTTCAGAAATGCGTAACTGATATACTTGAATGAATTTTTTGAGATGATGAATTTCTTTTTCCAAGGCCACGTTATCTTCATTAGTTTCATATACCATATAGCGCATCAGTTCAGCTAATTTAGCTATGCCATCTGCCAATTCAGGTACATCATTTTTTAATGCCTTGGCATAAAAACTATTGAGCACATTAAACAAAAAATGAGGATTTATTTGAGCCTTCAGAAAAACCATTTCTGTAGTTAGTTTCTCTTCATATAAAACCCTCTTCAATTTTTCACTTTGAAACCAATACTTAATTAAGGCATATGATAAACCAAGTAAGAGTATAAAAAAACTACTTATTGAATTATAGTTCAAATAGCTCAGATAAGACTCACTTTCACTGGAAAAAAAGCCAACCAACCAATAATAGTCAATAAAGCTCTCGAATAAATTAATGAGAACAAAAGCACTTATTAAGGTAATGATTAAAAGCAGTATTTTTTTTAGACGTAAAAATCTTGGAACAATAAAAAAGGCAGTAGAATAAAATAGAACTTGGTTCATACACATTCCAAACAATATTGCAAGCCAAAATGGGCCTTGATCTTTCCTAAAATCAGCGATCGTGTTTACATAATTTAAAATCAAAAAATAGGCAACTCCCCATATCAAAACATGTATTATCGCTTCTAAATACTTTTTCATTCTAACTGTTTAAGTCTCAAAAATAGGGTTTTAATCGCTTTCTAAAACAGTGTTGGGATAAAGATGATACTTAAAGTGACCAAACTCAATATTCTTGTGAAGTTTATACTGTTTCACATCGTTTAGAGTATCTACCACATTAGAAGACTTAACAATCACATTTTTTTTATTCTACGATTATTACGTATTACTATTGCTTCATATTAATCTTAAATCATAAACAAATGAAAACAACAATTGCAATTATAATGGGATTATTCTTAGGATTTAACTCATTTAGTCAGACAAGTTCTAATATGAAATTAGAAGAAAGCATCAACGAAGTATTTGAAAGCTATGCACATTATAATCGTTTTATAGGTAATGTATTAATAAGTCAAAATGATAAAATTATTTATAAAAACAGCTTTGGTGATGCCGATGCGGAAAATTTCAAAAAGAATACTGAAAATTCCATATTTAGTATTGCTTCTGTTACTAAACCATTGACTGCTGTAGGGATAATGAAATTAGTAGACCAGGGTAAACTTTCATTAGAAACACCAATTAGCACTTATTTTCCAAATTTCATACCTGATTTTTCTAAGAAAATAACAATTCGTCATTTGTTAAACCATAGTTCTGGTATGCAAGCTAATGTAGGTAGAATAGACGACCAAGGAAACGGCCTAATGCCTGGAGAAAATCCGATTACTTTAAATGAACTTTTTGAAAAATTTAAAGATTCTAAACTAAAATATGAACCAGGAACAGGCTATGAATATAATAATTTTGGATACTCGCTTCTTGCGTATATTATTGAAAATGTAAGCGGACTGAATTATGCTGACTATATGGAACAAGCTGTTTTTATACCTGCTAATATGAAGAATACCTCTGTTAACATATATAAGGTCTCAACACAAAGGGCTTTTCCGCATATAGGTTTAGGTATGAATGAGTTTAAAAAATTGAATTTCCCTATCCACTCTTCTTGGATAATTGGTGCTGGAAACATTAATTCTACTACAGGAGATTTATATAACTTTATGAAGGCTTTAGAAGAAGGAACATTATTAAAACCAGTATCTGTAGATAAACTTTACAGCTTAACACAATCTATAGGCATTAATAATTCGGAATATGGATTAGGTTGGAGAATTGAAAATAAAGAGGGCGAAAAATGGGTTAATCATACCGGTTTACTTCCAGGTGTTACTTCTATAATAGGTTCATTACCACAAAAAAATATGAAGATTATCATCTTATCAAATGCAACTTCTACAGATCTAATTACTGAAAGTACTTTTCAAGGAAAAGGTCAGTTTGTAGACGGGGAAATAATTGATAACGTTATTGCTGTTTTACAAGGTAAAAATCCTGAATTGCTCCCTATAGCAATTAAGATGATTAACCAAAATACTGCAGACTTTAGTAAAACATATATGCTTGATAGCGACCATTCATTGCTCCTAAGAAAACAAGGTGATGGGTATTCACTTGAAACATTAGGAAAAGAATCTTGGTCCGTTTTTACATATAAATTTTCAAGAGACGCTAAAGAAGATAATAAAACAAGTGAAACTGCTTTATTTTTTGCCAACGCAATGAGCAGCCAAAATTTCGAAGGTCTTGCCGATTATGCCAATGATGATATGAAAGGTTTTTTAGGTTCAGAAGAGGGTATAAATCAGTTAAAAGGAATGTGGGCTTATTTCATAAAACAAGCTGGAGAATTCAAATCTTACAATATTTATAAAACTGAAGGAGAGGAAGGTAGTAAGACGGTAAATATTAGATTTCATTTTGAAAAAGAAGATGTTGGTTTTGTTATAGGAATTAACTCTAAGAATCAAATTCAAGGGATGTTTAATGATGATAACATTAGAACAAGCTCTAATCAAAAAGTAAAATTAACACAGGTTAGTGAAAATGAATTTTTCATCAATGGTCACCAAAATGGAGGCATGCAGGATTTGAAAATAAAAGTTTCTGAAAAAGGATTAATTTTAATAGACGATAACATAAATTATAAAGCAGCAATTAAACCTTCCTTTTAAACCAGAAAATAGCCAAGCGCTAACAACGTATAAAATTAATTGCTAGTTAAAGCCTACTTACAAAAATCATTGAGGGTTTTTTATCCGGTTTGTATTTGCTAAATTAGGTGCATAAATCACGCAACTAATCTTATACCAATCGTTGCAGCCAATTTACACTTACCATAACATTAAATAATTAAAATGATAGTTTTTACAATTATAGGAATAATCATACTAGGAATATTAGTAATCTCATTTTTAATGGGTATGGCAGGGAAGCCTGCAACACCAATATTAAATGCAATAGATAAAGCCGCTGGAATAGAAAACCCTAACACAACAAAGGAAATATTTAATGAATTACAAAATAAGATTCAATTTACTATCCATAATATTGAAAACACTAGAGATTATCAAGGCTCAAGTATTACTGACAACTCTTTAAAATTAGCTAAACTTTTAATTGATGCGCAGAAATATCAGATAAAAATTTATGCTGAAGAAAAAGGTAAAATGCATTTATCAAAAGTGTTTAGTCAGTTTTTTGACCATCCGGAAATGAAAACTAACCACGAAAACAAGGCAAAAAATTTATGCCGATTTATTGAAGGAAATTTTAGAGATGGAATAAAAATGGAATTTATAATTAAAAATGCCAAAGAAATGTGCGAATCATATATAAGACAATACGCGCAGAAAGCGTATAAAATGCAATCCGTTGACGAAATTTGAATTTATTTTAAAAAAACTAGCTATTTATGCACCAAAGATGACTTTTATTGCATCTGTAAAAGTATTGTAAAGTGTAATGATAAAGACCACTGCGCAAATAAAGAACGAAATAATAATAAACATAATAATTTTACAACCTGTTAATGACGCTTTGTCTGTTTTAGACTCTTTATAATTTGTATCTGTAGAATCTTCCATTAATTATAGTTAAGGATTAATAAATATATCATCCAAAAGACTATAATTTAAAGGGGAGATTAAGAATAATTTCTTGAATATGAATTGCAACATAGGAAATATAACTGATTATGTTAAAAAAATAAGTTTTTGTTGAGGTAGTCTATGATGCCAAAAATAATGTCATAACAGAAGTAAGGAGTTTCGAATATGGGCATAGTCTTGATAAGTATACCCCTAAAATTAAGTAAATAGTACAGTGCCGCTACTATACCGCTATTGATAAAAATATAAAACCCTGATAATAAATAGATTAACAGGGTTTTTCAATACTCAAGGTGGGATTCGCCTTTGACAGTTCCCACCGGCCCATGGTGAAAAAAGCCAGCTAGCGCTGAGCCTTTTTTATTTTATTCCATTCACATAGGTAAACCTGACTCATGCCATAAAATAAAAAAGCCGAAATGTTTCATTCTGGCTTTTTATATGTACTCAAGGTGGGAATCGAACCCACACTCTGTTGCCAGAACTGGATTTTGAATCCAGCGCGTCTACCAATTCCGCCACTTGAGCTTTTCGGACCCCAAAAATATGTATTTTTTCGGTAATTCGTCATAAAAATACCATTCAATATACTTTTTAGGTAAAAATAAATGCATAAATTTGCACCTCGTTTAAAAAGAAGGTGTCTTTGTACGCTAAAAAACAAGAAGTTACCCATGCCAATTGTAATTACTGAAGCTAAAATTTTTGCATGTAACCAAAGCAAAGTCCTAGGTGAAAAAATCGCCCAGGCTTTTGGAACTGAGCTTGGTAAGGTTATTACTTCTACTTACAGCGATGGGGAGTTTCAACCCTCTTACGAAGAGTCTATTCGTGGAACGCGTATTTTCATTATTGGTTCTACAAATCCGGGGCCGGAAAATTTAATGGAAATGTTGTTAATGATAGATGCCGCAAAACGTGCGTCAGCAAGACACGTTACAGCCGTATTGCCGTATTTCGGCTGGGCAAGACAGGATAGAAAAGATAAGCCCAGAGTGCCTATAGCGGCCAAGTTAGTCGCGAAAATGCTCGAAGTGGCCGGTGCAACCCGTATTATTACCATGGATTTGCATGCCGATCAAATACAAGGGTTTTTTGAAAAACCGGTAGACCATTTATTTGCATCCACCATATTTCTGCCCTACCTGAGAAATTTAAATCTCGAAAATTTAACCATAGCATCCCCTGATATGGGGGGTTCTAAAAGGGCTTATGCTTATTCAAAGGCCTTGGAAAGCGATGTTGTAATTTGTTATAAACAACGCGCAAAAGCTAATGTGATCTCACATATGGAATTAATAGGAGATGTCACGGGAAAAAATGTGGTATTGGTCGACGATATGGTTGATACAGCGGGGACTTTAACCAAAGCGGCAGATTTAATGATGGAGCGCGGTGCTCTAAGCGTTAGAGCGATTTGTACCCACCCAATTCTATCAGGAAAGGCCTATGACAATATAAAGCATTCAAAATTGCAGGAGCTTATAGTAACCGATTCTATACCATTATCTCAAACTAATGATAAAATCAAGGTGTTGAGTTGCGCCGATTTATTTGCCGATGTGATGCATCGCGTTCATGAAAACAGCTCCATTAGCTCTAAATTTATAATGTAGATTGCGCGTTCCCCGGCTAATAAATAGAGCTGGATTTAAAAATGAATATTAATTAAAAACTATAAATATTAAAACATGAAATCAATTACAATTAATGGATCTCAAAGAGAAAGCGTGGGCAAGAAAGCAACAAAAGCCTTACGTAATGCTGGTCAGATTCCTTGCGTATTATACGGGGGAGACAAGCCAGTGCACTTCTCGGCACCAGAAATTGCCTTTTCGAAGCTTGTATACACGCCTAATGCGCATACCGTTGTTATTGAGCTTTCTAATGGCGAAACCTATAATGCCGTAATTCAAGACATTCAGTTTCATCCCGTAACAGATGCAATCTTACATATAGATTTCTATCAGTTATTTGAAGACAGACCGATTACGTTAAATATACCGGTAAATCTTGTCGGTAACTCAAGAGGGGTTAAAAATGGAGGTGTCCTGAGAAGAAATAACAGAAAATTACGGATTAAAGCGCTTCCGGCTAACTTACCGGATTTTATTGAAATCGATATTACACCATTAAAGATTGGCGATAAAGTATATGTTCGGGACTTAGAGACGGAAAAATATGCTTTTCTTCATACCGATAACACTGTTGTTTGTCAAATCAAAACGGCTAGAACGGCTATCATTGATGAAGAAGAAGAGGAAGAAGAAGATGCTGAAGCAACTGCAGAAGCAACTACTGATGCTGAAGCACCTGCAACAGAAGCGACACAAGAATAGTTATCTGTTTCAAGTAAATATAAAAAGCATCCTGAATTATTCGGGATGCTTTTTTATTTTTACAGAAATTGTGAATGGCAATGTTTAAGTTTGTTAAGCATATCATTAAAAAATATACAAGGACTTTCAAAGTTGAAGAAGAATATCCTATGAAAAAGTTTTTAATAGTTGGATTGGGAAATATTGGCAAACAATATGAAAACACACGTCATAACATAGGGTTTAAGATTCTTGACCATTTTGCGAAGGAGGAACACCTGACTTTTCAGACACAAAAACTGGGGGACATCACAACCTACAAACTTAAAGGGCGAACCTTTATTTTACTCAAGCCCAATACCTACATGAATTTAAGTGGCAAGGCCGTATGGTATTGGTTAACCAAGGAAAAGGTTCCACTGGAAAACCTGTTGGTCATTGCGGACGATTTAAATTTACCATTTGGGAGTATACGTGTAAAAACAAAAGGAAGTGATGGGGGACACAACGGTTTAAGCGATATTCAAAGATCATTGAATACCACCAATTACAATCGTTTTAGATTTGGTATCAGTGATGCCTTCAGTAAAGGCAAACAGGTCGATTATGTTTTAGGGGAATGGACTCCGGAAGAAAATGAAAAACTTGATGATCGCCTGCAAAAATCAGTGGAATTGATCAAATCCTTCGGGCTGTCGGGGATAACCGAGACTATGAATGCCTTTAATGGAAAGTGAGGATACCTCTCAATTTTTTAAAAGATTTAGCAATAAATATCTTATTTTTAGAAAAAATTCCTCGAATTATAGCCATGAGAAAAATAAACGTGCTTTTTATTTTGATTTCTGTAGTAGGTAATACCTTAGTGTTTGCACAAGAGGATGTAAAAAAACCACATCTTATTCGCTGTGGCTCTACAGAATATAATAATGCGTTATTAAATCAATTCCCTAACATGATGGGGAGTGATATATTTGAGAACCGACTCAAACAATATGTTGACGCTTACAAGTTACAGCGCTCGGCGACTTCAAGTAAACTTGCAGTAATTACCATCCCGGTAGTTGTACATGTTTTACACAATGGTGAACCTATTGGGGTTGGACCTAATTTATCCGAAGCCCAGGTATTATCCCAAATCACGGTTTTAAATCAGGATTTCAGGAAAATGGCAAGCACCAGAGGAGATGGAGGAGGTGTAGATGTTGAAGTTGATTTTCAATTGGCAAAGCAGGATCCCGATGGTTGTCCCACCAATGGGATAGACAGAGTCAATATAGGACAAGATGGCATTAATGAAAGTGATCAAACTAATGCCCAAAATCAAATGAACCTGCTAAAACCCGCTTCAATTTGGGATGCCACGGCATATATGAATATTTGGACGGTAAAGTTTAGAGGGGGTTCCGGTTTGCTGGGTTATGCCCAATTACCTGGAGGTGGAACCGAAACTGACGGGGTGGTATTGGATTATAAATATTTTGGTAGTGACGATGACCCTAATGTCTCGTTAGCGGGGAATTATAATTTAGGAAGAACCACGACTCATGAAGTGGGGCATTATTTAGGATTAGTACATACCTGGGGGGATAATTGGTCTGAAGGGGATCCCGATGATAATAGTTGCGGGGTTGATGATAATATTGCCGATACCCCAAATAGTGGACGCCCCAATTATGGTTGCCCCTCGACGATTCCGGATACTTGTCCGGGGGGTGATGACGATATGATTGAAAATTATATGGATTACTCGGATGATATTTGTTTTGATACCTTTACTAATGGACAAAAAACAAGAGTGCAGAGTATATTAGCATCCAATAGATCTGATGTTGCGGGTTCCGCAAAATACAATTTTGCAACTGGTGTAAATAATGATGCTGGAACACATATTGTACATTTGGAGACGGAAGGGTGTAGCCTCAATATGACACCGCGGATCAAAATTACAAATTGGGGAGATGTTCCAATGACATCTGCTTCCCTTTCTTATAATGTTGATGGAGGTTCAAATATGGTTCATAATTGGTCCGGAAGTTTGGCTAAAGGCAGTGAAGCAGAAATTGTACTTCCCATACTATCGGCCGCTTCGGGTAACCACGTATTCAATGTATCAGTCACAAGTGTCAATGGGACTTCAGACCAAAGAAATTGTAACGATAACGCTAGTAGTAACTTTATTATAGACAGTGCTTATGATTCTACAACTACTGTAAAATTAACTCTGGATCTCGATGATTATGCCTCCGAAACCACATGGGAATTTAGAGATGGAAGCAATACTTTACTGTATAGTGGAAGCTATACCAGTCCTGCGGATAACAATAAAACCATTAATGAGGTTTTTGATGTCAATCCAAATGAATGTTATTCATTCACCATATTTGACACTGCAAATGATGGGATATGTTGCGGCTACGGTATAGGTTCCTATGTGTTAAGAACAGACGACGATACCATCATTGCAACCGGAGGTGATTTTACCGATTCTGAAACCGTAAGTATATCAACACAAACCTTAAGGATAAAGTCCTATTTTACCGATAACAAGGTGGTTTTGTATCCGAATCCGGCAGGAGACCTTATGACCATTAAACTTTCTTCCAACAATACCTTGCCGGAAGGCTATAAAATTTACAACGTGTTGGGGCAGCTAATCAAAGAACGCCGTATCAGTGACGCGAATCAATTGGTGGTCCATACAACAGTACTGACCCCGGGGATGTATTTTATCAAAATTTATAAAGAAAATCAATTCATAAGCAAGCCTTTTATTAAAAAATAAAAACCTTTAAAAAAATAAATATATTCAGGGAGGATTTGTAATATAGTCCTCTTTTTTATTTTTGTTCTAATTATAAAAATTTGAAAATACGAAATAAAATAAAAATTGAACACAGTTCTGTAGTGACCATCGGTACTTTTGATGGCGTACACATTGGTCATCAAAAAATTATAGCACGTTTAATCAATACCGCTAAACAGGAGGGTTTAAAATCCGTTATACTTACCTTTTTTCCACATCCCAGGATGGTGTTGCAAAAGGATTCCCATATTAAATTGATTAATACAATCGAGGAACGCTATGCCATTTTGGAATCCTTGGGGATCGATTATCTCTTTGTTAAAAAATTTACGGCAGATTTTTCTCGTATGGGGGCCGAGGATTTTGTAAAGGACATTTTAGTAGATAAGTTACGCGTTAAAAAAGTGATTATTGGATACGACCACCGATTTGGAAGAAATAGAAATGCCGATATTGAGGATTTAAGACAGTTTGGCTTAAAGTATGATTTTGAAGTTGAAGAGATTTCTGCACAGGAGATCAATGAGGTTTCAGTCAGTTCAACCAAAATTAGGAAGGCCTTGGCGGAAGGGGATATCAGAAAAGCAAATGCTTATTTGGGGTACGATTTTATGCTTACTGGTACGGTTACAAAGGGGAAGGGTTTAGGGAAGCAACTGGGATTTCCTACTGCAAATATTTACATTAAGGAGGATTATAAATTAATTCCAAAACAAGGGGCGTATATCGTAAAATCTACGATTGATGGTGTTCTGGTTTACGGAATGATGAACATTGGTGTAAATCCAACGGTTAACGGCGAGAACCTGTCTCTGGAAGTGCATTTTTTCAATTTTAATAAGGATCTCTATAACAACCGGATTAGGATAGAACTAATTGGACGCCTCAGAGACGAACAAAAATTTGATTCCCTAGAAATACTAAAGACCCAGTTGGAAAAAGATAAATTAGCTGCAAAATCATATATTTCAAATTTAAATGTTAAGTAAAGAAATGTTTCTTTACTCTCGCTAATTCGTTAAATTTGTCCCTTAAATTTTAGAACATGTTACAAGTTCCGTTTATCAGAGACCACAAAGACGCGGTTGTTAAAGGATTGGCTAAGCGAAATATGGATGCAACCGGTATGATTAACCAGGTCATTTCTTTGGATGAAGCGAGAAGAAATATCCAAGCGGAACTGGACAATACACTGGCCGAATCCAATAGTTTATCCAAGGAGATAGGACTATTATATAAATCTGGTCAAACCGAAAAGGCTAACCTTCTAAAAGAAAAAACAGGGCAGTTAAAAGAATTGTCGAAAGCCTTAAGTGATGACCTGAATAAAAAAATAGCCGAATTAAACGAGTGTCTTTATAAAATACCCAATGTTCCTAACGATTTGGTGCCGTCAGGACATACCGATGAGGACAACGAAGAAGTGTTTAGGGAAGGGGAGATCCCGCAATTATTTGAAGGAGCTTTACCGCATTGGGAATTGGCAAAAAAATATGACATCATTGATTTCGAACTTGGAAATAAAATTACCGGGGCCGGATTTCCTGTTTATAAAGGGAAAGGAGCTCGTTTACAACGGGCCTTAATAGCCTATTTTTTAGATAAGAATACAGAAGCGGGCTATACCGAATACCAATTACCGCATTTGGTCAATGAAGCTTCGGGATTTGGTACGGGGCAATTACCGGATAAAGAGGGACAAATGTATCACGTCACAGCTGATAACTTATATTTAATACCTACCGCTGAAGTACCAGGCACCAATATTTTTAGAGACGTATTGTTAAATGAAAGCGATTTGCCGATTGGGATTACAGGGTATACACCCTGTTTTCGTCGAGAGGCTGGAAGTTATGGTGCTCATGTAAGAGGATTAAATAGGTTGCATCAATTTGACAAGGTTGAAATTTTAAGAATTGAGCACCCCAGTAAATCGTATGAAGCCCTTGATAATATGGTAAATCATGTAAAGGGCATTTTACAGGACCTGCAATTGCCCTATCGTATTTTAAGATTGTGTGGCGGTGATTTAGGCTTTACATCAGCCTTGACTTACGATTTTGAGGTGTTCTCTACAGCACAAAACAAATGGCTGGAAATCTCGTCCGTGTCTAATTTTGAAACTTTTCAGGCCAACCGCTTAAAGCTGCGTTTTAAAAATAGCAAGGGTAAAAATGAATTGGCCCATACCTTGAATGGCAGTGCATTGGCACTACCAAGGGTGTTAGCCGGTATTTTGGAAAATTACCAAACAAAAGAAGGCATTATTATCCCGAAAGTGCTTCAACCGTACACGGGTTTCAGTATCATTTAAAGTAGTCTTTTTCTTTCTAAAAGGTATAAAAACTATTCATTTAGTCGTTGAAATGCATTTTTATACAGCTGTTCAACGATTTTATTGATTTTTCCTTTGTGTTTCATGGGATTTTTCTGAAGTTCGTCCTACCAAATCAACAAAATTAACCTACCATGAAAAACGTTAAGCGTATTATATTGCTCATTACACTAGTTTTTTTAGTAAGTAAGGTTTTATTTTCAGATTTTGAACTTGTGAAATCTGAAAATAAAATTGTAGCAATTGTTGGTAAATAATAGGGATTATTTATTTGTAGACTATTGTCCCCAATCGAGTAATTACATCGTTTTTTAACTAACGGTAGTTAATAGGCAAGTTTATTTTGGTTGGTTAAGGCCCGAATTCCGTTCGGGCCTTTTTTATTATACCATTAAGTAAAATGGCCATTCACATTTGCTATATTTACAATATGAAATATCTTTCTCTCTTACTTTTTCTTGTTTCAATAACCATTGCAGGGCAAAATGATGCCATTGCAAAGGACTACTATAATAAGGGGGAGTTTGAAAAAGCCTTACATGAATATAAAAAACTGTATGCCCAATCCTCATCGAACATCAATTATATAAATCAAATTGTAAGTACGTACCAGCAATTAGAACAATACGATGAAGCCGAGACTTTTTTGCTAAAAATTTTGGAGCGCATTAATTATCCTGCATTTTTTGTAGAGTTAGGCTATAATTTTCAGTTAAAAAATGAACCGGAAAAAGCAAATACATACTATAATAAGGCCCTGGCCAGTATAGATGTAAACCCTAATCATGTTTTTGGTATTGCGCGTTTGTTTCAGTCGCACTCCTTATTGGAGGAGGCCATTACCGCCTACAATAAAGCCAAAGCTTTAAAACCAGACTTCAATTTTAATCTCCAAATGGCGCAAATTTATGGAGAGCAGGGGGATCTCGAAAAAATGTTTACCAGTTATATAGAATTTGCGGTATCTAGCCCTATTGCCTTAAATAATGTGAAACGGGCCATAAATGATTTTATCACTGAAGATAGTACAAACGATAATAATATTATACTGCGGAAAATTTTGTTAAAAAAATTACAAGAAGATCCAAATTTGTTGTGGAATAAGTTATTAAGTTGGCTTTTTATACAACAAAAGGACTTTAAGAAGGCATTTGCTCAAGAAAAGGCCATTTTTAACAGAGAATCAGAAAGTTTATCCGGTTTAGAAGAATTAGCTCTTATTGCCCTTAACGATGGCCAGGAAGATATTGCTTTAGAGATATTTACATATCTCATTAACACGGCTCAGGATATAGACACACAATTGAGTGCTCACCATAACATTTTACTCCTGAGAACCAAGTTAAGCAATAAGGAAGATTTCCCGAATATAAAGGCACAATACAATAAGATTTTTGAGCAATATGGAAAACTTCCCCAAACCTTGGATTTACAGATTTCATATGCTCATTTTTTAGCATTTTATGATGATAAACCGGAAGCCGCAGCCCAGGTTTTAGATTATGCTTTGGACTTGCCATTGAATGCATTACAAGAGGCTAAAGTAAAACTGGAATTGGGAGACATTTTATTGCTTCAGGAAAAGTTTAATAAGGCCCTTATCTATTTTTCACAAATTCAGCGAAATTTAAAAAACAGTACCATTTCACAGGAGGCGCGTTTCAAAGTAGCCAAAGCCAGCTATTATAAAGGCGATTTTAAATGGGCAGAATCACAACTTAATATTTTAAAATCCTCGACCTCTCAACTTATAGCCAATGATGCCTTGGAGTTAAAGCTGTTAATTTCGGACAACAAATATGAAGACTCTACACAAACTGCTCTTAAATTGTATGCTAAAGCCGATTTATTGGCATTTCAAAACAAAAAGGAGGAATCCATAATTTGGCTTGATAAAATTTTAAAAGACCATAAAACCGAGCCCATTGTTGCACAGGCATTGTATAAACAAGGACAATTATTTGAAGAACAGTCACATTATGAAGGCGCCATAACCAATTATGAGTTAATCATAACCAACTATCGCGATGGAATACTGGTGGATGATGCCCTCTTCCATTTGGCCAATATTTATATCAAGCAGTTTAATGAACCCGAAAAAGCAAAGGCCCTATTGGAACAAATTATTTTCAATCATGCCGATAGCATTTATTTTGTAGATGCTAGAAAGCAATATAGAGCTTTGCGAGGCGACGCCATAAAATAGAGTATGATTATTGTTAAAACCAAGAGGCTTCACATTTCAAAAATAGTGCTGAAAGATGCTGCCTTTTTTTTGCAATTAATGAATACTCCGGGATTTTTAAAATACATTGGGGACCGAAACATTAAAACCATTGCAGACGCCAAGGCCTATTTAAAAAGTGGACTATTGAAAAGTTATAAGGTTCATGGTTTTGGGTATTATAAATTAACATTAAAGGAAGAGCCCGATAGACCCATTGGAATAGTAGGGATTTTAAAAAGGGATGTTCTTGAACATCCCGATGTAGGTTTCGCTCTCCTTCCGGAATACGAAAGGCTGGGATACAGTTACGAAGCATCAATTGAAATATTAAAATTGGCTAAAGACCGGTTTAGCTTAAAAAAAATAACAGCCATTACCAATCCGGATAATGATAAATCCATCAAATTATTGGAAAAATTGGGACTAAAATTGGAACAAAGAACCGATCCTTTCAATGAGGGGAAAGACCTTTTATTATTTGGAAAGGTCTTATAACTGAATGGTATGCAAAAGCGATGGATCGATTATCCTAAAAAATGAGGAGAGCGTATTAAAATTAGAATGTATGTATAAATTAGTTGAATGATGATCATTTATAACGTAACCGTAAATATTGACGAAAGTATCCACGATGATTGGCTGGTTTGGATAAAAGAACATATTCCACAAGTATTGGCCACGGGAAAATTTGAAAAGGCAACCTTGACTAGGGTTTTGGTTGAGGAAGAGATGGGAGGACGGACCTATTCCATCCAATACCGCTCCTATTCCCGAGAGGCGCTTGAGGCCTACTACAGGGAAGATGCTGAAAAACTTAGATCCGATGGTTATAAAAGGTTTGCAGATAAGGTGTTGGCGTTTAGGACAGAACTTGAAGTATTAGACGAATACACCGTTAACTTTACATAGTGCCGGAACGGGTTGATTTTCAATCCAAAAAGGGCTAACAATGATTACAGATGAAACATGGCTGAACAGAATCGAGTTAAAGCAAAAAAGCATTTAGGGCAACATTTTTTAAAAGATGAAAACATAGCCCGTAAAATAGCGGATAGCTTAACCTTAAAAGGGTACAAAAATGTATTGGAAATCGGGCCGGGGATGGGTGTCCTTACAAAGTATCTGTTGGAAAAGAAGCTTGAGACTTTTGTCATCGAGATCGATACGGAATCGGTGGAATATCTGAAAACCAATTACCTCCATTTGGCCCCCCGAATTATCGAACAGGATTTTTTAAAGTTCGACTTGAATCTTATTTTTAAAGAGGAATCCTTTGCCATTATCGGGAATTTCCCATACAATATTTCTACTCAAATTGTTTTTAAAGTATTGGATATGCGTGATCAAATCCCGGAATTTTCCGGGATGTTTCAAAAGGAGGTGGCACAGCGGATTTGCTCGAAAGAAGGGAATAAAGTATACGGCATTCTCTCCGTGTTGACCCAGGCATTTTACCATGCAGAATATTTGTTTACTGTACCCCCAGGCGTATTCAATCCACCGCCTAAAGTAGATTCAGGCGTATTAAGACTTGTCAGAAAAAAGGATTTTACCTTGGCATGTAATGAAGTACTGTTCTTTAAAGTAGTAAAAACGGCCTTTGGGCAACGCCGGAAAACGCTTCGTAACAGTTTAAAAACATTCAATTTAACCGATAATTTAAAAGCAAATAGTATATTTGGCATGCGTCCGGAACAATTAAGCGTGCAGCGGTTTATTGAATTAACACGATTAATTGAAAATGATAAAAGTTAAAGAGATGTGCTCCAAACACCTATTTTCTGGTTACGTGCATGGGGTTGGTCAGGAATAGAGAAGTTTAAACTTATGTCTGAAGAAAAAGAAAACATACAATTTGAATTGACCGATGAACTTCTAGACGACGTTAAGGGACTTATTGAATCGAGAGAAGACAGGGAACTTAAAAAGCGTTTAGATGAATTTCATTACGCGGACATTGCTGAAATTCTAGATGAACTCGATCTGGAAGAAGCCATCTATATTATTAAATTATTGGATTCTGAGACCACCTCCGATGTGATAATGGAACTCGATGAAGACAATCGGGAAAAGGTTTTAAGAAATTTATCAGATAAGGAGATTGCAGAAGAAATTGAGGAACTTGACACGGATGATGCCGCCGATATAATAGCCGAATTACCGGAAGATCGTCAGCAATATGTGATCTCCCAAATTGAAGACGAAGAACATAAAGCAGAGATTAAAGAGCTCCTGGCGTACGATGAGGATACAGCAGGAGGCCTTATGGCTAAAGAGTTGGTAAAGGTGTATGAGACCTGGACGGTGGCAGGCTGTTTAAGGCGTATTAGAGGACAGGCCAAGGAAGTAACACGCGTGCATTCCATTTACGTCGTGAATAAACAGGAAAAATTAATTGGACGTCTTTCTTTAAAGGACTTGATTGTTGCTAAAAGTGAACAGAAAATAGCAGATATCTACATTTCAAACGTGGATTATGTAAATGTCAATGAAGAGGCCGAAGAAGTGGCCAAAGTGATGTCCAAATACGACTTGGAAGCCATCCCTGTGGTGGATGATAATTTAGTGCTTTTAGGACGGATTACCATTGATGATATTGTCGATGTCTTAAAGGAAGAAGCCGATAAGGATTACCAACTGGCCGCTGGTATCACAGGGGATGTTGATTCAGACGATAGTATCCTTGATCTAACCAGGGCGCGGTTGCCGTGGTTGTTTTTAGGTTTAGTAGGCGGTGTCGGGGCATTTTTAATTATGGAGGGCTTTCAAGAAGCCTTCAACAAATATGCGGTTCTCTTCTTTTTTACACCCCTTATTGCGGCAATGGCAGGAAATGTTGGTGTTCAGTCCAGTGCCATAATTGTACAAGGATTGGCTAATGATGATGTTAAAGGGAGTATCAATGGCCGATTGCTAAAAGAAATGTTCCTTGCAGCATTAAATGGGCTAATATTAGCCGTATTTCTTTTTCTCTTTGTTTGGTTCTCTAAAGGAGAAAAGAGTACCGCCTTGGCTATTTCCTTATCCTTGGTAGTTGTTATTATTGTAGCTGGTCTTATTGGAACTTTTGTCCCCTTGTTTTTGGATAAACGCGGTATAGATCCCGCTATAGCAACCGGACCCTTCATCACTACCAGTAACGATATTTTTGGTATTCTTATTTATTTTTGGATTGCCAAACTTATTCTGGGGATTTAATAGTTTGATATTATTTATGGGGATCTTTTCACGTTTCTACGTTGTCATGCAATAAGAATCCAAAAATCAAAAAAGGCCTCATGTAAATCCAAAAACAGTGTAATTTTATGGTCAATTAAGAAAAAATGAAAATCCTGCACCTTGATACCAACCACGAGCTTTTAAAGAATCAGCTGAATGATTTGGGGTTTACCAATCATGAGGATTTTACAACACCAAAGGAAGCTATAGAATCCAAAATAAAGGATTATGATGGGATTATTATCCGAAGCCGATTTACTATAGATAAACAATTTTTAGATGCCGCCGTTAATCTTAAATTTATAGGTCGTGTAGGTGCCGGGTTAGAAAACATAGACGAAGACTATGCCCAACAAAAGGGCGTGTATTTGATTTCAGCGCCAGAAGGGAACCGCAATGCCGTAGGGGAGCATACTTTAGGCATGATATTGTCCCTTTTTAATAAGTTCAATAAGGCCAACAGCGAGATCAAACAGGGGAAATGGCTGCGTGAAGATAATCGTGGTGTTGAGCTCGACGGCAAAACCATAGGGATTATAGGCTATGGTAATATGGGCAAAGCCTTCGCTAGAAAACTACGGGGATTCGATGTTGAGGTATTGTGTTATGACATTAAGGAGGATGTAGGGGATGCATGCGCCAGACAAGTGAGCTTGACGGAATTTCAAGAACGCGTGGATGTGGTTAGTTTACACACGCCACAAACCCCACAAACCCTGAATATGATAAATGAAAGGTTTATCAATGCATTTCAAAAGCCATTTTGGTTTATGAATACGGCACGAGGGAAAAATGTGGTGACAGCCGATTTAGTAAGGGCCTTAAAATCCGGAAAAGTTTTAGGGGCGGGCCTGGATGTCTTGGAATATGAAAATGCATCTTTTGAAAGTTTATTTACCTCAGAATTGCCTGATGCCTTTCAATATCTCATAGAAGCTGAACAGGTTTTACTTACACCACATGTAGCTGGTTGGACTGTTGAAAGCAAGGTAAAATTAGCCCAAACGATAGTGGACAAAATAAAAGCGAAATTTTGTTAACTTCCAGTCATGAAGAATGATAAAGCCCTAATTGGACTTTTTCAAGGGATGTTTGATCAAAATAGAGTAACTTTTAATCCTGGTTGGGACGAAAGCGGCACTCGCTTGGAGGCATTCACCGATGTTAGGGATATTCAAAGACAGCTCAAGCAACATGCCATAAAACTGGAAAGGGAATGCGATGAAAAGACCTCGGGGCCAACAAGTATGGTATTATATGATCCCGATGGCAATACCATTTTAATCGATCAGCATGTTTAAAAAAAACGATATGACATGAAAACCACAATGATAAGATACGGGATTTTTGGAGGGTTAACAGGATTTGTAATTTTTTTGTCCCATTTAACCTTTGCAAAATACCTGAGTCATACTATTCTGGAACTGTTTGGATACATCTCCATATTGCTCTCTTTATCGTTTATATATTTTGCAATGAAACACTATCGAGATAATGTCAACGGAGGAATAATTTCTTTAGGGAAGGCAGTATGGATTGGGGTTCTTATCTCGTTACTCGTGGGAATGGGAATCGGAATGGCCGATTTTATCTACACCCGATTCTTAAACCCCAATTTTTATGTGGACTATGCACAAATGCTTATCGCTGAAGGACGAGAAGATGAGGTTTTTGAAATGACCAGTATATGGGGAGCACTTTTTATGGTGGCCTTGGTAGTGGTTATTGGGTTTATGATATCGTTAATAGCAGCATTAATCTTACGTCGGGATAAAAAATAAATTAGGAATAACTTGTGAAATACGAAGCTTCAACACCAGAAGAGTATATCGATAAAATTCCTGAGGATAGAAGAGAAGCCATGCGAAAACTGCGAAAGGTCATTCTTAAAAATCTTCCAAAGGGGTTTGAAGAAGGCATAAATTATAATATGATCGGGTATTTTGTCCCGCATTCGGTATATCCCAAAGGATATCACTGTAATCCTAAATTACCGCTACCATTTTTAAATATAGCCTCGCAAAAAAATGGGATAACCTTGTATCACATGGCCTTATATGCCAGAGCAGATTTAAGGAGCTGGTTTGTTAACACCTATAAAAAAATGGCGTCTCACAATGTGGATATGGGAAAAGGATGTATACGATTTAAAAAAGTCGAGGCTATTCCATTGGATTTAATTGGGGAATTGGTTCGTAAAATATCAGTGGAGGAATGGGTTTCATATTATGAAATGTCCATAAAGAAATAAAACATAATTACAGACGAAAACGGGAGTCACTGGAATTGGAGGGCTGTTTTTTAAATGCACCGATCCAAGAGCTACAAAAGCATTGGTATAAATAACATTTGGGATTTGATGCCAACTATTTTGCACCTTCCCATAAGGACTTCATGGTTAATTATCGGGTTGCCAATTTAGAAGCTTTACTTGAAGTTTTAAAAGAAGAGATGTGACTATTGTAGGAGAGATGGAAACCTACGACTATGGTAAATTTGGCTGGATTTTAGATAATGATGAGCATAAAATTGCATTGTGGGAACCTGCAGATAAAGCTTTTTTGTAACTTGCGCGTTTCAAAACCCGACTATTGTCTTACTTCGAAATAATTCAATCGTATAATTTAACTGCATTACAATGGATGGCCATAGGATTTGCAGTTTTTTTATTGGGTTTATCCAAAGCCGGTGTTAAAGGTATTGGAATAATTATTGTCATTATCCTGGCCTTTGTGTTTGGAGAAAAAGCGTCGACCGGGGTATTATTACCTATGCTTATCGCAGCAGATATTTTTGCCGTTGTATATTATAACAGACATACCCAATGGGTCTATATAAAAAAACTTTTACCATGGATGGTTGTTGGGGTCTTAGTTGGAGTTTGGGTTGGGAATGATATTTCAGAAGTCATTTTTAAACGGATCATGGCACTCATTATTATTGGATCGGTCCTAATTATGGCTTTTACGGAAAAACGAAAGACGCTGGTATTGCCTAAACATATAGCCTTTTCAGGTACTACGGGATTTTTAGCCGGATTTACCACCATGATTGGTAATTTAGCCGGACCCATTTCCAATATTTATTTTCTTGCTACCCGTTTACCAAAAAATGAATTTATAGGGACGGCTGCCTGGTTGTTTTTTATAATCAATGTATTTAAACTTCCTTTTCATTTTTTTGTATGGCATACCGTAAGTAAGGAGAGTTTAATTTTAAATGCCACTTTGATTCCGGTTGTCATTTTTGGATTTTTTATAGGAGCCGCCGTTGTAAAGCTTATTTCAAATTTAAATTACCGGCGTTTTATTTTGTTTGTAACCGCTTTGGGAGGTATTTTAATGTTGTTTAGGTAATAGTGATATTTTTTTTGTTAAATTTAAACCACTAAAATTCAACTAAGATGTCAGATGATAAAAATTTAAACGATAAGTTCGACGAGGCAAAAGAAAAAGCGAATGAATTTGCACAGGAGGCTAAGGAATCGGCTTCAGAATTTGCCGAAAGTGCCAAGGAAACCATTAATTCTGGTGAAAATAAAAAAGTATTGGCAGGGGTATTAGCCATTCTGTTAGGGCCATTGGGCATTCATAAATTTATTCTAGGCTATAATAGAGAAGGGATTATTCTTTTGGTAGTCACGTTTGTGCTGGGTTTTGTTACCTGCGGATTGGGAGCCGGAATTACAGGCCTTATTGGTCTTATAGAAGGCATTATTTACCTTACAAAGAGTGATGAAGAATTTTATAATACGTATCAGGTAGGTAAAAAGCCATGGTTTTAATTCGAAAATAGTTAAAAAAGTCAAAAAATTTGCTTTTGACTTTTTTAATTGAATTTATTATCGTAATATTGCAATATAAAAATAATAAAAACAGTCATGGGAATTACTAAATCACAAATCTTCACGGAAAGTCAAAACGATTTGGCGCATTTTTTCAAAGTATTGGGACACCCCGCCAGGGTAGCTATTTTGCAACATATAAGCGTGCAAAACGCTTGTATTTGTAATGATTTGGTTGAAGAAATAGGTTTGGCACAAGCCACTATTTCACAACATCTAAAAGAACTTAAAAGCATAGGTCTTCTTGATGGTGAAGTGGAGGGGAAGAGTATGTGTTATTGCATAAACATGGATAGATGGAACACTATCCAGGAACAATTGAATCTATTTTTTAACACTACTAAATCCAATTGTTGTTAGCATGAATCTTAAAGTAATTAGTATGACTTAAGAGTGATTAAAACCATAAAATTTAAAAAAATGAAACAAATTAGTAAACCAAAATGGGCACGCAAAGTGTCATCACCAAATTTTAACAGATTAAATGCCAACGGTAAATGCTGCATAAAAAATTACCATACGGAAATTGGATATTTTGAAGCGATGACCTTGGTTAAATAACTTAAAACATCAGAAAATGAAAACACAAGAGTTTATTACCCTATTAGAACGCAACAAGGATAAAGATCTGTTGTTTGAATATGCACCAAATCTACTTGTAGGAGCTAATTATCATATCACAGAAGTTAAGCATGTTACCATAGACTCCGTGGATTGTGGGGCACAGACCGATGCCTGGCAAGAAACCGTAATTCAGCTTTGGGAAAGTCCCGATGAATTAGATAAAACTGAATTCATGTCTGTTTACAAAGCCCTGTCCATTTTACAAAGGGTAGAAAAAATGAAAGCGTTTAATTGGACTTCCGAATTGAAGATTGAATATGGTAATGTTCATTTTCATACGGCACAACTGTATGTTAACGATTACGAAATACAAGGCAACAATTTAATATTTAAATTGGCTGTCGAAAAAACAGATTGTAAGGCCAAAACAACTTGTGGAGTAACGGAGTCTAATACATTGGCGAGTTACAATAAACCCGATCAAATGCGTGTTGAAACGGAACCCTGTTGTTCGCCAAATGGGAATTGTTGTTAAGATGGGATCCTTCCTGCAAGGAAAGAAGTCCATTAACACCATGTTCCATCCATAAAAAATCTCCCTAATAGGATTAACCATTGAAATTATGATTAACATACTGGTATTATGCACGGGAAATTCCTGCAGAAGCCAAATGGCTCATGGATATTTAAACCAATTTACAGACCCTGAAAAGATCAGGGTCTACAGTGCAGGGATTGAAACCCATGGCATTAACCCTGGTGCGGCGGCAATTATGAAAGAAGATGGTATAAGTATAGATCATCACACTTCAAATCATGTGGATGAATATGTGCATGTCAATTTTGATTATATCGTTACCGTTTGTGACCACGCAAATGAAAACTGTCCATACATCCCAAGTAAAAACGCCATACGATTGCACCATAATTTTTTCGATCCTTCGAAAGTTAAAGGAACTGAAGAAAAAAGACATGAGGCCTTCTTAAGAGCTAGAGCAGAAATTAAGGAGTATTTTAAGCGGTTTGTCGAGGAATATCAATTGGCCTAGGCCCCATTATTTTCAGATAGTTTACGTTCCAATTCAGCTTGAAATTCCTCCATAACGGGTCTCACCGTACTCTCAGGAAGGTCTGCAATTTTTATGTACATTAAACCATCAACAGAGTTATTGAATAGGGGGTCGACATTAAAGGCCACCAGCTTGGCATTTTGTTTAATATACTTTTTTAACAGTACCGGTAAGCGTAGGGCTCCAGGCTCTATTTCATCAATTATTTTATCAAATTTATTGAGATCGGCTTCGGTTTCATCAAAGACAAAATCTTTATCAGCGTCTTTAAGCTTGACTTTAAATTCCTTTTTTGGATGCACATATTGCGCAATGTAGGGATCGTAGTAATGTGATTTCATAAACTCAATCATCAAAGATTTAGAAAAATTGGAAAACTGATTACTAATACTCACCCCGCCTATTAAGTACTTATGGTCAGGATATCTTAAAGTAGTGTGAACAATGCCTTTCCAAAGCAAAAATAAGGGCATAGGTTTTTGCTGATATTCTTTAATAATGAAAGCCCGTCCCATTTCAATGGACTGGCTCATCATTTTATAAAGCTCAGGCTCAAATCGGAATAAATCCTGAAGATAAAAACCATCAATCCCATAGCGCGCAAATATATGCCCGCCAAGTCCCATGCGATAGGCCCCAACAATCAGCTGACGTTCATTATCCCATAAAAACATATGGTGGTAATACCTGTCAAAGGTATCTAAATCGATGGCCTCATTGGTGCCTTCACCAACTTCCCGAAAGGTAATTTCCCGGAGTCTTCCAATTTCATGCAAAACATTTGGAATGGAAGCTGCTTCAGCCAAAAACACTTCATAGTTTTTACTCACCAATAACCGACAATCTTTTTCTCGCAGAACCTCTACTTCAGCGATCATAGCATTACCATCTACGGGAGTAACAATATTTTTCGGGAGCCTTGGGGTCTTTAGCGTCGATGATATATTTTCAAGAATCTTGGGTTTATCCTCAAAAGCATTCGAAAGCATATAGGTTTTTCTACGAATAAAATTTGAAAAATCTTCGAGGTTCCCATATTCCATCTGATCAGCTATACCAATTGGTTTACCTACTCTAACTTTAATGGTCCTACGTTTTTGCGTTAATAATTCCGAAGGCAGTTTAGCGGTCCTGAAGGTGTCACTTATTTTGGACAGTTTATAAAATAACTTACTGTTCTTTGCATGAAAATAAATAGGTACAATAGGAACTTCGGCTTTTTTAATGAGTTTGATTGCAGCTTCTTCCCAAGGTCTGTCAACAACAAGCTTACCATCTCTGTAGGTTGAGACCTCGCCAGCCGGGAAAATTCCAAGGGGATGCCCATCCCGTAGGTGTAATAACGAATTTTTGAATCCTGTAACACTGGATTTCACTTCCTTTCGATCCTCAAACGGGTTTACCGGCATAATATAGGGCATTAATGGCTCTATACGATGCAGTAAAAAATTGGCAATGATTTTAAAGTCCTTACGTTGTTCCAACATTAACTTTAAAAGCAGTATCCCATCAATACCACCTAACGGATGATTGGAGACCGTAATGTAGGCGCCATCTTTGGGTAAGCGCTTTAGATCTTCTTCCGGAATTTCAAATTTTATTTGAAAATCATCTAGAATTCCATTGAGAAAGTCCAAATCAGTTAAATGTTTATTACTTCGGTAAATTTTATTGAGGGTGGATATTTTAAGGAGCTTCATTAAAATCCAACCAATAAAAGTACCTAGAACTCCATATTTGTCCATTTGGATGGCCTTGGCAACTTCTTTAGCTGATACGAGTCCAGAATGTTGTGGTTTGGTCATGAGCGTAAATGTACTAAATAAACTATTTAGTTACTACTTGAACGGTTTCTGGTGTTAATTGTTTTAACAACACCGTTTTATCGGTTTCAATTTGAGCTATGGTTTTATGGTCGTAATGTCTTATGGTGTAGAGGGACACATTTTCATAATAGGTGACTTTAAATTTTGCTCTCAATTGATGCACGAGGATATCGAGATTATTATAAATATTATCGACGCAAACCGAAAAACTAATCGCCGAATTCTGAATGACATCCACCTTCATTTTATACAAGTGCAACAGACTAAAAATTTCACTGATGTTCTCTTCGACGATATAGGAAAAATCTAAGGAGGACAAGCTAATTAGAACCTGATTTTTTTTAACGATACAACATGGTGTCCATGGTTCCAAAACCATATCTTTATATATTTTTGTGCCTGGAGCGGTCGGGTTTAAAAAGGATTTAACATATAACGGGATTTCCTTTCGCTGCAAAGGTTGTAGGGTTTTTGGGTGGATAACCGATGCCCCGTAAAACGCCAATTCAATAGCTTCACGGTACGATATTTTATGGAGTAATCGAGCATTTTCGAAATAACGTGGATCTGCACTTAAAACACCGGGAACGTCTTTCCAAATCGTAACATTTTTGGCATTGAGGCAATAGGCAAATATGGCAGCAGTGTAGTCGCTACCCTCCCTGCCCAGGCTTGTCGAAAAGTTATTGGGATCGCTTCCCAAAAAACCCTGGGTAATATTTAAAGTGGAGGTATCGAGTTTTGATCCTATTAAACGCTGTGTCGCCTCCCAATCTACATTCGCACGACGGTAAAAGGTATCTGTTTTTATCAACTCCCTCACATCAATCCAGTTGTTTTTAATCCCGATACTGTTTAGGTATTCGCTTATAATGGTTGTAGAAATCAATTCGCCATAGCCGATCACTTGATCGTAAACAAAATTATAATCAGGCGATTTGTTTGCGTTCAAAACGGCATTTAATTCGGTAAAAAAGGCTTTAACTTTTTTGAAGGCCAAATGGTTCTCATTGTCAAATAGTTCTAAGAGAATTTCGTTATGATACTTCTTTACATCCTGAAGGGCACTTTGAAGCTCGGGCTTATTGTTGAAGTAATTTTCTATGACCACTTCCAAGGCATTAGTAGTTTTACCCATGGCGGATACGACTACCAATAGCCTATCATAACCTGTGGTCTGTAATACGGATGCTAGATTTTTTACCCCGTCGGCATCTTTTATCGAAGCCCCACCAAATTTGAATATTTGCATGGATTGTTTTATGGATTAAAATGTTATTGGATATAAGTTACATTGAGCAATCCAAAACCCAATAACATAATGCTTAATTTCTATTAAGTTTTGCGACATAATTTTTTATCCCGTTTTCATCTAAATGGACAACATCCCATTCCCGCATAACTATTGCGCCTTTGCTTTCATAAAATGTAATGGCCGGTTCATTCCAATCCAATACTTCCCAATTTACACGTTTAACACCTCTAGAATGGGCATAGGTTATAACTTCATCTAGTAAAGCCGTTCCAAGTCCGATACCACGCATGGCCTCGCTAACAATTAAATCCTCTAAATGAATGGCCTTGCCTTTCCAGGTGGAATACCGATTATAAATTAAAGCAATACCCTCAATTTTAGAATTAACTTCCGCAACAAAACAATGGAATGCCGGGGGCTCCCCATAACCATCATTTTGTAAATCTTCAACAGTAACTTCTACGGCATCCGGTTCTTTTTCAAAAACCGCCAGCTCCTTTATTAGGTCAAGAACAGCAGGCATGTCCTTTTTAGTGGCATTTCTTATCGTGTAATCCATAGGTGTGGTAATAATTCAAAAATACATGATTTTTTCATTAGAAAATTCATAAAAAAAAATTGAAAAATAAAATAACATGGTGAGGCGCACACCCCATTTATATTTAAAGTTTGTTTCTTCTTCAGGTAATTTTTTTTTTGATGTAATAACACATTTAGTATCAGGGGTTAAAACTAACTAATTATTGGGACTATTAATATCCAAAAACATTGTAGTTGGTTAAAATTTATAAGATATTTGTAGCTAAAACTTCTTCCATGACTTATAAAAAACAAACTTTAGGTGAATTTATTATTGAAAATCAAGCCTCCTTCAAGTATTCATCTGGAGAGCTCTCCAGTTTACTTAATTCCATTCGTCTAGCAGCAAAAGTGGTAAACCACGAAGTGAATAAAGCGGGTTTAGTTGATATTTTGGGGGATTATGGGGATACCAATATACAAGGTGAAAACCAGCAAAAGCTTGATGTTTATGCCAATGAGAAATTTATTCAAACCCTTACTAAAAGAAATATTGTTTGTGGAATTGCCAGTGAAGAAGAGGATGATTTTATTACGATTAACAGCCAGGATGAAAACCATCAAAATAAATATGTCGTATTAATAGATCCCCTGGATGGTTCAACAAATATCGACGTCAATGTATCGGTGGGGACTATTTTTTCTATATACAGACGGGTTACACCTATAGGTACACCGGTAAAGCTTGAGGATTTTCTGCAAAAAGGCAGCCGGCAGGTGGCGGCAGGATATGTGGTTTACGGGACGTCGACCATGCTCGTTTATACCACGGGTGATGGTGTTAATGGTTTTACCCTTAATCCGGCTATAGGGTCATTTTATTTATCGCATCCCGATATGCTATTTCCCATGGATGGCCATATATATTCGGTTAATGAAGGTAACTACATCCATTTCCCACAGGGGATTAAAAATTATATTAAATATTGTCAAATGGAAGAGGAAGACAGACCCTACACCTCACGTTATATCGGGTCATTAGTTTCAGACTTCCATAGAAATATGATTAAAGGCGGGATATATTTATATCCGCAAAGCTCCAAGAATCCAAATGGTAAATTGCGTTTGTTGTATGAGTGTAACCCCATGGCCTTTTTGGCCGAACAAGCCCATGGAAAGGCGAGTGATGGGTTTACTCGTATTATGGATATTGAACCTACAGAATTACACCAACGCGTACCCTTTATTTGTGGGAGTAAAAATATGGTCGAAAAGGCCGAAGAATTTATGCAATCCAGCCGCTAGTGGAATAATCGATCTGGTTTTAGAACATAATAAAGAGGGACGTGTTGCATCATGATACCTGAACCCTTTAAATAAATTATGCATCATGTTTTATATTGGCTTTTATCCATTGGGTACAAGCCTTAAAATTGTCGAACAGATGTTCTTTGGGAATAAGATCGGGGATAATATCAATACGCTCCATCATGTAACGTGGTTGTTTTAACAACCCTACAATGAGCACGGTAATACCGGATTTTTCGAGATCAACCAAGACATCTTCCAAGGCATATAATCCGGATTGATCCATATATTGCATGCGCCCGGCTCTTATGATTACGGCTTTGGCTGTATTCGGAATTTGTTTGGCAAGCTGCTGAAAATCACTGGTAGATCCAAAAAATAAAGGGCCTTTAATATGTTTGATGAAGACGTCTTCTTTTAAGTTTTCGGGAAAGTTAAGCTCATCGGCCCAGGCCTTTTCCTTAATTGGTTTAACATCTGATCTTTCCGCCGTGAGGTCACCTAACTTTTTCATAAACATTAATGAGGCAATTACTAAACCAATACCAACGGCATATACTAAATTCCAAAACGTAGACAGCAACAGAACGGTAAGCATAACCATGACTTCAGAACTTAACTTAATAGGGCCAAGTTTCAAATCGCGCGGTAAACTTGGTATGGCTTTTAATCCTTTATAGTCCATAACACCAATACCCACAGTAATTAAAATTCCGGCCAGAACGCCTGCAGGAATTTTAGAGGCAATCGGTCCCAAACCCAGAAGGATGATGAGCAACATAATTCCTGCAATCATCCCGGATAATTTGGTCCTTCCTCCAGAGCTAATGTTTACTACCGTTCTAATGGTAGCGCCAGCCCCCGGAATACCACCAAATACGGCTGCAATACTATTTCCAATACCTTGACCAACTAATTCTTTATTGGGTTTATGCTTGGTTTTGGTCATGTTATCCGCAACCACACTGGTTAAGAGCGAATCAATAGCGCCCAGCAAGGCTAAGGTTAATGCCGTAAATATGTAAGGGGTTAGGCTCCCCAAGTTAAAATGGGTGAAGATGTCCAGATTTGGAATAGGGAAACCACTCGGGATCTCTTCAATAGGCCTGTAATTTAATCCAAAACCAACGGCAATACCGGACATGACCACCAGTGCCACGAGGGTACTTGGAACCGCTTTTGTAATGCGCTTAAAACCGTATATAATTATTATGGTGCCTATGGCTAAAATAAGTTCAAGCCAGTTGATATTTTGGAGTGCACGAGGTAATACTTTGAGTGCGCCATAGGCGCCCGAGGCATCCTTTGCAGCCAGGGTCTGGGATTCTTTTAAAATATCTGCTGCTGATGTTAGTTCAGCACGACCTATGGTTTCTTTAAAATTTTCTAAAACCAATATGCCTTCTCCTGCTTCTTCTTTGAGTATGTTTTCAAGAATAACTTCTTCGGCTTGTGGTTTAAACTGATTCACAAACTCGGCATCTTCCTTGGGATAATAGCCTAAGGAGGGTAAAATTTGAGTGAGAATAATGATGACACCAATGGCGGTCATAAACCCTGAAACTACAGGATAAGGGATGTAGCGGATATATTTTCCAAGGCCCAATATGCCTAAACCAATTTGCATTAATCCTGCTAATAGAAAAACGGTGAGTATAATAGGGAGGGCTTTATTAATATCGCCATCGTTACCCGCGATAATTCCGGCGATAACCACCATACTAACTGCCGTCATGGGAGCTGTTGGTCCTGAAATTTGTGTATCGGTTCCACCAAACAAAGCGGCAAAAAAGCTGATAAAGATAGCGCCATAAAGTCCAGCCGTAGGACCTAATCCGGATGATACCCCAAAAGCCAGGGCAAGGGGTAGGGCCACAATACCGGCAGTTATTCCTCCAAAAGCATCTCCTTTAATATTTGAAAACAAATTCCTCATGATTAATACCATTAACAGTTATTAAATTTCAACATAAACCAATGCATTGTGCACAAACACTTACCAAAGGACAAAATAAATCTGTGTACTACATTAAAAGTTTACAAATGTAATGATATTCAATTGGTCCCTTCCAGAGGTCTCAAAAAATTGGTTCATGTAACCTATTTCAATTTTTACAGCATCCGAAACTTTATATCCTAAGCCGCCATATAACCGATTCCTATCGAAAACTGAGGATTTCGTATTCAGAAAAATTTCATTGTATGCTGATATGTACAATGGATTTTTACCCGAATCTTTATATTGTAGGGGCAGATTTAGGCCTAAAAAATAACGAAACCGCAATCTAAAATCAGATTCTACAAAGCGTTGTTCAAATCGATAACGGTGATTTAGCTTTACAGGACCAATCTCCTGCTTCGAAATGAACTGTTGAAAAATGCGATGCTCATTAACCGTAACCTTATCGTTTTCATCTATATAATTTTCAGATAGAATATAACCATAGCCTAGTAAAATATCGGATTTATTATTATTAAAACTATAGCCTAATCCCGTGCGCAACAACAACTGTTCTAAATCATCTATGGCATTGTAATTTCTATATTGAACTTCGTTATGGATGTTCCAACCCTTGTTAAGTTTTTTATTTCCAATATAAACCAGCCAATTTCCAAAATTACTATCCTGTCCCAGCATATGGAATGATGGCATAAATATAAATATTAATGCCATCATTACTATTTTCTTTTTCATCTATAGCCTACTTAAAAGATCCGACGCCTTAATAGAAAGTTACTTCTCCCGTTTTAATATCATACATGGCACCAACGATTTTAATCTCGCCCTTTTTTTCCATTTCAGATAGAATAGGACTTTCCTGGTGTATTCTTTTTATGGTAAGATGCACGTTTTTTTCAGAAACATGGTCTACAAAATCAAGGTTGGAGGAATTTCTAAGGCTTTCATCTTTAGGCTCTTCAACGGCATTAACGGCTGGGGTTATTTTTTGGATGAGTTTCGTTAAATTACCCATTTCGGCATGGTCGCATGCCCCCTTTATAGCACCACAACTCGTGTGCCCTAACACGACAATGAGCTTTGTTCCGGCAAGTTTACAAGCGAATTCCATGCTTCCTAGAATATCCTCGTTAACAAAATTACCGGCTATCCTAACACTGAAAATATCACCAAGCCCTTGATCGAATACCAATTCTGCCGAGACTCTGGAGTCAATACAGCTTAATATGGTTGCAAACGGAAACTGTCCATCGCTGGTGTCATTGACCTGTTCTAAAAGATTTCTATTTGCTTTTAGGTTATTTTGGAATCGAACATTACCCTCTTTTAAGAATTGTAATGCCTTATCCGGGGTCATGGTCGCTTGGGTTTCTCTTGTATGTGCTTTCATAATGTGTTTTTTAAGGTAATTAGTGATTAAATACGGTTTAAATTAGGATGCTTTTCCCCAGATAATAATAGGGATACCTCTAAATTATGTATCATTTTTTTAAGGTCCGTTATCATTGGGTTAGTCTTGTTTTTGGTACTTTTCGGTGATCTTTCCAAGAGTAACAAGTTAACATTATTTTTCAACATGTAATTTGAAATATTTTTTATCGTATTATCATTCTGCTCAAATACATATTCATCAACATGTTCAACAGCAGCGTTCCCGGAATGTTTTAATTCGGCTGAATTTTTTATAATCCTAAAGGATTTTAAGGGTTTAGCCGAATGATCGATTAATTCTTTCCCAAACATTAAACGCGATGTAACTTCAGAATTATTGAATAATCCAAGTACAGGCTTTTTATGAGATTCAAATGCATTGTCATTGGCAGAGATCATAATGGTGCCTGAAAAATGTTTTATTACATATTCTGTAATATTATTACCCGGTAAATTAATTGTTTTTTGTTTTCTTTTACCAAGGACAATTATATCGGGTTTACTGCTTTTAATGTACTGTTTTATTTCGTTTTTAATATTCCCATAAGACAAATTGTATTGGATATTGATATCATGATCGACGGAGAGCGGATGAAGCGTGTTCATCATGTCCTTTTTAATATTAAAATGCTCCTGGTTTATAGTACGCATTGCCGTTAACTGGTTGTCCTTATCAACGATTTCAGTCGGTTTTTTAACATAGAGGACATCAATTTCCGCATCAATAATTTTGGCGAGTCCTATGGTATTGTTTAGGACTGCTTTTACGGATTTGCTAAAATCCGCAAGCACTAAAATTTTAAATTTTTTATTTTTCATAATGATTTAACTTAAGCTTAAACTTGATTTAGGTCTTTCATTAAAGAATTGAACAAAACTTGATGGATTTTCTACGATGCCACGTTTAGAAATTAACTTAATATCGATATTCCTTTCTTTTGCTTTAAAGGCAAAATCATCTAAAATCTCAATAATGTCGTTATCTAAATATCTGGTTTTTAAAAGATCAATTTCTAAATAGGTGTTAATGGGTAAACTATCCAATTCCTTTAAAATGGCACCTTTGTTAAAAAATGTCACCTCTTCTGCCAGGGTCATTTTAATTTTATGCTTGCCATTACTCTTATCTTCAATATGTAAGAAATGAGAATTTTGGTAGCTTTTTAATAAAATAACGACAATACCAACGGTCAAACCCAGACCGATGCCCCAGAGTAAATCAATAAAAACAATTCCCAATACCGTTACTGTGAATGGGATGGATTGTTTCCAACCCAAATCGTACATTTTTTTAAATAATTTCGGTTTAGCCAGTTTATATCCTACAACCAGGAGGATTGCTGCTAATACCGATAGGGGAATCATATTTAATAATCTGGGAATTAATATCACCGAAATCAAAAGGAATATACCGTGAATTATGGTGGACATCTTCGATACTCCCCCGGATTGAATATTCGCTGAACTTCTTACTATAACCTGAGTTATCGGTAAGCCACCGATTAACCCGGATAGTATATTCCCCGTGCCCTGTGCTAATAGTTCCCTGTTGGTGGGCGTCACATTTTTATGGGGGTCCAATCGATCCGTAGCTTCTACACACAATAGGGTTTCCAAACTAGCGACCAGCGCAATGGTAAAGGCCACAATCCACACATCCGGATTTAGAATAACCCCAAAATTCGGAAAACTGAATTGCGCCAAAAAAGAACTGGCATCTTCCGGTACGGGAACACTCACCAGGTGCGTTTGCGCAATCGCCAGGGTGTCATTGGTTTTCGTTAAAGCGAAAAAAACGATACCAAGGATTACCGCTACCAACGGCCCTTGAATTAATTGAAAAATCTTGGCTTTTTTAGTCAATACTTTTTCCCAAAGAATTAAAATACCCAAACCAACAAATCCTATTAACATAGAGCCCAAAGTGATATTATTGGCTATTTGAAACAACGTTGAAAATGTATTTTCACTTGATGCCTGAAAGAAGCTGTCTGCGCCTTCCGGTTCGATATCATAACCAAAAAAATGGGGTATTTGCTTTAATATAATAATGATACCAATGCCGGTAAGCATACCTTTGATTACGGATGAAGGAAAGTAATAGCCAATAACTCCAGCTTTTAAAACACCAAAAAGTAATTGGATGGCCCCACCCAATACAACAGCCACCAGAAAATTTTGGTAGCCTCCTAAAGTTCCAATTGCGGTTAAAACGATGGCCGCCAAACCAGCAGCTGGACCACTTACACCAATATTTGACCCACTCAGTCCCCCCACGACAATTCCTCCAACAATTCCTGCAATTAATCCTGAAAATAGTGGTGCCCCACTTGCTAGTGCAATACCTAGACATAAGGGTAATGCAACAAAAAATACGACTATACTCGCTGGCAAGTCATTTTTAATAGTCTTAAACATATAATAAAAGTTAATTTAAATTGAACAAAATAATAATGATAACTTGAGCAACCCGGTAATGTTTAAAAACAGGTTGTTCTAAAAACACAATAAAAATTAACTAAAGTCTGGGGGAGGAGAAATAAGGTTTAAATGTGGTTTCGTATATTTTTTAAAAAAATACACTAATGTATTCTCAGATTCAAAGAGGGTGAAATCGGTTTCGAAGGCGTTTGAGCGTGAAAACAGGACCTCCATGTTTTTGTTTTTTTCACTGCCTTTTTCTTCTTCTTCAGCCAAGGAGTAAAAAATGGAAGTATCAATAGAATCATTGACCATAGAAATGACCGATGGCGCTACAATGAACGCCATGAAAATTACAGTAAAGAATATTGATATTGTTTTTTTATTCATATTGAATAGTTGGTCAAATGCAAATATAACATTTAGCCCGCTTTATTCTGTTAAAAGAACTTTAAAATAACAGTTCCTTCACATATCAAGGGTTTCGAGATCACGTGAGATGTCCATCCCGGACATTCAGATTTCTATGGTTTATAAGAAAAAGGGCTTCTTTCGCCTTGTCATGTTAGCTTCAGAATGGGATTCATTAAATTTTTATAATCCTATCAGATCACCACTTTCATCCTTGGTGGTCAAATCCGATTTACCCATAAGATAGATATCTACTTGTCTTGCGGCTTCACGACCTTCTGAAATGGCCCAAACTATTAAGGATTGTCCACGTCGCATATCGCCGGCAGTAAAAATGTTTGAGATATTAGTTTGGTATTTACCATATTCTGCCTTGTAATTGGATCGCGCATCTCTTTCGATGCCTAATTTTTCGGCAAGTGTACTTTCTGGTCCTGTAAATCCTAATGCCAATAAAGCCAGATCGCATGGCCATATTTTCTCGGTACCTTGAATTTCAACAAGTTGTGGGCGCTCTCCGGGAACGGTCTTCCACTCCACATTAATTGTTTTTAAAGCAGTAAGCTTGCCATGGTCGTCGGAAATAAATTCTTTGGTATTAATTAACCAATTGCGTTCCACACCTTCTTCGTGCGAAGACGATGTTTTCAATTGAAGCGGCCAATACGGCCAAGGGGTGGTAGGTGAGCGATGCCCCGGTGGTTTTGGCATTATTTCAAAATTAGTAACCGATTTGGCCCCTTGACGATTAGAGGTTCCGATACAGTCCGATCCTGTATCGCCACCACCAATGACAATCACATGCTTATCGGTAGCCAACACTTGATCCTTAACCGCCTTACCGAATAGGACCTTAGTCTGTTGGGTTAAAAAGTCCATGGCCTGTACTACACCATCAGCGTCAATTCCGGGAGTTGGTAAGCTGCGTCTTTCAGTAGCTCCTCCACATAACACGATGGCGTCGAAAGTTTTTAGTTGCTCAACATCGTAATTGACCCCAACATTGACATTGGTTTTGAAGGTGATACCCTCTGCTTTCAAGATATCAAGGCGACGATCAATAATTTCCTTTTCCATTTTAAAATTAGGAATGCCATACCTTAACAAACCTCCAATTTCATCGTCGCGTTCAAAAACGGTAACCGTATGACCAGCCCTGTTTAATTGTTGGGCAGCAGCCAGACCGGCGGGACCGGATCCAACTATGGCAATGGTTTTATCCGTTCTTATTTTTGGCGGCTGTGGTTTTATCCAGCCTTCTTGAAAAGCGCGTTCAACAATATTTTTTTCTATATTCTCTATGGATACCGGGTCTTCTATAAGCCCCAATACACAGGATTTTTCGCAGGGTGCCGGGCAAAGTCGACCGGTGAATTCAGGAAAATTGTTGGTGGAATGCAATAGCCATGACGCTTTTTGCCATTCCCCTTGATGCACCATATGGTTGAAATCCGGAATTAAATTTCCTAATGGACAACCACTATGACAAAACGGAATGCCACAATCCATACAACGAGATCCTTGTTTCGTTAATTCGGGTTCGCTTAATGCTACTGTAAATTCTTTATAATGTTTAACACGATCCTCTACGGGCGCGTAGGTTTCATCTTGTCTTTCAAACTCTTTAAATCCTGTTACTTTTCCCATGACACTATACTGTTGTTAATTCCTCTATCATTGGTTCTTCGGTCTCAATACGTTTTAAGGCGACCTTGTATTCTTTGGGCATCACCTTGACAAATTGGGGTAAATAAGCGTCCCAATCGGCTAAGATTTTCGCGCCTTTCTTACTGTTGGTATACGCTACATGTTTTTCGATCAATCCTTTTAATTCTTCAGCATCACTTTCTAATATGGGATCAAAATCGATAGTTTCTTCATTGCACAATCCTTTGGTAAAGTTCCCTGAAGCATTCAACACGTAGGCATAGCCACCACTCATTCCGGCGGCAAAATTTCTACCGGTCTTACCCAATACGACTACTTTTCCACCGGTCATATACTCGCAGCAATGGTCGCCAACACCTTCAACAACCGCAACGGCACCCGAGTTTCGAACGGCAAAACGTTCTCCTGCAATACCATTAATATAGGCCTGGCCTTCAATAGCTCCAAACAAACATACATTACCCACTATGATATTTTCTTCGGCAATAAAGGTTGCTTTTGCTGGTTTTTTAACAATAATTTTGGCGCCGGAAAGCCCTTTTCCCAAATAATCATTGGTATTGCCTTCCAGCATGAAGGTTAATCCATTAGCACCAAATGCTCCAAAACTTTGACCTGCAGACCCTGTAAAATTAACATTTAGAGTGTCTTCAGGAAGTCCTAAATGACCGTAAATCTTTGAGATTTCATTGCTTAGGATGGCCCCCACCGTACGATTGGTATTTTTAATTCTATAAGAGAGTGCGGTTTTTTCCTTTCTGTAGATCGCTTTATGCGAATCCATGAGTATTTTAAAATCCAATACATCCTCCAAATCATGATCTTGCTTTTCTGTATTCTTTACAGGCAGTGTACTGTAAACAGCGGGTCTGTATAAGATGCTTGATAAATCAAGTCCCTTAGCTTTATAGTGCTTTATGGCCTTATTTGTATTTATCTTGTGCGTTTGACCAACCATTTCATCCAGCGTTCTAAAGCCCAATTTCGCCATGATTCCCCTTAATTCTTCTGCGACATAGTAGAAGAAATTAATGACATGTTCCGGAGTCCCTCTAAAGTTTTTACGCAATTCTTTATCCTGTGTGGCCACACCAACCGGACATGTGTTCAAATGGCATTTACGCATCATAATACAGCCTGATGCCACAAGTGGTGCTGTGGCAAATCCAAATTCTTCAGCACCCAGAAGTGCCGCTATGGCCACATCGCGTCCTGTTTTTAACTGACCGTCACACTCCACGACGATGCGACTTCTTAATTTATTTAGAACTAAAGTTTGTTGTGCTTCAGAAAGACCAAGCTCCCAGGGTAATCCGGCATGCTTCAATGAGGTTAATGGCGATGCTCCCGTACCTCCATCGTAACCTGAAATGAGAACTACATCGGCTTTGGCTTTGGCAACACCCGCGGCAATAGTACCTACACCCACTTCTGAGACTAATTTTACATTAATCCGAGCTTCGCGGTTGGCATTTTTTAAATCGAAGATGAGCTGTGCCAAATCCTCTATAGAGTAGATATCGTGATGCGGAGGTGGTGAAATTAAGCCCACAAAAGGGGTTGAGTTACGAGCGGCAGCAATCCACGGTAATACCTTTTCGCCGGGTAATTGCCCGCCTTCACCGGGTTTGGCTCCCTGAGCCATTTTAATTTGAATTTCTCTGGCATTGGTCAAATAGTGCGAGGTCACTCCAAATCGCCCTGAGGCCACCTGTTTGATGGCAGAATTTCTACTGTCACCATTGGTATCCGGATGAAAACGGTTTCTATCCTCACCACCTTCGCCGGAATTGGACTTCCCTCCAATACGATTCATCGCTATGGCAAGATTTTCATGTGCTTCGCGGGAGATAGACCCATAAGACATGGCACCCGTTTTAAAACGCTTTACAATTTCTGTCCAGGGTTCCACTTCTTCAATTGGAATGGGGTTTAAATTGTCGAATTCGAACAAGCCCCTGATGGTCATTAATTTTTCAGATTGCTCGTTAATGGCCCGGGCATAGGTGTCATAACTTGCTTGGTCGTTTAATCGAACCGCTTGTTGTAATTTGGCCACCGTAGTGGGGTTAAACATATGCCGCTCCCCATTTCGTCTCCACCGATAATCCCCTCCAATATTAAGGCCTAAACGTTTGTCAATTAATTTGTCGGGGTAAGCATATTTGTAGCGCTCATTTATTTCTTTTTCTATTTCGTACAAGCCAATACCTTCAATTCGAGAGGCGGTGTAAGGAAAATATTTTTCAACAAATTGTGAGTTGAATCCCACTATTTCAAATATTTGGGAGCCTCGATAGGAATGAAGCGTAGATATTCCTATTTTATTCATTATTTTTAAAATCCCTTTACCTATGGCCTTGTTGAAATTCTCGACAGCCTTCTCCTCATCCATTCCGGTTATAAAGCCTTCTTTGACCTGCATTCTTATGATTTCGTTTACCATGTAGGGGTTAATGGCACTTGCACCGTAACCGAATAAGGTGGCAAAGTGATGAGGTTCACGAGGTTCAGCAGATTCTATGATAATATCAAAATACGACCGTTTACGTAAGCGGTTTAACTGATGGTTTACGTAAGAGCATGCCAATAAGGCTGGAATCGGAGCCAACTCTTGATTGACACCCCGGTCTGATAATATAATAATATTGGTTTTTCTGTCCAGTGCTTTTTCAACCTGTGTAATAATGTCTTCTAAAGCATATTCGAGGCCATTCAATCCCTGCACTTTAGGATAAAGGATGTGAATGGTTTCCGCTTTAAAGGCTTCAATTTGGATGGTTCTTATTTTTTCTAAATCGGCATTGGAAATCACAGGGTTTTGAATTCGAAGCTTTCTGCACTGACGTTCGGTAATACTGAAAATGTTTCGGTCCTTTCCTAAATTCAGGCTTATGTCTGTTACGATTTCTTCCCGAATACCATCCAGTGGCGGGTTGGTTACCTGAGCAAATAATTGTTTAAAGTAGTTCGAAATGAGCTGTGGCCGGTCTGAAAGCACTGCCAAAGGGGTATCGGTACCCATGGAGCCCAGTGCCTCTTTGCCTTTAACGGCCATAGGGGTAATAATCTCCTGGATATCTTCAAAGGTGTAGTTGAACAAGCGCTGTCTTGTTTTGATATCAATCGTTTCAATCGGGCAGGTGTCATTGGTGTAGGGAACATCCCTAAGGTGAAGCCGTGTTTTGTCCAGCCATGTTTTGTAAGGACGTTCAGAAACAATTTTACTTTTTATTTCTTCATCTTTAATAATACGTCCCTCGTTCATATCTACCAGGAACATTTTCCCCGGTTCCAATCGGCCGTGACTTTCAATGTCCTCAGGTTCAATATCAACCACGCCAATTTCTGATGACATGATTAATTTACCACTTTTGGTAACGGTATAGCGTGAGGGGCGTAATCCATTTCTATCCAAAAGTGCACCGATGTAATCGCCATCGGTAAAGGGCACCGATGCGGGGCCGTCCCAAGGCTCCATGATACAACAATTATATTCATAAAAGGCCTTTTTATCTTCAGACATGGTTTTATGTTTTTCCCATGCTTCAGGAATCATCATCATCATAATTTCAGGCAGAGACCGACCGGTATGGGTCAATAATTCAACAACCATGTCCATGGAAGCAGAATCCGATTTGCCCGGGAGGATTATGGGGAATAACTTTTCAATTTGTGGTCCGAAAACATCACTTTTCATTATTTCTTCCCGAACACGCATTCTACTCACATTACCTCTTAACGTATTGATTTCGCCATTTTGACACATGAAACGGAAGGGCTGCGCCAATTCCCAGGTAGGCATGGTATTGGTGGAAAACCGCTGATGCACCAGAGCCAAACGTGTTACCAAATCGATTTGTTGCAAATCGGTGTAATAGGGACCAATATCTTCCGGTTTAATAATCCCTTTATAAATGATCGTGGTCGTGGATAAACTGGGGATATAGAAATAGGAACTTTCCGAAATTCTGGAGTTCAGGATTTCATGTTCGGTAATTTTACGTGCGGCATACAATTTTGCCTTAAATGTGGCTTCATCAATGTCTTCAGATTTCCCGATAAAAATTTGTTCGATTTTTGGTTCAGAAGCTTTGGCAATTTCTCCTAATTGCGCGGAATCCACCGGGACTTCACGCCAGCCTAATATGGTGAGCCCTTGAGCGATGACTTCCCGTTCGAAGATAGTCTTACAATAATGATATTGGTTTCTAACCTTTGGTAAAAAAATCATACCTACGGCATAGGCTCTTGGAGCCGGTAAATTAAAGTGACAAACCCGGTTAAAATAGTCATGGGGAATATCGATTAGCAACCCGGCTCCGTCACCGGTTTTCCCATCGGCACTAACCCCGCCTCGGTGTTGCAGTTTTACCAGAATTTCGAGAGCGTCATGTATAATTTGATTGGTCTTTTCTCCTTTAAGGTTACAAATAAAACCCGCGCCACAATTTTCGTGTTCAAAATCAGGCGAGTAAAGTCCTTGCTTATTCAACATAATCAACAATTTTGAGTTTAAAAAAACTTGAGTTGGAAAGGCTAAGATAGAGACTAGAATTCGAAATACAATGGCGCTAATTTCATTATTTCGATTTTAGAGGCATTGCGAATAGAAAAATAAGTATATATCAATTATAATGACAATTTTTATTAAAAATTCAATACACGAAATGAAGCAATAAATGTATAAATGTGAATTTATGCTAAGGTTTATTGAAATTTCTAAAATTAAAGCTACAAAAAAAGTGAAAACACTGTTAATAATTCAATCATTTCAATTGTAAAAAAAGTAAAAAATCAAATATTTTAAATTATACCCTCAAAAAAATGGGGGTAAAAATGAAATATTAATAAAAATCATTTTTTTGCCCCTAATTTTTATGGGGGTAAATATATTTTAATATAGTTTTACGCCGTTCTTAAGGAAATTTTAGGTCTGAAAACAAATAAAAAAAACCAAAAATCAACTCAAAATCCGGACCTAAAAAATTAATAACTTAAAATGAAAACTATTATGAAAAAACTTATTACACTTTCAATGCTTTTAATGGCAACAGCTTTATTTGCTCAAGAAGAAGCAGAAAAAAAACTTTCTATTGGTGGTAGTGTTGATGCTTACTATCAAACATATTTAACTGCTCCAGATAATGAAGGCGTAGCATTCGGCACTTCGTTTGCTGACGAAACTGGTTTTGCTTTAGGTATGGCTAATTTAATTGCTAGCTATGACGGTGAAAAAACAGGAGTCGTTGCCGATGTTGTTTTTGGTCCTAGAGGTGATGCTGCAATTGGTGGGTATAACTTGAATCAATTATATGCTTACTGGAATGTGTCTGAAAACACAACGTTAACAATGGGTCGTTGGAATACCTATTTAGGCTATGAAGTTATTTCTCCAACAGGTAACTTTAACTATAGTACTTCTTACATGTTCTCTAGTGGGCCTTTTTCTATGGTTGGTTTAAAAGCAGATTTTGCTTTATCTGATGATTTCAGCTTAATGCTTGCCGTGATGAACCCTACCGACGTAAACAACAATATGGTTGGAGGTTATTCTTTAGGTGCTCAATTCGGTTTCTATGGCCAATATCTGAACTTATATTATGATGATGATGAAGTATTAGGTTTCGAAATCGATTATACCGGTGGGTTTGATGTATCAGATTCTTTCTTCTTAGGAATCAATGCTGCTTACCAAACAATGGAAATTGAAACAGATATTAATGGTGGTTTTTATGGAGTAGCATTGTATCCTCAATTTGGACTGTCTGATTCTTTCGATTTAGGATTAAGAGGGGAGTTATTTGGATATCATAGTGATTATGATAATGTTGATGAGCCAAGTGTCTTTTCGTTAACCTTAACGGGTAGCTATTCGGTAGAAAACCTAACGATTAAGCCTGAAATCAGATTAGATTCTTGGAGTGATGATATGCCATATTTAGACAATGATGGCGCTCCATCCGACAATTTAGCCGCCCTTACTTTAGCCGCAATCTACACATTCTAACATAAATAAACAATGCATTCTGGAAACAGAATGCATTTGTTCTTTAAAATAGTTACTAACCGATAAAAACGATAATTATGTCTTTACTTAGTTTACCCCTTTTCGTTCAAGATACCGCCGCCATAGAAGGCGATATGGGAATGCTTTGGATGCTTATTGCAGGTATTCTGGTATTCTTTATGCAGGCCGGGTTTTTCCTGGTTGAGTCTGGAATGACAGATTCCAAAAACGCCGTAAACATTGCCATGAAAAATTTCCTGGACATTGCCGTAGGATCCTTATCCTTCTGGTTTATAGGATATTCCTTAATGTACGGAAGCGATGCCAGTGGTGGTGGATTTTTCCACTGGGGAGGATTTGTATTCTCTCAGGGTGCAGCCGACCTGTTTTTCCAAACCGTATTTGCCGCAACAGCTGCAACTATTGTTTCCGGAGCTATAGCAGGAAGAACCAAATACACCACTTATGCTATTTTTAGTATTATGATGACCGCTATTATTTATCCGATCGCTGGTGGTTGGGAATGGAATGGTGGATGGCTAAACGCCGAATGGATGCCAGCCGAATTTATTGATTTTGCAGGATCTTCCATTGTTCACTCTGTTGGTGGATGGGCCGCTTTAGTTGCTGCATGGATGGTTGGTCCGAGAATTGGAAAATTCTTGAACGGTAAACCTGTTGAAATGCACGGTCATAACCAAATGTACGCTACCCTTGGGGTATTTATCCTTTGGCTGGGATGGTTTGGTTTTAACGGTGGTTCACAATTAGCCTGGGGTGGAGATGATGCAACTGCTGCTTCTCAAGTGGTACTTGTCACTAACCTCGCCGCAGCAGCCGGTGCTTTAGGCGCCTTATTATTTACCTGGTTCAAAAATGGGAAACCTAATTTGGCAATGACCTTGAATGGGGCACTTGCCGGTTTGGTAAGTATTACGGCCGGTTGTGGTAACATGTCAGAAGGGGGTTCGGTATTGGCAGGATTATTAGGAGGTATCCTTGTAGTATTGTCTATTGGATTTATTGAGAAGAAAATGAAAATTGATGACGCTGTTGGTGCGATATCCGTTCACGGTGTTGCTGGTGCCTGGGGAACTTTAGTCATTGGCCTTTGGGGTATTGATGGCGATACCGGCATTGGGTTATTTAACGGTGGCGGAACAGCACAATTAGCTGCACAGGCTATTGGTGTATTGGCATATGCGGTTTGGGCCATCATTGTTTCTTATATCTTCTTATTTATCATTAAAAAGTGTTGTAACGGATTACGAGTTACCGAAGAAGAAGAAATCGCCGGTCTTGATATTTCTGAGCATGGCGCCATTGCTTATCCAGGTAAGAGACAAAGAGAAATTGAAGACTAATATTAATATTCAGCATTTATGAATAACTGCTGTTCGCAATGGTTTTATTACGAAAATGCTGCTATATTAAAAGTTTACCATTGATTTGGGATGCCTTTAGAAACTCTAAAGGCATCCTTTTCATGACAAAATCAAAGGGCCATTCATTACATTGAGGACCCAGATTTATCTAAGTAAAGACTATTCCTTATATTGATGGTTTTTTAACCAACTATTTAAATTAATTATTATGAAGAAAATTGAAGCAATTATTAGAAAGTCCAAATACAGTGTGGTGAAGGATGCATTACATGATGTTGGCGTAAATTTTTTCTCTTACTGGGATGTGACAGGATTGGGGAATGAAAAGGAAGGACATGTGTACAGAGGTATATCCTATAGTACAAGCGATATTCAACGTAGGTATCTATCCATTGTTGTGAATGATGATTTTGAAGAGGCTACTATTCAGGCCATTTTAAAATCAGCGGCCACTGGCGATGTAGGCGACGGTAAGATCTTTGTATCCGATGTTAGCGAGGTTTATAGAATACGAACCGGGGAAAAAGGAGGAGAAACATTAAGATAATAATCATCAAACACTAAAAATTATGGAATTACTTACAACAAATAATGTATGGATGATGATCTGTACAGCACTGGTTTTCTTTATGCATGCTGGATTTGCATTTTTGGAAATAGGATTAACTAGACAAAAAAATACAATAAACATATTATTTAAAAACATTTTTATTATCACAGCAGGTTTACTGTTGTACTATTTAGTAGGATTCAATTTAATGTATCCCGGAGAATTTAATGGGTACCTCGGGTCTATTGTGCCGGGGATTGCCCCTCCCGAAAATGGCATGACACCCGAATATGCCGATGGCGGATACACCTGGTGGACTGACTTTTTGTTTCAAGGGATGTTCGCGGCAACGGCTGCTACCATTGTTTCGGGAGCGGTAGCCGAAAGAATTAAAATTGGACCGTTTATGATTTTCACGGTGATTTATGTCGGTTTAATCTATCCTATCGCGGGCTCTTGGAAATGGGGCGGCGGATTTTTGGATGAATTAGGCTTTTACGATTTTGCAGGATCCACTTTAGTACATTCTGTTGGGGGATGGGCCGCTTTAGTAGCGGTATGCCTGTTAGGCCCTAGAATTGGAAAATTTAAAGATGGAAAACCACAGGCTATACCGGGGCATAATATTCCACTTGCTACGGCCGGGGTGTTGATACTCTGGTTAGGGTGGTTCGGATTTAATGGAGGTTCTGTGCTTTCAGCCGATCCGGAGTTAACCTCAATAACGCTGGTGACCACATGTTTAGCTGCAGCCGCCGGAGGTATTGTTGCTGCTTTGGTATCATTTTTAAAATTCAAGAACCTGGATTTAACCATGTTCCTCAATGGTATTTTAGGTGGTTTGGTTGGAATCACCGCCGGAGCTGATGTGATGACCCCGGAAAGTGCCATATTAATTGGAGCTATTGCCGGTGTACTCATTGTATTTGCGGTAAGCTTTATTGATAGATTGCGTTTGGATGATCCTGTTGGAGCCATTGCAGTGCATTTAGTTTGTGGTATGTGGGGTACCCTGGCTGTGGGTATTTTTTCAACAAACCCAGACCATAATTTTATGGCCCAGTTAACAGGTGTTGCAGCTTATGCTGCCATATGTGTGGTATCTGCATTCCTGATTATCTTCACGCTTAAGAAATTAGTTGGTATTAGAGTTTCCGAAAAAGAAGAGTTGGAAGGCTTGGATGCCCATGAACACGGTATGGATGCCTATGCCGACTTTAGGATGAATGAGCATTAATGAGTGTTTAGTATAGTGCGTATATAAAAAACGCTCCACGCATAGTGGAGCGTTTTTTAATTTTAAAGGGGATAGGGCACATCGTAAAACTTAAAGGCCTATATTTACTTTTCGTAAAAATATGGACCTGTTACCTGATTTTCCATCTCTGAACCTGTAAATGAAGATCCGGTTAATAAGAGCGTGTCGTTTTATTATAAATGACAGGGACAAATCATAAAAATATCTTAGAGTAACAAGTCCCTTTTTTGTGTAGCAAAATTAAAATTCGAATAGACCTTTGAAGGTCATTTGGGCTTCTGGTCACATAATGGATTCATATGATGATTAAATTTTTTAGACACATCCGTAAACAGCTGTTATCCGAAAGTAAATTCAGTAAATATATCATTTATGCCCTAGGGGAAATTATCCTTGTGGTTGTTGGGATTCTAATTGCATTAGGCGTTAGCAATTGGAATGAAAACAGAAAAGAACGGTATCGTGCTCATAGCGTGCTGGAACATTTAAGTAATGAGATTCGGCAGGATTCTGTTTATTTCAATAATGTATACCAGGCTGAAAAAAACATCTACCTCCGTGGCGCTGAAGTCTTATTTAATGAACATGTGAAGGACGAGATTACCGAGGAATATGACTCCATTATTGGAATGTCCTTTAGACTGGCCTGCTTCACTCCCGGTATCAAGGCTTTAAAAAATGCCTATGGGGAACTTACCGCCTCGAATTTATTAACGCATATCAAATCGGAAGACCTGAAAAAGAATTTGAAGGCCTATTACGGACAAATAGACTTTCTTAATAGTTATTCAGATCAGTCCCAACCCCTGAGTAATGATTTGATCATGGAATTGGCGCAGTATTATGAGATTATTCCTGAGTCCAAAGAGACCTTGAAGGAACTGTCCGATTTCTCCGGTGCCATAGAGAACTACTTTACCGCAAAATACGATTTACAAGCCTTTAGGAAAAATAAGAGCTTGAATCCAAAACTTTACGATATGATCGATATTCACAAAGACAGACTCGGAGGGCTGGACATCTTGCGACAATTATCGGTAAAAATTCAGGATGACATTAAACTGGAATTAAAAACGGATTGAAGTAACAACCCGATAAAACGCTTATACGATTTTGGGGTAAAGGCATCACATCCAGGTTAACCTTCCTTCAAAACAGAGGGTTTCATTAATCTGTATCCAAACCTCATTTAGACCAACCACGGTTTACGCCGAATTCCTACTGGCATTGATATTTCCAAATAAGGAGCGAGTCACTATCTTTTCGAAAATTTTAAGTTGTTCTTCATCCTTAACCTCAGCTTTATTGAGTTCCTGCACCTTTTTAAGCGCGTATTGCTGGATGGTCAGTAATGGCAGAACAATGGATTCACGAACCTCAATAGAAGCCTTTCCGGAGGGTTCATTTTCCATTAATTCCTTATACCCGGCCACCTTTAAAAGCAGACGTTTTGTGGTAAGGTATTCCTCGTAAATGATATTCCAGAAGGCACCAAACTCTTCGTCCTCAGACATGTATTTGGTAAGGTCGAAGAAGGATTTGGTTAAGGACATCATACTGTTTTCCAATAAGGTCTTGAAGAATTTAGAATTTTTATACAGCTGTTCAACCTTATGGAGTTCTCCTCGGTCTTCGTAAGCTTTAATGGCGGTACCTACACCAAAAAACCCGGGAACATTTTGTTTTAATTGACTCCATGATCCCACAAACGGGATGGCCCTTAAATCCGAAAATATCAAAGTGTCCGAGGTTGAGCGTTTCGATGGACGACTGCCTATATTGGTTTTCGCATAATATTTCAGGGTACTCATTCGCTCTAAATAGGGAATGAACATCGGGTGACTTTTAAAATTCTTATAGGCCTGAAAGCTAGTCTCAGCCAGATCGTTCATAACCGATTTGTCTTCTGGAGACATGGGCATTTTATTCTTTCCAAAGCGGTTAAAAAGACCGGAACTAATAAGTTGTTCTAAATTGTACTGTGAAGATTCCAAGGTTCCAAAATTCGAACTAATGGTTTGGCCCTGTATGGTCAATTGCACTTCCTTATCTTCTATGGTTGGGCCCAAAGAGGCATAAAAATTATGGGTCTTTCCACCACCTCTCGCTGGCGGGCCTCCGCGCCCATCAAAGAATATGGCCGTAATATTATATTTCCTGGACATCTCCGTGAGCAGTTCCTTGGCTCTAAATATCCCCCAGTTGGCCATCAAATAGCCACCGTCTTTGGTGCCATCCGAAAAGCCCAACATAATGGTTTGCCTATTCCCTCGTTTATCTACATGGGCTCGATATTGTGGATTGCTATACAATTGTTCCATAACCCGAGGGGCATTTTCCAAGTCGGTAATGGTTTCAAATAAGGGAACAACATCAACGGTTAATTCGTCTTTAAAGGCAACCATTTTTAGCATGGCAAATAATTGCATGACGTTTAAAGCGGTCTGGTTGTTGCTTATAATATAACGGTTGGCCCCTTTCTCTCCGTTAGTGGCCTGGATCTCCTTAATACACTTAATTGTTTTTAAGGTGTTGGCAACCATTTCATCCTCAAAAACACTGAGATCATCAATATCGTCATTGGCTCTGGACAAAATATCTATTTGTTCAGCTTCATCTATGTCATGATAATTTTTGGGGAAGGAATCACTTCCTTTTTCAATTAAATGGTCGATCACCGTTGTAAAAACAGAATGGTGGATCCTGCTGTCTTGTCGTATATCCAACGTTGCAAAATGGTAACCAAAAATATGTATTCTGTTTATGAGGTTGTTTATCTCGTTTACATATAGCGATTGGTGTTCGGAAACAATGTGGTTTCTAATACTTAGTAATTCCTTTAAAAGCTCTTTAGCTGTTGGAGCGTCTTCAGAATAGGGATTGAGGCTGTAATTATACATAATGGTTTCTAACCTTACAATGCGCTCTTCTACATTTCTAAAGGTTAATTTACGCCTTAAGTCCTTTAAATCCTGATAGTATTTTTTTAAGATGGCCTGTTTCAGTTTTTTGGCCACTTTTAATGTGGTATCCGGTTTTACAAACGGATTACCGTCACGATCTCCTCCCGGCCAAAAACCAACATTAATAATCTCGTTATGTTTCTTACCGTCGTCGTAAATATTTTGCTGAATATAATTATAAATTTCTCCAAAAGAGGTGTAAAAAACGTTCTCCAGATACCAGATTAAGCTTATGGCCTCATCATAGGGGGTTGGTTTTTCCCTTTTGAAAAAAGGTGTTTTTCCCAATTGGCCAAATAAATTACTAATATTGGTAATATTGTTCTCCTTAATGGCCTCGGTTAGATCTGTAATGATCCCTAAAACAGAACCGGGATAGAATTGTGTGGGGTGTGCCGTAAGCACGATACGGACCTTAAACTCCTCCAAATATTCTTTGAGTTCCTGTAATCGGTTTTCCGAATTGGCCGTTTCCTTTAAGTTTCTTAACGTCCCCAGGCCTTCCATATTGTTCACTATAGGGAAAGCAGCATCTTCGATGGCGTCAAATAAAACCACCTGCCGTTCAATGTATTGGATAAACCTAAACAATAGGTTAATCTGACTTTGTTTGGTGCGTCTGGCCTGGTATTTTTTAAAAAAGGTATCAACTATCGTGGTAGGGTCATCGCCATTGGCAAAACCTTTTTCACATGTTTCGTGGAATAGGGGCAGCAAAACCCCCGTTTTCGTGATGGCGTCAAAAGGTAATGTCATAAATATACTGTTGAATATTTGATATTTAGACAGCACATTTTGCTTGAATCGTTTCAATTTTGGCTCTACGGACATAAGATCAATCTAATAAAAATGAACCATAAAAGTAATGAAGCTATAGTAAATGAACGGTATGATAAGAAATATTTATTGATTTTTCGTGTTTAATCATTTCTAATTGTGAATAATTTAAAAAAACAAATACATATTGTAAACTTTCTAAAGTTACGGGGCGAATAGGTAAAGAATTTACGGAATACTAAATGATAAAAATAATATTTAAGATATTTGCATAAAAAAGGAAGGTCTTTAAGCTGAGAAAGAATTATGTGCAATTGAAAATTATGGATTTAGTTAAGGAAATACAAGGTCTCAAAAAGAAAAAAAATGCAGTGATACTGGCACATTATTATCAAGTGCCGGAAATACAGGATATTGCCGATTATGTAGGGGATAGTCTGGGCTTATCGCAGCGAGCGGCTGAAACCAATGCTGACATCATTGTTTTTGCCGGGGTACATTTCATGGCAGAGACCGCAAAAATTTTAAACCCCAGTAAGAAGGTTGTTTTGCCCGATTTAAATGCGGGTTGTTCTCTGGCAGATTCATGTCCTCCGGAAGCCTTTAAGCAATTTACGGAAGCACACCCCGACCATGTGGTCATTACCTATGTGAACTGTTCGGCAGAAATTAAGGCCTTAAGCGATATTGTTTGTACCTCGTCCAACGCATTGAAAATAGTACAATCCATACCACGGGAAACCCCAATTATTTTTGCACCGGATAAAAACCTGGGAGCCTATATTATGAAGGAAACAGGACGGAATATGTTGTTGTGGGACGGCAGTTGTGTTGTGCATGAGGCATTCTCAATGGACAAGTTAATCGAACTTCACAAAAAGCATCCGGATTATAAAATAATAGCGCATCCGGAATCTGAGGATCACATACTCAAAACAGCCACATATATAGGATCAACCTCAGGAATGATCAATTATGTGAAATCCCATGCGGATCAAAAGTTTATTGTTGCAACAGAAGCGGGGATTTTACATAAAATGCGGGAGGAAATGCCCCATACCGAATTGATTCCCGCCCCTGCCAAAGAGGACAACACCTGCGCCTGTAGTGAATGTCATTTCATGAAAATGAATACCCTGCAGAAACTTTATGACTGCCTGCTTAACGAGTCCCCCGAAATTGAGGTTGACCCAGGAATTATTGATCGCGCCTTATTGCCCATTGAGCGAATGTTGGAATTGTCTAAATAGGTATAATGACTACGGATTATTTAGTAATTGGTTCTGGAATTGCAGGGTTAACCTTTTCAGTTAAAATAGCCGAAAAGTTTCCAAAGAGACAGGTTACCATCATTACTAAATCCAATGAAGAAGAATCTAATACTAAATATGCCCAGGGGGGTGTTGCCGTAGTTTTGGATGCGGAAAAGGACTCTTTTAAAAAACATATTCAAGATACTTTGATTGCCGGTGATGGCCTTTGTGATGAAGCGGTGGTAGACCTGGTTATAAAGGAGGGACCCAAGCGATTCAGGGAGCTATTGGACTGGGGGGCTAATTTTGATCTGGATAAAAGTGGTAAACTCGATTTAGGAAAGGAAGGGGGGCATTCCGCATATCGTGTAGTCCATCATAAGGATATTACGGGTGCCGAAATAGAACGCGCCTTACTGGCAAGAGTACACCAGCTGGAAAACATAAAGCTTCTGCCCCATCATTTTGCCATAGACTTAATTACCAATCACCATCTCCAAGGGAACATACCGAAACAGGATGGGTGTTATGGGGTATATGTATTCGATCAAAAAAACAATGCTATTTTTACCATACAGGCGAATGCCACTTTGCTGGCTTCCGGGGGGATTGGGCGCGTGTATGGGCATACTACAAATCCCGTTATCGCTACAGGTGACGGTATAGCCATGGCCTATCGGGCAAAAGCTTTGATTAAGGATATGGAGTTTGTACAATTTCATCCGACAGCCCTGTACGAAACAGACGGGGAATCCTCCTTTTTAATATCGGAAGCCGTCAGGGGATTTGGGGCCTATTTGAGGAATAGATCGGGGAAACGATTTATGTTGGATTATGACCAACGTGCAGAATTGGCCTCAAGGGATATTGTATCCCAAAGTATTGATAGGGAATTAAAGAAAACAGGAGAAACCCATGTGTTTTTGGATTGTACGCATTTGGATGTCGAGGCCTTTAAAACCCATTTTCCAAATATCTATCAAAAATGTAAAGAAAACCATATTGCTATTGAAAGGGATTGGATTCCGGTAGTACCCGCATCACATTATTCCTGTGGAGGCATCGTGGTGGATCGCGATGGAAGGACCTCGGTACCAAATTTATTTGCCTGTGGGGAATGTTCACGGACAGGGTTGCATGGCGCCAATAGGTTAGCGTCCAATTCCTTGTTGGAGGCCCTGGTCTACGCCCATCATATTTTTAAATTTCATTGTAATCATGAACTTCCAACTCTGGAGGTGGCTATTCCGAAATGGAATGATGAAGGGACCTCCATAGCTAAAGAACATGTATTAATTCAGCATAATTTAAGACAATTACAGGCCTTAATGAGAGATTATGTTGGGATTGTGCGAAGTAATAATCGTTTATCCAAAGCCATTAAACGACTCGATTTGATTTATAACGAGGTCGAAGATCTGTATAAATCTTCTAAAATCACAACCTCGCTTTGCGAGTTAAGAAATATGGTAAATGTGGCCCATTTGATTATTAATCAGTCCTTGGAGCGTAAGGAGAATAAAGGGGGCTATTATAATTTGGATAATATAAAAAAATAACCGAGACGGTTTTGTTTGTCTCGGTTATTAAGGTGCGGAACAGGTCAAGTTATTGTTTCCCCAACATCAGTAATTCATTGCAGACCACTTCCGTAATGTAACGTTTATTACCCTCTTTATCATCGTAGCTTCGTGAGGTTAGTTTTCCTTCAATGGCCACTTCCTTGCCTTTAGTAACATATTTCTCAATAATCTGTGCGGTTTTCCCCCAAGCAATTACATTATGCCATTGCGTATCCGTAATTTTTTCACCATTGGTATTGGTGTAACTTTCATTGGTAGCAATATTAAATTTTGCCAGGGTCTTTCCGGAGTCCAGAGTAATGATTTCCGGATCGTTTCCTAAGTTGCCAATCAACTGTACTTTGTTTCTAAGTGTACTCATAATTTAAATTTTTTAAGTCTGCCCGCGGCAGACGGATTAAACAGTTAATACCATTGAACCGCCTGGGATTCAACACTGCAAATTTGGGAAGGCCTCGGCAGTTTATTCGGATGTTACTTATTTAAAATCGTTTGTAACTGTTTGTAGTCATTTGTAAACGGCTTATGAATTATCACTAAATTTACAGAGAAACACAGGTAACCCCTTTTGTTGCAATGGATATAGGATTTTTAAAGGGCTAGCTGCCAAGCATTGTGAAATAGAACCAGTAACAATTGAATTGTAGGAAAAAGAATATATATTTAATTTTTTATTATATTAGCAACCTGTACCATGACGTTTATGACTATCTCCTCAATTAGTACGCAATTGGAACAAAACCGAACGGTTTTTGACGGTCTGTTGCATGGAAAATCCGAGACGGAATTTTTGTGGCGGCCGGAAGCACAAAAATGGTGTTTGCTGGAAATTGCTTGTCATTTGTTGGATGAAGAGCAGGAAGATTTTAAAGCACGTATCAAGTATATATTTGAAAGGCCGGAGGGACCTATGCCTTCCATAAATCCCCCTGCCTGGGTTACGGAACGCAACTACATCTCCAAAGATTATGAAACCGTTGTTCAATCCTTTTTAGAGGAGCGAAAGCAATCCGTTATATGGTTGCGGGAACATATGAGTGCCAATTGGGACCAAAGTATCCATCATGCGCAACTGGGCGTGATGTCGGCCAGGTTGTTCCTTCACAATTGGTTGGCTCATGACTATTTGCACATTCGGCAAATAGTAAGACTGCAGTACGCTTTTTTAAAACAACAGGGGGGGTTGAACCTCAATTATGCCGGTAACTGGTAAACATTTAACTATGGGAAGAACATGCTTGGAATGCGGTGATGCCATTGTTGGACGAATAGATAAAAAGTTCTGCGATGATGCCTGTAGAAACGCGTATAACAATCGCGTTAATAAGGACAGTAAAAACTTAATTCGAAATGTCAATAATAGGTTACGGAAAAATTATCGCATTTTGGAAGCCTTTAATCCGGATAAGAAAACGAAGACCTCCAGGGCTAAACTTATAGAAGCCGGATTCGATTTCAACTATTTCACAAGTATTTATACAACCAAAGCAGGGGTTGTTTATTACTTTGTATATGACCAAGGGTATTTGCCCCTTGAAGCCGATTATTTTGCCTTGGTGAAGCGGGACAGTTAAACATCTATTATTTCCACCAATTCTGGCCCTTAAGTGTCATAGCCGCTTTGAGCACATCTTTTTGACTGATTTGTCCAACCAGTTTGCCGTTTTCAACAATAGGGAATCGACGTCTTTTGGCACTTAAAAACTTATTGGCAGCATCAAAAATATTCATGTTCCCATCTATGGTTTCAACATTAGCAGCCATGTGCTTTTCAATGGTTTTGTCCTGCATGGGCATATTGTAGTATCTGCTCTCGCTAATTTGTTTAATGCAATCCCCTTCTGAAATAATTCCTATTAACTCATTTTTATCATTAACAACTGGACCTCCGGAAATACGGTGTTTTATTAGGGTTTGCATGACACTCTCTATCGTCTGGTCCGGTTTGAACTTAATTAAATTACGAGTCATGTAATCACTCACTTTTAATGGTATTTCGTTCGCCGCACTTTTTTGCCGACGTGCTCCTATAAAACTTTTTATCCCCATAATGCCTTACTTTAAGAATATTAAATGTAAATATTTTTTTTGAGTTTTCCTATTGTTTACTTTTATGGCATAATGGAATCTTAAAAAAACAATGATAAAAAAGGCCATTGCGGTTATACTCATAATAGGGGCTGTTGTGTGGAGTTTTACTGCGCTAATGCCTGGAAAGGAATCGCCTGTAGATGTTCCGCAATCTCAGTTTTCAACCAAAAGGGCCTTAAGGTATCTTAAAAGAATTGCCAGGGCACCTCATTATTTGGGAAGTGCCGAGCATAATCGTGTGAGAGATTATATCGTAAAGCAATTAAAGGGCTTAGGCTTGGAAACCCAAATTCAAGAAGGATTTTCGGTGGACGATTCCGGAAACCTGGCAAAAGCAAAAAATATTATCGGACGCATACGAGGCAGGGAAAGGGGTAAGGCACTTTTACTGCTTACCCATTACGACAGTGACCCTCACGGGGCCATAGGAGCAAGTGATGCCGGATCCGGAGTGGTAACCATTCTCGAGGGGTTACGTGCTTTTTTAAGCGCGGACAAATCCCCAAAAAATGATATTATCATTTTGATTTCCGACGCAGAAGAGCTAGGATTAAATGGGGCCAATATTTTTGTAAACCAACATGAATGGGCCAAAGACGTTGGATTAGTTTTAAATTTTGAAGCCAGGGGCAGTGGTGGTCCGGGAATTATGTTCATTGAAACCAATCATGGCAATGCCAACATCATTAAGGGTTTTGTTCAGGCCAACCCGCAATATCCTGTAGGCAACTCCTTGTTTTATAGCATTTATAAAATTTTACCCAACGATACCGATTTAACCGTTTTTCGAGAGGATGGCGACATAGACGGGATTAATTTGGCCTTTATAGACGATCATTTCGATTATCATACCCCATTGGATAATTACGACCGATTGGATAGAAACTCCTTAGCCCATCAGGGCAGTTATATCATGGCCATGCTACCTTACTTTTCAGAAGTCGATTTGGAAAAATTAACCAGTAATGAAGATGAGGTTTTTTTTAACATGCCTATATTTAACATGGTAACCTATCCGTTTTCATGGATTTACCCCATGCTAATCATAGCGATTATCTCATTCGTTGTATTGTTGATTTACGGGGTCCAAAAAAATGTCATTACGGCTAAGGCCATAGGTAAGGGGATTTTAGCGTTTGTCATCTCGCTGGTGTTGGCTGCAGCGATTGGATATTATTCATGGGAAGTGTTACTCATGGCCTACCCACAGTATACAGAAATACTTCACGGGTTTACCTACAATGGACAAGATTATATATGGGCCTTCACCAGCTTGTCCCTGGCCCTGTGCTGTTTTGTGTACCATAGCACCTATAAAAAGGAGAATACCGCAAGTTTACTTGTGGGCCCCATTGCCATTTGGTTCATCATTTGTGCAGGAGTGGCCTTCAAACTTAAGGGCGCCAGTTTTTTTGTTATTCCGGTTTATTTTGCCTTGTTAAGTTTGTTCGTTTGTATCAGGCAGAAACAACCCAATATGATCCTAATGGCACTACTGGGTTTTCCCGTTTTAACAATCATTGGACCTTTTGTACAATTATTTCCTGTGGGGCTTGGTTTAAAATTGATGATGACCAATACCGTTTTTGTAGTCTTGATTTTCGGGTTGATGCTCTCGGTATTTGCCCCGTTTAAACACAAAAAAAGATGGGGATATGTGTTTACTCTATTTACCATATATTTTTTGGTCACCGGGCATATGCATTCAGGTTTTTCAAAGGATCGGCCCAAGCCCAATAGCTTATTGTATGTGTATAATGCAGACGATAGTGCGGCAGTCTGGGCTACTTATGATAAACACCTTGACGGTTTCACGGAACCCTTTTTTGGACCGCACCCTAATCAAGGGTCTGTATCATACCCTCACGTATTAGATAGTAAATACAAGACTCCATTTACCTTTACCCAAGAGGCTCCCATAAAAGCCATAAACCCACCGCTTGTCCATGTCATCAGAGACACTGTAATACATGATGCACGACATATAGCACTTTCTGTAATTCCTCAAAGGGCTATAAATAGAATGGAGGTGTTTAAGGATTCCTTGAATTCTTTTCAAACTGTTAAAGCAAATGGCTTACATTTGAGAAACGTAAATACCTTAAGCGATAACAGACTTTTAAGTTATTATGTTACGGACCAGGATGCCTTGGCATTGCAATTTGTGGTTTCCAAAAGTCAAAATACGCAAATAACCCTTTATGAGGCGTCATATGATTTGCTGGAAAGCGATCGTTTTAATATACCCCAACGCAGTCAGGATATGATCCCGAAGCCTTTTGTATTAAATGATGCCATTTTGGTGAAACGGACTATAATGATACCTCCCAAAAATAATTAGCATTCTTTTAAGAGTTACAATGGTAATTTTTTATAGTTTTAGCAAAATTTTTAAAAAAGTAGACATGATGCGATTTTTGATGTTGATTTTATTAGTGAGCACAGCAAGTTTAAATGCTCAAGAGAATGGATTGTTAAAACATTTTGAAGGCTATTACACTCAAATGAAAACCCAGGGCGATGTGCAAGGTATAATAAATGCGATGACGCATTTAAATGTTATAGCGCCATCACAAGCCAGAAAAGACACCTTGGCCTATATTTACATGAGTGAAGGGCAACATGTTCAGGCATTGAACACGATAGGCTATGATAAAGTGGCTACGGATTCCGATATAGCCGTGGAAGTGAAAGCCATTGCCTTGAAAGCAGTAAAGCAGCCACAATTGGCGGTTGGGCATTTCGAAGAGCTTTTTAAAAGAAATCCAAATGCACCGGTAGCATATGAATTGGCAGAACTCAATTTGCAGTTAAAAAACCTTGCCGAAGCAGAAAAAAATATTACTTATGGTTTGGCCAATTCTAAAGAAGATGAGAACAAAGCGTTTTATGAAACGCAAACGCCATATCAGGTCCCGCTTAAATCGGCATTCATGTATTTAAATGCGTTGCTTACCTATAACAAAGATACTAAGGCCAATATTGATGCCGCGGTGGATATATTGGATGCGACCTTAAAGACAGCGCCAAATTTTAATTTGGTTAACCTGACTAAAAATGAGCTTTTAAGGCAGAAGCAAGTATTACAAGCTCAAGCATCCCAGCAACAACCAAAAAATTAAGCGGGTCATACCTGTTTTTAAAAGGGGTTCGTTTTTAAAAATGAGCCCCTTTTTTATTTAAGGATCAATTTTTTAGTGATCTTTCCGGTGGCTGAGGTCAAATTTAAAAAGTAAATCCCAGCCGCACAGTTGCCCATATCCAATCGGTAGGTGTTGTTTTTAACCTTGGCGTTTTGGGTTTGTAAAATGACTTTCCCGGTAATATCGGTCACAGTAAAACTAATGCTGCTCGCGGTTTTTGTAGTTATATTAAAGCGGTGATATGAAGGATTCGGATGAACCCTAAAGACTTTTGGATCAAAATCTGTTACGTTTAAGGTCCCTTCAATGCTTAAATTGTCAATGATAACCCCTTCAAAAACTTCATATTCGTCCGAATGAAACACAAACCGAAAGACCAGGTTAGATTCATTATTTAATGGGGTTAAATCATAACTGTATTCTTGCATGGTGGTATTTGTTCCCGTCCATTGGGCACCGGGACAATTAAAGCAATTGACTCCCGGAGTTGTGTTACTGTTATACCAATTCACATCGTCCGCCGTTCCCAATACCGACCAATTCATACCGGCATCGGTTGAATATTCAATATACATAATATCCCAGTCTTCCTCCAAGTCGTAAGCCATTTGGAATTTAAGGACAGGATTGGCCAGTAGCGTTAAGTCATAACAGGGGGTCACCAAATAGCTTTTGATATTGTTGCCATAGGATCCCCCTAAATGGGTACCATACACATTATTACTGGTAGCTTCAGTATTCAGCACAGTACCTGTAGCGATGCCACGCTCCCAAAAAGCACTTGAACTGGGACAATTACTCTCCGCATTAAAACCTATTATCGCATCATCCGGAAGTTCAAACGTGTTTACCACATTGATGGTCCCCGAAGTATTAGCATAAAACCAGGCATTCAATGCGTTATTGTGGTTATAGGTGTCGCCGGGAGTCGTAGCGTTAACGTTTAATTCTTGTAAACCATTGCCGGAAACCGCCATTGCTGGAAGGTCAATTAATTGTGAAGCCCCGGAAACCAGGGTCCCATTCCATACGGTATTTTCAGTTTGACCATTTAAGGTATAACTTACCGTTATGTCCTGTATGGGATCGGTACCACGATTTTTCACTAAGGCCCCAACCGAACTTAAAGTTCCACAAACAACCTGTTCATCAATCCCTACTATATCCTCCAGGCTCATTTCATTTTGCAACGATTCCGTCGGAATATCAGATTGCCAAATGCCCCTTCCATAAGTCGCTGCTGAGATGTTCCCGTCGTTTAGGTTAATTTCCAAATCAGTAACCGAAACATGGGGCAAATTAGCGTCAAAAGCCTCCCAATCGCCTATGGTATCGTCATAACGATAAACCCCTAAGCTTGTTCCCAGAAATAGTGGATTTTGACTGTGCAAAGGTTGGTGTTTTATAATGTTTTTTGTCACCCCGGGAAGGGAACCCGTAATATCGATAAAGTTAAGGCCGCCATCGGATGATTGAAACACCTGTCCCCCTAAACCGGATGTTGTTACGTAAATAAAATTGCTGTCATTGCCATTAACTTCTATAGAGGTAATATTGGAGGCAAACGTTTTAATGGCAATAAATGACAACCCTTTATCGGTACTTTTGTAAAGCGACTTATCAATGGCCACATAAATGAGGTTTGGGTCGGTGTCGTCCATTTCCAAAAAGTCAATATTGATATTATTCCCAAAGGAAGGCGATACGGATTCCCATTCCGTACCACATAGCTTGTATAATCGGGAATACCCGGCATATAGGATGCCGTCTCTATCCATGGCTAGCGGGGTAATCCAATTGCCTCCATTATCATTATTATCGGGATCTATTTCATCTGCCGGGGCAGATACGTAGGCATCATTGCTTGCCCCGGAGGATTTGGATAGGTAGAGCGTACTTCCGTATTGTATAAAACCGAACATCGCGCTGGAATCATCAGGCTTTATGGCCGTATCCATGCCGTCTGCACCATAGTACACCTGCCAGATATTGTTTAAGGCGAATCCGCCATTATCCTGTAGTCCCCCAACCATGATGTCCGAGCTTTCTCTGGAAACACTTAACTTGTAAAATTGGCCAATTTGAAGACCTTCAGATAAATCGGTAAAGTTGCTTCCACCATTGGTGGTTTTATAAAACCCACCATCCGTACCTGCAAATAAGGCGTTGTTGTAAAAGCGTAATAAATGGATGTCCGCATGGGAGTAGGACGCGGAACTAGGCTGAAACCATTCATTGACCTTGGTAAAATCCACACCTCCATTGGTCGATTTCCAGATGTTGAGGACACCGACATACAATTCATTTTCATCGGTATTGGATACCGCTAAGGCCATATCGTAATACGCTTGTTTGCTATCATCAAAAAGATCTGCATTAGACGGGGTGTTGGCTGCCAATGCATTAAACGTGACTCCGGAGTCGGTGGATTTATACAGGCCCTGAAAGGCATTGTCCAAAGCGCTTAAAACATAAATGGCATTGGCATTGTTTGGTGTGACATCTATAACTAAACGGTTGGAAGAAGCGGGTAAACCAGTACCAAATTCACTATTTGTGAAGGTATCCCCTCCGTCAGTAGATACATATAGGGTATTTGTGGTCACTGCATAAATCGTATTGGGATCACCGGGTTTTATTTTGATATCTTTAATGTTCAGGTTTTCCGTTCCGTTTGTATTGGACCAATTAACCCCGGCATCCGTGGTCTTAAAAACACCTCTATTGGTGGCCACCCATAACATATCAGAATTGCCGGGATGGATATAGATGTCGTTCATATTTGTAGGCTGACCGGGGCTGGTATTTAAACCAGTCGTGTTCCATGTGGTGCCACCATCGATGGATTTCATCACACCAACACTGTAGGTGTCAAAATTATCATCGTCTCCCGTAGCGATATAAATGACATCATGGTCATTGGGATCAATAGCTATACCCGAAACCCCTATTTGAGGTAATTGATCTGAGAGGGGGGTCCAGGAAAGGCCGGCATCCGTAGATTTCCAAATGCCCCCGGCAGGAGCACCGGCATAGTAAGTGTTTGGGGTAATAGGGTCTACGATAATAGCATTAATGCGTCCTTGGCCGGAACTCCATGATCCCGTGTTAGTATGGCTAAAGGGCCCCTTCGGTTGCCAATTGCTAACAGCTGTCTTGGCAGTGTTCAGTTTGGCATGTTGCGTCTCCATCCAGGAATTCCATAATTCATTGGAGGCCGGCAAGGTTCCCTCGGCTTTCACAAAGTTTTTCCAGTAGTTCTCCCAGCGCTTAAAGGGCTTGTGACCACTTCCTTTTTTATTCGGGTCTTTGTCTTTCCAGTAGTTGTTAAAGGCCTCAACAATACCATTAAAAGTCAGGAGATTGGATTTCGAAGATTGCTGTTTTGAGGTCGTGCTTAAATGTTTCATCCAGGGCGCATCCGGATTGTATTGTGCCCGCATGATGAACGAACAAAGTAAGATAAGGGTATAGGTTAGGATTTTCATAAGACTAGGGCTTTGGAATATTTTCATTCCGTTTGAGTTCAATGATCTTGTTGAGTTGCAGGTCTAAATTAGAAATAGCCACGAGAAAGGCCTTGATGCCTTCGACGAGCTCGGGCTTGGTTGTTGTGGATAATCGTAATAAACTTTCAAGTTTGTAAGTGGTAGTTTCAACAATTTTTATTCTGGCTAATATGGGATTATTCTTTAAATCCTCGGGGATGTTCTTGATTAAATCCTTTAAAAGCGTCTCAATGGCTTTGTCATTATCCTTGAAATAACTCAGGTCTCCTTTTTTGATATAACTCACCTGCTCCTGTAATTGATGATATTCTGCCCAAGGATCTACCATTTTTCTGGCTTCCTGACTTAACACGAATTCGGTATAGTCTATTTTGGAAATGTCGCTTTCGGTAACGGCAGTACTCACCATATCTTCCGAGGCAGTATTGGCAAGGGATGGGTCTTGTTTTTTACAAGATAAAAGCACGAGTAACAGACTTAAGGCATAAATTAATTTCATTAGGGTCTTGCAATTTTAGGATGCGCTACAAAGATATAGGAATAGTTTATTAGTTGTAATGTCCAATGCATATATCCAATATCCATATTGTTCATCGCCTAAAAATAAGACATTAAATTAAATAAGTAAATTGTATCTTTAGCAACTTCAAAAAAAGATGAATACCATGCTTGAAAATTTTTGGTTTAACGTAGAATATGGGATTAACCACGTGCTCGATATTAATGCTTACGATCATGTCCTTTTTTTAATAAGCCTTACGGTACCATACGCTTTTAAGGACTGGAAACGGGTCCTTTTATTGGTTTCAATGTTTACCTTGGGACATACCTTATCCTTAGTTTTGGCAGCTTATAATATCGTGAGTATAAATGTACAACTGGTGGAGTTTTTAATTCCGGTTACCATTTTAATAGTGGCCGTTTATAATGTGCTAACCGCCGGAAAAGGAGCCCAAAAAGAGCGAGTGGGAATTTTATTTTTCACCACGTTGTTCTTTGGTCTAATTCATGGATTGGGTTTTGCGAGGGAGTTTAAGATGCTTTTAGGAGATTCCGATAATACCTTAGTGCTCCTTCTGGAATTTGCCCTTGGGATAGAAATTTCCCAGATAATTATTGTGTTTATGGTGCTCTTCCTGGGCTATCTCGGGCAAACCATATTTAGGTTTTCGAAGCGGGATTGGATACTGGTAATTTCATCTGTTGTTATTGGGTTAGTCATACCGATGTTGCACAACAGCGATTTTTTGAGCTAGTGGCATTCGATATTTGGTTAAATTTTTGATAAAACTTTAACTTGTATGTGTTGTAATTAAAATACGAAGCCATTATATTCGTTAATAAAATGGCCTGAAGGATTCTGGGGTTAACCTGGTATGTGATGGCGGGGATGATGTTGAGGTACTCGAAATGCGCGAAGTCCGGATATGAGGTTCAGTCGAAAACCTGGTGATAAGAAAGCGCACAGGCCTAAATTAAAATGAAGTGAATGCCAAAACCTAAACAACTCAAATACGATAAGGCTTATCTAAGAATAGCCAGAGAGTGGGGACAGCTGTCCTATTGCAAACGCCGACAAGTTGGTGCACTTATTGTTAAAGATAGAACGATCATATCTGATGGGTATAATGGCACACCAACCGGATTTGAGAATTTTTGTGAAGATGATGAGGGCTATACCAAATGGTATGTTTTACATGCCGAAGCCAATGCCATACTTAAAGTGGCCAGCTCAACACAATCCTGTAAAGGGGCTACCCTGTATATTACCTTATCCCCATGTAAGGAGTGCAGCAAGCTCATCCATCAGGCCGGAATTATTAGAGTGGTGTACCACAAAGCCTATAAAGACGATTCCGGATTGCAGTTTTTGGAAAAAGCCGGAATTAAATTGAAATTAATAGAAGAGTTATCATCATAATGCCCTTTCAAAAAAAATATTTGCCTTTCGTTTTTGGGGTTGCCATTGCAACCGGCATTTTTATTGGAGGTAAACTCAATTTTACGGATGCACCGGATCGATTGTTCTCTACGAACAGTAAAAAAGATAAGCTCAATCGGCTTATCGATTATATTGAGTATGAGTATGTAGACGATATCAATACCGATAGTATCGTTGATGTTACCGTTAATGGTATTTTAGAGAATTTAGATCCACATTCGGTCTATATCCCACAACGAGAAATGGCCCGGGTAGCAGAGGAGATGCGCGGGGATTTTGTTGGGATTGGAGTGAGTTTCTATACCTATAAAGATACCATAACCGTTATTAGAGCCATAGAAAATGGACCAAGTGAAAAAGCGGGTATTCAGGGTGGGGATCGCATTATCGTGGCCAATGGCGATACGCTCATAGGCAAGGGGGTGACAGATGACAGTCTTGTAAAAAAATTAAAAGGCGTTATCAATTCCAAAGTGCATTTAAAGGTGTACCGACGTGGGGAGCCCCAACTTTTGGATTTTACCGTAAGACGAAGTGTTATCCCTATTAAGAGTGTAGATGCGGCGTATATGTTAACGAACCAGTTGGGGTATATTAAAATCAATCGATTTGCCGAAACCACGTACAAAGAATTCAAAACGGCTTTACAGAAACTAAAAGGGGAAGGCGCAACTGAAATTGCATTGGATTTACGAGACAATCCCGGAGGGTTTTTGGATATCGCCGAAAAAATAGTGGATGAATTCCTTGAAGACAATACCCTCATCCTGTTTACAAAAAATAAACGCGGGGATGTTGAAAAAAGCTATGCCACGAAAAAAGGAGATTTTGAAGAGGGGACCATATATGTGCTGATCAATGAAAATTCAGCTTCGGCCAGCGAGATAGTAGCCGGGGCACTTCAGGATAATGATAAGGGAATCATAATTGGGAGACGCTCCTATGGTAAAGGATTGGTGCAACGTGAAATGGATCTGGGTGATGGCAGTGCCGTCCGTTTAACCGTATCGAGATACTATACCCCCACAGGACGTTCCATACAACGTCCCTATAAAAACGGGCATAAAGATTATTATGACGAATACCTGGAACGCATCGAAAGTGGGGAATTACTGGACGCAGAGAACATTAAAGTAGCAGATTCCTTAAAGTATACCACGCCTTCCGGAAAAATTGTGTATGGTGGCGGCGGGATTATTCCGGATGTATTTGTACCCATTGATAAGGGCATGTTTAACGAAACCTTAAACTATTTAATGCGTCGTGGGTTTATAGGGTATTTTGTCTTTGAGGAATTAGAAAAGGACAGACATCTTTACGACGGCATATCCAGACAGGATTTTATTGATCATTTTAAGGTCAGTGATAATTTAGTAACTTCTTTTCAGAACTACCTCAATGTGAGAACCGATTCGGATATTACTTTCGTGGCCTACTACGAGGAAATACGACAGTACATTAAGGCGACCTTGGCAGATCAGTTATTCGGTAACGGCGCTTTCGAAGAAGTCTTCAACCAAAATGATATTATGATCGAAGAGTTGATCAATTTAAGTCAAGGAAATATATCCCATTAATATCCTCTGATGTTACAGCTTATCATGCACCTTGGTATGCTTGCCCCCATTCCAAAGGGTTAATATATCGGTGGCCACATGCGCACCACTGCCACTCGCTATGGCAAACTGACTGCGCCAGCCCGCTAAGGTACCGGCAACGTAAAGGCGATCCTCAATCAAGTGATCGGTGTTTTTCAGCCAAATGCGATCTTTTTCTGCTTCAGCTCTTGGATGGGCGTCTTTATATTGTTCCAAACCTTTAATACGCATCAAATTGGTATACCCCACAGCAATAACTAAAATTTTTGAGCGGTACCTGTTTTTGTTGGTATTCACATTAAAATAATCTGCAGTCCTTTCAATTTCAAGAACTTTTTCCTTTTCAATTTGATCCACATGAGGATATAGATCGGTCAATTGCTTTTTACCACCATTTAAAATAGAAGCACCGGTAGTATTAGGAGGCAATCCCAATACATTATTGAACAAGGCATCCTGTAGATGGGATGCTTTTTGATGTACAATAATGCCTATATGTTTCCCTTTTGCATAGGGTTTGTCTTTCGCAGAGCCCAAAACTAAAGCACAAGATAAGCCTGCGGCGCCACCGCCAATTATTAAAACATCAAACATCACTTTTTATTTTTTACCTTTTCCTCGATACGTTTGGACAGGATTAATATCAACATTAAAACAATGGCACAACATGCGGCTAAAATGGTGATTAGTGCCACGATACTATCCCCTTCAAAGGGGTGATTTACATCAATGTGGGTCAGGTTAAATAGACTTAGGACTGAAGCTATAATAATAATAACGATTGCGATGTATTTCATTTTTTAGGATTTTAGTTTTCAATGCCCCTGAAGGCCTTAATGAAATAAAATTTTAATGTTATGGGCAAATAATTTAACCGCAATGGCCAATAAAACCACGCCAAAAACTTTTCGTATAATGTTAATGCCATTTGCTCCTAAAAAGCGTTCAATTTTAGAGGAGGTTTTTAAAACCATATAGATAACGACGACATTTAAAATGATGGCAAAAATAATATTTTCTACCCGGAACTCGGCACGCAATGAAAGCAGGGTCGTTAAACTTCCGGGACCGGCTATTAAAGGAAAAGCCAGGGGGAATACGGAAGCCGTTACCGGATTGGTCTCTTCCTGTTTGTACAATGTAATACCAAGAATCATTTCCAGGGCGATGAAAAAAAGAATGAATGCACCGGCTACGGCGAAAGAGTTCACATCAATGCCAATAAGATTCAAAATGCTTTTTCCTAAAAATAGGAAAAGCGTCATGATAATACCGGCGATGAAGGCTGCTTTTTCACTTTGTATATGTCCAACCTTTTTGCGAAGATCGATCACAATGGGAATATTGCCCACAATGTCAATTACTGCAAACAATACCATAAATGCCGTAAAGATCTCTTTGAAGTTGAGTTGCATAACCTTTTTATTTAATAGCCCTGCAAAGGTCCATATTAATTATGAAATAACAAGGTCTAATAAATCTAAACTTTATCTATTTTTGTGGATTATTGCATGATTATGTTTCAGTTAGGGAAAACCATAGTTTCAGAGGACATTTTGAAAAAGGATTTTGTGTGCAACCTTTCGGCCTGCAAAGGGGCGTGTTGTATCGATGGGGACGCAGGAGCGCCTTTGGAAGAGGAAGAAACCAGGATTCTTGAAGCCATTTATCCCAGGGTGAAACCCTTACTTAGGCAAGAGGGGATTACCGCTATTGAACAACAGGGCCTTTATGTCAGGTCGGATGACGGCGAATTGGAAACCCCTTTAATTGATGGTGCCGATTGTGCCTTTGTGGTATTCGACGATCAAAATGTGGCCCTTTGTGCTATAGAACAAGCCTACAATAAGGGAGAGATTTCCTGGAAAAAACCGGTTTCTTGCCATTTGTACCCTATTAGAGTAAAAGATTACACGGAGTTTTCGGCTGTAAATTATCACAGATGGCAAGTTTGTGATGATGCCTGTACCCTGGGGGAGGCCTTAAAGATTCCCGTATATCAGTTTGTTAAGGAGGCTTTAATTAGAAAATTCGGACCGGACTGGTATGCCGAGTTGGAGAAAGCTGCCACATCTTTTTTGCAGCCTTAAAGGAGGGTCTTGAACTGCCTGTTTTTATTGAGGGTTTCTGGATTTTAAGCTGATATTTTTTGAAAACTTTTCAATATTTCTAAAAATATAAAATATTGAAAAACAAATAGTTAGCATTTTTTTTCTGTAAACTTCTATTTCTCAACATTTTTTTTATTTGTTAAAAACTTGTTGAAAAGCTTTCTGAATTTTTTTTAAAATATCGTAATCATTTTACAATCTTTGTTATTCCGAAATCGTCACAATTTTTCGTCAAACTTTTATAAAAAATCCATTTTAGCTATGTCGCAAGCAGTAGAGCCTATTCTCAAAGAAAACCAAGATCGTTTTGTAATTTTCCCCATTCAGCACCATGATATTTGGGAATGGTATAAAAAGCAAGAAGCAAGTTTTTGGACCGCAGAAGAAATAGATCTACACCAGGATATAACGGACTGGGCTACTAAATTGAATGACGATGAGCGCTATTTTATTAAACACATTTTAGCCTTTTTTGCCGCCAGTGATGGTATCGTAAATGAAAATCTGGCGGAAAACTTCGTGAGTGAGGTTCAGTATAGTGAAGCCAAATTTTTCTATGGATTTCAAATAATGATGGAGAACATCCACTCCGAGGTGTATTCCCTGCTCATAGATACTTATGTGAAAGATGAAAAGGAGAAAAATATTCTTTTCAAGGCTATAGAAAATTTTCCGGCCATAAGGGAAAAGGCCGAATGGGCGTTAAAGTGGATAGAATCGCCCAGTTTCGCAGAGCGCTTAATCGCATTTGCTGCGGTAGAGGGCATCTTTTTCTCGGGAAGCTTTTGTTCCATCTTCTGGTTAAAGAAAAGAGGACTTATGCCGGGGCTAACCTTTTCGAACGAACTTATTTCCAGAGATGAAGGGCTGCATTGCGATTTCGCGGTGCATTTACACAACAAACATATTGTCAACAAAGTGCCTAAAAGCCGTATCACCCAAATCTTAACGGATGCCTTGGATATTGAACGTGGATTCATTACAGAATCTCTGCCGGTTAGCTTAATTGGAATGAACGCCAAGCTAATGACCCAGTATCTGGAATTTGTAACAGACAGACTCCTTGTAGAATTTGGCTGTGACAAAGTCTACAATGCCACAAATCCATTTGATTTTATGGATATGATCTCACTTCAGGGAAAGACCAATTTCTTTGAAAAGCGAGTGTCCGAATATCAAAAGGCTGGTGTATTAAATAAAGAAGAAGAAAAGGATAAATTTACGTTTGATGCCGATTTTTAATCGGTTTTAAATCTTTTTAAAGTCCTTCAACAGACCCGCATTGTTTTCCCCATAGAGGAAAATGAATTAAACGATTTATAGAGTATTTATAATCAAACCCAACTGAATGTTTTCTAACCCCATGGGGAGGAAATTTTTTTAGAACAACTAACTAACCCAATTTCTGACTAAACATCAGAAAACAAAAAAATGTGTAAAAAATGTATGTAGTAAAAAGAGACGGAAGAAAAGAACAGGTCATGTTCGACAAGATCACCGCAAGAGTGCGAAAATTGTGTTATGGATTAAACGAACTGGTAGATCCATTAAAAGTTACCATGCGCGTCATTGAAGGTTTATACGATGGTGTTACGACCAGCGAATTGGATAATTTGGCAGCAGAAATTGCGGCAACCATGACCACCGCTCACCCGGATTATGCACGTCTGGCGGCACGTATTTCGGTGTCAAATCTACATAAAAACACTAAAAAGACCTTCAGTGAGGTCATGCAAGATTTATATACCTATGTGAATCCAAGAACGGGTAAAGACGCACCATTGCTTTCCGATGAGGTGTATAAGGTCATTATGGAACATAAGGACCGTCTGGATTCGACCATTATTTACAACCGTGATTTTGGGTACGATTATTTTGGGTTCAAAACTTTAGAGCGTTCCTATCTGTTAAAGCTGAACGGAAAAATAGTTGAACGCCCACAGCACATGTTAATGCGGGTTTCGGTTGGGATTCATTTAGAGGATATAGAATCTGCGATAGAGACCTATGAGTTGATGTCTAAAAAGTATTTTACGCATGCCACACCGACCTTATTTAATTCGGGTACGCCCAAGCCACAAATGTCATCTTGTTTTTTGTTGACCATGAAGGAAGACAGTATCGACGGGATTTATGACACCTTAAAGCAAACGGCTAAAATTTCGCAATCGGCAGGCGGTATTGGATTGGCTATGCATAATATTCGAGCTACCGGGAGTTATATTGCAGGGACCAATGGAACCAGTAACGGGATAGTCCCTATGCTTCGGGTGTTTAACGATACCGCACGATATGTAGATCAGGGTGGAGGAAAGCGAAAGGGCAGTTTTGCGATATATATTGAACCATGGCATGCCGATATTTTTGACTTTTTGGAATTGAAGAAAAATCATGGAAAGGAAGAAATGCGTGCACGTGACTTATTTTATGCCATGTGGATTCCCGATTTGTTCATGAAGCGGGTACAGGAAGATGGTGCCTGGACCTTAATGTGCCCCAATGAGTGTCCCGGATTGCCGGAAACACACAGCGAGGCGTTTGAAACCTTGTACCTTAAATACGAGGCCGAGGGCTTAGGCCGAAAAACCATCAAGGCACGTGAACTATGGGAAAAGATTTTAGAATCCCAAATTGAAACGGGTACACCATACATGTTGTATAAAGATTCGGCAAATCGGAAATCCAATCAACAGAATTTGGGAACCATTCGTTCTTCCAATTTGTGTACTGAAATTTTGGAATACACCTCGCCGGATGAAGTGGCGGTATGTAATTTAGCATCTATTGCATTACCGATGTTTGTTAAAGGGGGTGAATTTGATCATAAAGAACTCTTTCGCATCACGAAACGGGTAACCAAGAACTTAAACAGGGTAATCGATAGGAATTACTACCCGGTGCCTGAGGCAAAAAAATCCAATATGCGCCATCGCCCAATTGGTTTGGGGGTGCAAGGATTGGCCGATACCTTTATCCAACTGCGTTTGCCATTTACAAGTGATGAGGCCAAACAATTAAATCAAGATATTTTTGAGACTCTTTATTATGCCGCAGTAACCGCGAGTATGGAAGAAGCCAAAGCAGATGGCCCCTACCAAACCTATAAGGGTTCCCCAATAAGCAAGGGGAAATTCCAGCATAATCTTTGGGGATTAAAAGATGAAGAATTAAGTGGTAACTGGGATTGGGCCAAATTGCGTAAACAGGTGCTTAAACATGGCGTCAGGAATTCGCTGCTGGTGGCCCCCATGCCAACAGCATCAACGTCCCAAATATTAGGGAATAATGAATGTTTTGAACCGTATACCTCTAACATTTATACCCGTCGGGTATTATCTGGGGAGTTTATAGTAGTAAACAAGCACTTATTAGAAGATCTTGTGGCCTTGGGCCTTTGGGATGAGAATTTAAAACAAGATATTATGAGGGCCAATGGCTCCGTTCAGAATATTGATACCATACCTCAGGACATCAAAGAGCTTTACAAAACGGTTTGGGAATTAAGCATGAAAGATATTATAGATATGTCCCGTCAACGCGGCTATTTCATAGATCAATCACAATCCCTAAATCTCTTTATGGAAGGCGCTACCATGGCAAAATTGACATCCATGCATTTTTACGCCTGGAAGAGCGGATTAAAAACAGGGATGTACTACTTGCGAACCAAGAGTGCTGTCGATGCCATTAAGTTTACATTACAAACTTCCAAAAAAGAAGAACCGGTGGCGGAAGTCGTGGAAGTAAACAGTATTGCAATACAACAGGAGGACGCCAAGAAAAAGAAGTTGGCAGCGCAGAATGCTGCTAAATTTGCAAAGCAAAACCCATCAACTGAAAATGTGGAGCCCATGACTCCGGAAGAAATGAAAGCCCTTATTGCCCAGGCCAAAGCCGGTGAGGGAGATGACTGTCTTATGTGTGGATCCTGATCTTGATCTGAGCTTGAATTCATTTTATGACGTGGTCTTAAAACAAGCATTTGCCCAGGCAAATGCTTTTTATTTGGAATCCATTAAAGGGGTATAGGGGATTTATCAAGACAGGCATCAAAAAAACAACCCATTTGGAGAAATGAGGCTATAAGTGTCTAAAATATATAATATCTTTAGTCCTTAATCGGTTACATGAGAATGGGCATGTTAAAAAAAGGATTTTTTTACGGGCTATTAATTCTTCTGGGATTTTTATTTTATCTCTTTGAAAATTTCGAGACCATTTCCGCAGGTGTGGCTATCCTTCTGTTTGGCATGATTTTGTTGGAAGAAGGTTTTAAAGGCTTTACTAAAGGACCACTGCAACATTTTTTAAAAAAGGCAACGAACAGGCTCTATAAAAGTATTGCTACAGGAGCCTTCGTTACAGCCTTAATACAATCCAGTTCTTTAGTCTCCGTAATTACCATTTCGTTTATCAGTGCGGGATTAATTTCATTGGCCGGAGGGTTAGGATTAATTTTTGGGGCAAATATTGGAACAACGGCTACAGCCTGGCTGGTAGCCGGTTTCGGACTTAAGATAAAGATTTCGGCAATGGCTTTGCCCATGTTGGTCTTTGGACTTGTTTTTTCCTTTCAAAAGCCGGTTTCTCTCAAGGGAATTGGAAATATTTTAGCCGGTTTAGGGTTCTTTTTCCTTGGAATTCACTATATGAAGGAGGGATTCGATGTCTTTAAAGAACATATTGATTTGTCCCAATTTGCCGTATCCGGGTTTAGAGGGGTCTTTATTTATACCGGTCTGGGAATTGTTATCACGACCATTTTACAGTCCAGCAGTGCTACTTTGGCGCTCATTTTAACGGCCTTGGCTGCCGGACAGATCGAATACGAAAATGCCTTGGCCCTATCCATTGGCGCTAATATTGGAACCACAGTTACTGCCATTCTGGGGGCAATTAGTGCGAACAGTTCAGGAAAACGATTGGCTGCAGCACATTTTATTTTCAATGTCATTACGGGTCTGGTGGCTATTGCATGTATTTATCCCCTGGCCGAATTCGTTAATAGGGCCTCGAATTATTTATCGATTTCACCTACAAATTATACCTTAAAGCTGGCCCTATTTCATACCATTTTTAATTTTCTTGGAGTCGTTTTAATGGTACCGTTTATTAAAAGTTTAGAACGGATATTATTACGCTTTTTCATTGAAAAAGGGGAAAAGGACGTTCATGAACCTAAATATCTCAATCCGGCCGTATTAGAATTCCCCGGTGCGGTTATTTCCGCATTAATTAGCGAATCTAAATACTTATTTAAAAATAGTGTCTTTGAAATTGTCACACATGCCCTGAATATTCATAGAGAAGATGTGAAATCTGACGAAAAGCTAAATACCATTATTGAGAAATCGACAACAGATTTCCATACGGACGTTGAAGATTTATACTATACTAAAGTAAAAGCGATTTACAGTGAGATCATAACCTATGCCACGACCGCCCAAAGCACCTTACATTTAAACAATAAGCAGAATAAGACCATTACCGAAATAAAAATTGCCAACCGAAAAATGGTTGAAATTATCAAGGAGGCGCGGGAGTTGAACAAAAATATCACCTTCGCCTTAAATGCCGACAACGCCCATTTGATCAAGGAATATGACAACTACAGGAAAAAATTGGCCAAGGTATTACGGGTGATCTATTTATTCAGGAAAGAAGAAGACACAAAGAATTATGAATCGAAATTAAAGAAGTTAAAGGCCGAAGCAAAGGCTAATATCAGACAAAGTAGCAAGTCTATGGACCGACTGATCAGAGAAAATTTAATTACGGCAGAGATGGCCTCATCCTTATTTAATGATTATTCCAATGTAAATGATATGATCAAAAAGTTAATTGAAGTTGCCGAATTGCTTTATGGTAAAATGGACAGCCTGTTTGAAGTTAGTGGAAAGGATTGAAAGGGGCGTCCATAAAAAAAGCTGAACAGGAGATGACGATCTCCTATCCAGCCTGAAGCTTTAAGAGCGATGTTGATCTTTTTAATCCATCCTGTTTTCAGCAACCGAACCATCATTGGCCATGAGTGCAAAAAATTTGTCAATATTGGGAAGGATAATAATACGTGTTCTTCTGTTTTTAGCCATGTTTTCACGTGAATCATTGGGGACCAGGGGTTGATAACTGCTTCGCCCTGAGGCAATCATTTTTTCCGGTGCGACATCGTACTGGTCTTGTAATTGACGTACAACAGAGGTGGCCCTGAGGACACTTAGATCCCAGTTGTCTGCAATGTTAGAGGTGCTTATGGTTCTGGAATCGGTATGACCTTCAACCATGATATCCAAACTGGGTTCCGAATTGATTACATCGGCTAATTTTTGTAAAACCGTATCCGCTTTGGGGCTTAACCGATAACTTCCGGTGTTAAATAACATGTTATCGGCAATGGAAATCATCACCACCGTTTCATTGATGTTTACGGCAAAGTCCTCGTCTTCGTTCATATGGCTTTCCTGTATGGTTTTTTCAAGGTTGTAGGCAATGGCCAGATTCATGGAATCTTTAAGGGTTTTGGCTTGGGCTAACTTGGCGGGATCCACCTGTTTTAAGGTGTTACGCATTTGGGTTTTGGTGTCATTGGAGATGACACCAACGTTTTCAACCTGTTCTAATTTGGAATTATTTTCATCCTGTAGTGAAGCTATTTTAGTGTTGTAAGCATCAACACGTGCTTGAATTTGATCAAATTTGGCTTCTAAGTCTTCTTTTTCAACTCTTGTCTTTTGTAACTCGCTTTTTATTTCGCCGTTTTCCTGTTGTAAGGCCAGGTATTTTTTCTTGGAAACACAGGAGAGGGTCACAAAGGACAATGCGAGTAAAATTGAAATTTTCTTCATAATCATAATCTTTATACTAATTTTTAGGGTTTGCTCTATGTACGATGAAAAGATAGTTGCAGACGTTTCATGACAGGATTTATTTCATAAAAACACAAAAGCACCTTTGTAGGTGCTTTTGATATAATAAAATAGTTGGACATGTATTACTCTTCTTCCTCTGTACTTAATTTAGCCGGTGCCACAGAAGCATCGTGTGCATTATGGTATTCTTCTAAAAGGTTCATGGTGGCCGTCAGCAAATCTTTGGTCTCTAACAATAAACCGAAATAAAGCGTGGTGTTTTTAGGACTCGATTCTTCCGTCCGTGTGCGATCCACCTGCTTTTGGATTTTTTCAGAAACCACATTAAAGATGGCCTTTTCACGTTTTATAATACTGCCTATTTGCTCGAAAGAACGGGAATCGAAGGCCTCCTTAATTTCATTAAGTAAATTCTCAAGGGATTCATCAACCTCCTTAAGTTCTTTTATTTGATTGAATTTCAGTTTTTTGTGATTATTGTTTACGTGTTTATGACTCACTTTAACGATGTACTCCAGGGATTGGGTCATATCCTGTAAATATCCCAGAATATTGATGTAAAAATTACTGGCACCAACACTGGATTCATCCAAATTCTTGATGAAGTAGAAAATGTTATCCCGCAGGCCATCCACCTCATTGGATAGTTTAAGAATTTGCTTTTTATTCTTCTTTAACAAGGCCAGATCCTGTTTTGCAAGACCGTTTATGGCATTGGTATATATCTTATTACCGCGTTTTACCACATTGGCAATATTATTGGCACTTTCATGTATAACCCCTTGTATGGAACTGCTCTCCGCTTTTATCAAACTGTCCTCAGCTCTAATTTCTTTTGATTTTTTATTGTAAACAATGGTGCTTCTTATCAATAAAGCAAAGGCGATGAACAACAGAATGGGAAACATAACACTGGTGTTCAGATTCAATAAATAGGCGACTAATGCCGCTGCCGAAAAGGCACTGAGGGCTGTGAAAAACCAACCGCCAATCACATTGATAACCCCGGCAACCCTGTAAACGGCACTTTCAGGCCCCCAGGCCCTATCCGCCAGGGAGGTGCCCATGGCGACCATAAAGGTGACGTAAGTCGTGGACAAAGGCAGTTTATAGGATGTGGCAACAGATATTAATACCGCTGCAACCATTAAATTTACTGCAGCACGCACCAAATCGAACGCCGGAAGTTCGTATTTTTTGTCTTTAGAAATTTTGATAACCGGCGCTTCAAATTGTTTGTCAATTTTTGTTTGCCAGCTGTTAGGCAATATAAACGAATACATTTGAGACATGAGCATGGCAAACCGCACAAAACCACGTGATAAGGCGTTGGGTTGAAAGCGCTCTTTCGTTTCGCCCTGATTGGATAAATCCAGAGAAGTTTTAACCACCCCTCTTGCCTTGGTGGAAAACCATAAGGTTAATACCATGATCATTCCGGCACCGAATAGGAGCCAGTTATTGGTAGGCACTTTCTCGGCAAGGACATCCATAGGGAACGCTGATGCTGTAATTCCGGAGCTCGTCCATGCTAAAAACGCGTTATAAGCGGCAACAGGCACCCCAATAAAATTCACTAAATCGTTACCGGCAAAGGCTAAAGCTAAAGCAAAAGTCCCCACAATAATAATGAGCTTATAAATGTTGGTTTTGAAAAAACTAATTAGAACGTAGGACAAAATAGACCAGAACACGGCACTGATCAATACAATAGAAACCACTTGCGCTTCTAAAAAGGCTGACATTTTCATTCCGCCCAAAACAGCGAAAGATTGCCCTGCATAGGAAGTCCCCTTGAGACCTTTCATAAAGATGAAATAGGTAATGGAGGTTAAGGCAATACCCCCAAATAACGCCCCAACCCAATGGGCTTTAGTTTCGATATTATACGATAAAAGCAGTCTGGAAAACCACTGTATAATAGCGCCAATGGTAAATGCGACCAAAACCGAGAGCAGAATGCCAAATATAATTTGTGAGGCTTTAGACGTGTTAATATAGGTTATCACATCACCAAATCCGCCTCCGTCATGCCCAATCTTAATTAAGGCCACTGCCACCGCAGCACCGAGTAATTCAAAAACAATGGACACGGTCGTTGAGGTTGGCATGCCTACCGAATTGAAAAAATCGAGCAGGAGAATGTCCGTTATCATCACTGCCATGAAAATAATCATGATCTCATCAAACATAAATTCCCCCGGGTTAAAGATGCCTTTTCTGGCCACCTCCATCATGCCGCTGGAAAATACGGCACCAATAGCCACACCAAGGCTGGCCACAACCATTATAGTTCGAAATGAGATCGCTTTAGAGCCTATGGCCGAATTTAAAAAATTAACAGCGTCATTGCTCACCCCCACTACCAAATCGGCAATGGCCAATATGGCCAGGGCGATAATCATGTACAAATAGATATTATCCATTGGATTTAATTGTAAAATGTCTGCAAATATCATGACTATTATTGATTAATTTGTTATGTAATTGTTATTTTTTAGAAGTGGACATCAAAGCCGATTCTAAACCTAATATTATCCTCGTTCCCGTTTTCGGTGGTATAACTGATATCCGATTGCACCTTTAACTTGTGACCCACCAAAAACTTATTGACCCCTAAGGTATATTGCTTTACAGGTAAGGCACCGGTAACGCTTTCATAATCTACGGCAGTAAAACGCCCTGCTATTTCGTAGTTGCTCTTAAACAGGTAGCCTGCCTGCAGGTTTAAGGCATGACCTGTTAACACTATATTTTCGTCGGGTGTTGGAGTGATGCCATCTGCTTCGGTTGCCACAGGGGCATCGGCTGTTCGTTTCGCATATTCGCCCATAAAGGAAAACCCGTTGTATTTGAACATGGCATCGGCAAAGAGCGTTGTGATATCGGTTTCGTATAAGGAGCCATCGCTTCTAAACATGTAATCGCCCGCAAAACTGCGTTCTCTTACACCATCCTGATTCAGGTTGTAGGTAAAGCCCGCCATGAGTTTTGGGCGGGACTCCCTTTTAAGATCCGATTGGCTGTAATCACCTTTGGACTGAAAGGTTCCAAACGGTAAAAACTCTAATCGTGCGGTGTACTGCAGTCCCCCTTCGTTGCCTTCGGTCACATTTCGGCCTTCTCCTTGTGTAAGCGCAAATTTCTCACGCATTATGAAATTACTTCCTAAAAAGGTTTTATGTCTTAATTGAATACCAATATCTCGGTCAATGTTAAAACGGCTGTTCAACAAGGAGCGATCCACTAATTGCAGGTCCCCTGAGGAGACCACGCGCTCCACATTACCGGGCAATTTGGTTTGACCGGCCCAAAGTTCCCAGTTGCCGGCAAAGTTCCACATGAGCACCGCATCCAATATGTAACGTGGGGTATTTCGATTGAATTGATTTGCTCCGGAAATATCCCGATTCGAAAGCCCTAATTCTATTTTATATTTTAATTTCGGGCTGTAGGCGTATCCATCGAATTTTAGTCGGGCACGTCTTATAAGAATATTGTGCTCCGGGCTATCGTATTTTTCGCCATCATGGTCCCATGAGGAATTAGATCTCATTTGAAATCTAGGCGCAAATTTTATACTGAAAGAACTGTCTTTGGCCGTGAAATTTATTAACCCTTTTCCAAAAGAAGTGTCACTGATTTCCTGAGCATACAACGAGGTAAGGCTAAGAAGAAAAATACCTATTAAGGTATGTCTAGTATTCATGATGTGGTTATTAGTTTTTGTCACTGCAAAGAACTAAAACCAATGTTAACTAAATGTTTCCTTAGAGTTAAGTTTATTCCTAAAAAAAGACTGCCCTGGCCAAGGCAGTCCCATTAGGCATCATGATAATGTAAGTCGACAAAAACTAATAATTATATGATATACTAATTGTTTGTCTATAGACCATACAAATATCAACAATACACTTAATCTTAACGTAACCACAATATTAAGTAATTATTAATATTCCAATGTTAAATCTTTAGTTTTAAACTATTGTAAATCAAATAATTGACATTTTAATGTTAATTTAATGTTATGTGAGTGTTGTTTTAACATTACGTAATTTGTATCTTTGAAGGAGAATGTTAAACCCCATAGTTATGAAGAAATTATTTTTATTAGTTGCCTTTTTAGTTACTGTGGTAGCTTTTGCACAAGACAAGCAAAAGAGAGATTTAAAACTTAACAAGGACACCAATTTAATTGAGGTGGTTTATTATCACGACAATGGTGTGGTAAGCCAAACGGGCTTTTACACACTAGATGGTAAATTACAGGGGGAATGGTTAAGCTTTAACGAAGAAGGCGAAAAAACGGTTTCGGCAACTTATGATAATGGGAAAAAAGTCGGCAAATGGGTATATTGGATTGACGGCGAAAAAAAAGTAGTCAATTATACTAATAATGTAGCTTCCTTGTAAGTAGTACCAGGAAGTAAAAAACAAAAAGCATCTGCGCTCGCAGGTGCTTTTTGTTTTAATTGTATTATCGGGAATTAGTTGCCTACAGTCCAACCGGCGCCCCAGGTCGCATAGTCTGTACCGGTTCCATTACCATCACCGCTAATGAAATCGGCTTCAGTAAAGGTCTCTCCCGTATCGTTTTTCATTTTGGTTATCACATCTGTAAAGGTGACATTGGTCACGTCCAAATCCCCATTAAGGACACCCGTACCTGTCGGATTATCGCTCGTTGCACCGGCATCACCATCCAGGTCGAAGCCTTCCTCAAATCCCTGAATAAGAATATTGTCGAAAAGACCTTGAGTCCCGGCTCTTAACCTAATGGCTTCATTGCCTGTTCCTGACCCCAAGCCCACAATGGTAACATCTTTTACAGTGGGTTTTGACCAGAATTTGGGGTTCGATAAATTACCGATATCGGTATTGTAACCATCACACTCAAATCCTTTGTCATGATCGGCACCGTGCTTCACATAGGCATTGGTAACGGACCCTGAAAATCCTTCGGTCCAGTCGATGGAGTCATCCTGACAATTCACCACAGCGACATGGTTTACTTTTACCGTTCCACCAAAAAACTCAACACCATCATCGGCACCTTCGTAAACCTGAATGTAATCTACGGTGGTTCCGGCGCCTACGCCATAAAAGGAAATGCCGTTGTTCTCAGAGGATCCATCAGCAGCACCTCCCGAATATTCCACACGCAGATAACGGATAACACCCGAACTGTCGGAAGCATCGGTGCCCCCATAGGGCAAGCTTCCTATTTCTGAAGTCGATGTCGCGTTTCCGGTAACCGAGTTTATGGGTGCTTTGCCTAATAGAATGAGGCCGCCCCATTGTCCGGCACTGGGGTTGGCATTTCCTGAGGTCATTACAATTGGGTTGGAGGCTGTTCCGTTGGCAATGAGTTGTGCCCCTTGAGAAATGGCAATATAAACATCGGCACCTGTAGCAATGGCCTTAATGGTTACCCCTTCATTGATAATCAAGTTAGCGCCCTCGGCCATGATTACCGGTCCGGTTATCGTATAGGTTTTATTGGCTTCCAGGGTGAGGTCAGAGGAATATTCGGCAGCATTGATGGGGATTTCCACATCGGTCTCACCACCTTCGCCACCACCGCTGTTGTTCGTCGTGTTGTTAATCACACTGTTATCCGTGATATAAATATCAGCCGTATCGTCTGTTGCGCAAGAGCTGAAAAGTAAAGCAACTATTGCAAATCCTAATAATAAATTATTTTTCATTGGTTCTCATTTTTAATTTTTTGTTCTGTGTTCTATAATAATGGGTTAAAATGAATACTTTAATTGTAGGCCTAGAGTAATACCTTTGTTATAGTTTGAAACATCTTTGCCATTGGGCGAGGTTACTATAATATTCCCCTGATTGGTTTCTCTAATATATGTTACACTCGGGTTCAATACATTCTTAGCCGCCAAGTTGATTTCAAAATGTTCCCCGATCTCATTTTTAAAGATGAAATCCAGAGTCGGAATCCCTTTTTCAATAACATTTCCCAATTGTCCGGAACCCAGGGCATCGATTCGATCTGAGAAATAAGAAAAGGATAGGGTGGCATTGGGTTTATAATGTGCAAAGGATTTTGGGGAATAGTTCACATCGGCATTGACAAGAAATGGCGAAGCCCCTTGTAATGCCTCGGTATCCTTATTAAAACTTACATTAAAATTACTGCCTACTATATCACTATATAAATCCTGTTCCGTATGCATATAAGTGGCATTCAGTCCGAAGGAAAGGATCCCTTCGTCGTATGCATTCACAAGAATATTTTTCCGAATTTCGGCTTCAACACCAAAAATTTGGGCGTTGTCCCCGGTTCTAAAGAAACGTTGGGTTCCGGTAGCGTCAAAGGCCACCACCTGGTTAATGGGGTCTTCTATCTGCTTGTAAAACACCCCTAAGGCGATAAGTTCCGATTTGGTAATGAACCACTCGTATTTTAAATCGAGATTCAAAATTTTTGAATAGGATACATCCTTAACATTGGTATAGGTTTCGCCCGCTTTCCGGCCTAATAAATCGGGATTACCACCGATACGTTGTGAGACACTTTCGTAAACAAAAGGGGCAACCTCCTTAAATTCCGGTATAGAAAGGGTCTGGCTCGCAGAAAAACGTAGGTTTTGATCGTCGTTAAGGCCATACTTAATACTCAAACCTGGTAAATACACCGTTTCTGAGGCACTAATGCTATCCTTACCATTAACGCCCAAATTGATCACATCGTAGGCGATGTATTGATCGAAGGACTCCACTCGCACGCCGGGGACCAAAAGCCATTTTTCCCCAAACCGGAGTTCGGCGTTTAAATAGCCGGCCTGAACATCCAGTTGTCCCCTATAGGTGTTCTCCGGCAACCCGGGTCTGTTGGTTGTACTTAAGGTAGGGATCGGACGAATGACTTTAATTTCGTAAACCCCTTCACCGCTTTTCAGGTTCAAATTCTCAAGCGTGAAAATAGCATTAAGGGCATTGACATTATCGATTCCACTATTATCAACGATGTCGTATCCGTAACGGATGTTATCAAATTGACGTTCTTTAGTCCTGGCATTATAGCCTATATTTATTTTAACTTGATCGGATGGGCTGTACGCTAGGTTTAAACGTCCGTTTAACTCCTCATCCTCAATATTTTGAAAATACCGTTGGTTATCAAAATCGACGTTACTGTAAAAAATAGGGCGGGTGGATGGATCATTATCCAGGGCGTAATGGTAATTTTCAATACTGATTCGTTTTCTATCGGGTTCGTGGGCATTCACAAAATTATGCCCAAAGCCCCAGTCCACTTCAATGTTATCGAATTTATGGGTACCGATAAGCTGGTTGACATAAATCAAATTTTCATTGAACTGAATGTTTTGCTGATAGAACCCTTCATCGGTACTGGCAATACCGTCTCTGTTTCGTCCCGTTCCATCAATACCAAAATACCCTACTTTGTCCGAAGAGCTATTCACAAAAAGGGAGTTATAGGACAAGGTATTATGATCGTCTATTCTGAAATTAATGGAAGCCATTCCCGTAGTTGTGGTGCCATATTCGAATTCTTCGGCCTGATCAAAAGCCTTCTTCTCCACATTGGTATAATCTATGGAGGATCCTTTTCGGTATTGAAAATCGTTACCAAATGAACCTGTGCCATAGAAGCTCAGTTTTGAACCGTTGTTAAAGGTAAAGGTTTTTCCAAAGGACCCGCCAAATTCCGTATTGATTGGTGAACCCGCAGTTACGGGATCAAAACCATGTGATAAGATCACATTAAAAGGATTGTGTTCATACCGGTTATAAAACCCGAAAAATCCTGTCCCCTCACTTCTTACAAAGTCTTTACCAATGGCAGTGGTATTCATGGATGATCCCGTAAACAGGTCAAAAAAGCCGTTTCCCTTATAATCTTTGGATACAATATCTACATTACCGGCAGCAAAATCAGCATAGAACCTGGTGGAATAGGCTTTGCTTATACCCACACTTTCGATGACATCGGAGGCAAATAAATCCAGGTCAATGTTCTTTTTACTCACATCGTTGGAAGGTAAGGACAACCCATTCATCGTGGTGTTGAGGTAACGGTCACCTAAACCACGAACATACACATTGCTGCTGCCTTCCTGTTTGGAGACTCCCGATATTTTGGCTACGGCGCCCGCGGCATCACTCACCCCTTTTCGAGAAAGTTCCTCTGCACCAATACTTTGTTTTATTTCGACAGCCTTCTTTTGCTCTAATAATAAAGCCGTTTCACTTTCCCGTCGGGTGGTCGTTGTGATGACCACTTCATCTAAAGAAGCCGCACTGGCTCCCATGATCACATTGACTTCGGTTACTTTTCCCGCTACCACATTAACGTTTATCTCCTGGGTTTCGTAACCGACAAAACTATAGATAAAGGTATAATTTCCAACCTCTAAATTTTCAAAACCATAAAGGCCGTCAAAGTCCGAGGTGGTCCCTTTCGTAGTGCCTTTAATCAAAACATTGGCGAAGGCTAAAGGTTCGTTATTGAACTCCTTATCGGTTAGTTTCCCGACCACAGATCCTGTGTTTTGGGCACGTGTAAATAAAGCCGTTAGAAAAATAACTATAAGTATAAAATGTTTCATTAGTTGTAATATCAATTCTTGGGCAAAGAAACTGCTGTTTTGTAAACCTAGTGTTATTAGGAGATTAAAGAACCGTAATAAAAGTGTTAGCTAAACGTTACCTTTTGCCGCATAGTTGCAAGGCATTAATAACGATTAATTAACATCACAATATTGCATATGTGGACAAAACCGGAACGGTTGAATGGCATCACAAGGGCCATTAAAAGCCCGGGTATTTTCCCTAAATGGTTCAGGTAAATCGAAGTATAAAACAGGAGTACGGACTCCAGCAGTAAAGGGGATCAGGCTAATTAGCGTTCCAGTATGGTTTGGGAAGCGCTTTCAGAGTCCGCACTGGCCAGGGTTAAGGCGAGTTCATCTAAGGAGATGGTGCTCGGTTCTAATGCCAATGTGACTTCACAAACCGCACCCGAAACAATTTTGGTTTCCACGGCTTTCGTTTCGTAGCCCACAAAACTACAAAGCAAGGTATACGTCCCCTCGCTTAAATGTTCAATGGTAAACGCTCCCTTTTCGTTGGATCGTACTGTTGTCCCGGTTTCTTTAACCACCACTTCGGCCAACATTAAAGGGGCATTAGCAGAATCGGCATCTAACAACCGGCCACTTATGGCACCCGTATTTTGGGCCAAGGAACCTGCCGAAATAAAACATGCCGCTATTAAAAAAAAGGTTTTCATTCTTTACGAGAATTTATGCCACAAAGAACGTCGTTTAGTATGACCAGTATGTTACCTAAGCATTAAACATCTGTAATGAAAATGTTACCGTAATGTTAACAAACTTACCGTAGTTTTTTTGGTGAATTTATTTATCTTGCCCCAACTTAAATTTATACTATGGAGTGGGAGCAATTACTGTCCCTAAAACGTTTTGGTGATATTAACAAACGCATCAGAAAGGAGCAAGATGAAACACGCCTGGGTTTTGAAGTGGATTACGATCGTATTATTTTTTCCTCCGAATTCAGAAGCCTTCAGGATAAAACTCAGGTCATTCCACTATCCAAAACCGATTTTGTCCATACGCGCTTAACCCATAGCCTGGAAGTTAGTGTGGTTGGACGGTCATTGGGACGGAAAGTAGGTCAAAAATTAATTGAAAAGCATCCTCATTTACAAAAGATTCATGGGTATCAGGCCAACGATTTTGGGGCTATTGTAGCTGCGGCGGCTTTGGCACATGATATTGGCAACCCCCCGTTTGGGCATTCCGGAGAAAAGGCCATTGGTGCATTCTTTAAACATGGATTGGGGCAAAAGTTTAAAAAAGAATTAACCGCCAAGGAATATCAGGATTTATGTGATTTCGAAGGCAATGCCAATGGATTCAAAATTTTAACCGAAAGCCGGGTGGGACGTCAAGGCGGATTACGCTTAAGTTATGCCACGTTGGGGGCCTTTATGAAATACCCCAAAGAATCCTTGCCAATAAAACCAACCCCACATGTGGCCGATAAAAAGTATGGGTTCTTTCAAAGTGAAAAGGAGGCCTTTCAAGACATCGCCTATGAATTGGGACTGTTGAAACGCAGTGCGCACGATATCATGTATTCACGGCATCCCCTGGCGTATTTAGTGGAAGCTGCAGATGATATTTGCTATACGATTATTGATTTTGAGGATGGAATTAATTTAGGATTAATTCAGGAGGAATTTGCGTTGGAGTACCTGTCCAAAATTATAAGACATACCATTAAACCGGAAAATTATTATGCGCTTACCACCAAAACCGACCGCATAGGGTATTTGCGCGCATTAGCTATCGGCACCCTTATTAATGAAACCGTAGATCTGTTTATGCATTATGAGGATGTTATTTTAAGAGGGGAATTGGATTGTGCCTTATTAGATAAAAGCCACTATGATGCCCAAATTAGGGATGTCATTAAAATAAGTGTAGAAAAGGTGTACCAGAGCAGGGAAGTGGTTGAAAAGGAAATCGCCGGTTTTAGGATCTTAACGGAATTATTGGAGGTATTTATAACCGCAATCCATAATTCACATAACCATACCCCCTCAAATTACGATACTTTAATTTTACATCTTCTCCCAGAACGATACAAGGAAACTCAAAACACCTTACAGGGAAGACTCTTGTCTGTCTGTAGCTTTGTGTCGAACATGTCCGATAGTTACGCCATCATGTTATTCAATAAAATCAAAGGCATGGAAATTGGTTAACCGTTCGAGCTTAGCGCGGTTCCGTTCATATGAGGCTCTTAAAATACCGTTGTAATTGTTCCGGATCAAGTCCTATCGAGGCCTGTAATTCACCAACACTGCCCTGTTCGATAAATGCATCGGGAATTCCAAGGCGTTTAATCGTGTTTGTATAGTGGTGTTCTGAAGCGAACTCCAATACAGCACTTCCAAAACCACCGTTAATCGTACCATCTTCTATGGTAATTATGGTGTGGTAGGTATTAAAAATAAGGTGAAGCAGGTTGTGGTCCAAAGGTTTGGCAAAGCGCATATCGTAATGTGAAACATCCAGATACTGAATGGCTTCCGACACATTTTTAGCGATACTTCCAATGCTTAATATGGCAACATGCTTACCCTGTTTCAATGGGATTCCTGTCCCTATTTCTATTGTGGTAAACGGCTGTTTCCAATCTATGGTGACCCCCCTTCCCCGGGGGTAACGTATGGCTATGGGTCCGTTTAAGCCCAATTGTGAGGTATACATGATGTTTCGCAACTCGATCTCGTTTCTCGGCGCAAAAATGATGAGGTTTGGAATACATCTCAGATAGGCCAAATCAAAGGCGCCATGATGGGTAGCGCCATCTTCACCAACCAAACCGGCACGATCCAAACAAAAAATAACGGGTAACTTTTGTAAGGCGACATCGTGTATCACCTGATCGTAAGCGCGTTGCAGGAAGGTGGAATAGATGTTACAAAAGGGCGTGAGGCCCTGGGTTGCCATACCGGCAGCCAGGGTTACCGCATGCTGTTCCGCAATCCCAACGTCGAAGGCCCGATCCGGGATTTCGGCCATCATATACTTTAGGGAGCTTCCCGTAGGCATAGCCGGTGTAATGCCCACGATCGTCTTATTTTGTCTGGCAAGTTCCACCAGGGTATATCCAAAAACATCCTGGTATTTGGGGGGTTGATCTAAGGTTGATTTTGGATTTAATTCTCCGGTAATGGCATTGAATTTCCCCGGGGCATGATATTTCACCTGATCCTCTTCAGCTTGTTTCAAACCTTTGCCTTTGGTGGTGATGACGTGTAAAAACTTGGGTCCTTTTATCGTTTTTAAGCGTTGCAGCTCTGTGATAATGGCGGTTAAATCATGACCGTCTACGGGTCCTGAATAGTTAAAGTTCAAAGCCTCGAAAATGTTGTCTTGTTTTTGAGTGCCTTTTTTCACATTGGTGAGGTATTGCTTTAAAGCGCCAACACTGGGATCAATACCAATGGCATTGTCGTTTAAAACCACCAGGAGGTTAGCATCCGTAACTCCGGCATGGTTGAGGCCCTCAAAGGCCAGACCACTGGCAATACTGGCATCCCCGATAACCGCGATATGGTGCTGGTCCTCGCCTTTAAGCTGCGAGGCTATGGCCATTCCCAGAGCGGCAGAGATAGACGTGGAGGCATGCCCCACGCCAAAAGCATCGTAACGGCTTTCCTCGCGTTTGGGAAAGCCGCTTAATCCTCCCCATTGTCTGTTGGTATGGAATTGCTCCCGTCTTCCGGTTAAAATTTTATGACCATAGGCCTGATGTCCTACATCCCAAATCAAAGTATCTATGGGGGTATTAAAGACATAATGAAGCGCGATGGTGAGCTCTACAACACCTAAACTCGCGCCCAGATGGCCTTCCTTGGTCGCTACCATATGAATAATGAAATGGCGCAGTTCCCGCGCTAGAAGCGGTAAATCCTCTTGATTTAAAAGGCGCAGTGCTTCAGGGGAATTGATAGTATGTAAAAGATTCGTTTTCACCATGCAAAAGTACAAGAATGAAATTGTATTTTTGTTCCCATGGAGCATATTTTTGATGACACGTATTTCATGAAAAAGGCCCTGCAGGAAGCGGAATTTGCTTTTGAAAAAGATGAAATTCCTGTTGGAGCAGTCATTGTTATTGATCATAAGATTATTGCACGAGGACACAACCTGGCAGAGACCCTCAATGATGTTACCGCCCATGCCGAGATGCAGGCCATTACCGCTGCAGCCAATTTTTTGGGGGGCAAATACCTCCATAACTGCACCCTTTATGTGACCCTGGAGCCTTGCCAGATGTGTGCCGGAGCCTTATATTGGAGCCAGATTTCTAAAATTGTGTTTGGAGCCCGGGATATGGAACGCGGTTGTATTAACCTGAAGACCAAACTTCATCCTAAAACGGTCATGGAAGGCGGGGTCATGGAAGAACAGGCTGCCGCACTTTTGAAACGATTTTTTATTGAGAAGCGCAATTTAAATTGACCGTCTTTTTTTATGGGCTTTAGGGGTTTGGTTTTGTGGGTAACTTAAAGCTATAGGCTGATGCTAAAAATAGCATTTCGTAAGCAACGACATTTGAAAAACTCCTGTAAATTTTTCAAAAACTCCTGTGAATTTTCAAAATTCACAGGAGTTTTTGAATACTTTAACGTTACAGAATTTTATTTTTTTAACTACAGAATTTTGATTTTATCACCAGGGGATTTTAGATTATGCCGAAGGCCCGGGAAATTTCTGCTCTAAGGCAGGCCTTCTGTATAGCCGCTGCCCTTTGGGGTTATGGGTGATCCGGCCCTGTAGCCCATGGTATCGAAAACCTTGTGCATTACACTTTTTTATTGTTTTGATTTTCACGCATTTTATCCAGATTCTCCCTGGTAAGCAGGTAATCCTTCATGTTCTTGTCCTTCCAACGGTACCAGGAAAACAGGGGGAACACCACTAAAAACAATCCAATAACCCCAAAACCGATATATTTCTGGGCATCCTCCGTAGCGATTAAATAACCGAAGAGAATGCTGCCGACTGAAGCTAAAAACAAAATGAATATGAGGTACTTCATGGGGGAGGCGTTATTGTGTAAAATTAATCAATTGTCGCCGATAGGCGGTTAATAATTTGGATTTGGAGATATACCCATAATATTTACCGTCTTTAATGACCGGTAAATTCCATGCACCGGTAGTTTTAAATTTATTCATAATGGCGGTCATGGAGTCCTGATTATAATCAATTATGCCATGGTCGGCGTGCATTAAGCTGGAAGCCTTTACTTGGTTGTATAAGTCGGAGTCGAACATCATATGCCGGATATCATCCAATCGGATCACACCCAAAAATTCACCCTTATCATTGACCACGGGAAAATGATTTCTTGAGGATTTGGCCACGGCCTCTTTTAATATATCTCCGAGTTTCATATCCGGCGAAAGGATGATGAAGTTCGTTTCAATAACCTTATCAATATCAAGGACCATCAACACGTTTTGATCTTTATCGTGGGTCATAAGCTCCCCACGTTCCGCTAATTTCAAGGTATATATGGAATGCGATATAAAATATTTGGTGATGGCAAAAGCCATGGCTGAAACAATCATTAAGGGGACAAACAGCTCATAGCCACCGGTTATCTCGGCTATGAGGAATATGGCGGTCAATGGGGCATGCAGTACCCCGGCCATTAATCCGGTCATGCCTATGAGCGTAAAATTGGATTCTGAAACGTCAAAATTTAACCCCATATGGTTGATCGTTTTAGCAAATGCGTTGCCTAAAGCACTTCCCATAACCAATGTAGGAATAAAGACACCACCCACGCCGCCTGCACCAAAGGTAATGGTCATGGCAACAGCCTTAAAAATGGTAATCCCCAATAACAGTCCAATAACTATCCAGATATTCGACAGATCCAAAGCAAAGGGGGTGGTCCCAATGGCCGCTAAATGATCATCCTTTAAGAGATTGTTCATAACGCCATAACCCTCACCATAAAGGGGCGGAATGACATACAGTAGGCTGCCAATGGCAACACCGCCAATTAACAGGCGTTTCGCCCGGCTTTCAATCCGTTTAAAAAAGTTGGTAATGGCGAAAAACACTTTTGAAAAGTACACTGAGGCAAGCCCCGACACGATGCCTAGAACCATATAGAACGGAATATCATTAATGTGAAATTTGTCAATGAGTTCAAAACGTAACAGAATATCGGTTCCGAGAAAAAAGTAGGAGGTTACCACTGCCGAAACGGAGGCCAATAAAAGTGGAATTAGGGAGGTAAAGGCAATATCCAGACTAAAGATCTCAATAGCAAAAATAATGGCAGCTATGGGTGCTTTGAACATAGACGCCATAGCCCCTGCAGCAGCACAGCCTATTAATAACATCCTCGTTTTGGTATTCATGTGGAATAAACGAGCTGCATTAGAGCCCAATGCTGATCCCACACTTACCGCAGGCCCCTGCAATCCCACCGAACCTCCGAAACCAACGGTTAAAGGCGCTGTAATTAATGAGGCATATAAATTATATCTCGGGATGATGCCATTAAGCTTGGATATGGCATACAGCGTGGATGAAATACCGTGACCAATGTGTTTTTTTAACCAGGTCTGCTTGATGATATACACCAGCAACAGCCCTAATATGGGGAAAATAAAATAGAGGGAATTCTGATAGTTTTTAAAAAAATCAAGTTCGAATAGTAATTGGATATAATGGGTTAGGTTTTTTAGGGAAACCGTTCCAATTCCGGCTAAAAAGCCTACCAGTACACTTAGGATATATATAAAATTTTGTTCCGAAATATGTTTGTACTTCCAGATTAAGAATTGGCGTAATAGACTCATCGAATATCTATGATAAATAAAGAAATTAAAGTTACTAAATATTCTATCACTTCAAGTATGAAAATGACGAATTACCTTTTCTGATGAATAATTGTCTTCTCTAAGACGTTAATAATCTCGATTATGAGATCAAACATTATTACGCTAATTTTTATGGCCGGAAGATTATAGGTAACTCGATTTTGGATTTTTTTTCATTGTGTTCTCCATTTTAGTGGTCACTGAAGTTTAATTTTAAACGGAGCTCTTTGAGTTGTTCGTCATCAATTGGTGCCGGAGCATCAATCATCACATCACGTCCGGCGTTGTTTTTAGGGAATGCAATAAAATCCCGAATGGTTTCCTGACCTCCTAAAATGGCAACTAATCTGTCCAGGCCAAAGGCCAATCCACCATGGGGTGGCGCACCATATTGAAAGGCATCCATTAAAAAACCGAATTGGGCTTTGGCTTGCTCAGGGGTAAATCCTAAATAGTCGAACATTAAGGACTGGGTTTCCTTATCGTGAATTCTTATGGAGCCCCCTCCAATTTCATTCCCATTAAGGACGAGATCGTATGCATTGGCTTTTACGGCACCCGGGTCCGTTTTTAACAGGTCTAACTGTCCGGGTTTTGGTGCAGTGAAGGGATGGTGCATCGCATGGTAGCGTTGGGTTTCTTCGTCCCATTCCAACAGCGGAAAATCCGTTACCCATAATGGGGCAAATTCATTCGATTTGCGCAAGCCCATACGGGTTGCTAATTCCATACGCAAAGCACTTAACTGGGACCGCACTTTGGCGGTTTCACCAGAAAGTATACATATTAAATCGCCTGCCTGAGCACCCGTGATTTCCGCCCAGGTTTTGAAATCCTGGTCATCGTAAAATTTATCGACGGAAGATTTATAAGTCCCGTCCTCATTGCAGCGACAATAGACCATGCCTAAGGCCCCTATTTGCGGACGCTTTACCCAATCTATAAGTTGATCGATCTCCTTACGGGTATACCCGTTGCCGCCCGGAACAGCAATACCCACCACCAGTTCAGCCGTGTTAAAAACATTGAAATCTTTATGCTGCGTTACCGCGTTGAGCTCGCCAAACGCCATGCCGAAACGAATGTCCGGTTTATCATTCCCATAGCGACACATGGCTTCATCGTAGGTCATCCGGGGAAATTTTTCAACGGTCACGCCATTGACGGCCTGCAGAAGATGGCGTGTTAATCCTTCAAAGGCATTTAAAATGTCTTCTTGTTCAATAAAGGCCATTTCACAATCTATTTGGGTGAATTCAGGTTGCCTGTCCGCCCGTAAATCCTCATCCCTAAAACATTTCACGATTTGGAAATATTTATCCAGGCCCCCAACCATAAGCAATTGCTTAAACGTTTGCGGGGATTGCGGGAGGGCGTAAAATTCTCCGGCGTTCATCCTTGAAGGGACCACAAAGTCGCGGGCACCCTCCGGGGTCGATTTTATTAAATAAGGGGTTTCAACTTCTATAAATCCTTCCTGAGACAGGTAATGACGCACTTCCTGAGTGACCCTATGCCTAAAGATCAAATTATTTTTAACCGGATTACGACGAATATCCAAATAACGGTATTTCATACGCAACTCCTCACCACCATCGGTTTTGTCCTCAATAGTAAAAGGCGGAAGAATGGCCTCGTTTAAAATGCGTAGCTCCCGGACCAATACCTCGATATCCCCGGTGGGTATATTGGGGTTTTTAGAGGCACGCTCAATAACGGTCCCCCGGACCTGAATAACAAATTCACGACCTAGGTTTTGAGCGATTTCAAAGACCTGTTTTGGGGTGCGTTCTTCATCAAAAACCAATTGGGTTATCCCATAGCGATCCCGCAAATCTACCCAAATAATAAACCCTTTGTCTCTTGATTTTTGAACCCAACCCGCTAAGGTAACATCCTCATTGATATCTATGGCCCTTAACTCGCCGCATTTATGACTTCTGTACATTCGTAGTAAATTAAGGTGCAAATTTAAAGAATTACGATGGAGATAACTTCATTTGAAGGTCTTTTTTAGGTATTTTCAAGGTTCTTTATCGCCTGCTTACCGTCACTAGTAGAAATTTTCGTTTCAAATGAAATTTAAAAATTACCTTTATTGAAATTTAAAGTTTATTGGAATGAAGTTAGTTCGTATTACAGGCTCGAAATTACTCCTGCTGGTATTTTTTACCTCTTTTATTTTGAGTGGCCAACAGAAAACCGGAAATATTGTTGAATACTTTGGAAAGGAGAAAATCAACAAAATTGAAGAAGGAAAACTAATGCACGTTTTTACAACGGGACTGGCCTTAAAAGTCCAGAACATGCGGTTTAATTCCTCCTCTTTTCCTGAGGACCCTGTTTTCGGCAAATTTTTAATGGATCCTTTTTATACCCCTAAAAGAGGCGATGTTTTTAATATTAATTTTTTGGGTCAGGTCATGCCATGGGAGGCCATAGCCGTAGATTCTACCAACACCTTTAACGACGGCAATTTAAGATCCAGTTATGTCTATCTTAACTATTACGCCAATAGGGAGCAGGTCGTTCTATTTGAAGCCTCGGGACATTCACTGGTGCTAATCAATGGCTTACCGCATGAAGGCGATCACTACGATTTCGGCTATAATTTAGTGCCCTTAACCCTAAAAAAGGGGAATAATACCTTTGTGTTAAAAGTGGGCCGTTTTCCAAGAATTCGGGCGCGGTTAATCGAACCCAAGCAGAAGGTGCAGTTCACTACCCGAGACATGACCTTACCCGATATTTTAGTGGAAGAAGATCAGGCCTATTTGGGGGCCATACGTCTTGTTAATGCCACCGAGAACTGGGTGAAGAGCCACCGGGTCAAAAGCACGGTAAATGGGGCCATATTAGAAACCAAGATGGCCGATATCCCGCCCATGAGTGTCCAAAAAGTAGGGTTTACCATTGCTGCGGTTACCGATAGTGCATCATATGGAACAAACGATTTGAAAGTGGAAGTATGGGATGGCAACAATGAGTTAGTCGATTCTAAAACCATACCGATTCAGGTCAAGTCGAAACACATACACCATAAACGAACCTTGCAAAGCCATATCGATGGCAGTATTCAATATTACAGTGTGGCCCCTTCGCTCCAGACAGACCTGGAGGACAGTGCCTTATTCTTGTCTGTTCATGGGGCTTCGGTCGAGGCCGTAAACCAGGCGAATGCGTATAAAAAGAAGGATTGGGGGAATTTGATTGCCCCCACCAATCGGCGTCCGTTTGGATTTGCCTGGGAAGATTGGGGCCGCTTGGATGCGCTGGAGGTCCTGTCGGAGGCCAAGCGTATTTATAACCCCCATCCGAATAAGATTTATTTGACGGGGCATTCCATGGGAGGACATGGAACATGGTATCTGGGAGCAACCTATCCCGATCATTTTGCAGCCATCGCCCCTTGTGCGGGATACCCAGATTTATTACTCTACAGGGACAGTTTTTTAAATCGTCTTAAGGAAATGCCTGAAGCGGAACTGAATCGATATGGCATGACTCCCAAAGCCCTTGAACGACTTAAAATGGACGATGTGAAAACCCCTGTAGAACAGATGATTGAACGGGCAGGCACACCAAGTAGAACCCTGAAACTTATCCGTAATTATCTGCATCATGGGGTTTATATTTTGCACGGTGAGAAGGATAATGTCGTACCCACGTATTTGGCACGTGACATGCGTGAACGATTGGGGAAATTCCACCCCGATTTTTCCTATTATGAATATCCGGGGGGCGAGCATTGGTATGGGGACCATAGTGTGGATTGGGACCCCTTGTTTAATTTCTTCAAAGAACGCACCATTCCGGAGGATTCCAGTATGACTAAACTGGAATTTTATACAGGATCACCGGGCGTGTCATCGAAATCTCATTTCATCACCATACATCAGCAGGAAAAAGCGTTCGAGGTAAGCTCATTCCACTTCACCAACGAAAAGGGTTGCCATATCACTACAGATAACGTGGCCCTAATTGAAGTTGATTTTAGAACCCTGGAAGATACGATATCCCAGCTTGTTATTGATGGGTCCAAATTTAAGATATCTAAAAAAGATAAGACCTTTTTCAAAAAAGAAACGGACCAATGGCGCATGACCTCGGCCCCGTCGTTACAGGAAAAAGGGCCACACAGAAATGGGGGGTTTAAGGATGCCTTCAGACACAATGTGTTGTTGGTATACGCTACCCAGGGCACCGAAATGGAAAACGAATGGTATTATAACCGGGCGCGATTTGATGCGGAAACCTTTTGGTATCGTGCGAATGGGCATATAGATATGGTTAGGGATGTGGATTTTTCGTTAAAGGCATATCCCAATCGCAACGTGGTGCTCTATGGGAATGCGGATAACAATGCGGCTTGGGATCAACTCTTAAAAAATTGCCCGATACAGGTAAAGGACTATGGGGTTAACATTAACGGAAAGACCTTGTTTGGCAACCAGTGGGGCATGTATTTTATCGTACCGAGAACAGATAGTGACCTGGCCAGTGTTGGGGTGGTAACCGCAACCGGAAGTAAAGGGATGAAGGCCGCTTACATGAATCATTATTTAGTGAATGGGACCACCTTTCCGGATGTCGTGTTATTTGACGACACCGTATTGACCGAAGGCATGAGAGCGGTAAAATGGGCAGGATTTTTTGGGAATGACTGGTCGATTGATGGCGGTGATTTTGAATGGAAGTAGTCCTGTTACAGAGATGTAACCTTGACGCGCTAAAGCGTCATCAGGATCGTGATTTAGGGGTTTAAAACCACAGGGGGCGGGCTATTTTAAAATTCTTAAAAACCCTATAATTTACTGCATTAATCCCTAAAGAATGCGTTAAAAAAGTAATGAAATCGTAATAATTTTGAGTTAATATTAATATATTAGCAACAACTAACTCAAATATTTTTATTATGATTAAACTTTTACCAATCAAATTAATTGCATTTTTAATGTTAATTGGGACATCAAACAGTCTTCTCGGACAAGAGGTTTCGGGAACTGTGATTGATGATACCTCGCAACCTCTTCCGGGAGTTTCGGTAATCATCAAAGGAACTTCAACAGGAACCACCACGGATTTTGATGGAAATTATGCCATTAATGCCAATAACGGGGATGTTCTTGTATTCTCCTACGTCGGTTATGAAACGCAAGAGATCGTTGTTAGTGGACCTACCATTAACGTGACCATGCAATCTGGTGTGGCACTGGCAGAAATTGTTCTGGTGGGCTCAAGAAATCCGAGTAGAACCGCCGTAGACACGCCGGTTCCGGTCGATGTCATTGATATTTCCGAATTAACCGCACAGGGACCACAGGTTAATTTGAATCAGATCTTAAATTTTGTGGCACCTTCATTTACCTCCAATACCCAAACCATATCCGATGGAACGGATCATATCGATCCCGCATCCCTAAGAGGCTTGGGGCCGGATCAGGTATTGGTGCTCATTAATGGAAAAAGAAGACACAATTCATCCCTGGTGAACGTTAATGGTACCTTTGGACGGGGTAGTGTCGGTACCGATTTGAATGCCATACCTGCCGGAGCCATTAAACGACTGGAAGTCTTGCGTGATGGTGCCGCTGCACAATATGGTTCGGATGCCATTGCCGGGGTGATCAATATTGTGTTGAACGATAATGTCAATGAACTCAGCTTTAATGTCACTACAGCAGCATATTTCTCCGAAAATTCCAATGATCAAACCGGCGGGGTTGATGGCGAAACCGTGAATGTGAGTGCCAATTATGGCTTGCCCATTGGCGACAACGGTGGTTTTATCAATTTTACCGGCGATTTTGATTTTAGGGAGCATTACAGCAGAATGAAAGAATGGGAAGGCACGATTTTTAATCGGTATAATACCATAGAACGATTTGCTTATAATGATGGATATAATTTATCTAATTTTTTGGATGATGATTTAGATAATACTTACATAGATGATTTAATAGCATATGCAAATCTAGCAGGTTTAAATGTGCCTCTCGATGCTTCAAAACAAGATTTTACAGGAATTAATGATGGGATTAATTCTGTTGCGGGGTATTTGACACAGTTAACTTTCAATGATGATGGAGAGATAAATGGAATAACTCCACAGGACAATACGGAGGCTGAACTTGCCGCCAGAGGTCTGCAGCGCAGCGATTTTAACATGCGCGTGGGGCAGTCGGAACTGCGCGGAGGCCGCTTTTTCGCCAACATGTCTATTCCTTTGGATGATGCCGGAACCGAAATCTATTCCTTTGCAGGGCTAAGCTCCAGAAAGGGGAATTCGGCGGGATTCTACAGATTGCCTAACCAGGAGCGCACCTATACACCCGCTTATATAGACGGGTTTTTACCGGAGATCAATTCCACGATTACCGATAAATCGGTCTCAGTGGGTATCAAAGGCCTGGTTAATGGTTGGAATGTCGATTTAAGCAATACCTGGGGAAAGAATGCCTTTCTATACACCATAGGGAACACCTTTAACGCTTCCATGCAAAAAGCATCGCCGACCTTTTTTGATGCCGGTGGCTTTAGTTTCATGCAAAATACGGTGAATTTGGACATTAACCAGTTCTTTGACGATACCTTAAATGGGTTGAACATCGCCTTTGGAGCAGAATACCGATTGGAAAATTACGAAATCATAGCGGGTGAAGAACCCTCCTATGGGCAATATACTCAGGAAGGAGAACTGATTACGCTTCCCTCCCAGAATCCTGCCGTAGATTTCTTTGGACGGGCCAGACCCGGTGGTTCGCAGGTATTCCCCGGATTCAGTCCGGCGAATGAATTGTCTCGTGACCGTAACAGTATTGCGGCTTACCTCGATTTGGAAGCCGATTTTACAGAAACCTTTTTGGCCAGTTTTGCCACACGGTTTGAGGACTACTCCGATTTTGGATCGACCATCAATTTTAAACTGGCCACCCGCCTTAAAGCAAGCGAGAATATAAATATCAGGGCCGCCTTAAATACCGGTTTCAGAGCACCATCCCTACACCAATTGAACTTTAACTCCACCTCCACCATATTCCAGGATGGGATACCCGTTGAAGTGGGCACCTTCTCCAATGACAGTCGGGCGGCAAAACTTTTAGGGATTCCGCAGTTAAAGGAAGAAACCTCACAGAGTGTCAGTTTAGGCTTTACGGCTAAACTGCCTGAGGCCAATTTAACGGTAACTGTGGATGGTTACTTTGTGGCCATTGACGATCGCGTGGTTTACACCGGTCAATTTAGAGGGCCGGGTACCGGTACCGAACTGGACAATCTGTTATCACAGGCCAATGCCTCGGCGGCGTCGTTCTTTGCCAATGCCATAGACACGGAATCCAAAGGGTTGGATGTGGTATTGACCCATAAGGCCAATATCGGAACCAATTCACAATTAAAATCCGATTTATCCGGGACCTTCTCCAAAACAAAACGGGTAGGGGATATCAAGGCCTCCAGAGTTCTGGAAGAAGCCGGATTGGTCGGCACTTATTTTCCGGAGGACAGTAGAATTTATTTGGAGGAAGCCGTTCCGAGAACGAAGGTAAACCTAACCAACAGTCTAACCACCGGGAAGTTTAATGTATTCCTCAGAAATGTTTGGTTTGGCGAGGTTTCGGAAGCCACCACCACAGTGGCCAACCAACAGGTTTATGGTTCTAAACTAGTCACGGACCTGTCCTTAGGATATAGAGCTTCGGAAAGCTTAACCTTTACCATAGGAGCAAATAATCTGTTCGATATTTATCCCGACAGAACCATTGAGGCCAACCGCAGCAGCGGTCGTTTCGACTGGTCCAGGCGCTCCCAGCAGTTTGGTATAGGAGGGCGTTTCCTTTTTGCCAGAATGAGTTTTAAATTGAAATAAAGATAAGATATTATGAAGAATGCCTCAGCGCTAATAGTTGAGGCATTTTTATAATATAAAATTTAATTTTTTTCCTTAACTAAAACGATCTGCAGGCTAGGAATGTTGATGTTAAACTGTCCTAATTCATAGAATAATTTAACCTCTTCTGTTATTTCATTTTGATATTAAAACCATTAAATACTGGCACGAATAAAGTCCAACAGAAAAGTAATGTATCAAAATGGTTGCTATTTAATTAACTAATTCAAAAACTATCTCATTATGATTAAACAATTACCAATAAAATGGATGGTGTTCTTGATGTTACTTACTACATCAGGTGTACTCGTAGCTCAAGTCGTTTCAGGAACTGTAATTGATGATGCCTCGCAACCTCTTCCGGGGGTTTCGGTAATCATCAAAGGAACTTCAACAGGGGCAACGACAGATTTTGACGGAAACTATACTATAAATGCCACTAATGGAGATGTGCTTGTATTTTCTTATGTGGGATTTGAAACTCAGGAAATTGTTGTTGACGATACTACCGTAAATGTAACTTTACAGCCGGGTGTTGCTCTGGATGAAGTCATATTGGTAGGTAATAGGTCCAAGCCAAGAACCATTTTGGATTCTCCAGTGCCAATAGATAATATTGGGGTTTCAGAATTAATAAATACCGGTCAGCCAACTGTAGATAAAATGCTCACTTATAAGGTACCATCATTTAATTCTTCCAATCAAACTATTTCGGATGCGACTGCCCATTTTGACCCTGCCGATTTAAGGGGTTTAGGACCAAGTAGAACCTTAGTTTTAGTTAATGGAAAGCGCAAAAACCAAAGCGCACTGGTCTATATCAATGACACTCCTGGTAAGGGAGAAGTAGGAGTTGATTTAAAAAGTATTCCCAGTGCGGCCATTGAGCGCATAGAGGTCCTAAGGGATGGTGCCTCAGCACAATACGGGTCTGATGCCATTGCAGGTGTAATTAATATGGTTTTAAAGAAAGATGTAGAATATTCAGTCGTAAATGCAAAATCAGGGATAACTACTGAAGGCGATGGATTTAATTTTGGAGTCGATTTTAATTCGGCATTGAAATTGGATGATAATGGCGGCTATTTTAACTTTACTTTAGGGTATTATGAACAGGAAAAGACGGACAGGTCAGGGAATCCGGGAGGAGATGGCTTGTTTGGCGTTTTGTATGATGCAGGGATTATACCCATTCAGGCGGCTGATGGTTTTCTGGCATCGAATGGTCAAGTGGCCACAGCACAGGATATTTTGAATGGAACAACAGATTGGCAACAAGCCAATCCGGATCAAGGGGCTATTGTTGGTCAGCCAGAAATTAAAAAGATGGATATTTTCTTCAACGCTGGAGTACCCTTTAAAAATGGTGAAGGAGAGTTTTATAGTTTTGGAGGAATGACTTACAGAAAGGGAAAAAGCTTTGGTTTATACAGAACACCATTTTGGCCCGGTATTCCTGGTCAGAACAGTCCGGGGAGTAATCCCTTATTTGATGGCATTGGGCAATATCAAGGGTTTCAACCAACCTTTGAAACCGATATTAGAGATAACAATGCAACGGTTGGAGTTAAATGGGACTTATTAGGTTTCAATGCGGATTTAAGTGGAACGTATGGGCGAAATGCAGTCGACTATGAGGTGAACAATAGTATAAATGTAGATTTGGGAGCAAACAGCCCAACCGGTTTTAACGTAGGGGGATACACGTTTAGTAATACCTTGGCGAATTTAGATTTTTCAAGAAATTTTGGACAACTTAATGTCGCTTTTGGAGCCGAGGTAAGAGGAGAACGCTTTACAGCAATTCCGGGTCAACCGGAATCTTATTTTGGTTCAGGGGCACAATCTTTCCCCGGTTTACAGCCCACCAATGCAGTTAGGGCTAAAAGGGAAAATTATGGCATCTATGGCGATATGGAATGGGAACCTACTGACGCATTGTTGTTGGGAGCAGCTGTACGTTATGAAGATTTCAGTGACTTTGGTGATAATACATCATGGAAAGTGAATGCCAGATATTCCTTAGGAGACCAAGGCGCAATAAGGGCTTCTTATAGTACTGGCTTTAGGGCACCTGCATTACATCAAATATATTTAAGCAATATACAAACATTGGTTTCCGGAGGAACTATTTCCAATCAAGGAACATTTAATAATGTTGATCCTATAATACGCGAAGGATTGGGGGTACCTCAATTAACTGCCGAGACTTCAAAAAATATTGCGGCGGGAATTACATTTAAACCGACTTCAAATTTGTCGTTATCTGCTGATTTTTATAACGTGAAAGTGGATGATCGTGTACTTTTTACCGGCGAAATAGGATTTGATGGAGATTCAGGATCAAATAATCCCGTTGAACAAATTTTGTTAACGAATTCGATTACAAGTTTAAAATTCTTTATTAATGCGGTTGATACCAAAACTACAGGCGTCGATATTGTTGTTAATTATAATAATATTCCTTTCGGAAATGGCAAGTTAGAGGCTACTTTGGCGGCAAACTTTAATGAAACAAAAATTGAGGGGACTATAAATGTGCCAACAATATTAGCAAATAATGGATATAGTGATGCCTTTTTTAATAGAAAGGAACAGTCCAGAATAGTTTCAGCCAGGCCCAAATCTAAAATTCTATTAGGGTTTGATTATGATATTAATAAATGGACATTTATTCTGAACAATACCTATTTTGGTGAAGTTACGTGGCAGCATGCCAGTAATCCTGGCAACGATCAAACGTTTTCGGGAAAAGTAATTACCGATTTGATATTGAATTACAATTTTTCTGAAAAACTATCAGCTAGTATTTTAGTAAATAATTTACTTAACGTTTATCCTGATGAAATTGACCCTGGGGATGACATAGAGGTTGATTTAGGAGGACGATTTAAGTATCCATGGGAGGTCAATCAATTTGGCTTTAATGGTACTATAATTAGTGGCAGTTTAAGTTTTAAATTTTAATCCATTTAAAAGGGTAATAAAAAAAGCTTCAACACGATGTTGAAGCTTTTTTTATAGACTTAAATGAGGTCTATCAGCGTAGAGGCCCGGGCCCTATTCTTGACCTATGGCATTAATTTTACGGTACTTCGCCACGCGATTACTGTACAGCCACATTTTAAATTTAGTGACCAGAAAGAATAGTATAGGCACCACAATCAGGGTTAAAAAGGTGGCGATAAGCAGGCCGTAAATGACCGTTTTGGCCAGTGGACCCCAAAAAATAACATTATCCCCTCCGGTATAGATATTAGGATCTAAATCACCGAATAAGGTAAAAAAGTTAATATTCAAACCGGTAGCCAAAGGGATCAGTCCTAAAATGGTGGTTATGGCTGTGAGCAATACCGGACGTAAACGGGCCCTGCCGCCTTTAATGATAACTTCTAATAACTCCGGTGTTTCGAGATATTGTTCGTCCTCCAAGTCCAATTCCACTTTTTTCCTGTCAATAAGAAGTTGGGTGTAATCCAGCAATACCACCCCGTTGTTCACCACAATCCCTGCCAACGAAATTATCCCCATCATGGTCATCATTATTACAAATGAACTTCCGGTCAATAAAATACCTCCAAAGACACCAATAAAACTTAAGAACACAGCCATCATAATGATGCCGGGTTTTGAAACGGAGTTAAATTGAAAGATCAAAATGAAGAAAATCAATCCCAATCCTGCCATAAAAGCCCCATTAAGAAAACTTTGTTGTTTTTCCTGTTCCTCAATTTGACCGGTATAATCCACCTTTAAGGAAGCGGGCATTTGGCTGAAATTCTTCATTTCATTTTGAATTTTGGTCACAATGGCCCTGGCATCAATGAAGCCCGGGGCTAAAGCGGAATACAAGGTAACCACACGTCTTGTGTCGCGATGTTTTATGGCACTAAACCCCGAGGTGTTATTGTGTTCCGCCACAGTTGAAACGGGAATTTCCTTAATTTGTCCGGAAGCCATATCCCTAAACGTTATTTTTTGATTGAAAATGGAACTGGTATTATATCTGTTTTCTTCATTGAATCGCACGTAAATGTCATAGTCCTCACCCTCTTTTTTATAAATACCGGCCTTCGCACCAAAAATTGAATTGCGCAATTGTTGCCCTACCTGCCCGGAAGTAATGCCCAACTCACCTGCCTTTTTGGTGTCGACAAGAACTTGCATTGAAGGTTTGGATTTGTTGACATCTATCTTTAATTCATCAATGCCTTCTATGTTTTTGGAGTTGATATAATTACGCATGTTTTCAGCCGTAACGATCAATTGCGAATAATCATCCCCTTCAAGTTCAATATTTATGGGATACCCTGCCGGAGGGCCCACAGGATCCTTTTCTACAGAGATACTAACACCGGGATAAATGCCTTTTAAGGCCTCCTGAACTTTTTTAAGTAAATCATTACTATCTGCCCCTTTGCGATATTTGAACTCCCGCATGGTCGCGGTGATCTTACCGCGATGCGGCATTTCGGCCGCGGATCCGCCATCTGTTTGTGGGTTACCTGCCCCTTCACCTACCTGGGATACGGCACTTTCTGTTAAGAAGTTATAGTTACCATCCATGTAGACGTCATCATTAATAATCTCGTAAACACGATGCTCGATGTCTTGGGTAATGGCATTAGTCTTTTTAATATCTGTGCCTTCGGGATATTCGATATAGACAATAATCTGGTTGGGTTTATTATCCGGGAAGAACTCCACTTTAGTATGGCCTGTCCCCATTGAAATACCGAAAGTCATAAATGTAATCAGCAATAGCAGAACAGTACCTACCGAAATAAAAACCGGTGTTTTACCCTGTAAGGCCGTCCGCAGTGTCCTTTCATAATAAAGTTCCCATTTGGGTAATACGTTGTTTTGAAAAGCATTGGCCCATCTTCTAAGGAATAATCTGTAAATCCAAAGCAATACAACGGTAACCATCATTAAGGTTCCGAGGCCTCTGTAGCTTCCTCCAAACACAAAAATTAGTAAACCGATGACTCCAAATATGACCGAAATTCTAACGATTTGCTTTAATGGCATGTTCTTGTCTTCCGTAGTCATAAATTGAGAGACCATGACGGAGTTAAAGAAGATGGCAACAAATAATGAAGACCCTAAAACAACCGATAAGGTCACTGGAAAATAGATCATGAATTGACCCATTAATCCCGGCCAAAGTCCCAGTGGAATAAAGGCAGCAACCGTGGTTACGGTAGATATGATAATAGGAAAAGCGATCTCGCCAATCCCTTTTTTAGCAGCCTCTATCCGGGGCATGCCCTCAGACATCAAGCGGTATACATTTTCGACCACCACAATACCATTGTCCACCAACATTCCTAGCCCCATGATTAGTCCGAATAGAATCATGGTGTTCATGGTGTAGTCTAAGGTATTGAGGATCATTAGCGACATGAACATGGACATGGGAATGGCAAATCCGACAAAAAGCGCATTTTTAAAGCCTAAAAAGAACATGAGAACCGTTACTACCAGGATGATCCCAAAAATGATGTTATTCACTAAGTCATCTACCTGCCCAATGGTTTTAGAGGATTGGTCGTTGGAGATGGTAACTTTTAGGTCCGGAGGGAAAATGGATTCTTTGGCATGCTTAACAATGGCTTCTATTTGTTCGGCAGCTTCGACCATGTTTTTTCCGGCACGCTTTTTTACGTCCAGCATCACAACAGGTTCACCAAACTCTCGTGCATAGGTGGTCTTGTCTTCATCCTTAAAGGTGACCGTGGCGACATCCCTGAGGTAAATGGAATTGCCGTTTTCCGACTTTACTACAAAATTATACAGTTCCCCGGGGTCTTTAATTTCACCCAAAACCCTAATGGTTCTTCGCTGTCCGCTCGAAATTAAATTCCCGGCAGACATCGTCATATTTTCTCTACTAATGGTATTGATAATATCATCAAAACTAACCTTGGCTGCCATCATTTTGTAAATATCGACAGCTACCTCAACCTCTTTTTCCTGCGCCCCTCTAATATCTACCTGCTTTATTTCCTGAAGGCCTTCAATTTCATCCTCCAAATATTCTCCATATTCCTTCAATTTATCAACAGGATAGTCTCCCGAGATATTAATATTTAGAATAGGGATTTCTTCAGACATGCTTAAATCGAACACATTAGGCTCAACCTTGGCCCCGTTAAAGGTGGGCCAATCTTCACCTGAGGTTTCGGAGTCTACTTCATCCTTCACTTTTTGTTTAGCAGCATCAACGGTAATGCCCTCATCGAATTCCACTATAATAATGGAATAATCTTCTTGAGAGGTGGACGTGATTTCCACGACGTTGCTTACTGTCTTTAGTTTGTCCTCAATAGGATCGGTAATTAATTTTTCAATATCCTCGGCCGTGTTACCCGGGAAAACGGAACTGATGTAAATCTTGGTTTCCTTTATTTCCGGAAAGCTTTCACGGGGCATGCTAAAGTAGGCCCCCGCGCCCAGGAAAAGGATTAATACAATTAAAACATACATGGTCGTTTTATTGTTAATAGCCCATGATGATAACCGGAATTCCTTATCTACTTTTTTCTTTTTTAAATCTTTGGTCATTGGTTCTTTTGCTTTAGGATATTAACTAGCCCCTTCAGTATGGAGGATTTTGACTTGTTGGCCATCTTTTACACTTCGTGCACCTTCATCGACAATTTCAATACCATTTGTTAAACCGGAGATCACTTCTATATAATCGCCCTGTGTTTTGCCTGTTTCTATAATTTCCCGTTTGGCCACGGCCAGTTCTCCGGATTTTTCGGTTATGGTATAAACGTATTGTTCGCCATCGGCATTTTCGGATATAATACTTTGCGGAATTAAAATCGCCTTTTCGTTGATATAATCGTTGATTTTAAGTTTAGCCGTTAAATTGGGTTTAATGGTTTCGTCAGTATTATCAATAGCGATTTCAACCTTAAAAGTACGATTGGCGGGGTTAATGAAATTTCCTGCCTGACGCACTTTGGCCTTCATTTCTTTTCTTAGAATGGGAAAATTGACGATGACCTCCTTACCGGTGGTGACATCGGTTATAAAACGTTCGGGCACATCCGTTTCAACATACATGTTTTGAAGGTTGACAATCCTGAATAATGGAGACTGGCCTGCTGCAACCACACTACCTTGCTCGGTGATAACATCATCGATGGTACCGGAAAATGGAGCGAGAACAACGGTCTTGGCAATGTGTTGTTTTAGCTGGTTAACGGCGCGCTCCTGTGCTTCATAGGAGGATTTGGTTTGTAGATATTGAATTTCGCTGCCTATATTTTGATCCCATAAGCGTTGCTGACGTTCGAAGGTCGTTTTAGCTAAACCCGCCTGGATTTCCAATTGTGCGAGCTGCTGACTCATGCCGCCGTCGTCAATTTTGGCCAGTAACTGCCCTTCTTTAACATGTTGCCCTTCTTTAACATAAACCGTTGTTAAGGGACCTGAAAACTCGGGATATATAATTAGGTTTTGTTTGGTGCTCACATTACCTTGCAATTCTACAAAGTGGGTAAAAACGGTCTCTGTGGTCTTAAAGGCCGTGATTAGAGGTATTTTTTCCTGTGGGTCCAATTCCTTTATTTTGATTTCCAGTTGTTTGAGTTGTGTATCTATGTCCTGTTTGGCAGCATCTAGTTCTGCCTTCTTCTTACGGATTAATTCGAGATTGTCGGTGGCAATGATATCTTCAGTGGATTTTTTATGGCCATCACCACAAGACGTCCATAGTAATGCTGTAGTAAAAAGAATATATAAATGTTTCATTTCAGGATTGATTTTTAGTTATTGATAGTGTTTGAAATGGTTTCTAAAGCCGCTTTATTGTTTATCACATCCAGCATGGCTTGTAAAAATTCTTGTTGTGCCGTATACAATTGTATTTGGGCTTGCCGAAGTTCAAAGCTTGAGGCAATACCTTCAAAGAATTTCGTTTGATTTTTTTGTTCAATACGTTCGGCCAGATTTAGATTCTGCTTTTTGTTTTCATAATCTTCAATGGCAAATTGGTAATCGCTTTTGGCCGTTTCAATTTGAAGGTTTAAGCGTTGTTGGGTTTCGGTTAAATCATTCTTCGCTTTTTCAAGATTGATCATAGCCCGTTGGGTCGAGGCACTTCTCATACCAGAACTAAATATGGGAATTTTTATGTTTAGACCGAATACCCCGTAACCGTAATATTTTTGGTTCGTATCCAAAAAATCAAAATTATCACTGTAGGATACATAGCCTCCACTTAAGAAGGAGCTCACCGTGGGTAAGGCTTTGCTTTTTTCGAATTTCACCAATAATTCTTTCGAGGTTTTATCGTTTGCGGCAATTTGGTAATCAATGGTGTTTTCGACCTCAAAAGGGCGGCCTAAGAAATTGAGATCAATTTGTCGTGCCGTAAGGGATTCCAGGTTATCCGCTAAGATCGTGGGGGTGTCGATTGGAAGACCTAAATTAATATTTAGCATTTGATAGGCTACTTTTTTCAATCGGTTGGTATTGCTAAGCGCGCTTTCCACACCAGAGAGCGTTATTTTTAGTTGTTCAACACTCTCTTCTTCCTCTAAGCCATTTTCGTAAATTTTAGTCAGTTCCATAAGGTTCTTTTCAAGGGCTGCTCTGTTTTTTTCTAAAATAGTGGCACTTTCCTCAACTAATAAAACATTTCCATAGGCATTGATCACGGATTTCCTAACCTCTAAGTCCGTTTTGATTTTCGCATTTTTTGAAATTTCTAAAAATACCTTTGCAGACTGCAGTCCAACGAGATAGGATCCGTCAAAAATGAGTTGGGACAAGGTAGCAGAGGCGTTAATGTTTTGCTTTAATCCAAATGCTACAGCAGAGTATTCACCTTCCGGACCTCCAAAAGCACTTGAAGGAAAGACCTGTACCTGCTGTTTAATAAAATCCTGATAGTCTACTGCAGCATTAAGCTGAGGTAATCCTGTTGCTGTGGTTTCCCATTTTTGTTTATAGGCGGCATCAATATCGTGAGATGCATTTAGGGCAGCCCTGTTGTTTTCCAGGGCATAATCAATAGCTTCTTGCAAAGTAAAACTATTGTTCTCTTGGGCATAAGTAAAGGTGGTTATTATCAACCCGAAAATGATCGTTAGTCGGTTTATCATGTTTCTATTCTGATTAGGACTGATTGTTTATATATTGTTTTAACGTGTCGAGGCCTTTTGGTGTGCAAATACCCCGTAAGTGATATTCTAAAAAATAATCCATGATCTCGTTCATGGAAAAATGCTTTAAGGGAAAGAGCTCCTTGTCCTTTATGGCTACCATGGAGTTAAAATAAATTCTGGAAATAAATTCTACATTAATCGTATCTCGGTACAGACCATCGGTAATACCGCGTTGTAAATTCGCTTTAACGCAGCGTTGCATGACTTCAAATTGTTTGTGTTTTAGGGTTGCAAATAAGGCCGGATAATATTTTTGAAGCTGATATTGCGGTGAGGATTTTTCATCTTTTAAATGGTTCATGACAAACTGTTTAATATCATAAACCTCTTCAATGGGGTTTTTGTGCAATTCACAAATAGCATCAATGCCTTTTGATATGATCTGGAACAGGTTCATTACGGTAGCTTCGACCAGCTTTGTTTTGTTATCGAAATGTTGATAAATGGTCTTTTTAGAAATTCCCAGGGCATCTGCAATATCGTCCATGGTAACACTCTTAAACCCGTAGTTCAAGAACATATCTGCGGCGTGATGTAAAATTTTTTCTCTCATAATAAGGTGCAAAACTACGATGGGAAACTTTAAAAACAAAAAAAGTTTCCAAAGTTTTACATTTTTTTAACATATATTTTACCTTCTCATAATTTCATTTCTTTTTTTAAATTATTTTTACGGCATGCTACCAATAGAAGAATACCATCGTCATTTTATAACTTACTTAAATCAGTACAGCCATAGTAAAGAGCCTGTAAATCTTTATGCCCCCATTGATTATATACTGCATCTGGGAGGGAAGCGGCTCAGACCAATTTTAACGTTAATGACTGCGGATATTTTTAATGGCAGTTTTAAAGCGGCTTTGGATGCGGCATTGAGTATTGAGGTGTTTCATAATTTTTCATTGGTTCATGATGATATTATGGATGGTGCCCCATTACGGCGAGGACAATCGACAGTGCATCAGAAGTGGGACGTGAATACGGGGATTTTATCTGGAGACGCCATGCTCATTATGGCGTATCAGCTGTTTGAAAATTACCCGCCCCAAACCTTTCAGACTTTGGTGACATTGTTCAGTAAAACGGCTATTGAGGTCTGTGAAGGCCAACAGTACGATATCGATTTTGAAACCAGAGCGGATGTCACCATTCCGGAATATTTAAAAATGATTGAATATAAAACGGCTGTTTTAGTGGGCGCTGCCATGAAAATGGGGGCTATAGTGGCGCATGCGAAACCACAAGATCAGAACAACATTTTCAACTTTGGCAAAAATTTGGGTATTGCCTTTCAACTGCAGGACGATTATTTAGATGCTTTTGGGGATACGGAATCCTTTGGGAAGCAAGTTGGGGGCGATATTATTGAAAATAAAAAGACCTATTTGTATCTCAAGGCACTGGAATTTTCGAATGAAAGGGATAAGGATGTTTTGAAGCAATTATACTCAACAGCCCCAAAAGAGGGATCTGCAAAAATACAAACCGTCAAACAGGTTTTCATATCATCAGGAGCGGCCGAGGCGACGAAGCAAGCCATCCGGGATTATACCAATAGGGCCTTTTCGGATTTGGAATCTTTGCAGATTTCTGATACGAAAAAACAATTGCTCAAAGATTTTGGTGTACAATTAATGCATAGAACCGTATAATGCCTTTGCCGACTACTTTTGAAGCATTAATACAGGAGGCCCATCAATTGGATTTGTACAAAAAGTTGGTTGTCCAACTCAATAAGGATTTTTTATTGGCCAACATCCCTTTAGATTTTGATGAAAATATACGGCCGGATCGTTTAAAACATTTGCTTCACGAATGCGTGTACAGACTCCTGCAAGACCAATTTGCAGATTACCTTAATTTACTATATATCATAGATGTGTCGGAACAACAAATTAAAGCCTTGAATGGTGAGGATATGGTTCAATTGGCGGAAGCGGTTACATTTTTAATTTTAAGACGTGAATGGCAGAAGGTTTGGTTTAGGCATAAAAGTTAAATTTATTTAGGATAAATTTGTCTTAAATAAGTATTATTCTAAATTTGTCTTGATATAATAAATTATTATGTTTTCGAAAGCTTGCGAATATGGTATAAAGGCAACGATTTTTATCGTGTTAAAGTCTCATGAAGGCAAACGTGTAAATCCTAAGGAAATTGCTAAGGAAATTGATTCACCGGAAGCCTTTACCGCAAAAATTTTACAGGCTTTGGTAAGGCATGAAGTTATAGTTTCCGTAAAAGGAACCTATGGCGGTTTTGAAATTGACAAGGACAAAATATCGACCATTAAACTTGCGGATGCGGTACGTGCCATTGATGGCGATTCTATTTTTAACGGATGTGGTCTTGGTTTAAAAAGCTGTGATGAAGATCACCCCTGTCCGGTACATGATAAATTTAAGGACATTCGTGACGCTTTAAAAAATATGCTTGAGCAGACCAGTTTTGAGGAATTGGCATTTAATATTAAATCCGGGGCTTCTTTTTTAAAACTCTAAAAGCACGACATAATCGTAATAGTAATGCCTATAATTACCTTAAAAATCCTTTTTCTTAGCCTTGAACACCATTCTCATAACCGGTAAGATGGTCCATAATATTAACATGAAAATGGAGAGGATTAAGCCGTAATCAGTGCCGAAGAATTTTTTAAATATGGCACCCGTATACCCCATTAATGCGGAAATATCCAACTTTAAAAGAATAAGTGTTCGGGACAGGTCGATGGGGTTTAGCATGGTGCCCACCAACGAAAGTTTATCTAATGGATAGTCTTCAAAGAGGATCAAGGCCATTAGAAAAAAGCCATCATAAATGACCGCTAAGAATAGCCACAATAACATCGCGTAACCGAAACCTCTAATTTTATTTTCGTTTGAAAGGGCAATATTAAAGGACAGGGCGGTAAAAATAAAGGTTAAAAACGTACCTGTTATGAGTAAAAGTGAAAAATTCCAAATGGCAGAAGATTGCAATAGCCCATACATAAGGAAGGGGACACCCAAACCCAAAATTAAACTCATGGAAAGAGATAAAGCCACCCCTAAATACTGTCCCAGAAAAATAGACGATCGTTTTAAGGGTTGTGCCAGTAATAATTCGGTAAATTCCCTGGAGTTGTAATAGTACATCACCCCAAAAATGGTTCCGATTAAAGGAGCCAACACAATAATAACGTTCATTAGGGTTATGACCGCTTTGGAGAGGTCATTGTTTAAAAAGAGTAAAACGATGCCCAGCAAAAAATAAAACAGCAAATACACATAACTCCATCGGCTGCGCATGAGATCAAAAAAACTGTATTTTAATATTTTAAGCATGGTTGTTTGATAATATGGATGCGATGGCATGTTCAAAATCCTGTTCCTGCGTTTTGGCTTTTAATGCTGAAACAGAACCTTTAAAATAAATGTTACCTTCAAGTAAAAATACAATCTCATCGGATACTTCTTCAACAAAACTCATAATATGGGACGTAATCAGAAGGGTTTTGCCTTTGGCTTTTTCTATTTGTATACGTTCTTTTAGGAATAGTAAAGAAATGGGGTCCAATCCCGTTGTGGGCTCATCCAGTATAATTAAAGGGCTATCGAACATGAACGTTAAAACGATATTAACTTTTTGCTTGGTCCCCCCCGATAGCGTCCCTAATTTTTTATCTAAAAAAGGGGCCAATTCAAATCGTTCCATTAATTCCAGATCAGTTCCGGGATCACCCCTGAGATTCTTTATCATTTTTATCAATTCCTTAACCTTCAAATTACTAGGGAAATTAGCAATCTGGGGTAAATAATTGATTTGATGCCGATAGGATGAATTGGACTTTATGTTCTTTCCAAAAACCATTAGAGTTCCTTTGTCCGGAATAACCATACCTAAAATGGATTTAATTAGGGTCGTTTTACCCGAACCGTTGGGTCCCAAAATAGTGAAGATACCACCTTGATGAATCTCGAGGTTGACACCGCTCAGCACGGTGTTCTTATTAAATCTTTTATATAGATTCGTGATGCTTACCATTGAATTTGTGTTGTTGATGGATGGAAATCCAATAAATTATCGGGTGTAAAAACAGGAGATACTTTTTCTGAAAAATCAATGAGGTCCATAAATAAACTACGCAGTAAAATAATGGTTTCGGGCGTTCGGTTAACAAGATATGAAAATAGTTTTACGGGACGATAAGGTACATCTCCAATACCATCCCGGTCCAAGTCATATCCGGTATAGCCGCTCCAATAGTTGTGATCGAATACATTGTCGTTTACTTTACTGTTATAAGCGATATCAAAAGCGTTGTACAAAAAATTATTTTCCAGGAATTGATTGGTATAGCAAGCACCCCGTACTTTTATGGCCCAGCCATTGTGGCTAAAATCGTTGTTCTTGTATACAATTCGGTTTGAACCTTCAATATTAATACCAATGGTATTTTCATGGAAGGTGTTACCAATAATTTCGGCATCGTTAATTTCTTTGAGCAGCATACCATAAGAGGCCGTCCCCCAATTAGTCATAAACGTATTATGAAGCATTTTTATGTTTTTGGAAAACATTACCGCTACACCGGCTCCATTATTTTTAAAGGTATTGCCTTGATAAATGTTGTCGTTAGAAAACATAAAATGGAGTCCGTAGCGCAGATTTTCCGTACTCACATTGTTTTTAATCAGGCAGTGGTTTGAAAATTCCAAATAGATGCCGTCACGCACATGTTCTATAACATTGTTTACAATATCGATGTTGTTGCTGTACCAGAGTTGAATGCCGTTCCCTGAGTTGTATTCTTGAATGGCTTCACCAATAATTTTATTGTTAAAAATCTTACCGAAATTGGATTTTTCTAGATAAATACCGAAAAATAATTTTTCGAGAATTAAATTTTTAATGGTGAAATGTGTACTGCGTTTTATTCTAACGGCCGCATGATCCTCGGTGTAACTGGTGCCTACATTAATAATATATAAACCGTCAACTGTGACACTATCGGAAACCACAGTCAAAATTTCACCCTTTAGTTCGCCATCTATAATGGGATAATCTTGTCCTACGATGGTTAAGGGTTTGTTTATTTCAATATCATGCTCTTTGTAGGTGTCTTTTTTAATAAGAATGGTATCGAATGGTTTGGCCTGAATAATTGCTGTTTTAATGGATTTAAAGTCACAATTTTTACACACCTCAACAACTTGGGCAGAAGTTAATGCGTTAATTGACATAATAACTAATAGGGTAATATGTTTCAATAAGGATGTCAAAATTAGGTCTTATAGGTTTCTAAAAATGAATATACTAAGAATACTGCTATGGTCATGAATTAAAACTTCCCGTAACCCTGTTAACGCTTATTCGCTCAAATGCAGAAGAAGTTCATTCCAGTTATATAAACGACCGCCATTTTCCTGTTGTATTTTTTCAGCATCGCTCCTGTATTTAAAAGCCGATAAAAAAGCACCCATAGGACTGGGAATTTGTTTACTTATTAAAAAGGTGGCTTCCGTAGCATCGATGAGGACTTCAGGTTCTGTAAAATTGTTGGACAGGTATAATTCAATTTCAGCAACATTAAAATCTTTCATAAAGTGAATCATACATTCGGTGGCATCGAACTTGTACACCTTACCTTTTTGAGTGACCAATTCTGCGGCATGCACCTTATCCACAATCGTCATTTTGCAAAAATAGCAGCTCTCATGTCCATAATCTATGGCTTGAGGCGCGACATTACAACCCGCAAATATAAGAGCAAGGACAAGGAATAGACCGTATTTTAGTATTTTGATTGCCATTTATAAATTACCTTTTTTGTAGTTTTTCTTTCCCATTTTATAGGCTATTAAGGAGCTGAAAATTCCTAGCCCCAGGAAATAGGCACCCAATCTCGGATAGGAATGTGCTGTAAAATTTAATATTTGTTTGGTTCCGAATAAGGGCGGTTGAAAACCCATCACGGATCCATCGGGATTGGTAAATTTCATAATGGCCTTAGGGTCCAGATCATGACCATAATCGTGTTCCCATAAATAAAAATCATATATTCCGGCAGTACTTAATAGGACCATTAAAATAAACCAGTATAAAAACCATTTATAGTTGCCTTTAAATGCTATGATGACTCCAATAAGGGTGGTAATAAGAATACCCAATGGGAAAATTTTAAATTCTGGAATGGCCTCCGGAATGTATTTCATACCTACATAATGATTCATTAAATTAATGTTTTTAATGTCGTGCGGATTGGCATCGGAAAAATCATTGATATGGATATACATGCCCAGGGGTGTTGGGTATTGCGGGGCCTCCAGGGTGATCTTCCAAAGTGGAAAAAGGAACAGCCCTAAAGGGAGTAGTGCGGCAATAAGCATTATAATATTTGACTTTTTCATCATGTGAAGTCTGAAGGTTAAAGCTTTCAAGTGTTTTCATAAAAAGGCGAGAGCGAAAAGTTCTCTCGCCTTTGATAGGAAAATAAACACTAAAACAAAATTTCCCTAAAGTTCTTTATTCAATGTCCTCACCAAGAGACCATTTTAATGGCGTATTGGATTGTGGGCCTGATACGCGAACATATCCTTGCATTTCTTGATGTAGTGCAGAACAAAAATCAGTACAATAAAAAGGCCATACGCCTACCTGCTTTGGTTCCCAAAGGAAGGTTTCGGTTTGTCCCGGCATAATGAGCAATTCTGAAGTATTGGCTCCAATCATACTCACCCCATGAGGCACATCGTAATCCTGTTCCAGATTGGTCACGTGGAAGTATACTTTATCCCCCACTTTTATGCCTTCAATGTTATCGGGTGAAAAGTGACTGCGTATGGTGGTCATATAGATATGCACGGTATTGCCATCGCGTATCACCTTGGTGTCTAATTCAGATTTTGTTGCAAATGGATGTTTGTTGTCTTCCAGAGAGAAAATCTTTTTAGAATGAGGTTTTATAATATCGGCGGGACAACCGGCTGCATAGTGTGGTTCGCCTACCGTTGGGAAATCCAAAAGTAATTCCATTTTATTTCCGGAAATATCATACAGCTGCGCCGATTGGGTAACCTCTGGTCCGGTTGGTAAGTACCGGTCCTTGGTTATCTTGTTCATGGCCAGCACATATTTTCCAAAAGGTTTTTGTGAATTACCTCCGGGGATCATCAAGTGACCTACGGAATAGTAGCAAGGTTGCCTGTCGACCACTTCCCAAGTACCTAATTTCCATTTTACAATTTCTGAAGATATAAAGAACGACGTATAAGCGTTCCCTTCATTATCGAACTCTGTATGGAGGGGCCCTAACCCAGGTTGTTCAACAGCTCCAGCTAGAACATCTTCAAAGTTTAATATAGGAATGCCATAGGCTTCTCCCGCAAATTTTTTGTTTTCAATGGCATCGATCATTTTGGTGTAAGAGTGAACAGTAACGTTGGCCGATAATTTACCACTGCCAACAATGTATTCTCCTGTAGGGTCTACATCACACCCGTGTGGCGACTTAGGTGTAGGTAAGAAGTAAACAGCACCAGGGACTTCTGCAGGATCTACTATAAGAACTTCTTTTTTTAGGGTTGAAGTAGCCATTTGTGTGGGTTCGTCATATACATTATGAGCATAGTTTGCCGGTACAGTTTTGCCACCACCGTTGTTTACGTATTCTTCAATTTTTTTCCAGTTTACCGCAGCGATAAAGTCTTTGTCATTTTGGGAGGCGTTAACTTCCAAAAGAGTGCTGGCTTCTTCGGTATTATAAGTTGTAAAGAAGAACCAACCGTGCGATTTTCCACGTCCGGGATGTGCTTTGTCATAATCAAAACCAGGCATTAAAAGTTGGAATTTAATGCTCATGCCTCCATCTTCTGGATTCACTTTTATAAATGAAAGTGTGCCTTTAAAGTTGCCTTTGTATTCTTTTATAGGGATGTCCTTTTGGGGAATTGGCACGGCAAATCGAGTTCCGGCGACAACATATTCTGTATTGTCGGTAACATAAGAAGAGCTATGGTTTCCAGCACTGTTTGGAATCTCTATAATTTCGGTGGTCTCAAAAGTAGTTAAGTCTACTTTGGCTATTCTTGGGGTATTGTTCCCGTTTACAAAAACATATCGACCATCTAATTTTCCATTGGTTTGGGAAATGTCCGGATGGTGTAAATCATCCCATGGCACAAAACCAAAAGAGGTATTTAGCATGGGTTTGGTTTCTTCACTATAGCCATAAGCTTTTTCGGCATCTTGGGAGAATACGGGAATGACCTTAAATAAACGACCAGAAGGCAAACCGTAAACCGATAATTGTCCATTAAATCCTCCGGAGATAAAGGCGTAAAATTCGTCATGCTCTCCGGGAGCTACATAAACTTTATCTGCCACATTACTTGCCAATGCACCAGAACTGGATTGCTTGGAATTATTACAACTTGTAAATGCTAAAAGCATACTTAATGTTGCGGTTGCTAATTTTATTATATTCTTCATTTTGGTATAATTTTAAATTAAGATTTTGTCATTCAGTTGGAGGGAGTAATACCTTGTCGATTACATGTACTATACCATTACCTGCTTTAACAGAGGCAATAATATTAGCTCCACCAATTATGGGTTTGCCATCCACAACTTCTACAGTGACATACTGGTTATTGGCCTGCCCTAATTTTGGAAGTTTGGTTAAGATGGCAATGCTTAGGTTACCGGGTGTTACATGGTATTTTAAAATATTGCCTAAGGTTTCCTTGTTTTCAGGTTTCAATAAATTCTCTACTGTTCCTTCCGGTAAGTTGTTGAAGGCTGCATCGGTTGGTGCAAAAACAGTTAGAGGCCCGACATTAACCAAGGCATTTTCCACTTCAGCGGCCTGAACAGCTGCTACCAATGTGCTATGGTCTGGTGATTGTATTGCAATTTGCAGGCAATTAGGTGTGGCTTCATCATCGGTGATGAAGGCCTGACCCGTTTTTTCATTTGAGGAGGACTCCGATTTTAAAACGGGGTTGTCCTTCGTGTTATTACTGCTATTGTTTTTACAGGCGCATAAGAATGCCAGAAGTGCAAAAACAACGACTCGTGTTTTAATGGGTTTCATAGGATAATTATTTAAGAGTTCTAAAGTATTCTAACACAGCTCTTGCCTCTTCCTGGGTCAAGTTTTGATTGGCCATTGGAGAACCATTAAATTCAATGAGTAATGCTTTGGCAAGAGGGTCTTTCTGAACCATGCCCTCCGGGTTTAAGATCATGTTCATAATCCACTCCGGACTTCTGCGTTCAAGGATGCCTGTTGGTGGCGGACCAATGAATTTCTTGTCCGGTCTATGGCAGGCCGTGCACATTTTTTTGTAGACATCTTCCCCTTTTGCGGCCAGGTCCTGATTTATTTCAGCGTCCAGTTCGATAGAGGTGATCGGGCCAACCCCTTTATTGTTAAGGGCGACCTGTTTTGAAGCGGGCACTGTTTCAGCTGTTTTTACGGTATGTTCGGTTGCCGTCTTTTTTTCATAGGAAAAGCCTTCTTTCTTTTTGTCTTCCTTACCGCCACAATTCATTAAAAAAATGGCAAAGCACAGGGAAATGAAAATGAGTCTTGTTGTCATAGTGATGGATTTAATAAAGCAAAACTATAAGGATTACTTATCATAAAAAATGATATAAATCATATTTAGGATAAAATTGTCCTTTTTATGTTTTCCTTAGACATGTTTTGAAATAAAAGAGAATGGAAACCGGAAAGGAACTCAAAAATAATCCCCCTTAAGCACGAGAGGCTATTTAGCGGTAGGGGTACTTTTTTTTTGATGTTTGGAACTCGAATTTTTAAGGATTAAACCTCCGATAACCCGGCATGAAAGCATGGCCTAAGAGATTTTATGTTTTGCATAATTATTAAAAAGTGAGCTTAAAAACGGGCATTCCTGTAACGTATGAATCAGGCTGTTTTTAAAATGACAATTAGGATTATAAATATGTTAATTCAATACCTCATTTTGTTAAAAGTTGTATTTTTGGTAAATATTTTGACAAGGCCTAAGGTTTTTAAAGATTAAAATGGATAAATTTTCATTCTTAAATGCAGCGCATACAGCATATTTTGCTGATTTGTACGACCAATATATTCAAAACCCGGACAGTGTAGAACCCAGTTGGAGGGCTTTTTTTCAAGGCTACGATTTTGGAAACGAAAGCTACGGGTTAAATGGGGAGATTGAACGCGAGGATTCTCATCAATTAACAGATCATGTCCATAAGGAATTCTATGTGGTCAGGTTAATAGACGGTTACAGAATGCGAGGGCATTTGTTTACCAAGACCAATCCCGTCCGGGAACGGAGGAGTTATTTTCCAACACTGGACATCAAAAATTTTAATCTTTCCAAAGACGATTTGGATACGGTTTTTAGTGCCGGTGAAATTTTAGGTATTGGCGCGACAACCCTACGTGAAATCATCGCACATCTGGATCGCATTTATTGTAGCTCCATAGGTGTGGAATACATGTATTTGCGTAATCCGGAGGTTATACAGTGGTGGCAGGATCGACTTAATGTCAATGACAATCAGCCTAATTTTTCGATAGAGACCAAAAAATACATTCTTTCAAAAATCAATCAAGCGGTTACCTTTGAACATTTTTTACAGACAAAATATGTCGGTCAAAAGCGGTTTTCATTAGAAGGGGGGGAGTCCTTAATTCCGGCCATAAGTAATGTGCTTTTTTATTCCGTTGAAAAATACGGGGTCAAGGAATGTGTATTGGGCATGGCCCATCGCGGCCGACTAAACACTCTGGTAAACATTTTTAGAAAGCCGATAAAGGAACTTTTCAGTGAGTTTGACGGTAAGGATTTTGAGGATGAAAATATCGATGGCGATGTGAAATACCACCTGGGTTTTACACTTGATAAAACCTATCAAAACGGGAAAAACATCAAGATGAACCTGGTCCCCAATCCATCGCATTTAGAAACCGTTGCACCTGTTGCAGAGGGCATTACACGAGCCAAAATTGATTCGGATTACGGTGGGGATAATTCTAAAATACTGCCTATCATTGTGCATGGCGATTCTGCCATTGCAGGACAGGGCGTTGCCTATGAAGTCGCACAAATGAGTTTGTTGAATGGCTACAAAACAGGTGGAACCATTCATATTGTTGTAAACAACCAGATCGGGTTTACCACCAATTATTTGGATGCCCGATCCAGCACCTATTGTACAGATGTGGCCAAAGTAACACTATCGCCCGTTTTACATATCAATTCCGATGATGCCGAGGCTGTTGTGCACGGGGTTGAATTGGCATTGGAATATAGAATGCGCTTTAAAAAGGACGTATATATTGATTTACTGGGGTACCGAAAATATGGACATAATGAGGGAGATGAACCGCGATTCACACAACCTAAACTTTACAAATACATAGCAAAGCACCCTAATCCGTTTAAGATCTATTCCGATAAGCTCATAGCTTCGGGAACCATAGATAAAGCCTATTCAGAAGGTATTGTTGCTGAGTTTAAAGAGACCCTGGAACGGGAATATGAAAAGTCCAGACATGCCGAATCTTCTAAGGTCAGGGAATTTATGCAGGAGCGCTGGGAAGGCTTCCAAAGACAGGGATTAGAGGCCATGTTAGCATCAGTTGAGACGGCCTATCCAAAAGAAAAGCTTGAACATATCTCGAAGGTCATTTCAACCGTTCCCGAAGGAGCGACGTTTTTAAGAAAGGCAGAACGCATATTGGAAGGGCGTTATAAAATGGTTTTTGAAGAGGACAACCTGGATTGGGGAATGGGTGAGACCTTGGCCTATGGAAGCTTGATGGAGGAGGGTTATAATGTGCGTATTTCAGGGCAGGATGTCGAACGGGGGACCTTTAGCCATCGACATGCCATACTGCGTGACGAAAAGACAGAAGAACGGATCAACCTCCTGAATACCAATGCGAATAATTCAGGGCGTATGGATATTTATAATTCCTTACTCTCTGAATACGGTGTCCTGGGTTTCGACTACGGATATGCCATGGCAAACCCCAATACATTAACCATATGGGAGGCACAGTTTGGAGATTTCAGCAATGGAGCCCAAATTATTTTCGATCAATATTTATCGGCCGCTGAAGATAAATGGAAATCCCAAAACGGTATTGTTGTTTTGTTACCGCATGGTTATGAGGGACAGGGTTCGGAGCATTCTTCAGCAAGAATGGAACGTTATTTACAACTATGTGGAAATGATAACATGATTGTTGCAGATTGTACCACACCGGCAAATTTCTTTCATTTATTGCGTCGTCAGATGAAACGTAACTTCAGAAAGCCATTAATTGTCTTTACTCCAAAAAGTTTATTGCGTCATCCGCGGGCGGTATCCTCCTTAAATGACTTGGCAACCGGGCAATTTCAAGAAGTTATTGATGACACCTTGAAACCGAATAAAGTTAAAAAATTAGTGTTCTGTACCGGGAAATTCTATTATGATCTGTTGGCTGAAAGAGAAAAACTGGAGCGAGACGACATCGCTCTAATAAGAATAGAGCAGTTATTTCCATTACATTTTGACAAAATACAGGAGATTATCGATAAATACCCCAATGTTGAAACCTATGCATGGGCACAAGAAGAACCCAAAAATATGGGGGCGTGGAGCTATATGTTACAGCATATGAATTTAGTGGAGTTGACCGTGTATTCCAGAGCACTTAGTTCTGTACCTGCACCGGGTTCGAGTACGAGGGATAAGAGTAGACAACAGCGTGTCATAGATGCCGTTTTCAATGTCACAAAATAAGACACGATTAAGAAAAACATTAATTTACAATACGATTAAAATTATAACGCATGATTTTAGAAATGAAAGTGCCTTCTCCGGGAGAGTCGATTACTGAGGTTGAAATAGCAACATGGTTGGTTGAAGACGGGGATTACGTTGAGAAGGACCAGGCCATAGCAGAAGTGGACAGTGATAAAGCAACACTTGAATTGCCTGCTGAAGCTAGTGGAACCATAACGCTTAAAGCGGAGGAAGGTGATGCCGTGGCCGTTGGCGCCGTAGTTTGTTTGATTGATACAGATGCCAAAAAACCGGAAGGCGCGGAAGCTCCTAAGGACACTCAAAAAAAGGAGCAACCCAAACCGGAACAAAGGGCCAGTTCCGGAGCAGTTAAAAGTGAGACCTATGCCGCCGGCACGGCCAGTCCTGCAGCAAAGAAGATATTGGCTGAGAAAGACATGGATCCCGCAGCAGTTTCCGGTACGGGCAAGGATGGAAGAATAACGAAGGACGATGCTATGAATGCCGTACCTTCCATGGGTACGCCAACAGGAGGGAACAGAGGCACTACCAGAACTAAAATGTCCATGTTGCGACGAAAGGTTGCCGAACGTCTGGTAGAAGCAAAAAATACGACGGCCATGTTAACGACCTTTAACGAAGTGGATATGTCGCCCATTTTTGCGCTTCGAAATGAATATAAGGAAACCTTTAAGGCTAAACATGGTGTGGGATTAGGCTTTATGAGCTTCTTTACCCTGGCCGTGGTTAGAGCTTTAAAAATGTATCCGGCAGTTAACTCCATGATTGACGGAAAGGATATGATATCCTTTGATTTTTGTGATATCAGTATTGCGGTTTCCGGTCCAAAAGGGTTAATGGTTCCTGTGATGCGCAATGCAGAAAACTTAAGTTTTAGAGGGGTTGAATCTGAAGTAAAGCGATTGGCCATTCGAGCGCGTGACGGACAGATTACGGTGGACGAAATGACCGGCGGGACATTTACCATATCCAATGGCGGAGTCTTTGGCAGTATGCTCTCCACGCCAATCATCAATCCACCACAAAGCGGGATCTTAGGAATGCATAACATTGTTGAACGGCCCGTGGCTATTGATGGCAAAGTTGAAATTAGACCGGTTATGTATGTGGCCTTATCCTATGATCACAGAATTATTGATGGTAAAGAAAGTGTGGGCTTCCTGGTGGCTGTAAAAGAAGCCTTAGAGCATCCGGTTGAGCATTTAATGAACAATGATGTTAAGAAAGCCCTAGAATTGTAAAATACCCACCTCCACTTTCAATATACCTATTACTGTCTTTAAAAAGACTGGATCAGGCGTCCTGTACCGTTATATTTGAGTACGGTCCAAATCTTAACTCAAGCGCTGAACAACAGGACGAATCGGTGTGATGGGATGCTGTAAATATGATCTTAATAGGCTATTTTATATTTTTTAGCCTGCCATTTATATCCACTACTTACAGTTTTAAATACAGGTATTTTTTTTCGTAATCGATAATGGCTTTTGCCTTTTTTAAGATATCGGCACCAATAATACCATCGACCGGTTTTGAATTATGATTTAACAGAGCCGTATTAACATGAGTAAGATTAAAAAGGACAAGGACGACTTTATTTTTCTTCCACTTGCCAATTTTTATCTTATTTTTTTTGGCGGTTTTAGTTTCCATATCCAATGCCCCTGCTCCGGCAGCTTTAACAATAGAATCTTCGGCATTTAATTTGAAAGTTTCAATAGATTCAAAGTCCACGCAGGAATTGGAGGCTCCCGTGTCTAAAATGAACACGCCTTTGACACCATTTATAGTGGCTTTAATTTCGAAATGATTGGTCCTGGTAAGGTGTAATTTTACACGGGTATAATTCTTTGCGCGAAGAAATTCGTAAAGAGACTGCATCTTAAAATTCTTTTTGCAAAGATAATGTTATAAAACAATTATTTTTACATCTTTAATAAGATCCTTTTAAACCTAACTGTTTTGATTATTACAGATACGCATACCCATTTATATAGTGAAGCCTTCGATGCGGACAGGCATGAGATGATTGAGCGGGCATTGAAACTTGGGGTTTCCCGGTTTTTTATTCCAGCCATCGATTCCAGTTACACCGATGCCATGCTGCAGTTAGAACAGGATTTTCCCGGACACATTTTCTTAATGATGGGGCTTCATCCTACCCATGTGAATACGAATTTCAGGCAAGAACTTCAGCATGTTGAACACATGTTAACCCAACATAAGTTTTATGCCATCGGTGAAATTGGCATTGATCTGTATTGGGATAAGTCGACCTTGGAGGTCCAAAAAAATGCCTTCAGGCATCAAATTAACTTGGCCAAAAGGAATAAACTTCCGATTGTCATCCATTGCAGGGAAGCATTTGATGAAATATTTGACATACTGGAAGATGAAAAAGACGACGACCTATTTGGGATTTTCCATTGTTTTACGGGAACACTGGAGCAAGCGTATCAAGCCATTTCATATAACATGAAATTGGGCATTGGAGGGGTCATTACCTTTAAAAATGGGAAAATTGATCGGTTCATTAACCAAATAGATGTAAAGCACATTGTTCTGGAAACCGATGCCCCATATCTGTCTCCTGTACCTTACCGAGGCAAACGCAATGAAAGTGCATATATCACAGAAGTGATTGACAGATTAAGTAGTTTGTATCAAAGGTCCGCTGAAGATATAGTTGCAATAACCACCAAAAACGCCATCGACATTTTCAAAATTTAAGGGGATGAGTCAAGCCAAAGCAAATATATTATTGATCTACACAGGAGGTACAATTGGGATGACAAGAGATTTTAAGACAGGAGCGTTGCGCGCTTTTGATTTTAAGACCCTGTTAGAAAAGATACCGGAATTACAACTTTTAGATTGTCATATTAAAACCCTTTCCTTTGAAACCCCCATAGACTCGAGTAACATGAATCCAAGATACTGGGTTCAAATCGTTGAAATGATAGAACGTCATTACGAGGCCTTTGATGGGTTTGTTATTTTACATGGAAGTGATACCATGAGTTATTCCGCTTCGGCCCTTAGTTTTATGATCGAGGGTTTAACAAAACCGGTTGTATTTACAGGGTCTCAATTGCCTATAGGGGATTTACGTACAGATGCCAAGGAGAATTTAATTACTTCCATTCAAGTAGCTTCCTTAAAGTCTGATAATGTGCCAGTAATACAAGAAGTCTGTTTATATTTTGAATATAAGCTTTACCGGGCCAACAGAACCACAAAAATTAATGCGGAACACTTTGAGGCCTTCCAATCTCCCAATTATCCGGAATTGATTCAATCGGGTGTTCATTTAAAGGTAAATAAGGATTATATCTACAGATTACCGTCGTCAACCCCCCTGAAAATTTATAAACATCTGGATGTAAATGTGGCCATCATCAAATTATTTCCGGGGATTACCGAGGCTTTAATTACCACTATTTTGCAAACCCCACATCTTAAAGGGGTCATCTTAGAAACTTATGGCGCGGGAAACTGCACGACCGAATTGTGGTTTGTCAATTTGCTGAGTAAGGCCATCTTAGCGGGCATTCATATTGTAAATATTACGCAGTGTGTAGGGGGGAGCGTTATGATGGGGCACTATGAAACCAGTAGCCAGTTAAAAGAGATCGGGGTGATATCCGGAAAGGATTTAACAACAGAAGCAGCCATTACCAAATTAATGTGGTTGTTGGGTCAAAAAATACCGGCTAAAGCGTTTAAAATCAAATTTGAAACTTCCGCTCGTGGTGAAATGTTCTAAAATTAACGGATAAAGTTTTATCATTTAAAGATTTTTTTGTTATTTGAGCCTCCAATTTAAAGCTCTTAGGATACAGAGAGGTGGCCGAGTGGTCGAAGGCGCACGCCTGGAAAGTGTGTATACCCCAAAAGGGTATCGAGGGTTCGAATCCCTTCCTCTCTGCTGTTATTTTTATTTTTTAATAGCTTTTTTTTTATATCTTTAACACTTTAACTAATAAAATTAAGATCTAGAACATGAAAAGATTATTTTCTATCCTTGCCATCACAGGAATAATGGCATTCGGAACAGTTAATGCAACTACAACTGCTACCAATACAACCACAACGACGGTAGCCACGATGACACAAGATGAAGAGGCCGCTGCTGCACCTGCAGAAGATGTAGGGTTTCATCAAGAACTCAAAAAACGTTTTATTGAAGGAGGACCCGGATTTATGGGAATTGTATTGTTATGTTTAATCTTAGGATTGGCCATAGCCATAGAGAGAATTATCTTTTTAAACTTATCGACTACCAATACATCCAAATTAACTCAAGAAGTTGAAGACGCTTTAACGTCTGGAGGGGTGGAAGCAGCCAAAGAGGTGTGCAGAAATACCAAGGGGCCTGTTGCCTCAATTTATTACCAGGGCTTAGACAGAACGGACGAAGGGTTAGAAGCTGTTGAAAAAGCTGTTGTAGCCTATGGAGGAGTACAAATGGGTCAATTGGAAAAAAATGTATCCTGGATTTCCTTATTTATCGCTTTGGCTCCTATGTTAGGGTTCATGGGTACGGTAATTGGTATGATTCAGGCATTCGATAAGATTGAAGCTGCCGGTGATATGCAGCCCTCACTTGTTGCCGGAGGTATTAAAGTGGCACTTTTAACTACAGTATTTGGTTTGATTGTTGCCATTATACTTCAAATTTTCTACAATTATATTATTGCTAAAATTGATAGCATCGTTAACAATATGGAAGACGCTTCTATTACGTTGATGGACTTGCTTATTAGAAACAAAAAGTAATAACCAAAATTGTAAATAAACTATTATGAAAAAAATATTAACCATTATATTAGCTTTGGTAGGGGTACTTTCCATAGTATTTCTGGCAATGATAATATCAACTGGTGATGAAGCGATAAAAGTTGGAGAAGCAAGTGGTACGGTTGATTCATTTATGTATTTGTCTTACCTTATTTTGCTGTTGACCTTATTTTTTGTTTTGCTCTTCACCTTAAAAGGCGTCTTTAGTAATCCAGAAACCCTTAAGAGTACATTGAAAAGTGTCGGTGCCTTTGTTATTTTGGCCCTTATTTGCTATTTCAGTGCTGAGGGTGTAGAAACACCGTTAAAAGATGGGGGTTCTTTATCAGCTGGTGGATCCAAACTAGTGGGAGCGGGCTTATACTTATTCTATTTACTGATCCTTTTAGCAGGTGGAATAATGTTGTTGTCCGGAATTAAAAAAATGATAAAATAATTATGGCAAAACGAGCAGCACCGGAAGTTAATGCAGGCTCAATGGCCGATATTGCTTTCTTGTTATTAATATTTTTCTTGGTAACTACAACCATTGAAAAAGATTCGGGAATTAACCGAAAACTTCCTCCTATGGAAGAATCTGAAGAGGATGTCATCATCAAGCAAAAAAATATTTTCACTATTTTAATTAATGGTAAGGATGAATTGCTTGTTGAGGATGAAAGAATGGAACTTAAGAATTTACGTAAAGCGGCAATAGAGTTTTTAGATAATAACGGTGATGGATCATGTTCCTTCTGCAAGGGTAAAAGAGATCCCTCATCTTCCGATAACCCGGACAAGGCCGTCATTTCTTTAAAGAATCAGCGCGAAACTTCCTATGCAGCCTATATTGCGGTTCAAAACGAGGTCGTCGCCGCTTACAATGAATTACGGAATAGACGCGCTTTGGAGTTAGGACCACAGAAAGGGTTTCCCGGAATGGATTTTATAAAAATGCAGGATAACTACAAGGATGCCAGATGGGTAGGGAATAAGGAAAAACTTAAAACGGTCGTTGATCAAATTAAGGAAGAGATTCCCCAGAAGTTTTCAGAAGTAATCGAATAATTTAGAATTAAATACACAAAAGAATTATGTCTAAATTTAAAAAGAAAAAAAGTGGTGGTTTACCTCCAATTAGTACAGCATCCTTACCAGATATTGTATTCATGCTGTTATTCTTTTTTATGGTTGCTACCGTAATGCGTGAAAACACACTTTTGATCCAAAATGCCTTACCTGTGGCAAACCAGGTTGAAAAGTTGGATAAAAAGAACCCTATTAGCTACATCTATATGGGTAAACCCAGTGAAAATTATAAAAGCAAGTACGGTACCGAAGCAAGAATTCAGCTTAATGATAAATTTGCCGATGTAAGTGATGTAGCGGCTTTTATTAGTGCTGAGCGCGCTGCATTAAGGGAAGAATTGATTCCCTTTTTGACCGTGTCCCTTAAAGTGGATAAAGAAGCTCAAATGGGTATCGTTGGAGATGTTAAACAAGAACTTAGAAAAGTTAATGCCTTAAAAATTAACTACACGACAGGTGTAGGTGACGCGTTATCCAATATAAAATAAACGATCTTAATTTGTTAAAAACAAAAGGCATTCCATACGAATGCCTTTTTTTGGTTAATGACATATGCAACGATTATTCATTTTTAGTTGTTTTTTCCTTTTATACTTCCCCATAAACGCTCAGGAAGTAACGGATGTAATTATAGATTCCCTTTACAGAGAAGATCAGTTTTATTTAGGGGTTACCTATAATTTATTAGGCCATTCCCCAAAGGATCTGTCTCAAAGCGGATTTTCCGGAGGTTACCATTTGGGGTTTATCAGGGATATCCCCCTTAACAAAAACAGAAATTTCGCAATTGGACTGGGGCTGGGTATTTCGGCTAATTCCTATAATCAAAATTTGTTAATAGATAAGGATGCTATGGGTAACATGAGCTATTCCATTTTAGAAGATAATAACACCTATTCTAAAAATAAATTGACAACCTACCTGGTGGAATGGCCTTTAGAGATTAGATGGCGCACATCCACTCCAACCGAATACAAGTTTTGGCGCATTTATTCCGGGTTTAAACTGGGCTATATATTTGCCCATAGCTCTAAATATAAAGGGGAATTGGGCGATATTAAATACCAAAACGTGGATCATATGAACCATTTGCAATATGGTTTAACCTTGAGTGTGGGATATAATACATGGAACATCCATTGTTATTATACGCTAAATCCTATTTTTTCTAAAGCGGCCTACTTAAATTCCGGGTCTATAGATATGAATGTCATTAAAATTGGATTAATGTTTTATATTTTATAACCAATAATTCACCAGTAGAAGCTGAGGCATGGCCCCTAAAAAGAAACCCATCACCAATTCCTTGTAGTTGTGCGCTTTTAAATGCAAGCGTGAAGTCGCCACGGCACCAACAATAATGGCCATTAAGGCAAGGGTACCATTAATATTAATACTGAAGTGTATACTCAGGGCTATAAAAAACATGAGCAGACCGGAAACAGCTATGAGATGGATGCTGGCTTTGAAATTAAGTAGGGCAAGGATGAGGCAGGCCAGGGTGGAAATTAATATACCAACAAAAAAATAGTATAGTTCAACCACTTGGGTTGGCGTTAAAATGCGTTTTACAATAACCAAAGTAACCACAAAATGAAGTATTAAAGGAAGGATGCGTTCTTTGGTACTTTTTAAATAAATTGATTTTACCTGTCCTATGGTTTTCAATAAAAAATACAACAATATGGGTAAAATAACGGTTAATATAAAGAGCGAGATGAGCTTGGCATAGATGACCTCTGATGGGATATATCTGGGGGATTTGGAAAAATAAAAAATAACCCCCATTATCGGCATGATTAACGGATGAAAAATAAATGAAAAACTTCTTACAATACCATCCATTATATTTTTTTACGAAGTCTGGCAACAGGGATGTCTTGTTGCTCTCTATACTTGGCCACTGTACGTCTTGCAATAGGATAGCCTTTATCTTTAAGAATTGAGGCCAGAGCTTCATCGGTAAGAGGCTTTCTTTTATCCTCTTCTTCTATGACGGTTTCAAGAATTTTTTTGATTTCCCGGGTTGAAACATCTTCCCCCTGGTCGTTTTTCATAGATTCTGAAAAGAACTCCTTAATAAGTTTTGTGCCATATGGTGTATCGACATACTTACTGTTGGCCACCCTGGATACGGTTGAAACATCCATTTGTATTTCATCGGCCACATCTTTAAGGATCATGGGTTTCAGTTTGCGTTCATCTCCCGTTAGAAAATATTCTTTTTGGTAATGCATAATGGCACTCATGGTAACAAATAAGGTTTGTTGCCGCTGTTTAATCGCTTCAATAAACCATTTTGCCGCATCTAACTTTTGCTTAATGAACAGGACGGCATCCTTTTGGGACTTGGATTTATGTTTCGCATCCTTGTAGCCTTTAAGCATATTATTGTATTCCCGAGAGACATGCAATTCAGGGGCGTTTCTGCCATTTAGGGTAAGTTCCAATTCGCCATCGACAATTTTAATGGCAAAATCGGGAACCACATGCTCCACCATTCTGTTATTACCGGAATATGAGCCTCCGGGCTTGGGATTTAAATGCTCAATTTCATTAATGGCATCTTTTAATTGGTGTTCCGTAATATCAAATTTCTGAATTAACTTTTTGTAATGTTTTTTGGTGAACTGCTCAAAAGCAGTATCAATTATTTTTAAGGCGAGTTCTACATTCGGGTTTTTTTCCTTCCTATGGAGCTGAATACTCAGGCATTCTTGCAGGTTTCTAGCACCAACACCGGCAGGATCAAGTTCATGTACAACGTGTAGCATGTGTTCAATTTTATCTTCGGTGGTAAAAACATTTTGAGTAAAGGCTAAATCATCCATGATGTCCGATAAGGATCGTCTTATATAACCACTTTCATCCACGCTACCTACCAAAAATTCGGCAATTTCCCTTTCCTCCTCAGATAATCGATACGTATTTAACTGGTTTATTAAGTGTTGGGTAAAGGATATGCCCGCTGCATACGGCATTGTTTTTTCCTCGTCATCACTACTGTAATTATTGGTCTGAGTCCGATAATCCGGAATTTCATCGTCACTCAAATATTCATCTACATTAATATCATCCGCAGTTATGGATTCATTGTCATTATAGTCATCGTCATTTGAATTTTCAAAATCTGAGCTAAATTCATTATCCACCTCTTTCCCGCTTTCTAATGCTGGGTTTTCTTCCAACTCCTGTTTTAAGCGTTGTTCGAAAGCCTGCGTTGGCAATTGTATCAATTTCATCAATTGAATTTGCTGCGGCGATAGCTTTTGCGATAACTTAAATTGTAATTGTTGTTTGAGCATGTACTATGATTTGGTATGCAATATAAAGATAGAAATTTAGATTAAAAAGTTGATGCCTTCCCATGCACTTCGACGAGGCTCATATCGTGCTTGACGAAATGCGCAGTGTGACCCCTCAGTCATCTTTTCTATATGGTGTCTGGTCACGAAGGTCTTAAACATTAAAACTCGGCATTTTGAGGGGTTCTTGGATAGGGTATCACATCCCTAATATTACCCATGCCTGTGGCAAACATCACCAGGCGTTCAAAACCCAAACCAAATCCTGAATGCACAGCAGTGCCATATTTTCTAAGGTCCAAATACCACCATAATTCAGCTTCGGGGATGTTAATCGCTGCCATTTTCTGTTTTAATACCTCCAGACGTTCCTCACGCTGGGCACCTCCTACAATTTCACCAATACCCGGAAATAGAATATCCATAGCCCTAACTGTTTTTCCATCATCGTTTAAGCGCATATAAAAGGCCTTGATATTGGCCGGGTAATCGAACAAAATCACAGGACTTTTAAAATGCTTTTCAACTAAGAAGCGTTCATGTTCACTCTGCAGATCGGCACCCCACTCGGTGATTATATATTTGAACTTCTTCTTTTTGTTTGGTTTACTGTTTCTTAAGATATCTATGGCTTCGGTATAACTTAAACGCATAAAATGGTTTTCTGTTACAAATTTTAACTTCTCGATTAACCCCATCTCATTGCGCTCTGCCTGAGGCTTGGTTTTGTCCTCATCCTGTTGGCGTTTATCCAGAAAGTTTAAATCTTCTTCATGGTGATCTAACAGGTATTTTAAAATATATTTTAAAAAGTCTTCGGCTAAATCCATATTACCGTCCAAGTCCAAAAATGCAACTTCAGGTTCAATCATCCAAAATTCGGCCAGGTGTCTTGATGTATTTGAATTTTCTGCTCTAAACGTTGGTCCAAACGTGTACACTTTACCAAGTGACATGGCATAAGTTTCGGCTTCTAATTGTCCCGAAACGGTAAGCTTCGTCTCTTTGCCAAAGAAATCTAGTGTGTAATCCACATCACCCTTTTCATCTAAGGGCGGATTTTTGGGGTCCAAACTGGTGACGCGAAACATTTCGCCAGCGCCTTCCGCATCACTTCCGGTAATGATGGGAGCGTGCATATAATAAAACCCTTGTTCATTAAAATATTTATGAATAGCAAACGACAATGCCGAACGCAAGCGCATCACGGCACTAAAGGTATTGGTCCGGGTTCGTAAATGAGCCTGTTCCCTTAAAAACTCAAAGGAATGTTTTTTGGGTTGAATCGGATAGGTCTCAGGATTACTGTCCCCTAAAATATGAAGGGTACTTACCATAATTTCAACATGCTGTCCTTTGCCCTGACTCTCCACCAATTCCCCTGTAATATGCAGGGCCGCTCCAGTTGTGATACGTTTTAATAGCGATTCATCAAATTTTTCAAAATCCACGACACACTGAATATTATTTAAGGATGAACCATCGTTTAGCGCTATAAACCGGTTGGCTCTAAAGGTTTTAACCCAACCCTTTATTTCAACTGTTTCTAAAATTGAAGGCGCTTTTTGCAGTAATTCTAAAACGGTAAATGGCTTCATTTATGTAAAAAATTTTAAAACGTAAATATAAAAAAAGGCTTTCGGCTTTCCGGTGTAAAACCACTAAATTCTAACAATAAGTTGCCCCAGACCTACGACCATATCACAACATTTAAAAAGATCTATTCATACAGGTCTTCCCCTTCCTCTTCGGGAATAATATTTATCGCAGGTTTCTTTAATACTTGTTTATTGGCAATACTTCGTTCCAGGGATAGTAATAAAGAGGGGAGCAATAGTAAATTGGACAGCATGGCAAACAGTAAGGTGACTGAAACTAAAGCGCCTAGTGCGACCGTACCCCCAAAACTGGAGATGGTAAATACCGAAAAACCAAAAAACAAAACAATTGAAGTGTAAAACATACTGATACCCGTTTCCCTTAAAGCCCTGTAAACAGAGGTTTTAATCTTCCAGTTGTGCGCTTGAAGTTCCTGGCGATATTTAGCCAGAAAGTGTATGGTGTCATCTACTGAAATACCAAAAGCGATACTAAAGACCAATATGGTGGATGGTTTAATAGGCACTCCTAGATATCCCATCAAACCGGCAGTAATTAAAAGCGGCAATAAGTTGGGGATGAGCGATACAATAATCATGCGTCCCGAACGGAACATATAAGCCATGAATAAGGATATTAAAAATATGGCCAGGGACAAGGAAATGGCTAAATTTTTAACCAGATATTTAGTGCCTTTCTGGAAGACCAGGGCTTTGCCCGTCATGGTAACCTCATAACGCTCTTTTGGGAAAACTTTATCTATTTTATTTTGAAGGTTTTCCTGGATCCGTTCCATTTTATCCGTACCCACGTCCTTCATAAACGTGGTTATCCGGGCATATTGACCCGTACTGTCTACAAAGTTTTTAAGCAGATCTACATTGGAAGAAGAGTTTTTAGCATAGGCTAAAATAAAATTATTCTCCTGCGATGACGGTAATTGGTAAAATTTAGTGTTGCCATTATAATAGGCCTGTTTGGAGTACTTTACCAACCCTACTACCGAGATGGGTTTGGATAATTCCGGAGTTTCCAGAATGACATCCTCCAGTTCGTTCATCCGCTTTAAGGTAGAGAGCTTCATGACTCCTTTTTTACGTTTGGTATCAATCATGATTTCTAAAGGCATGATGCCATTGAATTCTTCTTCAAAAAAACGGATGTCTTTAAAGAACTCGGTATTCTTGGGCATATCTTCAATCAAACTTCCCGATATCTTTATCTGGTTCATGCCAATCATACTAATAATTAAAAGAACAATGGCAGTGGTATATATGGCGATACGCTCATGTTTTACCATGTGTTCCATCCAGTCGACGAAACCTCCAATCCAACGTTTGTTGAGGTGTTCTAAATGGCGGTCTTTAGGAAATGGTAAGAAGGTGTATATTATCGGGATGATAAGCAGGCACAATATAAAAATAGCCAATATACTCAGTGAAGCCACTACCCCAAATTCCTTTAAAAGTTTGCTTTCGGTCAGTATAAATGTCGCAAACCCAGATGCCGTTGTGACATTAGTCATTAAGGTGGCATTGCCAATTTTTGTAATAACCCGTTGCAGTGATTTAACTTTATTACCATGTAAGGTAACTTCGTGCTGGTATTTGTTGATTAAAAAAATGCAGTTGGGAATTCCTATAACAATAATTAAAGGCGGTATGAGCGCTGTTAAAACTGTAATTTCATAATTCAGTAATCCGATGATGCCCAAAGTCCACATAACACCTACACTCACTACAATAAGGGAAATAAATGTAGCTCTAAACGATCTGAAAAAGAAAAAGAAAATTAGTGAGGTCACCAATAAGGCCGCGGCCACAAACCATCCAATTTCATCGACAATGATCTGGGAGTTTAAGGTTCGTATATAGGGCATGCCCGAAATTCTAACATCGAAATTATGTTTGGCCTGAAAGGCTTCAATTTTCGGAACTAAGGTTTCAACGATAAAATTTTTCCGGATAGCGGTATTAACAATATCCTTTTTTAAATAGATCGCTGTTCGAATGGTTTTTGTTTCGGCGTTAAACAGAAAGTTATCGTAGAAGGGATACTTCTTAAAAAGGTCACTTTCAAGTTTGCTCAACTCATTCAGGGAGGTTATGGAGTCTTTTATGAAAGGTTTGAGAATAAATTTCTCGTTTTCAGTATCCTTAATCAGTTTTTGTAAATCTTTAATGGATACTACGGTTTCCACCTCGGCATAGGTTTTAAAACTATCCGACAACCTGTTCCAGGCATTAAAGTGTTCAACTGAAAATAAAGCGCTGTCCTTTACTCCAAGAACGATGAGGTTCCCTTCCTCTCCAAAGGTTTTAAGAAAGTCATTATAGCTTAAATTTACTTCATGGTCGTCTGGTAATAAATTGGCTTCTGTATAGGTAAAACGCATATTTTCCCATTGCCAACTAAAGAAAATGGTAACGACAACGATACCTGCCAGGATGGTAATTTTATTACGTAAAATTAAACGGGCCACAACGTCCCAAAAATCCTGAGTAAAAAGTTTTAACATGCGTTCCTTTAAAGTTGGGCAAAGGTAGAAAAAACAAAGAATTACCAGCCTTAATTGCCTTATAATGTTACGTTAAATGTAAATTTAAAGGCAATATTATCTTCAAATTCAGGCAAGTGGTAGGCGCCATACCGGTACGTGAAACTCAGACCAAAACCAAAGAGAAGTTTATTAATTTCAAAACCAGATTCAGTATATCCTTTTTTTAAGGAATTAAAGGTTATCGATTCGTGATTTTCTGGATGACCGATATCTCCAATGGCGTAGCGCGTAATGAGAACCATTTGAGGTTTGTAACGTTGAGAAATGGAAAAAGGTTTTAGGTAATGCTTCAGTTGCACAGTCGTAAATTTATCCGAAAAAAATTCATTGAAGAACATGGTCTCAAAACTGTTTAATCCGGCAACCGAAAAACGCTGTAGAATGGTTTCTTTGGTAATGTTATTGGGATAGGCATGGTATAAATGCGTCAAGGGAACATCACCCCTGGCTATACCGCATACTAAAGTGATTTCTGAGAATGCCATCTTTTCGTCACCTATCCTATAAAGTGTTTTAAAATCGAATTTAGAAAAACTCAAATTGCTTTTAAATACCTTGTTGAAGTTCTTGGTATATTGAAGGGTGAATATGGGATACCCCGGATCCATTTCTTCCGGACCTTCTATTCCTTTATGAAAGGTGTCAAATGGACTCCATTGCAAGGCGACCTTTAAGGTGCTGAACTGAAAATTGGTAAGGACGGTATCGTTAAAATGATACCCGTAGCTGTAGGTAGGGCTCACGTTGCTTAAGGCCAATTCTATTTCACCGTTTAATTTGGGATGCACTTGGTGTTCTATGGAAAGCGCCTGGGTAATGTGCTTGTGGAACAAACTGATGTTTAACAGTCGGGGTTCGAAAAATTGGAAGAAGCGGCCATCGGTTAAAAAAGTTGTGCTTCCCGATTCTTGCAAATCGTCAGTGTAGGATGCGTTTACCCAGGTATTCGTTTTTTCCGAAATTCTGAATCCTCCTCCAAAACTATATTTAAACCGATGATCCCTAAAACCATATACTGCATAACTGTTTATTCGGTATCGTTTTGAAAACTGATCATTGGTTACGCCTCCAAGACCTGTTCTTACCCCTTCGTATTGGTTGTATTTAATAAGGTATCTTAAATCTAAATTAAAATATTTGGAGGGGAAATAGCCATTGCCAAGACTAATTAGCAGGCTGTTCTTTTTTATGGAGTCCTGTTCTGGTTCAACATTAAAATTAGATAAAGACTGGGAGTTCACTATTGCTGCAAGAAAAACGAAAACGATGAACGTATAAAACTTTAACATTAGCAAACAAAAGCTGGTTTTTAAAATAAAAAAGAGGGATATGAGAGCCGCATCGGCTGCTAAACGGTCATAATTTCTTTTTCCTTAACACCAAAAAGTTCATCAACCTTATTCACATAAGCATCTGTCATTTCTTGTATGTCAATTTCCGCATTACTTTGTAGGTCCTCCGACACGTGGTCCAACTTTTTTATCTCATGATTAGCGTCTTTGCGCGCCGATCTTATACTAACCTTTGCATCTTCGGCCTCTGCCTTGGCTTGCTTGGCTAAATTACGGCGACGCTCTTCGGTTAATGGCGGAACGTTAATAATAATCATTTCGCCATTATTCATGGGGTTAAATCCCAGATTGGCATAAATAATAGCACGTTCTATTTCCTGAAGCATGCTTTTTTCCCAAGGTTGTACACTTAAGGTCCTGCCATCGGGGGTGTTAATATTGGAAACTTGATTTAATGGGGTTTGTGACCCATAGTAGTCTACCATAACATTTCCCAGCATGGCGGGGCTGGCTTTCCCGGCTCTAATATTTACAAACTGCTTTTCCAAATGCTTAATAGCATTGTCCATAGCTTCTTTTGTAGTATCTAAAATAAATTGTATGTCTTCATTCATGATTTTAAAATTTAGATCAATACATATTCAAAAATAACACCAAATTTACAAATTGACTTCGGTTCCAACATTTTCTCCCGCGACAACCTTAAGCAAATTACCTTTTTTATTCATATCAAAAACAATTATCGGTAATTTATTTTCCTGACTTAGGGTAAAGGCAGTGGAATCCATGACTTTAAGCCCTTTTCTCAGAACGTCATCAAAGGAAATAAAATGAAATTTCTTAGCTGAAATATCTTTTTCCGGATCGGCATTATAAATGCCATCTACACGAGTCCCTTTTAAAATGACATCGGCCTCTATCTCAATGGCTCTAAGAACAGCAGCGGAATCGGTCGTGAAATAGGGATTACCTGTGCCTCCACCAAAAATAACGACACGTCCTTTACTTAAGTGGCTTAGGGCCTTTCGTCTAATAAAGGGTTCTGCGACTTCGTTAATCTTAATGGCCGTCTGTAGTCGCGTTTCTAATCCTGCATCTTCCAGAGCACTTTGCAGCGCCAGGCCATTTATAACCGTGGCCAACATACCCATATGGTCTCCCTGAACACGGTCCATTCCATTACTGGCCCCTGCAACACCTCTAAAAATATTCCCACCACCAATAACAATGGCAACTTCGACTCCTTTTTCGGTTATTTCTTTAATGTCTTGAGCATATTCAGCTAGACGTTGAGGATCTATACCATATTGACGGTCTCCCATTAGGGCTTCACCTGATAATTTGAGGAGTATTCTGTTATATTTCATAAATGTGCGATGAGATTCCCGCAAAAGCGGAAACAGGGTTGTGCAAAACTAAACATTTTTTTGCTGTTTACCCATACCCAAATTGTCAAAATAATATACCAGACCACGAATACAAGTATATTTCTTTTGTTTTAGATCTAAGGGACAAGTTTTGGATTTTACTTTTTTTGATGTTGTAACTGTTCGGCATAAAAAAACCATCAAACGCGCGGTTTGATGGTCTATGAGGTCTATAATATTAAGGGATTACCCTACAGTTACACGCTTGAAATCTGTAATTTCAACATCGCCATAGGAAGCCACATATTTAGCAACCGTTTGCTTTTCATCTTTGATGAAGTTTTGGTCCAGCAGACATTTTTCTTGATCTAAAGTGGTATTGTCTGAAATGAATCGCTCCATTTTACCCGGTAAAATTCGGTCCCAGATTTGTTCTGGTTTGCCTTCCGCTTTTAATTCGGCTTTGGCATCTTCTTCAGCCTGGGCTAGAACTTCAGGCGTCAATTGTGCCATGGAAATGTACTTAGGTACATTTTTAAGGGTTTTACCTAAACGGGCCAACTCTTCATTATCTTTTTCAATAACCGCGATTCTTGCTTCCGTTTCAGAGGCAATGAAGGCGGGGTCAAAATCTTTATAAGATAAGGTAGTGGCCCCCATGGAAGCCACTTGCATCGCCACATCCTTAACTAAAGTTTCGGCATTATCCACTTTGGCAGACAACCCCACTAAAGCTGCAATTTTATTGATGTGGACATAGGCACCAACATAAGGTGCTTCCAGCTTTTCAAAAGCCGTAATGTCTAATTTCTCACCGATAACACCAGTTTGTTCTGTTAATTTTTCGGCTACGGTCATACCACCAAAATCTGCAGCCAAAAAGGCCTCTTTGGTATCGTAGTTTAAAGCAATTTCGGCAAACTGATTGGCCAGGGCCACAAAGTTTTCGTTTTTACCCACAAAGTCGGTTTCACACCCTAATACAATTGCCACGCCGGCGGTCTGGTCGGCATTGATTTTTGCAATAGCAGCACCTTCCGATGAATCTCTGTCGGCTCTTTTCTCGGCAACTTTTTGCCCTTTTTTACGAAGGATCTCAATGGCTTTATCAAAATCGCCTTCAGCTTCAACAAGGGCTTTTTTGCAGTCCATCATACCGGCGCCAGTGGCTTGTCTTAATTTATTGACTTCAGCTGCTGTTACTTTTACTGTAGTACTCATAATTAATTTAGTGTTTAAAGAGGTTATGCAAAAAGGTTTTGATCTTGGCAGGGGGAACGTTTTCAATCGGTTCCATCTGAGATGCACTGTACTTTTTGAACGACCTTTTTAGTATTGTATTACTATTAGTTATTCTTCTTCTTCTGATGCCACAGCTACTTTTTTCGCTGCTTTCTTCGCTTTTGGAGCATCTTTATCCGTTGTTGACGCGTCTTTTTCAGCTTTGCGTTCCGCCAGGCCTTCGGCAATGGCAGTCGTGACATAGGATAAAATTTTGTCAATGGATTTTGAAGCATCGTCATTGGCAGGGATCACATAATCCACCTGACGCGGGTCTGAGTTCGTATCCACCATTGCAAAAATAGGAATGTTTAATTTTTGGGCTTCTTTAATGGCGATATGCTCACGCTTGATATCCACGACAAAAAGGGCACCCGGTAAACGGGTCATGTCACTAATCGAGCCCAGGTTCTTTTCTAACTTAGCTCTCAAACGGTCTACTTGTAAACGTTCTTTTTTGGATAAGGTATCGAAGGTACCGTCCTTCTTCATTCTGTCAATGGAAGCCATTTTTTTAACGGCTTTTCTAATGGTCACAAAGTTGGTCAACATCCCACCGGGCCATCTTTCGGTAATGTAAGGCATACTAATTGACGATGCTTTTTCGGCAACGATATCCTTAGCCTGTTTTTTTGTGGCAACGAATAAAATCTTGCGTCCGGAAGCTGCAATCTTAGCTAATGCATTTCCGGCCTCTTCAATTTTAGCTGCCGTTTTGTAAAGGTTGATAATATGGATGCCGTTACGCTCCATATAGACGTAAGGGGCCATATTGGGGTCCCACTTACGTGTGAGGTGTCCAAAATGTACACCTGCTTCTAGTAGTTCTTTTACTTCTACTGCCATGTTTGTAATAGTTTACGTTCTGTTGAATTAGCAATGGTTAAGTGGTCTCCGTTTGTTACAGATGGCCTTAACCATTTAGATGCTAAACTAAATCTTCACGCTTTAACGTGATAGACAACAATAACTGGGTTAAAAAATAATTTTAGTATCGACGGCATTCTACGATGGCATTTCACAACAGGTTCAGTATCTGACGGTCTCAACAGGCGGTTACCCGGTGAACAGCTCCATGACCTCGTTAAGAATGACCTCGAAAATAGAATATTAACGTTTAGAGAACTGGAATTTCTTACGCGCTTTTTTCTGACCGAATTTTTTGCGCTCCACCATTCTTGAGTCTCTTGTTAATAATCCTTCTGGCTTTAGGATGGCTCTGTTTTCCGCATCTACCTCGCACATTGCACGAGAAATAGCTAAACGTACGGCTTCTGCTTGTCCGGTAATACCGCCACCATATACATTGATTGTAATATCAAAGTTGCCATCATTGTTAGTCATAACCAAAGGTTGCTTTACTTTATACTGTAATGTTGCAGTAGTGAAGTAAGCGGCTATGTCTTTTTTGTTAATCGATATGTTCCCTTTTCCGGGGGCCACATATGCGCGAGCAACAGCCGTTTTTCTACGGCCGATTTTGTGAATTACTTCCATTAATTGAATTCGTTTAAGTTAATTGCTTTTGGCTTTTGAGCTGCGTGCGCATGTTCTGGACCAACAACAACTGTTAAGTTACGGAATAAATCTGCCCCCAATTTGTTTTTCGGCAACATTCCTTTTACTGCTTTTTCTACTACTCTAGATGGATCTTTTCCAAACAATTCGGTAGCAGTTAAACTTCGTTGACCACCTGGATAACCTGTGTGACGAATATAGGTTTTATCGTTCCACTTGTTACCGGATAAGTTGATTTTTTCGGCATTGATAACAATAACGTTATCCCCGCAATCAACGTGTGGTGTGAAGTTTGGCTTGTGCTTACCTCTTAAAAGTTTTGCGACTTTAGAAGCTAAACGACCAAGCGCTTGACCTTCGGCATCAACTAAAACCCACTGCTTGTTAACCGTAGCTTTATTTGCCGAAATCGTTTTGTAGCTTAATGTGTCCACACTTATAATTTTTTCTAATTAAACATTCCTCTTCCAAAAAGAGTTTGCAAATTTACGATTATATATTTGATTACCAAATAGGGGGATGTATTATTTTTAATAAAATTAATCGCGTATAGGACCGCATAAAATGGACGATTTTGATCACCCTATTCTAACTTCTTGAGAGCCTCTTATGTGTTATGGTTTCTATTTGTAATGAGTTGATCCTTATGGAAGTCTGCCTTTAATAAATTTTATCTGACCATTATGGTTGGATTCATGCTCACAGACATGAAACCATTTACAATGGTTGTTCGTAGGCTGACCTTCAAAAAATAGCTCAGATTTCATCAACCAACTATCATCTCTTTTTGCAAACTCTTCTTTCGTAATGTCTCTAACCTCCTCTAGTCTGGAGAGATAATAATCAATGTGGTGTCCCTTTATTTGTTTTCTCCCTTCCTCTCCAAGATTCATTGGGACATCCCATTCTTTTTTGATGTCATCATTCCATGTCCCCCATTTCATTTCATTAAAAGTATTCAACTGATAGTACCTTTCACAGGCAGCCAGATGCAGTAGCATAGCACCTATTGAATTTGATTTGTCATCAAGCTGAAAATCCAGTTGATCCTGAGTTAAGTCTTTAACCTGCTCTATTACCCAATGACGCATCATATTCATCGTTGAGAGCAGTGTTCCAATTCTTGGCGTATAACCTTCCAGAGGGCCTATTAAAAAGATACTGTCTGAAGTTGGTAAGGGCCGTGTTTGGGCCAAACTAACCATTGGAACCGTAAGAAGTCCTGCTGTGGTTAATGCCGAATGTTTTAGAAATCCTCTTCTACCTGCTTGAAATGCTGTTTTCATAATGAGTTGTTTTAGTTTGATTTTTAAGTTTTACGGATGAATCAATTTTAAATCGTTTAATATTCAGTAATGTCAAGCACCTTTAATTGTCTCATCGCTTCGCCTTCAACTAATGTATATGAAACTTGTCGTGTTCCTCCTGTTGGTGAGGCATTCGTGTCCCCTTCTTTATAGATGGGGAAACGTTGACTTAAGGTATTTTCGACAATCGTAAACGCATCATGTCCGCGATACCCTGAATTGATTTTGGGATTCTCGGATGTTGGTGGGAAATAGACTTGACTCATGGATTTTTTAGCGTTCACTGAAAATGCGAAGATATTTCCATAACTACCACTACCAACGGATTGGGTGTAAACGAAAAGTTCGGGTGAACCATCCGAATTAAGGTCTTCCACTTCGGCATCGATGACAACCTGACCTTCAATGGTAAAGGTTTCATTATAGTCGCGATTTTCAAGACCAAATGTAAAAATGGTGAGGGTATTCTTGTTATCTTTTTCAATGGAAGAGACGTTAAAGCCAATGCCCTGAAGATTCAATACTTTACTAAACGTCGTTAAATCGATCTGTTGAGTGTCTAATTCACCGTCAATTTTGCCATAGTGACCGGCTAGGGTTGCTCCTCCATTACAAAAGAAATAGAGCATATTGGAATCATCAGGATTTTCGGTGGAGATGGTTAGACTTGTTGGGAAAAATTCAAAGCGGATGCGCTTTCCGTCATAGGTCGATTCATAGGTGTTCTTATCTATTCTGAAGGCTTTCGTATCGTATGTGCAGGTCGGTTTTTTTTGGTCTGCCCGCGATCGAACGGATACCCATAGGGATTCATCCCCATGGTGTTTCACCGATACAGCAACCCAATCGAAACCGTCATGTCTCTTGTGATAGCTATCTGAAACGTAGTGTTCCGTAACATCTATTCTTTCAATACCTTTTTCTATAGACTTTTGGTCTTGATTTTGGGGTTCCGATTTACATCCTACAAAGGATAGGGCTACGAATATTCCCCATTGAAATAGCCTGATACATATCATAGGTTAGCGTTTTACGATGTGTTCTAACTCGCCAAAGGCATTGTGTTAGATTAGTTACACAGTGTGGTGCTAATTTAGTAAAAAACAATAAGCACTAGGGGACCCAGGTATTTTGGGTATCGGTCTACAGCACTTTTTCAATGGACTCCCCTTTAAAATAAGGTTTCTTCATTCGATACTTTATCCAGAGAACTGCGTACAGCGCTGTGATCCCCATGAACACACCGGCATTGACATACACCTTTTTGGTCATTTCCGGGGAAGGCGAATTATTAATGATCAGATAAATCATTCCAATGATGCCCAGTATTTGCAGTACGGGATAGAAAGGAGATCGATAGGGACGATGGAATTCAGGATATTTTTTTCTCAAGATCATCAGATCTAAGTGGGCCATAATATAAACCAGAAGAAATATGGCCGAACAGGATATCATCAAAAGGATAATGATATTCTGTGAGTCTTGAAAAATGATATACACTGCAATGGCCAGGCTGCATTGAAAAAAGATGCCAAACCAAGGGGTTTTGAATTTAGGATGGAGGCGTTTAAATGCAGACGGTAATTGATTGTTCTTGGCCATGCCAAACAGCATTCTAGAAATGGAGGCGATTCCGGTGCTAAAACAGGTAGCAGCTGCTGTAATGGCAAGGACAGCCATAATTAATCGTGCATTTTCACCAAAAATGGATTTGACCAAAACCCAATGCGGGATAGAAGAATCGACTAATTCCTTACCAGGCACCTTGTGATAACCAGCCAATGCAACCGATCCATAAATCAATAACAGGATGAAACAAGAAATTAGCATGGCCTTGGGTAAGTTCTTTTCGGGCTGTTTGGTTTCTTCCACCAACGGACAAACAAATTCCATCCCAAGAAAGGCCCATACCGCAAGGACGGTCAATGAAAGTAAGCTCCAGTCCAATGCGCCAATACCCGATATTAAACCTTCAAAAGGAATATCTTGAACTGCTGAACTGCTTATCCCGGCAATCCCAATAACAATTAAGGCAGTGAGCATTACGAATGCCAGTAGGTTTTGTACCGTTGCAAAAACCTCAATACCCAGAATATTTAAAATAATGATGATGATATAAACCCAAAGTCCAAAACGGCTAAAGGTGTCGGGATAGAGGGTATCCATGACATAATCCAGCAAGAAGAGATCTGCAGCTCCTGCAAAAACAGCAATACCCAAATAGCCGCCAATGGTCACAATGATAGCCGGGAGATGCCCTACCGCAACTTCAGTGTAGGTACTAATGCCGCCTGCCTTGGGCATCATTAGGGCAAGTTCACTAAAGGTAAAAACGTAACTCAACGATAACACAAAGGCAATAAGCATGGCTACAACAAATCCTGTAGCATTTATGCCTACACCCTGTAAAATAGTAATTAATGGACCCTGACCAACCACCACCCCAACACAAATCGCAATAAGGGACGTGAGGCCTAATGACCGTTTGAGCGCATTGTTTGCTTTTTGGGGACGGGTCATCAATTTGATTTTTTTAATGTTCGTTCTCATAGCGTTCCATGGGATATGACGGATAGTCCATAGAGCAGATGCCCATTTTGAATCTCCTCACATTGCATCCGGTAAGATAATGGTTATTATGTTTAGATGATTATTTTTGGATCTATTCTTTTCAAGTGGTGTTTTAGCCGGTTACCGTTCCCTTTTTTAGAATTTAAACCGTCATTCTATGATGGATTTGTATGGCGTTTTAAAGCCATTACGGTTGCTTTCCGTCCCAGCGCTATCAATTCCTCTGCCTTATAAAAATCATAAATCTTACAGCGATCCCGTGAAGTTTCTATTAATATATCGGGAGGTGTATTTTTAAGGGAGATCTTATCCATTTCGTTCCTCATCAATTCAAAAGAAACATTCATGATGTCAAAATAATTTAAATCATTATTGGCATCATTAGAGAACAATTCCCTCAAATTCTTACTGAATTTAGCCATAGCGCTTTGATAGAGAGACTCCTTTTCCTTATTCTTTATCTCAGTATCAATTAGGGGAATATCGGCATTCACATTAACTGCAACCAAAAGATCATTATCCATTCGATGCGCATGATTGATAGGAATATTATTTACCACACCACCATCGACAAGAATGGCATCCTCCTTGACCACCGGTGTCAGGACATTTGGAATTGCAATCGAAGCGCGCAACGCATCATAGAGACTTCCCTCTGTGAACAGAACTTCTTTTTTACCCACTAAATCGGTGGCAGTTGCAGAATACCTAATTGGTAAATCCTGAATCTGACGGTTCGAGATGAAGGGTGATATGGCTTCAAATACTTTATCACCCTTAATAAAGCCATTATTAAAAAGTGTGAAATCCACCAGTTTAAAGATGTCTATTTTATCGAGGTTTAAAATCCATTTTTTAAACTCCCTAATTTTTCCGGCTGCATAAATTCCACCCACAACGGCCCCCATAGAAGTACCTGTTATGGAGTGAATTTCATAATCCTGTTTTTCCAACTCTTCCAAAACCCCCAGGTGTGCAATTCCTCTTGCACCTCCTCCTGATAAGACTAATGATATCTTTTTCATATGATTAATTTCAATATTCGTTTGGACGCCATTCGGCTATTATGTTCATACCATGTTACTGGCCGTGAATTTTACCTATTAGAGATCCAAATAATCCAATTTACGTTTAACCTCCGGGTTTTCTACAACGGTTCCGGAAATATTCTCCAGTTGAATGTCAAATGTATAGTGATACGGGTTGGATTGCATCAATACAATGGAATTCAGTATCAATAGAGCTTCCGCAGGTGTTTTAGAATTGTACAGGGCCGTTGTCATAACCGATGAGGGATCCTCAATCCTTGTGATTCCCAAATATTCTGCAGCACGCACACGATTTATATGTACCGGATCATGGTAAGCCAGAGATCGTATTGTGCTTTCCAAGGACGAGGCCTCTTTATTAAAGATACTGCACGTTATTAAGCCCCAATATCTTTCCCAGGGGTCTTCCGCATGTAAACTTTGGATAATTTTCTCTTTCACACTTTCAAAATTCGACAGACACAAATTGGAAATATCCACATATTTTGCAATTTCCTTTTGGTGTAATCTTCCAAATGCCACGGGGTTGGAAAAAGCGTTTTCAATGAGAACATATTCAGGGTAAAAGGACAAATCCGGCATTTCTTTAACCCAGGTATTTAAACGTTGACGAAGGGCTAGGGTAAGGTCAAGATACTTCGGGTCTGCAATAAGATTATTAGTTTCAAAAGGATCAGCTTCCACATCAAAAAGCATTTCGGGCTCACGATTTTTGAAGAAGGCGGATTGTACATCATTTAATAAACCTTCCTCGAACATGGACTGCCATTCCCGATAAGCGAGCTGTTTATAACGGTAGTTATTCATTAAGCCATCAAAATTGAAGGGCTGATAGCTTCTAATGTATTTATAGTTGCCTTTTCGTATGGATCTTACCAGATCATATTTTTCATCAAATCGATCGGCATAGGCAAAGGTCTCATCTCTGGCATTCACCGCTTCCGTACTCAACTGTTTTCCCAAAAAGGGGCTTCCATCAAGACCATCAGGAATGTCCACTCCGGCTAAGTTCAATACAGTTGGCCCTAAATCTATAAAACTCACAAAGCCTTTTACCGTGCTTCCTGCTTTAATATCCACCAAATGGTGGTATTTTTCAGGGATACGAACAACAAGTGGTATGTGCAGCCCCGTCTCGTACACGTATCCCTTACTTCCAGGCAATGCCCCCCCGTGATCTCCAAAATAGAAAATAAACGTATTTTCGAGCAGCCCGTCTTTTTCGAGTTCTTTAATAATAGCCCCTACTTGCGTATCCATTTGCTGGATCTTGTCACGATAACGGGCATTCGTGTACCTGAAAAGTTTGGTGTCCGGATGATTGGGCTGAACCTCAAACCCATATTCATCATTTATATTGGGCTGGTCATTCATTTGTTCCTTTGTGAAATGAAGCGTCCCCTCATGAGTCCTGTCAATGTTAACCACATGAAAAAAGGGTTGTCCTGCAACTCTATTTCGCCAGGACGCATTCCCGGAAGATTCATTCCAGACATCATCCCCCTTAATAATATTATAATCCTCTTTACTGTTATTGGTGGTATAATAACCCGCTTTCCGAAGATAGGCAGGAAACATCTTCAATGCATCCGGCATGGGAACTTTAGTCATTTTTCTATGATACTGAGCCCCTAATCTTGGGGCATAACATCCCGAAATTATAGTCGAACGGGCCACACTACAGACGGGTGCATTCGAGAATGCCCGACTGAAAACTATTCCATGATCTGCCAGGGATTCAATGTGGGGTGTTGAAACGCCGTTGTCATCAAACCGCTTTAGGTAATGTTTTGAATTGTCCTCTGATGTGATCCAAACGATATTCGGTTTTTCAAGGGCGGGGTTTTCAGAACGGCAGGACGGCAAGAGAACCAGTAGAACTAGGGATCGAATTAGGACTGAATCCAGCCTTTGAACATATTTCATAGTGGAGATAAATTGTGGTATCGTGGTGGTATAGGTCTCAGTTACGGATAAAATTAGTAATTATTTTCGATTTAGAAGGCCAACTAATCATTCTAACCAGATCGACGGGGTATGAGGGGTAGTCGAATATGTCGTAATAGGGGTTATGTTTGGATATTAACGCGTCAAGTTTTAGAATAAAGAACAGGCATTTGGCCTTTCCATGTATTCCATAGATTATTATCGTTAATTAATTCCGCCATAAAGTGTCCTACATTGATTCGGCTGATCTTACCGGCATTAAAAATGGCACTTCTAATGGGTGAGGCATAGGATTCGTATTCGGTAAGGTCGTCTTCATTTATCAAACTATCGGGTCTAACAGCGACCCATTCGATATGCCTGTTATTTTGACCAATTTGGGTCCGTAAATAATCCGCTGCCTGTTCATTATCTACATGGGGTGGTAACAACAATCTAAGCAGGCCGATAACCCCTTTTTGAGCTAATGACATGGGTTCGTTCAAGTCTCGGTTACTGTTTCCGGAGGAGTTCATTAACACGAATTTGATCGGGCTTTTTAGTTCATGAGTTTGGACAGCATTACAAAGTCGCTTGGTGGCCTCGGTCACTAGTTTTCTGGGTTTTCCATAAATACCCTTGAAAGTAACGTTATGTCCCAAACAGGATACTATGGCATCACAATCAGAGGTGTATGTAATCAATTGGTTTTCCGTTAACTCTAAAATGCTGGCCGTAATAATTTCTAAATGGGTATTCGCCTTCCATGATTTTGGTAAATGCGCTTTGGAACGCACTATAATTCTAACTTGATTTCCTTTGAGCAAAAGCTGATTAACCAAATGTCTGCCTGTTGCACCACTGGCCCCTACGACTAATACTAACATTTCTCTCTTTTTTTTGAAGATTTCACCACTACTGGACTATACCTGATTTTAAATGCCTATGCTTTATGGCCTTTGATTGTTTCTAACGCCAAGGCCTTTTGAAATGATTTCACCGCTTTAGAAATGTCGCTTTCCGTTGTGGCCCATGAGCAAATACTAACGCGCATAACCTTTTTACCAAACCACATGGAACCCCCCAGCCAACACACTCTTAACCTTTGAATGGTATGCAACACCCTATCTGTAATTTCATCGGTATCGCATCTCACAAGGACTTGATTTAACACAATGTCATTTTCAACATAGAAGCCATTGGTTTTTGTTATTTCTTCCGCAAATTGTTTTGCCCTTTGGGTCATGTTCAGAATCATTTCATCAATTCCATTTTTACCAAGGTACTTCAATATCGACCATAATTCAATGATCCTGGCTCTACGAGACATTTCAGGGGTATAAAACATACCATCTCTTTCATCGCTTTCTACAATGTAACTTCCAGACATATGAAGCGCCGAAGTCATGGCCTCCTGGTCTGAACATAATATGATTCCACAATCATATGGAGTGTTTAATGTTTTGTGACCATCTACAGCCCAGGAAGAAGCCTTTTCTATCCCCTTGGTTAAATGCTGTAATTCTTTCACGGCTTGTGCCCACAAACCAAAAGCACCATCGATATGCACCCAGGCATTGGCTTTCTTTGCCTTCTTGCAAATCCCTTCAAAGTCATCAAATGCGCCACTATTTACATTGCCTGCCTGTAATATCAAAATGGTGTTTTCATCTAATTCAGGAATCGATTCAGGGATGATTCTACCTTGATTATCAACCTCTACCCATTCTATATTTTCCTTTCCCAAACCTAAAATACCGATAGCTTTTAAAACCGTCGAATGGGCGTGTTTCCCGGTTACAATTCTTATTTTAGGGGAGTTTCTAAGCCCTTTTTCATTGATATCCCAATGGTTTCTTTCAAGAATGCGATATCTGGCAGCCGCCAAACCGCATAAATTTGCTGTTGATGTTCCGCTAACAAATCCGGCGGAAGTCGTTTGAGGCAAATGGAATAATTCTACAAGCCATTTTTCAACAACAGATTCCAATTTACTTCCTATTGGGGAAAGCACATTCATGGCAGGGGCCTGGTCCCAATAGGTTCCAAGATTTTTAGCGGCCAAACCTACCGGGACCACACTTCCACAGACAAATCCAAAATATCTTCCCCCCAAAGTTGCTGTGGTTGCCGGGTTCCCGTATTTGTGTAATTGTTCAATGACACGTTTAGCGTTTGTTGAGTTAACAGGAAGTTCTTCGTTGAACACGGATAAGTTCTTAAGGGCTTCTTCTGTTGGATAAACATTTCGGTCAAATACACCTTCCAAATATTCAAATGCATATTGTTGTGCCTGCTTAAATAGTTCTTTGTTTCTCATTTCGAGAAACATGTTGTCTTGAAGTTTGCTCATTTTTTCTAATTAATGTCCAGGGTTTGTATAACCATCAGTTATCGGTTGGATGACTTTGTGTTTCGAATGAATGCGGTTATCCATTGTTCTCATATCGTTTTTATTGGTCCGGAAATTTATGAATTCTTTTAAATTTTCTTGCCACAATGCCGTCTGTATTTAATAATGTTAAAGTGATCTCATTAGCCTCAAATTGAATGTTCCAAAAGGTTCTTTCGAAGGGTTCTCCATATGGTACTAATTCAACTTCAGGGTGATGTCCGTGAACATTATAAATGCCGTGTATGCTTCCTTTTTCGGAGGCTATGACAAATCGCTTATCCCATCTGAAAAATAGATAACTTTTGGTTTCATTATTGGTTGACGGCTCAAAATAGTTTCCCTGGCCGGTAGCGCGTTCTAAATGCCACAGCCCAAGTATTTTATCACCATACGTTTCCGGCAGCCGAGATGCACGGACCAAAGTCATGTTAATATCCTGTCCTTCTTCGGTTCTTTCCCAAACCATTTTGTTTTTATCAATCATTACCTTAAAGGGAGGATTTAAATCCTCCAAACCGTTTGAGTTTTCAACAGATAGTTCATGAGATTGCCCATTAAGTTTCCATGTTCCATAGGAATGTTGAAATCTACCATTGCCCGATTCTTGAGTCAAGTCGGAATTAAAACGGATCCATCTTGCATTTGGAGTCCTGTCTTCTTCGCCTACCTTTACTGATTTAACCAGCCATAGCCCTTCAATAAGGGGTTTGTGTTCGCAACCGAATATTATAAGAAGTACTGCTAGCGGGAGTAATAAAGTCTTTTTCATGTATTTGATTTAATGCCTTACGGTTTGGCTATGAGTTTCTTGTGAAATGCGCTTCAGGATTATTCTGGCGATATTCAGCTATTTGATACTTAAACTTAGTTTTAACGCTTTGCCAACGAAGTCCATTGCTTCTTGTTTCTTTTCAATCTCCAGGGAATCATTTATTCAGGGTCCACTACATATAATGATTTCATAATTTCCAATTTACGCGGATCCTGGAGCAAAGCACGATCCGAAAACATCATGATTCCGCTTGATGGAAAGGCGCTACCTTGCAGCATGGCTTCTCGAAATTCGGCAGGGCTCACTTCTCCCGGAGTATTATGTGCCTGGACAATGGGCCAAATTTCAGGTTTATGTTCAGGACGTATGGCGTGACATACCGAATCCAGCCAGGTGGTATATTCACCAATCCAGCGGACGGGGCGATCTGTCATATGATGAAAGAGCATCGGAGCCAGGACATCAGCTTCTTTGGCGAAGTCATTTATATCTATACCCAATATCCGATAAAGGGCAGCATCATACTCATCCGGATACCAGGCACAATAAAATAAACCTAAGGCGGATTCCGGTTGGTGACTTTTTAAGATGTGTTTCAGATCTCTTATCCAATCGGTTAATATGCTTCTACGCCAATCCCTCCACTCCCTTTCGTGAAAAGACAAGATATGATGGGACCTGTCGGCGCTGTTTCCTTGAGGGATTTCTATTTTGTATTTTTTTGAAAACAACGCTGTACAACGCTCACAGAAACAGGTTTCAGGTAAAATGGGTTCGGGCGTTTCGAACTGGGCATGCCAATGCAGATAATCAAGAAAAATGCCATCTACTTTAAACTGATTAAGTAGGCGTTTAAGATGCTGCCTTCTATCGGCTTTAAAATCAGGGCAGGTTGGGCAAACACCCATAAACCAATCGGCAGGAGGTGATGCCTGCCCTGTAGTGTCTCTAGGTTGGCATTGCGGATGGTCTTCAATAAATTGCCGTCCAAGTAATACGGGAAACTCTACAAAAACCTTGCACCCTTGTTCACGTGCTGCATAGTACAATTCATCGTTGAGCGAATAGCTTCTTACAAATAGGGCATTCACACCCAATTCGTTAAAAGTATAACCGGCTTGCAATAAAGTCGCCGGATCGCCATAGACCCCTTTGATATAAATCTTTTCTGTACTACTCGTGCCGGTTTTGCATGCACCACAGCATAGAATAAGTAGTAAAGTCACACCTATGGTCTGTGCATTAAAAGGATTTTTAAATGGACCCTTCATCCTTTTCTAATTTATGAATACTATTTTTTTGCAGCATAAACACCGATTGTTTTTTTATCTGAAATTAAACCTGTTTTACCGCGCTTTTAGAAAAACAGAAATTTAAATCAGTGGTTAAAGGTCGTGTATACTAACTAAGTTAGGGACGAAATTTAATAAAAGTTTTTTGAATGGTCTTTTTCCGGGGCTCTATTTTCCGGGTCATTCCGCATTGATATCTCATCACTTTGCAATGGTTATCGTTTTTTACCTCCTTGGACTCTGTTCGGATAATGAGGTTAGGTTGAACATCGCTCTGTCTTTATGCGGCATAATTGGAATGTACCGGCCTCTGACCGCACTGTTTAAAGGTATTATTTCCAAGGAGTCGATGCATGACGTTCCATTCCGGGATAAAACTATTGGTATAAACGGTATCCCATCACCACACCGGCAGCTTCAACCACTTCCCCTAACATATCGGCTATATAAGACGTTATATTTATAGATTATCCACCCAACCGGGTTCTGATGCAATGGTAAATACCATAACGGTCACAAAAAGGATATAATAAATAGCAATGCCAAAAACATGAGAATTTATCTTTAATTGGTATCATTGATAATCCATTCGCTTATTAATTTTAGAACCTCCGGTGAAATGGTTTCTTCAATTTGAACATACTCATACTCAGAACCGGTACCTGCTGTTTGATATAAGTGATTTACACCCTCAATTATTTGAATGGTAATATTACTTTTCTTGTTGGGTTTTATTGCTTCTTCCATCAAAGCATAATTTTCTTTTGCGTTTACCTGCATATCTTTGCTTCCATACAATAATAAAGCCGGACATGTTATTTTTTTATATAAGGATATGACATCCAAAGAAAGGATATACCTCCACCAGGGACTTAGCAATTGAGATACCATATGATTCATCCTGCCCTCGGGCCAATTCATAGCTTTTATATCATTTTCTGGTAATATCCTGTAGGCATGCCACATTTTTTCTGCTGCTGCAGACGAATCAATGGGTTCTCTTACGATTTCGTACAATGTTCTACGCCATTGCATTTCAAGTTCGATGTTTTCTTCTGGTACATTCTGCAACTTCAACCGGTCCGATATTTGTTGTATAACAATGCTTCCAAAATTTACGATTCCACCTGAAAGCGATATTATGAATTTCACATCGTTTGACTGACAGGCCGCAATTGCAGCGGTACTTCCACCTTCGCTATGCCCCAATAAACCAATATGATTCAAATCAATTCCCTCACATTTTTTTAAATACGCCACAGCGGCCAAGGCGTCTGAGGCAAAGTCGCCAGTAGTTGACCTATTAAAATCACCTGTCGAACCTCCAATACCGCGGTCATCCATTCGCAAAACAGCTATACCGTTTTCACTTAAATAATCGGCAATGACCCAAAAGGGTTTGTGTCCGGCAATGTCCTGGTCACGGCCCTGTTGTCCGGAACCGGTAAGGAGAATCACAGCCGGAACTTTGGTCTTTGATTTAGGTAATGTAAGCGTTCCCTGTAAAGTAATATTAGCCTTTTTGTTTTCAATTTCTACTTCCCTGCTGGTATATCCAAATGGTGCTTTTGGTGTTTGGGGTCTGATTAATTTGGGGAGTTCATCTACCAGACTTAAATGAAGTGCAAATTTTCTATCACGCTGCATAAATTCACTTTCTATGGCATCTTTATCCGCATTCACCCTTCCCTTTATGGTAATGCCTAACTTGTTTAAAATAAACGTTACGCCATCCCCTAAATAGCTTACCTCATCAATAGGTATATTTCCCGTAGCTTGGTCAATAATGTTTAGTTCTGCTGAACCGTCTTCCTTCACTATTATCCCTATTCTAAGTGTGGCAGCTCCCGGGATCTCTAATTTGCCGACCCAAATCCCTTCTATAGAATTATGGATAGTACGTTGTGCAAAGGATTGATTTGCGGAAATTATAAGAAAAACAGCAACGAACAAAAACGTAAAACTTTTAGATAAATTTTTCATAAAATCTGTATTTAATTATCTACATATTCTATTAAAAATCCCAACAGTAAGTTGAACAAATGAATTAACTAAACAATATTTTACCAAAGAAAGCATTTTAATGCCCTTAATACCATGATGGGAGCAGTTATTAATTTTTTAGAACGATTCTAAAACGCGCTTTACCTTCTTCAAGGTGCTCGAGTGCCTGGTTTACCTGTTCCATGGGGAATTCCTCCGTTGTTGGATAAATAGTGTGTCTTACGCAAAAATCAAGCATTGTTTTTGTTAGCGCAGGGCTTCCCAAGGGACTTCCGCCTACAGATTTTTCTCCACCAATTAAACTAAATGCAGGGATTGCCATAGGTTCTAAAACGGCACCCACGGTATGAAGTTTCCCTTTTGGCGCCAAGGTTGACAGGTAGGAATTCCAGTCCAAACTTACATTGGTGGTATTTAGGATGAAATTTAAACGTCCTGCAATAGATTCCAATTCCTGAGGATCTTTGGAATTTATAACTTGGTTCGCTCCCATGGCCAGAATCTGATCCTTCTTATCCGGATTAGAACTAAACGCCACCACTTCACAACCCCAATGTTTTAAAAATTTAAGTGCCATATGTCCTAAGCCACCAATTCCAATGACACCTACCGTATCGGTTGGTTTTACACCGGCTATTATTATGGGGTTAAAGACGGTAATTCCACCACATAGCAAGGGGCCGGCCTTACTCATATCAATACCTTCCGGAAGCGAAATGGCCCATGACCAATGTCCTCGGACATAGTCGGCAAAACCGCCATGCCTGCCTACAATTGTTGCTTCACTTTTGGAACACAGATGATGCGCGCCATCCATACATTCCTGACAGCTCATACATGAAGCTGAAAACCAGCCTAAACCAACTTTGTCTCCGATTTTTACATTTTTAACCGCGTTACCTGCAGCAATGACTTCGCCTACGATTTCATGACCGGGCACTATGGGATATTGGGTCATGCCCCAATCGTTGTTTATCATACTTAAATCGGAATGACAAATTCCACAATAGGCTACCTTAATATCTACTTCCTCCGGTCCCGGTTTATCTAATTCATAGGCATAAGGTTCCAATTTTCCTTTTGGCTCTTTGGCCGCATAAGCTTTTACTTTCATATTATTTCTTTGTTTTAATGGTTTCCAACGATTTGGCTATGATTCCGTTGGGAGTTAAAGATAGTATTTTTTGGTTTTGTTTATTGGTGCGCAGTGTATTATAACCCTTCTTGGCCCTAGTGTTTCGCTTTACCCCGTTTCATAGTTGAAACGATCAGGAAAAGTTACGGATGCCTTCCACCACTTCCTGGTGGTATCCTCGTCTACATGTGCAAAGTCCAGCTGCTCCCAAATGAAGGCCTTCTCCATTTGCTCCCCCAATGCCAAAAGGCGCTTACCTGTTAAGAGTTGCCGTTTGCTCCACTGTTCCAGTGCCTCTTCCAGGTTGCTGTATTCCTTCAGACAATGGACCAGGTCTTTAACGTTATGATATCCTTTGAATACTCCGGAACCCGTGAAGGGAGGAACAACTATTCCGGCATCTCCTATTAGGCACATTCTGTCTTTACAATAGCGGTCTAAATCCAGCGTATAGATAACCTGTATGTAGCTGTCTTTGGTTTTGTTAACTACCTCTGCATAGTGATTGGGAATAGATCTGGACAGTAACTTTTTCAGTCGGTCCTCATTTGTTTTGGTCATGGTTCCCGGAGGTAGTGTTCCGAATCTGATTTTCCCCCATCTATCCGTCATAAGTTCATCCAATTCAGAATCCGGAATGGCCACATAGGCTGCCCAATTGAACATACGTGTGCCTTCTTTAATCGACCCATTCTCATCAGGGATGAAATAAACGACATTATGTCCGGGTGCATTATCATAAGACAACCGGAGAATGCCATCCTTTAAAGGCGATGCACTTTCTATTTTAGATTCAGGGAGCAGGCCTCTCCAAAGCACATATCCTCTGTATTTCAGTTTCTTGTCCGGAAAAAGAATACGACGCCCCAGGGAGTTGTAGCCATCTGCGAATAACACAAGGTCGAACACGAGTCTGTCCTTTGACTCTGTGGTCAGTTCCACCTTTCCGTCGGGGATTGATTTGGCATTCACTATTTTGATACCTGCCTGATAACAGTCGTCGGGGACATTGGCCCTCAGGTTTTTCCAAAGTTCATTCCATTGGAAAACATGAAAGTTAATGGGCAAAGCCCAGGCCGTCCTGCCATAAGGTTCTGAAGCACTGCTCTTGCCAACGAATGGCATCTTATTAATTTGAACATAGGCAAAATCTCCTTTGATAAGGCCTTCCTTTCTAATCTCTTCCATTAGACCCGGTGTGGTTCCAATACCTCCACCTCTGCCTGTCAAGGCCTTGGTGGACCGCTCAAACACGGTGACGTCATGTCCTGCCTTCCTTAAAAGAATGGTTGCCGAACAACCGGCAATGGATCCCCCTACTATTCCAATTTTCATAGTGTCTCGCTTTACTTATCGCCAACGGTCGTTTACGGTGTCCCAGCATCCCGTAGGGTGCTTATCATTGGAGCCTCTGTGGGCTACAGTTTTTATTTATCCGCTCCAAATTCAAGTTGTCGTTTATATTCTTTTTCATCAAAATGGCCTTTTGATTTTTGAATTAATCCATCATCATTTAAAGTCCATTCTTCGAATCCGTTAATATTCACTTTGTTTCCAGTTCCATTTGGACCCGCATTTGTTCCTGTAAGTGTCCAATGAAATTTTGTTTTGGCTTTGTTGGTGGTCAGACTGTCCAGTGAAACAATCATATCCGGAAAAGCCTCCATAAATCCTTGGGCAACATGAGTAATTGCCGCTGTTCCTATTGCCGGTTTTCCATTATTTACCACTAATTCACCGTCCTCTGCAAAAAAGGAGGACACAAAATTTGGTCTTTGACTGCACCATGCCTGTGCATATCCGCGTGCGAAAATATCTAAATCATAATTCTTTTGGTCTTCTGAAAGTGCCACTTTAGTCCAGGAGATATGGAGTACCTTCCATTTGCCATGGTCTTTAATTAATGTAAAATGGTTTACTTCACTGGTTTGTGGAATGCCCCATCTATGAAGCGTGCAATCCGCTCTGGCCAAGGCTACCTGACCTTCTGTAATTAGAATGTCGAAGTTATTCGGTATTTCGCAGTAAGGACGGCGTTCTCGATGTTTCACACTTTCAAAGAAATCATTAATGGCTATTTCTGAATTAGACCAGACACCATCTTTTAAGCTGCTTATTCCGAGCATTGCTTTATCGGAAATCATTGTCTCCAATTCTGCAATATTATAGTTTCCGGCAGCGAATAATAATTCTTTAATAGTTGTTTTAATTTTTTCTTCATCTGGGTTTAGTTCCACCACTTTTGTTTCGATCGAAACATTTTTAGATAATTCCGAATGGTCATTTTCCTGTCTACAGCTTGTGATAGAATTAGCCATTGCGATACCTAATAAAATGGCATATCTGAGTTCCCTATGCATAATCGGTTTTATTTAATTACTTCCAATGATTCGAATAGGGTTTAACTTTTTCGAATTTTCGATTTGTTCCATTGATTTCATTACTAATTTAGAAAAGAAAACTTGGTAATAGTTCTGGCCATGCATTTTCCACGAGGACACGAGCGAAGCGAATTGGCATAAGCAAAATCTGAAGCAATGAGCTGTACTTGCTGTGGTGTATTCGTTGTTTCTCTTTTAGATTATTTACGTTCTTCGGATAAAGGTGAAATCATGATGTGTGCTTTATGTGTTCCAGGATTCATAATCCAGGGATGGTTAGCCCTTACAGGTTGTTCCGGAAGTCCGGTAGATGCGGCAGTGGCGAATGGTAAATAGACTACATACCGGTATTGAGCCCCTTGCACTTCAGAAGTTTGGGGATCATACAAATCATCGGGTCCATAGTAAATGTGTAGTGTAGATCCCGGTTTTCCCATATCCAGCTTACCCGATTTTGCTTCTGCTTCCCGGATATCGAAGATTTCATCCGCCGACTTTCCCATGGCTCTAAGTTCTCGTCCTCTGGCCATAAAAGGTTCCAGGTCCTTATGGTAGCACGCTGCACTGAATCCGGATTTTTTTGGATCATCTGCGAGAACAATAAATTCGTTATCACCTTCTTTGAGGGTCACAAATTCACCGGCCATATTGTAGCCTATAACTTTGCATCCTGCTCTGCTTTCTTTAGGAGCAGCCATTAGTGCTGTTGCAATTAAAGCGGCATCGGTATCAATAGCCACTACATGGTTTTCCAGTTCGTTTGATGCCGTTTGGGTTACATTTTCTGTAGCATAGGACTCCTCTGTTGAATTTTTGGTCTTGTTGGAAGAATTACAAGAAATCAAGATTCCCGTTAAAACAAATGCCGTAATAATTTGATTCATTTTATGTAAATTTTAGTATTCGTATGAGTTGGTTATCATGGAGCATAGTGGTTTGTGTGTGGTTTGTTGCATGTTTAAGAACCTAAGTTAGCAAATAAAATCAAACCATGGTAACATCCGCAGGATTTTCGTTGGAGGAAGGATAATGGCAATGCATTACACACGACTTAAATTTAAAATCCCTTAATATGATGTAGTGTTAAGCTGTTCATTAAATAGGGTACAAGGTCTAGCTGCTCACTGGTCTCCGTGAGATGGTGAATTACGACTATTACAATTTTTGTATTATTGATTTGTTAGGCTAGGTCGAAAGGTTTTAACTAATACTTCTCATATCCCAACTGCTTAAATAGATCTGTTGATTGCTTCAAATAGCGGTCTTTATTTGTCTCTTTAAACCATGCCTCGGATACCTGGCTGTTGTTGTAGAGACGACTATCCTTCCACGCTTCAATTCCTGCCATTCCAAAACTGGTCCAGTCTTCGTTTATAAAACTGATGGCCTTTATGTTCTTGGAATAGGTGAAGGTGAAGAAATTGACAAACCATTGATCCCAGGCCATAGCGCTTTCCTTATCAACACCTTTTATCGGGCTAGACTCAGCAATCATTACGGGTTTCTTATGTTCTTTGGCAAATTGAAGAACGGTATCACAATCTGGACCAAAATCTGTACCATCATATGCATGGCCAAAGACTGAGATAGCCACCCAGTCCACATAGTCATCACCCGGATACCAAGCAGACAATGGGTGATTTTTGAACGGTGTGGAGGCGTAGGAATGCCAGACAAAGGCGATATTTTTTACACCTTTGGCTCGCATAAGATCCACGATATGCCTGTATGCCCGGACATACTCTTCGGGTTCCAACGCGTTGTGAGGCCCGTCAAATTCATATCCGATCCTGAGGTAGATAGGTCGGTCCACGGATTTAGCCCAAGCGCTGTATTTTTTAATCACGTCATCATAATCACCGTCGCCGGCCTTTTTTGCAACATCCCATTTTCCTACCATCCACATTGCACTTTGAACAACTGTATTGGGAAATTCATCAATAAGCATTTGATGGTTTTGAGTATGGCCAACTTCAGTATTTTTATGAGCCTCCTTAACACCTTTAAATTCAGGAATCCCCCAGTAAGCGGCCCAGCCGCCAGGAATGGGTTGATTCGGGAAATGGTTCATGTACTCAGCAATCCGTTCAACGGTTTGGCCCATGACCAACAGCGTTTTGCCCTTGGGGGGTACGAATTTTGTTTGTTCATATTCGTAAACAAATTCAGGGTCGATGTCTGTTTGTATCTTTGAAACCATCTCCTTAGTGATCCGACCGGAGGTTCTCATCTCTTTATTCTGGGCATTAAACTCAATACAAGATGTGGTCATAAACAATATCATGACTGGTACAGAATAGATATTGAATAATGTGTTGTTCTCGCAGTTCAATAAGTGATTCATTTTTCTGTTTTTAATTGTCACTAGCGGCCTCATATAACCGGCAGTTAGGTATTAAAGATAGTGTTTTTTGGCTAAGCCCTAACGCTCACCATTACGAGTTTATTTAAACCTGCCCTGACGGCAGTCGAAAGGCGGTCGAATCCCCTTTAATTACACTTTTACATTGTGGTAAACAGGTATTTCGTCTTTTCAAAAATCTCCTGAAATGAGTTGCATTAATTCAATGATTTCTCCATCAGGCCCTTTTAGAAACGCTTGTTTCGTTTCTATGCCATTGGTTTGCACTAACCGAATAGGAACCAACACTTCAGCTCCTGCCTGTTTCGCCCGATCATAGGCCTTTTTAATATCCTTAACGTCAATTCCAACATGATGAAAAAGGGCAAATTTTACAGAGGGGTCAAAGTCTGTTACTTCAGACATTTCATAAACAAAATCCTGATTCGGAAATTTTAATAATACGACGTTTACGTCTCTTTCTTTTTTCGTTCCATCTGCTAATGTGTAAACGACATGTTTTAAACTATCGTTAGTCACTTTAAGGTCAAATGCATGAGTATAGAAATCAACTGATTTTTCCATATTTGAAACCTGAATGACTACATGATTAAACCTTGGAGAGATAGGTTCTTTGGACTGACATGAGGTCAACAACATGATACTAGCGAGAAGTAAATAAATTATTTTCATTCCATTGGTATTTGATCAGTTTTAAATGTGCACAACGGGGTTGTAAATGAAACGTTGCGTAGTTAAGCATCTAATTTAGCACAAACAAACCGAATAGAAAATCCACGAAGATTTTCGTGAGTAGCTGGAACAAGCAAGAAATTATATTTGGTATTCCCCAAGGGGTTTTTATTTAGAATGTCATTTAAATAACACAGAGCTATTTTTAAAACTGATGATCATTTCGTCAAAATGCTTTATAAAATCTTGCCCGAAATTCCCATATAAGTTATTGGCGTCCGTTCCTATTTTATTTTTATGAAGTTGTAAATTCTTTAGTGACGCTTTAGATTCTCCAACTTTCAAATCGATATCGTCAATGATATATCCATCGAATTCAATAACACCACCAGCACTGCTTGACTTAAATTTTTGTAGCTCATAGTTAGTATCCACTTGGTTTTTATACTTCTGGTAGAATGGGGCGTACAAGGTACTTGCTCGCGCTCCTGTATCAAATCCAAAACTCAAGGTGTCTTTTTTATAATTTACGGCTATTATGGGTGTTAAACCATCTAATGCAAAATTGGATAAATTGTACGCAACGGGAGTTTTTGGAACACGTATGGTATCGTTTTTTGAAATTCTAATCTCTTCCATAGCTTCAATAACAGGAAAGCCGATGATTCCATTGATGTAGTAATCTATTTGAGGAAATGAAATGTCTTCATCATTCAGTACCAAAAAGACCACATTCTTAAAAGTAAGTTCCCCTATTCTTAAAGTTTCAGCAATGGCTATGTCACTATCTACTCTTTGTCCGGTGAATGCTGTAACATAGAAATCGGATTCTATATAGGTCAAGTCAAAATGTTTAATAAGCGACCTCTTTATCACTGACATATTAGCACCGGTATCAAATACAAAATTCTTAATCGTGTTGTTTATCGTGACATCCACATTGAACAAACCTACTTTATCCCTAACCATCGGGAATGCAACATCTTTATTTCTGATAATTTCTTGTTTAGGCGTATGTCTTAAAGATGTCCAAATTTTCAGTTCATTTTCAAGGGACGCTATCTCGGACGAATCGTTTAATTGACGGTATTTATTCAGAATAATATCACTAGTAAGCACAGCGTCATGGTATTCATATAGATTTATGTGATTAAGTAGTTTTGTGTTGTATAATGTATTTAGCAAGGTATCTGTTACATGTATTGCCCTTTGGTTAATTAATTCATCAATTACCAAATTTGAATTTTCCAGGTTATTAAAAATATTAAAAAGAATTGCCTTAAAGTATAATTCATGTTCTTTTGAAAGCTTATCTTTTTGAGATTCAAAAACTTGTTTGAGTTTAAAGTAATTTTGAGTATCTGTTAATTGTTGCAATTCTTGAAAGACCTTATAATCACTTGTTTTATTTTGAAATTGCTGACATCCAAAGCATAAAATCAGTAAAAGGAATACGGTGTTTTTCATTATGTACAGAATGTTGGGTAACGGTTTGGCTATGATTCCTTTGCGAATGGAAATCCGCAGGATTTTTCGCGTAGGAATCATAGATTGTTAAAAGTAGGTATTTTTCAATTAACCAAAAACAGGCCATCACACCAGCGTTGCGAACTGACGCAGTAATTATAGCCAGTGTTGTGCTTGGTTTTTAATCAGATCCCTTATGAAATAAAAAAAGATTGCCTTTTCAGACAATCTTGATTCAGAATTCGAAATGCTAATTTGCTACAAATTAATTTACAACTTCAACGTTAATAGCATTTAATCCTTTTTTTCCTTGTTCAGTTCTAAATTGAACTTTGTCATCTTCTCTGATGTCGTCAATTAAACCAGTGGAATGTACAAAGATGTCTTCTCCTGTTTCATTTGATTTGATAAACCCAAATCCTTTTGAGTTGTTAAAAAATTTTACTGTGCCTTCTTGCATCATATTAAATTTTAAGTTAAAAATAAATGTTGTTCAATTAGATTGGTTAACTAACGTTCCGCTTTGATTAATAAAAAAATCTAGACGACTAATACGCTGTTATATTCTTAAAAAATAAAGGGATGATGAAATAAAAAAGGAAAGAAGAGTAAAACTCTTTAACTAATTACTAAATAATACCTTACTATTAAAAGCTGTTCTATCTTGAACCGGACAAAAATACTTATTTTATCCGTAGTAATGGTCTAAAAAGAGAAAATTATTCAATTTTTATATTTATTCTGTCGTTTTGGAAATTAAGCACTTAACCTGCTCTTATTTATATGCAGTGTTATGCTGCCCTTTTCGATATATTTTGATTTGGTTTAATGCGCTTTGGCGCTTTAAGAGTGTTTCCCTATAGTTTTATTTTTATACCTCCATTCACCACAAAACCATCTAAAGGCGCATAAATGTCCCTAAACACTGGGTTTTCAATTGAACCTGTAAAGATACTGCCAAACTTTGTTTGTCGCGTGTCGCCAAAGTTCTCAAAGTTGATGAAAATGGAAAAATTCTCCCATAGCTTTTCTACCATAAACCCAAAAAGCCAATACGGTTTGCCAGTTGTCCCATCATTTAATTCTTGAGGGCTAAAGTAATAGGCTTCCAAGCCAATTTTCAATTTTTCTTCCATTTCATACATCAGCACATTATTTAGTCGGTGGGTTGAAACCAATGGGTAGGCATTCTTTGTTCCGTTGTAATGTTCATTTACATCGGCTAAAGTATAACCAACAAAAAGGGCTAAGTCCCCATAAGTCAACTTTATATTTGTTTCGATGCCTTTTGTATCAATAAAACCATTGGGTTGTTGAAATTCATAAAATCCATTGTTTAACAAAGTAAGTACCAAGGGGTCTTTAATTTGTGTGTAAAAGAATAGGGTATTGATACTAAAAAATAATTGGTCGGTCAGTGGAGTTTTAAAGTTTATGTCAAAATTACCACCAAGGCTCTGCTCGGCTTTTGTATTGGAAACATCAATGGGTAATACATTTCTGAACTGTATGCGCTCGGCATCTTCAGTAAAAACGGTCGGGGTTTTGTATCCTAAACCGCCGCCAAGCCGCATGCTCAATTTCGGGTTGACTTTGAATAGTGCAGAAATCCTGGGCAACGCGAAAAAACCATGTTCATTCTGATAATCCCCTCTAAAACCCGTTTCCAATGCAAATTTGTCTGTTGCATCCCAGGTGTTTTGTACAAAGAAGCCAGAAGTGACATGCTTATAATCAACAACCTCTGAAATAGTCAATGGGTCTTGTGTGAATTTGTCTGTCCAAAGGTTAAGGCCCATTATCCATTCTGATGTCGTTTCTCTGTACGTATACGTTGCTTCACTGAATGAAGATAACTGTTTGCCAGAAAATATAAAATCAGGAATCTCAATTTTTCGGTCATAATAACTAACACTGTTTTTGAATGATAGTCTTGATTTATCGTTTAATTGGTGGTCTATTCCTAATTGGGTGCTGAAGCGGGTGGTGTTGTTTTTTTCAAAAAATGGGTTTGTGGCATTACCATCTCCTTCAATGAATGTAATATCACCACCTGTGCGGTCTTCTATGATGCTGTTGAAACCAATGTTGAGTGAGGTTTTGTCATCAAAATCCAAAAAAACCTTTGGATTTATAGTGTAACGCCTGAATTCAGGAATGGCTGTAAGTCCAATATCTGCGGGGTCATAAGGGGTGCCTAAATTATAGGAGGCAAAAATGGTGGTCCCCACTTTAGTATTGAATTTTTGGGAATAAAATCCGCTGACATCCAAGCCCAGAGCAGAGGTGCCGTTCAACATAAAGCTTAGTTCCCTTTCTGCTTTGGGCGTTTTTGATACCAGATTTACCAGGCCCGCAATGGCACCACCACCATAAAGGGTTGAAGAAGCCCCCTTAATCACCTCCACTTGTTTTAAATCAAGTGGTGCAATTTGCATCAAACTTAAGCCGCCTGAAAACCCCGCATACAACGGAAAGCCATCTCTTAATATTTGAGTGTATTTCCCGTCAAGCCCTTGGATTCGGATACTTGAATTGTAGGAAGTTGCGGATGTTTGTTGAGTTTGAATGCCTGTGCTCTCGTTCAGCATCATACGAATATCGCCGGGTTTCATGTTTCCCTTTTCCTGGAGTTCCTCTCCCGAAATGGCTTCAATTCTTGTGGGTATGTTGTAGATCGTTCTTTTGGAGCGAGTGGAAGCAATGACTACTTCATCCAATTGTTCCCCTTCACTTTTGGAAAGTAAAATCTCAACGGTTTCCGTTTCTGATAAAGGGAAGTTGAACGTTTGCTTTTTCTCTTTATACCCTATATATCTAAAAATTATGGTTTGGGTTCCATTCGGGATATTATGGATATCCAAGTAACCGTTTTGGTCTGTGATGGCCCCACTGGCGCTACCGTGCAAATATGCGGTTGCACCTATAAGTGTTTCTTTGCTCTCGCTATCTTTTACAATGGCTTTGAATGTGTTTTGTCCAAAAGCCAAAGAGGTATATAGCATTACCAACAAAAGCAAGATGAAATTTTTCATTGGTCTAATATGTTTTAATTAATGATGAAATAGTTGGGTTAGTGGTGTTTCGCACCGCTAACCATTTGTAGTGGATTGGCCACTTTTGTATCATTATTTTTTTTGGGAGGTTGCCAGATTTTGGCAAAAAAATCATCTGTAATTTGTGGTACGTAAAACGCAATGAATTTGCTTTTATGGAAAGGAAGGTTCTTGAGGTAAAAGTGCAACTTTGAATACACAAATCCTGAACACGTTCCACAGGCAAAAAATGGAGAACACATAGAACAATCACTATCGTCATGGCCTTTTTCTTTTTCAGAATGATGGTCGGTTTGCTCGGTTTGTATATCGTCATTGCAGTTATTGTCCGAACAGCAAGGAATTGTTGATAGGCAAAAAGAGTATAAAGCCAAAATTAAACAAAGCGTTTTCATTGGTGCAAATGTACAAAATAAGCTATTGAAAAATGGATTAGTAAATGGGGTTGATGCGTCTAAGGTAGTTGTTTAGAGTTCAATGTAACGGTTTGTATATGGAACATTTAAATGTGCGATATACATCTTAAGTTTGCAATCCCTTAATTTTAATTAATTAATCAGAAAGAACAAAAGAGAGAAATAAGGTTAGTATACACGCTGAAGCTGTGACTTCGTGTTTCGACTGGAGTTGAATTACCAAGGCGGAGGAGGTATTTGCACTTTTACCTCATTAGAAAATTCCCTCCATTCCTCCAACAAGTCCTTATATTTTTCAGGTTCAGATTCCTGGAGATCATGGCGCTCCGCAAGATCTTGAGATACATTATAAAGTTTAAAATTTTCTTCAAGAAAAGGTTTGTTTATATTGGTGATCTTCCAATCGCCTTTTCTAATCATGGCAAGGTTATTGTGCTCCAGGCCAAATAGATATTCTGGAGCGTGTATCTCATTCGTCTCTCCAGATAAAAACGGTATCAATGAATTTCCCTTCAGGGGATACGTTTTATTCCCCTCAAATTTTTCGGGATACCTTGCTTGAGCTACTTCATAAAAAGTTGGGGCTATATCCATCAATGTTAGAAATCCTTCATGAATGTCATTCTTTCTTTCAACATTTGGTCCGGCAATAATCATTGGAGCGATAATACCACCTTCAGTCGTTAACCCTTTATAATGCCGAAAAGGAGCGGATCCCGCCTCCGCCCATCCAGGGCCATACGAAATAAAAGAATGGGGTTGCCCCATGGTTTCGTAATCATCATTAAAATGCGCTCTGATAAACGGCCCATAATATTCATGATAATAGAAATCCTCAGCTGCGGCACCATTGTCCGACATAAATACGATTAATGTATTTTCGAATTGACCAATATCTTTGAGATGTTGTACAATTCTCCCTATATTATAATCTAGATTATCTACCATTCCAGCATACAATTCCATTTTTCTTGATTCCTTTTTCTTTTCCTCCAAAGACAAAGCATCCCATGGAATTACTTTTTCATGATTAGGGGGTAACACGGCATCTTTTGGAATCATCCCTGCATTTTTTAAACTTTCAAGACGTCTTTCTTTTAATTTTTCATATCCATCATCATAGCGTCCCACATATTTTTCCCAATATTTTTCATCCACTTGCAATGGCCAATGTGGAGATGTATATGCTGCAAATGCGAAAAATGGTTTTTTATCTTTTTTATTAAGGTCTATGTATTCAATGAGTTTATCCGTATAAAAATCAGTAGAATAGTCCCCCTTGGTCCAGGCGGCCGGTTTCCCATCTTCAAAATATGGAGTGATTGGAACTTCTTCAAAGAGCCCCTGGTCATCATAATGATTTCCAGCCCCTCGGATATTAACAAAGGAGCGTTCGAAACCTTTACTGAATGGAATGGACAAAGAGTCTCCTCCAAGATGCCATTTTCCAGCCATGTAGGTATGGTAACCATGGGTTTGAAGTAAGGCCGGAATGGTAACTATACGATCTGTTAACTTTCCTTCATAGCCGAATCCGGCATTCTGATTTGACTGTATACCCATTCCTGCAATGTGATTATCGTTGCCAGAAAGTAACATGGCTCTTGTTGGGGCGCATAAAGGAGATGTATGAAACCGACTAAATCTAACGCCTCGAGCTGCTAAATTATCAATATTAGGTGTTTGTATATCACTCCCATAGCACCCTAAATCTGCATATCCAAGGTCATCTGCTACCAATAAGAGTATGTTAGGTCGCTGGGGTTCTTTATTTTTTTCTTTTATTTCTAAACACGAAATCAATGAGCCCATTAAGAGCAATAGTATGAATTTGCAATTGAAAAGAGCTAAACCTTGATAGTTAATCCTTATTTTTTTTCTTTTTCGCTTCGATAGTATTTTCATCACTTGTTTTATTTTAACTCAGGTTAATTTATATGATGCAAGACGGTTTGTGTATGGTGTCGTAGCATCCCGAAGCGTGCTATGCACCATACACATTGTTGGCTAAAGTTTATTTTGATGACTAATATAATGTAACTCACTTCTGTTGTCTGAACAGCCATTCCATCAATGCCGAATTACTATATGCAGCTAACCAGGAAAAATGTCCTACTTCAGGATATAATGTAAGCCCCGGACGTCCACCTGTATTTATTAATGCTTTAGCCATATCAATCGAACTCCTCGGATCTCCAGCTGGATCTTCGACCCCTTGAATAATCCACATGGGGATATGTGCTATGGAAGCGGCTTTTGAAATGTCTCCACCACCACAAACAGGTACAGCAGCAGCAAATAAATCCGGATACCTTTGAATAGCGTCATAAGTTCCTGTGCCACCTGAAGAAAGTCCGGTAATATAAATGCGATTTTTATCAATGGGGTATTTTTCTATAAGTTCGTTAATAAGTTTAATCATTAATTCCATGGGTTTCGAAGGATCAGGCAGAAGTTTTATATTTTCTTCAAAGTTGAAATTAAACCAATTCATGTCTTTGGGGCATTGTGGAGCAATCACAAAAGCGGGATGTTTTGCCATAGCCTGGTCTGTAGCAAAATTCATAACACCCCATTTAAGTTGGGCGTCATTATCATTCCCATTTTCACCACCCCCATGTAAAAAAACAACCAGAGGAAATTTACGCAATGGATTAGCATCTGGATATAGTAATCGGTAGTTTAAAGTATCTCCTTCAGAAGTCACATACTTCTCAAAACTGAATCGGGGTGGTTGAGCAAATAGGGGAAAGGTACTCAAGCAACATAAAAATGTTAACATCAAAACCACCAATTTTATATTTGATTTTTTCATATGTTCTTTATTAAAACAGTGCATATCTCATTTTTTAGCAAAATTGTAGCCAACGGTTTGTGTATGGCTTGCTGCGTGTTTAGGTAACCAATTTAGCAAATAAAACTGAACCGTAGGAAAATCCGTAGGATTTTCCGAAAAGGCAGGAACCTGGCAATGAATTATAGCTATTGTTGCCCAAGGTTTATTAATTCAGTTTTATTCGGAAACAATTCTGTCCGATACTCAAGGATTTTTTTAGTTCCTTAGATATCGTATTCTTTAGGGGTATTCGTTTTTATTTTTATCAGATTCGACCCAGTTTATTCATATGGAAGTCCTGTTTTCCGTTGTGGAATGAAACCTAACGTTTGTATAAAAACCGTAGCTTTGGCCGTGTGTTGGCTTGAGTGGCACTGGATTTAATACATTGTTGTCGCTTGTAGATTCAATATCTGAATGTATTTTTTAGGTAATCAGATAGTCTAAGTGATAATGCTGTCAAGGTGAGTGTTGGATTTGGTGCCCCAGAGGTTGGATAACATGCAGCACCTGCAATAAACAAATTTGATATACCATGAACCTGACAATTAGAATCTACAACTCCTTTCTTCGCGTCGTCAGCCATTCGTGTTGTCCCCATGTGATGCCATCCACCATTTGTACTATCAGGAAAAGTGTCGTCATTTTCATCCCTTAAGAACTCATTAAGTCTTATTCGTCCAATTCCTGCAATGCCGACCTGTCTACCGAGAATTTGATAGATTTTTCGAACACTATATTTATCCAGAGGGGTTAATTCCCAATGTAGATTTGCTCTCGGCATTCCTAATTCGTCTTTTTCTTTTCCAATTGTAACTCTAGAATTTGGATTAGGGGCTTGTTCGATTCTTGTATTAAGTTGATAAGCATGTTCGATGTTTCCTTTTTCTCCCTTGGCTTTTTCTGCTGCCTCACCCCAGTTTTCAAACACGTTTTCTAGACTTTTCCTAGGGTCACCGTCTTGCCAGGTTTCCATTCTAGGTTTTTGATATTTGGCAACACTGAGAGGTTGTAACGAAGCGGTCCCGTTTAAAATTTTTTCTTTGGCTTGAACTTCTGGGGTAATAGCCAACTCTGCACTAGCCTTTGTTACTCCGTATTCCCACGAATACAAATTGGTAGGGAATGGTTTTGTTAACCATAATTCGGCAGAAGCCACTTCCAAGTGTTCTTGAAAATATCTTCCAACCAAATCATTGTGATTGCCCAAGCCTTGAGGTGCCTGAGAATTTGATGCTAATAACAAGCGAGCATTCTGAATTGTCCCGCATGCCATTACAAAGTTTTTTGCCTTTACTGTATGTGTTTTACCTGCGTAATTTTTGACAATTATTTCTTTAACCTGAGTTATGTTATCATTGGTTTTGATATCCACCGCATTGGCATAAGTGTAAAGGTGAATGTTTCTTGCTTCAAGAATCTCCTTCTTATATAAGTCACCATATCGGGCTTGACTAAATTGCCACATTTTGTTCCACACCACATTATGATCAAAGGGAAAGGGAGTTAAGTTCGGCAGTTCGTTATTCCAGTATTCGTACTCATAATTATAAGGTCCCAGTTTCAGTACCTTATTCGCTTTTGCATAAAAAGGGTCAAGATCATTTTTAGAAATTGGCCAGCCGCTATTAGGTACCCAATTCCGTTCCTTAAAATCGATTGGGTCAAGAGGGGCGCACATCCCAGCCCAATGGCCAGTTGTTCCTCCGAAATAATGAAGACGGGCAGATTTTAGCGGAAAATATTTTTGGCCAGTTGTTTTTCCAGCATAAAGTTCCTGCACTTTTTCATCGTATTCAAACCCGCCACCTTCCAGTAAGATTACTTTATAGGAAGTATCCTTCCAATCTAAAGCCATACTGATACCGGCAGCACCTGCACCAATAATGCATATGTCTCCTTCAATTACCGTATTGTTATCTAATGTTTTGGCGTCTTTATGCATGGCCTAGTCGGTTTGGGTTAATGAAAAAAGTGCACACTGACGCGCCTCTGTTCTTGACAAAATCCAGCCGTCAACCATAACAGTATTTCCTTTATCATAATCAACTGCAAATTGTTGACGTAACATTTCAATCGTTGTGGTTGATTCAGTTGAAGCATAATCAGATAATAGTTTTGCCAACTTACGTTCGCTATTTTCATCTGAAAATTGTTTACGGTAAATCTCACCAATATTACGAATTGTAGTACCATCCAATATGTTAGATAGCAACTCAGGTTCGGTCAATAATGGATCGTATTCAGGCGTATAAAACTTATAATAATATGTTGGAATTACGATGGCCGAAATTCCCAGTCCTGACAGCAGGATAAATTCTCTTCTTTTCATTTCAAATGAGTTAGGTCAGTAGGTTTATACATTCTTAGGCACACTGCCCTACAACGGTTTGTATATGCGCAGTAACCCGCAGGGTATTGCGTATAGGCTTTTTTGGCACACGTTTTTAGGTTTACTTTTTATTTATCCAATCAATTACAAAGGGCAAAAGATGTTTAGGGACACTATGACCTCCATCAAATGTTCTGTAGGTAACTTTATATCCATTGTTAATCAGAAGGTCACGTGCTGCTTCTGCATATTCAAATGGTACAGCCCTGTCTTTTTCACCTTGAATAATCAGAGTTCTTACACCCTTCCCGTCTTGAATATCATCTTTTCCCAGCCAATCTTCATCAACTACAGATGCGAATATGATCATACCGTCAATTTTGTCGTGATGATGGATTCCGGTTAGGTAGGTGATTATGCCACCTTGAGAAAAGCCTGCAAAATAAACTTCCCCAATGTTGTACCGCGCTTTTAAATCTTCAAGAACCATATCCATCTGCTTTTCAGTGGTCACACGCATCGCAGATATTTCTAATTCGGATGCAGGTCTTTCCAGCATGATATAGGACGAAATATCATATAGAAACCACTCATATCCTATAGTCCCGTTTTCTCTTAAATGGCTGTATGGTGCTTCGGGTGTTGCAAAAATAAATCCGGCATCGGTAAATGGTTTGCTTAAACTTTGAAAACTTTCAGCTGTACTTCCAAAACCATGAAGTCCTACTACCAGAGTATGGCTTTTTGTTGCATCGAAACTATTTGGCAGAATAACTATCGTAGGTGTAAGGCATTCTATTTTGTTCCAAATAACAGCAGAGTTACTTGTAGTGTCGTTTTGTGCATATATAAAGTTGCACACGGCATTTAAACATAATAAGAGGGGAATCCATTTAAAGTATACTACCATATTTTCTTTTTTAATGACTCCCATTATTATTCGTTTATGTTGGCCAACGGTTTTGGTTTCGTTGCAAGATAAGAATTTCCGGCAGGAAATTCCGCCGCAATGAACTATAGGCGTTGTTGTGTTTTCGTTATTTTTGGTTATTTAACAAAATAACACTATTCCCTTTTACTCCATATTTCATGGATTGGTTCCCCTTTACTAGACCGTCCTGAATGGTGCCAATTACCATCTGCTAAACTATAATCAAATTTTAAACTAGCTCCCACTCGAGAATCATCCCTTGAAAAGAATTCAATATTTTCGGTATATTCTCCATTGGTGGTTGTATAAGTTCCACCTCCTGTTCCCATAAATTGTTTGGTTTCCGTATTATAGGCTATCCATTGAAATCGCGTTCCAGATAGTATTTTCATGGTTTTTCGTGGTCCACTTGTATCTCTCATTTGTGTTTTGCCATCTTTTACTCTACCAGAAAATAACCATGCGCCATGTAATTTTCCGGGTTCACCATTATCTATTCTTTTATACTCCCTATCCCAACCAACGATTCCCATAATAGAGTCATTTATAAACACTTTAAAACTCACTTCTTTACCAACCTTATCGGGATATTTTGAGTCGAATTCTACTGTTTCTGTCATGGTATCGCCGGCTAATTTCCAGGTTCCACCCTCGGTTCTGATAAATTGACCTGTTTTTAAATCGTACGTCGCAATGACCTGGTATCCATCCCCAAAAATAACAACACTTTTAAGGGTGTCTCCATTTTCAGAAGTGTGGTAACTTTCCCAGGCCCCGATAAAACTTTGTGCATTAAGTCCTACTGATAAGAATGCGCAAATGAGCAGTACAGTTATTTTTTTCATGAGTTTATATTTTTTAAATTTTATTATATTTTATTCTTACAAAATTCCGAATCTGTGGGTTAGTCATAATGAAGCACAACGGTGTTGTCTATGAAACGTAGCGTATAAAAGGACACTAACTTTTCGGATTAACACAGAACCGAATTTTTATATTTTGTTTTTAACTTATCGATCTGAAAAGCCAAATTAAAAATTTGGTGGACTTTTCAAACAGGTACTAATCTCCTAGTTTAACCCTTACTAGCTATGTTTTATACACGGCTAAAGTTTGCAACCCTTAATTTTCCTTCAATGCAGGAAGTAGTCTTTTTACTAAAACATTAAATGTTGATTTTTCAGGCTTCTTGTTAATATTCCATCCGTTAAACACAACAAATAGCTTTTTATCTGGAACAACCATTAAATACTGTCCGCCATATCCATTCGCAGAGAAAACGTTTTGTCCATTATTATAATCCTCTGTCCACCATTGATATCCATATCCGACATCAACATTTTCTTTGGGCCACACATTAGTGACCTTAGGGCTTATCGAAGCTTCCACCCAACTACGTGGAACGATTTGTCTATTTTTCCATGTTCCACCATTAAGGAATAACGTTCCCAGTTTGGCTAAATCTTCTGCTTTTAGATATAATCCTCCTTCTGTGTCAACTTCTCCTTTCGGTGTTATTTTCCAATAATATTCGTTAATTCCTAATGGTTTAAATAGAGTTTCTTCAGCAAATTCATCAATTCTTTTACCGGTAATTTCTCTAATAACTTTTCCAATAAGTACACTAACTCCGCTATTATATTCCCATTTCTCACCGGGATTAGAATCAAAAGGTTTATTCAGAACAAACTGAATCCAATCATCACTGGCTTCCATTGCGATGCAATCATCGGTAAGGTCTGAATATTCTCCTTCATTCCATTTAAAACCACTCCTCATGGTTAGTAAGTCCTCTATAGTAATGTCAAATAGCCTTTTATCTTTATTCTCGATTGTATAGTCAGAAAAGAAGGCCATAATTTCTGTGTTTACATCATAATTTCGATTCATATTAAGAGCAATACCCATAATTATAGAAGTAACGCTTTTTGTTACGGATTGTAATGTGTGCAATTCGCTTTGTTGATAATATGGATGCCACTTCGGATGGTTGTAATTGTATTGGTGGTTCGTTGTGTCATATTTTTTGGCAATTGATTCATAGTCATAGGTATATTTAAAATCTGCTAAAACGTCTTCATTCTTAATTACCATAAAACGGTCAATCAATCCGTATTCTCCATTAGTTATTTCTTGATTAACAGAATCAATTACCTGTGAAAGAACTGTTTGGTTTGACAATGAAGAAGCTTCACCATCAGAATTATTGTCTTTGTTTTTTGTCTTGCAATTGATAAATAATGAGACAAGTAATAGTAAAAATGTTAATGATTTAATATTGTTAATTAGTTGTCTCGTCATTTGTTTTTAATTGGGTACAACGGTCTCGTATAACCGTCAGTTACGGGTTAATATGCGTTAATATTCGGATGAGCACAGACTTTCGCAATTCCTAGTGGATTCAGCCAGCCCTGAGCACAGTCGAAGGGTAGTCGAATCCGCCCACACGAGCGCAGCGAACTGGCGTGAGCAAATTACGGAAATAGATTGTTGTATGGCGTTATTTTTCATTTTTTTCTAATTCCAGCCATTCTTCATATGAAACTACCATACTCCCTTTTTCAGGACGATACTTTCCAGGTAATTTTCCAATAAATTCTAAATAATGTCCATCAGGGTCCGAAAAATAAATGGCTATAGCTGGAATATTTGCAAAAACCATTGGATTTTCTGAATCGTCACCTAAAAAATTCCAAAAATCGATTTTGTGAGATTTCAGAAAATCAACAGATTCATTTAAAATCCATTCCCAGTCGCACTCAAAAGCAAAATGCCTTAAATCAATTTCATCTTTTGGTTTTTCCCAAAGTCCTAAAAATGATTGTCTCGGTTTATCTCCAATCCAAAACAAAGCTGCTCTTCTTTCTTCTTCATTAAGAAATTGTTTAAGTTTTAAAACATTCGTATAAAACTCTATTGAACGTTCAAGATTTTCAACGAACAAATGAGTTTCAAAAAGTCCTTTTATCATTCTTCCAATTCAGTTTTTCTTAATGCCATACGTTATGGTATATGATTAGTTGTGTTGGCTAAGTCTAAGTTAGTAAAAGGAAACGAACCTATGGAAAATTCCGCAGGAATTTTCCGAGTACACACAGAACGAACCATTAATTGTATACATTGTTGGCATTTCGTTATTCCTTTTTTTGCTTCGTTCCAATTCCTATTCCTTTTTTCTTATTTACTACCAATCCTCAAGGGGGGATCTATGATCTCTCCATGACCATTCTACATCTTCCATAAACCAACGAAAAGCTTCAATGTCAGTCACATTCCAATTCCTAAATCCACGGACGTTTTCGAACAGCCGACTGGCATTTTCCACAGTAGGCTGGGTTAAAACCTGATTCATTTCTTTGATTAGGTTCTTGGGTTTGGCATTGCATCTTGTCAAATATTCGTAAAACCACTTATGATATGGGAAAAATACGCGATTGTAGGTGAGAATCAACCTCCCGGCAAACAGAACAAGCTGTGATGCGGCGCGGCTTTTCGTATACATGTTGCCATGTCGCTCTGCTTCACCCATTAGCCAATTCTGGATAAAAGTCATCGAATAGAATTTTCGTATTTTTTGATCCCGGTCAGCTTCCGGGTATTGCTGGATAGCATGGACGATGCTAGCCAGGTCATCTACTTTTGAAAAAGCTATGATTGCTCTATCAAATGCCGATCTGGTGGGTTCATTTCCTCTATCAACGACTTGCCTGAGGTAATGCATGTCGATGACTTTTCCATCCACAAAGCCACCGGTATAATCTGTTAAGTCCGTTCGGTTGATAAAAAAGTCTCCAGCTTTTTGTCGGTTTTTAAATTCTTCATCTGTAGTAACCATCATAAAATCGATATCTGAATCCGGCCTGGCGCATCCTTTGGCAACAGACCCGCCAATGATTAAAGCCTCAAACCGCTCATCATCCTGGTATTCTTTCACTAGGTTATTGATTGCTCGCTGGTGATGCGGTAAGATAGTAGTGTTCATAACTTTTCAAATTTATATTGCTCAATTTTCTCACCCTTGCAATGAATGCCAACGGTTTGTGTATGGTTTGTTGTGTTGGCTCAGTAACGAAAATAGTATAAAATAACATACCACTTTATAACGTGAATATTTTCCGAAGTAAGATTAGAAGCAATGAACTGTAGCCCTTGTTGTGAAACGTTTTTCTATGCTGCATTCAAAACTTTATATAATATTTTATAAAATTCAGTCGGTTGCTCATACATCGGAAAATGTCCACATTCGTTTATCCAATGAATTTTAGCGTTCACTATATCTCGTTTTAATTCATAGGAAAAGAAGCCAACAACATCCTGTCTTCCCGTGATTACATCAATTTTACCTGTAAACTTTTTCAGTGATTTGGAAACGTCATAGTTGGAAATAATATCATTCCAAAGCAGGTTGCTAGTTTTACTATTATTGCCTCTATTGATTTTTTGAAATATGCTATCTGGGATTGGATTTGCAAAAATGTACGCTCTTCTGAATAGTTTCTTTGATTCAATAATTTCTAAGGAATCTGCTTCATTGTTTGCAATGCGTTCATTCAGTTGGTTTAGGCGTTGTTCTTCTTCAAAACTTCTTGTATGTCTACAGTTCGTAATTAGTACATCGAATCCATTTTTTGCATCTTTATGAGGTCCGGGTGCAACTAAAATTAAATGGCTTACATTATTGGGAAATTCTGAGGCAAAATTCATAGCCAACATTCCCCCCCAGGAATGCCCAAGTATAATAGACTTTTCGATTTTTAGACTATCCAATAATGTTTTGATGTCTTTTGTTACTGCATTAATATTCACAGTCGTTGAATCGAATGGAATCGGAATTGATTTTCCAGTTCCTCTTTGTTCAAGTAAAATGCTTCTAAATTTCGGGCTTATTGTTTCTGCAAGACCTTCTAATTGATTATATGAATTACCGGGTCCACCAGTCAAAATAATTATTGGAGGTAGGTCTTTGGATCCATATTCGTGATAGTGAAGAAAGCCATTTTCATATTTTATGGAATCTGCTATTTGGGCATTACAATATGAAGTAATCAGCAATGAAAAAGCTGTAAAAAGTAATTTTGAAATGTAGTTTTTGTTCTTCATTGGCTATTTTTTCAAATGTTGCACAACGGTTCGGCCATGGGTAGTTGCGGGGGTTAGCGGTTAATTTAGCAAGCCTGCCTGCCGGCAGGCAGGTACACACCAAGTTGAAAATTTGCTAACGCACAGTTCGCACTTTGTGCTCGTGTCTCGCGAATTTTTAGAAGTAGGCGAAAACAAGCAATTACTTATAGCCATTGTTTTATGTAATTTTTTATAATTCAATTTCATAAATTCTAGACTCTCCTCCCCAAGGATGATATCCCTGCCCAATATACTTAAAGCTATACTTTTCATAATAGCCTATATGTTCGGTACATAAATATAAGTATTTAAATCCTGCCTTTTTGGCATCAGTTTTTGCTTGTTCCATCAGTAATGAAGCATAAGCATTACCTCTGTATTTTTCATCAATAAATAGTGCATTAATCCAGGGATATAAATCCCCTCTGCTTATAAAATCATTGGTTATTAGTCCAGCACAACCAATTATTTCATCATGCTTTTTTAATAAATACCATTGTGGCAGACTATCTCTTGCGTTAATGCTGTGACTTATGCAATCATCATAAATTTCCGGCATAACATCAGGCCAGCTTTTTTGGAAATAGGCTATTGCCTCATCTTTATATTCTGGATTTTTCCTTACAGATATTATCTTCATTTTCTTCTTTTCATGTTATGATACTCATTGAACACCTCCAATAAAGCTTAATACCTTTTTTGCGGCTAAAGCCCCTTTATATAGTGCTTTTTTAATATCATGAGTTTGATACCATTCAATAACAAATGCAGCCTGAAAAGCATCTCCACAGCCTGTACTGTCAATAATTTTTTCAACTTTAATTGCTTCCTGATAATATCTTCTATTATCAAAAAAGGCAACACTTCCTCCAGCTCCTAAAGTTGCTACTATCATTTTTCCTTTTTTAGCAGAAAGTTCTTGCAGTTCATTAAGCATTTCTTCTTTGCCACTTAAAAAAACAATATCAATGTCATCTATAAATTCTCTTATGACTTCAATTCCAAGATAATCTAAAAAATCAATTACTATTAATTGATTTTTGTTTCGTTGGTTTAGCAATTCTTTGAGATTAGGGTCTCCAGCAGGCATAGCTAAAATTGTGCTATCCGTTAATGAATTCCAGTCATTTTCAGACAATCTGAATGCATCAAAAGCCCCGCCATTCCAACTGTCTTTTTTAAAATATCTATCCCCATCTTCATTTATATAGATTTTATTTGAAGCAGTTGGTTCTTTAATCTTATATATTTTAGAACGACTAATTTTTAATTTATCAAGATGGTTTTCTATGAGTTTGCCATACCTGTCATTTCCTATGGCACCTATCACGGTTACATCTTTACAACCTAAAAGTTTGCATTGCGTAATAAAATTCAACGAGTTTCCGCCAACATAAACCTTATCTTTTTCGGGATAAATATCAACACATAAGGAAGTTAAGGCTACAATCTTCATTTTAAATTTTTGTACTTTGGTTAAATTACATGCAACGGTCTTGTATAACCGTTAGTTACGGGTTAATATGCGTTAATTTTCTGTTTAGCACAGACGTTAGCAATTCCGAGTGGATTCTAGCCTGCCCTGAGCGCAGTCTAAGGGTAGTCGAATCTGCCGACACGAGTGCAGCGAACTGGCGTAAGCAAATTGGGGTTATACCTTGTTGTGCAACGTATTTTATTTCCGCAAAGTTCATATACCTTCATAATTCTAATTGTTAATGTTTTAGCGTTCTTTCAAAACAAGATTAATGTTTGGCATCATTAACCTCAATCCAATAACCGTCTGGATCTTGAAAATAAACTTGTCTCACTCCGTCTGGTCTAATTTGGATTTTTTTGCTTTCTCCGGCGAAATTGGAATAATTAACATCTTTTTCATTTAAATAGATTAGATATCCATCAAAGTCGATTACTGCAAAAGCAATATGAAGAACTTTATTCACTTTTACATCACCAAAAAACTCAACATTTACTTGACCTATATGAAGTTGTTGGTTGTTACCAGTATCAAAGAATCTTATCATCTTATTTTCAGGCCATGGTGAAGGTATTTCCTTTAGATGTAGTATGTCTTTATAAAATTCAACACTTTTGTTAATATCTTCAACTTGAATTGTTGAATGGTCATGTTCAAGGCTGAAAGATTGAGCATTAGAATAAAAACAACTAAAAACTAAAGTTAGAATTAATATCAAATTTTTCATGATTATTGATTTTTGGTTAGTGTATTTAAATTATAAATAACTTGCGAACTCTTTTTATTTAATCACTACTATTAATTTTAGTAATGTTGCCCAACTTGTTATATGCCAATAAATATATGGTTTTATCCGCTTAAATTTTGGGATAAGAATATATTTGTATTGGTATTATCAGTTTTACCTAATCGTTTTAAAGCCCTATCCAAGGGATTTTCTATGGCCAACAAATCCTTTCGGCTTACATGGGTATAAATCATAGTGGTTTCCGGTTTGGCATGGCCCAGTAGTTCTTGTATAAAGCGCAGATCAACGCCGTTTTCCAATAAATGAGTAGTTAGTCCCGCTTAACAAATACGTCTTCAATAAACAATTTGACGTCCCTGTTGGAAAGAGCGTACAAGTTCTTTGAGGAATGGAAGGCTATAAAATCCGCTATAAAAAAACAATAGGTGTCCACCGTACTTTTACTGTAACGCTTCCCCTTTAAATAGGTATAAAAGTTGTTGAGCAAGGCGCTTTGTTCAGTCGATATGGGCCTTTGTTTTTTTCCGGGCGTTTTTGATTTGGTTAACGTGTTATTTAGGCGTTTGCTGTCGTCTACCCGGTCATGACCTTTAAGAATCGCATGGATAGCGGTTAAATGGTTAGGCTTATCCTTGATATACCAGCTTTTTAAAGTGGCACTCCACCTGGCCTACGGCAAACTTTTTAACCATGTGATTAAGGGCTGGTCATGCTTAAAGCCAATTAAAATCTGCTGTTCATCCCTGCGGATCGCTTTGCTAAGTATTACGTGCGGGAGGCGATACATAAATCGTACAAAGAAATCGCTATTAAATAATAAAAATATTACATAATTAATGAGCCTCCAGCCAATTATCCCCAATGCCCAATTCGACGTCCAGGGGAACCTCCAGTTTGTAGGCGTTTTCCATTTCGGTCCTTACCAGGGTTTCAATGGATTCCAATTCGGGTTTAAAGACATCGAACACCAATTCATCATGCACCTGCAGTAACATTTTGGTTTTGTACTGCCCGTCCTGCAACTTTTTATAGATATTGATCATCGCTATTTTAATAATATCGGCTGCACTGCCCTGTATGGGTGCATTTACAGCATTGCGTTCGGCGGCACCACGTACTATGGCGTTTCGAGAATTGATATCCTTTAAATAACGCCGACGCCCTAAAACGGTTTGGACATAGCCGTGGTCCCGTGCAAAGTTGATTTGCGCAGCAATAAAACGTTTCAGCTTGGGGTAGGTGGCATAATAGGTATCAATCAGGTCCTTGGATTCACTTCGGGACAAATCGGTTTGGTTACTTAATCCAAAGGCCGAAACGCCATAGATAATACCAAAGTTCACCGTTTTGGCATTGCTGCGCTGTTCGCGGGTGACTTCGTTTAAGGGGACGTTGAATACTTTTGAAGCCGTTGATGCATGAATATCCTGCCCTTGTTTAAAGGCCTCAATCATGGTATCTTCTTTACTCAATGCCGCAATAATGCGCAGTTCTATTTGGCTGTAATCGGCAGATAATAGAGTATACTCCGCACTGCGTGGTATAAAGGCCTTACGCACTTGTCGTCCGCGTTCGGTACGAATGGGAATGTTTTGGAGGTTGGGGTTGTTACTGCTCAGGCGACCGGTAGCGGCCACGGTTTGCATATAATCGGTATGCACTCGGCCCGTAGTCGTTTCAACCTGATTGGGCAAGGCATCGACGTAGGTGCTTTTTAGTTTGGCTAAACCCCGATAATCCAAAATGTTCTGAATGATTTTATGGTCTTTGGCCAGGTAACTCAGCACATCTTCTGCGGTCGAATACTGACCCGTTTTGGTTTTTTTGGGTTTGTCGACCAGTTTTAATTTATCAAACAAAATTTCACCCAATTGCTTTGGTGAGGCAATATTGAATTCTTCGCCGGCCTCACTATAAATTTGCGATTCCAGGACTTTGATGTCCTTGTCCAATTGTGCCGATAGGCCCATTAAAAAATCCTTGTCCAAATTAATACCTTCCAATTCCATGGCCGCCAGAACGTGTACTAACGGAATTTCAATATCATCGAATAGTTTTTGGGTATGGGCCGCGCTCAATTCATTTTGAAAATGGGTTTTAAGCTGGAAGGTAATATCGGCATCCTCGACCGCATATTCGGTTTGCTTTTCCAGGGGAACCTCACGCATAGACAGCTGATTTTTGCCCTTTTTCCCAATGAGGGTTTCAATGGAAATGGGGGTATAATTTAAATAGGTTTCTGCCAGAACATCCATATTATGACGCATATCGGGATTAATTAGATAATGCGCCAACATGGTGTCAAACAGTTTCCCTTTTACCGTAACCCGGTATTTCGCCAGTACTTTTATATCGTATTTTAAATTCTGACCGATCTTTTCAATGGACTCACTTTCAAAAAAAGGGCGCAAGCGTTCGATAAGTTCCTGTGCCTCAGCCCTGTTTTCCGGGAACGGAACATAAAACCCTTTTCCGGTGTCCCATGAAAAGGCAATGCCCACCAGTTCTGCAGTTATGGGATTTAGTCCGGTAGTCTCCGTATCAAAACAGACACTGCTTTGCACCATGAGTTTACTCATAAATAGTTCCAGTGCTTTGGGGGTGGTAATGCTCTGGTAAAAATGGGATGTACCTTCAATAGTAAGCCTGGTATATGCAGATACGGATGGATTTTCGCCTTTAGGATGGTCATCTGTTTCCCCGAATAGGGAAAACTGTCCGGCACCGGCCGGTGTCGCCATTTTTGGTTTTGGATTTTGAGGGTCTTGGGTAGACGAAGCCTCCGATCCCGTTTCCTTTTGGGGTTCCGTTGCCGATGGATCACCATCGGTTTCAACCGCAAAGGTCTTTAAGAAGTTTTCAGTCAATCGCCTGAATTCCAGCTCTTGAAAAATCTGCTTTACGGCTTCGATATCGGGGTGATTCAACTCAAAATCCTTAGCATCGAAGGTTACCGGAACATCCAGCATGATACGCGCCAGTTTCTTGGAGAGCAATCCCAATTCACCATTGGCTTCAACTTTCTCCTTCATTTTCCCTTTGAGTTCATGGGTATTTGCCAACAGGTTTTCCATACTCCCATAGGCTTGAATGAATTTTTTGGCTGTTTTTTCTCCCACACCCGGCAGACCGGGAATGTTATCGGACGAGTCGCCCATCATGCCTAATAAATCAATGACCTGCTCGGGGCGTTCTACTTCAAATTTTTGTTGGACCTCGGGAATGCCCCAAATCTCGTAACCACCACCAAAGGATTTGGGGCGATACATAAAAGTGTGTTCTGTAACCAATTGGGCAAAATCCTTGTCCGGAGTGACCATATAGGTCTGGTAGCCTTCTTTTTCCGCCTGTTTGGATAGCGTCCCTATAACGTCATCGGCTTCATAGCCTTCCTTCACCATAATGGGAATATGCATGGCCTTTAAAATGTCTTGAATATAGGGTACGGCAACCTTTATCGCTTCAGGCGTTTCATCACGGTTGGCTTTGTAATCTTCAAATAGTTCGATGCGATCCGTACTACCCCCTTTATCAAAACATACCGCGAGATGATCGGGTCTTTCCCGTTTAATCACATCCAACAAGGAATTCATAAACCCCATAATGGCAGAGGTATCGATTCCCTTGGAATTGATTCTGGGATTTTTTATAAAAGCATAGTAACCACGAAATATTAAAGCGTAAGCATCAACTAAAAAAAGGCGTTTTTTATCAGACATGTCGATTAACTAATTTTATAATGAGTACAGGACCACCTCGAGCGGAGTCGAGCAGGCGTCCATGTTTCAAACTGAAAATAACGTTCTGGAATCCTTCAACAGACACGGAAACCAAAACTACGAAAAGTATTTTTGATTTGTGGTTTATATTTTGCAATTTCATACCCTAATATTTATGATCTAAAGCCTTAACGCATTATGATCCTTGAAGTTTGTGCGAACTCCTACCTATCGGCCATTCATGCTGAAGAAGCGGGGGCGAATCGTATCGAGTTATGTTCAGAACTGGCGGTGGGTGGAATAACACCGTCATACGGGTTAATAAAACAGGTAACTCAGGTCCTGTCCATCCCTGTATTTGTATTAATCAGACCCCGCAGTGGGAATTTTTGTTATACCCAGGAGGAGTTTGAAATCATGAAGCATGATATAAGGTTATGTAAAGAATTGGGTTGTTCCGGGATTGTTTCAGGGGTACTTCATAAGGATGGTACTATCGATTTGGAGCGCACTAAAGCACTTGTTGCGCTGTCTAAACCATTGTCCTTTACCTTTCATCGCGGGTTCGATGGGGTCCCAGATCCCACAGAGGCATTGGCAGATTTAATAGAAATAGGCGTAAGCCGGGTACTTACCTCAGGGCAGGAGGTCTCGGCAGAACAGGGGATGGCATTACTCTTAAAATTAAGATTAATGGCAAACAATAGGATTAACATTCTTCCGGGTGGGGGCATTAACCCCGGTAACGCCCCATGGTTTAAACAACAGGGATTTTCGGAAATTCATGTGTCGGGAACGACGGTGGACGTGGTTAATGCCCCCCCTAAGGTACCCATGAATAATAAGAGGCTTTTTGATGAAACCGTACATGTTTACTCGAGTCAAAATATTATAAAACAAATAGTAAAGGCGATTAAATGATATGGTGTTTCCTTTCTGCTGCAGCGGTCATTAGTCATCCCTGCCAAATTCTTAACGTATCGTTAAATATTAATTCGCAAAAAGGTTACTGCGGGTAAATGCAGTATCTTTGACTTAAAAAAGAAGTATGCTGCGTTGGATTGTCTTTTTGATCCTGTTTGGAATAATCGATATTTATGCCTATCAAGCCTTTAAAACCGTAAGTAAAAATCAGTGGTTTAATGTCCTTTATTGGGTGGTCACCCTACTGGTGGTTGGGAATTTCATACTGTATTACTATGGGTTTAACAGAAGGGATGGGTTTTCTCATGCCCATGCTTATGCCTTTGGTTTTTTTGTGGCTATTTTAATACCAAAGATGGTGTTATTGCTTGTCATGCTGGGAGAGGATGTCTTCAGGGTGCCCCTGGCCATCTATAGATATTTTACTGAAGGAGAAAGTGCCAAGGGCAATTATTTTGCATCCCGACGACAGTTTATCAGTCAGATCGCCCTGGGTATTACGGCCATACCCTTTGCTTCCATACTTTACGGTATTTACAGAGGGAAATACAATTTTAAAGTCCTTAAATATACCCTGCATTTTGAAGATCTGCCCCAAGCTTTCGACGGCTATAAAATTACCCAAATAAGTGACATTCATTCCGGAAGTTTTGACAATATGGAAAAGGTCAAATATGGGGTGGATTTAATAAACCAACAAGGGGGTGATGTTATTTTGTTTACCGGTGATATAGTGAATAACAAGGCGGATGAGTTGCGTCCCTATATACAAGTTTTTAATAAACTGGAAGCTAAGGATGGTCTGTTCTCCATTTTAGGGAACCATGATTATGGGGACTACGTAAGATGGGATTCTGAAGCAGAGAAAACTAAAAATTTGGAGACCTTAAAACAACATCAGAAAAACATCGGTTTTGATCTATTACTGAATGAAAGCCGATATTTGGAAAAGGATGGAGAACGGATTGCTTTAATTGGTGTTGAAAACTGGGGGTCCGGAGGATTTAAAAAAGCAGGCGACCTAAAAAAAGCCTCTCAAGGCATAGCGGAGAATGATTTTAAGATTTTAATGAGCCATGATCCTACCCATTGGGAAAAACAGGTCATTAAGGACCAATACCATTACCATTTAACGCTCAGTGGCCATACCCATGGCATGCAGTTTGGTATTGAAATACCCGGCTGGTTTAAGTGGAGTCCGGCCAAATGGCGCTACAGGTATTGGGCGGGGATGTATGAAGAAAGTCGGCAATATATAAATGTAAACAGAGGATTTGGGTATTTGGCCTTTCCGGGACGTGTTGGAATTTGGCCTGAAATCACGGTGATTGAACTCAAAAAAGGAAGCGCCATGGCATAATAGGCAGGCAAGGTGTTGCAGATGTGCGTAAAATTATTAAATTTAGTGAATTATTCGGTTTTGCGGACTTAAACAACCCAAAGCGTTATTGTTTCAAAAAAATACGTAGGTTTGTATAAGTACATTTGACTATTAAATACATACTTATGTCAAAATTTGGTGAACTAATAGATGTAGAAGTTCCGGTTTTGCTAGACTTTTACACCGAATGGAATGAACAGTCCACTACCATGCACGCCGTCCTTCGAGATGTAGCTGCCGCTCTTGGCGACAAAGCAAAAGTCATTAAAATTGATGTCGATAAAAATGAAGAACTTGCCGAAGCGCTTCGCGTTAAAGGTTTGCCAACGCTTATAATCTATAAGGACGGTGAAATGAAATGGCGGCAAAGCGGCGAACAGGATGCCAACACCCTCATAGGAATCATTCAACAGTATATTTAATAGGACCTTTATTCTCCTTTTCCCGAAAGGACAAGTTGGATTTAAGCTCTTTTTATAAGACCTCTACTCCCTTTTACAAGGAATTAATAGCCTTAAACTCGAATCCTTTTTCACTAAAGTATTGCAAGGCCCTGGGTAGGGTAAATTGCATGTTTTTGGCGGCCTTTAAACTGTCGTGAAACACAACGATGCTTCCATTGGATGCTTTGTTAATAACATTATTCAGGCAATGTTCTTCAGAAAGGGTCTTATCCCAATCAAAGGACAAAACATCCCACATGACTATATGATATCCCATGTCCAGAATTTTTTTACTTTGACCGGGTTTCATCTTACCATAGGGGGGCCTGAATAAGTGTATGGGATGGTCCTGAATTAAGGAGTTTTGTTTGTCCGGCAAATGCGCATGTAATAGTTGAGTTTTCAAAACGGATTCGCATAGCCTGATATTTTCTAAATAGCGTGTCGTTTTAGTTTTCCAACCCTTTAGGTGATCGTGGGTATGGTTGCCAATACGGTGGCCCCCTGCAAGAATATTTTTAAAGATATCGGGGTGCTTGTTAATGTTGTTACCAATACAAAAAAAGGTGGCTCTGGCATTAAATTTATTTAAGGTCTCTAAGGTCCAATCCGTAATTTCTGGAGTTGGACCATCGTCAAAAGTCAGGTATAGGGTCTTGCTTTTCGAGGGAATGTCCCAAACGTAGTCAGGGAACATTTTTTTTAATAATAGCGGTGTTTTTACAGGCGTAAACCCCATATTTATTGCATTGAATCTAACATAAGCAAACTATCCGATGAGGGCATATCGCCATCAATTATTGGTTCCTCCATTGGTTCTTCGGGTTCATCGCCACCATAAAAATGATTAAACAGTTTTAGATAATCGTTAAAAACATCACCCTCAGTATCCGCAAATTCATCATCGTGCTGTAATAACACATCTATTAACCCTTTGTAACGCTGAATATCGGTATAGATATCCTCAAACATGCGTTCCTGGTTTGAGATTTTTAAACCGCTGAAATAGGTTAAATTTTCCTGATATTTTTTGGCAACATCCTTAAATAGTTGTCGCGCCTTGTCCTGGTTGCCCACTTCGTAGTAAGCACTGATATAAGGTTCTAAAAGGGTGTAATAACCATAATAATCGACCGGCATATTTTTCATGGCCAAATCCGCTATTTCCTCTGCCTTATCTAATTCACCTTCATTAATAAGCTGCTCGATTAATCGGGCCAAATTACTGCGATAGGTAATGGAGTTTTTACGCGTTTCCGGATCGTGATAGATGGTGGGACTACCACTATTGCCCCAATCCCAGAGCTTTACTTTTTCATACATAAGGTCACTGTCCACACGTCCCATATCGAAGGGATTTGCACGATCTATAGGGGTTTTTATGGGAACCAACTTATAGCACATGCCGTCCAGTTGCAAATAATCTTTCATCCAGATATAGTCGTCGTCCCCAAACGCACCACCTGTAAAATAAATGGGTCGCTTCCAATGGTTATTGGCCACAATATCCAGCATCAGGAGCCTGTTTTTTAATATGGCACTACCACTAATTTTAATATAAATGGTATCTACCATCATTTCGGCGTCCTTGGGTTTAACAATGCCATATTTTAAGGCGTTTTCCTTGTTTACGGGCAATTTTAAATGAGGCGTGGGTAAATAATTGGCATTTAAATCCTGACTCCTAATTTGTGAAATATCGATACCTTGCTGTTGGAGTATGTATTTGTATTTGGTTCTAACATTGTCACTGGCAATAAAATTCAGGGCATCTTTAATTTCCAGCGTATCCTTGATTAAGGTTTCGACGGCGACATATTCGTTGGTTCCAAACTGGTAATTTTTATGGGCTAACTGTGATGGTATGGGATCACTTTCGTAAGCTTTCCGTTTCATTTGGTCTATGTACCAATCGGTTTGGAATAAACTGGTATTCACCACCCGTACATCGGTTCTGTATCCCTCAATTTCTTGGGCATACCATAAGGCAAAGGTATCATTATCGCCAATGGTAAATAAAATGGCGTTTTCGGAACAGGAGTCTAAATACTTTTTTGCCATGGATCTGGCGGTGTATTTATCGGAGCGATCATGGTCATCCCAGTTATTGGCAGCCAATATGGCTGGAACCAGGATTACGCAAACTACGGTTATAAGGGGTGCTGCCATTTTCTTGGGGAGGTGCTTTTTCAGGACCTCAAAAATAGCATATACCCCAAATCCAATCCATAAGGCAAAAACATAAAATGAGCCTACTACGGAATAATCCCGTTCGCGAGGTTCAAAGGGGCGTACATTAGTGTAAAACTGTATGGCTACTCCGGTAAACAGAAAAAATACCAGCATCACCCAAAACAACTTCTTATCATGGTTAAACAAAAAGAAAAATCCAATAAGCCCTAGGATTAACGGTAAAAAGTAATAAGTGTTTCGGGCTTTATTGTTTTTAACATCACTCGGTAAATTATCCTGAGATACGCCCAAATGCCATTCATCAATGGGTTTTATACCACTAATCCAATTCCCATGGTTGTCGTAACGGCCTTGAATATCGTCTTGTCTGCCAACAAAATTCCACATAAAATAACGCCAGTACATATAGCCTAACTGATACTCCAGCATATAGGCGATATTGCTTCCCAAAGATGGTTTTTCAATATCAATATAGCTCTTAAAACGTTTTAGGAAATTGTAATAATCCTCATAGTCCACATTGCCCTGTGCCACATCATTTTTAAAATTAGTGATGGCCGACCGAAGTTCGTTTTCCATCTGGTATTCCGGTTTCAGCTTAAAATCCAAAAAACCGGAAAACATCATGTAATTTTCGGCATGTTCAGGACTCCACATACGCGGTAAAATGGCAGCATGTTTTGAATTGTAGTTTTGCTTGGCATTCTTGTAATCGTTAACAATGGTGTATATCCCCTTTTCTTCATCCTTTTCATATTTAGGCTTATCATCTGCATAGGGATTCTGTTCATCCAGGTAAGCAAATTGGTCTGTAAACAAAGGACCATAAAACAAATGGGTTTCAGGATATTGTTCCAGGTTATAATAGGCTAATAGCTCTCGGGCACTGGAGGGATTATTTTCGTTAATAACAACATTGGCATTGGCGCGAATGGGCAACATGAGCCAGGTTGAAAACCCGATAATAATAAAAGCCAGACACAGGATGCTGGTGTTTAAATGAATATAGCCTTTTTTACGGGTGTATTTAAGCAGGTACTGGATTAGAGCCACCAAGGCAATTCCGGCAATTATAGATCCCGAGTTGAACGGCAGCCCAATAGTGTTTACGAAAAACAGTTCAGAGGCACTAAAGAACTTAAGGATATTGGGGGCCAGTAATTTGAAAATAAATAAAAGTACCGCTATCGCCACGGCATTTGCTATTATGAAATTCTTGACTGTTATGGTTTTGTAGTTTTTAAAATAGTAAATCAATCCGATGGCGGGAATGGTCAACAACCCCATAAAATGAACGCCGAATGATAACCCGATAATGAAGGCGATTAAAATAAGCCATTTGTTACCCCTGGGCTTGTCCATGTCCTGTTCCCAGCGAAGGGCCAACCAAAACAAGATGGACATGATTAATGTCGCCATGGCGTAAACTTCGGTCTCAACCGCGTTAAACCAGAACGAATCTGTAAACGCAAAGGCCAAACTGCCCACTAAACCACTTCCAAGAACCGCCAGGCCTTTTTGCTGAGGCAAATCTTTATCTGGAGCCACTAACTTTTTAAGCAGTAAGGTAATGGTCCAAAACATAAATAATATGGTGAAGGCACTGGCAACAGCACTCATCATATTCATCACCCAGCCTAAAAGCTCATTGTTTCCTAAAGCAAACATGGAGAAGAAAGCACCCAGCATCTGAAACAATGGTGCCCCCGGTGGGTGACCCACCTGAAGTTTAGATGAGGTTAAAATGTATTCACCGGCATCCCAAAAGCTTACGGTAGGTTCGACGGTAAGACTGTATGTTATAAGAGCTACTAAAAAAGTAAACCAACCAAAAATGGTGTTCCATTTTTTAAAGTTGAAATGTGTCATATCATATCCATGTTTGTTAGCCACGGCGAATTTAACAATAAATATGCTATTCCGGCTATTTTTAAGTAAACGTTAAGTTTAGGTGTTTATTTTTTCAAAAAAATCTTGTTCAAATAAAAGTTTGTGCTAAATTTGCACCCTCAAAAGACCAATGGCCTATGGTGTAACTGGCAACACGTCTGATTTTGGTTCAGAAGAGTCTAGGTTCGAGCCCTAGTAGGCCAACAACGGGGAAAGTCCCAATTCACAATTAGAGTTGGGATTTTTATTTCAACTGCATTCTATGCCATTTTTAATTAAAATATTATATATTTGCAGCATTGAAAGGAAAAATTAAAGATTGAGGGGACGGAAAGTCCCCTCTTTTTATACTGAAAATGTTTAATACTGCTGTTGAAAAACTGTTGAATGACGCCTTGGCTCAAAGGGAGGACTTGTTCCTTATCAACCTTACTATTTCAAGTGATAATAAAATTAACATAGTGATAGACGGTGATAGGGGTGTTACAGTTGAGGACTGCATGTTTATAAGTCGCGCCATAGAGCATAATTTAGATAGAGAGGAGCAGGATTTTGCTTTAGAAGTGATGTCTGCAGGAGCGGCATCACCCTTGGTCAATAAAAGGCAGTATAAAAAGCACATCAATAGGACACTGGGATTAAAAACCATTGACGATAAATTAGAAGGGACCTTAACCAGTGCAACCGATGAAAAAATTACTTTGGAATGGAAAGTTAGGGAACCAAAGCCTGTAGGGAAGGGTAAGGTCACCGTAAAAAAGCAAGCGAGTATTGCTTATGAAGATATTGTAGAAGCAAAAGTTATGATTAAATTTTAATTCAGTAAAGCGTTATGGAAAATGTTGCGTTAATTGAGTCTTTTTCGGAATTTAAAGACGATAAATTAATAGATCGTGTAACCTTAATGGCCATCTTGGAAGATGTATTTAGAAGTGCCTTAAAAAAGAAATATGGAGACGATGATAATTTCGATATCATCGTAAATCCGGATAAGGGAGATTTAGAGATTTGGAGAAATAGGGTAGTAGTGGCCGATGGGGAAGTAGAAGATCCAAACCAGGAAATTTCACTTTCGGAAGCGCGTAAAATCGAACCCGATTTTGAAGTGGGTGAGGATGTATCAGAAGAAGTAAAATTGATTGATTTAGGGAGACGTGCCATTTTAGCATTACGTCAAAACCTGATTTCAAAAATTCACGAGCATGACAACACTATAATCTACAAGCAATTCAAGGATTTAGTTGGAGAAATTTATACGGCTGAAGTGCATCATATTCGTCATAGGGCTGTGATTTTGTTGGATGATGAAGGTAACGAAATTGTGTTGCCTAAAGACAAACAGATTCCTTCAGATTTCTTTAGAAAAGGAGATAATGTAAGAGGGATTATTGAAAGCGTTGAGCTTAAAGGGGCTAAACCGGCCATTATAATGTCCAGAACCTCCCCAACATTCTTAGAGAAGTTGTTTGAACAGGAAATCCCTGAGGTTTTTGATGGTCTTATTACCATTAAAAATGTAGTAAGAATACCCGGTGAAAAAGCAAAAGTTGCCGTAGATTCTTATGATGACAGAATAGATCCTGTAGGAGCATGCGTGGGGATGAAGGGTTCCAGGATTCACGGTATTGTGAGGGAGTTGGGCAATGAGAATATTGATGTCATTAACTACACCAATAACCTTCAACTTTACATTACTAGGGCTTTGAGCCCGGCACGTGTGACCTCTCTTAAAATAGATGAAGATACGAAACGGGCAGAAGTGATTTTAAAACCGGAAGAGGTAAGTAAAGCTATTGGTCGTGGCGGCCATAACATAAGATTGGCCGGGCAATTAACTGGTTATGAAATAGACGTATTTAGAGAAGGTGCAGAAGAAGATGTTGAATTAAGTGAGTTTTCTGATGAAATCGATACATGGATTATTGAAGAATTCAGTAAGGCAGGTTTAGATACGGCTAAAAGTGTTTTGGAACAAGACGTTGATGATCTTGTGAAGCGAACCGATCTCGAGGAAGAAACGATAAAAGAGGTTATTAGAATTTTAAGAGAAGAATTTGAAGAATAGGAGCTGTTCCTTATATTGACGGGAACAGTATTAAAAATATTTGAGTATTTTAAAGGCGATTTATGGCTGAAACAATTAGATTAAATAAAGTATTACGCGAGCTTAATATTTCTTTAGACCGTGCTGTGGAGTTTTTGGATTCCAAAGGTGTGGAAATTGAAAAGCGCCCAACGACAAAAATTTCTGAGGAGGTTTATTTAATTCTTTCAAATGAATTTGAAACCGATGCCAATAAAAAAATGGCGTCGCAAGAAGTGAGTGAGGCGAAACAAAAGGAAAAAGATTTATTACGGGAGCAACGTGAGCGTGAACTGGAAGAAAAACAAAAAGAATTAGCCAATAAAGAGGAGGTTATAAAAGCGACAAAAACACTTTCCGGGCCAAAGCAGGTTGGGAAAATAGACCTTGATGCCAAAAAGGCAGAAGAAAAAAAGGAAACGCCAAAAGAAGCGGTTGCCGAAAAGCCTGAAAAGGAAGAAGCGTCTAAACCAGAACCTGTAAAGGCAGAAAAGGAAGCCGTTAAAAAGGTTGATAAAAAACCAAAAGCTAAAAAGGAAGCACCTTCAGAAGAGGAATCTGCGGTTGAGGAAAAAGTTGAAACCAAATACCAAAAGCTTTCGGGACCAAAAATCGCTGGGGACAAAATTGATTTGTCGCAATTTAATAAGCCAAAGAAAAAGAAAGAAGATAAAAAAGTTGCCAGTAAGGACGAATCGAAAAACAAGAAGAAGCGTCGTCGCATTAGTAAAGCGCCAGCGTCATTCGATAATAAAGGCGATGGTCAGCGCAGTGATAGGTCCGGAAAGTTTAAAGGCAAACAAGGTCAGGGGCGTCGAAGCATTGTAAAAGAAGAGCCCAGTGAGGAGGATGTAAAAAAACAAGTACGTGAAACCCTTGAAAAATTGCAGGGTAAATCCAGTAAAGGGAAAGGGGCCAAATACAGACGAGACAAAAGAGAACAACACAGGGAACAATCGCAGCTCGATCAGGAACTGGAAGCTGCAGAAAGCAAGATCCTTAAAGTTACCGAATTTGTAACGGCAAGTGAAGTGGCAACAATGATGGATGTTCCGGTGACTCAAATTATATCGGCGTGTATGTCACTTGGTATGATGGTCACCATGAATCAACGATTGGATGCGGAAACCTTATCCATAGTAGCCGAAGAATTTGGCTATAAAGTGGAGTTTGTAACTGCCGATATTGAAGAAGCCATTGAAGACATTAAAGACAAACCTGAAGATTTAAAACCAAGGGCTCCGATTGTAACCGTAATGGGTCATGTAGACCATGGTAAAACATCACTACTGGATTATATCCGTAAGGAAAATGTTATAGCCGGGGAATCCGGGGGTATCACACAGCATATTGGCGCCTATGGTGTTCAGTTGGAAGATGGCCAAAAGATAGCATTTTTGGATACACCAGGTCACGAAGCTTTTACAGCAATGCGTGCTCGTGGGGCTCAGGTAACCGATTTGGCGATAATAGTTGTGGCGGCAGATGACGATATTATGCCACAAACCAAAGAGGCCATAGCTCACGCACAGGCAGCAGGTGTCCCCATAGTATTTGCCATTAATAAAATTGATAAACCGGATGCGAACCCCGAAAAGATTAAAGAGGGATTAGCAAATATGAATTTATTGGTTGAGGATTGGGGTGGTAAAATTCAATCTCACGATATCTCTGCCAAAGTAGGAACAGGAGTAAAGGAACTTTTAGAAAAAGTATTGCTCGAGGCCGAATTATTGGAATTAAAAGCAAATCCAAATAAACCGGCAATGGGAACGGTTGTTGAGGCCTATTTAGATAAAGGGCGAGGGTATGTATCTACCATTTTGGTACAGGGAGGAACCTTACGCGTTGGAGATTATGTTTTGGCAGGTCAGCACAGTGGTAAGGTTAAAGCCATGCATGATGAGCGCGGTAATGAAGTGAAGGAAGCCGGACCTTCGACGCCTGTATCCATTTTAGGGTTGGATGGTGCGCCGCAAGCCGGAGATAAATTTAACGTTTTTGAAGACGAACGCGAAGCCAAGCAAATTGCAACCAAAAGGGCCCAATTACAACGTGAACAATCAGTACGAACCCAACGTCATATTACCTTGGATGAAATAGGACGTCGAATCGCCTTGGGTGATTTCCAAGAGTTGAACATCATCCTTAAAGGGGATGTGGATGGTTCGGTAGAGGCCTTAACCGATTCGTTCCAAAAACTATCCACCGAGGAAATTCAGGTCAATATTTTACATAAAGGAGTTGGTGCCATCACCGAAAGTGATGTCTTATTGGCTTCAGCATCTGATGCGATTATCGTAGGGTTTAATGTTCGTCCGGTGGGGAACGCAAGAAGTCTTGCGGACAAGGAGGAAATTGATATCAGAACGTATTCGATCATCTATGATGCCATCAATGATCTCAAAGATGCCATGGAAGGTATGTTATCGCCGGAGCTTAAGGAAGAAATTACCGGAACTGCCGAAATCAGGGAGACGTTCAAGATCTCAAAAATTGGAACTATTGCGGGATGTATGGTTACCAATGGTAAGATTTTTAGAAATTCTGGAATCCGATTGATTAGAGACGGCGTGGTACTCTTTACGGGAGAATTAACATCCTTAAAGCGTTTTAAAGATGATGTTAAAGAAGTCAGTAAAGGCTATGATTGCGGTATGCAGATTAAAAACTACAACGATATTAAAGAAGGTGATATTATCGAAGCCTTCCAACAAGTAGAGGTTAAAAAGAAACTGAAATAAAGCAAAAATATTCAAACAAAAAAGGGACCTTTTAGTCCCTTTTTTTTGTTTTCATATGATATGACATGAAGGTGCCTGTATGAGTAATAATTCACATTCTGTCATTCAGAACGGAGCGTAGCGAAGTGAAGAATCTTTTGATTAACCGAGAGATGCCGCCTTCCGTTGGAATGACAAAACACTTTTTTTGTATTTCGACACATTACCGATATTCAATCATTACTTTTTTGGTTTAAAAATAAAAGCCCCGGAAAACTTCTGTTTAATCTGTCTTAAGGCTCTGTCTGCTTCGAGACGAATGCGATAATTACCGACCCAAATTTTAAAGTTTGGGGACTCATATTCTAATCGGGATTTCCAATTATCGAAAGCCAAATGGAATTCTTTTTGAGCATTTTGAGCGCCTGTTCTATCGCCGGAATAAATCTGTATTTTATAATAATCGTTGCTCTCCTGATTTATTTCCTTTTTTAAATCCAATAAATTATTTATCGATTTATCCTGATTTAAAATGACATGACCCTGTTGTGCTTGTGTGTAATTAGTTGATAAAATACAAAATACGGCTAAGGATAAAATGATTTTAAAAGGTAATGATTTCATGGGATAAGATTATTTATACAAAGGTATACGTTATTAACTAAAATGCGGACTTTTTATTATTTAGAAACTGTCTAAATTAGTAATTAACAGTTCTCTAACATTTCTAAAATCGACTAGATATATTACTTTTGCGACAGATTTTTTTAATTGTGCTTTTTTTGTTTATCATTGAAAAAATCGTACCAAAGTTTAGAAGTTAATTTAACCAAAAATATGATACAGGTAAATTACCGTAAATTAAGCTATTGCTTACTTCGTTTTGGATTAATTGTTTTATTAGCATTTACTACAACACTTTCAGCCCAGGAAGGGGATCCAGCTAAAGGGAAATCTTTATTCAATGCCAATTGTGCAGCTTGTCACCAATTGGATAAAAAAATGACGGGTCCTGCTTTGCGTCAAGTGGAACAACGTTTGGCGGATGAGCAAGGGTTGGATAGAGAATGGATTTATGCCTGGGTGCGTAATAGTGCCGGTGTTATTAAATCTGGAGATGCCTATGCTAATAAGGTGTATAACGATTATGGTGGTGCTGCTATGACCGCATTTCCTCAATTAACAGATGAGGATTTAAATAATATTTTGGCTTATACTGCCCAGGAAAAAGCCGCACCTGTAGCTCCGGCTGCTGGAACCGGTGTTGCTGTGACACCTGCCGCTCAGGGAGGTATTTCAAACGAAATTATTTTGGGAGCGATAGCCATTCTTTTTATGTTGTTAGCGCTTGGCCTGTATTTGGTTAACAAAACACTGCGTCGGTTTGCTGTGGCTCAAAATATTGAATTGCCCGAGGAATCCAGAAGGACACCCTTATGGAAAGCTTTCGTGCAAAACCAGTTTCTTATGTTAGTGGTTGCCATTTTCTTCTTATTGGCAAGTGCTTATTATGTATTTGGTTATCTTATGCAAATTGGTATAGATCAAGGGTATCAACCCGTACAGCCCATACATTTTTCACATAAAATTCACGCAGGAGACAATGGTATTGATTGTAAATATTGTCACTCCTCAGCACGGGTGAGTAAATCATCCGGAATACCATCATTGAACATCTGTATGAACTGCCATAAATCCATTTATGAGTACAAAGGGGAGACTTCTCCGGAATATTCTAAAGAATTCTATGATGGTGAAATTCAAAAATTATATGCTGCAGCCGGATGGAGTGATGCCGATCAAAGATATACAGGCGAATCGCAACCGGTAAAATGGGTGCGTATCCATAATTTACCGGACTTTGTGTATTTTAATCACTCTCAGCACGTTTCGGTTGCCGGTGTAGAATGCCAAACCTGTCACGGTCCGGTTGAGGAAATGGAAATTCTTTATCAGGATGCGCCCTTGACCATGGGATGGTGTATCAATTGCCATAGGGAGACCAATGTTAAAGTGGAGGATAATGCCTATTACGAGAAAATTCATGAAGAACTTTCTAAAAAATATGGTGTAGAAAATTTAACGGCAGCCCAAATGGGAGGTCTGGAATGTGGTAAGTGCCATTATTAAATAATGTGTCGCATTAAACGAGTGTACTGCGCTACGTTGAAACGCAGTAGAAGGGTAAAAATAAATTTAAGAAGTAATTCAATTAAATAATATGTCATCAAACAAGAAATACTGGAAAAGTGTTGAGGAGCTAAACGAAAATAGTTCTATTGTTGAGACTCTAAAACAGAACGAGTTTGTAGAAGAAATTCCTACCGATGAATTTTTAGGCGATAAAACCACTTTAGAATCTGCTTCCACAACACGACGCGATTTCTTAAAATATGTTGGGTTTAGTACAGCAGCTGCATCTTTAGCAGCCTGTGAGGGACCCGTTAAAAAGTCCATACCTTATGTGGTACAGCCTACCGAGATCATTCCCGGTGTGGCAAACTATTATGCGAGCACTATTGCGGACGGGTTTGATTTTGCAAGTATATTGGTTAAAACACGTGAAGGGCGGCCTATAAAAATAGAGCGTAATGCCATGGCAACAACCAATGGTGGAGCCAATGCCAGGGTGAATGCTTCCGTATTAGGCCTTTACGATAGTTTAAGGGTTCAGGGACCCAGAAAAAATGGGGAGTCCATTTCATGGAGCCAGTTGGATGATGAAGTTACTTCAGAATTGGCTAAGTTAACTAATGAAGGCAAGGCCATTGTGCTATTAACACAAACTTTTGCAAGTCCTTCAACCGGTAAATTAATTTCAGAATTCAAGGAAAAATATACAACGGCTCAACATGTGATTTATGATGCGGTTTCAGAATCGGCTGCTTTAGATGCCTACGAGGCAAAATATGGTGAACGCGGACTGGCCAATTACGATTTTTCCGAGGCCATGACCATTGTATCCGTTGGCGCTGATTTCTTAGGAGATTGGCAAGGTGGTGGTTTTGATTCCGGATATGCTAAAAACAGAGTACCCAGCCATGGAAAAATGTCAAGACATATTCAATTTGAATCGAATTTGTCACTATCGGGAGCCAATGCCGATAAGCGTGTGCCTTTAACACCGACACAACAAAAGTTGGTCTTGGCCAAATTACATAGTTTAATTACCGGTAAAAATGTCGCCGTTGATCTGCCGGAAGCGATTGCTTTGTCGGTCGAAAGTGCGGCATCACAACTCAAAAGAGCAGGCAGTAAAGGTGTTGTAGTAACGGGGATACAGGATGTCAATGCGCAAATGGTCGTACTTGAAATCAATGAATCTCTGGCCAGCAAGGCATTCGATCCAGAAACAACTATTAAAACAAGACAGGGTAATGCCAAAGCGGTGGCACAATTAGTAGCCGATATGAAGGCTGGTAATGTAGGCGCCATTATTATGTGTGGCGTTAACCCGGTATATACCTTACCCAATGCAACCGATTTTGTTGAAGGTCTAAAAACGGTAAGCCTGTCCGTAGGTTTCTCAATGAAGGAAGACGAAACGGCATCATTGTGTGACTATTTGGCTGCTACTCCGCACTATTTGGAGGCATGGGGAGATGTGGAGTTAAAGAAAGGGCATTATGGCTTAACACAACCGACCATTCGTCCCTTGTTCGATACCAGACAATTTCAAGAAGCCTTACTAAAGTGGACGGGGAATGACCGTTCTTATCACGATTATATTAAAGAGGCCTGGGGTGCTACTATCTTAGGCGATAGCTCATTCAATCAAGCCTTGCACGATGGCGTGTACGTTGGAAATATTGCCACGGAAACCCAAGATACAACCGCTTCTGATGCAACAGAAGCCCCTTCAGAAACTGCAGTCTCAAGTAATGCAGCCCAAGCTCTGGTTTCTTCAGCGACATTCACAGATGGCAGTTTGGAACTTACCTTATACACTAAAGTAGGGATGGGAGATGGCCAACAGGCCAACAACCCCTGGTTACAGGAGTTTCCGGATCCTATTACCAGGACGGCCTGGGACAACTATTTAACCGTTTCAAAAGCCGATGCTGATAATTTAGGTTTAGTAAACACCTATGTAGCCAATGGGGCTTTAAATAGTAACTATGCCAAGATTACCGTTAACGGGGTCAGTATTACAGCACCTGTTATCATTCAACCCGGGCAGGCAAAAGGATCTGTTGGTTTGGCACTAGGTTACGGGAAAACCAAGGGTATGAAATCTGAAATGCAGACAGGCGTTAATGCTTATCCATTATATCAGGCCTTTAATACGGTCCAACAAGTCACCGTTGAAGCCGTGGGAGGGGAACATGAGTTTGCCTGTGTTCAGTTACACAATACCTTAATGGGACGTGGTGATATTGTTAAGGAAACCACCCTGGAGATATTCAATACCAAAGATAAGGCACATTGGAATGCTGTTCCGGTGGTGTCATTAAATCATGAAGAGACACCGGTGACGTCACCTGATGTTGATTTGTGGGATGAATTTGATCGTTCTATAGGGCATCACTTTAATTTATCCATCGATTTGAACGCTTGTACCGGTTGTGGGGCTTGTGTTATTGCATGCCATTCCGAGAACAACGTACCCGTAGTTGGTAAAACGGAAGTTAGAAGGAGCCGTGATATGCATTGGCTGCGTATAGATCGCTATTATTCCTCACAAGATTCCTTTGAAAGCGACAATGAGAAGAAGGATGATATATCTGGTCTAGGAAGTTCGTTGAGTGAATTTAATGAAATGGAAAGGGCTTCTGAAAACCCTCAGGTCGCGTTTCAGCCAGTTATGTGTCAGCACTGTAACCACGCACCATGTGAAACGGTTTGTCCGGTTGCGGCAACATCACATGGTCGTCAGGGACAAAACCATATGGCCTATAACCGTTGTGTAGGGACACGGTATTGTGCTAACAACTGTCCTTATAAAGTGCGCCGTTTTAACTGGTTCTTGTACAATAATAATGAGGAGTTTGATTATCATATGAATGACGATTTGGGTCGTATGGTATTAAACCCGGATGTCGTTGTACGTTCTCGTGGCGTTATGGAGAAATGTTCGATGTGTATCCAAAAAACCCAAAAAACCATTTTGGACGCCAAACGCGATGGGCGTGACATTAAGGATGGGGAATTCCATACGGCATGTTCTGCGGCTTGTGGTAATGGTGCTATGGTGTTTGGAGATATTAATGATAAGGAAAGTAAAGTTGCAAAACTAAAAGAAGATAATCGTATGTATCACCTGTTGGAGCATGTTGGCACAAAACCAAACGTGATGTACCAGACCAAAGTGAGAAATACAACAGAAGCATAAATCTAATTAAAGAATCAATTATATAATTATGGCGTCTCATTACGAAGCACCTATTAGAAGACCTTTAGTTACAGGCGAAAAGTCATACCACGACGTTACAGTGGATGTTGCAAAACCTGTAGAGGGAAAAGCAAATAAACAATGGTGGATAGTTTTTGGCATTTCACTGGCTGCTTTTCTTTGGGGTATTGGATGTATTATTTATACGATATCTACAGGTATTGGAACTTGGGGTTTAAATAAAACCGTAGGTTGGGCCTGGGATATTACTAACTTTGTTTGGTGGGTAGGTATTGGTCACGCAGGAACACTTATCTCGGCTGTACTCCTTTTGTTCCGACAAAAATGGAGAATGGCTATTAACCGTTCTGCTGAGGCAATGACTATTTTTTCGGTAATTCAAGCGGGGTTATTTCCAATCATCCATATGGGTCGCCCGTGGTTAGGGTACTGGGTCTTACCCATACCAAACCAATTCGGGTCGCTTTGGGTGAATTTCAACTCTCCTTTACTTTGGGATGTATTTGCGATTTCTACCTATTTATCGGTGTCTTTAGTATTCTGGTGGACAGGGTTATTACCGGATTTTGCCATGATTCGTGATCGCGCCGTAAGACCTTTTCAGAAGAAAATTTATTCGTTATTAAGTTTTGGCTGGTCAGGTCGTGCAAAGGACTGGCAACGATTTGAGGAAGTTTCTCTGGTGCTTGCCGGTTTGGCAACACCTTTAGTGCTTTCTGTACATACCATAGTATCCTTCGACTTTGCTACATCTGTAATTCCCGGGTGGCATACCACGATATTTCCACCTTATTTTGTTGCAGGTGCTGTTTTCTCCGGATTCGCCATGGTAAACACCCTACTCATTATAATGCGTAAAGTGTGTGATTTGGAAGATTATATTACCGTTCAACATATCGAATTGATGAATATCGTCATCATGATTACGGGGTCTATAGTTGGGGTGGCTTATATTACTGAATTGTTTATCGCTTGGTATTCTGGTGTTGAATATGAGCAATATGCCTTCCTAAACAGAGCAACAGGACCTTATTGGTGGGCCTATTGGGCCATGATGACATGTAACGTGTTCTCACCACAGTTCATGTGGTTTAAGAAATTAAGGACCAGTATCATGTTTTCTTTTATTATTTCCGTTGTCGTGAATATAGGGATGTGGTTTGAACGTTTTGTCATTATTGTAACCTCCTTACATCGGGATTACTTACCTTCCTCATGGACCATGTTCTCGCCAACATTTGTGGATATCGGTATATTTATTGGAACTCTGGGATTCTTCTTTGTATTGTTCCTTTTATATTCCAGAACATTCCCTGTTATTGCACAGGCTGAGGTTAAAACCATTTTAAAATCTTCGGGAGAAAGATATAAAAAGTTAAGAGAAGCAGGGAAGAGCCTGGTAGGTACCGGAGCCGATGCGAGAACTTCTGGAACGAATAACCCAACAAAAAACTAAGGTAGCATATGGAAGCTTCAAAAGTAATTCACGCTATATACACCGATGATGATATCTTGATGTCTGCTGTAAAAAAGGTTAAGGCAGAAAGACACCATATAGAAGAAATATATACACCATTTCCGGTACATGGATTGGACAAGGCCATGGGATTGGCACCAACACGAATTGCCATAACATCTTTTATGTACGGACTAGTGGGGTTAACGGTTGCCATAGTCATGATGAATTTCATCATGATTGAAGATTGGCCTCAAAATATTGGAGGTAAACCAAGTTTTAGCTATTTGGAGAACATGCCTGCTTTTGTGCCGATTATGTTTGAGTTAACCGTGTTTTTTGCCGCGCATTTAATGGTGATAACCTTTTACTTACGCAGTAAGATGTGGCCCTTTAAAAAGGCTGAAAACCCGGATCCAAGAACTACAGATGACCATTTCTTGATGGAAGTGGCTGTTCATGGAAATGAAATTGAGTTGGCTGGCTTGCTCAAAGAAACGGGAGCCGTAGAAGTAAATTTAATTGATAAAGCGCATTAATAAATGAAGAGCTTAATTAAAATATTAGCAATAGCAGTCGTTTTATTGGCTGTATCATGTAAAAAAGATACTGCACCAAATTATCAGTTCATGCCCAATATGTATGAATCTGCAGGATATGAAACTTATGGAGAGGCCGCTTTTCCTAACGGTGTTGAAGCACAGTTACCTGCTGAGGGGTCTATAGCAAGGGGTCATTTTCCCTTTGAGATAGACAACTCCACTGAAGGTTATAACCTGGCCAAGGAGACCTTAACCAGTCCGTTGGACTCTTTACAGGTTGATCTGGTTCGAGGAAAAGAGCTGTACGATATTTACTGTGGTATTTGTCATGGAAATAAAGGCGATGGTAATGGAAATCTGGTAAAGCGAGAAAAAATATTGGGTATTCCCAGTTATGATGATGCAGGACGAGCCATTAATGAAGGAAGTATATACCATGTTATCTATTATGGAAAGAATGCCATGGGGAGTTACGCGAATCAGTTAAATGAGGAAGAACGATGGCAAGTTGTATCCTATGTTTTAAGGTTGAAAGCAGATTTAGAAAAGTAAGAAGATAAGATTATACAGATATGTACACATTTTCAAATAAATTAAAGACATTTTCCATCGTTCTAATGGTTTTAGGACTATTAGGTGTTGGATATGGTTTTATGACATCTCATAAATCTTTTGAAGAAGTAGAGCACCTAATTGCAACTGAGGAAGCGCACCATGGTGGTGGTCACTCCGAAGCAACCGACCACTCTGCCCCTTCACATGATGCACATGAAACAAATGACTCACATGGAGATATGGCGCATGGTCAGGTGGATGAACATCAAAAACATGTGGAACATGTTCAACATCAAATCGCTAACAGGCCATGGGCTGCCTTATATGTTGCAGCCTTTTTCTTTATGATGATTGCCTTGGGGGTTTTGGCCTTTTATGCCATTCAAATAGCTTCACAAGCAGGATGGTCTCCCGTATTGTTCAGGGTTATGGAAGGGATTACGGCCTATTTACTACCGGGGGCTATCATTGTGGTTTTGGTCGCACTGGCATCGCATTTTATTGGTCATGATAATTTATTTATCTGGATGAATCCGGAAGTAACCAATCCGGAGAGTGCACATTATGATAAATTAATTGCCGGTAAATCGGGGTGGTTAAATGTAGTGTCTTTCACCATAAGAGCCGCTATTTTTATCGGTGGCTGGAGTTTTTACAGATGGATCTCCCGTAAATATTCCATTGCTCAAGATACAGCCGAAGACAACAGTAACTTTATAAAAGCATTTAGGTGGTCTGCGGGTTTCTTGGTGTTTTTCATTTACACCGAATCCATGATGTCCTGGGACTGGGTTATGAGTGTTGATCCTCACTGGTTTTCAACCTTATTTGGATGGTATGTATTCGCCAGTATGTTTGTAAGTGGAATTACGGTTATTGCATTGATAACCATATATTTAAAATCCAGAGGCTTTTTGGATTTTGTTAATGCGAATCACTTGCATGATGTGGCGAAGTTTATGTTTGCAATGAGTATTTTCTGGACCTATTTATGGTTTTCACAGTTTATGTTGATTTGGTATTCCAATATACCTGAAGAGGTCACTTATTTTGTGTCGCGATTTAATGATTACAAACTGCCATTCTTAGGTATGGTAGTGCTTAATTTTGTGTTCCCTATATTAATGTTGATGAATGCCGATTATAAACGAATTCCTTGGTTTGTTGTCTTAACAGGCTTAGTGATTTTGCTCGGACATTATATAGATGTCTTTAACATGATTATGCCGGCAACCGTAGGGGATAGATGGTTTATTGGTATTCCGGAAATGAGTTCAATTTTACTTTTCGCCGGGTTGTTCATATTTGTGGTTTTTACGGCCCTTACCAAAGCACCATTACTAGTAAAAAGATATCCTTTTAAAAAGGAAAGCGAAGAGTTTCATTATTAATTAAGATTTAAATTAAGAAGAGCGATAACAATGACTACTTTATTAACCATTATAGTTTTAGTTTTTATTTTAATTGCCATTTGGCAAATGGTAAAGATATTCGATTTAGCCCAAGCTAAAACAGAAACTGCCATACCTGGAGTAGCCACCGATAAGGATAATACCATGAATGGGTATTTAATGATGGGCTTCTTGGCGTTCATTTATGTCATTACAATTGTATGCTGTGTAAAATGGGGTGATTTGCCGTTATTGTCCAACTCCGCCTCAGAACATGGCCCTACCATAGATAATCTTATGATTGTGTCATTGGTAATAATCTTTATTGTCCAAACGGTGACCCAGTATCTATTACACTATTTCGCATTTAAATACAAAGGAGAGAAAGGTAAAAAAGCTTTGTTTTTTGCAGATAACAATAAATTAGAAGCCATATGGACGATTATTCCCGTGATTGTTTTGGCCGGGTTAATCATTTATGGGTTAAATACATGGATTAACATTATGGGTGTGGATGAAAGCGATGATCCCCTTGTCATTGAATTGTATGCCCAGCAATTTAACTGGAAGGCCAGATACGGTGGTGCCGATAATACCTTAGGAAAATCCAATGTGCGTTTGATTGATATAGACCGAGCCAATATTTTAGGATTGGATGAAGCTGATCCCTATGCTCAGGACGATATTATTACCACCGAACTGCATTTACCTGTGGGGCGACCAGTATTGTTTAAAATGCGTTCTCAAGATGTATTACACTCTGCCTATATGCCTCATTTTAGGGCCCAAATGAACTGTGTCCCAGGGATGATTACCCAATTTGGGTACACGCCCACAGTAACTACAGCACAAATGCGACAAACCCAGGAAATAATAGATAAGGTGGCCAATATTAATAGAATAAGGGTCGAAAAGAGTAAAGACCTTATTGCTAAAGGCGAAGAACCATTAGAGCGTTATGAATTCGACTACTTGCTCCTTTGTAATAAGATTTGTGGTAAGTCCCATTACAATATGCAAATGAAAATAATTGTGGAAACCCAGGAAGAATATGAAGCCTGGATAAAGGAGCAAAAGGATTTTAAAAACTCTCTGATTAACTAACAAAAAAATAAAACGATATAAGATTATGTCAGCACACGAAGATATGCACGCTCACGACGATCATGGACATCATCATAAAGAAACGTTTGTAACTAAATATATATTTAGTCAAGACCACAAGATGATTGCCAAGCAGTATCTTATTACAGGTACTATTATGGGTGTTATTGGAGTAATAATGTCATTGATGTTCCGCATGCAGATCGCCTGGCCGGAAGAACCAAATGCGATTTTTGAGGCCTTGTTGGGAAAATGGGCGCCAGACGGTGTCATGGATGCCGATATTTACTTGGCATTGGTTACCATACATGGCACCATCATGGTGTTCTTTGTGCTAACGGCCGGATTAAGCGGTACCTTCAGTAACCTATTAATACCTTTACAGATTGGAGCTCGGGATATGGCATCTGGATTTCTTAACATGGTATCCTATTGGTTATTCTTCTTGTCCAGTGTTTTTATGGTCATTTCCTTATTTGTTGAAGCCGGACCGGCAGCCGCAGGATGGACTATTTATCCGCCTTTAAGTGCTTTACCTATGGCCCAGTCGGGTTCTGGTATGGGGATGACATTATGGTTAGTGTCCATGGCCATATTTATTGCGTCGTCTTTATTAGGATCACTTAACTATATTGTTACTGTCATTAACTTGCGTACCAAAGGCATGTCCATGACAAGATTGCCGTTAACCATTTGGGCCTTTTTTATTACTGCCATTATTGGTGTTGTATCGTTCCCGGTATTGTTATCTGCGGCCTTATTGTTGATTATGGATCGAAGTTTTGGAACCTCGTTTTTCTTATCAGATATCTTTATACAGGGAGAGGTGTTGCATTACCAGGGGGGGTCTCCGGTATTATTCGAGCACCTGTTTTGGTTCCTGGGGCACCCGGAAGTATATATCGTGATTCTGCCTGCCATGGGGCTCGTATCGGAGATTATGGCTACCAATTCACGCAAACCTATTTTTGGATATAGGGCCATGATTGCGTCCATACTGGCCATAGCATTTTTATCAACCATTGTTTGGGGACACCATATGTTCGTGTCAGGGATGAATCCATTTTTGGGTTCTGTATTTACATTTACAACCTTATTAATTGCCATTCCTTCAGCAGTAAAAGCCTTTAACTGGATAACAACCTTGTGGAAGGGGAATTTACAGTTAAACCCGGCGATGTTATTTTCGATAGGGTTTGTTTCAACCTTTATAACAGGGGGGTTAACAGGAATTATTTTAGGAGACAGTGCCTTAGATATTAATGTTCATGATACTTATTTTGTTGTGGCCCACTTCCATTTAGTTATGGGTATTTCGGCATTGTATGGGATGTTCGCGGGAATTTACCATTGGTACCCTAAAATGTTTGGTAGAATGCTAAATAAAAACCTGGGATATATTCATTTTTGGGTCACAGCGGTTTGCGCCTATGGTGTGTTTTTCCCAATGCACTTTATTGGAATGGCCGGACTACCACGTCGTTATTACACCAACAGTAACTTCCCGTTATTCGATGATTTAGCCAATGTGAATGTCATTATTACGATTTTTGCCTTAATAGGAGGTATCGTTCAAATCCTTTATTTATATAATTTCTTTGGAAGTATTTTCTTTGGTAAGAAAACCGTACAAAACCCATGGAAATCCACAACTTTAGAATGGACGGCACCTATAAAACATATTCATGGTAACTGGGAAGGAGAAATCCCTCATGTGCACCGTTGGTCCTATGATTACAGTAAACCGGGACACGATGCCGATTTTGTACCTCAAAATATTCCACTTAAAGAGGGGGAAGAGGAACTGCAGCATTAACTCTTGCATAAGCCTTAATCTTCTCTAACGGAAGTATCTAAAATTTAAAAGATGAGGCCTTTCCATTTGGAAGGGCTTTTTCTTTATATTTGTTTTTTACACGGTGTGAATTCAACAGATTTATGGGATACCATTCCAACCGCATTGAAGACTCTAGAGTATGAACGAAAACTTAAATCCAACGGATAAACATTTTTCTCCTGAAGACATTGATGTCGAGAAAAAACTGAGACCATTGTCGTTTGATGATTTTACGGGACAAGATCAGGTATTGGAAAATCTAAAGGTATTTGTTGAAGCGGCCAATTTAAGATCAGAAGCATTGGATCATACCCTGTTTCACGGTCCACCGGGATTGGGAAAAACAACATTAGCACACATATTGGCCAACGAATTAAATGTAGGCATAAAAGTCACCTCCGGGCCTGTTTTGGATAAACCCGGAGACCTGGCCGGTTTATTGACCAATTTAGAAGAACGCGATGTCTTATTTATTGATGAAATCCATCGACTAAGTCCTATTGTAGAGGAGTATCTCTATTCCGCAATGGAGGATTACAAAATAGATATTATGATTGAAACCGGGCCTAATGCCAGGACTGTACAGATTAATTTGAATCCATTTACTTTGGTTGGGGCCACAACACGCTCCGGCTTATTGACCGCTCCCATGCGTGCTCGGTTCGGGATTCAAAGTCGATTGCAGTATTATAATACCCATTTGTTAACGACTATCATTCAGCGGAGTGCCCATATTTTGCAAGTACCCATTTCCATGGAAGCTGCCATTGAGATCGCTGGGCGTAGCCGCGGAACGCCCCGTATTTCGAATGCCTTATTGAGACGTGTACGCGACTTCGCTCAGATAAAGGGCAATGGTAAAATAGATATGGGTATATCCAAATATGCCTTGGAAGCCTTAAATGTCGATGCCCATGGTTTGGATGAAATGGATAATAAAATCCTGTCGACCATTATTGATAAATTTAAAGGAGGTCCGGTGGGAATCACTACCATTGCTACTGCCGTGAGTGAAAGCTCCGAAACGATTGAAGAAGTTTACGAACCCTTTTTAATTCAACAGGGCTTTATTATGCGCACCCCTCGAGGACGGGAAGTCACAGAATTAGCCTATAAGCATTTAGGGAAAATCAAAGGCAATATGCAGGGAGGGTTGTTTTGACACATGGCATCATCTTGAGCTTGTTCAAGGTTTTCCTATATTATGAATTCATTATCAAATCATACCCAACTCATAAAAACTGAAGCCAAACGACTTGGGTTTTTATCCTGCGGCATAAGTAAAGCGGCATTCCTGGAACAAGAAGCACCCCGTTTGGAACAATGGCTTAAAAGAGAGTTGAACGGGGACATGCGTTATATGGAAAACCATTTTGACAAGCGTCTGGATCCGACGAAATTGGTTGAAGGTTCTAAATCCGTTATTTCTTTACTTTTAAATTATTATCCTTCAGAAACTCAAAATGCGAATAGTTATAAACTATCAAAGTATGCCTTTGGGAAAGACTACCATTTTGTAATCAAGGAGAAACTCAAGGTTTTACTTGAGTTTATTCAGCAGGAAATAGGTGAGGTCCATGGTCGCGCTTTTGTGGATTCGGCACCCGTTTTGGATAAGGCATGGGCTGCTAAAAGTGGTTTAGGATGGATTGGAAAACACAGTAATTTAATCACGCAACAAGTAGGGTCCTTTTATTTTATTGCTGAATTGATCATTGATTTGGAATTGGAATACGACGGTCCAATTACAGATCATTGCGGAACATGCACCGCTTGTATCGATGCTTGTCCTACAGAGGCTATTATTGAGCCTTATGTGGTCGATGGCAGTAAATGCATTTCGTATTTAACCATAGAATTAAAAGATAGCATACCCACAGGATTTCAAGGTCAAATGGACAATTGGATGTTTGGATGCGATGTATGTCAGGATGTTTGTCCCTGGAATCGGTTTTCAAAGCCGCACCGCGAACCTCTGTTTCATCCAAACCCGGAATTGCTTTCCATGAGCAATAAAGAATGGGAGGAAATAACAGAAGAAACCTTCAGGAGAGTGTTTAAAAAGTCAGCGGTGAAGCGGGCCGGGTATTCCGGACTTAAACGTAATATTGATTTTTTAAAAAAAAATAGTGACTAGGGGAGTTGTTATTTATAAGATGCTATTTCATGGATTATAGTATGGGTTTAAAAAAATATTGTATATTTAAACTTCTCTGATTGCCATATTTAAAGCCATGGTTTTTACTCGCCATGTTTAATGGGCAAAAATCTACTGTACTTTTTTACGATTGTTAGGTAAACATTCACACTAACTAAAACTTTATTTTATGAGAAAACTAGTAATTATTGTACTTGCCTTATTGTTGTCTGTGCCGGTTTTAGGACAGGAAAAACTGTTTGTTGTTTTGGAATTGATGAAAGTCGATAACGAACAAGAAATGGCTTATGCAGAAACAGAACAATTCTGGAAGAAAATCCATCAAGAACGGTTAAAAGCCGGTGAAATTATTGGCTGGGACCTATGGGCACTTTTACCCGGAGGTGAACACCAAGGCTACCAGTATGCTACAGTGAACCTGTACGATAGCGCTGAAAAAATGTTTGGAGGTTCTGATTTTATGAACCATGTTAAAGCGGCCTATCCCGATCTGAGCGAAGAGGATCTTGCAAAAAAAATGAAGGCTACTTCCCAATCGAGAGATTTGGCCATACGCATATTTATGGAACGAGTAGACCAAACGGAAGGTGATTTAAGTATGGATGTGGGTACAGTAGCTTATATCGACTTTATGAAAGTGGATATGGGGGGGTATTATGCCTACGAAAAAGCCGAGATGGATGTGTTTAAACCCATGCATCAAAGCATGGTCGATAATGGATCCAAGGGGTATTGGGGATTATTCCGGTTTATGGTACCACAAGGGAGTGATACCTATGCATCGCATATAACGGTTAACATGTTCGAAAATCTTGAGAAAGCACTGAATCGAGAAGGTCCCGACATGGATTTAACAGATGCTCAGGAAAAAGCCATTCAGGAGGGGCTTAAAACACGTGATATGAAATTTACGTATATGGCCCGATTAATTGATATCGTAAGGTAGAGTAAAGGGTACAAAAAGTAAAGTATATAAGAAGGGCACCTGATCATCGTCAGGTGCCTTTTTTTATTTATCTATGAGCTTGTTATTTAACACATCAGGAAGAATTTCGCAGCACAAGCTCGGTATCGATTATGACCTTTTGGTAGACAATAGGTTCACCTTTCTTTTTACGTTCAATCTCTTCAAATAAAATCTCGGAAGATCGCTTCCCAATTTTGTAGGCGTTTTGTTCTACAGAGGATAAAGACGGTGTAATGACGGAAGCCATAAACCAATTGCTAAAACCAAATAAAGCGATCTGATCGGGAATTTTTATACCATTTTCATTAAAATAATTTATGGCCCCAATGGCCAACATGTCGTTAACCGTAAAAATGGCATCTACATTATCCCCATGATCCAGAAGTAATTGTTTTGCACTGGAATAACCATCTGTAAAATCAGAATTGTTATTGCATAAATATACCAGAGAAGAGTCATAAGGGATGCCGTGGTCTTCCAACGCCTTTTTATAGCCCAAAAACCGATCTATAGAATTCTGGGGATTGAGATCGCCCCTGAAGTGTGCAATGCGTTTACGGCCCGTATTGATAAGGTAGGAAACCGCAGAATACGCTGCTTTTCGGTCATCAATAAGAACTTTGGAACAATTAACCAATTTGGCAATTTTATCAAATAGAATCAATGGAATGTTGTAGTCCATTATTTTCTGCAGGTGCTTAAAATCTCTGGTTTTGTTGGATAACGAAATTAAAATACCATCAACCCCTTTGTTTAATAATAAATCCACTTGTTTTTTTTCGGTCCGATAATCTTCATTGGATTGCAGAATAATGACCATGTAGTTTCTGTTCTCGGCTTCTTTTATTATTGCATCCAGAACAGTAGAGAAGAAATAATGAACCATAGTCGGGATAATAACACCAATAGTTTTGGATTCTTGTTTGCGCAGACCAATGGCAAAAGAATTGGGGACATAATTTAACTTTACAGCCAGTTCTTTAACTATTTTTTTGGTTTTATCACTTACGTCAGGATAATTTTTTAATGCTTTTGAAGCCGTGGTGATGGAGATGCCCAATTGCTTTGCAATATCCTTTAAAGTTACGGGTTTCATCTGTTTAAATTTATTGTTTTCATTGGTCAGATCTGCCAGAGGACTGGCAGGTGACATTTTCCAGCAATCATCCTAGTGGTATCAGGATTTGAAATGACCCATTTCGGAATGGAGTCTGAAACAAAAATTAAGTTAAAAATTATTATTCAAATATATATTATTAATGGACTGTTTTTTTTAAATCCCTTGAAAATAATTTTGGAGTTTAGTAATTGAATATTTTATTTTTTGTCAGGTTCCTAAAAAATTAGTAATTTAAATGCATAATCGTGAGATAATAAAGTTGAGATTAAGGATAATTTAAAAATCGAAAACGTTTTCGATACAATTTAAATATATTTTTTCGAAAATTTATTCTACTTCGCGGTCATTATTAACATCTTTGTTACGGTCTGTTTAATTATTCGTATTAAACAGTAGACTAACTATTCTTAAACTAAATAACTTAAACATGAGAAAAAAATTACTTAAAAGAGTAATGCTTTGGCTCTTATTCTTAGGAGGAAGCCTTATTTATGCTCAAACAACTGTTACAGGTGTTGTTTCAGATGCGATGGGGCCTTTGCCCGGAGTAAACATTTTGGTTAAGGGAACTACAACAGGTACCCAAACAGATTTTGACGGAAATTACACCCTTGAGGATATTCCAAGTGATGCTGTGATTATTTATAGCTTTATAGGATATCAAACACAGGAAATAACAGTAAATGGACAAACAACAATTAATGTAACCCTAGCCGAAGATGCAGCTCAGCTTGATGAAGTAGTTGTTGTAGGATACGGTTCGGTTAGAAAGCAAGATGCAACAGGAGCTGTTGCTTCAATAAAGCCTGAAGATTTTAATCAAGGTGTTCAAACATCTCCAGATCAATTAATTCAAGGTCGAGTTCCAGGGGTGCAAATTACAGCAGCAAGTGGCGAGCCAGGTGCAGCATCCAATATCCGAATTCGAGGTACTTCTTCTATTAGAGGGGGGAACGGTCCGCTTATAGTTGTTGATGGTGTTCCTCTTGATGGTGGTGATGTGAGCCCAGGTACGGATGGAGGCCAAGGCTTAGGTAAATCTTCTGCTCGTAACCCTTTAAACTTTATCAACCCTAACGATATAGCGAGCATAGATGTTCTTAAAGATGCTTCTGCAACGGCTATCTATGGTTCTCGTGGCGCTAATGGTGTGGTGATAATAACTACAAAACGTGGTAAATCAGGTGAGCCAAAATTAGAATTTTCATCTTCAATTAGTACTGCTACTATATCAAATAAGATTGATTTATTAGATAGGGATGGATTTGCAGCCGCAGCCGCTGCAATTGGTTTGGGGTCATTAGATGAAGGTCAGAGTGTTGATGGTTTGGATGCTATTTTAAGAACAGCCACAACACAAAATTATAATTTAGGTTATAGCGGTGCTTCTGAAACGGGTAGTTATAGGTTATCATTATCCTTACAGGATCAGGAGGGGATAATTAAAAATTCGGGATTGCAAAAGTATACGGCTAACGTAAATTTATCCGAAAAGTTTTTTGATCAAAAAATGAAGATTGATGCTAAAATGATTGTTTCTTCTGTTAATGATGAGCAACCTGCATTATCTCAGGATGTTGGTGCAGAAGGGGATCTAATGATTTCAGCATTACGTTGGAACCCTACAAGGTCATTCTATAATACAGATGGAACGTACAGGCAGTTTAATGATAATCCACGAAACCCGTTGGCATTTTTAGATTATTATTCTGATAATACTGAAACCACACGTATTTTTGGTAATTTATCCATTTCATATGATATCACAGAGGAACTACAATATAAATTTAATTTTGGTGTTGATAGAACATCTTCAGAAAGACAATTGGCTGTTTCAAGGCTAATGCAGGCACAGTTTACACGAGGTGGGTTTGCAAATATCCAGACTATCAATACTTTTAGTAAGTTATTTGAGCATACCTTAAATTATAGTAAAGACTTATCCGATAAAATTAGGCTGGATGCTGTAGTCGGGTATTCTTATCAAGCTTTTGAAAGAAGAGGAACGACGACAAGAGTTGAAGGTTTTAACTCTGATAATCAGGATTTTTATTTAGACAATTTAGGTGGAGGAACTACATCAACGTTGGCAACACTGGATAGTAACGGTAATTATGGTGTTGGAAATTCATCATTTTTTGCGCCAAGTTCAGAATTACAATCATTTTTTGGAAGAGCAAACGTAAGTTTGAATAATAAATACCTATTTACTGCAACGCTGAGAGTTGATGGTTCTAGCAGATTTGGAGAAGATAACAAATATGGGTATTTCCCATCTGGCGCTTTTGCTTGGAAAATGCATGAAGAGGAATTCATACCTGAATATTTTGACGATCTAAAGTTACGAGTAGGATATGGAATTACTGGAAATCAAGAGTTTCCAGCTGGTTCAGCACAAACTCAATTTAAACCAGATGGCGGTGGAGGTATTCAACAAGTAACAGTAGGAAACCCAGATTTGAAATGGGAAACGACTTCTCAGATTAATTTAGGTGTGGACTTTGGATTCTTTGATAATCGTTTAACAGGTTCTATTGATTATTATAGTAAAACAACAGATGATTTATTGTTTAGGGTAAGAGCGGCTCAACAAGCTCCCAATGTGTTTATATGGAGAAATTTAAGTGGTGTTGAAGTTGCTAATAATGGTTTTGATGTAGGGCTGAATGGGGTTATTATTGATCAAAAAGATGGTCTAACTTTTGACCTTGGGGTAAATTTAAGTTTTTTGAATAATGAAATTACCGGCGTTTCAGATCTTTTTCCAATAGGTATTAGTACAGGAGCTGTAAGTGGCCAGGGATTATCAGGCCAGACAGGACAATTGCTGTATGATAATCAACCATTATATGCTTTTTATCTCCCTGTTTGGACGGGCTATGATTCAAATGGAATATCGCAGTATGCAGATATTAATGGTGATGGGGTAGATACCTCAAGTGGTATTGATGGACCAGGAGCTGGAGATAGAACATTTGTTGGGGACCCTAATCCAGATTTCACAGTTGGTATTTCAGCAAACTTAAAGTACAAAAATTTTGATTTAGGTATTTTTATGAACGGTGCTTATGGCCATGAAATTTATAACAATACAGCTAATGCTGTATTTAACAAAGCGGCCTTGCAGACAGGAAACAATGTTACCCCAGATGTGGCTAATTCCCCGCAGGCAACAGGAGATGCTCCGAAACCGTCGACATTTTATTTGAGTAGTGGGGATTTTTTAAGATTGTCAAATGCTACCATTGGATATACGTTTGAACCTGGAAAAGTTTCTAAGTGGATTGACTTTTTAAGAGTTTTTGTAACAGGGCAAAATTTATTTGTTATAACACCTTATGATGGTTTTGACCCTGAGGTAAATACAAATAAAGAAATTGATGGGGTACCCTCTTTTGGTATAGATTATTCAGCTTATCCAAGATCTAGAACATTCACTTTTGGATTTAATGTGTCATTTTAAAAAAAAATCAAATGAAAAAAATAATTATAGGAATTCTTAGTTTGGCTATTGGTTATAGCTGTACAAATTTAGAGGAAGATTTGAACGACGCTGTTGCTAGTACAAGTGGAGGTGTTAGCTCAACAGACTTACTATCTGGGGCTTATTCAGCCTTAAGAGAATTACAGCATGAGCAAGATCTATTACCAGCTTATGTGCATTCATCAGACGAGTTGATACCTCCAACACGAGGTGCCGACTGGGATGACGCTGGAGCCTGGCGTTCACATCATTTTCAAACATGGACAAATGCACATCCCCATATAGCAAAATTATGGAGAGATTTAAATAGCCGTTCTTTTGCTGCCCAACTAGTTTTGTGCAATGGAGCTGCAACATCGCAACAGGCCGCAGAAGCTACATTTTTAAGGGTTTTTACAGATTACCTGATATTAGACCTATGGGGTAAAGTGCCAAGAAGAGAGTGTGGAGAAGACTTGCTTTTGTCTCCAACAGGTTTATTGTTAAGAGCTGATGGTATAAACACATTGATTTCAGAGCTTGAAGCAGTTGTTAATGATTTGCCCTCAGGTGTCAATCCTATTGTGGCTAATCAAAATGCAGCTAGAGCCTTATTGGCAAAGATGTATTTGAATAAAGCTGTTTATGAAGCTACAAGTGAAGACGGTGGGGCGATGAGTGGGCCATTTACCTTTAGCTCGGCAGATATGAATAAGGTCATCGAAAATGTAAATGCTATTACAGGTCGTTCTTTGGCGGCAAACTATTTTGATAGTTTTATTCCCAATAATACCAACTCATCCCCTGAGCTTTTGTTTGTTTCTGAAAACATTCAAGGAGGAGCTGTAGGCAGGGTACTTAGCCGTTGGCACATGTCAATGCATTATAATCAGAATCCAAGTGGATGGAACGGTTTTGTATCTACAGTAGAATTATATAATTTATTTGAGCCAGGAGACCTAAGGTTTCATCAAACTTTACCTGAAATTACAGATAATGGAGGAGGGTATAACGCTGGATTTCTCATAGGCCTGCAAAATGATGTCAATGGAGACCCTATTAAAGATCGTCAAGGAAATAACTTGGTTTACACCCAAGATGTGAATATCTTTAATTCAACTGAAGAGAAAGGTATACGTGTTGTAAAATATATTCCCGATTATGTAAACGATAATAATCCGAATAATGATTATGTTTTCCTGAGATATGCAGACGCTAGATTGATGAAGGCTGAGGCTATAATGAGAGGAGGCTCAGATTCTGAATCTGCCTTAGATATTGTTAATGAAATAAGAACATTAAGAAATGCCTCAGAATTAACCGCTCTTACAGAACAAGACTTAATTGATGAAAGAGGGCGTGAACTTTATTGGGAAGGTTGGAGAAGACAAGATCAGATTAGATTTAATACTTTTTTAGGAACGTGGCAAGAAAAGCCAGATGCCAGCTCAGAAAAAGCATTACTAATGCCCATACCCGCAGAGGCTATTTCGGCAGATCCTAATCTTCCTCAAAATCCAGGGTATTAATTATAAGTTTTTAAAAAAGGTAGTTTAATTTTTTGTTAAGATTAATTCAATAGGAGGGGGTGGTTCGCCCCCTTTTTTTAACTATGGTGATCATCATAGAGTCAAATTATACTATATGATCCTTTAAATCCTTAAAATATCAATAAGTCTACAATATTATGAGTAATAAGGGAGTGTTTATCTTTTTAATAGTTTTGTTTTACATATCCTGTGTTAAAGAATCAGACAACACAAATAAAGAGACACTATTTACTAATCTGGATTCAAACGATACTGGTGTAAAATTCACAAATACTGTTTTAAACGAAAAGGATGTCAATATTTTTACCTATCGCAATTTTTATAATGGAGGTGGCGTAGCTATTGGTGATATCAATAACGATGATTTACCCGATATTTTTTTTACAGCTAACCAAGGGGCAAATAAGCTTTTTCTAAATAAAGGCCATTTAAAATTTGAAGATATTTCCAAATCAGCCAATATTGAAGGTAACAATGTGTGGTCAACGGGTGTCAATATGGTTGATATTAACAATGATGGTTTTTTGGATATTTATGTGTGTAATGCAGGAAACGTTACCGGAGATAATTTGAAAAACGAACTTTATATCAATAATGGTAATTTAACCTTTACCGAGCAAGCAGAAAAATTCAATCTTGCAGAAAGTGGGCTTACTACCCATGCCGCCTTTTTTGATTATGATAAAGATGGCGATTTAGATGTATACATTTTGAACAATAGTTTCATACCAGTAAACTCATTGAATTACTCCAATAAAAGAGAACTTCGGGCAAAAGATTGGGAAGTGCCAAGTTTGTTAAAAGGTGGAGGAGATAAGTTGCTTCGAAATGATGATGGAAAATTTGTTGATGTGAGTGAGGAGGCTGGTATTTTTGGAAGTCTAATTGGTTTTGGACTAGGAGTAACAGTTGGCGATATCAATAATGATTCTTATCTAGATATTTATGTGTCAAACGATTTTTATGAACGTGACTATCTATATATAAATAACCAAGATGGAACCTTTACCGAGTCCATAAAAGATTGGACAACACATACCAGTCAGTCTTCAATGGGAGCAGATATGGCAGATATTAACAATGATGGTAATCCAGATGTGTTTGTAACCGATATGTTGCCAGAACATAATAAGCGAGTAAAAGAAACTACCCAATTTGAAACTTATGATGTTTACCAAAGAAAGCAAGGGCTGGATTTTGACCATCAATACATGCAGAATAGTTTACAGTTAAATCTTGGAGATAATTATCTGGCCGAAATAGCTAATTTAAGTGGAGTTTCTAAAACAGATTGGAGCTGGGGTGCACTTTTATTCGATATGGATAACGACGGTTATAAAGACATCTATGTGTGCAATGGTATTTATCATGACTTAACCAATCAAGACTTTATGACCTTTTTCGCTAACGATATTATTCAAAACATGGTGCTAACTGGAAAAAAGGAAGAGGTTTCAAATATTATAAATAAAATGCCCAGCAACCCCATCACCAATTATGCTTTTAAAAATTCTGGAAATTTAGGCTTTGAAAATGTAACCCATGCTTGGGGTTTTGATAAGCTTACATTTTCCAATGGGGCCGCATATGGCGATTTGGATAACGATGGCGATTTGGATTTGGCAATTAATAATGTTAACCAAGAAGCTTTGGTATATAAAAACAATGCAGAAACATTAACCCAAAACAATTATATAAAAATCCAATTACAAGGAAAGTCACCAAATAGGTACGGTATAGGCAGTAAAATAAAATTGTTTTCAAATAAAGAAGTTATTCTTCAGGAGGTTATTCCGTCTAGAGGGTTTCAATCATCGGTTGATTATGTCCAAACTATTGGAATTGGAAATAAAACCATAGACTCCATTCAAATTATATGGCCTGATAATTCTTTTCAAATACTTACAAATGTCCTTCCAAAAAAGAAGTACATCTTTAAACAAGAAAACGCTTCACTAAAATTAACATTTTCAAATAAAAACAAAAACACATTCTTTTCTGAGGTTGAAAACAAATTAGAGTCACATCAAGAAAACCATCACAGTGACTTTAACTATGAAGGTTTAATACCTCAAATGCTGTCTAAAGAAGGACCAACAATTTCGATTGCTGATGTTAATGGCGATGGGCTGGACGATGTTTTTCTTGGTGGTGCAAAAGGGCAAGTAAGCAAACTGTTTTTTCAAACGACATCAGGAGATTTGATTGCACCGCGCGAACAGGGGTTTGAAAAGGATAAAGACCTTGAAGATACGGCATCTGCATTTTTTGATGCTGATAATGATGGCGATTTAGACCTTATGGTGGGCACAGGAGGAAATGAGGTAGAAGATGAAAAAAACTATAAAACCAGATTGTTTCTCAACAATGGTAAAGGCTATTTTGGTAAGAGCAGTGAAACTATTCAAGCAACATTCCACAACGCATCTGTAATTGCACCTTGTGATTTTGATGATGATGGTGATATGGATGTTTTTGTTGGAAGCAGAAGTGTGCCTACCATTTATGGCATTAACGCTAAACAACAGTTATTGGAAAATAACGGAAAGGGAGGTTTTAAAGATGTTACCAAAAACAAAGCCTATGTCTTCAATGGTTTAGGAATGGTAACAGATGCCAAGTGGTATGATTTTAATGCTGACGGCAAAAAAGATTTAATTGTTACTGAAGATTGGGGGACACCTCGGGTTTTTGAGAATAATGGTAAACAATTGGTTGAACGGAATACTAATTTAAGTCAGTTCAAAGGGTGGTGGAACGCAATTAATGTTTCCGATTTAAATCATGACGGATTACCAGACTTGGTTTTAGGTAATAACGGATTGAACTTACCCTATAAGCCTTCAAAAGAAAATCCCATTAAAATCTTTGTTAACGATTTTGACAATAATGGAACTATTGAGCAAATTTTAACCGAAACCATTGATGGTAAAGATGTGCCCATTATTACAAAACATGAACTTACAGCCCAAATAGTTTCCTTAAAAAAGAAAAATTTAAAGTTCTCAGAGTATGCGACAAAATCTATTGATGAGCTTTTTCCTGAAGAAATAATATCTCAATCCATTGTTAGAGAAGTAAATATCTCTCAAACTGTTGTGGCATTAAATAGTATATCAGGTGATTTCAAAATAATTCCGCTCCCTACACAAGTGCAATTTTCAAGTGTAAGTGCCATAGCAGTTTTGGACGTAAATAATGATTCAAACTTAGATTTGGTGATGGGAGGGAATCAATACAACTTTAAACCACAATATTCTAGGTTGGACGCCAATTATGGAAGCTTATTGCTTGGCGAGGGTAATGGCACTTTCAATTGGGTAGATTATGATGACTCCGGTTTTTTTGTGGATGGGGAAATAAAGCATATTGCAACGCTTAAAACAACAAAAGGAATTGAATTAATAATAGGTATTAATAACCAACAGCCGAAAATTTTCAAGTTGAATCATGATTAAGTTCATGCCATATATTCTAGTTCTAATGATTCTTTTTAGTTGCAAAAAAGAACCTGAAAAGCTATTTACAGTTTTGTCGCCAGAAGATTCGGGGATTAATTTTAACAACAAACTTAGAGATACGGTTGGTCAAAATATTTTGGATTACCTGTATTATTATAATGGCGGAGGTGTGGCTATTGGTGATATAAATAACGATGAACTTCCAGATATTTTTTTCACCTCAAATCAAAACCAAAACAAACTTTATTTAAACAAAGGGAATTTGAAGTTTGAGGATATTACAGAAAGCGCCAATGTTGCAGGAAAAAGTGATTGGAGCACAGGTGTGTCAATGGCAGATGTAAATGGAGATGGCTTGTTGGATATTTATGTGTGTGCCGTTGTTGGGACCAATGGGTTTATGGGAATGAATGAACTATACGTTAATAATGGGGATTTGACATTTTCGGAGAAAGGCCATGAATATGGATTGGATTTTGACAATTACAGCTCTTCAGCCGCCTTTTTTGATTATGATTTAGATGGCGATTTGGATGTGTATTTGCTTAATCACGCCATACATACCGAAGAGTCTTTTGGTAAAGCAAGCATAAGGAACAACAGAACTTATGAAAGTGGAGATAAACTTTTAAGAAACAATAATAATAAGTTTGTTGATGTAAGTGAAAGTGCTGGCATTTTTGGTGGAGCAAATGGGTACGGATTGGGATTAGCCATATCGGATTTTAACCAAGATGGCTATCCGGATATTTATGTGAGCAACGATTTTCATGAAGACGATTATTATTATTTGAACAATGGTGATGGAACTTTCTCCGAATCTTTAAAGGATTATTTTGGGCATGTTAGCAAATTTTCAATGGGTAACGATGCTGGCGATATCAATAATGATGGATTTACCGATTTGGTAACCTTAGACATGCTTCCTGAGGACGAAAAGGTCTTAAAATCATCGGCAGGTGATGATAACATCCAGCTGCAAAACTTGCGCACTAAACAATTTGGCTACTATTACCAATATGCCAGAAATATGGTTCAGGTAAATCAAGGTGCTAGCAGTTTTACAGAAACAGGATTCTTAAGTAATATAGCGGCCACCGATTGGAGTTGGAGCGCTTTAATTGCAGATTATGACCAGGATGGAAATCAGGATATTTTTATTGCCAATGGTATTCCCAAGCGCCCAAACGATTTAGACTATATTAAATACATATCAAATAGCCAGGTTAAAAAGAAAATTGAAACTACTAATTTAATTGACAAGGAAGCACTAGATTATATGCCTGATGGGAAGTTGAAAAACGGCTTTTATCAAGGAAGCACCGATTTAAGATTCAATAACCAAACCGATACTTGGGTTACTCAAAACCCATCATACTCTACAGGTTCAGCTTATGCCGATTTGGATAAGGATGGCGATTTAGATTTGGTGACCAATAACATTGATGAGCCAGCAACAATTTACATCAATAATACCAATTCCAAAAAGAACTTTTTAAAGCTTCAATTTAACTATTTGGGAAAAAACCGCTTTGGTATTGGCACAAAGGTTAAGCTGTATAATCAAGGAGGCGTACAATCCAAAGAGTTGTTCCTGCAAAGAGGGTTTCAGTCTTCTTCACAACCCATTTTACATTTTGGCTTGGATAGCTTAAAAACTATAGATTCTATAAAAGTAATCTGGCCCAATAGAACCTTTCAAACCTTAAAAAATATAAGTACAAATCAAACAGTGGAGGTTTCTTATGAAAACGCAAAACCGTATGAATATAATTTTGAGGATACTCTCAAACATCAAGTTTTTACAAAAGTTGGAGACAAATTAGGTATCTTTTTTAAACATACCGATAATAATTATATCGATTCCAATCGCAACAAATTAATTCCTTACCAAATTTCTGATAGAGGTCCCGCAGTAGCCATAGGAGATATTAATAACGATGGAAAAGATGATGTGTTTTTTGGGAATGGCAAACATGTGCCGTCTGAAATATACATTCAAAATGACAATGGATTTCTGAAGTATGAAGATAGGCTTTTGAAAAATAGCGCCATTGTTGAGGAAAGCTCGGCCATTATTTCAGATTTCAATAATGACAATAAAAATGATTTGTTTGTGGCTGCTGGAGGTGGTGAATTTTTTGGAAAATCAGAAGAACTTCAAAACACTTTATATACTTTTTCAGTAACAGGTTTGGAAGTTTTAGATGTCCAAGAAGGCTATGAAGACACAGCTATAATTAAAGCTGCGGATTTTGATGGTGATGGCGATTTGGATGTGTTTGTTGGAAATGCAAGTATCTCCAATGATTTTGGAAATATACCTGAAAGTTACATGTTGCAAAATGATGCTGGTTCGTTCAGTAAAAAATCGTTAGGGAATTTAGGCATGGTGAGAGATGCCACTTGGACCGATTTTAACAATGACAATCAAATCGATTTAATAGTGGTCGGAGAGTGGATGTCCCCCATGTTTTTTGAAAATAATAACGGGGAGTTTGTTAATAAAACAAGTACTTATTCGTCTAGCCCTTTAAATGGGTTATGGCGAGCCATCATTCCATTCGATGTGGATAAAGATGGTGATTTGGATTATATTCTTGGGAATTGGGGAACAAATACAAAGTTTAAAGCATCAGAAGAATATCCCATGCTCATGTATTATGCCGATTTCGATAAAAATTCAAAAACAGAAACGTTGCTGGCTACCGAAAAGGACGGAAAGTATTATACGCTTGAAGGTTTGGACGAATTAAGTTCACAGCTTGTCAGCCTTACCAAAAAGAAGTTTACGGTTTACAAAGATTTCGCAGGTAGACCAATTGATCAGGTTTTTGATAGCTCGGTTTTAAATGATGCCAAAGTTTTCGAAGTACATACCTTGGCTTCAGGTGTATTAAAGAATAATGATGGTCGGTTTATTTTTCAACCCTTCGGGAATCAGCTACAGGTTGCGCCGATAAATTGTTTTGTTAAAATCAATTTATCGGGAAAGGATCGTGTGCTTTGTGCTGGAAATTATTTTGGGGTAAAACCTTACCATGGCCGGTTTGATGGCTTTTTAGGCGCACTTATTTCAGACCAAAATAATATCGAATTAGGAAATACGTTAGGTCTCGATTTTTTTAACAAAGCAATCACCAAACTTGAAACCATAACTTTTAATAATAAACAATACTTAATAGCTGTAATACATAACGATGATGTTCAAATTTATGAAATTAAAAAAGACTAGTTTAATACTTTTGGGAATTGTATTAGTGCAAAGCTGTAATACTAAGGACGAACCCATTGAAGTAACGTCTAGGAATTTTATGGATTCGGTCGATCTGGTTACCGAAATTATGATTCATGATGTTTTTTCACCACCAGTGGCCAGCAGGGTTTATGTTTATCCAAACATTGCCGCCTTCGAAATTATTGCCCAAAACAATGAAACTTATAAATCTTTGTCTGGGCAACTTCCTGGATTAAAACCAATACCAAAAGCTGAAAGCCAAAATGTAAACTTAAAGGTCTCTGCATTGGTAGCCCATATGGAATTAAGTAAGACCCTTATTTTTTCTGAGGATAGGATAATCCATTTTAGAGATAGTTTGTATGGTATTTGGAAGGATAAAAATAAAGGCGAATTCGAAGCATCGGAAGCCTATGGTTTAAAGGTTGTTAGTTACATCAAAGATTGGATGAACAAGGATAACTACATTCAAACCAGAACCATGCATAAATTCAATATAGATGCCGACGACCCGTCACGGTGGCAGCCCACGCCTCCAGCTTATATGGATGGCATTGAACCGCACTGGATGAAAATACGGACTATGGTTTTAGATTCTGCATCGCAGTTTAAGCCCATTCCACCACCAAAATTTTCTTTAGAGGAAGACGCTCCATTTTATAAAGAACTTATGGAAGTTTATAATGTAAGCCAAGATATTACAAAGCGAGGTGATACCTCTGAAGAAATAGAAATTGCCCAGTTTTGGGATTGTAACCCTTTTGTGTCGGTTACTCGAGGTCATTTAATGTTTGCTACAAAAAAGATTTCTCCTGGTGCCCATTGGATTGGGATTACCAAAATTGCCTGTAAAAATGAAAACCTGGATTTTAACGAAACGGTTTATGCATTAACAAAAACTTCGATAGGCATTTTTGAGGCATTTATTAGTTGCTGGGATGAAAAATATCGGAGCAATCTCATAAGGCCGGAAACTCTAATCAATCAGTATGTTGATGAAAAGTGGAAGCCCATTTTACAAACACCACCATTTCCAGAATATACCAGTGGCCATTCGGTAGTGTCGGGTTCGGCATCCACTATTCTTACTTCGATTTTTGGTGATGATTATACATTTATTGATGATACTGAGGTTGCTTTTGGATTGCCATTACGAACCTTTACCTCTTTTAATAGAGCGGCAGAGGAAGCAGCAATTAGCAGACTGTATGGAGGTATTCATTATAGGGCCGCAATAGAACAGGGACTTAAACAAGGAAGAAAAGTAGGGCATTTGGTTGCAGAAAAAGTAAAGATGAAATAAAGTATGAAGAAATTTCTATTATCGGGTGTTATAACCGTGTTTTTATCAAGCCTATGCTGGTACTTTTTTATAAAAGACTACAATTATAAGGTTACCTTTAAAACACATCAAGCACCGGGTATTGTTTACAGTTCCCTTGTGGGTTGGAATAACTGGGAACCAATGAATAAAAAAGCAGTTTCTACAATTTCTAAAGTTCCTTTTTCAGAATTGAACCAAGAACTCCATGTTTCAGATTCTATTGTTGATATTAAATGGTCAATCGAAAGAACATCGGATTCAATTACAAAGGTAACCGCCTTTTTAAGGGATGCTGAACATTGTCTTTATCAAAAAATTAAGGGACCATTTACCAAGACAGATTTTGAAAAACGAAGTGTTAAAACGGTAAAACATATTTGGGAAGGACTTAAAATGCATGAAGCAGAATATAAATTATCCGCAGTTTTAGAAGCCACCTTTCCAGAGACAACTTGTGCATACATTACCTTGAGTTGTAAAATGAATGAAAAAGCAAAACTTATGATGGCCCATACCATTGATGTTATGGATTATTTAAGAAACAATAATATTAAGTTAATTGGCGATCCTTTTTTACAAGTTACAGATTGGGAATTAAATGAAGATTTTATTACGTTCGATTTTTGTTTTCCAATTGCGAATCAAAATACTTACCCAGAATCTGTGCTCATTAAGGTTAAAACTATCGAAGAAAAAAAAGCCCTGAAAACAGTTTTCAATGGCAATTATAGAATATCGGATAGAGGCTGGTTTATGCTTCTCGATTATGCCAATAGAAATAATATTCAAATTGAGATTAACCCCATAGAAATTTTTTTAAACGATCCTCACAATGGAGGAAATGAGCTGGATTGGGCAGCTCATATATACATGCCAATTAAAACAGACTAATTATGAAACAATTAATTCCAACCCTATTAATCATTATTGTAATTATGAGTTGCGTCGATAAAAAAAAGACACGAAATAATTCCGTGGCGACCGTGAAAATGTCACAATCAGATAGTTTTAAAAAGTGGTGGAAAGAAGGTGTTCTCTATCAAATTTACCCACAGAGTTTTAACGATTCCAATGGTGATGGCTTTGGTGATTTTAGAGGGGTTATTGAGAAATTAGATTATTTGGAAAGTTTGGGTATTACTATGGTTTGGATGAATCCGTTTTTTGAATCACCATTGGTAGATAATGGTTATGATGTAAGCAATTATAAGGCGATTCATCCAAGATACGGCACTATGGAAGATTTTCAGGAAATGATGGATAGCATGCAGTCTCGTGGGATAAAATTTGTGCTCGATGTTGTAGTGAATCATAGTAGTAATGAACACGAATGGTTTAAACAGGCCTGTAGTTCCAGAGACAATAAATATTATGATTACTATCATTGGTGGCCAGCTGAAAAGGGAAAACCACCACATAGACATAGTTTATTCGATCCTGAAGGAGGATGGGATTATGTGGAAGCCAACAATTCGTACTACTTACACACTTTTGCAGAGGCGCAACCGGATTTAAACTGGGAAAATCCAAAAGTACGGCAGGAAGTTTACGACATTATGAAGTTTTGGGCAAAAAAGGGCGTAGACGGTTTTCGCATGGATGCGTTCCAGTTTGTAAGTAAGGATACCACTTTTCCACAATTTCCAGCGGGACATGAAAAGAACTTTGCGAAATGGTACGGCATGGGCCCGCATTTACACGACTACTTAAAAGAAATGTATAAAGAAGTGATTGAACCCTATGATGTTTTTGCAGTATCGGAAGGATCGGGAAGTACATTTCAAGATGCACATGATTTAGTCGATGCCGATCGGAATGAACTTCAAATGGCCTATCATTTCGATTATGTTACCCTGTCAAGAACTCCTGAGGGTTATACCCTTGCAGATTTTAAAGAGGTCTTTACCAAATGGGATAAGGAATTTGCCGAGGAGGGTTGGTTAGCCATATTTTTATCCAATCACGATAATTCAAGACTGGTTAATCGATTTGGTAATCCAAGCCCAGAATTTAGAAGAGTTTCTGCGCAAATGTTAAATACATTTTTAATGAGTATGAGAGGAACCACGTATACCTACTATGGTGATGAACTGGGAATGACCAATATTGATATGCCCACCATTGAAGAATATGTAGATGTATCTGCTTTGGGAGAATATGGAATGGCTAAGAAGCGCGGAGAAGACATGGAGGAATTTATGAGAACGCTCAATTACAATTCGCGTGAAAACGGGCGTACACCCATGCAATGGGACGATTCCAAAAATGCTGGTTTTACAACCGGTATACCCTGGAAAAGAGTAAACGATAATTATAAGGACATAAATGTTGCGGCCCAGGATAAAGACCTGAATAGTGTTTTAAATCATTTTAGAAAAATGGTAAAACTTAGAAAAGATCATGAGATTTTGGTTTATGGGGCCTATGAGTTATTGGATAAAACAAATAACGAAACCTACTGTTTTACACGATCATTTGAGGATAAGAAGGTATTGGTCTTATTGAATTTTACAGACCATGATTCTAACGTTTCATTACCAATAGTTAATACCATTGGAGACCTATTGATTAATAATTATAACGAGTTTATGGTTAATGGAGAAACGGTAATTTTAAAGCCTTATCAAGCTGTTATTTGTAATTTGAAAAAATAAGCCGTTGTGGGTATTATGAAAACTGTATTTGTGTCTATTATTATTTTCTTGATTATGTCTTGTAAATTCAATGATAAAGAGGATCGTTTTACAATACATTCTGATAAAATTATGGAAGATAAAGCGTTTCCCAAAAAAGCATGGTGGAAAGAAGCTGTTGTTTATCAAATTTATCCAAGGTCGTTTAAGGACTCTAACGGGGATGGAATAGGGGACATACAAGGGATAATTTCAAAGTTAGATTACTTAGATAGATTAGGCGTGGATGTCGTTTGGTTAAGTCCACACTTCGATTCTCCCAATGCAGATAATGGATATGATATAAGAGATTATCGTAAAGTTATGGAGGAATTTGGGACCATGGCGGATTTTGACCAGATGTTAGCAGGCCTAAAGCAAAGAGGGATTAAACTAATTATTGATCTTGTGGTAAACCATTCCAGCGATGAGCACGAATGGTTTAAACAAAGCATGTCTTCAAAAGATAATCCCTATCGAGATTATTATATCTGGAAATCAGGTAAAGATGGGAAAGAACCAAATAATTGGCCGTCTTTTTTTGGAGGTTCTGCATGGGAGCAAGCTGGTCCGGACGGTGAATACTACCTACATTATTTTGCGAAAAAACAGCCTGATTTAAATTGGGAAAATCCAAAATTAAGAGAGGAAGTTTATGATCTTATGCGGTTTTGGTTGGATAAGGGAGTGGATGGATTCCGTATGGATGTTATTGCATTAATATCTAAACAGCAAGGATTCAAAGATATGGATTCCATAGGGCTACAGCATCCGGAATTCACCTATGCCTATGGTCCAAGATTACATGAATTTTTAAAGGAAATGAATCAAAAAGTCCTTTCTAATTATGATGTCATGACAGTGGGAGAGGCCTTCGGTGGGACTCCAGAAATGACGATGGAACTGACCGATGAACGTAATGAAGAAATTGATCTGGCCTTTTGGTTTGATGTGGCCAGGATAGGACGGGACAATTGGTATCAAAATGACTGGTCCTTGACCGAATTTAAAAAATTAGTTAAGGAGCAATGTGATGTAAACTATTACAATTGGCCCACTATTTTTTTAACGAACCATGATAATCCAAGAACAGTAAGTAAATTTGGAGACGATTCTCCGGAATTTCGAGAGCCTTCTGCCAAGTTGCTTGCCATGCTCTTACTTACCCAAAGAGGTACACCATTTTTATATCAGGGAGATGAGATTGGGATGACCAATTTCCCATTTGCGTCGTTTGACCAGTTCGATGATGTAGAAATAAAAGGGAACTATGCTAAAGTGCTCGCCAGTGGGATTAGTCCGGAAACCTATTTGGAAGAATTGAATCAATCGGGAAGAGATCACGCGCGTACGCCTATGCAGTGGTCTGATGAGGATCAAGCCGGTTTTACGTCCGGGGATACGTCTTGGCTTGCAATTAATCCGAACTATACCAGGATAAATGTTAAGGATAATTTAGAAGATCCTAATTCTATTTTTCATTTTTATAGAAAACTCCTTGATATTCGTCAAGATAATGAGGGTTTAATTTATGGGGACTATCAGGACATAGCACCGGAGCATCCAAATATTTTTGCTTATACGAGAACTGGGGCCAAGGCTACTTATTTAGTAATACTCAATATGTCTAGTAGCCAAGATGCCCTCGAACTGAACAGCTCATATACAGATTATCAACTGGTTATTGCAAATCAGGCTGTTGAAAATAAGTTATTAAATAATACATCTTTAAAGTTAGGCCCATGGGAAGGACGACTTTATCAGAAAAACAATACATATCATGAAAACATTAAAAATTAATCTTAGTACTTTATTTATACTGTTACTTATTACCATAGGATGCAAAAAAGCCGAAACGAATTTTACGGTCCATTCCCCAAACACCAATATCCTGGTGGAATTCGCTTTATCTGAATCTGGTCAACCCTATTATACGGTTCATCATAAGGAGACCCTTGTAATCGATACATCGTTTATGAGTTTCGATTTTAAGGACTTACCTCCCTTAAAAAATAATTTAAAAGTCATCAATTTCACCATAGGGAGTACCGATGAAACCTGGACCATGCCTTGGGGTGAGCAATTGGAGGTACGAAATAATTTTAATGAATTAACAGTTAATTTGGAGGAACAATCAGAGGAAAAAAGGCTGTTAAGTATTCATTTTAAAGTGTATGATGATGGAATTGGATTTAGGTATGAATTCCCTGCTCAAGACCATTTGAAGGAAGTCTTGATTACTGATGAGAATACGCAGTTTAATTTAACAGGGGATCACACCGTTTGGTGGATTCCCGGAGATTGGGATATTTATGAACACGTTTACAATGAAACCAAGTTTTCTGAAATTGATGCGCTCTCCAAGCAAAATCATCCTAACCTGAGTGCAACTTATATTCCGGAAAATGCCGTTAACACCCCTGTAACCATGAAAACGGATGCCGGACTGTACTTAAGTTTTCATGAAGCAGACTTAACCAATTACGCTGGGATGACACTTAAGGTGGATCATGCCAATTTGGGAATGGTAAGTGAGTTGGTGGGATCCGAACGACTAGGAGGAAAAGCTAAACTAACCTTACCATTTAATACCCCATGGCGAACCATTCAAATAGGTGAAAAAGCCGGAGATTTAATCGAGTCAAAACTCATACTCAACCTGAATGACCCTAACCAGATCGGTGAGGTCGATTATTTCACCCCTATGAAATATGTCGGTATTTGGTGGGAAATGCATATTGGAAAATCTACCTGGGACATGGAAGGCAGTCAGGATATGAGCACTTGGATGGAGGGCAAAGAAGGCGGGTCACGACATGGAGCAACTACGGAAAATGCAAAAAAATACATTGACTTTGCAGCCCAAAATGGAATAAAAGGTCTACTTGTAGAAGGTTGGAATACCGGATGGGACAAGTGGATTGATAATGACAGGGAGGGGGTATTCGATTTTATGACGCCTTATGCCGATTATAATTTTGAAGAGGTAAGGGATTATGCTAAAGCCCATGGGGTCGAAATCATCATGCATCATGAGACATCAGCAGCCCCACTTACCTATGAGAAACAAATGGAAGAAGCCTATAATTTTATGAAAGCCAATGGAATTAATTCGGTGAAAACAGGATATGTCGGTAAAATAATTCCCAGAGGGGAATATCATCATGGTCAATGGATGGTGAATCACTACCATAAAGTTCTGGTGGAGACCGCCAAGAAGAAAATTGCCGTAAATGCCCATGAACCCATAAAAGCTACCGGAAAGCGTAGAACATTTCCAAATGCGATAGCAAGAGAGGGTTTAAGGGGCCAAGAATTTAATGCCTGGGCTACAGATGGGGGTAATCCACCAAGTCATTTGCCAACAGTTGCATTTACTAGAATGTTGGCCGGTCCTATCGATTTTACCCCAGGGGTATTTAATATTAAATTCAACGAATACAAAGCGAACAATCAGATAAATACCACTCTGGCACATCAATTGGCCTTATATGTGGTAATTTATAGCCCTATTCAAATGGCTTGTGATTTACCCGAACATTATATGCTTAATGGTAAAATACATCCGGCATTTCAGTTCATTACGGATGTAGGTGTAGATTGGCAACAAACGAGAGTGTTAGATGGCGAAGTAGGAGATTTTGTAATCATAGCCAGGCAAGAACGTGAAAGCGGAAATTGGTTTGTGGGTGGGATCACCGATGAGAATGAAAGAATACAAACCCTCACTTTTGAATTTCTTGATGATGGAAAGACCTATAATGCCACCATTTATAAAGACGGACCAAATGCACATTGGGATAAGAATCCCGAAGCATATGAGATTGAAAACCTTGAATTAACAAAAGCGTCTTCTCTGGATATACCATTAGCATCCGGAGGCGGGTTTGCCATAAGTATTATTCAGAAAAAGTAAACAACGAGTCCAATGAACATCTTAAACTAACTTAATAACGGTAGATATGAAACTAACCAAACCTGCACTTTCTTTCTGGCAAATCTTTAATATGAATGTGGGATTCCTGGGCATTCAATTCAGTTTCGGATTACAACAAACAGCCGTTAATCCGATTTTCTCCTTTCTTGGGGCCCATCATGATGAATTACCACTATTAAATCTTGCAGGTCCTGTTACGGGGTTAATCATACAACCCATAATCGGTGCCATCTCAGATAAAACCTGGTCGCCAAAGTGGGGTAGGCGGAAACCCTTTTTTTTAATAGGTGCCATAATAGGGAGTTTATGCCTATTTGCTTTTCCTTTTAGTCCATCACTATGGTTTGCAGTGGGATTATTATGGATTTTAGATGTTGGGAACAATATGGCTATGGAACCGTATCGCGCTTTTGTCGGGGATAAACTGCCTAACAAGCAATTGAGTTTTGGATATCAAATGCAAAGTCTATTTGTGGGCGCCGGTATTGTGTTAGCCAATGCTTCCATATTTCTTTTTCAGGACTGGTTTGGTGGTGCCGAAGCGGTTGTTGACAACGCTCAGCGTATTCCAAAATGGCTATATTATTCATTTTTCATTGGAGCCCTTCTATCGGTTTCTACCATACTTTGGTCGGTTTTAAAAACACCCGAGATACCGCCATCCGATGAAGAATATGAAGTCATACGGAAACACAATGCCATGCCTTTATTAGAACGTATCAAAACGCCCTTTAGGGAAATTGTAGATGCCATTAAAGACATGCCAAAACTAATGTGGAAACTGTCGGCTGTTTATTTATTTCAATGGTATGCCCTGTTTGTATATTGGCAATTTATAGCTCCTATGTTTAGAGAAAGTATGAATTTCGATGCTTCAGAAGCACTGAGTCAGGCGGCAAAAATGAATACCACTTATAACGTGTCCACAATTATTTTTGCTATGGCTTTGGTACCATTAGCCTTGAAATTTGGTGGTAAGAAAGTATATGTGTTTAGCTTATTTTTAACGGGAATAGCCATGCTTAGTATTCCACACATTCACGATCCTCTTTTAGTTATTTTTCCAATGATATTATTTGGTATTGGTTGGGCAGCCATGATGGGGATTCCATATTCTATGGTGTCCAAAGTAGTAACCCATGAAAGACGAGGTGTTTATATGGGAATATTAAATATGATGATAGTTATTCCAATGGGAATCCAAACATTAACTTTTGGACCAATAGTGAAAAATCTGTTACATGACAGTGCCGTTAATGCTATACTATTTGGAGGGGTGTTTTTCATTATAGCCGGTATTTTGGCATTACGCATTAAACAACCAAATTCTAATGATAATGATAGTGCCATTTTGGTTGGAGGTGGAGGACATTAATTAATTTGTATTCTTAAATGAAAAATACCGGTATAAAAATTTCAATATTCTTGAACTATTTCGTCTTCGCCATTTTGTTGAATAGTGTGGGGATTGTGATAGCAAAATCGATAAACGTTTATCATGTGAGTGAATCCCAGGCTTCAATATTGGAGGCTTTTAAAGATTTGCCTATTGCCGTAGTTTCCTTTATCGTAGCCTCCTTCCTGCCAAGATTCGGATATAAAAAGAGCATGCTCTGTGGTTTGGCTATAGTGTTTTTTGGGTGTTTATTAATGATTTATGGGAATTCTTTTCTTTATACTAAAATTTTGTTTTTGTCTATAGGAATAAGCTTTGCACTCATAAAGTTATCCGTATATTCTTTGATAGGGATTGTAACGAATTCAAAAAAAGAGCATTCTTCTCTGATGAGTTCAATCGAAGGCTTCTTTATGGTGGGAATTGCATTGGCCTATATCCTATTCCCTTTATTCTATTCTGAAAACACGGATTCCTGGCTGAATGTGTATTATCTATTGTGCGGCTTAATTGTGCTATCGTTTTTATTCCTTCTGTTTTCAAAAATTGAATATGAAGTAGAGGCTATAGGGACCAGCTTAAAGGAAGACCTTATTATTTCAGGTAAATTAATGATAGTCCCTTTGGTATTGGTTTTTATCATTTCTGCATTTCTGTTCGTGATGATCGAGCAGGGAATCATGACCTGGTTACCCAGGTTCAATGAAAAAATATTTTTGTTTTCAGAAAAGTTGAGCGTAAGGATGGCCGTTATTTTTGCGATGTCCTTGGCCTTGGGCAGGTTTGTGGCGGGGTACCTTACTAAAAAAATGTCCTGGGTTCTTTTGGTAATAATTTGTATTGTTATTTCCGGTGGAATCATATTATATGTGTTGCCCAAGTTAAAGGTCGATGTTGATAATTTAACACAGATTGAAAGTATTTTGGAGGTTCCTGTATTGGGCTTTGTATTGCCTTTAATAGGGCTATTCATTGCACCCATTTATCCGTTATTAAATTCGACGGTATTAAGTTCCTTGCCTAAAAACCTGCATTCACCTATGTCTGGGTTGATTATTATTTTTTCAGCTTTGGGAGGGACTTTGGGTTCGAGGATCGTTGGTGAATTATTCGAGCATGTTGGAGGGGCCAATGCCTTTTATTTTCTATTGATACCAATGCTGTTACTAATTGTTTTTGTCTTGATTATTGATAAAATGTCTAAGCGAAAAGCCTTAAGTATATCATGATTTTTAAGCTACACATAGAGACCACACTGCAAAAATTATTAGAGCAAGAAGACACCAATGGAGATAAAAAAATCTCAATCGAGGATAAGGGGCCTAAAACGTTCGATCTTTATAGTGAGACCCATGAGGCTTATGCGATTAAAGGAACCTACTATCTATCAAATTTGTTACAAGAACTGGCCATTGCAAAAAATGGGGGAAATGAATATGCGAATATTCCATTATCTAAGATTGAAGAACCACCGGTACATCGAATTTCTAGAATGATAAAGACCTATTATTGGAATGAATTGACACGATTTATGGATGAATCGGGCATTAAAAATTTGATACAGGATACAAAGAACGCCTCCCTTACCGCCAAAAATTTGCCCATCTACGTCCCTTTTGATGATGCTATGGCCTATAAATATTATAAGAATCTTGAAACAAAATACCCTATTGAAACGAAAAGGTTACCAAAAAACATAACACCCAATTACGTTAAATCCTTAAACAAAGCGCCTGGTATTTTATCATTAAAATTAAAATATCATCATGATCAAATTCAAGGCGTTCCGTTCGTTGTCCCTGGAGGACGATTCAACGAAATGTATGGATGGGATAGTTATTTTGAATCCATTGGATTGATATGCGATAACAAAGTTGATTTAGCGAAAGCAATGGCCGATAATTTTCAATATGAAATTGAGCATTATGGAAAGATCTTAAATGCGAATAGGTCGTACTATTTGACGAGGACCCAACCTCCATTTTATACAAGCCTAATTCGAGAGGTTTTCAATGTTACACAAGATATTGAGTGGCTAAAAAGTCACTTGGAGACGGCCATTAAGGAATATGAAACCGTTTGGATGACAGAAGGCAAGAGACTTACTTACAACGGTCTAAATAGATATTTAGCAGAAGGCATAGGTATTACTCCTGAGGCTGAGGAAGGGCACTATGATGCCATTTTAAAACCATTCGCAGATCAATTAAAGTGTACCATAGAAGAATATATTTATAAGTATCAAAACAACGAATTGGAGAACCCTTTCTTAGACACTTATTTTTTACATGATAGGACGGTAAGGGAGTCCGGTCACGACACCTCCTATAGAATTGAAGGATGTTGTGCGGATTTAAATCTTGTTGAACTCAATGTTTTATTATATAAATATGAGAGTGACTTTGCGGATCTTATTAATGATCTATTTGGGGGTGAGTTAAACTTAAATTCCAATACCTACACCGGCAACTTTTGGTCGAAAAAGGCAAAAAACCGCAAATCACTAATCAATCGGTATTGTTGGAATGAAGAGAAGGGGTTGTATGTTGACTACAACCATGTTACCAAAGAGCAATCTAAATTTATCTCGGCAACAACATTTACACCATTATGGTGTGGTATAGCGAGCAAAAGCCAAGCAAAAAGTCTTGTAGAAAGGGCATTGCCGCTTCTCAAGGAAAAAGGAGGGGTCGCAGGAAGTACCAAGGACAGTAGAGGGGAGATTAATGAGTCCAGACCACACAGACAATGGGATTATCCAAACGGTTGGGCTCCACATCAAATGATGATTTGGAAAGGATTGCTGAATTATGACTATAACCATGAGGCTCAAGAACTAATATACCGATGGTTGTATATGATAACCAGGAACGCCGTAGATTATAATGGAACCATACCGGAGAAATACGATGTTGTAGAAGCCACATTGAAGGTATACTCCGAATATGGAAATGTAGGAACAGATTTCGAATATGTTCCTAAAGGAGGTTTTGGTTGGATGAATGCTTCATTTCAATATGGGATTTCATTGCTCAAGAAAAGCTATTTGAACAATTTAAATGATCTGGTCGATCCAGAATTAATATTCTAATTTACTTATGGGGTCTTTAAAACTTATACTATCCCAACCTCGTTATTTCTCTGTAGCGTGGGTGTTTTGTTCCCTGAATATTATGATTGGAACATGGGTGTTATATATCCCCCATGTAAAACAAAAATTAAACTTAAATGACACTCAAATTGGTTTTGCCTTGTTTTGTATGGCATTAGGGATTTTAGTGTTTCTGCCTATGGTCCCGCTCATTACCAGGAAAATTGGTTTGGGGAAATATACGGTTATAGGCATCGTGCTTTTTGCAATGGCATTTATAGGCCCGTTATTGGCTATCAATTATACGTTCTTGTGCATAACCTTATTTATTGTTGGGATGTTTTCAGGGTCAACAGATGTCGCTATGAATGCATTAGTGTCACATATTGAAAAGGAGGATGATAACAATTTCATGTCCTCAGCTCATGGATTTTTTAGCCTTGGAGGTACCATTGGGGCCGTATTGGGCACATTTATAATGGTGTTTTTTTCCAAACCCGTGTACCATATGATCCTTATGGCCTGTTTGGTCATTGCTGTAAATATCTGGTTGTCAAAGTATTATTATAAAATTTCCGAATTTAGAACGACTTCGAAATTAAATAAAAGCACGGGGATAAAAATTTTAAAACCATTATTACTTATTGCCTTTTTAGCCTTTGTAATTATGAGTAGTGAGGGAGCGATAGAGCATTGGAGTGCCTTATACTTGCTTGAAGTCGTTCAAATTTCAAAAGAAAATTTAGCTGGTTTAGGGTTTGTACTGTTTTCAGCAACAATGACCATAGGAAGATTTTTTGGTGATGGAATAAGTGAGAAAATAGGATCCATAAAAACTATTTTATTGGGTTGTCTTTTAGCCTGTATAGGGTATCTTTTTATCCTATACAAGGGATTGATCGTATCTGTAATTGGTTTTGGAATTATTGGCGTTGGGTTATCGGTAATTATACCGGAACTGTTTAGAATTGCCGGAAAAACAAAAGATGTTTCTCCTTCAGCTGGGATTTCATTTGTATCGGGTATAGGATTTATCGGGTTTTTATTGGGACCGATTGTTTTAGGGTTCATTTCAGACGCCTTTAGTCTTGAGGTAAGTTTTTTAACCTTATTGGGGCTAACTTTATTTGCCCTATTTGCGTCATTTCTGAAACTTAGATTTGATAAGTTGAATATAATTTAGAAAGTGTTTAATTACTAAAGGAGAAAAATAGATAATTATGAAAAATTTTGGTTTTTTATTACTGGCCATGTTTCTTTTAATGGGTTGCAAAAATCAATCAGAAACCAAGATTATTGGTGAAGAAATCCAAAACGTAGCGGAATCATCATTTCCCAAAAAACTGCATGGATCGACCATTTATGAGGTAAATATTAGACAATTTACACCCGAAGGGACCTTTAATGCCTTCTCAGAACATTTGCCTAGACTTAAAGAATTAGGAGTTGATGTTTTGTGGTTAATGCCAATTCATCCAATTAGTGAAATCAATAGAAAGGGGACTCTGGGCAGTTATTATGCCCCTAAGGATTATACTGCGGTTAATCCTGAATTTGGAACCATTGAAGACTTTAAAACACTACTTAAAAAAACACACGACATGGGTTTTTATTTGATTCTTGATTGGGTACCAAATCATACAGGTCGCGATCATAACTGGGTAAATGAACATCCAGAATTTTATATTCGAGATGACAACGGAAATATTACATATGAGGCAATGAGTCCGACAGATGTTTGGTGGGATACAGCACTACTGGACCATAGTAACACGGAGACACGACATGCCATGATTGATGCCATGCGTTTTTGGGTAGAATTGGGAATCGATGGATTTAGACTTGACCATGGATGTGGGGATAAAATACCGCTCTATCTATGGGAAGAAGCAAGAGCAAAGTTAGATCCCATTAAAGATTTATTTTGGTTGGCCGAATGTGGTCATGAAACGTTTATACTAGATGGGAGTTATGCCGATGAATTAGAAACTATTATGCGGGAAGTAGCGGCAGGTGATGAACATGCGAATGCGCTGTCTGATTGGGTTGATAAGGATATGTTTACATATGGGAGAACCGCACTCCGCATGACATACACCTCTAATCATGACTTGAATTCCTGGAATGGAACTGTATTTGAAAGACTTGGAGAAGGTCATCAGGCATTTGCAGCATTTGTTTTTACCTCTTACGGTTTCCCTCTTATACTGGGAGGACAGGAAGTTGGAATGGACAAAAGACTTGAATTTTTTGAAAAGGATAGTATTGCCTGGGATGATCCAAAAAATTTACAACCGTTTTATAAAGCGCTGGTAAATCTTAAAAAAGAGAATCCTGCCATATGGGCCGGTGATACGGGAGGATTTCCTATTTCGATAGAGGATAATCCAGATGTTATTGGTTTTATTAGGGGAGTTACAGGAAATAAAGTTATAGGAATATTTAATCTGTCTTCAGAAAATCAATTTCTTAAGATTACCAATTCAGATGCTCATGGCATGTATACGGATTATTTTTCCAATAAAACATACCAGATAAACAATGAAATTTTAGAATTGAAACCCTGGGAATATCTGGTTTTTGTGAAATGATAAATAGCTCGAAATCGATTTCGGATATTTAAAAAATGGTTTTTAATAAAAAAAAGGAAAAAGAAGAGATTGGAATTGTAAATTAGCTTAAGATCACATTGATTTCCTTAAAAAATTAATTTGTTATTATAAATACTATTGACATAATAAGTGTTGGAGAAGTTTTAATAGACTTTATTGGACATCAACAAGGTGTTCAAATAAACAATACACGGGATTATCACAGATATTTGGGAGGTTCACCGGCAAATGTTGCCATGAACATGGCCAGATTAGGATTGAAGCCAGTATTAGTGGCTACCGTGGGAGACGATGGATTTGGAGAATATGTCTTTCATCGGCTGTCCCAGGTTGGTGTCAATACGGATTATATTAAAAAAATTATCGATAAGCCAACGAGTGTGATCTTTGTGTCTCGAACTGATGGAACTCCCGATTTTATACCGTTTCGTAAAGCAGATTGTTGTATTTATGAAGATCAGATAACGACAGAATTACTTAAGAAAACCAAAATTTTTCATACCACTTGTTTTGCCTTAAGTAAGGAACCGGCCCAATCCACTATATTAAAAAAAGCTAAAGAGGCTTTTGAGTTGGGCTGTAAATTAAGCTTGGACGTAAACTATGCTAAAAAGCTATGGAAAAGCCAGGAAGATGCTGTAGATATAGTAAAAGCCTATTGCCAGTATGATCCTTTGATTAAAATTAGTGAGGACGATATGCTTCGTTTTTTTGAGAAAAAACTACCCCATGAGGATATTTTTGATTTTTTTCATGGAAATGGGGTTGAAACCATATGCCTGACACTAGGAAGCAGTGGCGTTAAATTGTCACAGAAAGGAAAGGAAATTATTCAATTGCCGGCCATAAAAATTGAAAACGTCATGGATGCAACAGGAGCTGGAGATGCGTTTTGGTCTGGATTTTTATATGCCTACATAAAAGAAAAACCAATTGAAGATTGCCTGGAAGTTGCCTTAAAACTTGCCGCGTTGAAGCTCCAAAATGTTGGAAGACTTCCAGATAATATCGATGTCTTATCCGAACTATTATAGAAATTTCATAACATAATCATGGATCAGGTTACAAGTAGGATTTCAAATGGTGTTATGCTTAATGCATATCCCGATAGTATTGGAGAAAAATTGGAAGATACTATAACCATGCTTGAAATGGCCGAATTTAAAGATGTATTTTCCTTTTTCTATATCTTACCGACCTTTTTTAATAGTGATTTAGACAGAGGATTTTCAATAATTGATTATAATATCAATGAAGATTTGGTTTCTATCGAGAATTTGGAAGCGCTCAATGCACTGGATATTAAATTAAAATTCGATATTGTATTAAATCATTTATCTGTAGCCTCTCCTCAGTTTCAAGATTTATTAAAACTAGGGGAGCAGTCCAAGTATAAGCACTTCTTTATTAATTGGAATACCTTTTGGGAAGGTTATGGTGAATATGATGAAAATGGAATAATCATCCCCAAAGCCGAGTACCTCAATAAATTATTCATGAGAAAATCGGGACTGCCCATATTGAAAGTTCCGTTTCCTGATGGTACAGAGCAGCCTTATTGGAATACCTTCTATCAAGAAATAAAATACCATAAAATTACTATCAATGATTTAGACAAAGTTGAGGGATTAACTTTAGATAAGGCCGAATTGATTTGCGATATAATTAATTCGGCAATTGATAGTGGCAGAGATTTGAATTCAGTCCAATTGAATGACCTCGAATCTTATAAAAACGAAGTCCTGTCCATAGTGCATGAGCATCGAAGCTATTTGGGCCAAATGGACGTGAATGCAAAGTCCCCAATGGTTTGGGCGTTTTATGAAGAGACCCTCGCAAAATTAAAAGGTTTTGGGTGTAAGATACTCCGTCTTGATGCCTTTGCATATCTCCATAAAGAAATTGGTCAATCTAATTTTTTTAATAAACCGGGAACCTGGGAGTATTTGGAACGCATTAGAAAAATAGCCCATGACAATGATTTAATTGTATTGCCGGAAATCCATGCCGAATATGGACTTCATCTGCATGATGAGGTTGCGGATAAGGGTTACCGAATATATGACTTTTTTTTGCCGGGGTTAATGATTCATACCCTGGAAACGGCTTCTAATAAATCCCTTTTAAATTGGGTTAAAGAACTGGTAACCAAGGCATATAAAACGGTTAATATGCTGGGCTGCCATGATGGTATCCCGGTTTTAGATCTTAAAGGAAAAGAAGTAAATGGCCATTATAATAAGGGGTTGTTAAGTGAAGAAGAGATAGAACATGTAATGAAGGTTATTTTGGAGCGCGGTGGACGCGTTAAAAATCTCTATAGCGCATCAGGAAAAAAATTATCTTATTATCAAGTAAATGCCACGTTTTTTAGTGCTTTGGGAGAAGATGACAAAAAATTATTATTGGCCAGAGCCATCCAATTATTCATTCCAGGGATCCCCCAAATTTGGTATTTGGATTTATTTGCGGGAAAGAATGATTATGAAGCGGCAGATAAAGCGGGGAGTGGTGGCCATAAGGAAATAAATAGATCCAATCTCACCTTAGACGAAATAAAGCAAGGTATTAAGAAGGATATTGTACAGAATCAGCTTAAAATCATGAGACTAAGAAATACCTCCAAAGCCTTCAATGGATCGATTTCAATTGGACATACCCCAGAAGATGAATTGGATTTAACATGGATCTTTAATGAGGAATGTGCACAGTTAAAAGCGAACTTAAACAACTTCAGCTTTACCATAAATTACAAGGAGTCGGGATTAATGAAAACGATGTCCTTTTAAAACTGCTCCTCATTTTTAATCATGTTTGGTATTATTTGAGTTTGTTATACCTTTATACCATGATAAACGTAGTATGCTTTGGAGAAGTTTTATTTGATGTATTTCCATCACATAAAAAAATTGGAGGAGCCCCTTTAAATGTTGCAAACCGATTTAAATCTTTGGGTAATCATGTGACCATGATTAGTGCTATTGGAAAAGATAATCTGGGAACGCAGATTTTGGATTACTTAAAAGGACAGGGCATAAATACGGGGTGTATTCAGGTAAACGACCGCCTTAAAACAGGTGAAGTGCAAGTAATCCTTAATGATAAAGGGTCTGCCTCTTACGACATTAGCTACCCACGTGCTTGGGATAAAATTCAACTAACATCATTGGCCCAAAAAGAAGTCCAAAGCGCAGATGCTTTTGTGTTTGGAAGTTTAGTTGCAAGAGGTGATACGTCTCGACAAACACTTTATGATCTGTTGGAGATGGCAAAGTTTAAAATTTTCGACCTGAACTTAAGACCGCCACATTATTCACCAGAGGTCTTATTATATCTCATGGACCAGGCAGATTTTATAAAGTTTAATGATGATGAACTATATGAAGTAAGTCATTATTTGGGCTCAAAATACAATTCACTGGAACAAAACATAAGGTACCTGGCCGACAAAACGAATACCAATCAAATATGTGTTACCCTTGGGCCTCACGGTGCCGTTTTATGGTATAATGGCACCATGTATTATAACTGCGGGTACCTGGTTAAGGTTAAGGATACCGTTGGAGCTGGTGATTCATTTCTTGGAGCATTAAATAGTGCGCTTTTAAATGGGGTAAAGCCCCAAGAAGCGCTTGATTTTTCTTGTGCTGTGGGGGCCCTGGTCGCCCAATCTGAAGGCGCAAATCCTAAAATTTCACGAAACGAAGTAGAATCTTTTATGAACCCCTACTAATCATTTAAAAATTTTACAGAAACACATCAATTCCGTTGCAGATATGGTCCTTTTTGTAGAGGGTTATTATGATAAGATGCTAGTTTTTTAAACTAAATACCTATTACTAAGGACCAGTTTAATCCAGTTTCAAAAAATCAATTTTTTAAAAGAATAGCACTTACAAGATTTGGATTCTTATCTTTGTTAGTTCCATAATATTAATTAATTCTTAATATGAGCGAAGAAAGTAAAAGAAGGGAAGCCCTTATATATCATGCCAAGCCTACGCCTGGAAAAATTAAAGTAGTTCCTACAAAAAAATATGCGAGCCAAAGGGACTTATCTCTTGCTTATTCGCCGGGTGTTGCAGAACCGTGTCTGGAAATAGAGAAAGACAAAGACAAGGTCTATAAGTATACCGCCAAAGGCAATTTAGTTGCTGTTATTTCAAATGGAACGGCGGTATTAGGCTTAGGAAACATAGGTCCAGAAGCTTCAAAACCAGTGATGGAGGGCAAGGGATTATTATTTAAAATATTTGCCGATATCGATGTTTTTGATATTGAAGTTTCTACCGAAAATATTGATGAATTTATTCAAACTGTTAAAAATATAGCACCAACTTTTGGTGGGATTAACCTGGAGGACATTAAGGCTCCTGAAGCTTTTGAAATAGAGAGACGCCTTAAGGAGGAGCTCGATATTCCGGTCATGCATGACGACCAACACGGGACAGCCATCATTTCAGCTGCGGCCTTGTTGAATGCCGTAGAGCTTGCAAATAAAAAATTGGAAAAAGTAAAAATTGTTATTAGTGGTGCTGGGGCAGCTGCCATCTCCTGTTCCAGGCTGTACCAATCCTGTGGAGCGAAACGGGAAAACATGGTAATGCTAGATAGCAAGGGAGTTATTAGAGATGACAGGGAGAACCTTTCAAGTGAAAAGGCGGAATTTGCGACCCAAAGAAAAATTGACACCCTGGAAGAGGCCATGAAAGGCGCCGATGTGTTTATTGGGCTTTCTATGGCAAACATAGTATCCCCCGAAATGCTGCTTTCAATGGCAAAAAACCCCATTGTTTTTGCCATGGCAAATCCCGATCCGGAAATAAAGTACAAGACGGCTATCGAGACACGAAAGGACATTATTATGGCCACTGGTCGTAGTGACCACCCTAACCAGGTAAACAATGTTCTGGGGTTTCCTTTTATTTTTAGGGGAGCTCTGGATGTCAGGGCGACAAAGATTAATGAAGCTATGAAAATGGCTGCTGTAAAAGCTTTGGCAAAATTAGCAAAAGAACCTGTTCCTGAACAAGTTAACATAGCCTATGGTGAAACCCGACTCACTTTTGGTCGTGATTATATTATACCGAAACCCTTTGATCCCAGATTAATTGCCGAGGTACCTCCAGCTGTCGCGAAAGCAGCTATAGAAAGTGGTGTGGCTAAAAAAACCATTACCGACTGGGAAAAATATAAAGATGCTTTGCTCGAGCGTTTAGGATCTGATAATAAGTTAGTGAGGCTACTGTTAAACAGAGCAAAATTGGCACCCAAAAGAGTGGTCTTTGCAGAAGCAGATCAGTTAAATGTTCTTAAAGCGGCACAAATAGTATATGAAGATGGTATAGCCCGCCCCATTTTGCTTGGGCGTAAGGAAACTATTGAAGCTTTAATGAAAGAAATTGAGTTTGATGCTAATGATGTTCCTATTATTGATCCCAAGACGGAAGAAGAAAACCCCAGAAAAGATAGGTATGCCAAGGTGTATTGGGAACAACGAAAACGGAGAGGGGTGACCTATTATTCGGCTCAAAGGTTAATGAGGGAACGGAATTATTTTGCGGCCATGATGGTAAATGCAGGGGATGCAGATGCCTTAATTTCAGGATATTCACGAAGCTATCCATCGGTAGTAAAACCAATGATGGAGCTTATTGGAAGGGCTCATGGAGCAACCAGGATTGCCACCACGAATGTTATGATGACTAAAAGAGGACCATTGTTTTTGAGTGATACCTCAATAAATATTGACCCTACAGCAAAGGATTTAACCAAAATTGCCCTAATGACTTCACAGGTCATTAAAATGTTTGGGATGAATCCTGTGATGGCCATGATTTCCTATGCCAATTTTGGATCATCAGATCATGAAAAAGCCACAAAAGTAAGAGATGCTGTATCCTATTTACATCGCCATTATCCCGATTTGGATGTCGATGGCGAACTGCAAACGGATTTTGCCTTAAATGACCAAATGCTACGAGAAAAATTCCCATTTTCAAAATTGGTCGGTAAAAAGGTCAATGCCCTGATATTTCCCAGTTTAGATTCAGCCAATATAACCTATAAATTATTAAAGGAATTAAATGAAGCGGATTCCATTGGCCCTATCATGATGGGAATGCGAAAACCGGTACATATCCTTCAACTTGGAGCAAGCGTAGATGAAATTGTAAATATGACGGCCATAGCTGTTATTGATGCTCAGTATAAAGAAAAGTGGGAACAAGAAAACCAACAGACAAAATAGTTTTAATGTTAATAATTTTATTACATTTGATGGGTTAACGAGGGGTTTTAATGATAACACATATTCAAGGAAAACTTACTGAGAAAAATCCAACACATGTGGTTATAGACTGTAACGGTGTGGGATATATGTTAAACATCTCACTGCATACCTATTCGCAAATTCCAGACAAAGATCATTTAAGACTTTTTACACATTTGCAAGTAAAGGAAGATGCGCATACACTTTTTGGTTTTTCAACTTTAGCAGAACGCGAGATATTTAGGCTGTTAATTTCTGTAAGTGGGATAGGTCCCAATATAGCTCGTACGATGTTGTCTTCGTTAACACCGAAACAGGTTAGGGAAGCTATAGCGGTCAACGATGTGGTATTGATACAATCCATTAAAGGTATTGGGGCAAAGACGGCACAACGTGTGATCCTGGATTTAAAAGATAAAATATTGAAGATTTACGATATTGATGAAGTTTCAGTATCTCAAGACAATACCAATAAAAATGAAGCGTTATCTGCATTAGAAGTACTTGGTTTTGCTAAAAAACAAGCTGAACGCGTCGTAGATAAAATCGTGAAAAATCAACCTGATGCAAATGTCGAAACTATAATAAAAGAGGCATTAAAAAATTTATAAGAGATTTTGAACACTACCAACCATAAATTTTATAATTCTTTACATAAATATTTTGTTCTATTAATTGTTGGTGTATTTAACCTAGTTGTTTGGGCTCAAGAACCTGCTCAGGATTCAACCCAAACAGGATTTAATTTAGGAACTCTTAAAACACCAGATCCTAACAGCATTCAGTCTAAATATACGTATGATGCCCTAACAGATAGATATATTTATACTGAAACCATTGGCGATTTCAATATCAATTACCCCGTAATTTTAACTCCAAAAGAGTATTATGCCTTAGTGGCAAAAGAAAATTTAAAAAATTATTACAAAGAAAAAATAGATGCCTTCGATGGGAAAAAAGAAGGTGCCGATGATGCTCAAAAAAACCTTTTACCTGAGTTTTATGTAAACTCAGGATTTTTTGAAACCATATTTGGAGGCAATACTATTGAAGTAGTTCCACAAGGGTCAGTCGAGATGGATTTAGGGGTCTTGTTTTCTAAACAGGACAACCCTGTTTTTTCACCGAGAAACAGGAGTAATTTTACCTTTGATTTCGATCAACGTATCAGTTTAAGTCTTCTTGGAAAAGTGGGTGAACGTTTGCAGGTAACAGCCAACTATGATACGCAATCGACTTTTGACTTTCAAAACCTTATCAAGCTGGAATACACCCCTACCGAAGACGATATAATTCAAAAAATTGAAATAGGTAATGTGAGTATGCCTCTTAACAGTTCGTTAATCACGGGAGCACAAAGTTTATTTGGAGTTAAAGCACAATTACAGTTTGGTAGAACAACGGTAACAGGTGTGTTTTCAGAGCAGAAGTCGCAATCTACTTCGGTTGTGGCTCAAGGGGGGGGGACACTCGAGGAGTTTGAATTGTTTATAAGGGATTATGACGAAAACAGGCACTTTTTTTTAGCACACTATTTTAGGGACACTTATGATGAAGCTTTAAAAACCTATCCCTATTTAAACACCAAAGGCTTGCAAATTACAAGAGCAGAAGTCTGGATAACCAACAGGAGTAACCGTACCGATAATGTCAGGAATATCGTAGCGCTTCAGGATTTAGGTGAGAGTGAACGCATAGGCTTGGATGTGCCTCCGGCCAACTTTGTCAATGTGGGTCCAGGTGCTGTACCGGATAATGCCAATAACGATTTTGATCCTAAAAATATTGGAGGAGCTGGATCCCAATTAACCGATGCAGTAAGAGATGTAGCTACCGTACAGTCGGGAATTTTAGTAACTGGTGTCAATGAAGGATTCGACTATGCCAAATTGGAAAATGCCCGAAAACTTATTGAAGGACAAGAATATATTTTAAATAGAGGCCTGGGTTATATCTCGTTAAATCAGCGGTTAAATAATGATGAGGTTCTAGCAGTTGCCTTTCAATTTACCTTGGGTGGACAAGTATACCAAGTAGGTGAATTTGCCAATGATGGTGTAAACGCCACAGAAGTTAGCAGTAACAGTCAGGGCCAGGTAACATCGGTGGTCAATTCAAATTTAGTGCTCAAAATGCTTAAGAGCAGCATAACCAATGTGAATGAGCCTATTTGGGATTTAATGATGAAAAATATTTATGACACCGGCGCTTATAACCTAAGTCAGGATGAGTTTAAGCTTAATATTTTTTATAATGAAGCCTCACCTTTAAACTTTATTTCCCCTATTAATGGCACCACATTTCCTATTTTTGATAACCTTACACCAACGAACCCGAACGATGACCGGGAAATTGTGGAGACACCATTGTTAAGACTTTTCAATTTGGATAAATTGAATTTTAATAATGACCCTCAAGGAAGTGGAGATGGGTTTTTCGATTTTGTCCCAGGAATAACCGTATTACCACAAAATGGGAAAATTATTTTTACTCAGGTAGAGCCATTTGGGCGTTACTTATTCGATATATTGGATGACGATGGCAACCCGAACAACAATGAGACCGATTACGAACAGGATATATACACTAATCCCAATCAGGAAAAGTATGTTTATGATATTTTGTATAAGAGTACCAAAACGGCAGCCTTAGACGAAGTCGAAAAGAATAAATTTAAATTAAAGGGGCGCTATAAATCGGCAGGGGGAGATGGCATACCCATTGGAGCCTTTAATGTCCCCAGAGGTTCTGTGGTAGTAACAGCTGGAGGAAGACAATTGGTAGAAGGAATTGATTATACCGTTAATTACCAATTGGGTCGTGTTCAAATTTTAGATGAAGCCTTAAAGGCCTCTAATACCCCCATTAATATTTCAACAGAAAACAATGCTGTTTTTGGTCAGCAGACGCGACGATTTACAGGAATAAATGTTGAGCATAAATTTAATGACAATTTTGTTTTGGGCGGTACCTTGTTAAATCTTAATGAACGTCCTATAACGCAAAAGGCCAATTATGGTTCGGAACCCATTAACAATACCATCTTTGGATTTAATGGTAATTATGCTACCCAAGTGCCTTTTTTAACCCGATTGGCCAATAAGCTACCTAATATAGATACCGATGCAGAATCTAATTTTTCGGTACGAGGAGAATTCGCCTATTTAGCTCCCGGAGCGCCCAAGGGCACTAATTTAAATGGGGAAGCAACCTCCTATATTGATGATTTTGAAGGGTCACAAAATGCCATAGATTTAAAATCGCAACAATCGTGGTTTTTATCCAGTAGGCCAAAGGGACTTGGGAGAACGTATACGGAAGGACCGGAAGATGAGAATGGGGTTCAAAACGGATTTGATAGGGCAATGCTGAACTGGTATACCATAGATCCTATTTTCTATAGCAGCCAACGACCGGGAGATGTAAATGATGATGATGTATCAGATTTGTTTACCAGTCGTGTGTTTATCGATGAACTCTTCCCTAACCGTGATATCGTTCCGGGTCAAAATTCGGCGATTTTCACATTGGATTTAACCTATTACCCTCAAGAACGCGGACCTTATAATTTCCAGTCCGGTTCAGAAGATGGCATATTGGATAATCCTGCCAATTCATGGGCAGGAATTACCAGACAATTAACCTCAACCGATTTAGAACAGGCCAATGTGGAATATATTGAGTTTTGGTTGCAGGATCCCTTTCAGGAAAACCCAACTAATCCGGGTGGTACTTTAGTATTTAACCTGGGTAATATTTCAGAAGATATATTGAAAGACGGTCGTAAACTTTACGAAAATGGGTTGCCTAAAAATGGCGATGTTGGCTTATTGTTACCTACGGATTACGGTACTGTGGTCCCACAAAATCAATCCTTAATTTATGCTTTTGATACAACAGGGCAGGAGCGCGATAATCAGGATGTGGGTTATGATGGTTATGATGACGGGGAAGAGATTCAAGAGTTTGGCTCTGTTTTTGGCGATGATCCGGCAAACGATAACTACACCTATTTTTTGAATGCATCAGGGGATATATTCGAACGGTACAAACGCTATAATGGTGTAGAAGGGAATACTCCGGATACCTTTAGCCAAACCGATAGAGGGGCAAATACCCAACCCGATGTCGAGGATATCAATCGTGATAATACCATGAACACGATTGATAGTTATTTTGAATATGAATTGGAGCTTACCCGACAAAATCTGCCATTAGATCAAAATGAATTTGAGAATTTACCGGTATCAAATCCGCTTAAAACCTTTTTAACAGATTTTAAGGATAGGCCAAGATCCTTGCCAAATGGAGACACAAAAAATGTGAGATGGTATCAGTTTCGAATTCCGGTTGGGGGGAGCCATGTAACTGCTATAGGAGGCATTACAGATTTACGTTCGGTGCGATTCGCCCGTGTGTATCTCAAGGATTTTGAGCAAAAAACAGTGTTTCGGTTTGGAACCTTGGATTTGGTGCGTAGCGATTGGAGACGTTACCGTTTGGCATTGGACAAGAATGACCCTACACCAGATGACCCACAAACCGATTTTTCGGTGGGCATTATAGGAACCATCGAAAATGAAGGACGTTATGAACGGCCACCTGGTATTGAACCCGAGGAATTGTTTAATAACAATACGGTTATTGAGCAAAATGAACAGTCCTTGGTCGTCAATGTCTGTAATTTGGAAGCACAGGACTCCAGGGCGGTTTTTAAGAATATTAATATTGATATGCGCCAGTACAAACGTATGCGGATGTTTATGCATGCTGAAGAAGATGAAATTGGTGGCTTGGGAGATGATGAACTCGTTGGTTTCATTCGAATGGGTAACGATCTTATCGAGAATTTTTACCAAATTGAAATTCCTTTAAAAGTTTCAGAATCCAGTTCACGAGAGGGCTTATGGCCTGAAGTGAATGAGGTTAATTTACCAATAGAAGTTTTAGGAAAAATTAAGGCACAGGGAATTTCAGATGGCTCTTTAACTAACCAAGATCCCACGTTTTATGATGTGGTAGATGGCGAACCCGTTCCGGTGCCCAATGATCAATATTCCGATTATGTACAGGGTCAACACCGCATAGCCATAAAAGGAAATCCAAATTTTGGTGACATTAGAACTCTGATGGTCGGTGTGAAAAATATTTCAGGGGGTAATGATGTTTGTGCCGAGGTTTGGTTCAATGAGTTGCGTTTGTCGGACATGGATAATGAAGGGGGATGGGCATCAGTGGTAAGCATGGATGCCAATATTGCCGACTTTGCCACCATTAGTGCCACAGGAAGACAAAGTACATCAGGATTTGGTTCGTTAGAACAAGGTCCGAGTCAGCGCAGTTTGGAAGATGTGCAACAGTATGATGTTGTAACCAATGTTAATATCGGTCAGTTACTTCCAAAAAAGTGGGGGGTACAACTCCCGTTTAATTATGCCCAGAGTGAAGAATTAATTACCCCAAAATATGACCAATTCTACAAGGATTTGACCTTAGATTCCAGAATTGCTGCAGCAAATACCAATGAAGAAAAAGAAACCATTAAAAGACAATCTGAAGATTATACCAAACGTAAAAGTATCAATTTTATAGGTGTTAGAAAGATTAGGACTAATGAAGAGGCCATACCACGATTTTATGACGTAGAGAATTTAACCTTCAATTATTCCTATAATAAGTTGGAACATCGCGATTTTGAAATTGAAAATTTGGTCAATAAAACGGTACGTGTTGGTGCCAACTACGCCTTTAACTTTAATCCGATAAAAGTAGAGCCCTTTAAAAAGAACGATTCGTTGTTTAAGAGTCAATATTTCAAAATTTTAAAGGATTTCAACTTCAATTTGCTGCCTACGAGTTTTACCGTTAACACAGATATTAACAGACAATTTAATAAACAAAAATTCAGGGAGATTGATCTTGGCGAGGGTAATATCGGTATTGAAGAATTGTTCCGAAGAAATTATACATTCGATTTTCAATATACCATAAATTATAATATAACCGATGCCTTGCAATTAAACTTTGTGGCAGCAAACAATAATATTGTTCGTAATTATTTTAAAGATAATATTATAAATGGCGAACAGGATCCTAATTTAGATGTTTGGGATGGTTTCTTTGATGTTGGCGATCCAAACAGACAAACCCAACAGCTGGGGATAACCTACCAACTGCCATTTAATAAAATACCAACCTTTAGCTTTTTGGATGCCACTTACCAGTATAGTGGTGATTTTCAATGGCAAAAGGGATCAGATCTTTATGGAGAGTTAGAAATAGACGGGCAGACTTACGATTTGGGGAATACCATTCAAAATGCTAATACCCACAACATCAATTCATCCCTAAACATGGATAGATTGTACAATTACCTTGGACTGGTCAAAAAGCCCGTTAAAGGGGTAAGAACCAGAACAACAAGGCCAGGACCTCCCGGAGCCAATCAAAATAATAATCCACCCAAGGCCAAAAATAATACCGGTACAAAATTGTTAAATGCCGGAGTAGATATTTTAACCAGTATCAAACGGATTCAAGTGAATTATTCCGAAAACAACGGAACCTTTTTACCCGGTTATTTGAGAACACCAGGATTTATAGGTACCTTAAAACCAACCTTTGGCTATACATTTGGCAGCCAACGAGATATAAGATATTTGGCTGCGCGTAATGGTTGGTTAACGGTATTTCCAGAGTTCAACCAGCAATATACCGAGACGAATACGAAAACATTAGATATCTCTGCAAATTTAGAACCTTTTCAAGATTTGAAAATTGATATTGTGGCCAATAGAACATACTATGAAAATTATAATGAAAATTATCGTGTGAATACTATTGGAGGGGAATTGGAATATGAATCCTTAACACCCAATACTTTTGGGAACTTTAATATTTCGACCATATTAATAAAAACGGCTTTTAGTAAAAGTGACGAGACCAGTTCGGATGCCTTTGATGATTTTAGGGCCAATCGATTGATTATTGCCAGGCGTTTAGCACAACAAAATGGAGCCGATATTAACGATGTTGATGCCGATGGTTTTCCGTTAGGGTTTAGCAAAAATAGTCAAGCGGTATTGTTGCCTGCTTTTTTGGCTGCTTACTCCGGCCAAGATGCCAGTAAAATTGAGACTACCGCGCTTAGGGATATCCCTATTCCCAATTGGGATTTAAAATATTCGGGCTTTATGAAATTTAATTGGTTTAAGAAACACTTCAGACGGTTCTCCATTACCCATGGTTACCGCTCTAATTATACCATCAATCAATTCCAGTCCAATTTGGATTATACGGCACCGGACTTTAGTTTAGATTATGCAAGTCAAGCACCGGAAACCAAAAATCAATCGGGCGATTATAAAAATAAAACCTTGTATAGTAATATTAATTTAACAGAAATGTTCAGCCCCTTAATTCGAGTGGATTTTGAAACGAAAAGCGCGATTAAAATATTAGCCGAGGTCAAAAAAGATCGTTTATTGTCGTTGAGTTTCGATAATAACTTGATGACTGAAATTCAAGGCAGTGAATATGTTTTGGGCTTAGGGTATCGCATTAAGGATGTGCGAATCCGTTCGCAATTAGCTGGTCCAAGAAAGCGTATTGTAAGTGACTTAAATATGAAGGCCGATATTTCCATTAGGGATAACAAAACCATCATAAGATATCTCGATTTAGAAAACAACCAAGTAACTTCAGGTCAAACCATATGGGGATTAAAATACTCAGCTGATTATGCCTTTAGCAAGAATTTAACGGGTATATTTTATTTTGATTACGCTTTTTCGGAATATGCCATTTCAACCGCATTTCCACAAACTACCATTCGTTCCGGATTGACCTTACGTTATAATTTTGGAAATTAAAGAACACAACTTATTTGAATTTGTAATTTAATAAATACATTTGCTGAAATTACTTAAAAACTATTATTGATGAATATACCATCTGAATTAAAATATACCAAGGACCATGAATGGGTTAAGTTGGAAGGTGATATAGCTACTATTGGGATCACTGATTTTGCGCAGGGCGAATTGGGGGATATTGTATATGTCGAAGTTGAAACGGTTGACGAAACACTTGATGCTGAGGATATTTTTGGAACAGTCGAAGCCGTAAAAACCGTATCCGATTTATTTTTACCGCTTTCGGGAGAAATTATCGCGTTCAATGAAATTTTAGAAGACGAACCGGAAAAGGTGAATTCAGATCCTTATGGTGATGGATGGATGGTTAAGGTGAAGTGCTCTGATCTATCCCAAGTCAATGCCCTTCTATCGGCAGATGACTACAAAGCATTAGTGGGTGCTTAAAAAATTTGCGGTCCATATAGCAGTGCTTTACTCAATAGGTTTAACTTCCGTCAGCTTAATTAATATTAGTGAATTACCAGAAATTGATTTAGATTCTGGAGATAAACTCTTCCATTTCTTTACTTATTTTATTTTGACCTTGCTTTGGTATAATGTGTTCTCAAGAAAGGAATTAGCAAAAAAAGCGGCCGTTATAAAATCTGTTCTACTGGCTTTTATGTTTGGTATAATTATTGAATTGTTACAAAGTGTATTTACAAAAACAAGATCATCCGATGTATATGACGTGTTAGCAAATACATTAGGCATACTTTTGGCAATGACTTCACTGTTAATTTATAATATTAAACACGTTAAAAATGATTGATCACTTGTTTTTTTGACAAATAAATGGTTATTTTAGCAATCCTGATAAAACGATAAGAATATGGAACCGAAGAAAAATCCAAAAGCAAACGTTGGACGTAACAGCTCTCTTTATTTTGCTGTTGGTTTGGCTTTAATGTTGTTTCTAGCAAATTTTGCTATCAACTATAAGACTTACGACAAATCCGATATAGACATAGGCCAATTGAGTTTAGATGAATTGGATGATGAAGAAATTCCAATTACAGAGCAAATTCAAACACCACCGCCACCTCCACCTCCACCTGCGGCTCCGGAAGTGATCGAAATTGTTGAAGATGAGGAGGAAGTAGAGGAAACCGTTATTGAATCTACAGAAACGGATATGGAGGAAGCTATAGTTGAAGTGGAAGAAGTGGAAGTGGAAGAGGTAGAGGAAGATATTGAAGTCCCATTTGCCGTCATTGAAAATGTGCCCGTATTTCCAGGTTGTGAAAACGAAAAAAATAATTCAGCAAAAAGAGATTGCATGTCTGAAAAAATAGCCCAGTTTGTCAATAAAAAATTTAATACCGAATTGGCTAGTGATTTAGGATTATCTGGAAGACAGCGTATTAATGTTATTTTCAAAATTGATAAAACGGGAAGTATTACAGGTGTTCGTGCAAGAGCACCGCACCCAGGTTTAGAAAAGGAGGCCGCCAGAGTTATCAATTTATTGCCGAAAATGAAACCAGGAAAACAACGCGGTAAACCAGTTACCGTACCCTATTCTTTACCTATTATTTTTCAAGTTCAAGATTAGAAGGATTGGATTTTTAACTTTTATAAACCGTTATCAAAATGTTGATAGCGGTTTTTTATATTATAAGGTCTTGTCAAAATATAGTATCTTTCCGTATTAAAATAAAGCGCCTCTAAATGACCAAAAAGAGATTTAATGTCTTATTCCTGTTTTTTGTTATTCATTATGGCATATATGCACAAACTATTGTTTATAATGAAAAACCACCTGTTTTTGAAGGGTGTGAAAGTCTCGAGATAGACGCCTTACAAGCATGCTTCAACCATAACGTTTACAAACATATTTATAATAATTTTAATGTTCCCCCTGAAGTTATAGAGGAAAACTTTAAAGGTGAGGTTTCTGTGCTTTTTGAAGTAGATACTCTGGGAGGGTTTAAAGTCGTCCATATCAATGCTATGTACGATGCACTGAAAACAGAGACCAAACGTGTGTTCTCAAATTTTCCGCAAGTTAAACCAGCAACTTACAACGGCCTTCCAACTTATAAACAATATGCCATGACAATTCGAATTCCATTGACAAATCCAATGGCGAATTATGAAAATTCAAACGGATTAGATGATGACATAGATAATCTCGAACAAGAGTCAAAAATGGAGTTCGACCGTGTTATATCGGAACCACCATCTAACAGAAATAATCGGTTTTCCAGTCAGTTGAACATTCCGTTTACACACACTTATTATGCGAAATTTGACAGAAACATGAACCTGCTGGGGACCAATAGTCATACTGCATCAAAGCCCTTCAGATTTGATGAGGTTTCGACCTATTACAATTTTAACAAAGAGCAAGATAATCTTAAAAGAGAAGCTAATACTTGGGGAGCTAAAAAATTTTGGAATGAACATTTGGTTCAAATAGAAGGGGAGGACTACTGGTTTACTATAGATCCTATTTTAGATTTACAGGTAGGTAAGGATACTGAAGCAGAATTTAATACAACTTATAATAATACGCGTGGTATTCTGATACAAGGAGGTTTAGGCAATAAATTCAATTTCTATGCCTCAGTTTTTGAAAGTCAAGGCCGCTTTGCCAAGTATGTAAACGATTATGCGGAAAGCCTAAAAGCCTTTGGACCCGACCCCGCAATTATACCGGGACGTGGTATTGCTAAACGATTTAAAGATGATTCTTACGACTATCCCGTGGCAGAGGCCTATATGTCTTATACACCCTCAAAGTTTATCAATATTCAGTTTGGCCACGGAAAAAATTTTATAGGAGATGGATACCGATCCTTGTTTTTGAGTGATGTGGCGAGTCCCAGTCCGTTTTTAAAATTGAATACCACCTTCTGGAAAATTAAATATACCAATACCTGGATGTGGCTCAGGGATGTACGTCCTGAAGTGACAGTAGATGGTGCCTACTTAACCAAGTATATGGCTAACCATTTTCTTAGCTGGAATGTTTCCGAGCGTTTGAATTTAGGGTTTTTCGAATCCGTGCTATGGGCCAATACCAACAACAGAGGTTTTGATATTAACTATTTAAATCCAATAATTTTTTATCGTGCAATAGAATTTGAAACAGGTCAAGGGGCCGGAAATGCTATTGTTGGAGCCTCAGCCAAATATAAGTTCAATGATCATGTAAATATGTATGGTCAATTTATTCTTGATGAATTTTCATTGAGCGATATAAAAGCAGGTGAAAAGAGTTGGAAGAATAAATATGGATATCAATTAGGGCTTAAGTATTATAATGCGTTTAAGGTGGATAATTTATTGCTTCAAATGGAATATAATCGAATACGTCCCTACACCTATTCACACAATACGGTGGTATTGAACTATGGTCATAATAACCAATCCATGGCCCATTTGTGGGGGGCCAATTTTAGCGAGTTTGTCCTGTTAGGCCATTACCATTACAAACGTTGGTTTGCCGATGCTAAGCTCATTTTTGGTAAGCGTGGAATGGACTTTAACGATGGTACGGATAATTATAGTTATGGTGGGGATATTTACAGAAATTATAATGAGCGCCCATATGATAGCGGTGTTAAAGTAGGTCAAGGTATTGATGCAAATTCCTTTTACGGGAATTTACAAACAGGGTACGTTATAAATACGGCTACCAATTTAAAATTATTCGCAGATATTACGGTTAGAAACTTTAACCCGGAAGCAACGACAAATTCAACATTTAAAAGTGATACGGTTTGGTTTAATTTGGGGTTAAGAACAGACTTGTTCAATTGGTATCTGGATTTTTAAACTAAAAGCCATATTCCGAACAATTACCTTGAGAGCCGTATACAACCATATTCCGTATGTCATTAATTTATTGTTTCAAACTTCTATAAAACGTCCTTCTAATTTTTTCTGATGAAATAAAACTCCAGCCATAGCCTAGCTCATCATACGTTTTGGAAATTGCGGTGTTGCTGGCAACATCTTCCTCCAATTTACCATTTTTAATTTCAAATGATACTTTCGCTTTCAAATCTTCTAACATATCCAAAAAGAATTGGTAATCTTTTTTAGTGGACGGTTTACCATGACCAGGGATAATCTTGGTGTCGTCATCAATCAAAATCAGGGCTTTTTTAACAGCTTCAATATAGCCGTCAACACTGCCACCGGAATTCAAATCGATATATGGGTAGCGTTCTGCAAAGTAAATATCACCGGTATGTAAGACATTACTCGTCGTAAAATACAGCATACTATCCCCATCTGTATGGGTGTTTTCGAAATGCATGACCATTACCTGTTCACCATTAATATAGATACTGAGCCTGTCATTAAAGGTGATTACTGGAAGCGCCTCAATTTTATCATTTTCAACAAGACGTTTTCTCACATTGTCATGGGCAATTATTGTGGTGTATTCATTTGCAATATTGGCGTTGCCACCGGTATGGTCGCCATGATGATGGGTATTGGCTAAAAATTTAATGGGTTTCTCACTTATGGTGTGAATCGTTTCCAATATTTTGGGAGTTAGCCGTCCGAATTGGCTATCGATCATGAAAACCCCATCATCTCCTACAGAAATACCAATGTTGCCTCCTTGACCTTCTAACATATAAACATGACCGGATAATGGATATGTACGGATAACAACATCGTCATTTTGGCCACGGGCCACTAATGAAAAAGAAAGAACTGCAATAATATAAACAATAGATAAACGATTCATAATAGGGGGTATTACCATTTCATTAAAAATACGAAAATTTTAGGGGATGTTATGGGTCTAAAATAACACTTAAAAAGCATTGCCCAAAAAACTCTAATGAAGTATCTTTGCACTCGCCCTTGAAAAGGCTGCAACACAAAGTACATTGAACAGTTCAAAATCTTCATTAACCGTCCATTCAGTAATTTCAGATTTTAAAGAAATTACAAAAATGCGATTGGCATTAAGTGTCGTGTTTTCCTCATTGGCAGGGTATCTGCTTGGCGTGGAATCTGTCGATTATAAAACGTTGCTTTTATTAGCCTTGGGGGGCTATTTTATGGTAGGGGCCTCTAACGCCTTTAATCAAATTATTGAAAGGGATTTAGATGCCTTAATGGATCGAACCAAGAACAGACCTATTCCCGGAGGACGAATGACTGTGAATGTTGCATTTTGGATAGCAGTTATTTTAACCCTTTTCGGGATTACCATACTTTATGTTATAAATAAACAAACGGCCATGTTCGGGGCCATATCCATATTTTTGTATACCTGTGTATATACTCCACTTAAAACCAAAACCCCTTTGGCCGTTTTTGTGGGAGCCATTCCTGGGGCTATACCGTTTATGTTAGGTTGGGTTGCTGCCACAGACGATTTTGGGATAGAGCCGGGTACCTTATTTGCACTGCAGTTTTTTTGGCAGTTTCCCCATTTTTGGGCTATTGGTTGGTTTTTGTTTAAAGATTATGAAAAAGCAGGATTTTACATGTTGCCCACCGGGAAACAGGATAAGGGAACAGCTGTGCAGACCATAATGTATACCATTTGGACTATATTGGTATCTATTATACCGGTATTTGGTTTTACGGGGAAATTGCAGTTATCGATAATTGCTGCTATTCTTGTATTACTTTTGGGATTATGGATGTTGTATTACGCAATTCGTTTATTTAATATTATGACAGTAAAGGCCGCAAAACAACTTATGTTGGTTAGCGTATCTTATATTTCACTGGTACAAGTGGTATACGTAGTTGATAAATTTTTAAGCTAAAATGGATTTAACACAAGGAACACAGGAAGAAAAAAATAACAGGGCAAAGAAAATGATGCTTTGGTTTGGGATTGTTTCACTTATAATGACATTTGCCGGTTGGACAAGTGCCTATATTGTTAGTAAATCGAGGCCGGATTGGCTTACCGATTTTAATCTGCCGAATGCATTCTTTTTAAGTGTTGCCATTATTATATTGAGCAGTTTTACATTTCTTTTAGCTAAGCATGCTTTAAAACATGATAACAGGACGCAAACTACATTATTTTTGATCATAACTTTAGGTTTGGGACTGGTGTTTATTTACAACCAGTTTATAGGATTTAATCAAATTATTGGAAGCGGTTATCACTTTACAGGACCGACCAGCAACATTACCATGACATTCATTTTTGTTATTGCATTTATGCATCTGTTGCATGTGGTAGTTGGATTGATATGTTTACTGGTGGTAATTTATAATCACTTTAAACAAAAGTACACGTCTACAAGTTTGCTTGGTTTTGAACTCGCTGCTACCTTTTGGCACTTTTTGGATATCCTTTGGGTGCTACTGTTTTTGTTTTTATATTTCTTTAGATAGTTTGGATTCTTTTTTCAAAGGTCCAAACGAACATCTCAATACTAATTATGTAGATCCTCATAATTTATTATGCGATGTTTCTTTCGATAATAAATAAAATCATTATTTTTGTGCAACTTTTCAAATAACAACCATTATATGAGTACTACAGTTGTGAATACTGGAACAGAAGGCAAAACATGGGGTGGTGGTAACAGGCCATTACAGGCCAGTTATGGTAAAATGATGATGTGGTTTTTCATTGTTTCAGATGCATTGACCTTTTCAGGATTTTTGGCGGCCTATGGCTTTTCGAGATTTAAATTCATAGATGCATGGCCAATCGCCGATGAGGTTTTTACCCACGTACCGTTTTTACACGGTCAGGAAATGCCCATGATTTATGTGGCATTTATGACGTTTATCCTTATCATGTCCTCTGTGACCATGGTATTGGCGGTAGATGCAGGTCATCACTTAAAAAAGGCAAAGGTTACCCTTTACATGTTGCTGACCATAATTGGCGGTTTAATTTTCGTGGGGTCACAGGCGTGGGAATGGGCAACTTTTATTAAGGGGGATTATGGTGCCGTACAAACCAAAGGTGGAAATATTTTACAATTTGTAGACGCGGAGGGACATCGTGTAGCTCTAAGGGATTTTGCAATAGTAGATCAAAAAGACAGAACTGCACATAGTAAAAATACCGGTTTGTGGTTTGTACAGGAAGGAACCCTTCCAACCTATTCTGTTGAAGAAGTCGTAGCTGGATTGGAAGCACATGAAAATATTTTGGTAAGGACCCAATTGCTAGATGAGCATGGACATAAAACCGTATTATCACGAGAAGAATCACTCAAGCGTGTAAAGGAAAATGGTAAAATAGTTGTAGAAGGAGCAAATCTTCATGTCAATGAATACGGATCTCCACTTTTTGCAGATTTCTTTTTCTTTATTACCGGGTTTCATGGTTTTCACGTGTTTTCGGGTGTTGTTATAAATATCATCATTTTCTTTAATGTGATTCTGGGAACATATGAAAGACGTAAAAGTTACGAAATGGTAGAAAAGGTGGGACTATATTGGCACTTTGTAGATTTGGTTTGGGTATTTGTATTTACATTCTTCTATCTAGTTTAATTAAAAGAGCAGTTTAAAAAATGGCACACGGACATAATTTAGCGATATTACGGGGCTTAATAAAATTTAAAAGTAATACCCAAAAAATTTGGGGGGTATTAATTCTGTTATCAATTGTAACAACGGTAGAAGTCGCTCTAGGTATTTACAAACCTGAAAGTTTGATGGGAAAGGTCCTGGGAATGAAATTGCTTAACTGGATTTTCATTATTTTAACTATTGTTAAGGCCTATTATATTACCTGGGATTTCATGCACATGCGTGACGAAACCAAAGCCTTACAGCGGATGGTAGTATGGACAGCCATATTTCTCATCCTGTATCTTATTTTTATCCTTCTTCAAGAAGGAGGTTACGTATTCGACGTATATGATACCGGATATATTAAAAGAGATTTTTAAAGGAAATTAAAGACAACACGGAGCGCAGTCGAAGTGTTAATTATCATAATTAGGCGGTTTTTTTAACCGCCTTTTTTTATTTTTGCACAGCTACAAAATGATGAAGCAACCCAAAATGGATTATAAAAAAACGAGTAGATATGTGGTATTAGGAATACTGTTTTTTCTTCCAGTTGCTTTTTTATTGTTTCTTTATCCTGCCACACATAATTATACGCCTTTAGAAATTGTGAATTCTAATGTTCCGGATCCAGGCCAGATGGAAGGCATCTTTAATAATAAAGTGGTTTTAAAGGACCATATTACGATACTGGGATTTATTGGAAATAATCCCGAAAGACATCTTGTGCAACTGTCTAATTTAAAAGAATTGGTTTATGATAAGTTTAAGGGATTTAAAAAATTTCAAATTGTAGTTTTAGCACCAAAGGGTACCGAGAATATATTGAAAAGACTTAAATCTGAAATCAGTTCCTATGAAGATTTAAAATTCTGGCACTTCATCACGGGTAAACCTGAGGCTATATCTAATTTATATAAAAGTTTGAAGAGTACTAACAGTTTAGATAATGAATTTGGTTCCGATAATGTTTTTATAATTGATAAAGAGTTGAACCAAAGGGGACGATTGGATGACCGAAACGACAACGAAATTGAAAAAAATATTGCCGTTTATGGGCTTTACAGTTATAACTGTATTGAAGTTGCTGAAATAAAAAATAAAATGAATGACGATTTACGGATACTTTTTACAGAATATCGTCAAAAGCGTAAAGGTAATTTCAATTCGGATATACGACGCGCAGAAGATTTAAAAGAACAAATTAATTAAATTATGATTTGACCAGAAGAGGGCTGCTAATGGCAGACTAAGGTCAAATCTTTTTTGAAGACATAAAAATAATGAGCAATAAAACAAATTATTCTTACATAGGCATTGCATTTGTTATATTGGTTTTTGGAATCCTTTTCATTCCCAAAATTGTAGACAGGATATCGAATGATGACATTATTAGAAATGAAAGCCGAAGCGATTTTGCCAATTCCAAAAATGACGACAAGTCTCCATTGGCCTACATTGAAAATAATGGTGTTAAACGTCAAGTTCCTGAATTTAGTTTTTTGAACCAAAATAACGATACCATTACCAATAAAGATTATAGGGGCAAAGTTTATGTCATAGAATTCTTTTTTACAACCTGTCCAACTATCTGCCCTAGGATGAATGCTAATCTTGTTCAAGTTCAGAATGCTTTTCAGGAATTTGATGATTTTGGAGTTGCTTCTTTTACTATAAATCCGGACTATGATACGCCTGAAGTCCTAAATGAGTATGCCAAAACATATGGTATAACAAACCCCAATTGGAATTTATTAACAGGGAATAAAGAGGATATATATAAACTAGCCAATGAAGGATTTTATATTTATGCAGCTGAAAACGAAGATGTGTTGGGAGGTTTCGAGCATTCGGGAAATTTTGCTCTAATTGATAAGAATGGATTTATTCGTTCCAGAAAAGACCAGTATGGTAATCCCATTATTTATTACAAGGGTATTGTTTCAGAGAGCGAAGAGGTAGGTGACGACGGTGAAAAAGAGGAAATCAGTTTATTAAAAGAAGATATTAAAAAGTTACTTGATGAGTAAACACAGTGTCATTCTAATCCGTCTAACCAACCCAACTGGGGTTTAAGAATCTCCTAAAACGTATTACATGATTCAGAACAAAGAAATTTCAGAAGATAAAAAGTATAATAAATTAATTGTGGTATTATCGATAGCCATTCCTATCATAGTAGCAATTTTGTTTAAGGTCAGGCTGGATTTTGAATTGCCTGTTTTTTTGCCGCCTATTTATGCTACAATCAATGGATTTACGGCTTTAATTTTAGTGCTGGCTTTTTTTGCCATTAAAAACAAAAAGATAGTGCTGCATGAAAATCTCATGACAACGGCCATTTGGTGTTCTGCGGTGTTTTTGGTCATGTATGTATTACATCACATGACCAGTGATTCAACCATCTATGAAGGCAATTTTAGAGCGCTTTATTTATTTGTTTTAGTGAGCCATATTGTTTTGTCTGTAGCCGTGATTCCATTTGTACTAATAACCTATGTTAGGGCAATAACCAAAAATTTTGAAGACCATAAAAAAATAGCTAAAATAACCTTTCCATTATGGCTTTATGTTGCTGTTACAGGTGTTATTGTTTATTTAATGATCTCTCCATTTTACTAAAATGAAGAATAAAATTTTATTTTTTATTTTCTCAGTGTGCTCTTTTCTAGAGACCAGTGCTCAATGTGCAATGTGCAGGGCCGTATTGGAAAGTGAGGAAGGCCATGGTGCTGCTCAGGGTATAAATGATGGTATTGTGTATTTAATGTTAATTCCATATTTACTCATTGGAGGGGTCGCCTTAATTATTTATAAAAATTACAATAAATTTAAAAAGTAATAGTCACTTTTCGGAACAATTATTGTAACATTTCTTTGTCTTGTGAGTCTAACCATTGAGTTTTAAATCTCAATTAATTCATCAAAGAAATAATGCTCGTCATCAAAGAACTCCACAAATCTTACCCCATCGGGGATTCTAGTTTACACGTATTAAAAGGAATTAATTTATCTGTTGAAGAAGGCGAAATGGTGGCCATTATGGGTTCATCTGGTTCCGGTAAATCTACCTTGCTCAATATTATTGGAATGTTGGATGAGGCCGATTCCGGAGATTATATCCTAGACGGGTTGCCTATTAAAAATCTTACCGAAAAAAAGGCAGCTGTTTATCGAAACAAATTTTTAGGATTTATTTTTCAATCCTTTAATCTAATAAACTATAAAAATGCCCTTGAAAATGTTGCTTTACCTTTGTATTATCAAGGGATGAAACGGAAGGAACGTCAAGAAAAAGCCATGTTCTATCTTGAAAAAGTAGGCTTGAAAAATTGGTCCCATCATTTACCTAAAGAGTTATCGGGTGGGCAAAACCAACGAGTGGCTATTGCCAGAGCCTTAGCTGCGAATCCTAAATTGTTATTAGCCGATGAACCCACAGGAGCGATGGATTCCAATACCTCTTATGAGATCATAACATTTATTCAACAATTGAATGATGAGGGGAAAACCATTTTAATGGTAACACATGAAGAAGACATTGCTAATATGTGCAAGCGCATTGTTAGACTGCGAGATGGTATCATTATGGAAGATAAAATCATAAATCAGGTTAGAATAGAGCAACATGTTTGATATTGACCTTTGGCGTGAAATATTTCAAAGTATAAATAAGAATAGAACTAGAAGTCTTTTGTCCGGCTTCACGGTAACTTTTGCGATTTTATTGTTTACTATATTGTTTGGAATAGCTAATGGACTAAAAAATACATTTAAAGAAGCTTTCGCAGACGATGTGACCAATGCTATATTTGTGCGATCAGGAAGAACGACTAAAGCACATAAGGGACTACAGGCTGGCAGACGCATTCAATTCAAGAATGAAGATTTTAATTATTTAATAGATGAGTTTGACCATAAAATTGAATTCATATCGGCCAGAATTTACAGGAACGTATCAGCCATCTATAAAAACGAGCACAATAATTACAATGTAAGAGCAGTACACCCCGATCATCAGTTTTTAGAAAGAACCATTATCCATGAAGGACGATTTATAAATCAAAATGATCTCGTCTATAAAAACAAGGTTATCGTTATTGGTCGATTAGTGGCAAAGGATTTATTTATCAAGGAAGACCCATTAGGGAAGTATTTAAACTTAAATGGCATACCATACAAAGTTATAGGAATTTTTAAGGATAAGGGTGGCGATAATGAGGAACGGCTTATTTATATGCCAGTATCCACTGCACAGCAAATTTATGGGAACAATGATTATATAGATCAAATTAATTTGAGTTATAAACCCGATTTGACTTTTGACCAGGCCATAAATTTTGGAAATGACATTAGCAAAAAGCTTAAAAACCGCTTTTCAGTTGCCAATTCAGATCAACGCGCTATAAGGGTGTTTAATATGGCGAGCCAGACTCAAGGGGTCCGTAAGATGAATGTGGTATTGGGGATTATTATTTTGATTATTGGATTGGGGACCTTAACCGCTGGCATAGTCGGCATAAGCAACATCATGATTTTTATCGTAAAAGAACGCACCAAAGAAATAGGGATAAGAAAAGCTCTTGGAGCATCTCCCAGATCAATCGTTTCAATCATACTTGCAGAATCCATAGTCATCACGACTATTGCAGGATACTTAGGCCTTTTAATTGGGATAGGGGTGTTGGAGTGGATAGGACCAAGTTTAAAGGACTATTTTATTACAGATCCCGGGGTAAGACCATCCATGATTATTACGGCAACACTAACCCTAATTGCCGCTGGTACTCTAGCGGGTTATGTACCTGCCCAGAAAGCCTCAAATATAAAACCTATTGTAGCTTTAAGAAATGACTAACCATGTTTAGATTTTTATTAGACAGAGATACCTGGCAGGAAGTTTACGATAGTTTGAGTAAAAATCAACTGCGTACTATAATAACCATGATTGGCGTATGGTGGGGTGTATTATTGCTCATCGGTCTGTTGGGGTCTGCCAGGGGGATGGAGAATTCATTTAACAGACTATTTGGAGACTTTGCTACCAATAGTGTCTTTATATGGGGCCAAAGTACCAGTAAACCATTTAAGGGATTCCAAGAGGGTAGACGCGTTAGGTTATCACTTTCTGATGCTAAAAAAGTTGAAGAAAATATTCAAGGAATTGATTTTGTAGTGCCTAGAAATCAAAACCAAAGTACGGTGATGAGAAACTTTTTATCCGGATCATTTAATGTCGCCGGAGATTACCCGTTATTGGATGACGTACAAAAAAAGAAATTGTTATTTGGAAGATTTATTAATCAAAATGATATAGAAAAGAGCAAAAAAGTAGCTGTTATTTCTGAAGATATTTTTAAACAATTATTTGAAAAAAAGGAAGAACCTATTGGAGCTTTTATCCAAATTAACGGTATGAATTTTACGGTTATTGGTGTTTTTGAAGAAAGTAATATCCAAATGGGCCCGGGTTCCGATATCCATATTCCGTTTACAACATTTCAGCAAATTTATAATCAGGGCGATAAAATAGGTTGGATTATGGTAACCGGTAAACCTGAATATAATATAAAGCAAATTGAGTTGGATACTAAACTTTTATTAAGGAATTTAAATAATATACACCCCAAAGATGCCAGAGCATTTGGCAGTTTTAATCTGGGTGAAAATTTTGATAAGTTTACCGGCTTTTTAACTGGTATGCAGTTTTTAACGTGGTTTGTAGGTATTGCAACTCTAATAGCTGGCGTATTTGCCATTGGTAATATTTTGTTAATTACTGTAAAGGAACGCACAAAGGAAATTGGTGTGCGTCGGGCTTTGGGAGCTACCCCATTTGAAATAAAAAGACAAATTGTAGCAGAGGCCGTTTTTTTAACACTAATAGCAGGAATTTTTGGAATTATAACGGGAGGGTGGATACTTATTTTGTTGGATCATTTCTACGGTCAAGGCGATGATGCTACTTTGGTTAATGCCTCGGTATCCATTACCATTGTTTTTGTGGCACTGTTAATTTTAGTGGCGTTGGGGACACTCATAGGACTCATACCGGCATTTAAGGCGACTAGTGTAAAGCCCATAGAGGCCCTTAGGGAAGAATAAAATTTTAATCAGTATAAAAATGAATAAAACAGTAAAAATTGGTTTAACAATAATTGCCATTTTAGCACTGGCTTTTGTACTTAAATATTTTAAAGAAGCAAATGGACAGTCTATAGATGAATTCACGACAGAAGAACCGTATTACGATACTGTAAAAACTAAGGTTGTGGCTACCGGTAAATTAAATCCGGAAGAGGAGATAGAACTAAAACCCCAGGTGTCCGGAATAATAGATAGAATTCTGGTGGAGGAAGGCGATATAGTTCGAAAGGGGGATTTAATCGCTAAGATTAGGGTCGTACCCAACGAACAGAATTTAGCCAGCGCCGCAAGCCGAATTAAGACTGCAGCATTAGCTGCCAATAATGCAGAAGTTTTATATAAACGCAATACAGCCTTATTTGAAAAAGGAGTAATTTCACAACAGGATTTCGAAAATAGCGAACTCTCGTACAATCAGGCAAAAGAAAATTTAAAACAGGCACAGAATGATTATCAAATCATAGAACAGGGTTCCTTATCCGGGGGGAGTTCGGCCAATACCAATATAGTCGCTCAGATATCAGGGACGGTATTGGAGATTCCGGTGCGTGAGGGAGATCAGGTCATCCAAAGTAACAATTTTAATGCCGGAACAACCATAGCTACAGTTGCAGATATGAGCATTATGATATTTGAGGGAAAGGTAGATGAAGCTGAAGTTGGTAAATTAAAGGAAGGCGAAGACATATCAGTAGTTTTAGGAGCCATTAATGAAAAAGCATTTCCGGCCAGGTTAACCTTTATTGCCCCGAAAGGAGTGGAGGAGAATGGGGCTGTTCAATTTACTATAAAAGCAGATGTTGATGTAGAATCCTCGAAAAATATTAGGGCAGGATACAGTGCCAATGCCGAAATAGAAGTAGAAAATAAGGATAGTGTATTGGTCATTAAGGAGGCACTTGTGCAATTTAACCGTTTTACAGATGCCCCATTTGTGGAGATTTTGGATGAAAATGGAAAGTTTAAGAAAAAAGAGGTAAGACTTGGGACTTCCGATGGGATTATTGTTGAGATAGTAGATGGTGTGGAAGAAGGGGATAAAATAAAAGTGTGGAACAAAGCATCAAAAGAAGATGAGGAAGAAGAAGACATTGACTAAAATAAGGTTAGTATTTATAATATTATCCATCGGTGTAATGGCCTTTGGCCAAGACAAGAAATGGACATTACAAGAATGTGTTGATTATGCCCTTGAACATAATATTTCTGTAAAACAAGTTCAAAACACGTTGTTATTGAACAAACAGGATATCAAGGCTTCACAGGGTAATTTTTTACCATCGATCGGTTTAGGGATTAGACAGTCACTTAGCCTGGGCCAGTCCGAATTGTTTCCGGGAAATTTTGTGGATCGAACATTTCATTCAACAAGCGCTGGATTGAATGTGTCCCAAACCGTTTTTAATGGGTTTAGAAACACAAATGTGTATAAACAGTCTCTTTTAAACCTGGAAACCAATCAATTAGAATTAGAACGTATTGAAGACGACATCACATTAAATGTGGTCAACGCTTATTTGAATGTATTGTTCAACAAGGAGAATTTGGAAACCACACAAGCGCAATTTGAGTTTAGTAAAAAGCAGTTAGTTCAGGTGAAGGCATTGGTGGATGCCGGGGTTCAGCCTAAGGCCAATATTTATGATGCTGAGGCTACCTTAAGCAGGGATGCCCAACAAGTGACCATTGCCGATAACAATTTAAATTTAGCCTTACTTAATTTGTCTCAATTGTTGCAACTCCCTTTTGATGGTTTTAATGTTGAAGTGATGGATGTTGGTACCCCTTCGGAAACTTTATTATATTCTGATGCATCGCCTGTTTTGGAATATGCTTTGGCAAATCGCGTAGAAATTAAAGTGGCAGAAAGAAATATTGAAAATGCACAATTAAACACCGAGATATCTAAAAGTGGGTATTATCCAAATGTAAGTTTGGGATATGGATTTAATACTGGTGCAAATTTTTCCAATTTAACGAGTTCCAATTCATTTTTTCAACAAATCAATGATAATAAAGGGCATAGCTTGAGTTTGAATGTGAATATTCCTGTTTTTTCTGGATATCGGAATAAAACAGCCGTTGCAAAATCTAAAATTCAAGAAGAAAACAGTAAACTTAATTTGGAACAGGCCAAAATAAATCTTGAGTCCAATATACAAAGGGCTTACACCGATGCACATGCTGCCTTTAAAGCATATCAGGCAGCCATTAAGACCCTTGAATCTCAAGAATTTGCTTTTTTTAACGCCAAGGAACGGTTTGATTTAGGTAGTATGACCGCCTTTGATTTAGAGCAATCGCGAGTACAACTTATAAATGCACAATCTTCACTGATAAATGCGAAGTATGATTTTGTTTTTAAGACAAAAGTTTTGGATTTTTACATTGGTAAAACAATAACATTAAATTAATTGGTATATATACTAAGTATAGAAACGGCAACAACTAATTGTTCCGTATCATTAAGTGTAAATGGTAGAACAATTCTACTAAAAGAAGACTATGATAAAAACTATTCCCATGCGGAACGTTTACATGTTTACATCGATGATATTTTAAAAGAAACAAATGTTAACCGAAAAAAACTAAATGCTATCGCCATTAGTAAAGGTCCGGGATCTTACACAGGGTTACGTATTGGTGTTTCAGCAGCCAAGGGACTTTGCTATGCGTTGGATCTTCCATTGATTTCCATACCAACATTAGAATCTTTATCCCATCAAGTCAAAGAACAAAATGGGGTAATTGTACCCATGTTGGATGCCAGAAGGCAGGAAGTGTACTCTGCAGTTTTTGACACTCAGCATTGTCAAATAAGGGATACTCAAGCACAAATAATAGATTACGATGCTTTTGGGAAATATTTAAAAGAAGATAAAGTCTATTTTATTGGGAATGGTGTTGAAAAAACAATGACCCATATCAATCATCCCAATGCGGTTTTTATTAAAGGTAAATTACCGTCTGCTAATGACATGGGGGCATTGGCCTATAACAAATTTAAGATAAATGAATTTGAAAATGTCGCTTATTTTGAACCTTACTATTTAAAGGATTTTATTGCTATAAAACCCAAACTTTAGTTCAAATAATCCTGTACAGTTTTTTAAAACTGGAAGACGTGTAAACGATTTAACCTTGTTTTCTAATTTCGACATGATGTGGGTATGGAATTTCAATACCGGCAGCATCAAGGGCTTCCTTGGTTTGTTCCGTCACATCAAAATAAACATTCCAGTAATCGGCAGTTTCGCACCATGGTCTTACTGCAAAATTAATGGAGCTGTCTGCCAGTTCCAAAACGGTTACAGCGGGTGCCGGTTCTTGCAAAACTTTAGGATGCGTAGTAACTACTTGCATCAAAACTTCTTTGGTTTTCTTAATATCGGAATCATAGCCTACACCAAAAATTAAATCTACACGGCGTGTGCCTTCTGTGGTATAGTTTATAATATTACCATTGGATAAAGCCCCATTAGGAATTATGATTTCCTTATTGGAAAGTCCGGTAAGTTTGGTGGTAAATATTTCAATTTGCTTAACGACACCAATTTCACCTTGAGCCTCAATTAAATCACCAATTTTAATAGGTTTGAAGATCATAATTAAAACACCGCCTGCAAAATTCCCTAAGGACCCTTGTAGTGCCATGCCAATGGCTAAACCAGCGGCAGCTAAAATAGCAGCAAAGGATGTTGTTTCCACCCCTAATTTAGCTAGAATAGCAAGGATTAATAAAATTTTTAAGATCCACCCTAGAAGGTTTAATAGAAACTTTTGCAAACTTTCATCATAATTACTGCTTGACATTACTTTTTTTGTCCCTTTCAACAACCTTTTAATAATCCACAAACCAACAATCCATATAATGATTGCCGCCAAAATTCTAATGCCGTATTCCGTAGCAAGGGTTATCCATTTTTCAGTATCTACATTTTCCATGTTCATAATGTCAAGTTTAAATTAATTAATTAAAGTTACTGTTACAGCCAGTATGGCTGGAACTGCTTGAATATAAAAAAGTTTTCGGTTTTTAGTGGTATATGTCCCATAAATTCCTGCTATAATTACACAAATTAATAAAAAAGAGGCCATTTTTAGATCTCTTTCAACAATAGAAAAAAGTAATCCAGCTGCTAAAAATCCATTGTATAAACCTTGATTTGCTGCCAATATTTTGGTTTCTTCGGCAAAAGTTTTAGATTTTAGTCCAAATGTTTTTATGCCTTTGGGTTTTGTCCAAAAAAACATTTCCAAAATTAAAAAGTAAATGTGTTCAAAGGCTACTATGGCAATCAAAAAAATTACCAGTGCATTCATTTTTCTATTAATTTAAGAGCTTGATCTACTTGAGTAACAGGGAGTTTACAAGCTTTGTTTACGCAAACATAAATGTAGGTGTCTTCCGGAGTAAATCTGTTCTCCAACAATGGCATTTTACTTTCTTTGTTACTGCCTGCTATTAATTTGTTAGGGATATAGGTCTTATTTAATTCAAATATTTTACCTTTCGCCTCTTCCCCTACAACAGCCACTTCGTAAAATGGATTGGTATAATTAAGCATCAAATCGAACCAATTGGAATAACCCGTTGGATATTCCCGCATTTCCGGTTTAACATTATTTAGCATAATCATTGCAACATTACCATAATGATCATTGTCAAAATAATGGGCGAGTCTGAATAAATTTTTTGCCATTATGGAGTTACTTCCAGGAATTACATTATCACGATATTCAATACTTCTGGATACCAATGAAGGATCCTTATCGGATGTGAAAAAGAACATATTACTGTGGTCATCAAAAAAATGATCGAAAGCATAATTAGCCAGATCCCTTGAAGTGTTTAACCATTTTTGGTCTAACGTGGTTTCGTAAAGTGCTAAAAATGCATCAATGGTAGTGGCATAATCTTCGAGATATCCATTAATGCTACTTGTGCCATTTTTATAATTATGATTCAAACCGCCATCTTCGCGTAACTGTTGTTCTAAAATAAAACGGGCATTTTTTTCCGCAGAAGCCAGATAATCTTTTATGTCGAGCACGCGATAGGCGTCAACGTAACCTTTAATCATTAAAGCATTCCAGGAAGTTAGCGTTTTGTCATCTAACCTTGGTTTGTCCCTTTTATTGCGTTCCTTGAGGAGTAGAGCTTTCCACTGTCCTCTTTTTTTAATAAGTTCTGCCTCAGAAATTTGGTGCTTATCAACAAAATGGGCATTACTGTCTTTTCTTATTAAAACATAGTTATTATGTTCCCAAAGACCATAGCTGTTAATGTTAAAATAATCTGAAAAAAGCTCAATATCCGCTTTCAAAATGGATTTCAGCTCGTCCTTAGTCCAGACATAAAAAGCACCTTCTTCCAAAATACCTTCAGGGGTGTTGCTATCCGCATCTAATGAGGAATAAAATGCCCCTTCGCTGTTGGTCATTTCTTCTTTAATATAATCTAAGGTTTCCATAATAACCTCTTTATACAAATCATTCTTGGTTAACAGGTAGGCATCTGAATATAAACTAACCAATTGAGCATTGTCATAAAGCATTTTTTCAAAGTGAGGGATATGCCATTTGGTGTCTACAGAATATCTTGAAAACCCACCACCTATATGGTCAAAAATTCCGCCATAGGCCATTTTTGTTAGTGTTAGATTTACAAAATCCATAAGTTCTTTATTATTCGTTTGATGGGCATAACGGAGTAAAAAATGATAATTGTTAGGCATCATAAATTTTGGCGCCCGATTTAAACCTCCGAAGCTTTGATCAAATTGTTTGGACCATTTACCTATGGCATTTTCAATGTATGACTTTTCAAAGACCGGTGTATCTGTATTTAAATTGACAATATCAATGGATTTGATACCTTCGGTTAATTTATTTGCATAGTCATAAAGCTTTTTGGGTTGCTCTTCAAAGAGTTTCGAGATTTGCTCAAGTGCATTTATCCATTGTTCCTTTTTAAAATAAGTGCCACCCCAAACAGGTCTGCCATCAGGCAAGGCAATGACATTTAAAGGCCAGCCACCGCTGCCAGTCATAAGCTGTACTGCATTCATGTAAACTTGATCTACATCGGGACGTTCCTCACGATCAACTTTTATGTTAATGAAATTACTATTCATAACTTGAGCGACCAAACTGTCTTCAAAACTTTCATGTTCCATAACATGGCACCAATGGCATGCAGCATAGCCAATACTGATGAGCATTAGCTTGTTTTCAGTTTTAGCCTTGTTAAGTGTTTCTTCGTTCCAAGGATGCCAATTTACAGGGTTATGTGCATGTTGCAGTAAATAAGGGCTCGTTTCGTTGACAAGGGCATTCGTATATTTATGTTCCATAGGAGTTGTGTTCTGTCCTTTACAGCTTAATAGGGCGATAAGTAAAAGCAAGATAAAATAGAATATATGCTTCATAGGTCTTTTTAAAGTTTAAATATAAGACATAAAAAAGCGTTCGTGAAATTGAACGCTTAACATTTTGTCATTTCAATAGTTTTATAATTATCCATTAATGGCGTCCACAGTTTCCACTTTACCAGGCAACATTTGTTTGAGCATATTTTCAATGCCGCTCTTTAAGGTGAAGGTTGAAGATGGACAACCACTGCAGGCTCCTTGTAACATCACACTTACATTTTTTTGCATGGCATCATAGGAAATAAACTGAATGTTACCACCATCACTAGCAACGGCAGGTTTTACATATTCTTCTAAAATTGTGACTATTTCTTTAGAGGTGTCATCCAAAGAATCAAACTTTTGATTCAAATGGTCGTTTGATTGATTTAATGTTTCAGCAGCGTGAGGAAGAACTATATCTTTGCCATCTTCAATGAAGGTTTTTATAAACTCACGAAGTTCCATGGTAATATCTTGCCATTCAGCCATATCATATTTGGTAATAGATACATAATTTTCTTCGAGGAATACACTTTTAACAAAAGGAAAGTGGAACAAAGCCGTAGCTAAAGGCGATAACTTCGCATCGTCAATTGAGGTAAATTCAAAAAGTGATGACACCATTTTTTTATTGGCAACGAATTTCATTACTGATGGATTTGGTGTGCTTTCGGCATAAATAGTTACGGGGACTTTACCCGACGAAGCGTGAGCCAGCTCAATAACGACACCACCTTCATTTAGATAGGCTTCAATTTGTTCGGCTACTTCATCTTGCACATCGCTCCATTCTACAATATTATAGCGTTCAACAGCTATGAAATGGCCTGAGATATACACTTTTTTAACAAAAGGCAAATAGAATAATTGCTGTGCTAAAGGGGAATCCTTAGCTTCATCAATATTGTTAAATTCAAAGCTCTGATGATTGGTTATAAATTGATTAACCTCAAACTTGATGATATTGTCATTACTTGTTTCTTGTATAGAAACCTTAAAAGTATTCATTTTGGCTATTTTTTTACAAAAATACTAAAAGAAAACTTAGATATCCATATATTTGAGATTTGTTCCACGGCATTTATAGGATTCTTGGAAAGGCTATTATTAAACTTGTGCCATCAGAACATTAGAAATAGACTAAACCTACTTAGATAAACTATTTATGAATTTACGATGTGTATTAGCATTTTTCACAGTGCTATTAATAAATAATATTGGTATCTCACAAGAAGGGTTACCGGTCTATACGGATTATCTAACGGACAATTATTATTTGATCCATCCCTCAATGGCTGGTGTTGCCAATTGTTCAAAAATCAGACTCACGGCGAGACAACAATGGTTTGGGCACGAAGATGCGCCAAAGCTTTTAACCTTAAGTCTCAATGGTAGAGTTGGAGATTCTCCCTCAGCCTTTGGAGGAATCCTGTACACCGATAAAAATGGATATCATTCCCAAACAGGAGCTTATGCCACTTATGCACATCACATCATGTTCTCCAGAAATGAAGTTGATTTAAACATGCTCTCCTTTGGCTTGAGTGTTGGATTTATCCAATATAAATTGGATGAAACAACATTTTTGTTTGATGGTCCGGATCCCATTATTTCTGGAACTGTGGAAAGCGACACTAATTTGAATATCGATTTTGGATTTTCTTACCATTATTTGGATTTTTATGCACATGCAACCGTTAAAAATGTATTAAAGAACTCGGGAATAAACAATGATATCGAAATTACCAGTAATTTAAGACGTTATTTGGTATCCATAGGGGGCGTTTTCGGTAAATTGGATAGTGAGTGGAGTTATGAACCATCGGTAATGTTCCAGTATAAGGATGGCACACAAGAGGCGTCAATAGACTTAAATGGAAAAGTCTACAAGGAAATGGAGTTTGGAAGATTATGGGCAGGATTGTCGTACAGAAGAAGTTTTGACGGGGCCGAGTACCTGGATGGCTCTGGGGTGAGCAGTCAAAAGTTACAATTACTGTCTCCCCTTTTAGGAGTTGATTACAATCAATTTATGTTTGCATATAATTATACCTACCAGTCAAATTCGTTGGTGTTTGCAAATGGAGGGTTTCATCAAATAACATTGGGCTATAACTTTAACTGTAGAAGAGAACGTTACGATTGTCATTGCCCTGCAGTGAACTAGATGTTCTAAAGGAGTTTTATTGATGATTCTGCTGTTTGATGTCATTACGAAATCATATATTTAAAATGGTCACAGAGTTCTGGATATTTTTTCAGACCACTCAAGAAAATCAATTTAAAAGCTCAAAATATGCCAATAATAAAAACAATAAATGGAATTTCACCACAAATACCCCAAGATTGTTTTATAGCCGATAATGCAACTATAGTTGGCGACGTGTCCATGGGGAACCAATGTAGTGTTTGGTTTAATGCTGTAGTTCGAGGAGATGTTCATTATATAAAAATCGGTGATAAGGTGAATATACAGGATGGAGCAGTAATACATGCCACATACTTAAAATCACCAACCCATATAGGTAATAACGTTTCTATAGGGCATAATGCTATTGTTCATGGCTGTACTATTCATGATAATGTGTTAGTGGGTATGGGGAGCATTATTATGGACGATTGTGTCATAGAAAGTAATTGTATAATTGCTGCAGGAGCTGTTGTAACAAAGAACACCCGGGTGGCGAGTGGCAGTATTTATGCAGGAGTCCCTGCGAAAAAAGTTAAGGATATTAGTGAGGAATTAATTTCTGGTGAAATCCATAGAATTGCCAATAATTATATTAAGTACTCGGGATGGTTTAAATAAATTCTTCTTGACCCAATGGAAAACGGTCATCTCCTCTTAAAAGACGTACATTTTAATTTTCTAAATTGGATTTTTCATTTTTAAATTCAGGAATGATTTGTCTAAGGCTATATTTAAATTACGTTCAACAATATTTGAAGTTGGGTTTGTATTACATAGGAAATTAAAATTTCAGGTATTCCACCTTATAGCGTTTACCCAATAGCGATTGCATTATGCCTGGATCACCATTTGAATAAAACTGAATATTTGATTTTGAATTTTGCAGGTTCATTAATAGATGCTGTTCCAAAACCACTTTTGTTTGTCGTGCTACAGCTTTACCTGAATCTATAATTTTAACATGAGATGGGAGTAAATCTAAAAGTAATGGAATCAGGTAGGGGTAATGTGTGCAACCTAAGACCAAATAATCAATATTGGCATCTAACATTGGACTTAAATAGAGCTTTAAAAGTGAAATCATTTCATCTGTATATAATTTTCCGCTTTCTATAAGTTCTACTATGCCATCACCAATTTGTTCTATGACTTTAATATTACTGGTAAATAGTGTCGACGTTTTCGAAAACAGCGCACTACTCAGAGTGCCTTTTGTAGCGAGGATTCCAATGGTTTGAGTTTTGGTATGTAATGCTGCCGGTTTTATAGCAGGTTCAATTCCTATAAATGGAACACTGTAGGTTTGCCTGAGATAATCAATAGCATTGGTAGTTGCTGTATTGCACGCCACAACAATGAGCTTACAATTTTTTTCCAAAAGCAATTCCGTGTTTTTAATACTTAAATCGATTATGTGCTCCTTGCTTTTTGAACCATAAGGGGCATTGGCACTATCTGCCAGGTAAATTGTATTTTCAAGGGGCAAAAGCCTATGGATCTCTTTCCATATGGACGTACCACCTACACCGGAATCGAATATACCAATAGGGTCTGTATTCATTTATATATAAAAATATAAAAGCTGCTTTTTACTTAGAGCAGGCTAAGCAAAAAGCAGCTTTTTTTAAAATATAAATTGTAAGCAAGGATTGTTAAATACCTAATTCTTTTTTAACATCGTCTAAAAGATTTTTACCATCAGACATGATAACCATATTCTGAGAAGAATCTAAAACATAATCAAAACCCTGTGCTCTTGCAACTTTAAGTATGGCTGATTTTGCTTTTTCGGTTATAGGTTTTAACAAATCAATTTCTTTTTTCTGCATGTCTTGTTGTGCATCTGCTTGAAATTGTTGGATGCGTTGTTGTTTTTCTTGAAGTTCTAAACCTCTTTTTTGATTTTCTTCATCCGTTTTTGTTGCGGCCTCAGCTTCATATTGCTTAACTGTATTTTGGTATTCGGTGATGGAGGCTTGCATATCAGCTTGGTACGTTTTACCTAAGGCTTCCAGCTCAGATTGTGCAGCTTTCATTTCTGGCATAGCCTGAATTAATTCTGCCGTGTTTATATGGGCAACCTTACTTTGGGCTTTAGAAAAACTAACCGTTCCTATACATATGGCCGTTGCTAATAAAATAGTTTTTAAGTGTTTCATTTTGTTAATTTGTATTAAAATATGTTATAAATTGTTAATTGTTACTTAGAGAGTCTCGTGCTCTTTGGCGGTCTTCTATAGCTTTTTCGCGTTCTGCAAGGATTCTCTTTTTTCGTTCTTCTAATTCTTTTTTACGAGCTTCTCTGTCTTTTAATTTTTTTTGTCTGTTTTCCTCTATTAATTCTTCTCTTGTTTTGGGTGTTTCTACAGCTGTAGAGTCGCTCACGGTTTCGACATTACTTTTATCTGTAATTTCTTCATTGGCATCGCTACTTTGTTCTTTTCTGTCTTCTAATCTTTCTTGTATCGCCTTTTCGCGTTCAGCTAAGATTTCTTGTCGACGCTCTTCAGCAGCCTTCTTTTTGGCCTCACGGGCAGCTAAAATTTCTTGTCGTCGTTTTTCTATTGCACTTTCCCGCTCTGATTTTTTTTCTTCCAATGCCTTTTCACGTGCTTCAAGTTCTTCATTAATCTCAGGGACTAATTCTTCTTCTTCCGCAGCTTTTCGCTCCGCTTTAGAAGATACCTGTCTGCGTTTAGATGCTCTAGTGATTGTCCTTAATATTTGTTCACTTAAATCGTACTGCTTTGCGGAATATAACATTACTACATCTGCCGATTTATCGAAAATAAAATCATACTTTCTGCCAGCTGCCACATCTTGCACAGCAGCAAAGATTTGATCTTGAATGGGCTGCATCAATTGTTTTTTCTGAATAAACAAATCGCCATTTGGACCAAATCGCTTTTGTTGATAGTCCAATATTTCCTTTTCTTCATAATACAGATCCTCTTCTCGCTCATTTATAAGTTCTTTCGTTAACAAAGCCTTTTCGTTACTTAGTGCAGTGCGTTTTTGTTCCAATTCACCCAATCTCACATCGATTTCACTTTTCCATTTCTGAGCTTTGCTTTCGAGTTGATTTGTCGCTTCTTGATATTCCGGAACATTTTCTAAAATATATTCAGTATCTATATACCCTATTCGTACACCTCTTTGCGCATGCACGGAAAAGCATAGAAGGAGTATTAATGCCAATAAAAAAAGAACTTTATTTTTCATCTGATTAATTTCATTAATTTTAATTATTGAATGTAATTCGCAAAGTAAACATTTTCATTGGTATTAAAAATTTTACATTGCCATTTCAAAATTAACGAATTTTAACCTTAAAAATTTCACACATTTATATTTTAATAAATCGTTCAACATATTAAAAACGTTTTTAAATACTTGTTGTATACGTTCTCCTTCCCATTTTCTTTAGGCAGGTTACTTATTTAAGAAATGTTACGATACATTAAATAAAACAATTTATAATTTCTTATTGTTTTTAACTAAGTTGTAAATCATTAAACTTATTAGAAAATATCGTGCCAAAATAAATTTTAGTTTAAAATTGCTGTCCTATTATAAAATGGGTTTCCCAACCATGTTTCGTCCCGGTGTCTCCCGGAATAGTATCGAATCCATGCCCAAAATCAATTCCTAATAACCCAAATGCCGGCATAAAAATACGAACTCCGAAACCTGCAGAGCGATTAATATTAAAAGGATTGTAATCTCTAAAACTATTATAAGAAGCCCCTCCTTCTAAAAAGGTTAATCCGTAAATTTTTGCCGAAGCCCCCAAGGTTATCGGGTAACGAAGCTCAAGTGAAAATTTGTTATAAATGGTCCCACCATCCTGGTCGGATAAAGATTGATTTGGGTAACCTCTTAAAGCAATTGCCTCACGTCCATCCAGGCTATAAGTGCCCAGACCATCCCCACCAAGGAAATAACGCTCAAAAGGAATAATACCTCTGTCATTATTATAGGCTCCCAAAAATCCAAATTCCACACTTGGTTTTAAAACTAAGTTTTTTACAATTTGAGTGTACCAATCCCCCTTAAAACTTACTTTGTAAAATTCAAGCCATTTGTAACGCTCCTGATCTATTTCACTAATTCTGTTTGAAGCAGTAGTTCTGTCGGCCGTAGAACTATTTGGATCAGCGAGTATGTCCTGATTGTCATCACGTTCGCTTTTCAAGGCGGTATAGTCTACATTGTTAAATAAAGAATAGGGGATGGTTAATTTGGCAGTGGCTGCGAAATTAGATCCCCCAGTGGGAAATATAGGATCTATACGTGTGTTGTTTCTGCTAAGTCCGACCGTATAGGATAAATTCTTAGAGCTACCATTTCCAAATGTAAATAAACCTGTGTTGTAATTTTGTAAATCATAATGTTGGAAACTGATAGCTTGTGATAAGGTAAAGTAATCGTCTGGTACGGATAAGCGTTTGGCTAATCCAAATGTGATTCCTGTAATATTAAATCGTCTGGATTTATCGGCCCTTCTTGTTATGTAATCGTATAAAAATTGTTTGGTATGTGATATGGAGGCGGAAAATTGAACAGGGCGTTTACCTCCCAGCCAGGGCTCTGAAAATGAAAAGCTATACGTTTGGAAAAAGCGACTAGCTTGTAAACGCAAAGCTAATTTTTGTCCATCCCCCATAGGAATAGGTTTGTAAGCTTTTTTATTTAAGATATCCTTAATGGCAAAATTATTAAATGAGAGTCCAAGTGTACCAATAAAGCCGCCACCGCCATAACCCCCTTGTAATTCAATTTGACTGGACCCGGCTTCTTTTACTTTATATTCAATATCTACGGTTCCTTCATTTGGATTGGGATTTTGGATATCTGGTGTGAGTTCTTGAGCATCAAAAAATCCTAATTGTCCTAATTCTCTAATTGTACGCACTACATCAGCTTTACTATATAACTGTCCTGGACGTGTCCGCATTTCACGGTATATGACATGATCATTAGTTTTGTCGTTTCCGGATACACTAACATTGTTAAAATAGGCAGGCTTTCCTTCGATAATTCTTATTTCAAGATCAATGACATTGTCATCGGCACTAACTTCTACCGGATTTATGGTAGAAAATAAATAACCATTATTTTGATACTGATTGGTGATATCCAGGGCATCCGGTTTTGAGGGATCTGCAATCCTTTTTTCCAAAAGCACACCATTATAGGTATCCCCCTTTCTTATACGTAAAATTCTATTAAGAAATTCGTCACTATAAACGGTGTTCCCTATAAATTTGATATCACCAAAAGTATATTGTTCTCCTTCGTTAACATTAATTTGAAGTGAAATGGTTTTATCATTGTTAATGATTAAACTGTCTGAAATGACACGGGCATCTCGATAACCGTTTTCTTTATATTTATCTATAAGATGTCCTAAATCGGCTTGGTAGGCAGAATCCACAAACTTTGACCGCTTTAATATGCGTAAGCGATTAATTTTTTTTGTGTTCTTCATGGCTTTTCTAAGTTTTTTGTCACTTAAAACGTCATTACCCTGAAAAACAATGTCTTTAATTTTAACCTTTTCTCCTTTATCGACATTCAATACCATATTAACACGTGACGTTTTTATTGAGTCTTCAACCTCAATGGTGTTAATATGGACTTTAGTATTTAAATAACCTTCCTTTTTATATTTGGTTTCAAGGAAATTTTCAGTCGTTTTAATAAGGTTCTCCGTAACTTTAACACCTTTATTTAACTTATTGTCTTTAATGATACCTTCTATTTTACCCTTTTTCACCCCATTTACTTTTAATTCATTAAGTTGAGGCAGGTCGGATAGTTTAATTTGTAAAAAGGCTGTATCACCTTCAACTTTAGTTAAGAAAACTTCTATGTCACTAAACAAATTAGAGCCCCAAAGTTTTTTTATGGCATTGGCAATATCTTCTCCTGGGATGGTTATTTCCTTTCCTTTTCTCAAACCGGAATAGGATATAATGGTTTGATCATTAAATGTGGTATTCCCAGACACCGTTATATCTCCCAAAATGTATTTTTCACCGTCGCTGTACGTTGTATTTTGAGCATAAAAACAGTTATTACTAAAATAAATTACAATAACTAGTGCTGTTAAACAGGCTTTAATAAAAGTATATAGACATAAACTCCTAACTGAGTTGCTCGCTTGTTTTCCCAAATCGTCGTTCTCTTTTTTGATATTCAATAATAGATTCATACAAATGTTCCTTTGTAAAATCTGGCCATAGTGTATTTGTAAAATACAATTCGGCATAGGCAATTTGCCATAATAGAAAATTACTTATACGTTTTTCTCCACTTGTCCTAATGAGTAAATCTACGTCTGGCAAATTTTGCGTGTAAAGATGCTCATTTATAATTGATTCATCAATATTTTCGGGCGAAATTATATTATTTTTAACTTTAATGCTAATTTCTTTTACACTGTTTATAAGTTCTTCTCTTGAACCGTAGCTTAACGCCAGTGTTAGGGTCATATGGCTGTTTTGTTTTGTTGCGTTAATAACTTCAAGAAGTTCACTGTAAACCTTTGCTGGCAGGGTCTTTAAACTGCCAATCGCACAAAGCTTTATACGGTTATCTTTAAGCGTTTTGATTTCTTTTTTTAAGGAAGATACCAAAAGCCTCATCAGGGTCTCGACTTCTAGTTTTGGTCTTTTCCAGTTTTCGGTGGAAAAAGCATAGAGTGTTAAGTTTTTGATACCTAATTCAGCCGACGCTTCAACGACTCGTTTAACGGCCTTGGTGCCATTTTCATGGCCGAAGGTGCGCAACATCCCTTTTTGTTTAGCCCATCTACCGTTGCCATCCATTATTATGGCCACATGTTTGGGAAGTGCTTTCCTATTTATGTCTTTTATTATATCCATTTTAATTTGAAGGACAGTAACATGGATTTAATCCGAAGGTATAGGTGAGGGTAATTCCAGAGAATACATACCAATCGTAATTATTAATATTTCCAAAACGGTATTGTTGTCGAAATTGATCATCTGGAATGCTGCCATCCAATTCGTCAGAGAATGTATATCTGGCCCCAATTTCCACACTTAAAATAAAATTATCTAAAAAGGTGGTTTTAACACCCAGAGCCATAGGAATTCCGTAGGCCCAACTAGATGTGTTTTCCGGCGTTTGAGTACCATTCAGGAAATAAAAGTTATCATGATGCGCAACACTTATCCCACCATATAAGTAAGGAGTGGTTAATTTTTTCCCGGTATGAAGGTCAAAATCAAAAAAGGTAAATTCCATACCCACCGAAAGCTCGATAATATCATTTGTAAATTCATAACCCCTTTGTATACGTCTGGGGTCATCTGAATTTGTGTCTATACCTTCGAGTTCCGTGAAAATCAAGGAGGCTCTCCAAGAGTGTCTTGGACTTCTGTTCCATTTATAAACGGCCCCAAAAGCAAGCTTTTTAGGGGCAATGTAATTTGTGGACCCAACATCTCCAATAAAATTACTTCCGCCTAAAAAAAGACCAACTTCGTTTATTTGGGAGTGGCTTAAATTGATGCTAAAAATACTTAATGCCAATATGATTAGATGCCTCATAAATGTTCAAAAGTGTGCAAATATAATAAATAAGATGAGCCCATTATAATTTGAGCTTCATAAGTCTCGAACTTATCAAAACTTTTATCAATGGACTAAAAAATGCCCTGTCTTACTTCTAAATTCAACTTGTTTCCTAATAAAGCCCTGCTATCTGCTTTAAAAATGACTGTTTCAGAGCACAAAATCATCAAATTTTGTGTCTTAAAAAGTTTAGATAAGTTCATTGTTTAAAACTGAATTTAATTCAAAATATTGTTTTGAAGGTTTTGCTGTAATGATAATCCATACCTCAGGATTAATTTCGTTTATCCTCCCCCCAAAGTAATTTTTTGCGAAGGGTTACAAAAAAGCTTTCATTTAAGAGGTCGATCATTTTAATCTTAAAGTCGGCTTTTTTAATGGTTATTAATGTGCCATTATCAAGTGTTGCTATACGAGAGTCCAATGAGACCAGGTGATTTTCTTCACGTCCATCAACTTTTAATTGGATTTCTGTGGAATCTGGAATAATTAATGGACGAGCACCTAAGTTATGAGGAGCAATAGGCGTTAAGACAAAATTTTTGGCACCCGGGGTAATAACGGGTCCCCCACAGCTTAATGAATATCCGGTGGAACCTGTTGGGGTAGACACAATTAAACCATCACTCCAATAAGAGGTAAGGTATTCGCCATCTAAATAGGTTTCAACAGTAATCATGGAAGTGGTGTTTTTTCTACTTACCGCAACTTCGTTTAAAGCAAAATTAAGTGAAGCGATGGTATCGTTTTTTGGAAGGGTTTCAACCGAAAGTAAGCTGCGTTCAGAAATTCTATATTTCCCATCAATAATATCTTGCATGGCCGTCTCTATCTCATTATCTTGAATTGTAGCCAAAAACCCTAATCTACCTGTATTAATTCCGATAATGGGAATGTCTATATTCTTTACAAAGGTTATCGCTCTTAAAATGGTACCATCGCCTCCAACACTCACAAATAAATCAAATGAGTCATTTAAAGCGTCAAAGGTTTTAAACGATTCGAAGTCTTTGATAATGGTCGAATTGTTTTTTATTAAGTTGTAGAACTCGGTTTCAATATAGGCCTCAATGTTATTTTTAAGCAAATAATTAAAGAGCGCCAATACTGAAGCACTTGTCGTTTTATTGTAAAATCGCCCAAATACAGCAACCTTCATAATGAATTACATGTTTAAATATTTGTTTAAGTAGTCTGAACGATCCTTTAGAGTTTGGTTATAACTGTCATCTTCATGTCCGGAAACAATATGGTAACTATACCTTCTAAAGGTTTGTAAAATATCACTCAGGGAGGTTTTGCCAATTTTTAGGGTTACCTGAACGACATCATTTTTAGTTTTAGAAATAAAAGCGCCTAATAATTTCCCGCCATTAGATTCGACAATCTGACTTATCTCACTAAACGAATAATCGTTTACCCCTTTTTCTATGACTACAATTCCCCCTGGGTCGATGAAAAAGGGCGATTCTCCAAATAAGCTTATGACGTCATTTAATTCATAATAGCCCAGATAATTATTGTTCTCATCCAGCACGGGCATGATATTACTCGAATTTCTGGCAAACGCTTCCAGGACATCTAACCATAAGGTCGTGCTTTTTACATAAAAATCTTCCAAAGCATAACTGTAATCCATAATAGATTTGCTGCCCTCAAAACAATGAACATCCGTTTCGAATAAACACCCGATGTAATTGTTATCGCTATCAACTACAGGGATATGGGAATAGATTAATTGATTAAAAAGTTGCTGTAGATCACTGATTTTATCGGAACTCCTTACGGGATTTATATCGTTTATAATTAATTCTGAAAGTTTCATATCTTCCATGGTTATGTACACGCAAATTAATTAAAAAAATAGTATTTAACCCTTTTCAACTTTGTATTTTTGCGTTTTAATGTGATTACATGACTAAGTTAAGTGTAAATATCAACAAGGTAGCGACCTTGCGCAATTCTAGAGGAGGTAATGTCCCTAATGTGCTTCAATTTGCCAAAGATGTTCAGCGGTTCGGTGCTGAAGGCATAACCATCCATCCGAGACCGGACGAACGACATATACGATATCAAGATGCTCGTGATTTAAAACCTGAGGTGTTTACAGAATTTAATATTGAAGGAAATCCCGTAGAATCTTTTATAAATCTGGTTATGGAGGTAAAACCAACTCAGGTAACCTTGGTACCGGATGCCGTTGACGCGATAACCAGTAATGCCGGTTGGGATACGGTTAAGAACAAATTGTTTTTAATTGATGTAATCAAGGAATTTCAAAATAAAGGGATAAGAACTTCGATATTTGTTGATCCGGATTTAAAACAAATTGAAGGAGCAAAACGGACTGGTACAGATCGAATCGAGTTGTACACCGAAGCCTTTGCATATCAATATAGTTTAGGTAATAAAAAGGCTGTGAAGCCTTATGTTGTTTGTGCCGAATTGGCAAACAAGTTGGGTTTGGGCGTTAATGCTGGTCATGATTTATCCTTGGATAATATTGCCTTTTTCAAGAATGAAATTCCCGGGTTATTGGAAGTTTCTATTGGCCATGCCTTGATAGCCGAAAGTTTGTATTTGGGTGTAGAGAATGTAATACAAATGTATCTGAATAGGTTAAAATAGGGGGTTGAATATTTACAGGCGAAATCACGGAGTCCCTATTGGTAATGATAGGAACAATTAAATGATAGATTAGTGACAAATAAGATATTACATTCGAACATCATAGGAGAAGGAATACCATTTGTTATTTTACATGGGTTTTTAGGGATGGGGGATAACTGGAAGACCTTGGCAAAAGAGTTTAGTTCCATTGGATTTCAAGTGCATTTGGTCGACCAAAGAAATCATGGTAGAAGTTTTTGGAGTAATGATTTTAGTTACGAATTTCTTGCGGAAGACTTAAAAAAATACTGTGAGGCATATCATCTAAAAGAAATTATACTCTTAGGGCATTCTATGGGGGGTAAAACCGCCATGTTATTTGCGTCACTTTACCCAAATTTGGTTTCAAAGTTACTGGTTGCTGATATTTCTCCTCGATTTTATCCAGTACATCACGAGGTCATTTTGGAAGGATTGTCGGCCTTAAATTTCGACGAAATAAAAAACAGAGGGGAAGCCGAAGACGTTTTAAGTCACTACATTCCTGAAAAGAGCATTAGACAATTTTTATTAAAAAACCTCTATTGGAAGGAAAAAGATCGTTTAGCCTTGCGCCTCAATCTGAGTGTTTTAAAGCAAGAAGTTGCAGAGATAGGAGAGCCTTTACCGACCTTCGCTACTTTCGAAAAAGATACTTTGTTTTTACGAGGAGATCGTTCGGAATATATTGGTATAGAGGATGAAACCATAATTTCCAATCATTTTCCAAAAGCTAAAATTGTGACCATTGCCAATGCAGGCCATTGGTTGCATGCCGAAAATCCGAAGGCCTTTTTTGATGCGGTTATTAAGTTTGCTTAATATTTTTATATGATTATATGAAGAAAACAAATAGTATTAGAAAGATTTGGTACAGTTTGTCATCCAATCAAAGGTTTTTGTTTAGAAGGTTATATTATTTTCCAATTGATTTATTAGATCAGGTGTTAGGCAGAAGGCATAAATATGTGCCGCCAAGGGGTATGATTTATACAGGCTCTTCAATAGGTTCAAAAGAGTATTTAAAGCAGGGGCAATTCCAGTTGAATTTACTCAAAGAAGAAATTGATTTATTACCAAGCGATAAGGTTTTGGATATAGGTAGTGGAGTAGGAAGGACAGCAATTGCACTTACAAAATATTTAAACAAAGAAGGCACTTATGATGGATTTGATGTAGTGAAAAAGGGCGTTGAATGGTGTAATAAAGGTATAGGTGAAGATTTTTCTAACTTTAAGTTTAAATATGTTCCAGTTTTTAATGATTTGTATAATACGTCTAAAATGAAGGCAACAGAATTTAAATTTCCTTATGGCAATAATAGTTTTGATAAGGTTTTCTCAATTTCTTTGTTTACGCATATGCAATTGGATGAAATACAGCACTATTTTTATCAAATAGCAAGAGTGGTGAAACCCAATGGGTTGTGTTTTTCAACATTTTTTCTGTATGATTCACATGATGAAAAATATATATCTGAAAAAGAACATTTTAATTTTCCTTATAAGAGAGAAGGCTATAGGTTGATGAATGAAAACGTTAAATCTGGCAATATAGCCATACATAAAAATGTATTAAAATCAATGCTTCAAAATGCTGGTATGGAATATATAAGAATTGTAGATGGCTTTTGGAAAAGTAAAACACTTAATAACACTGGAAGAGAATATCAAGATATAGTGATTTTTAAAAGGATTTAATTCAAATCATTTTCCAAAAGCTAAAATTGTTACCATTGCCAATGCAGGCCACTGGTTGCATGCCGAAAATCCGAAGGACTTTTTTGAAGGGGTTAAGGGATTTGTGGCATAGTTTTTTGTACTTTTAATGAAACTTCAAGCCTATGAAACTTATAATCAAACTTTTGTTAAATGCCTTAGCGGTAATTATTCTGGCAAATATATTATCCGGTGTTTATGTCGATAGTTTTGTAACGGCCATAATAGTAGCTGCTGTACTATCCATTTTAAACCTGTTGGTAAAGCCTATCTTAATCATTTTTACACTACCCATAACCATTATTACCCTTGGGTTGTTCTTACTCATTATTAATGCACTTATTATTCTCCTGGCGGATAATTTAATTACTGGATTTTCAGTGAATAACATTTGGTGGGCCATTCTCTTTAGTGTCCTGTTGTCCATACTTCAATCCATATTGCATTCGCTTTTGAAAGAAGACAAAAGGGCATGAATTTTTTCCGAATATAATTTTCGTAAAGTAAGAAATCATAAAATGGCATGGACTATCAAGATGGATCATGAAGTGCAACTAAAGCCTGTTATTTCTGGAATATAAAATTCAGTTTTTACAGAAGAAAAAATAGCTTCTAAATCAAGTAATTAAAACTTTGTCGGGCTGCAAAAAATGTTATACTTTTGCGTCCCGATTTTTAGTTATAATTAGAGTTTAAAACATGAATATTACAAGAGAAAACGTTGATGCATTAAATGCGGTGGTTAAAGTAGACATCGCTAAAGAAGATTATAGCGATAAAGTAGAAAAAATCTTATCCGATTATCGCAGAACTGCAAACATTCCGGGGTTTAGAAAAGGACATGTGCCGATGGGAATGGTAAAAAAACAATATGGTAAAGCGGTATTGGTTGACGAAGTAAATAAGTTACTTCAAGATGCATTGAACAAATATCTTACCGAAGAAAAGTTGGATGTATTAGGACAACCATTACCTAAGCCACAGGATAATATCGATTGGGATGCCGATGGCTTTACATTTGAATTCGAGTTGGGATTGGCTCCGGAGTTTGAAGTAAACCTTAAAAGTAAAAAGGCGATTACTCAATATAATATCATTGCTGATGATAAAATGATTCAAGAGCAGATAGAACGTATTCAAAAGCAATATGGGAAATTAGTGCCTCAGGATACCATTGAAAAGGACAGTGAGATTACAGGAACCTATAAAAATGAAGACAAAGAAATTGATAATTCGGTAACTTTAACATTAGATAAATTCAAGGGAAAAGAGACGGAAAAGAAATTTGTAGGGGCCAAAGTAGGAGATGTTTTTACCCTAAAAACTAAAGGGTTATACGATGACGATCATGAATTGATGCATGCTCTAAAGTTGGGGCATGATGAGGTCCACGGATTGGATATTGAAGTAACTTTTACCATTACCGAAATTAACAAGCGGGAACTGGCTGATTTAGATCAGGAGTTATTTGATAAATTATTTGGAAAGGACGTTGTTAAAACAGTTACCGAGTTAAAAGCCAAGATCAAGGAAGATGCCGAAAAGCAATTTATCCAGCAAGCAGACCAAAAGCTGTTAAACGATGTTACCGAATATTTGGTAGAAAACACGAAGTTCGATTTGCCATCCGAATTTTTAACCAAATGGCTACAGACCGCTGGTGAGAAGGAAATGGATCTGGATCAGGCCAAGGAAGAATATGAAAAGTCCGAAAAAAGCCTGCGTTACCAATTAATAGAGGGTAAACTCATTGAAGAAAACAATATCCAAGTCACCATGGAGGATATTAAAAATCATGCAAGGGAAATGATCAAAGGACAGATGGCCCAATTTGGACAAATGAATCCATCAGATAAAGAATTAGACGATATTGCTGCTCGTGTGTTATCTAACCAGGAGGAAGCGCGTCGCATTTCAGAGCAATTAATTAGTCAAAAATTGCTAGGGGTTTACAAAGAAAAGGCCAATTTGAAAGTGAAAGAATTGAGTTACGAAAACTTTGTTAAAGAAGTTTACGGCGACAAATAAATCAAATAATAATTCCTTATATTTAAGCGCTTAAACCGAGTTAGTTTAGGCGCTTTTTTTTATTCAATGATAACGAAACAAAAAGGATTGAGCCTTAAGGTATAAAGGTTAAAATAGATAAAATTAGAATATAGATTATGGATTACACAAAGGAATTTGAAAAATTCGCTATAAAGGATCAAGGCATTAGCAGTACGTATTACAACAAAATAATTAGTAGTATGTACCCCATTAATTTAACGCCAAATATTATTGAAGAGCGCCAAATGAATGCCGTTGCAATGGATGTCTTTTCTAGATTAATGATGGACAGGATTATTTTTCTGGGGACGGCAATTAATGATCAAGTTGCAAACATTGTTCAGGCACAACTGTTATTTCTGGAAAGTGCAGATGCATCGAAGGATATTCAAATTTATATCAATTCTCCAGGAGGCAGTGTTTATGCGGGTTTGGGAATTTATGATACCATGCAATTTATCAAACCGGATGTCGCTACCATTTGCACTGGAATGGCTGCTTCAATGGGAGCGGTATTATTGTGTGCAGGAGAAAAAGGAAAACGTAGTGGATTAACCCACTCAAGGGTTATGATTCATCAACCATTAGGAGGAGCCCAGGGTCAGGCAAGTGATATTGAAATTACAGCAAGGGAAATATTGACCCTAAAGGAAGAACTTTATAAAATTATAAGCAAGCATTCAGGCCAGGAGTATGATAAAGTTTATAATGACAGTGATCGAGACTTTTGGATGAAGGCTGATAAAGCCAAGGAGTATGGTATGATAGATGAGGTGTTGATAAGAAATTAAAATATAATTTGTAGTTTTATATAGCCTTAACAAGAAGGTTGAAAGAGGGATTAAAACATAATTAATGGCAAAAGAAGAGTTAGAATGTTCGTTTTGTGGTCGAAAAAAGCCGGAAACAAACTTATTAATTGCTGGATTGGATGCTCATATTTGTGATAGATGTATTGAGCAAGCCCATGGCATTGTTATTGAAGAATCTAAGCAAAGTGACAGTAGTGATTTATCTGCAGAGTTAAAACTACGTAAGCCGCTACAAATCAAAGAATTTCTAGATACTTACATTATTGGTCAGGAGGCGACCAAAAAAGTGATGTCTGTAGCCGTATATAATCATTATAAACGATTATTACAACCAGCTTCAAATGATGATATTGATATCCAAAAAAGTAATATCATTATGGTGGGGCAAACGGGAACGGGTAAAACATTAATGGCAAAAACCATAGCAAGAATGTTAAATGTGCCTTTAGCCATTGTTGATGCGACCGTGTTGACAGAAGCGGGATATGTTGGGGAAGATGTAGAAAGTATATTAACACGTTTATTGCAAGCAGCCGATTATAATTTGGATAAAGCGGAAAAAGGCATTGTATTTATTGATGAAATCGATAAAATTGCTCGTAAAAGTGATAATCCATCCATAACCCGTGATGTTTCAGGAGAAGGTGTACAACAAGCTTTGTTAAAACTTTTAGAAGGTACTATGGTTAATGTACCGCCAAAAGGGGGTAGGAAACATCCGGATCAAAAATTCATTGAGGTTAATACGGAAAATATTTTGTTTATAGCCGGAGGGGCTTTTGATGGTATTGAGCGTGTTATTTCTAAACGGTTAAACATGCAGGCCGTTGGGTATAGTGCATCAATTTCTGATAATGTTGTGGACCAGAACCATTTGTTACAATACATTATCCCCAAGGATTTAAAAGACTTTGGACTCATTCCTGAAATCATAGGACGTCTGCCGGTATTAACCTATATGGACCCACTTGATGCTAAAACATTAAGGGCTATTCTCACTGAACCAAAGAATGCAATTATTAAACAGTACAAAAAGCTGTTTGCCATGGATGATATCGAGTTTACCATAACTGACGGCGCACTTAATTTTATTGTTGATAAAGCTATCGAATACAAATTAGGGGCAAGGGGATTACGTTCACTTTGTGAAGAAATTTTAACAGATGCTATGTTTGAATTGCCAAGCAGTGAAGAGAAAAAATTAAATGTGAATAAACTTTATGCCGAAGAAAAATTAACCAAAACCACTTTGAAGAAACTTAAGGCTGTATCTTGATAAAAGTCAGGTAGTAATATAAAAGAAAACCACGCTTTTGGCGTGGTTTTTTATGGATGGTTAATTAATATAAAAGCATTACGAGGAATTTCAAAGCCTTACTTATAAGTTAACTAAAAGTAATTCTAATTAATTATCACACAAAAGTTTTTATTCGCTTTTAGATAAGTCGAAATAAATACTCGTTAAAAAACTGCTGGACGTAAATTTAGTCGATAAATGGGTCTATGAATCTAGTTTTAAAAGTGATTCTAAATAAGTTCTGGTATTGGAAAGACGAGGTATTTTATGTTGTCCACCCAGCTTATTGTTTTGCTTTAACCAGTCGTAAAATAAATTATGACGAGCTACATTTATGGTTGGCTTATTTAAGGTTAAATTGTTATAGCGTTTGGCCTCATAATCTGAATTTAAAGCTTTTAATGCATTGTCGAATAATTCGGTAAAATAATCAATATCCTTGGGAGGGGTCTTAAATTCAATAAGCCATTCATGCGCACCTTTTGCTTTACCATCCATAAATATGGGCGCAGCTGTAAAATCGACAATTTCGGCCTTGGTACGTTTGCATACTTTTTTTAAGGCCACTTCGGCATTTTCAATGATGAGTTCTTCCCCAAAAACATTAATATGGTGTTTGGTTCGACCGGATATTTTTATTCGGTAGGGATTCAAGGAGGTAAATCTAATGGTATCGCCCACTTTGTAACGCCATAGTCCCGCATTCGTGGTTATGATTATGGCATAGTTGACATTTAATTCCACCTCGCCAAGCGGAATAGCCTTTTCTTTTGGAGTATCGTAAAGCGTCATGGGAATGAACTCATAAAAGATTCCATAATCCAACATTAACAGTAACTCGTTGGAATTATTTTGATCTTGAATCGCAAAGAAACCTTCAGAAGCATTGTAAATTTCATAATATTTGAAACCCCTTTTGGGTAGAATATTCTTATATTGGTTAGTATAGGGGGTAAAGCTAACACCACCATGAAAATACACTTCTAAATTAGGCCAAACCTCTAACAGATTAGATTTGCCAGTAGTCTCCAAAACCTGGTTTAGGAGCACAAGCATCCAGGAAGGCACGCCTGCCAGACTTGTAACGTTTTCGTTAATGGTTTCATTAACAATAGCTTGCATTTTGTGTTCCCAGTCACTCATTAATGAGACTTTATTACTCGGTGTACTGCTAAATTCAGCCCAAAACGGCATGTTGTCAATCAAAATTGCAGAAAGGTCACCAAATACAGTCCCGTTCTCCCTGTAAAGTTCTTTACTACCGCCTAACCGTAAGCTTTTGCCGGTAAACAATTGGGAGTCTTCATTGTTGTTCAAATACATGCACAATAAGTCCTTACTAGCCGCATAATGGCAATCTTCAAGGGATTCTGGACTTACTGGAATGAATTTGCTCCGAGACCTTGTTGTGCCACTTGATTTTGCAAACCATTTTATGGGGGTTGGCCAAAAAATGTTGTTTTCACCAAGACGTGAGCGTTCAATGATGTCCTGCCAGCCATCATAGTTTTTTATAGGAATACGTTCTGTAAAAGTCTTGTAGTTTTTAATGGAGTTGAAATCATATTGTTTTCCAATCTCCGTGTGTTTGGCAAAATCCAAAAGGCTAAATAGTAATTCATTTTGAACTTCATTGGGATATTTCAAAAACAATTCAATTTGGTGAAACCGCTTTTTTAAAAACCAAGAAGCAATAGAATTGACTAAAGGTATTGACATAATTATTATATCTTTAAGATTTCTAAAATAATACTTTTTTTCATGTTCTACCAAGGTGTTTTAACAAAAATGGAAACCGAATTTTCCAGCCCTATTCAATATTATTTGGTATTTGAAAATGACTTTATAAATATGAATCAGTTATTGGATAAATCCGTAACGATTCAATTTGTAAAGTATCAATGTTTAAACTGTGGAATGGATAAACCCATTTATAGACAGGGATTTGACAGACAGTGTTTTTTTGAAGTTCCTCAGGCAGCAGACTGGGTGTTGCGCCCAGAATTAAGCATGGCCCATTTGGGGAAAGAAGACCGGGATTTGGAATATGAAAAACAAGTTCAATTGCAGCCTCATATTGTCTATTTGGCCAATTCCAGTAATGTTAAAGTTGGAGTTACTCGGAAGAGCCAGATTCCAACACGATGGATAGATCAAGGGGCACATGAAGCTATTGAGATTGTTGAAGTACCAAATAGATACCTGGCAGGTATTACCGAAGTGGCTTTAAAAGATCATGTAAATGATAAAACCAATTGGCGCACCATGTTGAAAAATGAAATAAAAGATGAAGATTTGGTGTCATGGCGGGAGCGTTTAAAATCGTATGTGCCAGAGGAGGTAAAGGAATATTTTATAGATAATAATACGGAAACCAATTTGAATTTTCCTGTACATAGGTATCCCAATAAACCTAAAAGCTTAAATATTGTAAAGCTTCAGAGTTATACCGGTAAGCTGGTGGGGATAAAAGGGCAATATCTTATTTTCGAGGATGAAACGGTGTTTAATATTCGCGCCAATGAAGGTTTGGTAGTAAAAATTTCCATGGTGTAAAGTCCGGTTTTAATTAACCGTATCTTTCGGCTTATTCTTTTTCTGAAACAGACCTCCAAGAACATTTTTAACCGTGTTGGTGGTACTGGATGTTGTCGAGTCCGGTGTTGATCTGCTGCCAACAATATCTTGTAACACCTTATTTATGGTTTGGTCTTGTTCTTTTTTTAGGGAATCTGTTTTGGTTTGATTCCCACCTATAACATGGCCAATTAAACTTTGGACCTTATCCTTTCCCTGATTGAGTAATTTTTGCTTTTCAATTTCAATAAGTTGCTGGGTTAGGGTTTTTACACCACTTGAAAGATCCGTATTAACAGATGGGTTGGTAAAAGACCCTGTAATGTTAGCGGCAACGGGGATGGAAATCGAATTCACCTCGGCGGCATCTATTTTCCCAATGAGCCTGTTAACTTCACTTCCTAAATATTTGGCAGGAACATTAAATACAGCACGATAGTCAATCGTTTTATCAAATCCATGCGTACCAGAAATTTCAATATTGATATCTTGATATTTTAACTGAAAAGGTTTTACGGCAACCCTACCATCGGCAAATTCGAATTTGGTTTTTAAGTCATTTAAATTCAGTTTGTCGAAATCCACAAAATTAAGAGCGCCTTCAAGATTACTGATAAGTTTGGATTCATCTGCACTGATTTTTGTAGATAGCAATTCCGCTAAGGCATTACCAGAAACTGAATTTAAAATAGGAGAAAAGTCATCGTCCAAATTACCTTTTAAATTAATGTTGGTGTTTAATTTGCCTTGCAGCAATTTTGCAATTGGTGCTAAATTTTGTAACAATGCCATGCCGTTAAAAGATTTGGCAATATCAAAATTATTGGCATTTAAATTTAGGTTGAAGTTTGGGGTTTCCTCATTTGTGGTAACCTCTCCGGCAATGGCTAGTGCACCATCGAATATATTGGATGTTAAGTTGATTAATGATGCTTTTTGGTCTTTTATTAATAAGGTCCCTTTTACGTCTTTAAGGTTTAAATTATCATAAACTACCGTTTCCGCATTGGCATTAATGGTACAATCCAAAAAATCCGGTATTTTTAATGCATCCGATGATGTTTTGGTTTCCTGATCTTTTAGAGGTTCATCTACAGTCATAAAATCATTAACCTTAAACAGCTTGGAACTCGCCTTAAAATCACCTTGTAATTTACCGTTACTTAGCAAAAAACCGGTTAAATTATTAATAGTTCCGGTAACGAATAAATCACTATCCCCCGTTTTGGCCTTAAAAGGGTTTAAGGTAACCGTCCCGGAATTAAGGTTCATATGGGCACTCGAAATAATTATGGGACTTGGAAAAGATTTGGTTGTAAATTCAAGATCATTAATACTTATGGTACCACTATTTTTTATACGATCATAAGCATTGGTTTCAATAGCATCCATATCGAAAGCGGTATTGACATTGCTTTTCAAAATACCTTTTATTGGGTAGTCGAGCGTTATAGGGTACACTTTTGTGAGGTTGGCCAAGTTTAAAATGCCATTAATATGAGCGTTCACTAACATATTTTTACTGATATTTTTTAAAGTGGCGGAAGACTTAAAAACATCAGAATCAATAGTAAAGTCAAGCGTATTAATATCCACATAGGTGTCATCAGCACGACCCGTGGTGTTTTTTATTGAAGTGTTAATGGTAATATTGCTGACCCGTTTTGGTAAATCGGGATATTTAAAGGACGCATTGTTGGAGGTAATGGTGATATCAAACTGGGGTATGGTTTCTTCAGAACTTAAGCCTTTAACAAGGCCTTTCACCTTGAAATCACCTGTAGTTTCTACCGCGTCAATATTTTTCGAATAGTCTTTTGGAATAACGGCTAAGAAGTTTTTAAAATCAGATTCGGGGTTTTCGAAGGTAATATCAATGTCTTGCCCCTTTTCCAACTGTTTCACATAACCCTTAAATTCAATGGGGAGTTGATTGATAAACCCTTTATTATCCTTAAAAGTGTAAGTGCTGTTACTTAAATCTAAACCAATTATTGCCTGTAATGTAATCCTGTTATTATTAAGGTAATTGATGCTGTCGATACTCAAACTCACATTGGTTTCAGTTGTCGTTTCTAACTCCGATGTTTCAGCAGAAAAAATGCCGCGCCCTTGATGGTTAAATTCCGTAAGGTGAATCGCTGTATTTGAAGCTTCATCGATGTAATTTAAGGCACTATTGTTTATTTTGTAATCTTTGATATCCAAAGTAAAACTGTTTTCACCGGATGAAGCTGAATCGCCTTTTTTAGTAATATCATAGTTGTTATTACCAAAAACATCTGTTTTTAAAGTTAACAGGGCCTCATTAACTGTAATAGCATTAACCACCATTGGATCTCCATTTTTTTTGAACAATTCCTTGATGGACATCGTAAACGAAATGTCCTTAGTGGAGGCAAAGGTTTCGTCTTTAAAAGGGTCTATATTGGTAATTACCAAATCACTTACGGTTACATGAGCCCTGGGAAAACCTTTTATAAAGCTCAGACTCAAATCACTAAATTCAACCCTGGCGTTAAGATTATCGTTTATCAACCGTTTAACGAGGTCATTTATTTTGCCCTGAAAGGCATATGGAATAGCTATAAGTAAGGCGAATATAATAAGTAGAGAAATACCGGTGATTTTTAAGACTTTCTTCATAAAATGGATATACTTTTTCTTTACTGATAATATACGTAAAATAGGGGGTTATAGTTGAAAATGAATTTAATTTTTTGTTAAGGCTGGGACCAAAATCAAATCAATTTCTTCATTTATTAATAATTTAAAGCGCTTTCTAAAGAAATAAACGCCCAGATATAGAAGCGGGGTATCACAGGCGGCCACGAAAGCTTTGAATAAAAAGCCACTTACCAATAAACCTTTAAAGTTTACCCATTCTATAATACCAAAAGAACACAGTAATGTCACTATGGTAAAGGTATCCACAAATTGTGAAAACCAGGTGGAGAAATTATTACGGAGCCACAAGTGCTTTCCTTTTGTTAACCGCTTCCAAAAATGATAAATTTGAATATCTACGAACTGGGCAAATAAATAGGTAAGCATACTGGCAAATACTGCAATAGCCGAGTTGCCAAATACTTTGGTGAATAATTGATCGTTAACATAGGACCAGGAAGTGGCGGGAACATAACTGGCAACCAATATGATTAGGAGGGAAAACAAGGAGGCAAAAATACCGACAACCACAATATCGTTTGCTCGTTTTTTACCATAGATCTCACTAATAAGGTCGGTAATTAAAAAGGTAATGGGATAAGGCAAAATGCCTACTGAAATTTCAAAAAGTTTACTGCCAAAAATTTCAATGTCCCAAGGATACCAATAAAAGAATTTTTGAAATATTAAATTGGAGACTACAAGAGAGGTAATAAACAAAGCACCAAGTAACAGGTAAATGCGATGTGCTGTAAGTTTGTCTTTTTGTGTCATGAAAATTGTGGATAAATACGCGTTGTAAATATAACGGATTAAAAATTGTTTTAGTTATTTTGCTTTCGATTATGACAAAATCGATTACATATTATATTGCGTTGGGCAGTAATCAAGGAGAGAAATTTAAGAACCTTCAAAATGCGGTTGATGCCATTCACCGACATGTGGGTAATATAAAACTAATATCGAAAGTTTATAAATCACCCGCTTTTGGGTTTGAAGGGGAGGACTTTTTAAATTGTTGTTTGATTTTAGAAAGTGAACTGGAGCCCTCTTCTGTTTTAGAGCATTTATTGGACATTGAAAAATCCTTGGGGCGTGTCCGAAGATCAAAAAAGGCCTATGAAGCTAGGTCTATCGATTTGGATATTATTTTGGCCGAAGACATGACCATCAAAAATAAAGCTTTGCAACTACCACATCCCGAAATGCAAAAGCGTCGTTTTGTATTATTGCCTCTTCATGACATAGCACCAACAGTAAAACACCCTGAATTTAACAAAACCATAACGGAATTGCTGGATATGTGTGAGGACGAATCTGTTTTGGAACCCATAAATATTTGGTTAAAGAATCCTATCAAGCAGTTAAATTTTTCAAGATATAATTACATGGTCATTGAAGGGAATATTGGAGCAGGGAAAACAAGTTTAGCAACCAAATTAGCCCATGATTTTAATGCAAAATTAATTTTAGAACGCTTTGCCGACAATCCCTTTTTGCCTAAGTTTTATGAAGATTCAAACCGCTATGCTTTTTCTTTAGAAATGGCCTTTTTAGTGGATCGTTACCAGCAAATTAGTGATGATTTGTCACAGCTGGATCTGTTTAAGGATTTTGTGGTAAGCGATTATGATGTATTTAAGTCATTGATTTTCTCTAAAATAACTCTGCAGGAAGATGAGTTTAGCCTGTATCGTAAACTCTTTTATTTAATGTATAAGGACATCTCAAAGCCTGATCTGTATGTGTATTTATATCAGGACACGGAGCAATTGCTGAGAAATATTAAAAGACGTGGGCGCCACTATGAACAGGATATTGAAAATACCTATTTGGAAAAAATCAATACAGGTTATTTGGATTTCCTAAAAACTCAAACCGATGTGAAGGTTAAGATTTTAGATATCTCCAATAAGGATTTTGTGGTAAACCGTAAAGACTATTTGTGGGTGTTAAACGAAGTTAGTAATTAATTGGTTCTGACTGTTTATTTTGGTTGGGCTGCTAAGGGTTAATTGTTGCGTGAACAATTATTTTTTAGGTTTTCTTTTGAGGGTTTCTTTATTTTTAACATAAATTAATTTGTGTCGGCTTTTTGGAGTCTCTCTTTGCTCTATTTCAAATCTGTTAGTGGATTTTATAAGAGGCGTTAGTTTTTCGAATCCATAATTTCTGGAGTCAAAATTGGGGCGTTTTTTCTGGATTAAACTTCCAACGTCTCCAAGAAAGGCCCACCCATCATCTTCAGACAGGTCATTAATAGTGGTTTGAATGAGCTGTATTTCCTTCTCGGTTATTTTATCAATTAAAGGTTCTTGAGATTCCCTATTGTCTGTTTTTTGCTCTGTTTTTTTCTTTAAAATCTCAATGTAAATAAATTTGTCGCACGCTACAATAAAGGGGTTGGGGGTCTTCTTTTCCCCAATCCCGATAACCTGCATACCTGCTTCGCGCAACCTGGTGGCCAGTCGTGTAAAATCACTATCGCTCGAAACGATGCAAAACCCATTCACTCTGTTGCCGTAAAGAATATCCATGGCATCAATAATCATGGCAGAGTCGGTTGCATTCTTACCGCTGGTATAACCGTATTGCTGAATTGGGATTATTGCGTTTTCCAGGAGCAAGTTCTTCCATTTGTTTAAGTCTGGTCTGGTCCAATCGCCATAAATTCTTTTAATGGTTGGGTTACCATATTTGGCAATTTCCTCCATCATCTCCTTGACGTTAGCCGATGGGATATTGTCGCCATCTATTAAAACGGCCAGATTATTGTTTTGATTCATTTCTTTTTATAATTGTTCATTACGTGTTGTGATAAATAGGTAATTCCACGGGAGTTACCAATTAGCGAATTTAGTTTTTATTATTAAGAATCAACCGAAACTTCACCTTAATTTTACCGGTTCAAGCATTAATCTTTATTCTAAATTGGGTCTGTTCGCAGGTGAGTATGGAGAAGTTAATATTCCTATGACGCTTACATTGACTGCATCTAGTGACCGCATTAGTGTTTACCAATTATTCCGGAATCGTTATGCCGCATGGTACTTAGGAAGAATCAACACCATCAATAGACCCCGGCACTCAACTTTCATCGCTTATACCCGGACGCCAGCGCTTATCTGTACCCGAGGGAACAATTAGCATGGGTTGATGTCAAATCTTATGTAATTTTATCTAAACTTCATTAAACCTACCGGAAATTTCCTTATTTGGTGGCAATAATAACACTGGAAGGCCCTGTTAATGGCATGGTCCGGACATCCTTAAAACCTACCTCACCCGCCCATTCCTTAAAATCATGGGAGGTAAAGTCAAAACCACTGTCCGTTTCAATTAGCATGTTTAATGACATCAATAACCCGAATGCATTCTGACTTCTATCGTCGTCAATTATATTTTCAATAACCATAAACAGACCATTTTCAGGCAGCGCATTATAGGCTTTTCTAATAAGCATAAGTTTGTCCGCTGTTCCCCAGTCATGTAGAATATTCCCCATAGTAATAATATCGGCCTTTGGGAACTCATCCATAAAAAAATCACCAGAGGCTACATTTATGGAATCACTTAATCCCATGTTTTCAATATTCTCCTTTGCAACGGCAGAAACAGGAGGAAGATCCCATGAGGTGCATTTTAGATGTGGATTGTGCTTTGCCAAATGAATACAAAGATTGCCACCCGATCCTCCGATATCACATAAGGTTTTGTAAGGTGAAAAATCGAATTCCTGGGACAGTTTCATAAAATTTCCTGCTTGTACTCCACCCATGGCATGAATAAACTCTTTAAGGCTGTCTTCATTGGCATAAATGGCTTCAAAAACCGGTTTGCCACCTTCTTTAGTTTCGTTTTGAGGATTACCGGTTACCAGGCCTTCCTCCAAATCATTCCAAAACGGATACAGCCTGTTATTCGCCATTTCCAAAATGCCACCTATATAACTCGGTTTATTCCGATCTAAGAATAAGTTGGTCTCTTCCGTGTTGGAATAAACGGCAGATGTCTTTAAACCAGAGCGGTTTAAAAACCCCAAAGCTACTAATGCATCTAAAAAGTCATAAAGCGAACGTTCGTGCAAATCGAAATTATTTTGAATGCTTGTTCCCGTTTTTGCACCGCTGGCCAAAAATGTAAAAAGTCCCATATTCACAGCAGTAAGTAAGGTTTTAGAGGCCCAGAATCCCATACCGATTTGCATGATTTTAGAAGGGGTGATTTGACTGTCTTGTTGTGATTTCATGTTGTTTGATTTAATCGTAGGTGATTAATAGCACATGATAACGAAGGGAATTTACAAGTTAGGGTTTTATGTCCATATTTCAAATGCTATGGGGTATTAATATTGTTTGGAAGCACCTAAATTAATGGTTAACTCCGTAATGTTAACTTTGAAAATAGATCCCAGATCACAACACCGCAGCTCACGGAAATATTAAGGGAATGTTTGGTGCCGAATTGGGGAATTTCAATGACCTGATGACTCGCATGGACGACTTCCTGTGAAACCCCTTTAACTTCATTGCCGAACACCAGGGCATAAGTGGTATTTGGCTCGGTCTTAAAGTCATGAAGCATAATGGCATTTTCAGCTTGTTCAACACTAATTATTTTAACGTTTGAAAGCTTCAACCGTTCAATTAGGGCAAGGGTGTCCTTGGCATATTCCCAATCTACGGTTTCAGTACTGCCCAAAGCGGTTTTGTGAATGTCCTTGTGGGGTGGCGTAGCTGTAATACCACAGAGGTAAATTTTTTCAATTAAAAAAGCATCGCTCGTTCGGAACACAGACCCAATATTATTTAAACTTCTAATGTTGTCTAAAACAATAATTACAGGTGTTTTATGGGCTTTTTTAAATGCGTCGGGACTTAATCGATCTAATTCGCTATTTTTTAGTTTCCGCATAATTTTCAAATGTCAAGTATTTAGGATTTCCCACTACCAACCGTCTTTAATACACTTCGTCTACCCTCGTCATGACTTGTTGCTATTGTTGAAATCTTATTTTAATTGTAGATAACTTGTAGTTTATCAACTTCAAAAAACATGAAATTAGTAGTACATTGCATGCTACAATTTTGTCAAAAATAATATTTAAAAATTACTTTAGCATTGGCTAAAAAAACAAAAAAGGAAACACCATTAATGAAGCAGTATAATGCTATAAAGGCAAAATACCCTGATGCATTGTTATTGTTTCGAGTAGGCGATTTTTACGAAACTTTTGGGGAGGATGCCATAAAGGCCTCCGGTATTTTAGGCATTATTTTAACCAAAAGGGGGTCTGGAAGTGAAAGTGAAACGGAATTGGCCGGATTTCCACACCATTCCTTAAATACCTATTTGCCCAAGTTGGTCAAAGCAGGTGAACGCGTGGCCATTTGTGACCAATTGGAGGATCCGAAGCTGACTAAGACCATAGTAAAACGTGGGGTAACAGAATTGGTTACACCCGGTGTTTCCCTTAATGATGAGGTGTTGTCATCCAAATCGAATAACTTTTTATGTTCCGTTCACTTCGATGGACTAACAGACTCAGCCAACAAGTATATTGGAATTGCATTTCTAGATATCTCTACAGGGGAATTTTTAACCTCTCAGGGAAATGTGGAGTACATTGATAAATTACTCCAAAATTTCAATCCCAGTGAAGTATTGGTATCCAAAAAAAAGCGTACTCAGTTTAAGACCATTTTTGGAAATGATTTTCATGCCTTTTATATGGAAGATTGGATTTATCAGGCAGATTATGCTTATGAAACCCTAATCAAACATTTCAATACAAAAACCCTAAAAGGATTTGGCATTGCGGATTTATATGAAGGTATTATTGCGTCCGGATCGATTCTGCATTATTTAGACGAAACACAACACCATAAATTGCAACATGTCACCTCGATTTCAAGGATTGCTGAAGACGAGTATGTCTGGATGGATAAATTTACTATTCGTAATTTAGAATTATACCATTCTAATAATAACAATGCCGTTACTTTGCTTCATGTCATAGATAAAACCATTTCACCAATGGGTGGGCGAATGCTGAAACGTTGGCTGGCCTTACCCTTAAAAAGTTTGGAAAAGATCGAGCAACGTCATGCGGTGGTTGATTTTCTTAAACAAGAAGGGCCAATCCTTCAAAAAGTTCAAAATTATATAAAGCAAATTGGCGATTTAGAGCGGTTGATTTCTAAAACTGCAACGGGAAAGGTCAGTCCAAGGGAGGTGATTCAGCTTAAAAATTCTTTGGAAGCCATCATTCCCATTAAGGCCTTAATATCGAATTGTGATAAAGGTCAATTAAAGGTTATCGGTGACCAGTTACAGGGATGCGATGCGCTTCGCGAAAAAATAAAGGAAACGTTAAACGAAGAAGCGCCGGTAAATGTGATAAAAGGAAACACCATTGCTATGGGTTTTTCTTCGGAACTGGATGAATTAAGACATCTTTCAAAATCTGGGAAGGCCTATTTAGACGAAATGCTGGAGCGTGAAACAGAACGTACCGGTATTAGCTCCTTAAAGATTGCATCTAATAATGTGTTTGGCTATTATATTGAGGTACGCAATACACACAAAGATAAAGTGCCGGACGATTGGGTTAGAAAGCAAACTCTAGTTAGTGCAGAGCGCTATATTACTGAAGAACTTAAAATCTATGAGGCTAAAATATTGGGGGCCGAAGAACGGATACTGGCTATTGAACAACACTTGTTTGCAGCGTTGGTAACCTGGATGAACCGATACATTAAGGAGGTACAGCAAAACGCCCATATCATTGGACAGTTGGATTGCTTGTGTGGATTTGCACAATTAGCCAATGAAAATCATTACGTATACCCAACGATTAACCATAGTTTTGAATTAAGTATTCAGGATGGTCGTCATCCGGTTATAGAAAAGCAATTGCCATTAGGTGAAACTTACATAACAAATGATGTCTTTTTAGATCGGGATTCCCAACAAATTATTATGATTACCGGGCCTAACATGTCTGGTAAATCTGCTATTTTACGACAAACAGCATTAATAGTACTCTTGGCGCAGATCGGGTCTTTTGTACCGGCTGAGCACGCCACCATAGGTGTGGTGGATAAAATTTTTACAAGAGTTGGGGCAAGCGATAATATTTCGATGGGGGAATCTACTTTTATGGTGGAAATGAATGAAACAGCCTCAATACTAAATAATATTTCAGATAGAAGTTTAGTATTGTTAGATGAAATTGGTCGTGGTACGAGTACCTATGATGGTATTTCGATAGCCTGGGCTATAAGTGAATATTTGCACGAGCATCCGGCAAGACCAAAAACATTGTTCGCCACCCATTACCACGAACTTAATGAAATGACCGAAACATTCGATCGTATCAAAAACTTTAATGTATCAGTAAAGGAATTAAAGGATAATGTGCTATTCCTAAGAAAATTGGTAGAAGGAGGAAGTGCGCATAGCTTTGGCATTCATGTGGCTAAAATGGCGGGGATGCCACAACAAGTATTATTTAAAGCAAATAAGATTTTAAAGAAACTAGAGCAGTCCCATTCCAGTGAAGAACTTACCGACAAGGTAAAGTCTCTGAATAATGACATGCAGCTTAGTTTTTTTAATTTGGATGACCCCTTACTGGAAAACATAAAAGAAGAGATTTTACATACCGATATTGATACCCTTACTCCTGTAGAGGCGTTGATGAAGCTTAACGAAATTAAGCGTATGTTGGTTAAGAAAAAACAGGCCTAAAATAAATACAATTTATTTTAGGAAAAGGCTTTGCTTTTACTAGAAATATTTTAAATTTGCACCCGCCTATATGCCATCGGGCGGTGTATTGACCTGTTTTTCTAGAGTAAATAGATAAATGCGATACACGTTCTTTAAACACTAACTGCGAAAGTAGCTCAGGGGTAGAGCATCACCTTGCCAAGGTGAGGGTCGCGGGTTCAAATCCCGTCTTTCGCTCTACTTTTATAAGTTCAAAATATACCTGGTGATGTGCTGTGCACAGCTGTGGTATGATGCTGAAGTGGTGGAATTGGTAGACACGTTGGACTTAAAATCCAATGGCCATTATGGCCGTGCGGGTTCAAGTCCCGCCTTCAGTACAAATAAAAGGTCGAAACGAAAGTTTCGACTTTTTTGTTTTCGGAACACGCGAAACTTGTTGCGGTGCGGGGTGAAAACAAAACATTCGACCCCTAGGGTTGACTTTTTTCACCATGTTGAAGCTGGGGCTCGCCACAGGCAATTACCGCCTTCAGTACTTTAATAAACCGTAAATGATTAATTATTAATTGTTTGCGGTTTTCCTTTTTTTCATTCTTGTCAACTATTTGCCAACCAACATAAAAAAAGGTTTATTTTTAACTGTTTTTATAGTCCAAAAAAATCTTATTCTTCATTAATTAAAATCGATACAAATCAATTATTAAATTGAAAAAACATTGATTATTCAATTCAGTAATCAGTTTGAATCAGTTGGCTAAAATTAAAAGATTTAACTATTCATTCTAATTAGCTTGATTAAGTTTAAGAACATACTTATCACGTTGTGGCTCATATTTGAAATTCCTCACTTCAGTTATCCCAAAACAAACCTTTATCCCAGATAACACCCTGTTTCTCTTCAATAGTAAGAAAGTTAAATACATATTGGGTCATATTATCAGTTGTATAATCATTATTATAAATTGTCTAGTACCTTTTATCTTCATTTATTCTCTTATATTCAATTCTCCAATCGCCAAGGAAACCACCAAAAACATCAAGTACAAGTTTGACTTTGGTCAACTCTTTAACGTAAACGCCTTCCCAATTACCATAAAACAAACTGTCATTCTTGATTGTCCAAGCATAAACTTCATCAGGACTTGAATCATCGTAGAAGGAACTTGGATCATCATACTCATAAACAGAATCTGATTTGAAAACTATAATGAATTTTTCGTCGTTTTCTAGAAATTTTACTTCCCCAGTTTCCATATCAGTTCCAGATACAAATTCCCAAGTTCCCAACAGGTAATTTTTTTTGTGATTTTGTTCGCAACCTATCAGTATGAATGCCAATAGAATAAAAATAATCTGTTTCATTTTAAATTATAAACTTCAAAATGTGTTTCTCTTCAATGATAAAGGAGTTAATTTTATAAAGGGTCATATTATCAGTAGTCCTTTTTTTCCTTTGCAACCCCTGTCAAATAGGCTTTCAAATCCCGATTCAAAGAATTGAAAAGTCCGTTTATGGCTTCGGGTAGATTCCTTGAATGTTTTCTAAGTTTCCCCTTTCTGTTATAAAGATAGTCAGGATTGTCAAGGCTTATTGGAAGCCATCTCCCCTTAAATCTTAAATCACGTAAGTCAGAATGAATATACCTTTCAAGTGATATTGGTTCAAATTTGTATTCCCCGTCCTTGAATGTCACTTCAATAGTGTAACGCCCGTCAAAAAAATAAGAACCGAATACTGCTGCCACTTCGAAAAGATCTTCTTTAATACCTTGGAAACGTACCTTTTCGATGTCGAGACTTTTCTTTATGACCTCATCGGGACTTATAATGGTCTTCTCAATCCATTCGGTTGTCCCATTGTAAAGTTGCCCCTGGCTCAAACCGTCAATTTTGACCAATTTATAGGTTATCGGTTCCTCTGGCCAATTGAAAAGTCCCTGTCCATTTGCATGTATGTAAAATAATAGGCATAGGTATGCAAATTTCTTCATTTCTATTTATTTAGATTGGTGACAAATGTTAACAATATTTGAGGTCCGTACTTTGAACCATTATAGAGCAGATTAATAACCAACTATTTAAATTAATATTGGTCGAATTAATACCAAGAATGTTTTTCACTCAATTTTAATATAAGAGTCAATATACCAAGGATATACAAAGTGTTTCAAACTCATTTCATTGTCCCCAATAAATTCCACTTCCCTTTCATAAGACCAATTAATTAATCCTAAATAATCCGAAAAACGATAAAGATTCATCCCCAAATTTCTCCATTCTGCCTTAAGAGAACCATCTTGCTTATACTTACCATCTGTATAGAATATAACTTTAAGTTTCATTTCAGAAACATCAAATTCCTCAACAGTATCTGCCAATGTATCTATTCTTTTTATAAGGACCCAAGTTCCAATTATTTTATCTCCTTCAAAATTAGGCTCATCACTGCAACCCGGAAGTAAAGTGGTGAAAATTAAAACAATTAAAATAAACACTTTCTTCATGACATATGATCTTAATTCATAAACCTTACGACTTTTGTTTTATTCGTGTTCATCTGTTTAACACAAATCTTCTACCTTAATAAATATACAAAAATAACAAACAGAAACGCCATATAGTATTTGTCTTCAGAAGTTTGAAATACCACAATCAAAACAATTATATTACATTTATGTTCGTAATATTGACAATGGTGCCAATGCCATCAGGTATATTAGTACGATTCATATTGGTTTCTTGTATTTGGATAAATGCTTTAATTAGATATCCCCCTACCCAAAATTGTTATGTAAAAAATCCCGGCTGGCAGGCGATGTTGGTATATCGTAGTTCGTAGTGATCCAATGCCATATGGGCACATTTCTAATAGAAAATGCAATCAAATCAAACAATAAATGCCTCCCCTATTTACTTTTTTTGTATATTTATGTATCACATATTCAAATAGATACCTCATTTTATCATATCCTGCTTTTTTGAAGTAATTAAATTGTATTTGCACTTTTATATTATCAGAAATGACAAATACAGATTTAAAGCTTAAAAATATTATGAGAAAAATTAAAACATTAGGCTTAGCATTACTATTAAGTTTGGTTTTCTTTGGTTGTACGCCTGATTCCAATCATTTGATTCGTGTTAGAAACCAATTATCAGAATCTATTACATTAAGGATTGGATCTGTAAATTATGGGAGCGTAAATTCTGGTTCAACGACAGATTATAAGTCGGTTGGGGAAGGTTCTCATACTATATCAGGTAATTCAGAATCTGGTAATCAACTTTCGGGATCTTTATCCGTTAGTGGTGAAGGAACCCACAAATGGACGTTTACGATTTTATCTGATGGAGGATCAAATTTTGTAGAAGATTAATTAATTAGTCATTTTGAGCAACACAAAAATTAAATAATATTTTAATCATTTAAAATACCCACCAAAATTTTTAAATTTCTACTTACTCATATCTGTAGGTTTATTTTTAATAAAATAAACATTATATACTTGAAAATCAAGTTTATACATTGAGTTCTAATTGCTTATTTATTATATTTATTTTTTAAAAGATAAAAAAAACCTTAAAAATTGATGTTTTTAAGTGCTGATTCCCTTTCACACCAAAAATATCCTTCCATTAATTTGTCAATTAATGTAATTCTTAAAAATGATTTAAAGTTTGATTTAATGTATAATCATATCCATTTGTAAGATTTTTTTTAATTTTATAACATTAAACAGAATGTAAATAAGCACCATATTGTTTATTTCTTGATTTACATTAATATCATTTCTTTGGCGCAGATAATTGGACAAATAGAATCTCTTAAACAAATCAGACATGAATTAAATCGAAATGGGATTACCAAAATTAATTCAATAGGGGACATAAAGAATTTTTTAAATAACTGTGAGTCTAAAATTCAGACAATTATAAAACAGAATGAAATAGACTTAAACAATGAAATTAAAAATTTAAAAAAGGAATTGATATCGCTTCAGAAAGAATTAGAAACTTCAAAAAATTATTTATCTGACAATCTTAATTCTGAAATATTATTACTAAATGAAAAAATTGAAGGTCTTAAATTAGTGAACTCAAATTACATGTTTGTAAAATTTATCAATTGGATAAAAGTAAAAAAAACAGAATTGAGGAGAAATAAATTAGAAAAAAAACTTCATAAAATCGTTGAGAATCGAACGAATCACTTCAAGAAAAAAATCAATAAGACAATTAAGTTAATTGACGAGTTAACTAGCAACAGAGATGATGTTGTTTCCAAACGTAGTAAGCCACAAATAACAGAAATTTTAAATACTAAAAGGGTCTTAGAGGAACTCAATCCTTTAATAACTGGTGCTATAGGTGAAAATTTAGTTGTTAAAGAATTAAAGAACCTTCCAGATGATTATTTTTTATTCAATGATTTTTCAATGACTTTTGATCCTCCAATTTATAATAGAAAAGAGAATGATAGAATATTTAGTATTCAAATCGATCATTTATTAATAAGTAAAGCAGGTATCTTTATTATTGAAACTAAAAATTGGAGCAGGAAATCTATAGAACGATTTGATTTGAGGTCTCCAATAGAGCAGATTAAAAGAACGAGTTACGCCTTATTTGTAATCCTGAATAGTGAATTTGAGTATAATAGACTTGATTTGAATACTCACCATTGGGGTACAAAACAAATACCCATTAGAAATGTGATTGCGATGATAAATGAAAAACCGAAAGAGAGATTTAAATATGTTGCCGTGAAGTCACTTAATGAGTTAAAAGACTATTTTAACTTTTTTGACCCAATATTTACTAAATCAGAAGTGAACAAAATATCTCGCTATTTAACATCAATTAAAGAATAAAAAAACACCCCAAACTTCTAAATTCTCAAAAAATTAGTGTGCTTGATTATACCATTGAAATGACTCTGGCTGATTTGGGGTGCGGGGGCTCATTTAAGTATGACTAATCGAGGTATTAGGGGGTTTTAGGATTTTTTAATGGTATACCCTATCTGAGGTATTATCGTTCGTCTCTCAGACCTTTTTCTTGAAAAAATATAATTAAAAGAAACTCAACCAAAACCAGTCACTTGCAAGACCAAAGTAACTATCGAGATATTTCAGATCATTCTTCCTCCTAATAGTACATGTATTGTAATTATGATGCTTATTAAAACAACTACACCTACTGGGACTGATAAGAAAGACAGGAGATTCGATAAATACCTATTCTTTATCTTAATCGATTTGATGTCTTCTTTATTTATAGGAACGTTAATTAAATCACCTTTACTCTTCTTAACTCCAAAATATTCCTGGTTTATGCTTATGATTTTTTTATACTTTATAGTTTGATTGTCTATTTTTTTAAGTTTGACTTTGTTATTAGTTGCAGATGCTTCCTCTAAAGTTACTGGTGTTGTTCTGTATACTGTGCAACCTTGAATCAACATAAGTGTTGCAAGAAAAAAGGCGACTAATTTTAAATATTTATTTATTATTTTCATGATGAATTTTATTTGCACCGTTTATAAAGGGAGAAAGTTGAATTTGATTTCTTTATATATCCTTTAGTATCCAACTCTATACCCAACCAATAATGCTTAAATTCAACTTGAACGCAGCTGTCACTTCTGCTTTTTAAAATCAGTCTAAGTCTGTCTTTTTCTTTTTGTCTTATTTTTACTGTCATCATATTACCATCGCACTTATTTTCATCATTTATTCCATAGTATTGAAGATTCCATTCATCATAACAGGGACGGTCAAGACCTCCAATAAGTTGACCATCACTAGCTGGTGGCTCACAGGAAAATATAAATGCCAAGATTAGATTGAGAATCAAAACCTTTACATGGACTATTATTGTTTTCATAATTATTTAATTTATTGTTACCATAAATTTATTATGACCTTTTCGAATGGATGTCCAAAAAAATTTAGGAAGGATAAATCAGGACCTATTTTATAAGCAATCAATGTAACTGTAATACTAAAAATTTACAATGAGGGATATCAGTTGAGGTCAATTAACTGAATTAGAAAAAACAAATTGAATTGAAAAAACATCCAATCTTGTTATTTTCAAAAAAATTAGTGTGCTTGATTATACCATTGAAATGACTCTGGATGTTTCGGGGTGTAGGGGGTCATTTAAGCATGACATATCCAGGTATTAGAGCGTTTTAGGGTTTTCTGAAGGTTTGCCCTATCTGAGGTATTATCGTTCTTGTATCAGACCTTTTTATTGATAGGGATGGCGAGGTCTATTCCTCTTGTAAATTCTGTTTCAATTAATGCATTTTTTAAGCATGAATGGGTTTCTTTATTTTAAAAGAAAGCACTCTATGAGGTGTATTTTGGAAGGCAAAACCAACTACTAAAACAAGGAGAATTGATTAAACAAAAAACTATGAGCAATAGAAGAAAACAACACCTGTTGCAAACAATGAATTAAAGACTTAATTTTAATCCCAAATGGTGTACATTAGTTCAATGAACTACACCCGGTAAAAATTTACGTGTTAAATCAAGCCACACATGACATATTTTAGTTCTCATCAAATAGCGATATTTAGTGTCCTTTTAATTTTACTTATCACTCAAAAAGTTAGTTCTCAATCATCAGATAAGAAGTGGGAATTGCAAGTCAAAAATGAAATTAATAGTGTGCTTGAAAAGTATCGTAATGCCATGCTTAGTCACGATTATAAAGATATGATAAGTTTTTGGAGTAATTCTGACGATTTTGTAATGGGTAGTGATGGGCGAATTATTGGAGGCTATCAAGATTGGGTGGTTGAAACTACTCACCATTATGAAAATACGCTAAAGTTTGAACAATGGGATTGGGAAAATATTCACATTCTTCCTTTATCTAAATCATTAGCTTCGGTAACATTAGAATTTGAATTTAAAAGCATCGATTTAAAAAATAATATCTACCATGCTATAGGTTCGTGGACATATGTATTCAAGAAAGATGATGATAGTTGGAAAGTTATCCATTCTAATGGGCATCACATAAAACTATAATTCTAATTAAAAGCGGAAATTCTATAGAGAAATACAGATAAATTAAGGTTTCTAAAAAATTAGTGTGTGATTATACCATTGAAATGACTCGGATGTTTTGGGTATAGGGGGCGTATTAGCTCAACACAGGGTGGAGCAGAGCGTTTTAGGATTCTCTGAGGGATTAACCTGTCTGAGGTATTAACGTTGGTGTATCAGACCTTATTCTTTATAGGATGGCGAGGTCTATTCCACTTGCATACATATATTAAATATTTAATATAAATTTGTTACATGAAAATTAATATTCTTACAATATTAACGATATTGTTCCTAGCCTGTAGTTCTGAGGGGGGAGATAAAGACCCTAAAACAATTAGTAAATCTTATGTTTTTCTGGACGAAGAAACTAGGCAACCAGTAAATGAAGGGTTAGTTACTTTAAGTGGAGTAATTGATTGTAGTACAGGACTTGGCTGTGGAAGATCACAATATAGTTATGGGATTACCAATCAAAATGGTGAAGTAACACTTACAATTAGCGAGGAGAATTTAAGCAAAGTAGATGTCATTACTTTTTATAGACCTTCTGGGTATCCATCCCAAGAATTTACTTATAGTCCAGATATTTTCCAAATCCTTGTTGTTGGTTTTTAGGATAAGGTAAATGAGATATAATTAAAATTAAAAAACCAACCCTTTGTTATCAATTTTCAAAAAAATTAGTATGCCTGATTATACCATTGAAATGACTCTCGTTGTTTTAGGGTATGTGGTCAATGATTAATCAAGTCTTGAAGCATACTTATCAAGACTATGCCCATATTTAAAACGCCTTAATTCAGTTGTGACAATTGTTAAATACTGTTAAATTACTACATTGTTATGCATAGTACTGTAACAAATAATATTTTATGTCGTCTATTGAGTATAATGCAATTTTAAAATTGGAAATTACACAAACAATATTAACCATTAAAATATAGAAATTATGAGAACTTCAAACAATAATCATTTTCCCAGAACCTTTAATCAAACAAAAAGTTTCACCTGGAACAACATGAGAAGATATAAATAATATTTATCAATCATTTCATCAATCATAATAAATCAAAATAAGGATGTTGTTAATTCACATCCTTTTTTTATTTCATTTTAGGAGCGTACTTATAAAGATTTTGCCCATATTTAAAACTCCTGAACGATGTAATTTACAATCTCAACAATGGATTATATCCGTTGTTGTACTTTCGTTATTTTTAAGAGAATGGGCTCTATGATGTGTATTTTGGAAGGCTAAACCGATACTAAAAAAAGAGAAATGATTAAACAAAAAACCATGAGCAATAGAAGGAAAGAATATCTATTGCAAACATTGAATGAATGACTTAATTTTAAACCTAACAGGGAACACCCTTTGACGACCTACACCCAGGCTCAAGAATAAACTTAAATAAAACGCCTTAACAAAAAGCCTATGACGACACAAGTTGATATAAAAAATAAGTTTTTACGCATCCAAAAAGCGCTTACCTTAAAACCCTTATTGGGATTAGGAACTGGTATTTCCAAAACCCGCATCGTAAACGGACTTTCCTGTGAGACCAGAGAAGGGGATTGGGTATTTAAAACCGATATGTCGAAACAAGTTGGAGGATCGGCTACTGCCTCAAGCCCTGGTGCTCTAGGTCGCGCCGCTCTTGGGAGTTGTTTGGCGATTGGTTTTATGCTATGGGCATCCAAACTAGATATAGCCATTGATAGTTTGGAGGTTGAAATACAGGCCGATTACGATGATGGTGCTTTGTTTGGAACTTCAGATAACTATCCCGGGTATCTGGAAATTCGTTATCTGGTAAGAGTTAAAAGCCCGGCATCACGAGAAGATGTTGAACATCTTATAAGTGTGGGTGAAAAACATAGCCCATACTTAGATGTTTTTTCTCGAGCACAATCCTGTGTAAGACAACTAGAATATATCAAATCAGAAAAATCGTAATCATGAAACCAGAATTACAGCGCAGAATACAAAGATATGGTTGGGATAAGGCTGCTGAATATTACGAAAATTGCTGGCAAGAACAGCTAAAACCAGCACATGACCTTTTACTGGAGGTTTCCAATATCCAACGCCATGAACATATTATTGATATTGCTGCGGGTACTGGATTGATCACTTTTAGAATGGCAGAAAAAATAGGTCCATTGGGTCAAATACTGGCTACCGACATCTCTGATGAAATGGTAAAAATTGGAAACCAATTGACTCTTATAGGAGGATTTGAAACGGTTAAATTTGAAAGAATGGATGCTGAACATTTGTTATGTGATGACGAAAAATTTGATTTGGCCACTTGTGCGCTGGGATTAATGTATTTTCCCGATCCTGATGCTTCTTTGGCCGAAATGTTTCGCGTTTTAAAGCCTGGAGGACGAGCAGTGACAGCGGTTTGGGGATCACGAAAAAAATGTGGTTGGGCCGAAATCTTTCCTATTGTGGATGCAAGAGTAAACACCGATGTTTGTCCCATGTTTTTTAACCTTGGTGAGAGTGAAGTACTTAAATACCCCTTTGAAAATGCGGGTTTTAAAAATATTACCTTATCAAGAATTGAAACCAAACTCATTTACACTTCAGATGAGGAAGCTTGTACAGCCTCATTTATGGGAGGTCCCGTAGCCATGGCCTATTCACGATTTGATGAAGTCACAAAAGAAGAAGCTCAAAAGGAATATTTAAAATCGATTAAACCTTTTAAAACCGAAAATGGTTATGAAATTCCAGGAGAGTTCGTGATTTGTAGTGGTATAAAACCTTAAAAAAATTATGATTAAAATATTTCGAAATATCCGCCAAAACCTTCTCAACGAAGTCAAAACTGAATATTAAAGCAAATGCGCTAATCGGTAGGAAAATAATTAGAATAATATAATTAAACCAAAAAGGAAATTTTTTAAAAACGGATTCTTCATGACCAACAAATGTAATTAGAACTAAAAAAGCAGGAAATGATATTGGTCAGTCTTGAGGTATTCCTACACCGCCCTGGCATCTTTGGCTGTTTTGGGGATAGGGGTACATTTAAGCAAGACCTTTTAAGGTTTTAAGTGACTTCTATCAGTTAGGTCCTTTTTCTAAAGTATTATGCTATTCCATTATTCAAGTTCATTTAATTGTTTTCCAATAAGCATACCCACTACTCGATATTGCTCAATTAGTTTTTTACAATAATTAATGGATATATTCTTGAAATGTATTGATCTATTAAACATAATCTGTAAGTCATAGTCTGTCTTCAACTTTTTGAAATCATAAATAAGCTGTCCTTTTGAGTTGGTTCTCCATATGGTTCGATCCATTGATCTATCTCTAGAAAGTAAGTCCTCAAAAAAGCTATTGTCTAAAAAATCCGCTTTTTGAATGTCAATTATTAATCGACTAAGAGCGTTCACCAGTTCTTGACTTGATTCCCTGGGTGATTTTGAAATACTCGTATACAAATCCTGCAAAATTTTTTTTTCGCCTGTTGCCAATCCAACTTTCAACAAATGATTATTTGTACCCTTGATATACTTTTTTTCTACCGAAGAGAGGGTATCTAGGTCTTCAATTATTCTTAATGAATACCCTATTGTATCTCTCATGGCAATTAGTTTTTGTCTCTCATTCTCCACTCTTTCGATTTCACCTTGTATGTATTTTTCAGTATTCTTTAGGTCCGAAATGAGCGTCCTTTTTAATTTAGACTCGTCATTCAATTTATCAATTTGCAATGCGATCAAAATACCTATAATAATAAGCAATATTTCACCGATTGCATAAATCAGATATTTTTTCAGATTACTTTCTTCAAGTAATTTACGTCTTATTCTTCCGAACAATTTTAACATTGATTCTTCAAATTGTTTTCTATTCTAATGACCTATAACTCTTTATATGTATAAAATGGATGTCTTTATTCCGATAATCATGCCTAGAAACTAATATAACCTTAGGATTTATGACAAACATATTATTCCTACTAAAAATAGGAAAAAGTATTCAAAAGGACTCCAAATGTCCAAAATCGAACCAAACTTCTTATGTTCAAAAAAGTTTGTGTGCATGATTATACCATTGAAATCACTCTGGCTGTTTTGGGATTGCAGAGTAATTATAGGATGGTTATCCCATCATAAGAGTTATTAAAAGGGAAATATAAACTTAACTTTTGTTTTTGCTACCAAGGATGGCAAGGAATGCTCCGATCGTTATTAACAAAGTAATAATACCAATCAAACAAAGGCTCATAACGATAATACCACCCTCGAAAGCACCTGGAGGAGGAGTAATACCTTCAATAGATTGCCTAATTCCTTCAACAACATGGGCAAAACCAAATATTAAAGCAAATCCGCTAATCGGTAGAGAAATAATTAGAATAATAAAATTTAACCAAAAAGGAAATTTTAAAAACGGATTCTTCATGACCAACAAATGTAATTAGAACTAAAAAAGCAGGAAATGATATTGGTCAGTCTTGAGGTATTCCTACACCGCCCTGGCATCTTTGGCTGTTTTGGGGATAGGGGTTCACTTAAGCATGACATATCCAGGTATTAGAGCGTTTTAGGGATTTATAATGGTTTACCCTGTCTAATGAATTATCGTTTGTGTATCAGACCTTTTTCTTGAAAGGGATGGCGAGGTTTATACCTCTTATATATATTAAAACACTGTTAATCAATTATTATTCTTAATTTACACTTGAAATTCAAGTGAAATTTCCCCTCACACGGGTGAGCCTGCTATTAGAGTACCGATGGGTTTTATGAAGGAAGGTTTACCTTCTGGGATAGAGTTTTTAGGTCGGATGTATTCAGAACCTACACTTATAAAACTTGCTTACTTCTATGAACTAGGAACAAAGCATAGAAGGATGCCAAATTTAGACAAGGCTATAACAAAAGATAAAATCCATTAAAACGCATTTTATCTGGACCGTTACCATTCATTAAAGAAATGATCTATGATAATCAACCTAAGAAAAAACCTAGTCCTATTTGTTTCAACTTTGATGCTGATCAGTTGCCAAGGCGAAATGGAACATGGCAACGTTAACCATATAAGAAAAGTAACAAAACAAGTTGACGATATCCGTTTATTGTCGGCTGATAAAGCCCCTGGTGATTGGTTGTCTTATGGAAGAAATTACAGTGAAGATCGTTTTGGCGAACTAGATCAAATAACAAAAAATAATATTGATAGTCTGGGCCTTGCATGGGCTCTAAACTTAGGCACAACGAAGGGTTTCGAAGCTACTCCATTGGTGGTTGATGGCATCATGTATGTAAGCGGTCCCTGGAGTATAGTGTATGCCATAAATACTCGAACCGGTGAGCTAGTTTGGACTTTTAACCCAGAGGTACCGAGACATTACAGTGAGATTGCTTGTTGTGATGTCGTTAACAGGGGTGTTGCTTTGTACAAAGGGAAGGTATTTGTGGGAACTCTGGATGGCAGGCTGGTAGCTATTGATGCAGTGAGTGGAAAAAAAGTCTGGGACGTTTTGACTGTGGATCAAAATGAAAGTTATACAATTACGGGTGCACCCAGAGTGTATGACGGCAAAGTGATAATAGGAAATGGAGGAGCAGAATATGGAGTAAGAGGATTTGTTACTGCCTATGATGCACTTACCGGGAGACAGGTCTGGCGGTTTTATACCGTTCCCGGAGACCCGGCATTGGGATTTGAAAATGACGCCATGAAAACTGCCAGTAAAACGTGGAGCGGTAACTACTGGGAAACAGGTGGTGGTGGCACTGCCTGGGACGCTTTTGCATACGATCCGGATCTAAAATTAGTCTATGTTGGAGTTGGCAATGGCACCTTATGGAACCAGGAATTCAGGAGTCCAGGAGGAGGTGATAACCTGTACCTTTCATCAATTGTAGCGCTTAATATAGAAAATGGCACCATGAAATGGTATTATCAAACTACACCTGGAGACACTTGGGACTATACAGCTACTCAGCAAATCATTTTAGCGAATATGAGGATAAAAGGACAGGTAAGAAAAATTCTGATGCAGGCACCCAAGAATGGCTTCTTTTATGTCATCGATCGAACCAATGGAGAACTCCTTTCAGCGGATCCCTATGTTTACGTAAATTGGGCAACACATGTGGATTTAGAGACAGGTCGACCAGTGGAAACTCCATTTGGAAGATATAAGAAGGTAAATGCCCAAATATTTCCAGGCCCAGCAGGAGGTCATAATTGGCAACCTATGGCATATAATCCGATAACCAATCTGGTTTATATTCCAGCAAGGGACTTATCTATGGTTTATGGACAAGTAAAGGAATGGACCCAAACCAAAGATATCCGATCATTTAACATAGCACTGGGTGGAGATAAAAACAGTATCACCAGAATGGATACACTTGCACCCAAAGAAAGAGGGAAATTGATCGCTTGGGACCCGGTTAATAAAAAACAAGTTTGGGAAGTAGGACACAAAAGCATATGGAATGCGGGTGTTTTAAGTACCCCGGATTTAGTTTTTCAAGGAACTGCCGAGGGTTTTCTAGTTGCTTATAATGCAACAGATGGAACAGAAGTATGGAGATACAATGTGGGTTCTGGAGTAGTTGCGCCTCCTATTACCTATATGGTAGAGGGGAAGCAATATGTCAGTATCGTTTCAGGATGGGGCGGGGCTGGTGGACGTTCTATCAGATACACCGATCAGTTTTACCCAGGAACTATTTATACTTTTGTCATAGGTGGAAATCAACTGCCGCCAACTTATCCTAGACTACAAAGAGAGTACATTGATATAGAAATAACAAGTGATGAAGCAGAAATTTCGGATGGAAAGAAACTTTTCAATCAATATTGTCAAAGATGCCATGGTTCGCCTGGAAATGGCGGAGGAGCTTATCCGGACCTAGCTTATTCGGAAAAAGCAAAATTTGACATCTTTAATCAGATCGTCGGAGAAGGAGTTTATTTGCCACTAGGCATGCCTAATTTTGGTGACAGATTAGATGCAGCTCAAATTGGTAGCATAAAGAACTTTATTTTGAGTACTGCCAGAGAATTGAAAACCAATGAAAAAACAAGTGAAATGAATGGTAACATACACTAAAATGAATATCCGAACTGAGCTCTTTGAAAGGACAATGCAAACATACAACTTCATAGCATCTGGCAACTGAAGTACATACTCATTTTAGTTGGGCGTTGTGTGGTGTTTGATAAAATTTAATAAAATAGACATGTTATACTCTTTCCGACTCTACTTCCAAAAGCACTAATAGTAGTTTTTTCATAATTAAAATATTTAACGTGTACATGTTTCTTTTTAGAGGAGATAGTTTCTTAATCTCTTGCTTTATGTTTCATTTACAGTACCAAAATTAAACTTTACAAATAAGATTAGTATCCCAGATAATATTCTACAGAGAAATTCGGATAATTTAAGATTTTCAAAATATTAGTAGTCGTGATTATACCATTGAGATGACTTTGGCTGTTTTGGGGCGGGGGGTCAATGATTAAATCTTAACCTCATTAATGTTTTAATTATTGAGGTGCTATATATATGTAAACCTAGAAGGGGTTATTGATCCAATGCTTTGTTTAGATTGACCGTCTTAAATTGGTTTGGGCATTGCTTTTGGATATATCCCGCTTGCTTAAAGTTAGTTTGATTGTAAAAACGGTTCCTAACTTGTTTTGCAAGGCGTGATATCATATCTCTCTCAAACTTAGAATGGTCACTTTAGAAATTCGTCAAAAGGGACACACATAGCTAAATAGGTATTTCTGTCATTCAGCTTCAAACGATTTAAAGTTGCCGTCCTAATGGACATGGCGTCAGCTTTTCATATGAGAGGCAGTCCTGTTACTTAATATTTCCTTTTGTCTAAATTGGTAATGTTTAACCCAATATTAGAAGTGTTATTTATTACACATTTAGAGTGTTCATTATGTTGGTTAAAGATGACACACTTTGCTGCTATTTTTTATAAATCGCAAAGCCAATTATATTTCATTTAATGTTTTAAGTTGATTTGGGAGATTATTACTTATATTAATGGTATAAACACATCAAACAATTACCATTATGTTGAAAAATGATTATGATACACTTTCTCAAGCTATAAATGCGCTTACTAAGCATGGTTATAAAGAAGGATTCAGAGCTGATGATCATAGAATTATTGCAACCATTTCAAAAAAGAAATACCTTCCGGGCGAGTTGAAAATAATCCATACCTATCGCTTTGACGGTATGACAAATCCACAGGATGACACTATTGTTTTTGCAATTGAAGCCAATGATGGTACGAAAGGGACTTTAGTCATGTCATACAGTTCAAAACACGATCAAAATGTGGAACTTATCAAGAAGATACCCATGGCAACTAATAACTAAAAGGATCACCAGCAAGCCATATAAGTGAAGTTCCACTATTGTTATGCACTTTTATAGCTAAAACTATTGTGCTTTATTACGATCAAATACTAACCAATGATAAAATTTTAAGAAATTTTACATTGAATGAATCCAATATTTACAGCATTTATATTCACAGAAATCATGGGATTTTGATGAAAGCGGTAACTACTTTAGATTGGTTTTGATGTATGATCCATTTTGGGATAATTTTTGAGAAAATAAGCGTTTCCAAAATGGAATGAAATGATTACATGACGAAATAGCAACTACAATGAAGTGGTCAAGAAGCACGCTTAAAGTATACCATAAACATAATGAACTGAAAATGGATGGAATAATGATATGTTGACTGTTGATTTAAATGCATTGAGATTGCATGGAGGACCATAACCAATAATAGTAAAAAATTCCGTATATTAATTGGGAAGCATTAGTATACCATGATAAGACTTAGTTTATTAAATATTTATCTTCAATTACCACCTGGTACGCGAAACCCGGACGATAATACGCCGTTGGACTTTACGGATCCTTTTAATGTCATTATGTTTATTGTCTTGCCAATTGCGGCGGTGGTTTTATATTTTGTTTGGCGGAAACAAAAGAATAAGGATCGGGAGTCATAAGATAATCTCATCGAAAGAAATACCTCAAATGAAACAACCCAAAATAAATTATACCGGTGTCGATCAAAGCATTGTAATCGCACCATAAATTATCTATACTTTAAAAATACGACGATGTTAGAGTATGAATATCTTGAACAATCTTTTTAACTTGAAATAGCGTTCTGTTTCTGATAGAATCCGAATTTAATTCTCGAATTATCAAAATTTATACGAATTCTAATTTGCTTATTGCCTTTGGTACAAAACCTTGTTTATTTAAAAACATGGGAGGTTTTTTTGTATTTTTAGTTGTGATTTTTGTACAATCATGGTATTCCTGACTTTTTTTAGGATTACAAGGAAATGACATCGGTAAATACGACAAAACTTTTGGGGGGATATTCACGAAGGCGTATTATTGTAATGGTATGACCCGTCACTAGGGTATACGAGCACCAATTACGTAGAACCTATAACCCTATAAATTCAAAATAATAAGAATCCTAATGAGTAAGTCAGTAATAATAACAATCCTGGTAATTTCTTTATCAAGTTGTATTAAAGATAAACCGAGAATACTTATAATAGGCGACTCCATTTCCATAGGTTACACCCCATTCGTAAAAGCGAGTCTGTCCAACGAGGCAGACGTTTTTCATAATCCCGGAAATGGGCAACACACGGGAACTGGAATGAAAAAAATAGAGGAATGGATTAAAGACGAGCATTGGGATATTATTCAATTCAATTGGGGATTGTGGGATTTATGTTATCGGCACCCGGATTCACATATCCAGGGAAACAGGGACAAAGTAAATGGAAGTCTCACCTATACCGTGGATGAATATGCAGCCAATCTTGACACTATTGTTACTATCCTTAAAACAAAAACCAAAGCGAAATTAATTTACGTAACAACAACATACGTCCCCGAAAATGAAGCTGGTCGTTTTCAAAAGGATGTCATAAGATATAATGATGCGGCGAAAAACATAATGAAAAAGCATCATATTTTGGTAAACGATATCTATGAACAATCCATTCCTATACACCAAAAGTATGGAAAAGGAACAGCTGATGTCCATTATTCAATCCAAGGGTATAAAAAACTGAGTGAACAGATTACAAATTATCTCAGATCGGAAATAGAATGAAAACATAATGTATTTATAACTGTGAACACTCCCTAAGCGGAAAAAGGGAAATTCTCGCTAACGCGTTCCATTTATCCTGACTTCCATCTTATCAATTCAACCTCCAATATCCGGAATCTTGAATAAAGAAACAACAGACATTCTAGCCGCTATTAAAGTGGAAGTAATGATATCTTTTCTCCTTCGTATGAACCAAAATTATACTTACGGCAACACTGTTGCATTATTAAGCCAGTGTTGGATCAATGCCTTATTATTTGAAATATCAACGATATGGAATTTTGAAAAACTTTGAAAAACCCGAGATTCTTTAAAAGGCTCCATACAAACTAGTCCTGGTGAAAAGTAGTTGGAATGTATCAGAGACAATTGGTTATTGCGCTTCAGAAGATATCCCACATGCCCCTTGTCAAAACCAATAAAATAGAGTCCTTCCTCCGTGAGCTGATCGATTTCCTCAAATGCTTTTACAGTATTATCTTGCACTACACTATGAATGACCGTTCCACAACTAATAGTCCTTGCCTCGTCAATTGGTGATTTTTGTGCTAATTTATAACGATTTAGGTTTATACCCATGTCGCGCAGTGTCGTTGAAATAAAATAGCCACATGCAATTTCACCCTGTTTGGGTACAGCTGTATGGCCTTCAAAACTCCAGGGGGTACCATACCAATGCGGAATAATCCGATCTACTAAATGCGTTGTAAATTCTGCCTTTACACGGTCAAGAGAAATGTGGCCCTTTCTATGCCTCTCATTTAATTTTTTTCGAAGTTGATTAACATCTGCTTTGGCAGCAGTATAGGACGTGGCATCCAGATCAGTTTTGAAAACCAATGTTAATCCTCTGTCCGACTCTGAAGCATTCGAAACAGAGGGAAGCCTTTCGTTAACAACTCGGTTTTTCAGAGCCAATCCGATTGTGGGCGGCCATGGGTTATGAAGTCCAAAAAACAATAATAGAGATATTAATATCATATTCCTTTTTTATGATCTACAATCACATAAAACGTACAAATTGAAAGTAAATTTCATCAGGAATGTTAAAATTTATCTGAATTTCGGCTTCTAAAGGTATTATATACTCAGGTTGACCCCCCACCACACCTCATAATCATTAGGGGTTAGCGGTCTATAGCTCTGAAATCCCTGATCGGCTATTCTTATGCCAATAATGTCCTGTTTTTCATCACGGACATAGCCCAAAAATATGAAGGAGTGTCCATAGGGATCAAAATCCTTATCGCTTGTACCATTCACCACCAGTTCATAATCCGATCGGTATCGCCATACCTGCAGCATCGCACCCGCATGGAGTTGACCAGCCCATATCCCCAGGCTGTCTACCAGAGTGCCCATACCGGCATATGCGATGGCCCCGGCATTGCCCCTGCCTCGATATTCTATGGGCAGGCTTCGCCACCCGATATGGGTTCCTGAAGCAGAAAAATAAAGAAAATCGAATACCTCTCCAGGGGTGTAATATGGGGTAGCGATCCTCTCGGGAAGATCCTTATAGAACGAATGGCCATAGACTGCTTTGTAAGCGTTTTCAAAACGGGCTTTACTTACGGTAAGGCAATGGCCACCGGGTTCCTTGTTATTGCTGTTCAGATAATTTTCTACAATCTTGTCGGCAACGGGGCTTTCAGGTTTTAAATATGGAACCATTCCGAGTTCTCTACTTGTGATATCCTCAGATGAATTATGATCCTCCATTTTAATCGTATGCGCTAAGTTGTCATTTGGATTGACTGACTGATGAGCAATGGTTTCCGGAATTGTTGATTTCCCCCGATAGTTTTCTGAACCGAAATTCTCTACGGCAGTATATGGGGTCGATTTAGCATTCCCAAAGTACGGTTCAGACTGTGGATTACTCCTCAGTTGTCCCGGTTGTTCCTTAATATTTTCAGTAGAAGCACACCCTAAAAAAACAAGACATAAAAGGGTTACAAAACGAATCTCAGCACTCATTTTTTTATACTTTTCTTTTATCATACCATGTGTTAACACTTCTTCTAAGTATAGTCATTTTTATAAAAATAAGATTTATTAAGTAGAGCTTAATTTAATCATATGGTTTATGTTTTGATTTTTTTCTCTTGAAATGACTAATAATAAATAGGATTCCGACTATTGCGAAAGGAATGGTAATTGTAAGAATAATACCAAGACTCATGAAAATAGAGTGGTTCATTCTATAATTATGTGAAAAAACAACAGGGCTTAAACCTAAACCGATGAGCATAAATAGTATCCCGCCAATAAATTCCTTTGTCCAGGCTAAAATAAGTAAAGCTATTAATATAAATGAAGGAATGAGATGAATTAAAAATGCGCCAATTTGTTGCCAAAATGATAATTCGGCCGAAAATGCATCCAAAGCAAATAAGCTTATAAATAAAATGGCGATTATACAAAGCATACGAGGCGTCCAATACCATATGTTTGTCGAATTACTCATGAGTTCACGTTATGATAAAAAATAAATGTAATACTATCACAATCAATAAACTATGAGGGATATCAGTTAATTAATCTGAACTCATTTCCATCATGGCACCTTTAAGGTCCATTGACCATTCCCCTTAAATAAATGCCATAGTCTTAAACGTTAAAATGCTTCCAAAAGGAATGGTCTGTGTATTGGCCATATCCATATGACTTGAAGGTTGTGTATTATAATCCAACATCCGTAATAATTGTAAGGGGGTATTTACTTGGCATATCCCCTGCAAAGCCTAAGTTTCGGAGTTTTATTTGGGAATATCGAATTTTAGTAAAAAAAAAGGACCACTTCAAGTGGTCCTTAATAGAAATTTTCAGATGAAAATCTATCTATTCTTCCTTTTCAATAGCTTCTTTAGTTTTTTCAATGGCTTCTCCGGCTGCATCAACAGCGTCACCGGCAGCTTCGACAGCCTCATCTACGGCTTCACCCGCTTCTTCCATAGCTCCATCTGTTGCTTCTGCAATATCTTCGGCAGTTTCCTCCATAGCTTCACTTGCATTTTCAACAGTTTCTTCTACGGTATCTGATTTTTTTGTGTCTCTACACGATGACAAGGAAATTCCTAATGCCATTAAAAGCACCATACTTAAAAGTGATTTTTTCATAATTTATGATTTAGTGTTAATTATTTTGTTTGTCGATAGCCCATGTCATGGCTATTTTGAAAAAAACGAAAAACAAATTCTAACTAGATATACGAAGATAATCCAGTATTTGGATGACAGCACCTTGATTTTCTTTGATATAATTGGAGTTTTTATGACCACATGCCTGTCTGAAGTCTCTATCGGATAGTAATTTATTTAGGATTACCTTGAAATCATTTGCATTTGAAACAGAAAACATACCACCTCTCTGTGTCATTGCTTTGGCTTCAGGAAATCTTTGATAATTATGGCCTATTAGGATTGGAATGCCAAATACAGCCGGTTCCAAGGTGTTGTGCAAGCCCGTATGGCCTAATGCCCCTCCAACATAGGCAATATCGGCATAACGATATATTTTGGAGAGTAAGCCAATGGTATCCAAAATAAGAACCTGACCATCTTTTAAGGCCCTTGTCTCTTTTTCAGAATACAAAACCGTGCTTGTTTTTAGTTCAAGTCTTATTCTGCTAATTTGGGAAGCTTTTATGTTGTGAGGGGCTATTATGAATTTAGTATGTGGTGCCGCACCAGAATTAATGTAATCCGTAAGTAAGGTTTCATCCTCCGGCCAGGTACTCCCGGCAACCACACACAGTTGATCCTGTTTGAAGACTTTAACAAAGTTCAGAGTGTTATTATCGTTTAATTGATCTAAAACTCTATCAAACCTTGTGTCACCTGAAACAGTGGCATCCAAATAATTAATGGACTCCAATAAGGCTTTAGACGTTTTGTTTTGAGTGAAAATATGCTCAAAAGCAAAAAGGGCATGTCTAAACAATCCCCCATAAAATCTAAAATAGCGTTGATCTTCTCTAAATGAAGCTGAAATTAAAATGGCCCGTAATCGGTTTTTTTTAATTTCATTTAAGTAGTTGGGCCAGATGTCATATTTAACAAAAACAGTAAGTTCAGGATTTACAAGGTTTACGAAACGCTGTGCATTTTTCTTGGAGTCTAACGGCAGATAAATTACCAGATCGGCTATAGGGGAATTTTTTCGAATTTCATATCCGGATGGCGAAAAAAAACTGAGAATTATCTTATGCTTTGCATACTGTTTTCTTAATTCGGAAAACACAGGCAGGCCTTGCTCATATTCGCCTAAGGAGGCACAGTGGAACCAAACCGTGTGGTCAGTATTAGTTAGATTTTTTTGAAGAATACGAAAAGTTTCAGAGCGTCCTTCAACACCTAAAGCAATTTTATGATTGAATTTTGCAATTATTTTTAACAGAAAACCCGCTAAAGGAATGATGTTGTTATATAAAAATCCCACGCTTATTTTGTTTTTGCTAAAATACATTTCTTTGATAGAAAACTATAGATAAGCTACATGAATTTTGTATTTTTGAACGCTTGGAAATGCATGCAATTTGTAAACAGAAAGCATTTTTATCAGATAACAGAACAATGAGAAAAATCCAAATGGTAGACCTTAAGGGTCAATATTCTAGAATTAGGGAAACGGTTAATCCGGCAATACAGGAAATTATTGACAATACGGCATTTATAAATGGTCCAAAAGTGCATGATTTTCAACAGCATTTAGAGCGTTATTTGGGAGTTAAACATGTCATACCCTGTGCTAATGGTACAGATGCCCTTCAAATAGCCATGATGGGATTGGGTTTAGGACCTGGTGATGAGGTGATTACGGCTGATTTCACTTTTGCGGCTACCGTAGAGGTTATTGCTTTACTACAGTTAACACCTGTATTGGTCGATGTTAATGAAGACGATTTCAATATCAATATAGAAGCTATTAAAAAAGCCATCACTCCAAAAACTAAGGCCATTGTACCCGTCCATTTATTTGGGCAATGTGCGAATATGGAAGCTGTTATGGCATTAGCACAAGAACATGATTTATACGTGATAGAAGATAATGCCCAGGCTATTGGAGCCAATTACACCTATAAAAATGGTAAAAAAGTCAAGGCCGGAACCATAGGGCATGTAGGGGCAACCTCGTTTTTCCCATCTAAAAACCTGGGCTGTTACGGTGACGGTGGTGCCATTTTCACCAATGATGATGACTTAGCGCATACCATAAGGGGTATCGTAAACCATGGCATGTATGAACGTTACCATCATGATGTGGTGGGTGTAAATTCGAGGCTGGATAGTATTCAAGCTGCGGTTTTAGATGCCAAATTACCACATTTAAATAGTTACAACAAGGCGAGACAAGCAGCAGCGATAAAATATAATGAAGCGTTCAAGGAGATCAATCAAATAATTACCCCAAAAGTTTCGAATGGATGTGAAACTCTATGCGAGACCTGTGATTGTCATGTATTTCATCAATATACGCTGAGGCTGAAGGGCGTGGACAGAGACGCCTTGGCCAGGCATTTAAATGAAAACAATATTCCCTGTGGTGTGTATTATCCAATACCCCTGCATAAACAGAAGGCTTATGCCGATGAACGCTATAATGAAGCTGATTTTTCAGTAACGAATCAATTAACAAAAGAAGTTATTTCTTTACCGATGCATACCGAATTGGATGACGAACAAATAGAACATATTACATCAACGATCATAACATTTATAAATGGATAAAATATTAGTCACCGGCGGATTAGGATTCATAGGTTCCCATACCGTTGTAGAATTACAAAATGAAGGATATGAAGTGGTTATTATTGACGATTTATCGAACTCTTCAATAACTGTATTGGATGGTATAACAGCAATAACAGGGAAAAAACCGCTTTTTGAAAAAATAGATTTAAAAGAAAAGGTAGATGTAGAACACTTTTTTCAACGACATAACGATATTAAAGGCGTTATCCATTTTGCAGCGAGTAAAGCCGTGGGTGAAAGCGTTGTGAAACCTTTATTATATTATGAAAATAACATAGGCACCTTGGTTTACCTACTGAAAGAATTGAAAAAACTACCTACAGCCTCGTTTATTTTTAGCTCTTCTTGTACGGTATATGGTCAGGCAGACGAATTGCCAATCACCGAAAATGCTCCCGTGAAACAGGCAGAATCACCATATGGAAACACCAAACAAATTGGCGAGGAAATTATCAGGGATACTTGTAAAGTGGTACCAAACCTCAAGGCTATAGCACTACGTTATTTCAATCCTGTTGGGGCTCATGCGTCTGGCAAAATTGGGGAATTGCCTATTGGGGTCCCTCAAAATCTGGTGCCTTTTATTACACAAACAGCTATTGGACTACGCGAAGAATTGTCGGTATTTGGCGACGATTACCCAACACCTGATGGCACCTGTATAAGGGACTATATTCATGTTGTAGATTTGGCAAAGGCCCACGTTGTAGCACTTAAACGCTTGTTAAACAATAAGAATAAGGAGAATTATGAAACCTTTAATCTTGGAACAGGTAAGGGCAGTTCTGTACTGGAAGTCGTGGAAGCTTTCGAGCGCGTTTCGGGTAAAAAGTTAAATTATAAAATTGTGGGTAGACGAGAGGGCGATATTATATCGGCCTATGCCGATACCAAAAAGGCCAACGACGAACTAGGGTGGAAAACCAAGTTGACTCTGGATGATGCCATGTTATCGGCATGGAAGTGGGAACAGAAAATTAGAGGTTAGACTTATAGTTAATCCAATAATTCACAGGGGTTGCTCAATGAGTAACCCCTGTTTTATAGGGGACACCCTTCAGAACGTTTCGGTGATTTCAGAAATTGATAATTGGAGTGGGAAGTTAATTTCTGTCATGACCTTATTGGAATGGTTATATATTTTTAATTCAAAATCTGTGTTGTACAATGTTTTAAGTCTTTCGTTAATGTTACTTAGACCATTGCCTTTTTTTAATAAGGAGGAAAGGGGTTGGTCTATTTGCTTCCCTGTATTTTCAACCTTAATGCTCATTCGGTCCTTTTCTTTTCTAATGGAGATTGAAACAGTTATGGACTTATGTTTATCACTATAACCATGTTTAGTCGAGTTCTCGATTATGGGCTGCAGGATCATATTCGGGACTAATGCATTTTCCAGGCCTTCTTCAATATCTAAGTTGAAAGTCAACTGATCAGAAAAACGGGTCTTTTTAATGTGTATATATTTTTTTAATATGTTTATTTCGTCCTGTAGTTCAATTAAGTTTTGATCTTTTTTTTCCAATACATTTCGCAACAGATCACTTAAATCAACCAGCATAGCTTTAGATTTTTCCAGATTGATATCCAATAAGGAATAAATGCCATTTATAGTATTGAATAAAAAATGGGGATGCATTTGGGATTGTAAGAATTTTAAATGTGATTTCGATAGTTGTTCTTGTAATTGAATGGTTTGCAATTTACTTTCTTGAGTCTTCTTAAAGTAATAATACATATATATGATGGTCACTAATGAAAGATAAATTAAAAAATGCAAATCAATAAGTCTTATAAATGCAGTTATTGCACCATTTAATTCATTTTTTATCTCTATTTCAGGGTTGCCCAAAAGTTCTATTCCCCATGAAACACCTATAGCAAAGGCCCCGATAAAGAAAGAAAAAAACAAGTGGAACATAATAATGTACGGGAATTTGGTTTTTTTATCGATTAAATATTTGGTTGAAATGGCTATAAAAATCATGAAAATTGAAATTATGAACCAATCCAAAACATTTATAAAAATAAAATTACCCCAATCGGTCTCTCTTTCGTAATGGATTCTTAAATAAACATTTTTGCTAACGTAGATTATTACAAAAACAGAATAGGCAAGGGAAAGAATTCCAATTAACTTCAGATCGACATATTTTTTTAAACCTTTCATTTTTTAATACTTTAAATCCCCATCTTTTTTTGAAACGCCTTTTTGTAACTCTTACTAATTCTAAATAATTTTTCGTCCTGTATTTTCACATCAATTTCACCGTAATTGGAATACAATACCTCTTTGATAAATGTGGTATTGATAATGGTAGATCTGTGGATCCTTTGAAATTTAAAAGACTTGAGTTGGTTAAGCATCGAATTTAAGGATTCGCGTAAAACATACTTTTTCTGATCGGTAAAAATTTCAGCATAATAACCCGAAGCCAGAATGTATTTTATTTCATCCTTATTGATAAATGAAATTTTACCATTGGCCTTAATGGCCAACTTGGTTTGTTTAGCCTCTAAAAATTCCTGATTGGGATTTTCAATGTATTTAAGAAGGTTGCTAATTTTTTTATCAATTTCTTGAGGTTTGTTAGATCGTAATAGTTCAATTACCCTATTGGTAGATTGCATAAAACGTTCATCCTTGAAGGGTTTTAAAAGATAGTCGAAGGCAAAGAAATCGAAAGCTTTTAAAGCAAATTCATCAAAGGCGGTTATAAATATGACCAAGGGCATATTGGTTTGATCAATTTCCTTAAGAATATCAAACCCCGTCATATCGGTTATTTTGATATCTAAGAATATTAAATCCGGTTTAACCGTATTTATTTTGTTAATAGCTTCCTTCCCGGAACTGCATTCATCAATCACTTCAATGTCCTTAACCTCATTAAGCAAATTTAAAACCCGTTTTCTCGCTAGGAATTCATCATCAATTATTATTGCTTTAATCGTGCTGGTCATTGTGGAAAGTGGTTTGAACATCTAAACTAGTATAAAAAAACGACTTAATATGGGATGAAAAAGGGTGTTCACATCAATATTTAGCTTTTTCAAATCATGTTATTCATACAAAACTTCAAAATAAGACATGTTCACATCAATTAAAAACAATTTAACATCCTAAACTAAATTTAATTTTTAAAATAGTTAAAGCACTGATATATAATTTTTTATGAAATTGTATTCAGAATTTACGTATTAAATTTTAAGCGTTAGTAACCCTAAGATGCGTTACATCATAAAAGTATTATCCTGCCACATTTTATGGATTACTCAAATCATATTACTGTTAAGCATTCAATTAAACTAGTTCTTTTACTAATGCAATTGTAAAGGGTAAGGCGGTTAAGAGCTTTACATATTAGGCTAAGGTTTCGCTAAACTTTGGTTTTTATCTACAGTATTTTTTTGAATTAGTCCTTTGAAAAAATCTTTACTGCCTGCCTTTTTTACAATCTGCTTAGACTAACTCAAATAATAAATAGTATGAAAACAAATCTTAGAGGAGTGCTAACGTTTTTCCTAATGTTAGCGGTGCAATTTATTTTTGCACAAAGCAGGACCATTTCAGGTTCAGTATCTGATAATTCAGGACTACCCCTTCCTGGAGCGACAGTCTTAATTAAAGGGACTTCTTCGGGAACTTCGACTGATTTTGATGGGAATTATACAATTAGAGCTAATCAAGGCGATGTTCTTGTGGTTAGTTTTGTTGGTTATGTCACTGCCGAATTGACCGTTGGAGCATCAAACACCATTAATATTAGCATGCAGGAAGATACCGCTGTTTTGGAGGAGGTGGTTGTTACTGCTTTTGGTATTAAAAGAAACCCCAAAAAGTTAGGGTATGCCGTGAGTAAAGTGAGTTCCGATGAAATTACCGAAAATTCAGAGCCGGATTTAATACGATCCTTGTCCGGAAAAGTGGCCGGAGTTAATGTAAACTTTTCAACAGGGGTTGCTGGCGCTGCCAACCTAATTAATATTCGGGGACAGACAACCATTGGATCGTCCACACAACCGCTAATAATTGTTGATGGTATTGCTTACGATAATACTCAGGCAGGCGATAATACTATTTTAAATTTTTCAAATCAAACTCTGGGCGGGGGAAGCTATGAAACCGGCCTGTCCAGCTTAGACCCTAACGACATTGCTTCAGTAAACGTATTGAAAAGTGTTGCTGCATCAGCATTATATGGATCTAGAGCCGCTAATGGGGTGATTGTAATTACCACCAAATCAGGTTCGGCTGCTGCAAGCACCAATAAAAAATTAAGCGTAAACCTAAGCAGTGGAACTTATTTTGAAACGATTGCGAATTTGCCGGTTTACCAAAACACCTATGGGCCCGGAACAAACTTTAATTATGTTAATGCTAATGGCTCATGGGGTCCAAGATTCGATGCTTTGGAAACTATACCTACCTGGCCAAATTTACTTAATGCTTTTCCCGATTTGTTTGGACCAACCGTTCCTTGGGAGCCGCAACCCGATAATGTCAAAAATTTGTTCAAGACCGGGGTGGTTTTGGATAACTCTGTTAATCTGGCTTTTGGTGGAGAGAATGGAAGTTTTAGTGTAACGGTTTCCGATTTGCAGCAAGAAGGGTATATCCCATTTAATACCTACGATAGAACATCGCTTTCTTCTGGGGGCAATTTTAAATTGCAAAATGGTATAACCATTGGTGCATCGCTGAGTTTTTCAAATACGGATCAAACAGGCGGATTTTATGGCGAGAACCAGTTTGGAGGCTCTGCATCATCCTTTGCCAGAGCCTTATGGTTGGGGAGATCCTGGGATTTAAGTTTACCCTATGAAGATGCCAATGGAGCCTCAGTAACTCCAAATAATGGCTGGGATCACCCACTTTGGTCATGGGAACATGATCAGATAGTGACTAAAACCAATAGAACGGTAGGTAATATAAACCTGAGTTTTCCAATTAATGATAACATATCCACATCATTTAGAATCGGGTTCAATAAATATATATTGAACAGGAGGCAAATAAGGGATCCCCAATCCAGAGCATCTTTGGCCGATGGCGGTTCGATAATAAATATAGATTTCACCAATGAAGATATTGAATCAACCTTTTTGGTCAATTTTGATTATGATTTAACTAAAACCATTGGTTTGACAGGAGTTGTTGGGGCCAATGTCTTACAGAATACGGCCGAGAACTTTGCAATTACCGGAAGCACTTTTATATCACCGGGAATAAGATCTATTACCAATACGGTTACCCAAGCTATTAATTTTGACAGAAGTAGCAGGGAGAGAACCTTTGGTACTTTTGCTGAAATCGGGTTGTCCTATGAAGACTTTTTATTTTTAAATGCAACGGGAAGAAACGACTGGTCGTCCACCTTGCCTAAGGATAATCGCTCCTATTTTTATCCCTCGGTCAGTACTTCCCTAATTGTTACGGAGGCCTTTGACATGAATAGTGACATTTTAACCTTTGCTAAATTAAGAGCCGGCTATGCCGAGGCAGGAAGGTCAGCTCCGGCGGAGTTTTTAAATACAACCTTTGCCACCGGAAATCCATTTAATAGCATCCCGGTAGTTGGAAATAGAGTGGGCTTGGGAGACCAGGAAATTACGCCGGAGTTTACTAAAGAGTTTGAGATAGGGACGGATTTAGAGTTTTTTAATAGACGTTTGGTCCTTGATTTTAGCTTGTACAAGAAAATCACTACCGATTTAATTTCTCCTGTAACGGTTCCCTCCTCAAGTGGTTTTACATCCTTTAACACCAATATTGGAGAAATGGAAAATAAGGGAGTGGAAATTGGGCTCACCGTGGTCCCCATTCAAACTGAAGATTTTAACTGGTCTCTTTTTACAACCTTTACAAAAAATGATAATGTGGTTACCGAACTGGTTGAGGGCTTGGATAGAATCCAGTTTGAAGGCAATGGTAATCAAGTGCCCCATGTTATAGCAGGACAACCCTTTGGGGTGTTCTATGGGTCCAAGTTTGCAAGGGATCCGGAGGGTAATTTTATTATCGACCCGGCAACAGGGTATGTATTTAATTCTGCCGACAATGATGCCTTGGGAACAACGGCCAATGGAATTATCGGGGACCCCAATCCAGATTTCAAGATGAGTTTTATAAATACAATAAGGTATAAAAATCTTACCCTTAGTGCTCAATTTGATTGGAGGGAAGGCGGAGATATTCATTCAACAAGTATCCAGTCCATGTTGGGCAGAGGGGTAACCAAAGACACAGAGGATAGGGAACGAACCGTTATAATACCTGGATTTTATGGCGATTCACAGGGGAATTTACTTCTGGATAGCAGTGGAAACCCCATTCCCAATACGACCCAACTAGATATTAATGCGTTATATTTTACTTCGGGTGGGCCTAGTGGAACTTTTGGTCAAAATGCGGTGGATGAAGCCAGTGTATATGATGGGACAGTGTATAGATTAAGAGAGTTAAGCTTATCGTATCAGGTTCCAACCGATTGGTTGAAAAAGACACCTTTTGGTAAAATTTCCTTAAGTGCCATAGCCAACAATTTGTGGTATTTTGCTCCAAATGTTCCAAAATATACAAATTTTGATCCAGAGGTAACTTCACATGGCACATCCAGATTGCAAGGGGTGGAAATAGCCTCACCACCAACAGCAACCAGATATGGGTTTAAAGTTAATGTAACATTTTAAAAAACAAACTATGAGAAATATAATATTCAAAACGGTCTTTATAGGGTTCTTACTGCTGAATACGGTTTTTGTCTTAACAGCATGTGATGAATTTCTGGATGTAGACACAGACAAAGACAATCCAACAACGGTAGCCCTGAATTTAATATTACCTAATATTCAAGTGACGGTGGGTCAAATAGGGGATGCCAATAATTTTACGGCGGAATTACTTTCAGTATATGTACATCAACTCATGTCACGAAGCGAACAGGATCAATATGGGGCACAGGCCGACAATGTGTCTACAAGAAACGACTGGAACAATGTTTATTTGGTACTTACAGATATTCAGACCCTTATTGATCAGGCTACCGAAAGCGGAGATAAAGTGTATTTAGGCATTGGTCAGGCACTTAAAGCGTATTTAGGGTCTGTTGCGGTCGATCTGTGGGGCGATGTCCCTTTTACTGAGGCAACGCAATTAAAGGGCGGCATTATTGCTCCCGTATTTGATGGCCAGGAAGCGATTTATCAAGCTGTTTTTGCATTATTGGATGAAGCCAAATCTAACATAAGCAGTGGAGAAGGAAATGTTTTCCCATCGACGGATGATTTGTTTTACGGCGGGAGCACCTCTAAATGGGTTAAATTCATCAATACGCTTAAGTTAAAATTGTATAATCAGGTACGACTATCTTCCATGTTTGAGCCGTCTGATCTGGACGCCCTGGTTGCGGCTGATAATTTTTACACCTCCTCAGCAGATGATTTTCAATTTACCCATACTTCTAATATCACGCCTACCGATGAAAGGAACCAGCTATTTCAAAGTTCTTATGTTCAGGCCCAGGTCGATCATTATATAAGTCCGTGGTTTTATGAAGTATTAAAAGGATGGAATCCTAATATTCATACAGGTAATCCGGATCCGAGGATTCCCTATTATTGGGCAAATCAATTGGCTCCAAATCAATTCCCAAGAGATCAGGGCGATACCGTTACGGGCGACCCTAATGCAGATTATTGGGATGCTTCCACAGGATTTTTCACCATCCGGTTTGGCAGTATTGGCCCCGACAGGGATCATGCCGTACAAAACGATGCCACTTTTCCGGGCATATATCCTTGTGGAGGACGGTATGATGACGGTATGGGCTTTGCCAGAAGTAGTACTGCAAATGGTACAGGGGTAGCCCCAAAGCGGATACTCACCTATTACGAGTTTTTATACATTCAGGCTGAACTAATTCAAGTAGGACTCATGTCTGGTGATGCCAGTGAAAAGCTCAGGGAAGCCTTGAATGCCAGTTTTGCAAAAGTGGATGAGGTTGTCACAAATTCCGGGACCACCCAAACCGTGCCTAAGTTAGTGGGAACTGCAGCAGTATCCGATTTTATTGATAATGTGATTTCGGAATTTGATGCCGCTGGCGCAGACAAGAAATTAGAAATAATAATGACCCAAAAATGGGTAGCTTCTTTTGGAGATCCTGTGGATATCTACACCGATTACAGAAGAACTGGATATCCTGTTTTGGCCAATCCAAATGGTCCCTCTCCCGAATATCAGTTGGATAATGGGGATGGATTTCCGTTAAATGATGCCCAAACAACTTTAGGAAATGCATTTCAATTATCACTGCATTGGCCTTCAGATGAAATAAATAACAACAGTAATGCACCAAGTCAAAAAGACCCTACGGCGTATAAAATATTTTGGGATAATTAAAAAAAATATATCATGAAAAATTTTAGATATTTAATAGTAATAATCAGTACAGCTTTGTGCATATCTTGTGAGGAAGATGGTGGGACTTCTGTCCGAATCTTTGAAGACGGGATTGTTCCCAATATGCAATTGGCATCCGATTCGGCTGTACTTTTCGATTTAACAAAAATTAATGCGGGCACTAATGTTGAAGTGTCTTTTAGCGCAGATGTGGCCCAAGGTACGGCAGTTTCAACAGATATTATGGGCTATTATACCACAGCTACCGGTAATGTGTACAATGCCATATTATTTAATAATGTATCCTTGCCAGACAACTTTACCCTGTCCATTAATGATGTGGTCTCGGCATTTTCGGAACTAGCGACTATCGATGATGTGTTATTGGGAGATGCCCTGGCTGTTTCCACAAGATTCACGAGATCTGACGGAACAGTGTTGAGTATTATTAATGCCAATGGCTCCAGTAATGTAAATCAGAACATCACTAATTCAGGACTCTATACAACAGTATTGAATTTTCCGGTGTCTTGCCCAACCATGTTGGAAGGAAGTTATACCTCTACGGTAATTGCTTCGAATTTGGATATAGCCAGTAATTTCAGGAGTCCCCAACCTGTAACCATTACGCAGCCATCATCAGGAACATACCTCTTAAGTGATGGGACTGCAGATATTTTTGGGCCGGATTTCCCAATTGGTCTTAATTTCACTGATGTTTGCGGTACAATCACAGTGCTGTCCCCATCGGTTGATTTCCCTGGCTTGGTAGATTATATTGATCTGGGATCAAGCCTGGATCAAGATTCCGGCATTATTACATTAGATTTAGAATACACTTCCGGTTCTTGTTGTGGTTTACCGGGAATTAAATACACCTTACAACTGACTCCCAATCCGTAGTTTGAAAACTAACTGGCCAATTAAACTTAGAAAAACACCTCCTTTCGAGGTGTTTTTTTATTTTGAATCCGATGCGGTTTGTTTTTTCTTCCCAAAACTGACCATAATCAAAATAATCATACCGGTAGTAACAAACAGGTCGGCCACATTAAAAATGCCCGTTCTCAGCGTGTCTGTCAGTTTTATAAAGAAGAAATCGGTTACCGAACCAAATGCTATTCTATCGAAAACATTAGCAATACCACCACCAATAATTCCTGAAAAAGCAAATAAGGACCAATAGTCAAGCGTTTTGTCCTTTAAGATATAACGCAAAACGAAACCCAATACAATAATGGGAAGAATAAGCAACAAAATAATACGGAGCGGCTCATTCAATTCACTTCCCATCCCAAGAAAGGCCCCCTCATTCTCTACATTGTGCAGCGAAAAATACGTTCCGATTACTGGTATGACCTCCTGTGAGTCTATATATGTTCTAACAATAATCTTGGTTATTTGATCAATAGCAATGGTTATGCCTATTGATGCAGTAATGAAGATAGAGCGTCTGGATAACTTCATTTAGGAATTCATTTCAAAAGTTGCCGAAACGGTCTCTGCGTCTCTATTTATTTTTTTAACCAGGCCTTGCAGAACCTTACCGGGTCCCACCTCAGTAAATAGGGTGGCGCCATCGGTAATCATTTGTTGAACAGACTGGGTCCAGCGCACCGGAGCGGTTAATTGGGATATTAAATTTGCTTTGATGTCCGAAGCTGCAGTAACAGCACTGGCGGTTACATTTTGATAAATCGGGCAGTTGGGTTTATTAAAAGTGGTGTTCTCAATGGCTGCAGCAAGTTCTTCACGGGCGGGTTCCATGAGTGGTGAGTGAAAGGCACCACCAACAGGCAGTACCAGGGCACGTCTGGCGCCCTCTGCTTTCAGGGTTTCACAGGCTTTGTCTATAGCTTCAATCTCTCCCGAAATGACCAGTTGGCCCGGGCAGTTGTAATTTGCAGCTACTACGATGCCTTCGGTCATGGCACAAACTTTTTCCACGACATCATCATCCAATCCTAAAACGGCAGCCATCGTACTCGGTTTAAGCTCGCAGGCCTTTTGCATGGCCAATGCTCGTTGGGAAACGAGTTTTAAACCGTCCTCAAAATTTAAGCTGCCATTGGCCACCAAGGCAGAAAATTCACCAAGGGAATGACCCGCAACCATATCGGGTTTAAAAGATGCTCCCAATGTTTTGGCCAAAATTACGGAGTGCAAAAAGATCGCCGGTTGAGTGACTTTCGTTTCTTTTAGGTCCTCGGCCGACCCTTCAAACATGATATCTGTGATGTTAAATCCTAAAATATGGTTGGCTTGTTCAAACAGTTCTTGTGCCAATGGCGAATTCTCATAAAGGTCCAATCCCATGCCCGTAAATTGGGCGCCCTGTCCAGGAAATATATATGCGTTCATTTTTGTTCTTATTTAGTGCAGCAAAAGTACATGATTTTTTTTATTTATGACTTGAGAACATCCGAATGAACAATAGAAATGATTGTAAAAGCAAAATTTGCGATTACTCTTGCTGGGCCAATCTTTGGTTTTGCGCTACCCGATACTTTAAGATATTTAAATACCTTAAGGCTTCTTTGTTATTGTAATCACTGTAGGCTTTGGAGACCCATGTTATAGCGGCATCTAAATCACCGTTAATTTCATTAATGATACCCATATTATAACAAGCCCTACCTGCAATTTTTGATTTTGGATTGGTGAGTTCTTTTTCCCAATGCTCTGCAGCTCCGTTCCAATTCCCTGTTTGTGCTTTGCGCTTCGCTATTTCAAACTGATCGGTACCCTTTACAAAATAATCCCGGGCAACCCTGATTTTGTAGGGTTGTATACGCAACGCATAATCTTCGCCTATCAATCTGCTGGCATCCATAACAAGGTCTTTTCGCATTTTAAGGGCCTCCAAAGCCTTTGCTGGATTTATGCCCTTACCCGACGTGGTAATGCCTTTTGAAAATGGAAAGACATCCAAAATAAACTTGTTCCCAGGATCGTAAATTTTAAATCCCCCTTTTATTAGTGTGTTTGCAGTGGCGTGATGTTCCAAAACGGGAATTTTTACTCCCAAAATGTTTTGGGTATAGGTTTGCCTGGTGCTGTAACTAATGTTTGAGTCCGTATCAAAATAGGACAGAACATACAGGACGTCAACCTTATTTTGATGACACAATCTCTCTACCGTATCCCAGGGTAATGTGGTTGGAAAATTATTCGTATGGGTAGTGCTTAAAGTAGAATCGTTTAAAATGACCACATCGAAACGATTTTGTTGTTTCAGCAGATCGTTTAGACCCTCAAGAACCTTATTTGAGGCATCCTTATCAAAATTTTTGCCTTCTGCAGAAAACACTTCATCAATCTTGTTAATGACGTTAGAAGAGGTACTGTCATATCGATTTAAGAGGCCAACACTGGTAATGGTTTTGGGGATGGTAATGGGAGCGGGTTCCGTAACGGTCATGGTCAATCTGTTTGTTGAAGCACAGCTAACCATTAAGGGTATTAGACATAAGAGGGAAAGTTTTTTAAGTAGGGGCCTGATTTCCATAATGTTGTAATTTATATGCGTTTATAAGTAATAAATGAAAACTTATAATCGTTGTTTTCATCTTTCTCGTGCAAACTATGTGCCATTTCTTTCCATTGTGTGGTTTCTATATCCGGGAAGAAGGTGTCCGCATCAAATTTTTCATGAACACGGGTAAGCTCAATTCTATCGGCAATTGGCATGGCCTGCTTGTATATTTCTCCACCACCAATAATAAAGGGCTGCGGGTCATTCTTTGCAGCATCGAGAGCATCTTCCAAAGTGTTAACCACAATAACATCCGCAGGGGCAGAATAGTGGTCCTGTTTGGTTATTACAATATGCGTACGATTGGGGAGCGGCCTTGGGAAACTCTCAAAGGTTTTACGCCCCATAATAATATGATGCCCATTGGTTAATGCTTTAAATCGCTTTAAATCATCACTTAAGTGCCAAATTAGTTGATTGTTTTTACCAATGGCATTGTTTTCTGCTACCGCGGCTATAATAGTGATTTCAGAGGGTTTACCGGATGGGTTGTTCGCTTTTGTCCGGGAGTTTTCGGAAGATTTTGGTTCTTCGGTTTTAAGCGTTTTGTTAAGTTGTTCCAAACGCTGTTGTTGTTTGGCGATCAATTTTTCCAATTGCTGTTTTTCCCAAGCCTTACCCATAAATTTATGGGTAACAAAAACATTAAAAACATGATACAGTAAAAAGAATCCCCATAAAAGGATCGCATAAAGAAACCAATCCTTGCCAAATAAAGTATATTCTTGACCTATGCCCAAAATGATATTACCAATAATGAGCAGTACACTCCCAATAAGAAAAATAACAAAGTGAATGTATAACCGTTTTTTTTGTCTTATTCGCTTTTGAGCATTTTCTATGAGTTCTAATTGATCTTTATCAATTTCTGGAACATCTTTCTTTTTTCCGAACATATTCTTTTGTTAACAGTTGTAAAGTTATGATATTTTAATGACATACTCAGGACCTTATTCCGAAGGGTTTTACGAAATCGATATAGTATTAAAATATCTGAAAATCAGGAGTAAAGCATAGTTTTTTTGGTGTTAACTTAATAATTTAAGCTTTAAATTTTTTAGAAACTTTAAATTTATGTTACGTCATATTATGAAATTGATAATTCTTGATGATTACGTTCAACAAGTGATGCATATGTGCAATTGTTGTCCTAAATTTGCCCAATAAAAAATACATATAATTATGGCTATTAAGAAACAATACTTGAAAAGTAAACCAGTTTGTAAAGTAACTTTTTCTATAGAGGCTGAAGAAGCCAAAAAGGTTTCTGTTGTTGGAAGCTTTAATGATTGGAATGCAAAAAAAGCCCCTTTAAAGAAATTAAAAAACGGAACCTTTAAAGGTACTTTAGATTTAGAAAAAGATAACACGTATGAATTTAAATACATAGTGGATGGTAACTATGTGAATGACGATGCTGCCGATGCTTATGCATGGAATGATTTTGCAGGAGCGGAAAACAGCGTGGTAACGGTTTAAAAAGTAAAAAAGCTTTCCATTTGGAAAGCTTTTTTTTTATACGGCCACAACACCTCTAATATGCGGGTGAGGATTATAATCGGCTAAAGTAAAATCTTCAAACTTAAAGCTGAAGATATCTTTTACTTCAGGGTTTATGATCATTTTTGGTAACGGTCTAATGTCACGAGATAATTGCAATTCCAACTGTTCGAAGTGATTACTGTAAATGTGGGCATCTCCAAAAGTATGAATGAATTCTCCAGCGTCATAGCCACAAACTTGTGCCATCATCAAGGTGAATAAAGCATAGGAGGCTATATTAAAAGGAACGCCCAAAAACACGTCGGCACTTCGCTGGTACAACTGACACGATAACTTGCCGTTGGCAACGTAAAATTGGAAAAAAGCATGGCACGGCGGCAAGGCCGCTTTCCCATTGGCTACATTTTCGCTAAAACTTTTGGAAGTGTCCGGTAATACAGAAGGATTCCATGCCGACACCAACATTCTTCGGCTATCGGGATTGGTCTTAAGTGTATGGATAATGTCCTTTATTTGGTCAATGTCATCACTGTTCCAGTTTCGCCATTGGTGGCCATAAACCGGCCCTAAATTGCCATTTTCATCGGCCCATTCGTTCCAGATGCGAACACCATTTTCAGTTAAATAATGGATATTGGTATCTCCTTTTAAAAACCAAAGCAATTCATAAATAATGGATTTAAGATGCAGTTTTTTAGTAGTTACCATGGGAAACCCTTCATTTAAATCGAATCGCATCTGGTATCCAAATACGCTTTTGGTACCTGTACCGGTCCGATCGGATTTTTCATTGCCATTCTCCAAAATGTGCCTTACTAAGTCGTGATATTGCTTCATGTAATGTCATTTTTATGCGGAAATAAAAATAAAAAAAAGCCAAAAAATTTATGACCAAAGTTTAAGATATTATGAGAAAGTTATTAACGGGAGTATGGGGTCAAGATTAACCGATTATCATTCCGGCAATAGTAGCAGAAACCAAAGAGGCTATGGTTCCACCAATTAAGGCTTTCATACCAAATTGAGATAAGGTTTTCCGTTGTCCCGGAGCTAAGGATCCAATTCCTCCTATTTGAATGCCTATAGAAGCGAAGTTGGCAAAGCCACAAAGCATATAGGTGGCCATAATAATGGATTTTTCATAGCTTAGGTGAATGGTATTGGACATGTTCTTTAAATCGGCCAACTGAATATATCCTATGAACTCACTCGCCGCTAATTTGATGCCAAGGAGCTGTCCCATAAGGGCCATATCCTCTTTTGCAACACCAATCAACCACATTAAGGGAGCGAAAGTATATCCTAAAATGAGTTCTAAAGACAAACTGGAATAAGTTGTATGATCGGCTATCCATGTGTTTATGGTTGTCATATCACCTATCCAATCCAAAATACCATTAAACATGGCAATGAAAGCAACAAATACCAGAAGCATCGCACCAACATTAACGGCTAATTTTAATCCTTCCGTGGTTCCATTGGCAATGGCATCTAAAAAATTGGAACCAATTTTTTCTTGGGATACGTGTACGTTTGTATTTACAGATTGGGTTTGTGGATATAATATTTTTGAAATGACAATAGCGCCCGGTGCCGCCATAACGGAAGCAGCCAGAAGGTGCTTGGCATAGAACAAACGCATCGTTGGTTCATCGCCGCCAAGAAATCCAATGTAGGCCGCCAATACGGCCCCGGCAACAGTGGCCATACCACCAATCATAACCAAGAGCATTTCCGACTTGTTCATTTTCTCCAAATAGGCCTTTATAAGCAGAGGGGCTTCGGTTTGACCTAAAAAAATGTTGCCGGCAACACTTAGGCTCTCTGCACCGGAAATTTTTAGGGCTTTAGACAGTAACCATGCCATTCCTTTTACCACTTTTTGAATAATTCCCAAATAGAAAAGAACTGAGGTTAAAGCAGAAAAGAATATGATAGTTGGCAACACTTGAAATGCAAAAATGAAACCAAAGGTATCCATGTCTACAACCAGCCCTTCAAATAAAAATTTACTACCCGCTCTGGTAAAGTCTAAAACACTAACAAATAAGCTTCCAACAAATTCAAAAATAGCCTTTATGAATGCCACTTTCAAAACCCCGATGGCAATTAATATTTGGAATGTAAGGCCAATACCGACAACCTGCCAGTTAATGGCCCTGCGATTACTGCTAAATAGAAACGCAATAATTATTAAGGAAACCATCCCTAAAACCCCCCGCCAAAAACTTGTAAAAGTAAAACCATGACTCGGTACCAGGGTTGTAGAGGTTTCCTCCTCTAAAGCAGGTAACAGCGTTTCGGTAAGCGGTGTTATTGTTGCGGTATTATTGGGTGTTATGGAATCACTTTTAACCTTGTTCTCCGAGGTAGAGATAGAATCATCGGCAAAAGATACCTGTTCATCTTGAGCGTGTGTCACATTGAAAAGGCATAACCACAAGATGAGAACGAATAAGTAATGCTGCTTCATAAAGGTCAGGCTTATCTTTTGGAAATTTCGTCGCGAATTTTTGCAGCTTTTTCATAATCTTCATTAGCAACAGCCTCATCCAATAGATTGTGAAGTTCTTCCAAGGTTTTGGATTTATAATTTTCTTTGGGACCTTCCGGTTCTAATTGATCCGCCATTAAGTCATCAACCAAAACACTATCCTGTTCTTCTTCATCATCTTTTTTTGGGTTTACTTTTAAATAAATCCCGGCTTTATCTAAAATGTTTTTATAGGTGAATATCGGCGCATCAAAACGAAGCGCAAGTGCAATGGCGTCACTGGTTCTGGCATCAATGATTTCTTCAATTTTATCCCGTTCGCAAATTAAACTGGAGTAAAACACGCCATCAACTAATTTATGGATAATGACTTGCTTGACCACAATATCAAAGCGGTCCGCAAAATTTTTAAACAAATCGTGTGTTAAAGGTCTTGGTGGTCGAATTTCCTTTTCTAATGCGATTGCAATGGATTGCGCCTCAAACGCACCAATGACTATGGGTAATTTACGATCGCCATCCACTTCATTTAATATGAGTGCATAAGCACCATTTTGGGTTTGGCTATAGGAAATGCCTTTTATATTTAACCTGACTAAACTCATAATTTATAAAAAAGCAAAGAACTGTTTAAATTAGGACTTTACCAACTGCCGGGGACAGATTTGTGAATATAATGCTAACTTAATCAGTTCCAATACTGGTTATACAAGTTAAAAAAAATAATTTATTGTTGGGCTTTAAAGGCCTTTAATTTTTCAATTAATGCTGGGACAACTTCAAAAGCATCACCTACAACACCATAGTCGGCCGCCTTGAAAAAAGGAGCCTCCGGATCCGTATTGATCACTACCTTTACTTTTGAGGCATTGATACCGGCCAAATGCTGAATCGCACCGGAAATGCCTATGGCAATGTACAGGTTTGAAGCGACTGGTTTGCCCGTTTGCCCTACATGTTCACTATGAGGCCTCCACCCTAAATCTGATACAGGCTTGGAACATGCCGTGGCCGCACCTAAAACCTCTGCAAGTTCTTCAATCATACCCCAGTTCTCAGGTCCTTTTAATCCCCTTCCCCCGGAAACAACAATATCTGCATCTGCGATGGTCACTTTGTCTGTCACCTTATCAATGGATGCTACCTCAATTTGCCTCTCAGAAAGATGAGGCGAAAAGGACTCGGATGAGACCGAACTATTGGTTTCCATCAGCCCAAAAGAATTATTTGAAATTCCAATAATCTTTAAATCGGTATTTATCTGTGTGAGTTCAAATGCCTTGTTAGTAAATGCACTACGTTTCACTTTAAATGGGGACAGGCTTTCGGGTACACCAACAACATTCGAGGCATAGCCCGCGTTCCATCCTACCGCTAAAAGAGGTGCTAAAAATTTGCTATTTGCAGTAGAACTCAAAATAATAACCTTGGCATTCTCCTTTTCGGCAGCTTGTTGGATCACTTCGGCGTAAGACTTTGCATTGAAGGTATCCAATGTGGTGTCAGCCACAGTTAATACTTTATCGACGCCATAGGTGCCCAATGTGTCTGCGCTGTTGGCATTGATGGACACAGCAGTAACATGAGTTTCTAATTGATTGGCTAAGGCTTTGGCATAAGACGCCGCCTCGAAAGCTGTTTTTTTAAATTTTCCTTGTTCAGATTCTGTGTAAACTAAAACGGACATATGGTTTTATATTTTAAAATTTAAGCATGTAATTCCAAATTTTTGACATTGTCAAATAGTGCTTAACGAGCAGATTTAAATGACTTTGGCTTCGTTATGGAGTAAATCTATTAACGCATCTAAATTATCAGGTGCCACTAGCTTTACCGCACCTTTTGGTGCAGGTTTTTCAAATGAAACGGAAGTGGTTTGTGGTTCAGTGTCTATAGGATCTACAACAGTCAAAGGTTTTTGTCGCGCCATCATAATACCTCGCATATTCGGAATGCGTAAATCACGCTCTTCTACCAATCCTTTTTGTCCCCCTACAACTAATGGTAGTGTTGTGGCAAGGGTTTCCTTTCCACCGTCAATTTCTCGAATGGCCTTTACGTTTTGGTCATGTATCTCTAAACCAATACATTTGTTTACAAAATTCATTTGTGTTAATGCGGCTATCATACCCGGAACCATGCCTCCATTATAATCGATGGACTCTCGACCGGCAATCACCAGATCAAAACCGCCATCCTCCACAACTTTGGCAATTTGCCTGGCTACAGAATATCCATCGGTCGCCGTAGTATTAACCCTTATCGCTGCATCTGCACCTATCGCAAGCGCTTTACGCAGGGTGGATTCGGTATCTTGGAGGCCCACATTTACCACCGTAATATGTGCCCCTTGTTTTTCTTTGAACCACATGGCTCGTGTCAATCCAAACTCATCATTCGGGTTTATTACAAATTGTACCCCATTCGTATCAAATTTGGTGTTATTGTCCGTAAAGTTAATTTTTGATGTAGTGTCGGGAACGTGACTGATACATACTAATATTTTCATTTATGGATAGTATTTAAAGTTAGAGTTTTTACCTTCAATCAGTTCGGAAACCATATAATTTTCCGTTAAATGCTACCGAATAAGACCTGTATACCACAGGTCTGAATTTTAGGATACGAAGTTAAAAATTTTATTTCGATTATTTACTATGCATGCATAATAAATTTACATAATTCTTTTCAATGGAATAAAGCATTAATTGTTATTTTTGCAACGCGATAAAAACAAATTCAATGAAGACAATTCAATTTAGAGAAGCTATTTGTGAAGCCATGAGTGAGGAAATGCGTAGGGATGAGAGTATTTATCTTATGGGAGAGGAAGTTGCCCAATATAACGGAGCCTATAAGGCTTCCAAAGGGATGTTGGACGAATTTGGACCCAAGCGTGTCATAGATACGCCTATCGCAGAGTTAGGATTTGCCGGAATCGCTGTAGGGTCTACTATGACGGGTAACCGCCCAATTGTGGAATACATGACCTTTAACTTCTCTCTGGTTGGGATTGATCAAATTATAAATAACGCGGCCAAAATAAGACAAATGTCAGGGGGTCAGTTTAAGTGCCCCATTGTGTTTCGTGGCCCAACCGCATCAGCAGGACAGTTGGGAGCTACCCATTCCCAGGCTTTTGAAAATTGGTTTGCCAATACCCCTGGATTAAAAGTAGTCGTGCCTTCCAATCCATATGATGCGAAAGGCTTGTTAAAAGCAGCCATAAGAGATGATGATCCTGTTATTTTTATGGAAAGTGAGCAGATGTATGGTGATAAAGGGGAAGTGCCGGAAGGAGAGTATATTTTACCTTTAGGTGTTGCCGATATTAAACGTGAAGGTCGAGATGTAACTATAGTGTCTTTTGGTAAAATAATCAAGGAGGCTTATAAAGCTGCAGACGAATTGGAAAAAGAAGGGATTTCCTGTGAAATAATTGATTTGCGTACCGTTCGTCCCATGGATAAGCATGCCATCTTGGAATCGGTTAAAAAGACAAATCGATTGGTCATATTAGAAGAAGCGTGGCCATTTGCCAATGTGGCTTCAGAAATTACTTATGTAGTTCAAAATGAAGCTTTTGATTATTTAGATGCTCCAATAATTAAATTGAATACGGCCGATACCCCGGCCCCTTATTCGCCTGTGTTATTGGAAGAATGGCTGCCAAATAGTAACGATGTTATAAAAGCCGTCAAAAAAGTACTTTATAAATAAATAAAGATTATTTACGTTATTAAACTTCATTAGCATAGATGTTGATGAAGTTTTTTTGTATGATGAACATAAAACTACTTATACCTTTCTTCCTTTTCGGAATCATTTCGGTTTTTTCCCAGACCAAAGTTAGCGGCCATGTGTTAGATGAATTTAACGATCCGATATCATTTGTTAATGTTATCTTTAAAGGTTCAACTGAGGGAACCATCACAGACGAAAACGGAAAATTTTATTTAGAATCCGACAACGTATGGAACACACTTACCATATCCTTCATTGGTTATGAAACTTTAAATATCCCCCTGGATAAGAAAGTCAACTACAACTTAAAATTTATCCTTAAAGAAGAAGCCGCACAACTGGATCAAGTGGTAATTGTATCGGGTAAACAATCCAAAAAGAACAATCCCGCCATTGATATTTTACGTAAAATATGGGCCAATAAACGAAGCAATGGTTTAAAGCAATTTAAGCAATATCAGTACGATAAATATGAAAAGGTGGAGTTCGATATCAATACCATTGATAGTGCGCTGATTAAAAGCAGGTTGTTCAAAGGTATGGAGTTTGTATTCAATGAGGTCGATACCTCTCGTGTCACTGGAAAAACCTATCTGCCCATGTTTATCAATGAAGCCGTTTCCAATGTGTATGGCGATAATACTTTGAATAAGGAAAAGGAAGTTTTAAAAGGGAATAAAAATTCCGGCTTTAGTGATAATCAGGTTATAATTGATTTTGTGGATGACCTTTATTCCGATTTTAATGTCTACGATAATTACCTCAAGTTTTTTGATAAGAGCTTTGTAAGTCCTCTATCCAGAACAGGCATTAATACCTATAATTATGTGTTGAGTGATACCGCTTTTATCGATAACAAGTGGTGTTTCAATATTATATACTATCCGCGTCGGAAAAACGAACTGACCTTTAAAGGCGATTTCTGGGTGGCGGATACGACTTTTGCGATCAAAGAAATTAATCTGAAAGCCTCCAAAAGTGCTAATATTAACTGGGTAAAGGAGATTTATATCGAACAGGAATATGAAGTCCTTAACGATTCGTTGTTCCTGGTTAAACGGGACTATATGATGAGTGATTTTGCCTTAAATAAAAAGGAGTCGTCCAGAGGGATCTATGGCAAGAGAACCACATTATACGATAACTATCAGTTTGATATCAAACAGGATCCTAAGTTTTATGATACCGAGGTTTATTATTACGACCAGGATGTTTACGATAGGGATGATGCGTTCTGGGAAAAAAACAGGTTGGAAGGTTTAAATAAAGATGAGAGAGGGGTATACAAAATGCTGGATACCCTAAAAACCGTAAAAAAGTTTAAACAATTATATAATTTGGGAAGTATTTTGGCTTCGGGTTACATTGAGTTCAATACCTTGCCATTGGATTATGGTCCCATATTTTCAACCTTTGGTTTTAATGAGGTAGAAGGTTTACGTTTACGCACCGGTGGGCGAACTTATTTTGGCAGGAATGATTTGTGGCGGCTAGAAGGATTTTTGGCCTATGGTTTTAGGGATGATAAATTTAAATATGGTATCTCTGGGAAGTGGCTGTTGGATAAAAAGCACAGACTCATTATTTCTGGCGGCAACCGCCGTGATGTAGAACAAATTGGGGCAAGTTTAACCACTTCTACCGACGTTTTAGGCCGTAGCTTAGCATCGTCATCGGTGGTAGGAACCGGTGCCAACGATAAGTTGACCTCTATTAATTTAACCAGTTTTGCCATTGAAGCTGAACCCTGGCGAAATGTGATTTTAAGATTGGGCGCCAATTACCGGACCTTAGAGTCTGCTTCACCAACATTTAGTTTGGATTACAATACCCCTAATGGCGTTGAATCTGAAATAAAGCAATACGAAACCACATTTTCGGTGTCCTGTTTTCCAAAGCGGAAGATGACAGGTTTTGGTGTAGAGCGCCATGATGCCAATGATGGCTATGCCCGCCTGTTTGCCCGGATGAGTTTTGGAGATAAAAGCATATTTAACAGTGATTTTGATTACACTAAGGTGCAATTGTCATATGTTCAACCATGGCAATTAGGAGGTTTTGGCCGATTGACTTCAACAATTGAAACCGGTAAAACGTTTGGGGAAGTACCTTTAGGGCTGTTAAGTGTCATTCCGGGAAACCAATCCTATTTTTCTATTTATAATACCTTTTCACAACTCGACTTTTATGAATTTGTAAGTGATACTTACACCTCTTTTCATTTGGAGCATAATTTCAATGGACGGTTGTTTTCAAGAATACCGTTTTTGAGACAATTTAATTTACGGGAGATCATAAGTATAAGGGGGGTGTGGGGTGATATTTCCCAAGAAAATATCGATTTAAACACGACCAACAACCCTAATAACATTCCATTAATAGCACCAAATGATAAGCCCTACTACGAATATAGTTTTGGGGTTGGTAATATTTTTAAGGTGTTCCGCATAGACTTCAACTTTAGGGGCAATTATAAAGATCCCATCTTAAACCCAGATGCCAGGAAGTTTGGGGTTACAGGAAGTTTTGGGTTTTATTTTTAGTAAACAGCCGGCTTCTCTAATTATTTTAATAGCAAAACAACACCTTTCATGCTAATCATTGGACTGTTTTGCCTTAAACCTATCAAATTGACTTGCTGTTTCCACTTTGGGAAAACTGTTATTGCTCATATCAGTATCGGCGAACTCAAAATTTGGATCTAATTTTACGGCCTTTACTTCTTTGGTCTTAATAAATGTACGTTTTACTTCATATTCGTTCTTGCGCCAAATATCGGCGGGAAGACGGTCTATTTCAGAGGAGCCATCGGTATAGTGCCATTCTATGGTTACAGGCATGACCAATCCTCCTATATTTTTAAGGCTTATTTCATAAATGTTTTTACCGGAAAGTTGCTGTCTAAGTTCGTCTTCATCCAATCGGGACAAATATCCACCGTAGGCCTGGTCCGGGGTTGTATTCATTTTAATCACCTCAGGACCACTAGAAAAATCCGCCGCAGTTGCAGCAGGCTCATCCATCTCCACCTTCATCTGAATGTTTTGTTTTTGGTGTTCAATATTTTGTCCAACTTCATAAACCTTAAACCATTTCACCTCAGTTAATTCCATGTCAACGTGATCTGTAGTAAAGAACCAGCCTCTAAAAAACCAATCGAGATCTGTGGCAGTTGCATCTTCAAGGGTTCTAAATAAATCTGCCGGATTGGGGTGTTTGTATTTCCAACGGTTGGCATATTCTTTAAATGCGGCATCAAACAATTCTTTTCCAATTATGGAATGTCGGAGCATTTGTAAGCCAACGGTGGGTTTTTGGTAAAAATTAGCTCCAAATTGAGTCAACAATTCATTATCCGAGGTGGTCATGATAGGACGTAAGATATTTTTATCTCCGGTCATAAAGGGCACAATACTTTGTGGAGTGGTACTGTTAAAATCAGGATAGCGCTCGGCTATGGTACGCTGGTGTAAAAAGGTGTTTAATCCTTCGTCCATCCACATCCATTTACGTTCGTCTGAACTCACTATCATAGGAAACCAATTATGGCCCACCTCGTGAACAATGGTGCTAATCATGCCTGCTTTGGCATTTTGAGTCATCTTTCCATTTTTGGGTCTTCCTCCGTTAAAACTAATCATGGGAAATTCCATACCCACGTTAGAGGTGTTAACCGAAATGGCCACAGGGTAGGGATAATCAAAAGTTGCCTCTGAATATACTTCTAAAGCATTTTTAATCGCTTTAGTCGACTCTTCCTGCCAAACGGGTAAACCTTCTTTGGGGTAAAACGACATGGCCATAACGGTATTAGTGGGCAACTGAACGGCCTGGGCATCCCATATAAATTTGCGTGATGAGGCGAAGGCAAAGTCGCGAACGTTCTTTGCTGTAAATTGCCACGTTTTTTGCGTTTTGGATTTGGTTTTTTCATTGGTTTCTGCCTCCTCTCGGGTAACGATCATAACCGGTTTGTCAAAGGAACTTCTTGCCTTTTCCATCCGATTCTGTTGGGTTTTACTGAGAACGACTTCCGGATTTTTTAGCGTACCCGTGGCGGCAACAATATGGTCCTCCGGAACCGTGATATCTACCTCATAATCTCCAAATTCCAGGGCAAATTCACCAAGTCTTTGAAATTGTTGATTTTGCCAACCTTCCGTATCATTGTAAACCGCCATTCTGGGGAACCAATGGGCTATTAAATAAACCGTGTTGTCATCACCGGGAAAATATTCGTAGCCTTCCCTGGAAAGAAAAAATAAACTGCGATCGGTAATGGGATAGGACCACCCTATTGAGAAGGTTAAGGATTCCCCGGATTTTAAAGGGGTGTCCAATACAACTTTCATCATGGTGTTATTCACCAGGGAGGTCATGGCCTTTCCATGACTGTCTTTGATATATGAAATGGAATAGCCGGCCGGGAACTCAATGGCTCTGGTAAGGAATTGCATTTGTCTTGTGGTCATGCCGTCTTTAAGACTATTATTAAAGTTCCCAAAATCTTCGTTGCCTTTTTGGTTTACGTTTTGTTCCAATTGAATCCATAAATAGCTTAAATCGTCTGGAGAGTTATTGTAATAGGTTATGGTTTCCTGGCCTGTAATGGTGTTTTGGGATTCGTCCAACACAACTTTTATCTTGTAGTCGGCACGTTGCTGCCAATAGGCTTCTCCGGGGGCCCCACTTGCTGTTCGATAGCTATTGGGTGCTGCAATCATGTTGTCAATGGGTTCGAATTTACCTTGCCAGGGTTGGCTTTGGGCGTTTATATTTGTTATATAACAAAAGACAAGACAGATAAAAAAAAGATATCGCATGATTAATAATTAAATATTTGAGTTAGTCCTGAACAATATAGGAAATAATACTGTAAATCGATTGCGTTTTTTATTGCTAAAAGGTTAAGGGTTCAGTACATTTGTAGTCTTTATAAGACTAAACACATATGAGCGAGAAGAAAGATTTAACATTCGACGTATTGATAGAGATACCAAAGGGGAGTAGAAATAAATATGAATACGATTTTGCATTGCACAAAATCAGGTTCGACCGCACCTTATTTTCATCTATGATGTATCCGGGAGATTATGGATTTGTACCTGAAACTTTAGCCTTGGATCATGACCCATTAGATGTCCTCGTATTATCAACAGAACCTTCCTATCCCATGGTCGTTATGGAAGTACGTCCTATAGGTGTTTTCCATATGACAGACGAAAAGGGACCTGACGAAAAAATTATTTGCGTACCTGTATCAGATCCTGTGTGGAGTCAGCGTGGCGATATTTACGATCTAAACCCCCACAGGTTAAAAGAAATTGAACATTTTTTCCAGGTATATAAGGATTTAGAAAAGAAAAAAGTGGATGTTGGCGGATGGGGCAATGCTGAAGAAGCCATCGAGATTTATAACAATTGTGTAAGGCGTTACGAAGAAAGTGAACACAAGAAAAAAAGGACCTTTACCATTTAATTATGGAATTCGTATTTTAAGATAAAAAAAATAAACCATCTTTAATTTAAGGTGGTTTTTTTTATCACTTATATTTTCCTATTTTTAGCCCCGTTAAAAAAAATTATAACCAAAAACTAACGAAATAATATGGATTTAATAGTAAAATTTTTGCCTGCTTTTGGGGTTTTAGGCCTTTTATTTGTTATTGTGAAAAACCATTGGATTAAAAAACAAGACGCGGGGTCTCAAAAAATGACCAATATAGCCAAACATATTGCCGATGGGGCCATGTCATTTTTAAAAGCAGAATATAAAGTTTTGGCCATTTTTGTAATAACCGTGGCCATTTTATTATTCTTAAAGGGGAACTCTGAGTTTCAGCAATTAGATCCGGTTACGGGGAAACCCATTTCGCATTGGATGGTGGCCATATCCTTCATTGTTGGGGCAATTTGTTCGGCGTTGGCTGGATTCATAGGCATGCGAGTGGCAACAAAGGCTAATGTAAGGACAACGCAGGCAGCCCGAACCTCATTAGGAAAGGCCCTGGAAGTCGCATTTGCCGGTGGTTCCGTTATGGGACTCGGTGTTGTGGGCTTAGGCGTTTTAGGGCTAAGTAGCTTGTTCATTATATATCAAAATCTATGGCCGGGTTCAGAAAGTATTCCTATGGTGCTGAATGTGCTTTCTGGGTTTTCTCTAGGAGCGTCATCCATCGCCCTATTTGCCCGTGTAGGTGGTGGTATTTATACCAAAGCGGCCGATGTTGGAGCAGATTTGGTTGGGAAGGTTGAGGCCGGTATTCCGGAAGACCATCCGTTAAACCCCGCTACAATAGCGGATAACGTTGGCGATAATGTGGGCGATGTTGCCGGTATGGGGGCCGATTTGTTCGAATCCTATGTGGGGTCTATTATTGGGACTATGGTATTGGGAGCGTTTATTTTCACTCCTGAATTCGGGGGGTTAGGCGCTGTATATTTACCATTGGTCTTGGCAGCTATTGGTATTGTTATGTCCATAATAGGGACTCTTTTTGTAAAGGTAAAGGACGGAGGCTCACCTCATAAAGCATTGAATTTGGGAGAATTCGGTTCAGGTTCACTCATGATTGTTGCCTCCTATTTTATCATAGACATCATGATTCCGGATAGCGTTGAGGGATTACCTTTTGGGTCCTTTGGGGTATTTATGGCAACGCTTGCTGGTTTAATTGCGGGATTCTTGGTAGGAAAAGTTACTGAGTATTACACAGGAACGGACACCAAACCAGTAACCTCAATTGTTAAGCAATCAGAAACAGGTTCGGCTACCAATATTATTGCAGGATTGGGCGTCGGGATGATGTCTACTGCCATTCCTATCCTTTTAATCGCGGTTGCCATATTGGTGTCACATTATTATGCTGGTCTGTATGGAATCGCCATTGCAGCTGTGGGTATGCTGGCCAACACAGGGATTCAGTTGGCCGTTGATGCTTACGGTCCCATTTCGGATAATGCCGGAGGTATTGCCGAAATGGCCGAATTACCAAAAGAAGTTCGTGAGCGTACTGATAAGTTGGATGCAGTAGGGAATACCACCGCTGCTATCGGTAAAGGTTTTGCCATTGCCTCGGCAGCCTTAACGGCATTGGCCTTATTTGTGGCCTTTATGAAAACGGCGGGAGTGACTGCCATAGATGTGTCGCAACCCAAAATTATGGCCGGCTTGTTGGTTGGTGGGATGTTGCCATTTGTGTTTTCGGCCTTATCCATGAAGGCTGTGGGACGAGCCGCCATGGCCATGATTGAAGAGGTGCGTCGCCAATTTAGGGACATTCCCCAATTGCATGCAGCTCTTGAAATTATGAGAAAATATAATTCGGATATGTCCAAGGCCTCGGCAGCCGATAGAAAAATATTTGATGAAGCAGATGGCTATGCTGAATATGAAAAATGTGTAGAAATTTCTACTCAAGCCTCCATTAGGGAAATGGTATTTCCGGGCTTGCTGGCCATTGCGGTACCAGTAGCTGTTGGTTTTATTGGAGGAGCGGAAATGTTAGGAGGTCTATTGGCAGGAGTGACTACCTGTGGGGTGCTCATGGCTATTTTCCAATCTAATGCCGGAGGGGCATGGGATAATGCTAAAAAAATGATTGAAGCTGATGGTAGAAAAGGTACCGATGCCCATAAAGCGGCTGTCGTTGGCGATACCGTTGGAGATCCATTTAAAGATACCTCAGGACCTTCATTGAATATATTGTTAAAGTTGATGAGTGTTGTCGCTTTGGTCATTGCTCCAAGTATAGCCTTGTCATCCGACTCCTTAACTGCCTATAATGGCAATACCAATCCAGTTGAGGTCTCCAAGGAAATTAAAGTAAAAATGACCCCGAACAATGACGGTACTGTTAAAGCTGTTGTAACTACAGTGACCATTCAAAACGGAGAAACATCAACGGCCTATGAGACCTTTGAAGGTTCTGAAGCTGAAGTTAATGCGCATATTGCATCTTTAAAGGAAGATACCGAAGGGATGCCATCCAAAAAAGTAACTGAGGAAATACGTGCGGAGGTTATGGAGTAACCCAGTTTATATCAATAAAAAAGAAATACGTTGTTATGATCCTATTGCGGTTCAAAAACAACGTATTTTTTTTATAACATGATGAAACATGGGTATTGCACCGGTTAGGTGTGATCTCATCTGAGGCATTATCGTGATGATGGTGAATGGAATTAAAACAAGCCGTGTATTTCGGCATCAATTCTATTGATAACTTGCCCCAAATCTTCCGGGCTATCAACAAAATTGAGTTTATCGACATCGATTATAAGTAACTTCCCCTTAGTATAATCATGGACCCACGCTTCGTAGCGTTCATTTAAACGACTTAAATAATCGATGCTAATGGAGTTTTCGTAATCACGACCGCGTTTGTGTATCTGAGAAACCAAATTTGGAATGGAACTGCGCAGGTAAATTAACACATCGGGTCCTTGAACTAAGGACTCCATTAAATCGAATAGGGCACGGTAATTCTCATAATCCCTATTGGTCATTAAACCCATAGCATGTAAATTTGGAGCGAAAATATGGGCATCCTCGTAAATCGTGCGATCCTGTATAATATTTTTCCCGCTTTGCCTTATTTGTAACACCTGACGAAAACGACTGTTCAAAAAGTACACCTGTAAATTAAAACTCCAACGCTCCATTTGATTGTAAAAGTCGTCTAAGTACGGATTGTCTACAACATCTTCCAATTGGGGTTCCCATTTATAGTGTTTGGCTAGTAACTTTGTAAGTGTCGTTTTTCCAGCACCAATGTTTCCGGCAATTGCAATGTGCATAGTTTTAATTTATTTTTAAGAGGTATTTGTACAGAAAATTTGAATCGTAAATATACAAGGTTTCGTTGGTTACAAAAAAATGAGTTATCAACAAATTTTCAGTTTTTATGGGAATGGGATTTCCCGAATTCTGCTTGATATAAAATAAATCATTTCCTTTCTTAAGTACCAAATCTCCGTTTTTTTCCGAGACCCTGGTAAAGCCATCATTTTTCATTTTACCCAAAAGACTTCCAAAATAATTGTACACATATAAATACCTTTTAGTAAGCAACCAACAGGTATTGTAGTTGCTTTTTAAGTCTAAAACTTCGGTTTGTACAGGAAGGGTTTTTGCTCTTGTTGTATCACTTTTATAATCGTAAAGTTCGAGTTCTTGGGTATCTATATTAAATATCCAGAGCGTGTTATCATACCCGGTAGACACATGAGTAATGTTTCTGTATTTGGCACGGGCATTAAAATCTATTTTAAAAATTTCAGCCAGTCTGTTATCCAGAATGACAACCGTGTTGAAGTCCTTGTAAAACAAATTTATTTTAAGCGGGTTAAATATGTTCGCACAGGTTAAGGTTCCTAAATTCAAATTGTTATAGCTTAGAAGCGTATTGGTATTTTTTTTGTAAAATACATTATTTTGAATGTAATAGGACGATTCAAAATTATCTATGCCTACCAAAGTGTCTACCATCAGGTTTGTTTTATTGATAAAAACAGGGTCTATGCGTTCTTGAGAATACAGCGATAACGAAAAAAATAAAAAAAGATAAACTAAATGCTTCATGTCGGACAGGAAAAGTACAAAAATCAAATCACAATCAGCAAATTAACTTGTAGCCAAATCCACGTACATTGATTATTTGTATGTTTTTATCTGAACTCAGTTTCTTTCTTAGTTTAGTAATGAAGACATCCATACTACGGGCGCTAAAAAAATCGTCGTTCCCCCAGAGTTCCTTTAAAATTAGGGAGCGATCTAAAACCTGATTTCTGTTTTTAACCAAATGAAACAATAAATGCGCTTCACGGTGGGTTAATTGAACGGCGACTGAATCCTTGAATTGGAGCAGTTGTTTCGTGAAATTAAAGCTATATTGCCCTAAGTATAAAATATCAGAGGTTTGCTGAAGTTTGGTTCTATGGAGTAAATTGTGGATGCGAACAATGAGCTCTTCCATGCTAAAGGGTTTTTTTAAATAATCATTGCCTCCTAAAGAAAATCCTTTTACAACATCTTGTGTCTGGGATTTGGCGGTTAAAAAAATTATTGGGATGGCGGCATCCAAGGTTCTAATGTCTTTTGCCAAGGTGAATCCATCTTTCTTGGGCATCATAACATCTAATACCAACAATTCAGGAGATTCTTTTTGATAAACCTCAAAAGCCACCTCTCCATTTTCACATAACAATACTTTAAAGTTACGGGTCTCGAGACTTTCTTTAATGATTTGTCCCAATGCCGGTTCGTCCTCTGCTAAAAGTATGGTCGTCATCTTATTCATTTGGAAGGGTTATTTTAAATTGAGTACCCTTGGGATCCACATGGACAACAATATGACCATTGTGTTTTTCAATAATCTTTCGCGTGTAGTAGAGCCCTATCCCAAAACCTTTGACATCGTGGGTGTTGCCCTTGGGCACGCGATAGAACTTTTCAAATATTTTATCTTTATGGGTCTCCTTTAAAGCGGTTCCGTTATCAGATATGTTTATGCCATATGTGGTGCGATCGGCTGAAACCTCAACATTTATAGTGTCACCTCCATATTTAACGGCGTTATCCAATATATTGTTAATCGCATTTTCCATATGGAAGGCATCAACCTGTGCCAGGATCTTTGTAGAACCTGTCTTGAAAATAAATTGCTTTTGGGGGTTTTGAACCTTATAGTGTTCCAACAATCCGGTCAATAATTCAAGGATATCTAAAGGCTCTTTATGGAGTTCCAGGGATTCACTGTCCAAAGTTGCGGTTTCCAATAGTTTTTCAACCATGGTGTTTAATTTGTGAAGTTGGGCAGAAGACATCTCTACATAGGCTTTGGTTTTATCTTTATCTTCAATAACATTGAAATTACGAATACCCTCAAGGGCAACGCCAATGGTGGCAATTGGAGTTTTAAATTCATGAGTAATATTGCTTATTAAATCGTTTTTTACTTCGGCCAATTGTTTCTGATGTTTTATGATTCTTAATAAATAAAATAAACAGCTGATAACGGCAATAACCAGTAAGGTAGAAATTAAAATACTGGATAATATGCGCTTTAATACCATTTGGGTAATATTTGAGAATTGAATGTTTAAAGAACTGTCGAGAGGTAAATAGTTTGAGGAGGAATTGACCGTTAATGGTGTATCACTGAAACGCGTGTTATTTATATGTTGAATTTCAAGTGTCGCATTTTGAAAGGACAGATTATATGGAATTTCCAGTTGCTTACTTTGCAATTCTTTTTTGAGTAGGCTATCGATTTGGGTGAGTTGCAAGGAATCGGAAGTCATGGAGACTATCACTTTTGAAGTAAGCATGCCGAATGCTTTAATACCTAAGGTATCCGGAGAAACGGTGTTTTCGATATCCTTTATAACAATTTTATTCGTCTGCCATGTTTTAGGGTTAAAGGTATCTGATGCCCTGCTAACCAATCTTGAATGGCTATTGTCATTGAACGCAATTTTAAGAGAATCCCCGGGAGGGAAGTTTTTTGTCATCCTTTTTAGCTCATGTATAATACTATCCATATGCGCTTTATCCGAGACCGTTTTATGGGAGTTAAAGGCCAGGGCCAATGTTTTGGTTTGTGCCAGATGCGCAAAATAGGTTTCAACCGCATGGTCTAAACTTAATTGAACATCATTAATAAGGCGTTGTTTATTGGACAGGTAGTTTTTGTAATTCCAATAGACCTGAACACATATGGTGCCCAATATGACAACAACAATGACATATAATATCCATCTGAATCTAACTGCGTTCATAGTCCAAAAATAAATGGAAAATTACTATAAAACCAATGGGTTAACACTCGTTAACACTAGTTAACGCTTTTTCCCAAAAGGATGTATCAATTTTGTAGAGTTAATTTTAATCGAATCAAAAAATGAAACAGTTTTTAATTTTAGTATTTATCATGTCCATTTCCGCAGGAAATTGGGCACAGGACTTTCAAGGTATTGCTACCTATAAGACCAAACGCCAATTACATATTCCTCTGGACAGTACTCAGATGAATTCCGAGATGTACCAACGTATGATAGAGATGCTTAAAAAGCAATTTGAAAAGACCTTTATCCTAACATTCAACAAAGAAGCGTCTGTATATAAGGAGGATGAAAAACTGGGCGCTCCTCAAACAGGAAATATGACCATGATGGTGGTGTCTTCCGAGGGTTCGGATGTTCTATATAAGAATATGAAGACCAAACGATACACCTCACAAAATGAATTTTTTGGAAAACTATTTTTAGTTAAGGATGATCTCGAAAAATGGGATTGGACTCTTGAGAATGAAACCAAAACCATTGGAAAATATACGTGTTATAAGGCCACAATGACACGACATGTTGAAGTGATTCAAGGTGGAATAAGTGTCAATGGAGAAAAAAATTTGAATACAGAATCCCATATGGAGCCAAAAATGAGAGCGGTAAAGATCACCGCCTGGTATACACCGGAAATACCATTAAATAACGGACCGGCAAGATATTATGGATTACCAGGCCTGATATTAGAGGTGAATGATGGCGAAGAAACCATACTGTGCAGTAAAATTGTACTTTATCCGGATAAGGAGCTGGAGATTAAAGAACCTCAAAAGGGAAAAGAAGTCAATCGGGAGGACTATGATGCTATTGTTGAGCGTAAAATGCAGGAAGAACAAGAGCGGTTTAATGGCGGCAGGCATGATGGTGAGCGTATTGAAATTCGAATAGGAGGCTGAATTTAAGAATATATTAAGCATAAATGCATTAAACCAAATGGTTTGGCATGGGTCTAACGGTAATAGTATATTAGTGCCATGAGCTAATAAAACAGAATAGACATGTTATTCCATTTGTTAAACCGCCGAATCGCCATTATTTTAATGGGGGCATCATTATTGTCATTCGGACAAACTAATTTTCAGGGTCAGGCGTATTACGAGTCGAAAACGACTATAGATATGAACAACTTCGGGGGGGGACAGTTAAGTGAAGAACGTAAAAAACAAATTGCAGATCGCATGAAAAGTGCCTTAGAAAAAACCTATGTTTTGATCTTCAATCAAACAGAATCCCTTTACAGAGAAGAGGAGCGCCTGGAGGCTCCCGGGCAGGGGCGAGGTTTTCGGTTTGGAATGATGAGTACTGGAGGTGACTTGTATAAAAATGTCAAGTTAAAACAGTATTTACAGGAACAAGAGTTAATGGGTAAGCAATTTTTAGTGAAAGACAGTTTACAGGATATAAAATGGCAGTTAGGATCAGAAACCAAGACCATAGGACAATACACCTGTTTTAAAGCTACGGCAACGAAAAAGGCGGATTTCGATTTTAGCCCTTTTAGGCGCAGGCCTGCAAATGATAAACCCCAAGACTCCACCAATACCCAAAATGACAAGAAGAATGAGGAAGATCCCGAACCATCCCGTGAAGTGGTGGTTACCGTTTGGTATACACCACAGATTCCGATTAATCAGGGACCGGATACCTATTGGGGACTACCGGGGTTAATTTTGGAGGTCAATGCCGATAGAACGACCATTTTATGTTCTAAAATAATTATAAACCCCTCCGATAAAGAAACCATAAAGGTCCCCTCAAAAGGGAAAGAAGTGTCCCAGTCCGAGTATGATCAAATCATGAAGGAAAAAACAGAAGAAATGCGGGAGATGTTTAGAGGCAGAGGAGGTCGTGGCGGTGGCAGAAGACCTTAAATTTATCAATAACCAACCTAAAGAACAACAATTAATGAAGAGATTTACTATTGTTATTTTTCTATGTTTAGCAAGTTTATCTTTTGCCCAAATAAAACTTGAAGGCGTAGTAAAGGATAGTATTGGCAGTCCCTTGGAGTTGGCCAATGTTATTGCCATTAATCAGGGAACCCAAAAATTGGACTCCTATGGTATAACGAATGACGATGGCTATTATAGGTTATCTTTAGAAAAAAATACCAATTATAAAATACAGGTGAGTTACATCGGGATGAAAACGACCCAGGTCGATGTACAAACGGAAGAGATAGATTTAACCCAAAATGTCACACTCCAAAGCGATACCACCCTGGATGAAATTGAATTGGTTTACGAAATGCCCGTAACCATTAAGGGCGATACTATTGTGTATAATGCCGATTCCTTTACTTCGGGGACCGAGCGAAAACTGGGGGATGTACTCAACAAATTACCGGGAGTGGAAGTTAATGATGACGGTCAGATTGAAGTGGAAGGGAAGGCGGTAAGTAAGGTAATGGTTGAAGGCAAGGATTTTTTTGATGGGGATTCGAAATTGGCTACCCAAAACATACCGGCAAATGCCGTCGATAAGGTTGAGGTTCTTAAAAATTATGCCGAAGTGGGGCAATTAAGCGGTGTCACCAACAATCAGGATAATATTGCCATAAATATTAAATTGAAAGCAGGCAAAAAGAATTTTTGGTTTGGTAATGTCACTGCAGGGGCTGGTGGTGCTGATGATAAACCCTTGTATTTGGCACAACCAAAACTGTTCCACTACAGTCCGGAGCACAGCTTAAATTTTATTGGAGATTTAAATAATATTGGTGAAATAGCCTTTACCCGACGCGATTATTTCAATTTTACCGGAGGGTTTAGGAATCCCAGTAGGAGTAGTGGAACCAACATTAATCTGGGGAGCAATAATTTGGGCTTTTTAACCCTGCAAAATAATAGGGCCAAGGACATAAATACCAAATTTGGTGCGGCCAATTTTAGCTATTCGCCCAAAAAGACCCTGGATCTCAGTGGTTTTGCCATTTTTTTAAGCAGTCGAACAGAATTGCAAGAGAATAGTTCTGTAATTTACACCAACCCAGATTTAAATATTCCTGACGAAACTACCGAAAGTCATACCGCACAGCGAAGCGATTTGGCTATGGCTAAGTTGAGCGCCAAATATAAACCCAATACGGATAATCAATTGGATTACGACGTTTTGGCAAGAACTTCAAAAGAATCTCAGGATCAGCTATTTTTCTCTTCGGTTAATGGCAACATAAACGAATTCGAAAATGCCAAGCCATACAGTATCCATCAAAATCTGAATTATTATTATACTTTGGATGAGGCCAATATTTTTGCACTGGAGGTACAACACTTGCTGCAAGATGAAGACCCGTTTTATAATGCCGTACTGGAGGATAAAGACAGCTATGCCAATACAGCCGCTGTTTTAGGTTTTGATGACATGCAGACTTTTTATGATGTTGCGCAAGAAAAACGTGTAAAATCTAATCAATTGGATGCCAAATTGGATTATTGGAACATTTTAAATACGAAAAGTGATATTAATTTCACATGGGGAACCATTTACAGCAAACAGGATTTTAATTCGGATATTTTCCAATTCCTTGATAATGGGTCAACCTTTAACAATGAACCCACCATAAACGATGGGTTGGATGTCAATGCTATTGGATATCGGTTTTCCGATGTGTATTTAGGAGTGCATTACCGCTTAAAATCGGGAATTTTTACCTTCACCCCCGGATTTTCAGCCCATGCCTACAGCGCTAAGAACAAGCAGTTTGGAGAGCGATTTACCGATAATTTTTTCAGGCTTTTACCCGATTTTAATACGAGAATCCAATTGAAAAAGAGCGAACAGATTATCTTTAACTATGGTATGCGTACCCAGTTTACCGATATAAACCAGTTTGCAAGTGGATTGGTGTTAAATAGTTATCGTTCTATATTTTCGGGAAATCCGGAATTGGAAAGTGCCTTATCACACCAGGTGAACTTGTCCTACTTTAGTTTTAATATGTTTAATTATACTAATGTCAATGGGCGTTTAAGCTACAGCAAGACCGTTGATAGAATTAGAACAACCTCTCAGTTTCAGCCTGGGAGCGTGGTACGCGTGAGTACACCCTTTAATTCGGATTTAGCCGATGAAAATGCCAGTGCCAGTGGGCGCTTTCAAAAAACTTTAGGAAAATTCAGGGGAACCCTAAGCGGAAACTTTAATTACAGTAAATTCAACCAAATTGTTAATGGTATACGCTCTGTTAACGAAAATTATTCACACAGTTATCGCGGGGAGTTACGGACTAATTTTAGGGAGGCCCCCAATTTTGAACTGGGTTACCGTTATAGTATCCAAGATAACGATCAAGGGAATAGACGAACTAAATTTTTTACTAAAGCACCATCCATAGAGTTTGATGCCCTTATTTTTAAATCGGTTACCTTTAAAACCGAATATTCCTATAATAGTTTTAGTGACGAGGATAAGAAAATTAACGATTTTGAGTTTTGGGATGCCTCCTTATCCTACCGAAAAAATACGGATAGCAAATGGGAGTACGTCATAAAGGCCACTAACCTGTTAGACACCCAGTCCCAAAATACCAGTCGATCCGGTAATATTTCAGTAAGCGCCACCGAGTATTTTATTCAACCCCGTTTTATCACGTTTAGATTGCGGTATGAGTTGTGACACACAGGACCAGAATCGCAGATAAAAATCGCGTGGTATTGCATTCTGAAAGTTATGCGTACAAATGGTGAACCGCATGCCTAAACGTTTTACTTTTTATAGTTAGGGATCCTTTAAAAACTCCTGTGAATTTTTAAAATTCACAGGAGTTTTTCAGAAATTCACAGGAGTTTTTGTGATATTGCTGCCAGGACCTTTATCGATAAGAGCCTGGGGATTAATGAATGTTGGCTTAAGCGACGCCTAAAAGGACGAGATGCCTTGAGAGGTTTGGGCCTGTGGTGTTCCAATGGCCATATCAGGAGTCTATCCCTGGCATTTTGAAATCCATACTTTTAAGATGAGTAAAGATCCTGTTTTACAACAAAAAAAGACCGCTTAATAGCGGTCTTATGAATCGTTTTATTTCATTTATTTATAACCCAAAGGCCTTTTTTACCCTATCCACATAATCCAATTTTTCCCAGGTAAACAATTCCACCTCTAAGGTAACGCTTTCCCCATTGGGTTGCGAAAAGGTTTTGGTAACGGTTTCGTTAGTCCGTCCCATATGGCCATAGGCTGCTGTTTCACTGTAAATGGGTGCACGTAGTTTCAGGCGTTCTTCAATTGCGTATGGTCGCATATCAAATATTTCCGATACTTTTTCAGCAATTTCACCATCGGTCATGTTAAACGGACAGGTACCATAGGTATTAATAAAAATGCCCATAGGTTCTACTACACCAATGGCATAACTCACCTGCACAAGTACTTCTTCGGCAACTCCGGCAGCTACTAGATTTTTAGCGATATGGCGTGTGGCGTATGCCGCACTTCGATCTACTTTACTCGGATCCTTACCCGAAAAGGCACCTCCCCCGTGAGCGCCTTTACCGCCATAGGTGTCCACGACAATTTTACGCCCTGTTAGTCCGGTATCACCGTGGGGTCCACCAATAACAAATTTACCTGTAGGGTTTATATGGTATTTAATATCACTATTGAACAAGGTTTGGGTTTTTTCAGGCAAGGAAGCCATAACCCTTGGGATTAAGATGCCTATAATATCTTTCCTTATTTTGGTAAGCATGGTGTCCTCATCGGCAAATTCGTCATGCTGAGTGGAGAGTACAATGGTATCTATTCGCAGCGGGAGGTTATCATCGCTGTATTCAATTGTAATTTGTGCTTTAGAATCGGGTCTTAAATAGGTGATGTCTTTATGTTCTCTTCGCAATGCGGCAAGTTCCTTTAACATGCGATGGGATAAATCCAAACCCAGGGGCATGTAGTTTTCGGTTTCATTTGTGGCATAACCAAACATCATTCCCTGGTCGCCGGCACCTTGCTCCTCTTTACGAGCTCGGTCTACCCCACGATTAATATCGTCCGATTGCTCATGAATCGCCGAAAACACGCCGCAGGAATTACCATCAAACATGTATTCGCCTTTGGTATAACCAATTTTATTGATGGTATCCCGAGCAATTTTTTGTACATCCAAATAGGTATGGGATTTGACTTCACCGGCAAGTACCACCTGACCTGTTGTAACCAGTGTTTCACAAGCCACTTTAGAATCGACGTCAAAGGCTAAAAAATTATCGATCAATGCATCACTAATCTGGTCTGCGACCTTATCGGGATGTCCTTCAGAAACACTTTCCGAAGTAAATAAATAAGACATATAGTATCATTTAACGGAAGATTTGACGAGGGCGTCAAAGGAAGTTTACACTGCCTTTAGCATTTTTCATGCCGCACTTGTTACGGCATCTCATCCTCGATTTTATCGATTCAGAAAGAGGTTGCAATCAGTCAAATCTATCCTCTGTTGTTTTGTGTTGGCAAAATTAAAAAAATAAAAAGAAATGCAAGTTGATTTTAACTTTTTTCAAAAATAAATTGGCGGATAAGATTAATTTATAAATATTTGCACGGTAAAGATGAACAGACAACGTTTACATATTATTTCTTTAATAGTCCTTGTGGTGAGGTCACGGCATTAGGGAGATGATATGAAAGAAATATAAACTTTATAAAGCCTTCCTGTATCGGAAGGTTTTTTTGTGGTATATTTTTAATTTTTTGGACATCATAAAAATAATGTTTTAAAATGTTGTAAACCAATACTTTAAAAGAATAATGGAGGTGCTGGATTTAAACGCGAAAAACCCTTAAAATATAGAATTAAATAAGTAAACATTTAATTTCGTAGCAATTTTAAAGCATTATTGATTTTTCAAGTAAATTCTTAAATAACAAGAATATTTTTAATAATTAAGAAGTTAAGCAAAATTTTTTGCAAAATATATGAAGGCGCTTAATAAATATAGTAGAAGGTTAACCCAGGATGAATCCCAACCCGCTTCTCAAGCCATGTTATATGCGGTAGGTCTCACCGATGAAGATATGCAAAAGCCTCAAATTGGAATTGCCAGTACTGGCTATGATGGCAATCCTTGCAATATGCATTTAAATGGTTTGGCGGCTGAGGTCAAGATGGAATGCAATATGGCCAATATGGTTGGTTTAGGTTTTAACACCATTGGGGTTAGCGATGGTATTTCCATGGGAACCTCGGGGATGAATTATTCTCTTGTTTCAAGGGATATTATTGCGGATTCCATTGAAACGGTAATGCATGCTCAAAGTTATGACGCTTTAGTTTCAGTTGTGGGCTGTGACAAAAATATGCCCGGGGCCGTTATCGCCATGTTACGATTAAACAGGCCTTCTATTATGATGTACGGGGGGACAATTGCATCGGGAAACTATAAAGGGAGAAAATTAAATATCGTATCGGCTTTTGAAGCATTAGGTCAAAAAGTGGCGGGTGAAATCGATGATGATGAATATAGAGAAATTATTAAACGGGCCATTCCGGGAGCTGGGGCTTGTGGCGGGATGTACACGGCCAATACCATGGCGTCAGCTATTGAGTGCATGGGCTTTGCATTGCCATATAACTCCTCTATTCCAGCCGAAAATCCGAATAAGTTATCGGAAGCCGAACGCACGGCGAGGGCGATAAAAAATCTGTTGGAATTGGATTTAAAACCTTTGGATATTATTTCTAAAAAATCCATTGAGAATGCTATTGCTCTGGTCAATGCTCTTGGGGGGTCTACCAATGCGGTATTGCATTTTTTGGCCATAGCACATGCCGCCGATATAGAGTTTACCTTAGCCGATTTTCAGCGTGTTAGTGATAGAACACCTTTAATTGCCGATTTAAAACCTTCCGGTAAATATTTGATGGAAGATGTTCATGGTATTGGAGGAACACCTGCTGTGATGAAATATTTATTGGACCAGGGCTATTTACATGGGGATTGTTTAACCGTTACAGGAAAGACCTTGGCTGAAAACTTGAAGGACGTTGAACCCTTGAAGTTTGAAAATGATCAGGATGTGATTTATCCAACAGATAAAGCCTTAAAATCATCGGGTAATTTGCAGATCCTCTATGGAAACTTGGCTACGGAAGGAGCGGTGGCCAAAATATCCGGAAAGGAGGGATTGGTGTTTGAAGGTAAAGCCGTGGTCTATGATGGTGAGCAATCTGCCAACACAGGCATTTCGAATGGTGAAGTAGAAAAAGGAGATGTGGTGGTGATTCGCTATGTTGGGCCTAAGGGAGGACCGGGTATGCCAGAAATGTTAAAGCCGACGTCCTTGATCATGGGTGCGGGTTTAGGAAAGTCGGTAGCCTTAATCACCGATGGACGATTCTCGGGAGGAACTCACGGTTTTGTGGTAGGACATATAACCCCTGAAGCACAAACAGGTGGAGCGATTGGTTTGATAAAAACAGGGGACACCATTAGAATTAGTGCCGAAGATAATTCCATTAACGTACTGCTTTCTGATGATGAATTAGCCGAACGTAAAGCGCAATGGAATGCTCCGGAATTAAAACATAAAAAAGGAATATTATACAAATACGCAAAATCGGTAGCATCAGCGTCAAAAGGTTGTGTTACGGATGCATTTTAATTTTCTGCCAGGCAGGAAGCTTTCAAATAATTATGGATTATGAAAGATACACAAACTTTAGAAACTATCAAGTCCTCAGCAATGGTGACTGAGCGCATCAGCGGAAGTGAGGCCATTATAAAATGTTTAATCGCCGAGGGCGTTGATGTCCTTTACGGTTATCCTGGAGGAGCCATCATGCCGGTTTATGATGAGCTGTTCAAGTATCAGGATCGAATTCACCATGTCCTAACGCGTCATGAGCAAGGAGCGGCGCATGCTGCACAGGGTTATGCCAGAATCTCAGGACGGGTGGGTGTGGCCATGGCAACCTCAGGACCGGGGGCTACCAATTTAATTACCGGAATAGCCGATGCACAAATAGACTCTACTCCCTTAGTATGTATAACGGGACAAGTGCCTTCCCACCTGTTAGGGAGCGATGCTTTTCAAGAGACGGATATTGTTGGTATTTCAACACCGGTAACCAAATGGAATCACCAGGTTACCGATGCTTCGGAAATTCCTGAAGTCATCGCTAAGGCTTTTTATATTGCCAAGAGTGGACGTCCGGGCCCCGTATTGATTGATATTACCAAAAATGCACAGTTCGGGGAATTGGACTTTAAATACGAAAAATGTACAGGAGTAAGAAGTTATATTCCCGTACCTAAAACCAATCCTGAGACCTTAAAGGCAGCGGCTGATATCATTAATGGAGCAAAAAAACCAATGATTGTCTGGGGGCAGGGGATTATTTTAAGTGAAGCTGAGGAGGAATTGAAAGCCGTTATTGAAAAAGCAGGTATTCCTTCTGCGTGGACCATTATGGGAGCTTCAGCCATTCCAACAGCACATCCATTAAATGTGGGGATGGTAGGCATGCACGGTAACTATGCTCCCAATGTGTTAACCAACCAGTGCGATGTTCTCATCGCCATAGGTATGCGTTTTGACGATCGTGTTACAGGGGATTTAAAAACCTATGCGAAGCAGGCTAAAATCATACATTTTGAAATAGATCCTGCCGAGGTGGATAAAAATGTAAAAACGGATGTGGCTGTTTTGGGTGATGCCAAGGCCAGTTTAAAAGCCTTACTGCCTTTACTAAAGAAAAACACACACGATAACTGGCTTCAAGAGTTTAAAAAGCTGTATGATATTGAGTTTGAAAAAGTCATTAAGCATGATATTTCACCGTCCAAGGAAGGGTTGACTATGGGAGAGGTCCTTAAAGAAATCAACAGACATAGTAAAGGGGATGCCGCCATAGTTTCTGATGTGGGACAACACCAAATGATTGCGTGCCGATATTCTGAGTTTAATAAAACCAAAAGTAATATTACTTCCGGAGGTTTAGGAACCATGGGATTTGCACTTCCAGCAGCTATGGGTGCTAAGATGGCAGAGCCTGAACGCGATGTTGTCGCCATTATTGGAGACGGTGGTTTCCAGATGAATATACAGGAATTGGGAACTATTTTCCAAACTCAAATTCCGGTTAAAATTGTGGTGTTAAACAATGAATTTTTAGGAATGGTGCGCCAATGGCAACAGTTGTTTTTCGATAAGCGATATGCCTCGACGGAAATGACCAATCCGGATTTTGTAACCATTGCCAAGGGATATCATTTAGAAGCGCAAAAAGTGACCAAAAGAGAGGAATTAGCCGATGCCGTTAAAGCTATGATGGCGTCGGATAAGGCTTACTTCTTAGAGGTATGTGTAGAAAAGGAAGATAACGTATTTCCCATGATACCTTCCGGGGCATCGGTTTCGGATATTCGATTAAGCTAAATTATAAAAACATGAACGAAGAGATAAAAACCTTTACGATTTCAATATATACCGAAAACAATATCGGTTTGCTTAATCGTATTTCAGCAATTTTTCAGCGTAGACACGTCAATATAGAAAGTTTAACCACATCACAATCAGAGATCGAGGGGGTTAACCGTTTTGTCATTGTAGTCAATATTTCTGAATCACAAGCTAAAAAAATTATTGGTCAGATTGAAAAACAAGTTGAGACCATAAAAGCCTATTATCATACAGATGAAGAAACTATTTTTACGGAGTCTTGTATGTTTAAGATTAAATCCGATTTACTGTTTGAAGAACCTCAAATTCAAAATATCATTAAAGACAGCGATACTCGAATAGTGACCGTTAATAAGGAGTTTTTTGTACTGGAGAAATCGGGTCGGCGTCACGAAATAGAAGAATTACGGAAAGCTTTGAGTACGTTCGGTATCATGCAATTTGTGCGTTCAGGACGAATCGCAGTAACCAAGCAAGAAATGAAAATAACCGAAATGCTTTTAGCATTCAATAACCAATAGTAATTAAAATTAAAAATGGGAAATTATTTTAACACCTTATCATTAAGGGACAAATTAGAGCAATTATCAAAGTGTAGATTTATGGAAGCTTCAGAGTTTGAAGATGGTGTAAATGCTCTAAAGGGAAAAAAAATTGTTATCGTAGGCTGTGGTGCCCAAGGACTTAATCAGGGATTGAACATGAGGGATTCAGGATTGGATATCTCTTATACCCTTCGTAGTGCGGCCATTGCAGAGAAAAGAGCCTCTTATGTTAATGCCACCGAAAATGGGTTTAAAGTTGGAACCTATGAGGAATTAATTCCTACTGCAGATTTAGTACTTAACTTAACTCCAGATAAGCAACACACCAATGTCATTAATGCCATAATGCCTTTAATGAAAAAAGGAGCCACCTTGTCCTATTCACATGGGTTTAATATTGTGGAAGAAGGTATGCAAATCCGAAAGGATTTAACCGTAATAATGGTGGCCCCCAAATGTCCTGGATCGGAAGTAAGAGAAGAATATAAGCGAGGTTTTGGAGTGCCAACACTTATTGCTGTTCATCCTGAAAACGATCCTGAAGGTAAAGGATGGGCTCAGGCCAAGGCCTATGCCGTTGCGACCGGAGGAGATAGAGCAGGTGTTTTGGAATCCTCCTTTGTTGCTGAGGTTAAGAGTGATTTAATGGGGGAACAAACCATTTTATGCGGACTCTTGCAAACCGGTTCTATTCTTTGTTTTGATAAAATGGTTGAACAAGGTATCGATCCGGGCTATGCTTCCAAATTGATCCAATACGGCTGGGAGACCATTACCGAAGGCCTTAAATACGGTGGTGTAACCAATATGATGGACCGTTTGTCCAATCCCGCGAAAATAAAAGCATTTGACTTGTCCGAAGCCTTAAAGGATATCATGCGTCCCTTATTCCAAAAGCATATGGACGATATCATGGAAGGTAATTTTTCCAAAGGCATGATGGAAGATTGGGCCAACGACGATAAAAATTTATTGGATTGGAGGGCAGCAACGGGCGAAACAGCTTTTGAAAAAACTCCTGCCGGGGATGTTCAAATTTCGGAACAGGAATACTACGATAATGGGGTGCTTATGGTAGCCTTTGTTAGAGCAGGGGTTGAACTGGCCTTTGAATCCATGACCGAATCGGGTATTATAGACGCGTCAGCGTATTACGAATCGTTACATGAAACCCCACTTATTGCCAATACCATTGCCAGAAAGAAATTATATGAAATGAACCGGGTCATTTCCGATACAGCAGAATACGGCTGTTATTTATTTGACCATGCCTGCAAACCCTTATTAGCCGATTTTATGAAGTCGATCGATACCAATGTTATCGGCAAGGCTTTTGCAAAGGATAATGGTAAGTCTGTTGATAATGCGAAGTTGATTGCAGTGAACAAGGCGCTACGATCTCACCCTGTTGAAAAGATAGGAGCATTTTTAAGAGCTTCCATGACGGCCATGAAACCGATAGTATAATGTTAAGACCTGCCGGGGTTAAAAGGCCTGTCGGGTCTAAAACTAGTTTATCATGAACCAGGAAAAAACAACATATTTTCCTAATCTTAGTGATATTAAGCAAGCTGCCGATACGATTAAAAACGTATCGGCAGTAACGCCTTTAAGCCCTAGCTTAAGATACTCAAAACAGTTTGAGGCCCATATTCTGTTTAAGCGGGAGGATCTTCAGCAAGTACGATCCTATAAAATTAGAGGAGCATATAATAAATTGAGTTCACTTAACCCAGAGCAATCTGCACATGGTGTGGTTTGTGCCAGTGCCGGCAATCATGCTCAGGGTGTCGCGTTATCCTGTAAGCTCCTAAAAATTCATGGAACCATTTATATGCCTACACCGACACCGAAACAGAAGCTGGAGCAGGTGAAGATGTTTGGAGAAAATTTTATTGATATCAAATTGGTAGGAGATACTTTTGATGATGCTTACCATGCCGCAATTCAGGAATGTGAGGCCTTGCAAAAAACCTTTATACATCCGTTTGACGATCAAAAGGTTATTGAAGGCCAGGCCACTGTGGGACTTGAAATATTTGAGCAAAGCAAGGAAGACATAGATTATATCTTTGTTCCGGTAGGCGGCGGTGGCCTGTCGGCAGGATTGTCTTCCGTATTTAAGGCCCTATCACCACAAACCAGGATTATTGGTGTTGAGCCCGAAGGGGCACCTTCTATGTTGACCTCCATTAAAAACAACCGAAATACGGAATTAGACCATATCGATAAATTTATTGACGGTGCGGCAGTAAAACGCGTCGGGGACCTGACTTTTGAGATATGTAAAGCCAATCTGCATGATGTGATAACCGTTCCTGAAGGTAAAGTATGCGAGACCATTCTGGAATTGTACAATAAAGATGCCATTGTTGTAGAACCAGCTGGGGCCTTGAGTATTGCTGCCTTGGATTTTTATGCTGATAAGATTAAAGGGAAACAGGTGGTGTGTGTGGTGACCGGAAGTAATAACGACATTACGCGGACCCCTGAAATTAAGGAACGTGCTTTATTATACGCCAATTTAAAACATTATTTTATCGTAAAATTTCCACAGCGTGCCGGTGCCTTAAGGGAATTTGTGGTTGATATTTTAGGACCCGATGACGATATCACCTATTTTCAATACGCCAAAAAGACCAACCGTGAAAACGGATCGGCGGTTGTGGGGATCCAATTAAAATCTCCTAAGGATTTAGAGCCTTTAATTACGAAAATGAAACACCGTAATTTTTATGGCGATTATTTAAACAACAAGCCCGATTTATTTCAATTTTTGGTGTAATACGATTTAGAATGACATTTTAAAACTTCCGATAGATCCCTTCCAAATAGGGGTTGGCTTCCACTTCTTTAAATTTGGCCAGGGTTCTGTCCCAATGAAGGGTTTGGTTAGGAAAACGCCCTGCAATCACGCCTAATAGAATGGTTTCCGTTAATTTGGAAGCATACGAAAACGGGGCACTACAGGTGGCTTTCCCCAGACAGGCATCTACAAATTCGTGGTAGTGCTTTGGACCTTCAGATTCGTAGTTGCGTATGGGTTCACCCATGCCATTAGCCTCTGTAATACTGGCAATTTCAGAAGAGATGTCTACATAGGCCCCATCTACTATTTTTTGAGGTAATTGCATGAAATGCGGTAAAAGTAAACGGCCTTTTTCGCCTACAAACATGGCCCCTTGTTCAGGTAATTGACCGGCTTGGGCAATTTTAGCATCTAAGGATGTTTTGTCTTCCAAGTCAACATCCTCTGCGTTAGAGGACGTGTGACTTTCTAAAGGTTCAACACCGGGCAATTTCAGATCTTCATGATCACGAGGAGCCCCGGGGCCATCATACCAAATCCAGGTTAGGGTTTCTGATGTGTACTTGGTTTGAGGGAATTCGTAAGTGACGATGTTTTGTTCCGGGTATCCGAAACCATTGGATGCTTCACATTCATTTTTTATGGTTAACGGGACATCCAGAGCTAAGGCATTGTAAGGGGTATCGAAAATGTGGACGCCCATATCCCCCAAAGTGCCACAGCCATAATCCATTACTTTGCGCCAATTAGCGGGATGGTAAAACCCGTCTTTATAAGGGCGTTCTTTGGATGTTCCCAACCATAAGTTCCAGTCTAAAGAATCTGGTACAGGGTCACTGCCTTGAGGGGTATCACCACTGTACCCCCAGTTTTTAGGGGACCAGGCGTGTACGGTATGTACCTTTCCAATAATACCGGACTGTATCAATAAGGTGGCTAATTTATAATCATAAAAGGAATGGACCTGAATACCCATTTGAGTAATGAGTTGTTTTTTTTGTGCCAAATTATTCATAGCTCTGGCTTCAGATACATAATGGGTTAGGGGTTTTTGGCAGTACACATTTTTCTCCAAATCCATGGCCAGCATGGCGGCCGGTGCATGGGTATGGTCTGGAGTGGATATAATAACGGCATCAATGTCGTTTTTCATTTCTTTGAGCATGACCCTGTAATCTGAAAACGATCTTGCATTAGGATGTTGTAGTTTCGCTGCCGAAAGATAATTGCTATCTACATCACACAGTGCCACCACATCAACCATGGGATGGGAGGCTATGGCTTTCAGGTCTTCACGGCCCATGTTTCCCACTCCAATATGAGCCGTCCTTAAACGGTTATTTTTGGGGTCAGGTTTACACATAATTATTGATGGCGCCAAAACCAATCCTGTAACTCCCAGACTACCTCTTTTTAAAAATTCTCTTTTGTTCATGATTTATATTTTAGCTACAGTTTTTTTATTTTAATATTTCTAAACCAAATGGAACTGGAATGATCTTGAAGCCCAATGTACCCGGTTTTGAATTTTCCATAATCGGGACTGGTTTTCCACTTATCGGAGTTCTTTTTTTCAAACCAGGCGTCATCCCAGGGGACAAATGACAATAGCTTTTTACCATTAAGCCAGTGCTCCACTTTTTGCGGCGTAAATACAATTTTTGATGAATTCCATTCGCCTATGGGGTGCAATACTTTTTGTGAAGGATCAGCAGGATGCATGGCATAATCTGAACCTGTTTTCTGTAAGGGCTTTAACTCTTCCGGGTTTTCGGTATAGCCTAAACTTAAGTTATAATCGGTGATATCATGAATTTTCGTATAGCCCAAATCATCAATTAACTGATATTCCGGTGAAACTTCGGGTATACTGTTGTAGCCTTCCTTTACGTGATAAAAAATACCACTGTTGCCCCCTTCCGGAAGTTTCCACTCCAAATAGAGTTCAAAATTATCAAATTCCTCCGCAGCATAAATAATATCTATTCCGCCCGTATAATCCTGTTCCAGACCCAATTCGGTGTTGAATGTGAGCACACCATCCTCTATGACCCAGCCGGGAGGCAAGGTATCTCCGTTATAGGCCCGCCACCCTTCAGTACTGGTCCCGTCAAAAAGGGAAATCCATTCTTCTCCAGTAGGGTCATTTTTAGGGATGGTATGGTCGAGAGGGTGTTCTGTTTTTTGTTCTCCTTTACACGAGAGTAATAGGGATGCAATGGATAGCGCGAAAATAATGTGCTTCATGGTTTAAAATAAATTAAGGATTTAAATATAAGAAATTGATTGGTTTATAAGATATGTATTCCTGGGTTTTATGTCCGGGTCCAAAAGTACAGTTTGGTTCGCTATAGAATGAGGTGAACCATCATATAAAGCTATTAGAATAAAATTAGCAGGCGAAAACGTTTGAGATATACATTTTTTATTCCTAAGGAATTAAACGCTTAAGAAAATGATATTTCTATTGGGCAAAGTCCTTTTTTATAGGGATTAAAGCTAAAATATAGATATATTAGTGCTCATTAAAACTATTTATAAAGATGAATACGCCTTTTACAGACATTCCAGATCCATATAAAATTAAATCACTATTGCACCAAACCTCTTATTTGGTAGGGGGTGAGCTGAAACAATGGAAGGGAAATACAGCCGAAGTATTTTCAACCATTTCATCGACACAAGACTATAAGCCTACACTATTGGGAACCATTCCACAACTTGGGGAAAAAGAGGCCTTGGAAGCATTAAATGCTGCAACTTTGGCCTATAATAAGGGTCAGGGATTGTGGCCTACCATGAAAGTAGTGGATAGAATAGCCTGTATGGAAAAATTTGTTGAGCAAATGAAGACAAAACGGGAAGAAGTCGTCAAACTTTTAATGTGGGAAATCGGTAAAAATTTACCGGATTCGGAGAAGGAGTTTGACAGAACCGTGGACTACATCTATGATACTATTGAGGCCTATAAACAAATAGACCGAGATTCGGCAAAATTTGAAAAAAACTCAGGTGTTTATGCGCACATACGCCGTGGACCCTTGGGTGTAGTACTTTGCCTGGGGCCATACAATTACCCATTAAACGAAACGTTTACTTTGCTTATTCCGGCCTTGATTATGGGAAATACCGTTATTTTTAAACCTGCAAAATTGGGAGTTCTGCTGATTTCACCCTTAATGGAGGCTTTTCAAAGTAGCTTTCCCAGGGGGGTTGTTAATATTGTTTATGGCCGCGGACGCGTATTGGCAACACCAATAATGCAGTCTGGAAAAATTGATGTTTTGGCCTTAATTGGTAATAGTAAGTCTGCCAATGCACTGCAAGCTGAACATCCTAAAGGGAACAGGCTCCGCATGGTATTAGGTCTTGAAGCCAAGAATCCTGCTATCGTATTGCCGGATGCCGATTTGGATCTTGCTGTTGAAGAGTGCATTACCGGAACCTTGTCTTTTAACGGACAACGCTGTACAGCCCTCAAGGTATTGTATGTTCACGAATCTGTGGTCGAAGAATTTAACCGAAGGTTTGCCCAACAAGTGGATCGTCTTAAGTTCGGAAATCCATGGGAGCCTGGAGTGAAACTAACACCCTTGCCGGAAACAGAAAAACCGGACTACATTAAAGCGTTAATTGAGGACGCCTCTCATAAAGGGGCAAGAATTTTGAATAAAAAAGGAGGTGAAACTAGTGAGAATTTTATTTTCCCAGCGGTTTTATATCCTGTAACCAAAGCCATGCGTGTGTATAAGGAAGAACAATTTGGACCGGTAATACCTGTGATATCTTTTTCTGATATTGATGAACCATTGGACGATATGGCAGCATCAGATTATGGACAGCAGGTAAGTCTGTTTGGTAAGGATATACACACCTTATCTCCATTAATTGATACCTTGGTAAACCTGGTTTGTAGGGTTAATTTAAATAGCTCATGTCAACGAGGGCCCGATGTCTATCCGTTTACAGGGCGAAAGGATTCTGCCTTTGGAACCTTGAGTGTTCATGACGCCCTAAGGTCTTTTTCCATACGTACTTTTGTAGCCTCCAAGGATAATGACTATAATAATGGCATTTTAAATGAATTACTAAAGCGAAAAACATCTAATTTTATAAGTACAGATTATATTTTGTAATACGACTTGAATTATGCATTTATAATTTTTTTCAGTGAATAAAACGGAATAATCATTTGAGTCTATATTATTATTATATTAGTCCGGATAAATTTTTAAGATAATCAGTTATTAAATCAAAAAACATTAAAAATGAATGCAATTAAACACATAGCCTTAGCCATTTTCTTAGGCCTATTCGTAATAGGGTGCGGTAATAAGGAAGAAAAGAAAAAGGAAGGGTTCACTTATGAGAAAAAGCAGGATGAACCAAAAGAGCAAGTAGAAGATAACATGACTAATCTTGTGATTTCAGGAAATGATCAAATGAAGTTTGATAAGACGGAACTTCGCGTTAAGGCTGGTAAAAAAGTCAAATTAACCTTGAGGCATATTGGAAAGTTGGATAAAAATGTTATGGGTCATAATTTTGTATTGCTTCAAAAGGGCGTTGATTTAATGGCTTTTGGAATTAAAGCGTCAAGTGCCAGGGATACTGATTATATCCCTGAAGATGCCACAAACGATATCATAGCCCATACCAAATTAATTGGGGGAGGTGAGACAACCTCTATTGAATTTGACGCACCGGAACCGGGTGAATACGAGTTCCTATGTAGTTTTCCCGGTCATTATGCCCTGATGAAAGGAAAGTTTATTGTGGAGTAATTAAGGTAATGCTTATAACATGTAAAGCCAGGGATGTTACCCTGGTTTTTTTTACTCCATTGCGATGTTTAATTTTTTTCAGTGAATGAAACTGTACAGTAAAGTCTTCAGTTATATATATATTTGGTTAAACAGTCTATAAATGAGATTGGTATCCCATTGGAAATCAAGCTAAATTCTCGCTTATGAAAATACAACTATTATCGCTCCTATTCTTTTTTGGAGCGCAAGGGTTTGCTCAGAACCTATTGGAACTTAATAATTTGAACGATTTTAAACCGCAGATCGGGAATTGGAAGGTGGTTGGAGAAGTTCTGGTAAACCCAGCTATTGATGTTCATGATATGCAAAATCATGAACAGGAAACTAAATCCAAAAAAAGAAGAAGAAGGCGTAAAGAAGTAGAGGAAAGGCCAAAAGCGGTTGCCTATAAATCGGGTACTGGAATTCTTCTAAACATGAACGATTCAGAAAAAAAAGACAGATTAGAAACCCGTTGGAAACATGGAGATATCAAATTGGACATGGAAGTCATGATACCCAAGGGATCCAATTCGGGAATTTATTTACAAGGCCGATATGAACTGCAATTAAAGGACAGTTGGGGCGTGATCCATCCCAAAGTGTCGGATATGGGAGGCATACATAATAATTGGGAAACGGATCCAGATAAAATCTTTAGGGGAATTCCACCATTACATAATGCATGTAAAGCTCCGGGTTTGTGGCAAAAGCTAAACATTCATTTTCAGGCTCCAAAATTTAACGATAAGGGAGAAAAAATGGCCAATGCCAGATTTGTTTCAGTGGTGCTAAATGGAGTGGTCATACATACTAATGTCGAGGTTCCTCAATATACCGGTAGTCCAATCGAGAAGAATGAAGTTTCTGAAGGACCACTTGTCATTCAGGGCGATCATGGCCCGGTTGCTTTTAGAAACATAAAGTATCAATTATTAGAGCCATCGGATGTATCTATGTCTGCAATATCCTATAAGACTTATAAAGGTGAATTTAAAGGATTGGAGGAGCTCCAGGACGCCGATGTTGTAACCGAAGGCCAAACCCAATTCATTGATGTGAACTTAACCGGGGAGGAAGATAATTATGGAATTAGCTTTTCCGGCACCTTAAATATTCCTGAAGAAGGGCTTTATCATCTGTCTTTGGGTTATACCGGTGGAGTTGCCTTTTATATGGATAGTGTATCTGTTTTGCAAAAAAATGCTGCAGACAGACAAGAAATGCTGGACACCACTTTAACATTGTCACAGGGGGAACACGATTTTGTTCTGAACAATATTAAATCGGCCGGGTGGAGAGCACCGAGGTTGGGGTTAACGGTGGGAACAGCATCGACTTACCCGAGCACGTTTCATACTTATGATTCATATCCACCGGCGATCAATACAGTTTCGCCAATTTTTGTCCAACCTAATACCGAACCAAGATGTTTAAGAGCATTTGTGAGTTTTGGGGGAGATGGGAAACGTCTGTCGCATACCATTGGCGTTGGAACTCCCGAAGGCGTAAATTACATCTATGATTTAGGATCAGGAAACCTCGTTGGCCTGTGGCGTGGTGATTTTGTAGATGCCACACCCATGTGGCATGAGCGGGGTGACGGTTCATTTAAACCAAGGGGCGCTGTACAGTGGACCTTTTTGAATCAACCCATCGCCCAACTTTCGGATGCTAAAACATTGTTTCCTGAAACGGGTCATGCTCCGGAATTTATTTCCAAAGGGTATGTCATTGATGAAACCACTCGGCTTCCTGTCTTTAAACAGGTATACAGGGGGGTAGACATTGAAAACAGAATTGAACCCAATAGTACCAATACGCATGTGGTTCGCGAAGTTCGATTTTCTGATACGGGCTTACAAAATTGGTATTTTAAACTGGCCTCTGGAATCATACAGCAACGACCTGATGGGTCTTATGCCATAAATGGGGAATATTACATTAAATTACTTACCGATCAGGTTCCTGTTATGAGGGAAGTGGACGGGGAAACAGAATTGGTGATTGCCGTTGATGGGAGTTTAGTTAAATATGAATTAATATGGTAAGGGTCATGAAGAATATAATACATTTTAAAATATTGGGAGTCTTATTAAGTGTTGGGATTTTGCAAAATGCCTTTTCTCAAAATATTCCAAAAGAAGAGGATTATTATAGAATCACGACCATACCAACACCAGAAGGTGTTCTTATTGAGGGAGGCGGAGTACTATCGCTTCCAAATGGCAGCTTGGCCGTTTGTACGAGACGGGGTGATGTGTGGTTGATAGAAAACCCAACCATGTCCAATGGATACTCACCGACTTTTATAAAATTTGCATCAGGACTGCATGAACCTCTGGGATTGGCTTACAAAGCGGGAGCTCTATATACGGCACAAAGAGGAGAACTTACAAAATTAGTGGATACCAATGGCGATAGGATAGCGGATGTGTATGAAACCGTATTTGCGTGGCCATTGTCTACTCATTATCACGAATATTCGTTCGGTCCTGTTTTAGCGCCGGATCAGTCCTTTTTCGTGACGGCTAATGTAGCCTTTGGAAATGAAGAGTGGTGGCGTGGAGAAAGTCGTGTTCCTTGGCGGGGTTGGACTATGAGAATTACGGAAGACGGACAAATGGAACCCTGGGCAACAGGAATGCGTTCCCCTGCAGGATATGGACTGATAGATGGTGAATTGTTCTATACCGATAATCAGGGTGACTGGATTGGTTCCGGAGGTTTGTGGCACCTGTCCAAAGGAGTCTTTACAGGGCATCCTGCAGGATTGAAATGGACCTCACTTGAAAAATCTCCTGTCAAACTTACGGAGCCCCAGTTTTACAGTAAAATTGATAAAAGACAGGTAAAGGAGAACGGACGCTATATAAAGCCGGAAAATATTCAAAATGAAGAAGATCCGGATTTCCTGTACGAAGCACAGGCCACTTTCCCCGAACTGCAATTGCCGGCAGTAATATTACCTCATGGTATTTTAGGGATCTCAAATTCCGAAATCAAAGTCGATGATACTCAGGGTAAGTTTGGTCCTTTTCAGGGCCAGGTACTGGTTGGGGATATGGGGCAAAGTAAAATCATGCGGGTCATGCTGGAAAAGATAAAAGGGGAATACCAGGGTGTTGCCTTCGATTTCAGGTCTGGATTTCAGTCCGGGGTGTTACGAATGGATTTTGACCATAGTGGAAATCTTTTTATCGGTGAGACAAATAGAGGCTGGGGGTCGGCAGGAACGACCAATTCAGGGCTGGAATTTGTGACCTGGACCGGACGTATGCCTTTTGAAATGAAAACGGTCAAAGCGATGCCGGATGGTTTTGAAATCGCGTTTACCCAGCCCGTAGATAAAGACAGTGCCGAGGACTTAGATTCGTATATCGGGAAGAGCTATATCTATAAGTATCATCCGGTTTATGGTAGTCCGCAAACAAATCTTCAAGAGCTTCACATTAAAGGCGTTAAGGTTAGTGACGATGGGCTAAAAGTTCGTGTTGTAATTGATAATTTAAGGCCGTACTATGTACACGAAATTACCTTAAATGGTGTCAAAATTAAAGCGGGAAATCACCTTACATTGCATCCAACATTTTATTATACCTTAAATCACATCCCTGACGGGGATGGATTACCTTTAACAGCGTTGTCAACCAAAAGATCCAGTTCGAATAAGAAAGTCGTCAAAAAGTCACCAGCAAAACCAAAGAAAAAGGACAAAAATGAAGTTGTGCTAACTGATGAGGAGATTCAACCGCTGTTAACGAACAATACCTGTGTGGCATGCCATAGCAAGGACAAGCGCATTGTGGGGCCATCATTTAAATCCATTTCAAAACGACAATATAGCAACGAAAGAATTGTTGAGCTTATATATAATCCTCAACCCAAAAACTGGCCGGAATATGCTACTCCTATGGCACCTATGCCCCAGGTCCCAAAAGAGGAGGCGTTGAAAATAGCGGCTTGGATTAATGCCTTGGATTAGTCCTTATAATCCAATAAAATCCAATTGACGTTTGCTATGTTTTGTTCTTTATCCTTTTCGTTTTTGAAAAGCACCACCAGGTTGTTTTGTTCCGCATGGGATGCAATGTTGATATCGTAGTATTTCATCGCACTTTTTTCATTGTTAAAATAGTTTATGTGCGTTTTACCAATTAGCTTTCCGTCAATGGTGCCTTCCCGGATCTCCACATCGCCTTCATAGTTATATTTGCTGCCAAAAAATACCGATAGTTTAATACGTTTAAGTCGGTTTAATTCGATGGTATCAAATTTTAAGTAGGAACCATGTACTATAGAACCGACAAGGTTCTCACCATCGGTATCCCAATTACCGAGACCTTCACTTTTTTCAATAGCCTCCTCTGCCTGGATTTTAGGAGGATTAAAAATAAGTTGTTCTTGGGCAGATAGTCTCGAATCTGGAATGGCATCACTACCATTATCTTGATAAGACGCTATAAATACATACCTGCCTGGGTTATCTTTCCCAAGATGGTCCTTAAATTCAATAGTACCCTGTAATGGAAGTGTTTCCTGAGGCTTGGGGTATTCCGGTTTAAGAGACAGAATATATTTTACCATATTTCTGGTGTTCTCAGGCGTGAGTTGTGGATGTGCTGCCATCATGGATTCACCCCATACTCCTGTACCCCCCTTTATGATTTTGCTCACAAGATACCCAATATCGTCTTCATTATATTTTTTTGATATGTCTATATAGCTCGGGCCATTGACCTTTATATTAGTGGCATGGCACGCTTTACAATCGCTTTCATCAATTAATTTTCTGCCTTCCGGGACTATATTTTGTTGGTGTCCTATGGTCGCTTTAATGATATCGTTACCTTCAGGAATGTAATCCAAGGTTACTTTTACCTTTTCCCGATCTAAGGTTCCATCATTAGTATTTCCGTCTTGTTGGTCCATAACCGATACCCTGTAATTCACAGTTTTGCCATCCCAATACGTCCTGGTATTTGGTTCGATGTCAATTTTTATTTGAGGCGGATCATTACCGACCCATATTTTAGTTTCAGTCGTCGCAGTTTGGCCTTCGATATCCGTTACGTTTAATCTGGCTGTATACATTCCGGGGTGGTTAAAAGTGAATAAGGGATTGACCTCTGTGGATTGTACGGTATCAGAATCAAACGTCCACGCATACGTAAGTTTATCATTATCGTAATCCACAGATTCAGATCCGGAAAAATTAACGGTTAATGGTGCCGATCCTACGGTTCTGTCGGTATTTATTTTGGCTATGGGCTTACGGTTTCCTTTCACATAGGTTATACTACTCAATCGGGCATCTAAATTCCGGGTATTCCATTTTTGTCCGTACTCTAAAAGATATAGCTTACCGTCAGATCCGAAAATCATATCCATAGGATGTGAAAACTCGGTTGAGGGCATAAAGGGGTCAGCCTTTTTGTAGTTATAGTTATCGTCCAAGGTCACCACATGGATCCAATCTCTCATCCATTCGTAGACTATGAGTTTATTTTCAAAATAGGAAGGAAAAAGAACTTCGGCATGAGGGTAGTCCGCGGCATGAAATATAGGGCCGGCCATGGGGTTTACACCACCTACACCAAGCCATGGAAATTCTTCTGATCTGTCATAGGAATACCAAATTAATGATTCTTGGGCAGGGGGAAGTTCTCTTAATCCGGTATTGTTGGGAGAGTCATTCACTAGCTGCTCGGGATTGAACTTAGGTCCGGATTCACGGGTTTCAAAATTGTAATCGTTATACACTTGATTATTACCTCGGGTATAAGGCCACCCCCAAAACCCTGCCGTTTTGGCCTGATCAATTTCGCCCATACCCTTAGGCCCCCGATTGGGATCTCCTATCCCGGCATCCGGTCCAACATCTCCCCAATACAGATATCCTGTTTTACTGTCTACCGATGGTCTAAAGGGGTTTCGGCAACCCATTGCATAAATTTCCGGTCTGGTGTTTGGCATTCCTATGGGGAAAAGATTTCCTTCAGGGATGGAATAAGACCCGTCGTCTTCCGGTGTTATCCTTAAAATTTTACCCCTTAAATCGTTGGTATTTGCTGCCGACTTTTGAGAATCCCATAAGGCTCTTCCTTCGCGTTCGTCAATCGGGGCAAATCCGGAAGATTCAAAGGGATTGGTATTATCTCCCAGGGTAATGAATAAATTTCCATCAGGACCAAATTCAAGTGCACCGCCACTGTGACAGCATTCCCTGATAGTAGGTACTTTAAGAAGAATTTTTTCAGAATTCATATCTAGTATCCCATCTTTTAAATCGAATCTGGATATAATTTGCATAGGATCATCGCCAGGGGCGGAATAAAAAAGATAAATCCAATGGTTTTTGTCGTAATTGGGGTCGACAGCCAAACCGAGCAAGCCATCTTCGTTACCATAAAACAAGTCAATTTGGGCGACTGTTTTCGTTTGAAGGGTCTTAAAATCATACATTTTTAAAGCGCCACGTCGCTCAATGAATAAGATGCCTTCCCCCGGTAACTCATCCAGTTCCATAGGTTCGTTGAGGTTAAAATCCAATACGTGTTTTACAAATCGATTTTCAGGAGGAACCCTTTCAGTGGTCACCTTACTATAATCCAAATTGTTTTTTCCAATGGCATATGTAATACCTCCAAGCAGATGCTTTAAAAAAACAGGGTCCTCAAAAGTTACCTCCCTATGCCCCAATTCGGTATAGAATGCGCGACCACCATCATACTCATGGTACCATGAAATGGGATGATGATCACCATGGACACCACCTTCATAGCTGTTTTCGTCTATTTCTATAAGAACATTTATATCCGGATTGATATTTTTATAATTATACCATTCTTCTTCTTTGTCCCAGGTATCATCTAGAAAGAAGGTAGATGGGTGGTTTTTATCCATGATTTTTAAAGTGGCCTCCTGGACAGCGGGGTGGTCTACAAAGTAGGCCCCTACTAGTTTGCCATACCAGGGCCAGTCATATTCCGTATCGGTGGCAGAATGCACACCAACAAATCCTCCTCCCGCTTGCATATATCGTTCAAAATCGGCTTGCTGGACGGCATTTAAAATATCCCCTGTTGTATTCAAGAACACAATAGCCGAATATTGTTTTAATGAATCTTCCACAAAGTAGGCGTCATCCTCTGTAGTAATCACTTTAAAATCATTTGCCTCCCCTAATTGTTTCAAAGCCTCTATACCTGTTTCGATAGAACTGTGTCTGTGTTCAACGGTTTTACTAAAGACCAGTATTTTTTTCTCCTTAATACTGCATGATGTCAATGTTATGAGTAACACGTAAATTAATAAGGATTGTATAAACTTTGGATTAGGCATTTTATTTAAATCTTATAATTTATTTTTAGCAAGGCGCTTCTTTGTAAAACAGGAAAAACCACAAAACTGGTCTCTGGGTTGGCCGCAATAAATTCTGGAGTGGCACCATTGGCGTTGGCACCAAACGCATTAGCTCCAAAAAAATTGGCCAGCCCTTTAGAGTTAAACAGGTTATTTACAATGAGGCTTGCCGAGATATGGTTACTTATTTTATATCCGGTTCCAGCATTAAAAACGCTATAGGAAGAAAGCTTAAAACCATTGGAAACATTACCATAGCGGTTCCCCATGAATTGCCATTTTAAAAAGGCCGAAAGGGTATGGGATGTATAATTACCACTAAGATTAAACATAATTTTTGGATTAAAAGGCAATACATTTCCAGAGTAGTTGATAGTGGTATCATCATCGGTTTCTGTGGTTCCGGCGGCGTCATAAATGTTCCATGTTGAGGCCTTTGGGTTTTGAATAATCCCATTGAAAAGAAAGGAAAAATGTGGTGCTGGTTGATAAGCACTTTCCCATTCTAACCCAAAGGTTCTCGAGGTATTAAAAAGTATGGGGGTGTAAAAAATGGTGTTATTATCCTGATCATATTCAAAATTAGAAATCCCGATGTTTTTAAGTTCACTCCAGAATAAGGTGCTTGTAAATGAAACGGCCTTATTACTAAATTTTACCCCTATTTCTAATTGAGAAATGTTTTGGATTTGACCTTTTTCATTAATGGGGATATTGTCGAAATTATTGAAGTAATAATTGAGCTCGGGGGCTTTATGTCCTTTTGAAAACCGTCCAAACAGTGCAGCGTTTTCGTGTAATCTATAATTAATGCCACCAGAAAAGGCGAGGTACTTATAAGTATAGTCGAATTTATCTTTTTCACCGGTTGGTACTAAGATACTATTGTCGTAAGCTGTATTACGATTCCCGTCCAGTCCACCATCTTGAGAATAGGGACTGTATCGGTCCTTATCCCCGTTGTGCTTGATGGTTTCATAGCGTAGCCCTAAATCCAGGCGGATGGTCTTTGATAAGGTCCACCTGTCATTCAGAAAAGTTGCAAATTGACTAACCTTGGCATTGGCATTTACAAAAAATAATCCCCCATAGTTACTGACACCATTTGAATCGGATAATTGAATTTCGGGAGCTCCCGGGTTTTCAAGAGAGACTTGAAGCATTTTTGGATTAGGTTCATAGGTTACATAGGCAAAACTGCCTTGTGTAAATAATGATGGATTTGAAAATCCTAAAGTCAGGCCTGTGGTCATATCATGACTTGTGAATTGCTTTCTCACGGTTAATTGGTTCATCCATTCATCTGCCGCCATGTCTTTATACCATGCCGAGGTTCCCATAATGGCATCATTCGGCAAAGTGCCGTTTCCTAAATATTGAGCAGATTGTCCGGCTAATATACCACTGTTGTCAACCCGGGCAAGTTCCATTCCGGTTCGGGCATCTTTAAAAACGACCTGTCCAATGGGAAAATCTGCACCGCTAACGAAATAGGCTGTTGGATCACTTAATGACACATAGGCATTGCTTATGGAGGTCTGCCAGTTGGCATTTTTAGAGGAAAATTTAAATCGGTTAGTCACTGTTAAATTATCACCGAAATCTTGTAAAAAGTCGACACCAAATGCCAAATCTCTGGCATGAACACCTTTTGAGGGATCGAAGACATTTGATTTACTTTTATCAAGATGTCTGGCATCGGGAATAGAAGCCTCGTAACCGGGCATTAAAAGTGAAGTTGAACTAAAGTTTTGACCGAATGCAGGTGTTGGATTGTCCCAATTTGTGGCTGCAACTCCCGTCCATCTGTTGGTGTAGTCATCAAGCCATTTTCCATAGAACTTAAGATGACCTCTTTCATATTTTTTTACAACATTGAATTTAAATTGTCCGCCTTTGCTGAATGTAAAATCTATATTCCTGGCACCATCATCCTTACGGTAATGCCCACCAGCATTCATAAACCAATGGTTACCCAGAGGACTACCAATGTTCCCGTCAACTCTATATAGGAAGTTATCATTGCCTTGAGCGCCACCAGAAAATTGAATGTCTCCGCCAAAGCTATTTCTAACATCATGCGACATAAAATTATAGATACCTCCCGGAGCATTTAAAGCTGTTATTGAAGAACTGCCGCCTCTAATGGCCTCTACCTTTTTTACGGTTAAATCCATACGATGAAAAAGGTCCGGACTATAATACGAATGCTGTACGAGACTTACCGGTAGGCCATCTTCTTGAAGGGAAACATAATACCAACCCATATCATCTTCTGCTGAAGCCGAAACCCCTCTGGTATACACTTTGGTATATACTTCACCAGCGGAAGCATCGGTAAAGGTTCCAGGAATGTTTTGTAGCAGACTGGCCGTGCCTTGTGGATAAAATTGCTGAAGTGCTTCACTTTGAAGCTGACTTGTAGACGTATTGGAGTCGAACGGAGTTCTGGGATCGAAAGTACCCGTTACAACAATGGTTTTTAGGTTTAATAAATCATTCTCCAGCACAACAGAAAGATTTAACTCGTCCTGCATCAGTTTTATGCTTTGATTAGCGGTTTTAAAACCAAGGTGGGAAAAGGATATGAAGTATTCGCCTGAAGGAATATCTGTCAAGGTGAAAGTGCCATTGGAATTAGTGATTGTATTCAAATCCATGGGTGTTAATCTCACATTAACTTTATCCAAATAATTCCCGTCAAGGTCTTTTACGGTTCCGCTAATAGTGTATTGGGAATATATGATATTACAATAAGAAAAGAGTATAATAAATATGAAAAGCTTTGTCATTTTAAACATAAGTGAACGGATGGGTTTACACAATTTTTAACTTTTACTGGATTTTGTTTGATACAAAATAGCAGCTGCAGCGATGAGAAGTCCAATAAATTCTCTGGTTCCTTCCAAATAGGGTTTTTCATAAACCATAGCTCCAAAAATTTCCTTCTTATGTTCTGTTTTTAAATAGTCAAGGAATAAAGAAATATGAAAAGCCGCATAAGCCAGCAATCCCATACCAACGATCACCAAAACAAATCTGGGAATGGATATGAAATTTTGTAATAAACATATCGCTGCAACAAGGAAATAAATAAAAAACCAAATCCAACCATCAGGATCATTTAACTGCAGTAGTGCAAAACAGACAAATATCACAAATAGGGTATAATTGACAATCTTTAACATAGGTATCAGGAAATTTACAATGACCAGCCCTCTCTATAGTCCCGTTTTACAAATTGATTGGCTTCCTCAAAATTGGTAATTTTCATGTTCTCACCATCCCAAAGCAATTTTTTTCTACCGGGGTATTCAAATCCTTTACCTTTAGGTTGTCTCAAATTATAACTCCGTATAGCCAGATTACCCATTAAAACACTTTCCGTTAAGGGTCCGGCATAACTAAATGAAGAGGTCAATGCGTCATGTTTGGAGGTTCCATAACCTGCTTTACAGGCTTCCACCCATGCCATATGATGCCCGTTTTCGGGCAAGGTGTTTTCTTCTGAATCATCAAAGGTTAATCGATCACCATTGTTTAAATACACTTTAGGTACCCTACCATAGACACCGCAGGTCATGATGCCTTTTTCACCTATCATAATAACGCCGTTATTGCTGTCGTTATCACCTATAGGATGATCTGGGGGAATCAGGTCCGGATGGAACGGACGGATACCACCGTCGGACCAGGTGAGTAAGACCTCAGAGTTATTTTTATTTGTAGCAGAAAACTTTAATTGTGTTCTGGATGAGGGCGGGCAAGATTCCGGCAAATACTCCGGGGTCCAATCTTTTTTGAAAATGGCACCTACACTACTTTCAACTTCAGTGGGGTAACCCAGTCCTAATACCCTATAAGGAGGATCCATTAAATGACAGCCCATATCGCCCAAAGCACCGGTACCAAAATTCCACCAGCCGCGCCATTTAAAGGGATGATATAGCGGATGGTAATCTACCCATTGTGCAGGACCAACCCAGGTATTCCAGTCCAATCCTTCCAGTAGGCTTAATTTTTCCGTGGGTGTGGCTATACCTTGAGGCCAAACGGGTCTGTTAGTCCATACATGAACTTGATGAACGGAACCAATAAGGCCATCGTCAAACCATTGAATCATTTGTTGAACGCCTTTTCCTGAAGCCCCCTGATTACCCATTTGAGTAACCACCTTATGCACATTCGCCGCTTCTGTAAGTTTTCTGGCCTCATAAATACTATGGGTAAGTGGTTTTTGAACATACACATGTTTGCCAGATTGGATGGCGGCCATTGCAATTACGGCATGGGTATGGTCTGGCGTGGACACGGTTACGGCATCGATGTCTTTTTGCGTATCAAATAATTTTCTAAAATCCTTGTATTTGGCAGCCTTAGGAAATTGATCCATCAATTTTTTGGATTGGTTCCAATCAACATCACAAATGGCAACAATGTTCGAAGCATTATTATTCCAGACATTCATTGCATCTGAATAGCCTTTACCACCACCACCAACAATTGCAATATTTAATTTATCACTGGGAGGGACAAAACCTTTACCCATAACATGTCTGGGGATAATTGAAATTCCCAAACCAGTCAAGGTCGTTGCTTTTATGAATTTTCTTCTGCTATTAGGAATATGATTTGTTTTCATTGTTTAAACCTTTCTAAAAATTATCTGTATCCTTATAGGCTTCAATCACCTTAAGTTCACCTGCTCTACCTTCTACGGAATTCCCGTGTTCCATACCTAAAATACCATTATATCCTTTGGAGTGAATAAATTTAAACACGTTTTTATAATTTATTTCTCCTGTGGTAGGTTCATGACGTCCCGGATTATCACCAATTTGAAAATAAGCAATTTCGTCCCAACATTGCTCTATATTTGGAATTAAATTGCCTTCTTGAATTTGTTGATGGTAAATATCGAATAGTATTTTACACGCAGGGGAGTTAACTGCTTTGCAGATTTGGTAGGCTTGTGGGGATTGACTTAAAAAGAGTCCCGGATGGTTTCTGAAATTTAATGGTTCCAGAACCATGGTAAGGTTATGGGGTTCCAAAATAGCTGAGGCTTGTTTCAGGGATTCAATAACATGCTGGGTTTGGTAGTTCATGTTCTGTCTCAAATCGACATGTCCCGGAACCACGGTCATCCATTTTGCATTAACCCGTTTGGCCACTTCTACCGAAGATTTAATCTCCTTTAAAAACGCTTCGCGCATGGAGAGGTCCCCACTGGCTAGATTGGGTTCTTTCCAGTAAATTTTATGGGCTACAAATACCCCCATGGTCATGTTTCTGTTGACCATGGTTTTGGCCATACTTTCCTGGAGTTCCAATGAACGACTTTTCATGTTATTATCCTCGAATGCCGTAAACCCTTGATCTGCCATAAAATTTAATTGATCTATCGGGTCATTGCCGGCAAGATGTTTAAACATGTCCAAATGAGGGGCATATTTTAAATTAAAGGTGTGCCCTGTCGTACTTTTAATAAAATCCAGGGCCTGCAAACTGGAAAATGACAGGCCTAATGCCGATGTTGCTGCTGTTGTTTTTTTTATGAATGCTCTTCTTTCCAAAATAGTTGATTTTTAATAAAATGTAGTTTGACCCGGAATCGGAATAGGATATGCTCCCTGTTCATCAGGAACAACGGGGGGTATCGCCTTAAAATCGAGTAGATCCTCGTTGGGGACCAATTCCAAATTGGAATTCATGGCGGCATCCCAGAATATTTCTTTTCCAGAATAGGTGGCCATACGTCCAATTATGGCCGTCATGGTGCTTTCGGCAGCATAATTGGCATCGTTAATGACTTCCGATTTATTTCTAATAGCTGCAAAAAGACGATTGTGCTCCACCTGATAGGGATTTTCATCATGCTCACCATCATGTTGGTACAGGGTATTGCCTGAATGGGATTTTAATAGGGCCGAATTGCCTCCGCCATTGTATGAGGTTCCTAATGTGCCTTGAAACCTTTCTGATACCTGGCTAAAACAACCGGGTTGGTGCCTGCACTGACTGGAAATCACCGCACCACTGGGATAGGTGAATTCCACAAAATGATGATCAAATATTTGACCGTGATCCTTGCCATTTCTCACTTCCCTTCCACCCATACCTTGAGCCTTAACAGGATGTTCACCTATAAACCAATTGGCCACATCAATGTTATGAATATGTTGTTCCAATATATGATCGCCACATAGCCAATTAAAATAGTACCAATTACGCATTTGGTACTCCATTTCCGTCATGGTTTCCGTTCTTTGACGTACCCATACACCGGCGCTGTTCCAATACACCTGGCCAGATATTATTTGACCCAAATCGCCATTTTTGATCCGTTTATGCATTTCTAAATACTCCGCTTGATAACGTCTCTGCAACCCAACTACTACATTTAGCTTTTTCTCTTTTGCTTTTTTGGCGGTATCCAGCACTTTTTTAATGCCTGTAACGTCTGTGGCCACCGGTTTTTCCATGAACACGTGCTTGCCTTGTTCTATGGCGTATTCGAAATGTTGTGGCCTGAACCCCGGAGGCGTTGCTAAAATAACAACGTCTGCCTCGTCAATAGCTTTTTTGTAAGATCCAAAACCAACAAACTTATGTTTGGGTTTTAAAGGGATACGACTACTATCAAATAACTGGGACAGATTGGTGTAGGAGGCTTCAATTTGATCTTCAAAGGCATCCGCCATGGCTACTAATTTTACATGGTCATCTGCTTTAAGAGCTTGAACAACGGCACCAGTACCTCGTCCTCCACAACCAATAACAGCTAATTTTAGCATTTTTTCATTTTTAATTGAAGAAGGGGGAGAAGCAAAAAGAGAAGGCCCAAGTAGAATGCTGCCGGTCACCAGGGAAGACTCTTTTACAAAATGACGTCTTGATATTTTTTTGTGTTCCATAATAATTGTTTTAATGCCTTTTTTGTATGGGTTGGTTTAGTTGTTTGTTCGTTTTAGATTCACTGATTAAAATTCAGTGATGCCGATCAAATTTAAGTAAAGTTAAATCCATTGTTTTATATAAGGTGCTAAATTAAGGTTAAAAGTCTACCATGGCCTCAAGCCAATAGGTTTTAATGTCTTGTTTTGATGGCTGTTCCCTTGGTCTAACCACCCTAAATCCAATAAAGGGGGCATCGGTATGCCACCAATAACTTTTGGGTATTTGGGGGTCTCTTCGTTTCCATTTGGGGTTTGATTGTTGTCTTGAGGTGCAACAGACTTTATCGGCGGTGTCTTTCCAAGACCCTCCTCGTAATACCCGTGGGTATAGTTTGGTAGGGATATTCCACGGATTATTTTCTTTGGAAACTTGATAATAATTCGGATCATACTGATCCAAAACCCATTCTGAGACGTTACCCAATAAATCAAAAACTCCTAAATCATTAGCCTTTTTTTGACCTGTTTTTTCATACTTCCCTTGACTGTTTTCCTTATACCAGGCAACCGCCGTTAGACTATCCCCTTTTTTATCGGTGTTACCTGTTTTACATACATATTCCCATTCTGCCTCAGTTGGTAAACGATAAAATATACCCGTCTTTGAGGTTAACCATTTACAGTACATTAGAGCGGCATACTGGGTCATATTGACTGCAGGAGCATGTCCTTTTCCCATATTAAAGCTCATATCGACATAAGGCGGTGTAGCACCAGAAACGGCATCAATGCCCAAAGTCTCCAGTTTGGAGCGGTCCTGAAATTGTGAAGAATCAAAGTTGGCATAAACAAAAGCATCATATTGTTCCCAGGTAATTTCGTATTTGCCTATGTAAAAATCGTCAACCACGACATCATGACCAGGCTGCTCATCCGCGTTTCCCGCATCATTTCCCATAGTAAAATGCCCTCCCGTTATGGGCACCATATCAATGGAAATAGATGCTCCATCGACCAATTGAGAATAGGCTTTAAAGCTTTGTGGATAAACACTATTTGTTTTTAAACCAAACAATAAAATAACACCAAGTTTAAAATAATATATAAGCTTCATTCGGTTAAAGTTCTAAAATCTCTATATTTTTAAATTCAACAGGATGGCTTTCACTTTGTAAGGAAATGAACCCTTTTTTTAAGGGAGTCCCTTCCTGGCTTTTCCAAAACTCAACGTTATAATCCACAGGGCCTCCAATTTGGGGTTTTGAATACTGTAGAACGTTTTCACCATTTATAAAATGTTTGATTATGGAATCGTTTCGTACTTCGACTTCCACCTTTACCCATTGGTCTCCATGATATGTTTTTGATGAAGAATTAATACAATGGGACGTGTACAATTCATTGTTTATGACCACATGGGTACCCGGGGTACACAAATTTCCAGTTGGGCGCTCACCAGAATCTAAACCTCCTAAAAGTTGTACTTCAATCGAAACCGGAAAATCCTGGTCCAGTCCGATGTTTTTTGGGTCTTCACAATGAATCATAATGCCACTATTCCTTCTTGCCCAACCAGCACCACCTGCAACTTGGTCTCCGGTAAACCTGTATTGCATTCTAAATTTGTAATTACTAAAGGGGGTTTTATAATAAATGTGTCCAAAGGAGTTGTTGAAAGAGTCATATGCTTTGTAATTTACCTTCAAAACGCCCTCTTCAACCACAAAAGTGTTGTTGTAATTGTCACCTAATGGATGGCCTTTAATTTTTACCACCCAATCGTTTAGATCCTTACCGTTAAATAATGATTTCCAGTTTTCAGTGTGTTGCTTCGACTTGTTCTGGCAACTTATAAATACCGCTAAACAAAATAATAAAATTAGGGGCGAAGTGGTTTGTAATTTATGATGCATAAGCCGTTAAAGTGATTACAAAGACCATGATTTTCCTCCCGTTAACTCGTTTAAATCACCACAATAGTAAGCACCGGGTATAGGGTCGTATGCCAATACGTGTTCACTAATGTACTCGGTGGTCTTGTAAGCATTAATGGTCATCCATTTGATACTGTTCAAAAATTCTGAGGTGGTAGGTGCCAACGATTCCGGAACTGATTCTCTTTCCTGATCCTTTTCGCCATTAATGAGCATGTAATTATCCAGAAGGTTTCTGTAATCATGTGGTGTTAACTTATTGACTGGGTATTCCTGGTCTGGTTTTAAAAGGTCTAATATTTTAGCCATGCCTGATTTACAATGCACTTGACTTTCATCATCAAAAACTTCATTCATGTATTTATCAATGAATTGTGGTACATTGAGTTCTAAAGCCGATGGTAAATCCTCCGTTTTAGGCAAAATAACATCAACTAAGTTACTTAAGATAACGCCCTCCTCTTCCGTCAAGAACTCTGGAATCCAAGAATTGGTATCACTTGTACAACTTTGCATTAAATTAATTACAGCAGGTGTTGCAAGAAAAAAGGCGGTTGATATGCCCATGTTTTTTAAAGCTTCTCTCCGTTTCATTTGAAAACAATTAAGCGTTATTTTTTTTAAGCTGTTCTGCAGCATGATTTGCTGCTCTTGCCGTAAATGCCATATAAGTTAATGAAGGATTTTGGCATCCTGCGGAGGTCATAAAAGATCCGTCGGTAACATAAACATTAGTACAGGCATGTATTTGGTTATTTTCATTTAATACAGATGATTTGGGGTCTCGACCCATTCTAGCTGTACCCATTTCATGAATGCCTAAGCCCATTGCTCTACTTTCTACATCATCAAAGCCTTCAACATCCTGAAATCCTGCTGATTCTAACATTTTTATGGCCTGTTCCTGCATATCCTTACGCATAGCAAGCTCGTTTTCACCAAAATCGGCATCAAAAGTTACGGTTGGCAGGCCCCAGTCATCCAGCTTGTCGTAATCTAAATACATTCTGTTATTATGGTCAGGCAAGGTTTCTCCAAAAGCCGACAAGATAACATTCCATTCTCCGGGTTTTAAAATGGCTTCTTTGAGCTCTGGACCATACTTCAATTCGGCAACTAATTCAGATGCTTTCAACCTGGTTGCACCTCCCTGATAGCCGTAACCTCTTTTAAATTCCTTAACATTAGTTTTCCCTCCTAAATTCCTAAATCTGGGAATGTATATACCATTCGCCCGTCGTCCTTTAACATATTTATCATTAAAAAGATTGGTTTTTGCCTTTGCACCAACATGAAAATGATGGTCCATAATATTATGCCCCAGTTCGCCACTGTCATTACCTAACCCATTGGGAAACCGATCCGATTTAGATTGTAACAAAATTGAAGTTGAGGCAATAGCCGAAGCGCATAAAAATATGATTTTCGCTTTATATTCCGTTTTTTCTTTCGTTTCTGCATCGATTATCCTAACACCGGTAGCTTGTTTTTTGGTGTCGTCATAAACGACTTCATACACAATGGCATTGGGTCGTAAGGTCATATTACCTGTAGCTTCTGCTGTGGGAAGGGTGGAGGAGTTACTGCTAAAATAGGCACCATAAGGGCAACCACGCATACACCTATTGCGATATTGACACGTACTTCTGCCTAAACCCGGTTTTGTACCTTCCGTAATATGGGCCACACGACCAATAGTAAGGAGTCTTCCATCTTCAAAATGTTCGGAGATTTTGGATTTTAAATGTTTTTCAACACAGTTGAGGTTCATGGGTTTTAAAAATTTTCCATCTGGCAACTGTTTTAATCCCAGGTTTTCACCACTAACCCCAATAAATTCTTCAACATAGTCATACCATGGCGCAATGTCTTTATATCGAATGGGCCAATCTATACCAATACCATCTTCCTTGTTGGCATTAAAATCAAAATCACTTAAACGATAACTCTGTCTTCCCCACATCAGGGAACGCCCTCCTACATGATAGCCTCTAATCCAGTCGAAACGGCGGTCCTCATTGTACGGATGTTTTAAATCATCAACAAAAAAATGCTTGCGATATTCCTTAGTCACATAACCTGTTCTATGCTGTTTATACATTCTTTTTTTGGTCTCTCTTGTGGGCTCTCCACCATTGGGCATATCCCATGGATCCAGGTGAGCGGTAGGGTAATCTTCAATGTGCTTTATCATTCGGCCACGGTCAAGAACAAGAGTCTTTAACCCTTTTTCACAAAGTTCTTTGGCAGCCCAACCACCTGAAATACCAGTTCCTACAACGATTGCGTCAAAAGATTCTTTAGATGGGTCTAAACAGGATGAATTCATTTAAAAGGATTTAAACGGAAATTTTATCAATGAAATTTTTATTTAGAGGCAAATTAGCTATTTTGCATAGAATTAATGTTCAATTTTTTTCAGTGAAAGTAAATATACAACAAATAGCACCATTTGAGGCTGAGGGGGTGGTGTATCATGCCGATACGTGTTTGCCTCTTATTGATGCTGTAAAGCGTAAAAAGTTAAAATTTAAGGCACTGGCCAGATATACCTATCCGGGAGACCGCTTAACCAATGACACCATGGGTTTAAATAGTGTCGGGTACTGGGATGCCAATGAACCTCAAGATTGGGGATTGGACTGGCACAGAAATGAAGGCATAGAAATCCATTTTTTGGAATCGGGTTCCATGCCCTATTCCCAGGAAGGTAAGGATATGATGTTGTCTCCTAATAGTTTGACAATTACAAGACCTTGGGAAGCCCATAAAGTTGGTAATCCAAAAATTGGAATGGGTAAGTTTTACTGGGTCATTTTGGATTTAGGGGTAAGAAGACCTCATCAAAAATGGGTTTGGCCGGATTGGATCATGCTGGCACAAAATGACCTGGAAAGATTGACCACGATTTTAAGGCAAAACGAAAAAATGCATTGGAAAGCCGGCAGTAGAATTCGTGATTGTTTTCAACGGATTAGCCAGGTGGTGAATACAGATATTGAAGGAAGTAATGCTTCAAGAATTAGATTACTGGTGAATTATTTATTGATTTTGATTTTGGATTTGTTGAATACTGAGGATATGGAACTTAATGAGGATCTCATTGATAGTTCTAGAAGCGTTCAATTGTTTTTGAGTGAGTTGGATAAGAACCTTTCTGATGATTGGACTATTGGAAAAATGGCAAAATCGGCAGGTGTGGGTTTGACCAGGTTTACGCATCATTGCAAACGATTAACTAATTTGACCCCCATGCGATATTTGATGATTAAACGTCTAGAAATGTCAAAGAAATTATTGGTGGAAGCACCAAATTTAAGCATTTCTGAAATTGCCTTTAGTTGTGGTTTCTCAACAAGCCAATACTTCTCTACGGTGTTTAAAAAGCATGAAAAAAGCACGCCTATTGAATATCGTGACAAATTTTTACTGGAGGCCGTATCGATAGAAGATGCTTCCGGGTACTAAATTTTGTTTGGTTTTTTGTATAAATCCTTTCACTGAATAAAAATAAACAGGAATTGGCAATTGATTTTATATTTTCACAATAATTATCCTTTTAATCATGTAATTCATTCAATCAGCCCAATGGATATTTGCCGAGTTTGAAAGGTTAACCGGATAATTTTATTCTAGAACAAATGATTTTAAAAAACGCAATTATTAAAGCATCAACAATTGTCCTGGTCCTTCTTACAATTGTTTCATGTGTTAAAAACAAAAAAAAAGAAGCCAATAATGAGATAGAAATGGAACGCGTTGAACATCCTCAATTTAAAATATCGTTAGCTCAATGGTCTTTACACAAGAAGATCAAAAGTGGGGAAATTAGTCCTTTCGATTTTGCTAAGGAGGCCCATGCTCTTGGATTTGAAGCGATAGAATACGTCAGTAGTCTCTATAAAGAAGAGGTTGAATCAATGGGTATGGAGAAGGTAGTAGAAAAAATGAAAACCGAAAGTGAAGTCTATGGCATAAGAAATCTTTTAATTATGGTGGATGAGGAAGGTGATTTGGCTTCCAGTAATGAGGAGGAACAAATTCAGGCTGTTGAGAACCATAAGAAATGGGTAGATGCAGCGCATGGATTAGGATGTCACTCGATACGGGTCAATGCAGATGGAGATGGCAGTTACGATGAATTAATGGCTCAGGCTGTTATTGGATTAAGTAAATTATCAGAATATGCCAAAACAAGAAATATTAATATTATTGTTGAGAATCATGGAGGCTACACGTCCAACGCACAATGGTTGTCTTCTGTAATTAGAGAGGTAAACATGTCCAATTGCGGGACACTTCCGGATTTTGGTAATTTTTGCGTTAAGGGAAGCGTCCACGATTGCGAAGAGTGGTACGATAAATATAAGGGCGTGGAAGAATTGATGCCTTATGCGAAGGCTGTTAGTGCAAAGTCATACGACTTTGATGAATCTGGAAATGAAATAAACATAGATTATAATCGAATGTTGACCGTTGTTAAAAATGCCGGATATTCGGGTTATATTGGTGTAGAATATGAGGGGAGTAATTTAAGTGAAAAGGATGGTATTCTCGCCACCAAAAAATTGCTGGAAAAGTTGCAATAGTACTAAGATATCTAACTAAACTATCATAATTATGGACCACATTAATAAGAATAGACTTTTTATAGCTAGTTGTATAGCTCTAATTGTAACAGCTATGACTTTTGCCATTAGGGCGCGACTTGAAACCGTTTTTGGTCCCGAGGGCGTTGGCTTAACTTTAGAACAGATTGGTTACGCTTTTACACCGGCATTTTGGGGATTTACATTGGCTATGATTATAGGAGGCCCTTTGGTAGATTCCTTAGGAATAAAAAAAATTACCTGGATCGCCTTTATTACCCATGCTATTGGCATTGTTCTAACCTTGATGGCAACAACTATGACCTCATTGTTTATCGCGACACTTTTTGTTGGTATTGGCAATGGTATGGTAGAGGCTGCGCTAAACCCAATGATTGCATCAATGTATCCTGACAAAAAAACCAAAATGCTTAATCGATTTCATGTTTGGTTTCCCGGAGGCATTGTTATTGGTGCTCTGGTCGGGTATTTGGTCATGGATGTCATGGATCTAAGCTGGCAAACTATGGTAGCCACCCTGTTTATCCCTTTAGTCATATATGGGGTTATGTTTTTTGGGCAAAAGTTTCCTGTTACCGAACGTGTGCAAATGGGTGTAAGCTATGGCGACATGTTTAAAAGTGTTTTAAAGCCCTTGTTTATCTTCATGGTTATTTGCATGTTTTTGACCGCAGGCTCAGAATTGGCGAATACCCAAAGAATTGAGTCCTTGCTGAGTAAATCCATAGCGAAACCATTATTGGTTCTGGCATTTATTAATGGTATAATGGCTTTTGGTCGGGCCTTTGCCGGGCAGGTCATTCATAAATTGAAACCGGCAGGGATGTTATTGTTTTCGGCCATTTTTACATTTTTAGGATTATGGTTATTAAGTGCTTCTACAGGCGCAATGGTTATTTTTGCTGCAGCGATTTTTGCCATAGGAGTAACATTTTTTTGGCCGACCATGTTGGGCTTTGTCGCTGAATATTTACCGGAAACCGGAGCTTTGGGATTATCAATCATGGGTGGTGCCGGGATGTTCTCGGTGTCGATAATACTGCCAATCATGGGTAATATGTTGGATAATGCCAGCCCGGATGAAGTTTTGCGAATTATGTCAATTCTACCGGCTATTTTAATTGTGGCCTTTTTAGGGCTTAATATTTACATGAAAAAGAGAAACACGGTACAAGTAGAAAGTTAAGCATTTATGGCGATAAGAAAATTAAGAATGGGAATGATTGGTGGAGGCTTCGGCTCGTTTATTGGCGATGTCCATAGGAAGGCTGCATCCATAGATGGGATGATTGAATTGGTGTGTGGTGCTTTTAGTAGCAGTGCAGAAAAGTCGAAGGCATCGGGAAAAGCACTTTTTCTACCTGAAGAACGCTGCTATGGGAGTTTTGAAGAAATGATTTACAGGGAAAACGAACTTCCAGATGATGAGAAAATGGATTTTGTGGCGATTGTAACCCCTAACCATATGCATTTCCCTCCGGCAAAAATGGCATTGGAGCATGGATTTCATGTGCTATGCGATAAGCCCATGACATTAACCTTAGATGAAGCCTATCAGTTAGTAGACATTGTAAAAGACAGTGGTAAATTATTTGCATTGACACATAATTATACGGGGTACCCTATGGTTAAACAAGCACGAGCATTAGTGGCCAGAGGTGATCTCGGTAACATAAGAAAAATACAGGTGCAATACCTACAGGGATGGATGTCCACTGCTGTTGAAAAAACGGAAAATAAACAAGCGTCCTGGCGGGTAGATCCAAAAAAATCTGGCATTGGTGGAGCACTTGGAGATATTGGGACCCATGCGGAAAATTTGGTAGAGTATATAACCGGGTTGAAAATTGTTGAATTGGCAGCGGACCTTGGTCGATTTGGGAAAGGAAGAATTTTAGATGATGATGGTAATGTATTGTTGCGAATGCATAACGGAGCAAAAGGAACCATGTCTATTTCACAAATAGCCCTTGGAGAAGAAAATAATTTAGCCATAAAGGTTTACGGGGATAGGGGAAGTTTGGAATGGCACCAGGAAAATCCGAATAAACTGGTAACACATTGGTTGGATAAACCTGTTAAAATTTATACACCCAATGGAAATGATTTGTATCCTGAAGCTCTGGAGAGTTGCAGAATACCTGCGGGTCATCCCGAAGGGTATTTGGAAGCATTTGCAACCATTTATAAAAATTTTGCATCACATGTATTAGCCGTTTTAAATGATGAACACGATAGTAAATTTGATTATCCTACTGTTGACGACGGCTTGCGAGGTATGCAATTTATTTATGCTTCGGTGGAAAGCGATAAAGCTAATGCCAGTTGGACTAAATTAAGTTAAAATTTATGGAGGATACGCCAATGAAAACATTAAAAGGACCAGCGATATTTTTAGCACAATTTATTGATAACGAGCCACCTTTTGACAGCCTGGATGGGCTGTGTCAATGGGCAGCTGGTTTAGGCTACAAGGGAATTCAAATACCCACATGGGAATCCCATTTAATCGATATTGACAAGGCATCAGAGAGTCAAACCTATTGTGATGAACTTATGGGCAAAGTCCATTCTTATGGTTTAGAAATAACAGAACTTTCTACGCATTTACAAGGGCAATTAGTTGCCGTTCACCCCGCTTACAATGTCCTATTCGATAGTTTTGCACCAAAAGCCGTTAGGAATAATCCTAAGGCAAGAACAGCCTGGGCTATAGATGTTGTTATGAAATCTGGAACGGTAAGTAAAAGATTGGGCTTAAAGTCGCATGCCACATTTTCAGGCGCATTGTTGTGGCCTACAATTTACCCATGGCCGCAGCGGCCTGCGGGTTTGGTGGCAGTTGGCTTTAAAGAATTGGCCGATCGATGGATGCCTATTTTAAATCATTTTGATGAACAAGGTGTGGATATATGTTATGAACTTCATCCGGGTGAGGATTTGCATGACGGTATTTCCTTTGAGCGCTTTTTAGAGGCAACAGGAAACCACAATCGTGTAAATATCTTATACGATCCCAGTCATTTTGTGCTCCAACAATTAGATTATCTTACTTTTATTGATTATTATCACGATAGAATAAAAGCATTTCATGTCAAGGATGCTGAATTTAATCCTTCAGGTAAACAAGGTGTTTATGGGGGTTATGCCGATTGGAAGGATCGTGCAGGACGTTTTCGTTCTTTAGGGGACGGACAGACCGATTTTAAAGGTATTTTTTCTAAACTCACCCAATACGGATGTGATGTTTGGGCCGTTATGGAATGGGAATGTTGCATCAAATCCTCAAAACAAGGTGCAGAGGAAGGGGCACCTTTTATTAAAAAACATATTATTGAAGCCGCAGAACGTAGCTTTGATGATTTTGCCGGAGGGGAAACAGATCAGGAAACCCTTAAAAACATATTGGGTATTTAAATCCCTTAAACTAATAACTTACAAATGAAAAAAATAACGATTTTACTTTTAGGTATTTTAGTTTTTGTAGCCTGCAAAAAGGTTGTTAAGACAGATGAAGTTTCAATGGAAATTATGGAACAGGAAGCGGAAAATCAAAGTTCGGATTGGATTGCCCTTTTCGATGGAACCTCGTTTGATCACTGGCGTGGGTATTTAAGTGACAGCATGCCTCCAGAATGGTCCATTGAGAATGGCACCATGGTATTTACACCAAGTGAAGAAGGCAATAAAAACATAATTACAAAAGAAAAGTATACGAATTTTATTTTATCCTTGGAGTGGAAAATTTCTGAAGGCGGGAACAGTGGTATCTTTTTAGGTGTGTTTGAAGATGAAAAGTTTGACGTACCTTACCAAACGGGTCTAGAAATTCAAGTGTTGGATAATGAACGGCATGAAGATGCCTTTAAAAACCCAAAATTTCATCAAGCGGGTGCGTTGTATGACCTGGTTCAACCCAAATACGATGTTTGTAAACCAGCTGGGCAGTGGAATTTATGTGTTATAGAAGTTAACCACGACATCAATAAAGGATCGGTTACTTTAAATGGAACAGAGATTGTTACGTTTCCACTTCATGGTGAGCAATGGGATGCTCTGGTCGAAAATTCAAAATTCAAAGGCTGGGAAGGTTTCGGCAAATATCCAACGGGTCATATAGGCCTGCAAGATCATAGTGATAAGGTTTGGTATAGAAATATTAAGCTAAAAATCTTATAACCCCTACAACTCTAAAGGGAGTTGCTTGAATAGGCGTTTTCGATATTATAATCTGGTATATCGGGGTGTTTTAGGGCGTCTTGTTTTTTAGAAAATTTATACGTTAGATTAAAACTTACAAGGTAATCCGCAAAAGCCGCATCACCGTGTCTGTACACCCCTGTTTCAGCAGTTCTTTGTTTATCGAGATAACTTCGTGTTCTGTTGCGTTCCAGCGCAACGGGGACATTCAGACTCATGATGAGGTTATTGACGCTGTAATTAACTCCCGGATCGATAGAGATAACGTAACCGGGTCGTCTATAACCTGCGCTTCCACCGATTATATCAGAAGAGGGAACACCCTCGAGTCTTCCTCCTAAATAGACGTTTAGACCTTTTAAATTTGAAAAATAGAAAACACCCAGTTGTGCAGCGTATTGATCGGGCACTGAAAATTCACTGGAACCATTGCGTGTTAATACGCCATTAGTCTCTCTCGGATTGAGCAAATAGTATAAGGTGGTGGTTAACATAAAATGATGGGAAAGGGTATGATACCCTTGTAAGTCTAAGTTAAATCCTACGCCTCCATCACCTGGCTGAATGGACTGATCAACAACAGTATCAATCATCAAATCTTTATTATCCCCCTGATTATAAAAGGTGTCTGTATATCTATAATCACCAGTAGGTAATTTTATTCCGACTCCCATTGCTAAATTAAATGGTTTACTATTGGGTTTAACTAGCCAATACCCCGCGCCTAAGCGTATGTCCGATAGACCACTGGACCTAGTGTTATGCCTATCCGAAAGGCTATTGCCTCCATGTTCATACATGGATGATCTTACATGGGAAACAAAGGGAATTAACAGGTTGGCATACAAACGTTCTGAGATTCCATAATTGAATGTAATATCTGAAAAATAGGAGTCATTAATTACCTGAGTTCCATCTTCTATTCTATTGGTCTCTTCCTCTGTCCCCCTAAAATGTCTAAAGGATTCGAAATATCTAAAATTGGAACCTACTGTAAACTCTCCCTTTTTTAAATTTATCCCATTGTCCATGTAACCCATGCTGCATGAGGAGTACCCGCGAATGGCGACACACCCCTGAGCACTCAAATTTTCCATTCCCACATATAGGAAAAGGATGAAGATTAAAAATTTAAAGTAATTATTGGTTATAACTAGTTTTGAACTATACATTTTTTGAAGTTTTGGGACAGGTGGATGGGTTCATTATTATGCAAAATTTAAGCGTCTCCAATCTTAAAATCATCTAATGGATAAACATACAACAAGGCACTTATAATAACGATGTTTTTAATGATATACTGTCCCACCAGGGTTAAAACAAAAGGCGCTTTGGCAAACGATATTTCAGGAAAGAACAATACTGGGATAAACGTGAGTATTAAATGCAATATCGCCACAACAACCACTGTTTTAATTTGGTAATTACAAATTAAGAACAAACCTATGGTCACTTCAACAATAGCCAATATCAAAATACTTATGGTCTCAGGAATCAGCCCAACAGTCAAGAATGTTATCGTTTGCTTGGCTAAAGCATCTGCTGGACTTAGTTGCGGAAAAAATTTAAGTGTTCCAAACCAAAGGTATATGATTCCAATGCTGATGCAAAGTAATCTGTATTTATTAATGCTGGAAATAAAACGGGTCATAAATCGGGTATAATTAATTATTTGCTCAAATATCGTCTCAAAGGTATATGGCGAAAGAGAATCGCATTGAAATGCTTCTTATGAATTACATATTCTCATCAGATTCACCTATTAATTCTAAATATTTTTTATAGTTATAACGTGCCACATGACGTCCTAAATTAAGCCCTTCAATATTATCAGCTTGTATATGGTAGCCTCCCATAACTCTTGATATACCCGCCATTTCTCCGGTTTTGGTAAATGTTGGGAATTCCAGAACTACAGGATCATCTACATTATTGGGTTCTGTAAGTGCCCCGGGCACCAATTCGACCGATACACCAAAGGTATCATCACCGGTAAAAAGTTTTAAAGCTTCAGCACAGCCACCACTAATCGTACTGTGGCCGGATACATAGCTTGGGAAAGGGGGGCATAAAAAGGTGTCTGGGGAATATGGGCGCCATTCTTGTCCTTTCATTTTCATCATCCCTTTGTCCGGTCCTCCCCAGGCTTCGATAACCTGATCTTGATAATATTTGTGAACCAAGGCATATGGCCTGGCGAAATCATAATGCATCTTGGAATCCCAACAGGCAATAAACCCGTCCATGGCTACCGATTCAATAAGGAAATACATTTTTACATCTTCATCAAGCGTGTGATTATCCCTTAGGGATACATCTTGAGCAAACTTTAACCAGTGTCCGGCTTGCTGTACCGATTTGGGGCCATCACGCATAAACTCTACTAAAGCTTTGTTCTCAGGTGTAAGATTGGCTTGTAATTCAATGACTTCTTTTACTTCTTGTTTTAATTGCTCCGAGCCAATCATTGGAGGTGGTCCCGGACGGAATTGATCGGCTGTTTCTAATAGGAGAGGTTTCACTTTTTGCCAGTAGGGTGTTAAGCATCCCGGGGCAAATTTACCCCCTTGGCCATCTGAAAAATATTTGGGTTGCCACCTATTGATGTCTACCATGTTGTCGGCATCATTAACAGGCGTATATCCGGTGTAATCAAAATAGGGTTTTCCCATAGAGCCCTCTACATCGCCATATTGATTGGATCCGTCATGTCTGCGTGCATCAATAACACTTTTAGCCGCAAGGTTTCCAATCCCTTCAGGAGTAGTAGGGTCCAATGATGTGTTATCGGGATCTAAACCTAAGGCTAACATTTTATTTTTAAATAGGGTACTATCGGAATAGTAATATTCGCATAGCGCACGATAAGCCGCATAGCTTACTGCGATTTCCTTATTTTTTAAAGTGTGCTTGTTTTCTGGTTGACGTTTTACATCTTTTAAATAAAGGGGGACTGCTTTAGCGTCAAATCGTGTCCAGGCATCGAACATCGAAGTAAAAATAAGGCCTAAAAATCTTGAAGTAACCGTTGGTCTCGGTTTAAATTTATCGGTATCGTTGGCTGTACCTTCAAGTGCCATAAATGCCCATTGAAAAGCAACATTATCCTTTCCTTTAGGCTCTTCTGTTTTAACCATGCTGTTGGCCATGGTCTCTTTCTTTTCATTTTTGCAGTTGGTAATACATACAAACAAAGACAAAATAAGTATGGCCTGCTGTAACTTTAATTTCATGTATATCAGTTTAAGTAGACAATATTAATATTTTGCATCACATATTTAATTAATATTATATAGATTGGCTATATTGCTTTATGAAATACTCTTATTATTTGATGAAACTATGAAAAGCCTTATTGTTGATGACGATCCGTTGATGTGCGATTTACTCGAACATTTTTGTAGTAAAATTGACGATATATCAAGTGTTGTAACCACAACATCGGGATTCGAATCCATAAATCTTATTAATAGCTCGACTTTTGACCTTATCCTTTTGGATTATAACTTGCCCGATATTACCGGAGAGGATATTTTAAAAATAGCCTCACCCCATACGGCTGTGATCATGATAACAGCCAATAGAAATTTTGCACCAGATTCGTATAATTACGACCAGATTGTTGATTTTTTAGTGAAACCCATTAATTTTTCACGCTTTTTTAAAGCGTTTCAAAAAGCGCAGGCATTTCATTCCAGAAACCAAAGTCAGGGCCATAGACTTTTCATTAAAGATGGGAATAAGTTGGTAAAGATAAATTTAGAGGATGTGTATTATTTTAAATCAGAAGCAAACTATATTTCGGTAGTCATGGAAAAAAAGAAAATACTGACTTTAATGACCTTAAAAGACCTTGAAGTTAAACTGCCTGATTTCTTTCAGCGTGTCCATCGTTCATTTATCGTTAATCTAAACAGGATAACCACGATTGGTAATAACCTTATCGAAATAGGTAAAGACCATATTCCATTAAGTCAGAGCTACGAAAAAATATTGTATCAAAAAATTAGTCTTTTAAATTAATTCTTTTTTCTACCCTAAAACAGCACAAGTAATAGGCGAAGGCATTTTGGATAGCCGATAGCTCATTTAGGGTCAGGGCTTCAATTTTTGCCGGCAATAGTGCTGAAAGAGAACGCAATTCCAAATTATTTATATGAGTGATTAATTTATGTAAAATGGCATCCCATTCCTCCTGGTCTTTGTTTGAGACCGCCTTTTCAATACGATTTTTGTAGGTTTCAAATTCAACAATCAGCAAATTAATAACTCGAACTATTTTTTCTTTGTTATTATCATAATTACTATAAACATTGGAAAAATTCGGTATTGAAAATTCATTTGCTCCTAAAATTTTAAAGGTATAATCCTTTAACTCATCTACTTGAAATGGTTTTTGAAAATAATTAGGGGTTATGTGTTGCATCACTTCTGGTTCTAAAGCAGAAATCAGAATAACAGGACAGGTCATTTTTTTAGAACGCTTCCATTCCTCTAACTCGGGTTTTAAATTAACATCATTAAGTAATAGATCACTCAAAACAAGATCTGGCTTCGTTTTATCTAAATACCTTGCTGCGTCATGTAACTTACTGACCTGTTTTAATTCGATAAATTGGTAGGGGAAAACATGCTTTATAAGTTCTCTGGTTGGCATGTCGTCCTCAATATGAAGTATTTTGTAGACCTTATGCAATAAGGGAACTTCATCTGTTTTTACCAAGGGTTCTTCTGTGACCTTAACGGATTCGGCAGGTACAATGGGGAGGGTCACTCGAAATATCGATCCTGTGCCTTTTTTGGAATCAACCCTTAAGTATCCACCAAATAAAGTGGCTAATTGTTTTACAATCGATAGACCCAGGCCATACCCTCCGTAACGACCGGATAGATCCTGGTTCTCTTGAAAATAACGGTTGTTAATCTTGTCCATATTTTCTGGAAGAATACCAATACCCGTATCTATAACTTTTATTTCTAGTTCTTTTGGTGTAGTATGATTTATTTTCGCCCATAGTTTAACTTCTCCTTCTGAGGTAAACTTTAAGGCATTCACCACCAAATTAGTAATCATTTGAGATAATCTTAATGGATCTGTTTGGAACATGTTTTCTTCAAGTTCCTGGTTTAATTCAATGTTAAAATCTAACCCTTTTGTAATGGCATCGTACTGATAACTGGCGTATATATCTTTTAATAGTTGTGCTATATTAGTAGGTTGGTATTCCATATGTAATGTACCCTCCACTAATTTTTTATGCTCCAGAACGTCATACACCAATCCGGCTAAATTATGAGCACTTCTGTTTAAAGATTCTATAATTGGGGTCTGTGATGACGATGGATTATTCTTTTTGAGTAATTGGCTGAATCCCAAAATGGCATTAAGAGGCGTCCGTAATTCATGGCTCATATTTTGTAAAAAATCATCGCGTTGCTGTTTGGCCAATTTTTCTTTTGCAAGTGCAATATTAAGCTCCTTAACATTTTGGTCGATTTTAGCTTTCATTTTTTTAAATGTTCTAGCCAATACCCCAATCTCATCTTTTCTATTTACAGGTAACGGAATGTCGCTGGTCAAGCCTTCATCATAGTTTTTAATGGCCTTTGTGATTTGGTTGATTTTTTTGGAAATCAGACTTACAAAAACCCATGTTAACAGCATGCAGGCCAGACAAACCAGAAGCAGTGTTTGGAGGCTGTTGTCTCTAACCTCATGTGCACTTTGTAATAAAACATTCTTTTTTGCCAAGGCTATTAAATAGAGGTTGCGCTTGTTCTTAAAATAATTCAGGGGGATGACATAGCTGAGAACATTAGGGTTTAAACGTATTGGAAACCCGGTTTCGATGCTATTTGGGTCCAGGGAGGATGTCGCATCAATTTCAAAATCCAAATAAAAATTAGTTGTTTTACCTGTTTGGGACGCAAAAAGTTTGTCTTTTTCTAAGGCATATAAATACTCACCCTGTTTGTTTATTATGTATAATTGAGATTCTTCTTTTGAAATTTTATCCAGGGTTTGGTACAGATCACTTAAGTCTACATTAATAATGACAAGACCAGTAATTTGGTCAGCCTTGTTATAAATGGGGCTAGCGGCCCTTAGAGTAGGAATATAAGGTTCACTAACTATGCCATACTCTTCGTTTAAGTTAATCTTTGAAAAATAAAGTTCACCTTTCTCAATCGCAATGGCTTCCTTGAAATAATCCCGATTTCCTTTTTGTTGAAGGTCATCCGATTTAAAGACATGTCCATTTTTCTTATCAAAACGAATAATTTCCTCACCATTATTTTCAATTCCTATATAGCGTATTTGAAAATAAGATGCTTTATTATGTAATAGGCTTTTAAATAGAGTATTAACATCTATAGCAGCTTTTGTTGACGGGTTACTTACATAATTGTTTAATGTTGGGCTTGAGGCGATTACAGCAATATCATTTGAGACTTCATTCAGCAAGGCATAAAATGCCTGTTCCGCTAATTCAGACTCATGAATAATACGATTCCTGGCATATTCGGTAATGACTTTTGAAGACTTTTCGAAAACCAAATATCCGGACAATAAAATAGAAAATATAATTAAGGCTGTAAAAAACAGAGCAAGACGTATTACTATGGAATGGCGAAACTTCATTTTATAAAGCTAATATAAAACATTACCCATTAAAATTGGATCTGAAAGCTGAGCTTCAACAGTTGGGGTCTTTTTTAAAATCAAAATTGTAACCCAAAAACTTTCGTTATTTTTAACAAATGTGTATTTTTTGTTCAATATTGGTAATTTTCATCAAAAAGTAATGACTTTATATTCGTAATGTTAAATAAATTAATAGTTTTACATCATGAAAAATTTAAAAAATAAAATACGTAGGTCTATACCCTGTTTACCGGTGCGTCGTCGCCGCTGTTTCTAACACTCCGAATTGACCAAAACCAAACGTAATTTTAATTTTTTTCAAATTGTCCAAAAACTTCATCATAGCATTTCAAAATACAGTTAATAGAGTCATTAACAATAATCCTATGCGCCACAATTTTCCTCGTCGCCCGTAAGGGTGTATAATCGTTTATTGAACAAGGTGAGTCCAGTTCAGAATTAAAAAAATGAGATCATAATTGACATTAATACAGACTTGGAAATGAAGGTAGTAATAGCCGATACATCACATATTAAATATGCACAAACTATTTGCGATACCATTGCAGAATCCGCTATGGTAAGAGGTACTGGTATAGCTAGACGTACCCCAGAATACATTGCCACTAAAATGGAAAATGGTAATGCCGTAATTGCTTTGGATGGTGATAAATTTGCTGGATTTTGTTATATAGAGAAGTGGGGTCATGGAAAATTTGTTGCGAATTCAGGTTTGATTGTACATCCCGATTATAGAGGAGAAGGCCTTGCAAAAAAAATAAAGCATAAAATATTTGAGCATTCGAGAAACAAATTTCCTGATGCCAAAGTATTCAGTATAACCACAGGATTGGCCGTAATGAAAATGAATAGTGATTTGGGTTATAAGCCAGTTCCATTTTCTGAATTAACAGACGATCCAACGTTTTGGGATGGATGTCAGACATGTAAAAACTATGACGTACTAACACGCACTAATAGAAAAATGTGTTTGTGTACGGGCATGCTCTACGATCCTAAAGCAAAAGATAAAAATAAAAGAAAGTTGGTTAAGGAAAAGGTTTTCAATAGGCTCAAGCATATTAAGGAAACCATGTTTTTAAAAAAGGATAAGAAACAATAATATCATGAAAAAATTAGTAATCGCCTATAGTGGCGGATTGGACACTTCGTATTGTGCAGTGAGTTTGTCAAAGAAATTTGAGGTACATGCCGTAAGTGTAAACACCGGGGGTTTTACAAAAAAGGAAATAGAACATATTGAAAGCAATGCTTATAAAATGGGCGTCGCTACCTACAAAAACATAGATGCTGTCGCTACCTTCTATCAAAAAGTAGTCAAGTATTTAATTTTTGGGAATGTATTAAAAAATAATACCTATCCATTATCGGTTAGTGCTGAACGTATAATCCAGGCCATAGAAATTGTTGAATACGCCAAAAGTATAGATGCCGACTATATAGCGCATGGAAGTACGGGTGCCGGAAATGACCAAGTTCGTTTCGACATGATTTTTCAAACCCTTGCGCCAAACATTCAAATTATCACACCCATTAGGGACGAGAAATTAACCAGACAGCAGGAAATAGACTATTTAAAGGCCAATGGTATTGACACGTCTTGGGAAAAAGCCAAATATTCTATTAACAAGGGATTGTGGGGAACAAGTGTTGGTGGTTCAGAAACCTTGACCTCCAACAAACCATTACCTGAAGAAGCCTATCCCTCTCAGATTAAACATGCCGAAGATGAAAAGGTAAAATTACGTTTTAAAAAGGGTGAATTAGTGGCCGTAAATGGTGTTGAAAACGATCCGGAGATAAATATTGAAACACTCAATACTATCGCATCGGCTTATGCCATTGGTAGAGATATCCACGTAGGGGATACCATAGTTGGCATAAAAGGGCGTGTAGGTTTTGAAGCTGCGGCAGCATTAATCACGATAAAAGCCCACCATTTATTGGAAAAGCATACTTTAACCAAATGGCAGCTTCAACATAAAGAATATATAGCCAGTTTTTATGGTATGCATTTGCATGAAGGTCAATATTTAGATCCCGTAATGCGGGATATGGAAGCTTTTTTAGAAAGCAGTCAGGATAAGGTAAGTGGCGATGTTACTGTAACCTTAAAACCCTATCATTTTACATTGGATGGCATTAGCTCTAAACATGACCTAATGAGTGCAAAATTTGGAAGTTATGGCGAGGAAAATAAGGGATGGACAGCCGATGAGGCCAAGGGTTTTATTAAAATATTTGGAAATCAAAACAAGATATATCAACAGGTAAACTCTTAATAAGGTAACATGTCATTCAGACCTTGATGTATCGGGAGATGAATCACAACTAAAACATGACAAATGAAAAATATTAAAGTTGGCATTATTGGTGGGGCCGGTTACACCGCGGGAGAATTGATACGTTTGCTTATTAACCATCCTGAGGTGCATCTGGATTTTGTGTATAGCACCAGTAATGCAGGAAATCCTATTAGCAAGGTGCATCAAGATTTAGTTGGAAGTTTGGATATAAAGTTTACCGATACCGTTAACCCCGACGTAGAGGTGTTGTTTCTGTGTCTGGGTCATGGTAATTCAATTAAATTTTTGGAAGCCAATCCCTTTTCTAAACGGACAAAGATTATAGATTTGGGCAATGATTTTAGGTTAGAAAACGATGAGAAGTCGATGGGCATGGAATTTGTTTACGGATTACCCGAATTACAAAGGGAAACCATAAAAAGGGCTCATCAAATTGCTAATCCAGGATGCTTTGCCACGGCTATTCAGTTGGCATTATTGCCATTAGCCAATTTGGGTTTGTTGGACAAAGATGTACATGTTAATGCCGTTACAGGGGCCACTGGGGCAGGGACTTCGCTAACGGCCACGTCACATTTTCCGTGGCGCGATAATAATTTTTCCTATTACAAACCCTTTACACATCAGCACCTTGGGGAGATCTATCAGTCTGTAAGGCAATTACAAAATGATTTTACTTCAGAGATCTTGTTTATGCCCAATAGGGGTAATTTTTCAAGAGGGATTTTTGCAACAGTTTATACTCATTTTGAAGGATCGATTGAAGAAGCAACTTCCATTTACCAAACATTTTATAAAACGGCTAAATTTACATCCGTGTCGGAAGATGTTTTACATTTAAAGCAGGTCGTAAATACGAACAAATGTCTACTACATTTGCACAAGCACAATAACAAACTGTTAATTACGAGTATTATTGATAATTTATTGAAAGGGGCTTCAGGACAAGCCTTACAAAATATGAATTTAATGTTTGGTTTTGAAGAAACTACAGGTTTAAACTTAAAGGCCAATTACTTTTAACCAATAATGGATTCCTGTCGGTCATTGAACCTGGTCGTGGTCAATGATTATGTGGATATGACATGACAATAGAATTCCTGTTAATAAAGAAAATATTATGAAAATAGCCATCATAGGAACCGGAAATTTGGGAAGTTCAGTTGCAAAGGGACTCATTAAAAACAACAATTTCACATCGTTGTACTTAAGTGACAAGAATACAGCGCATGTCGATGCTTATAAAAACCTTGAAAATGTTACGGTCACCAGCGATAATCTATTGGCGGTTAAGGCATCAGAAATGGTCATTTTTGCCTTACAACCAAAGCATATTAATGGTGTAATGGAAAGTGTAGCCTCTTTGATTACGAATAATCATGTGGTTATCTCCGTTGCTGCAGGGGTTGATATAGCTCGAATTGAAGGCCTAATTGGAGCCGATAAAAATATCATTCGAGTAATGCCAAATACAGCTATTTCCATCGGTAAGTCCATGACCTGCATCTCAGCCAATCAAAAAGCCCAGGATAAGGTGGCTTTGGCACAAGAGATTTTTAACCAATTAGGGGTTACGATGGTCATTCCTGAAGAATTGGTTCAGGCCGCAACAGTCATTTGTGCCAGTGGTATCGCGTTTTGGATGCGTTTGGTGCGTGCCACAACCCAGGGAGCCATTCAATTGGGTTTTGAGGCAGAGCAAGCGCATGAGTTAGCCATTCAAACCTGTTATGGAGCTGCCAGTTTGTTGATAGAATCAGGAAGACATCCCGAGCAGGAAATAGATCGGGTAACTACTCCAAGCGGATGTACCATTGAAGGCCTTAATGCCATGGAACACCAAGGATTAAGTTCGGCTCTGATTCAAGGAATTGTGGCCTCATTCGAAAAGATTAATCAAATTAAAAAGAGTTAAAATGCCATTATTTGACGTTTATCCATTATACGATGTTACCCCTGTAAAGGCAAATGGTGTTTGGGTCTATGATGACCAGGGGAAGCGATATTTAGATTTGTATGGCGGTCATGCGGTAATTTCCATTGGTCATGCCCACCCTACTTATGTTGACAAAGTAGGGAGTCAGTTGGAACGTTTGGGGTTTTACAGCAATTCCATTCAAAACCCGCTGCAGATCACTTTAGCGAATGCATTAGGAAAACTTTCAGGTTGCGAGGAGTATCAGTTGTTTTTATGTAATTCTGGCGCAGAGGCCAATGAAAATGCCCTAAAATTAGCTTCCTTCCATACGGGAAAGAAAAAGGTAATTGCCTTTAAAAATGGGTTTCATGGACGCACTTCGGCAGCAGTTGCTGCAACGGATAATCCTAAAATCATAGCTCCAATCAATGCCCAGCAAGATGTTATTTTTGCTAATTTAGGGGATATTGATGCCGTTGAAACTGCCTTAAAAGGAGGCGATGTCTGTGCCATTATTATAGAGGGGATTCAAGGTATTGGCGGTCTGGACGAAGCTCCTACCGATTTTTATAAAAAATTAAATGCTTTATGCAATCAATATGGTGCCCTGTATATCGCAGATGAAATTCAATGTGGATATGGTCGTACGGGTGATTTTTTTGCTTTTCAAAAGCATGGGATAACCCCGGACATAATTTCCATGGCCAAGGGGATGGGTAATGGTTTTCCAATTGGCGGCATTTTAATACATCCCAAAATTGAAGCGTCGTACGGTTTATTGGGAACAACCTTTGGAGGGAACCATTTGGCCTGTGCTGCTGCTTTGTCGGTATTGGAAGTAATGGAGGTCGAAAACCTTATGCAAAATGTGAAGGATGTTTCAGAATATTTTATTCAAAAGGCCCAAGCCATTCCACAAATCAAACAAATAAAAGGACGTGGTTTAATGCTGGGGTTGGCGTTTGAATTTCCAATAGCAGATCTCAGGAAACAATTAATCTATAAACATAACATTTTCACAGGAAGCGCTAAATACCCGAATATTTTGCGTATTCTCCCACCATTATCACTTCAAAAATCGCATGTAGATGCCTTTTTTGAAGCCTTAAAAGAGGAGCTGTGAAATTTTAACAAAACATTATATCACTAAAGTCGCAAGTCCTTATTAAAAATAGTAGACTATCGGCTAACCAAAAAAATAAAAATAAAAATGAACACTTTACTGTCTATTGAAAAGCGCAATGCTGTTTTATTAAAAATGGCATCACTTTTACAAGAAGAAAGGAAAGCCATAATAACCATCAACAAGAACGATTTACAAGCATATGATGGTGATGACATTTCCATGTATGACCGATTAAAGGTTGACGATGCCAAGGTGGATGACATGATAAAATCGGTAACACATTTAGCATCACAAGAAGACCCCGTTGGTGTAGAACGATTTCGATTTACACATGACAATGGTATGCAAGTGTACAATAAAACAGCATCGTTCGGAACGGTATTAATCATTTATGAATCGCGACCCGATGTCACCGTGGAGGCAGCTGGTATAGCCTTTAAGTCGGGTAATAAAATATTATTAAAAGGAGGAAAGGAATCTTTGAACTCCAATTTAAAAATTGTGGAATTATGGCACAAAGCATTAAAGGAGCAAGGAGCATCTCAGGATTGGGTGGAATATTTGCAATTTAATCGATCCGAAACCCGGGCTTTTTTGGAAAAGCCAACGCAACAGGTCGATTTAATTGTTCCACGTGGTGGAGAACGATTAATTGCTTTTGTAAAACAACATGCGGTGTGCCCCGTCATTGTTAGTGGACGTGGTAATAATTTCGTATATGTGCATAAAGAAGCCGATTTGGACATGGCCTTACGTATTATTGTAAATGCCAAAACGGCCAAAATTTCGGCATGTAATGCCTTGGATAAGGTGTTGATTGATAAACACCTGTTCAATAAAGAAGAATTTGTCCATAATCTGATTTCAAAATTAAAGGAATTTGATGTGGAAATATTAGGGGATGAGGCTCTATCAAAGAACCATGACATTAATTTGATTACTTCAGAAGACGTGTGGTACGAAGAATTTCTGGATTATAAAATTGTGATTGGTGAGATTGCATCGAATCAGGAGGCTATAGTTAAAATTAATACCTATTCCGGAGGTCATTCGGCCTCAATAATAACAGCAAATGCAGCAGAAGCGCAGTTATTTATGGAAAATGTAGATACTGCTGCAGTCTACCATAATGCTTCCACACGTTTTACCGATGGAGGACAGTTAGGCTTGGGAGGGGAGTTGGCTATTAGTACGGATAAATTACACCAACGCGGGCCCATAGGCCTTCAACATTTAGTAACCAATAAATGGTACGTTCATGGCAACGGACAGATACGATAAAGTGCATAAAAAGAAACGCATATTACTAAAAATAGGATCCAATACCTTAACAAAAGAAACCAATAACATTTCCAGAGGTAAGATTGAGGACATTGCAAATCAAATTGCAATGCTCAAAAACACTTGTGAATTTATTATTGTTAGTTCCGGGGCTATCGCAGTGGCCAAACAGTTTGTAAAGCTGGAAAGTAAACAAGAGGATGTCTTTGTAAAACAAGCATTGGCGTCTATTGGTCAACCCCATTTGATTCGGATTTATCAGGAGATTTTTAGGGAATATGGCTTATTAACATCGCAGTGTTTATTATCTTATTCCGATTTTAAGAAAGATGACAGTAAAACAAATATCGTGAACACCATTAATGTTTTGGTCAATAATAATTACATTCCCATTATTAATGAAAACGATACGGTGGCTACAGATGAAATTAAATTTGGAGACAACGATAAGTTAGGAGCCTTAACCGCCTCCCTTTTGGAGGTGGATTTATTTATTATTGCCACCAATACCTATGGGATTTACACTAAGGATTCCTTAGAAAATCATGACCCGGAGACCATAAGTGTTGTTGAGGATTTTAAAGCCTTGGAAAAGCAGGTTGTAGATTCTAAGTCTTCACATGGAAGTGGTGGGATGCAGTCCAAAATAGAAGCAGCAAGGTTAGCTAAAAAAGCGAATATTGAAACCTGGATTGTAAATGGTATGGAAGATCATTTTATGTTAAATGCCTTTGAAAATAAGATACCCTTTACCAAAATAAAGTAATAACCGTTCAGGTCTGAAAAAAAATGATTTTACCCCTAGAACAATGCATTATAGAACCCTTGAGTAAAAATAAACAGCATGAAGAATTATACCTCTATACATGATATTGACCATATGGAATCCTGGATTGGGGAAGCCAGAGAATTGAAGGCTCATCCCTTAAAGTATATGGATTTGGGGAGAAACAAAATTCTGGGACTGCTATTCTTTAATTCTAGCTTACGAACCCGGTTGAGTACGCAAAAGGCCGCTTTAAATTTAGGCATGAACCCGATTGTTATGAATGTGTCTGGAGATGCGTGGGGCATTGAATTTGGAGATGGAACCGTAATGAATGGGAATACCGCCGAGCATATTAAAGAAGCTGCCGCGGTGGTCTCGCAGTACTGCGATATTGTTGCAGTTCGGGCCTTCCCAACATTGGTAGACAAAGCTAAGGATGAGCGTGAAGAGGTTTTAAATTCTTTCGTTAAATATGCCTCAGTGCCCGTTGTGAATATGGAAAGTGCGACAGGACACCCGCTTCAGGGATTCACTGATGCCATTACCATATCAGAATTTGCTAAAAAAACCAAACCTAAAGTGGTGTTAAGTTGGGCACCACATATGAAGGCACTTCCACATGCCGTGGCCAATAGCTTCACTCAAGCCATGCATAAAATGGATGTTGACTTTATAATTACTAACCCGGAAGGCTATAATTTAAATCCAGAAATAACGCGTAACACACCAATAATACACAACCAAGATGAAGCATTTGAGGATGCCGATTTTGTTTACGTGAAAAACTGGAGCAGTTATACCGAATATGGTAAAGTAATGCTTACGGATCCGAGCTGGATGATTACTAAGGAAAAATTGAAACAGGCCAAGTTCATGCATTGTTTACCCGTTCGTCGAAATGTAATTGTTGAAGATGCCGTTTTGGATGGCGATAGTTCCATTGTGATAGCGCAGGCCAATAACCGAACTTATGCAGCTCAATTGGTACTTAAAAAATTATTGGAAAATATAACCTAACTAAAACGTTTGCTTTCCTTGGAAGGAATGGAGATAAATAGCCGATGAAAAAGTTATCTATAGTAAAAATAGGAGGAAATATCATAGAAGATGAGACCGCTTTAAATGCATTTCTAAAACTATTTTCCAATTTAGAGGGTTATAAAATATTGGTTCATGGTGGTGGTAAACGTGCTACAAATATCGCTTCAAGATTGGGTATTGAATCCAAAATGGTCTATGGAAGAAGGGTGACCAATGCCGAAACCCTTGAAGTCATTACCATGGTATACGGGGGGTTAGTCAATAAAAATATCGTGGCCAGGTTACAAGCCTTACAAGTCGATGCTATTGGTTTGACAGGTGCCGATATCAATAGTATAATGTCAGAGAAGCGACCGATTAAAGACGTTGATTTTGGATTTGTGGGCGATGTGAAGCAGGTAAACCATAATGGCGTCAACAAATTAATAGAAGCCAATTTTACCCCGGTGTTTTGTGCCATTACCCATGATGGTCATGGCCAATTGTTAAACACCAATGCCGATACCATTGCTTCGGAAATCGCCATTGGAATGAGCCACATTTTTGAAACGTCTATATATTATTGTTTTGAGCTGAATGGGGTCCTTAGGGATGTCAACGATAAGAATTCGGTTATCAAACATATGGATACAAACCTGTATGCTGAGTTGTTAGTGGAAGGGGTTGTTTCAGATGGTATGCTTCCTAAATTGGAGAATTGTTTCCATGCGTTGCGTCATGGTGTGAAAACCATAAATTTGGGGAATACTTCCATGTTAAGCCAAGAAAATGATAGTTTTACAAGAATAACACTTTAAAATGACGCTAAAAGAATTAACCAAAGATGCCATATTACTTCTAAAACAGCTGATTGAAACGCAGTCGTTTTCATCAGAGGAAGATCAGACGGCATCCCTTATTGAAGCGTGGTTTAGCCGTTATGACATCAATTGCAAACGGACTCAAAATAATGTTTGGGCAACGAATGCCTATTTTGATGACAAAAAGCCTACACTGTTGTTGAATTCACACCATGACACCGTAAAACCCAATAGTGCCTACACTAAAAATCCATTTAAAGCTATAGTAGAGGATGGTAAACTTTATGGATTGGGAAGCAATGACGCCGGAGGTTGTTTGGTGTCCTTAATGGCGACCTTTACTTATTTTTATAAGCATAAGGATTTACATTATAATTTGGTCCTTGTTGCCTCAGCAGAAGAAGAGAGCAGTGGTCCTAATGGTTTAAATAGTATGCTGTCCATTATTCCAAAGATTGATGTGGCCATTGTTGGTGAGCCTACCCTCATGCATCTTGCAATTGCCGAAAAAGGATTGGTGGTTTTTGATGCCGTTGTTAAAGGGACTCCAAGTCATGCGGCGCACCCGAATGATGATAATGTTATTTACAAATCTATTGACGTTTTACAATGGTTTAGAGATTTTAAATTTGAAAAAAGTTCGCCTGCCTTGGGTGATGTGAAGCTGACCGTTAGTCAGATAAAGGCAGGGAAACAACACAATGCGGTGCCTGCAGATTTGGAACTGGTGATAGATGTTCGTGTGAATGATGCCTATACCAATGCTGAAATAGCTGAAATATTACAAAATGAAGCACCCTGCGATAGTATCACACCGCGCAGTCTGCGATTAAATTCATCCTCTATTCCTGCAGACCATGATTTGGTGAAGGCAGGAATTGCCATGGGACGGTCCACTTATGGTTCGCCAACATTATCCGATCAGGCTGTGCTTTCCTGTCCAAGCTTAAAATTGGGTCCGGGGGATAGTACCAGATCACATTCGGCAGATGAATTTATTTATTTAAAGGAAATAGAAGAAGGAATACAAATGTATGTGGAATTGTTAACGCGGGTAATTGTGTAACAGATCTGTTACTCTGAGCATCCGCCTAACAGTCAGACGGTCAGTCAAGGGGACTAAAAATATAAGTTTAACTAATATAATGGAAGGCAGAAATTTTTGCTTTCGCAGAACATCATGAAACTCTGGGATAAAGGCTTATCAATCGATAAAAAAATAGAACAATTTACCGTAGGTAATGATAGGGAAATAGACATGCACATTGCCAAATTTGATGTGATCGCCTCTAAGGCGCATGCCATAATGCTTGAAAAAATTGGCATTATAAATGCCGAGGAGCTGGGGCAATTGTTATCAGGTCTTCAGGTATTGGAGGCACAGATTGAAGCCGGCACTTTCGTAATCGATGAACAGTTTGAAGACGTACATTCCAAAATAGAATTCGAACTGACCAAAAGTTTGGGCGAGGTTGGTAAAAAAATCCATACTGCACGATCAAGGAATGATCAGGTTTTGGTAGCCTGCCATTTGTATTATAAGGAAGGTTTGGGCCTGGTAAAAGACAAGGTAAAAGCCCTTTTTAAGACGCTATTGGAATTGGCGGAATTGCATAAGGATAAAGTTCTTCCAGGGTATACGCATTTGCAGGTGGCCATGCCATCCTCTTTTGGACTTTGGTTTTCGGCTTACGCCGAAATTCTGATTGACGATGTCTATTTGTTAAATGCAGCTTTAAAAACAGTCGATCAAAATCCGTTGGGTTCTGCAGCCGGTTATGGGAGTTCATTCCCAATCGATAGGGAATTAACAACTCAAGAGATGGGATTTGAAACCTTGAAATTCAATGTTGTAGCAGCACAAATGGCACGCGGTAAAAATGAAAGAACCATTGCCGCGGCTTTGGGAAGTTTAAGTAATACGCTGTCACGATTTGCTATGGACGTATGCGTGTATATGAGCCAGAATTTTGGATTTATATCCTTCCCGGATGCGTTAACCACGGGGAGTAGTATTATGCCACACAAAAAGAATCCCGATGTCTTTGAATTGATACGGGGTAAATGCAACAAAATTCAAGCTCTGCAGACCGAAATGATTTTGATTACCAACAATTTACCAAGCGGGTACCATAGAGATTATCAGTTGTTAAAGGAACATATGATTGCTGCTTTTGAGGAGTTGAAGGCTATTCTTGATATTTTTAATTATGCCATCCAAAGGGTCATTGTAAACGATATTGATCTTAATGACGATAAGTATAAATACCTCTTTACGGTTGATAATATTAATACTTTAGTGGTTGGCGGTATGAGCTTTAGGGAAGCTTATCAACAAATAGGGGGTCAGGTGCAGGATGGTACCTATGAACCGGATATGTCAAAAAAACATACTCACATAGGAAGTATGCATCATTTGTGTTTAGATAAGATAAAGAAAAAGTTTCCATTGTGAAATGAATTTAAAATTTTAAGATTATGCGGGTTATACCTGTTCTGATTATTTGTTTACTAGGTATTATGAATCAAAATTTTGCTCAAAATGAGATGATTGACCTGTGGAAGGAGGCTATTCCTAATTCCCGAATTTCCGACGAGCAAGAACGTGTTGAGGTTGATGAAATTGTTAGAATATCACGAGTTCAAAAACCAACATTGGAAATCTTTTTGCCGGCAAAACGTGCCGCATCAGGACGTGCTATTATTATTTGTCCTGGCGGAGGGTATACGTATTTGTCTTATGATTGGGAGGGTACCGATATTGCCAAATGGTTTAATGGCATTGGGGTAGCTGCTTTTGTACTAAAATATAGGTTGCCCGATTCGAAATCGGTTAAAACATCTTATGAGGCTCCTTTACAAGATGCTCAACGTGCCATTAGAATTGTGCGATCTCGTGCTGAAGAATGGCATATTGATCCCAATAAAATAGGGGTCATTGGATTTTCGGCAGGAGGTCATTTGGCGTGTACCCTGGGAACCCAATTTGCCACTCCCAATAACTTTAAGGAAACAAGCCTTGATTCGCTTTCGGCCAGGCCTGATTTCATGGCATTAATTTACCCCGTCATTACAATGAAATCGGATTATACACATAAGGGTTCCCAGAGATCTTTATTAGGCATGAGTCCGGATAAACGTTTAATCGACCAATATTCTAATGAAATACAAGTGACATCATATACCCCGCCTACCTTTATTGTTCATGCGCAGGATGATGACGTTGTACCGGTAGAAAATAGCATACGGTTTTATAAGGCCTTAAAGGAGAATAAGGTGCCAGCCGAAATGCACCTCTATCCAAGCGGTGGCCATGGTTATGCTTTGGCCATAAATCAGGACCACTTAAACACTTGGCCTGAACGATTGCGGGAGTGGTTGCAAAATTTGTAATATAACAATATTGGATTCCATTGTTATTGTAATCCCCTTTATTTGTAATGCCTATTTCGAATGAAAAAGTTAGATTGAAGGAAAAGGGTTTTATGATACGATATCAACCTGTTCTATATGGTTTTAATGCACATCAGGGCAAAAATAAATACGAATTAAATTACAAAAATAAGTAGATGAGCCGGTCAAGGACCAAACACAAACTGCGACATATTGCAAGTTATAAGAGGGGTAAATGAGCGTTTGTGGTGCAGGCCATAAGATGTGTATAAGGCATCTCAAATTAAAAAAACAAAACCATTATGAAAACCTATTCATTTCTATTTCTAGTACTCATCATAAACGTCCTGGGCTATTCGCAAAATCCGGAACCGACAGATGAACAACGAGTTATAAAGGTAATACATCAGTTTTTTGATTCATTGGAAACCAAGGATTCATTGCTTAGGCGACAGACTACCTTGGATGAATCACTTATTTGGCGCCGTTACAGTGATGAAAACCCGGTTAGAATTGACTCCCGGTTTTCCAAGGATGATATACCTATAATGCACGCCTTACCTGATATGAAAGAAATCCCAAAAGACTTTGATATACATGTGCATAATGGTATTGCGGTCGCTTGGGTACCTTATGAATTTTGGATCGATAAAAAATTTTCTCATTGTGGCGTTGATGTTTTTACCCTTTTTAAAATGGATGGGGATTGGAAAATTATTAGCACAGCCTATACCGTGGAAAAGATAAATTGCGATAGGTTGAAGCCTAAAAAATAAATCTCAAAGCACAATACCAGATCTAATTCAGTGCAGGAACAGGGAACATAAAAAAAATAAAATTTAAATGTAATTTAATTTCTCCACACATAATCCCTAAGGAATGTCAACGCTGAAATCTTTGAAAAATCTAATATATAAACCTTTGGAAGCAAAATTAATGAAGGGACTCCTTAAATCCGATAATGGGAACATGGTGATGCATAATGAGTGATATTCCCACAATATGACAATAACCATAAGGATACATAAAATTTAAAAACCATTAAACATATCTTGCCTAAAGACATTTTTTAAATGGAAGTACCTCCTTAAAAATGGGAATTCAAAATTTGAAATTTTGTACTCAGTTCTTTAAAAGAATTAAGAAAAAGATATTATGGTTTATGAGGATCGTCATTTGTTTTTGGGTAAAGCAAAGATGACTTGTTTCATAAAAATTTTGATTATCTTGAATTTAATTTTTGTTGGAGTCAATTTCCAAAGAACACCGGGTGTTTAAACAAATGTCTGAATGAAAAACATCAATTTAACCTTTATTTTATTGGCACTTATTGCTGAAATAATTGGGACAGTTGGTGGTTTTGGCTCATCTGTATTCTTTGTTCCATTGGGGAATTTCTATTTTGATTTTTATTCTGTTCTGGGACTTACAGCAATTTTCCACTTGTCCAGTAATTTGAGTAAAATAGTGTTGTTCAAAAAAGGACTAAACAAGAAGTTGTTACTAACTATTGGATTGCCATCAGTGGTTTTCGTTATTCTAGGTGGATTTTTATCAAAGGTTTTTAAAAGTGATTTTTTAGAAATGATATTGGGCGTGTTCTTGGTAGGGTTTAGTTTGTTGTTTTTAATCAATAGTAAGATTGTGTTTTTACCTAATGTGAGAAATGCCATTGTTGGAGGTTCTTTTTCGGGTTTTTCGGCAGGTTTGTTAGGAACAGGAGGAGCCATAAGAGGTTTGACTATGGCGTCATTCAATTTGGAGAAAAGTGTATTTATCGCAACTTCTGCATTCATAGATTTTTTAATTGATTTATCCAGAACAGTTGTGTATTACAATAATGGATATATTCATAACCATGATTTAAAATACATACCTTATTTATTCGTAATTGGTTTAGTGGGGTCATTTCTTGGAAAAAAGATTTTGACATTTATCCCACAAGGGAAATTTAGAAAGCTGTCTTTGGTTTTTATTCTGATTATTGGGGCAATAACCATTTTGAAAATAATAATAACGTAGTGAGACACTGAGGTAATGTGATAACACCATCTGGTATGACGTTTTGTTGGCATAGTGTCATACTTATTTTAGTAGGGATGAGATATGATTATTTATAATTTAATGAAGCAGAAGTAAGGCTCCATTTTTAATTAAGAGATCGTAAGCTTTAAAAAACTATGAGCTACATTAAGACCTTAACATAGCTACAACCATTTAAGAACGAACTTCATCAAGATATCATCAGGTCCGTTGCTTATCTGCCAGATAATTTATGAAGCAATTCATAGAACGCTAATCCTAAACCACAGAATAGAAGCTATCGTTAGTTGTCACCAAAAAAAAAGTGCATCGGAAGATGCACTTAAAAATCCCAATATTTTTAATTTTTGGTGACTAACTCAAAATAATTAAATAATAGTGGATTGTCCTAAATGTATGTTAGTAAAGTTTAAATTAGTTTCGTTAGGGTTATTTATAAAATCTTCAATAAAATCACCAACCTTGGTCGTTGTAATATGATCGTATTTGGTATTGAGGTCTGGTGTGGTAATGTGTAATTGTAAGGATTTATCAACGCCTGTTCTAATCAGGGAAGCCTCTTCAGTCAATCCAAAATGGTCCAATAACAGGGCCGCCGATAAGATGGACGCTATGGGATTTGCAATGCCTTTATTGGCAGCTTTTGTATAGGCCCCGTGAATGGGTTCAAACATCACATACTTATCACCTATAGATGCAGAGGCCAATAAACCAATGGACCCCACTATAACACTGGCTTCTTCAGATAGGATGTCGCCAAACATATTCTCGGTTAGAATAACATCGAATTGCTTGGGGTTGATAATGAGCTGCATTGCCGCATTATCAATATAAATACAATTCAATTCAACGTCAGGATATTGTGGGGACAGTTCAAGAACAACCTTACGCCAGAGCTTGGAACTGGCCAAAACATTGGCTTTGTCAACTAAAGTTAACTTTCTCTTTCTGGATTGTGCCGCTTTAAAGGCCTGATGTGCAATCCGCTCAATTTCAAATCGAGAATAGGCACAGGTATCTGAAGCATGATTGCCGTCAGCACTTAAAAATTTATCACCAAAATAGATGCCACCTGTCAACTCACGATAAATCAATAAATCGGTCCCTCGTATTTGTTTTATTTTTAAGGATGATTTGTATAATAAATCATCATAGGCAATAACAGGTCTTATATTGGTGTAGAGATCGAAGGTTTTCCTAAGACCCAAAAGCCCTTGCTCCGGACGTACAGTGGACTCGGTGTCGTTATTGTATTTGGTATGTCCAATAGCTCCAAACAAAATAGCATCTGCTTCTTCGCAAATGCTAATGGTTTCTTCGGGTAACGGGTTGCCCGTTTTATCTATGGCGCAAGCACCAATCAATGCTTTTTTAAAAGTAAAAACATGATTAAACTCCATAGCAATAGCCTTCAAAACCTTTACGGCCTGAGCGGTGACTTCCGGACCTATGCCGTCACCTGGTAAAACAGCTATGTTTAATTTCATGTTTTTTTTGTTAAGCAGAAGTAATTTCTTTATATACTCTGCTATTTTCAATAATTTGATGTATATCGTTATCGTCTATTTCCTTCTTGTTATCAGCGAAATTGAGAAAATCAACATAAATTTCATCCAACTGAAGTTTGGTTAACTCATACCCAATATTCTTTGCCCTGTAGGCTAATGCCGCCCTTCCGCTTCTGGCGGTAAGTACGATAGCCGATTCCGTTACGCCAACTGCTTTCGGATCTATGATTTCATAGGTTTCACGATTTTTTATTACACCGTCCTGGTGTATACCGGAACTGTGGGCAAAGGCGTTTGCACCAACAATAGCTTTGTTGGGTTGAGTGAAAATACCCATGCTATCCGAAACCAACTGGCTAATACCATATAGCATTTCAGTTTGTATCCCTGTATCCAGATTTAAATAAGGGTGTTGTTTTAAAATCATGACCACTTCTTCTAAGGCTGTATTTCCAGCTCGCTCACCAATACCGTTAATGGTACACTCTATTTGTCGGGCACCATTAATAACCCCTTCTATAGAGTTGGCCGTAGCCAGTCCTAAATCGTTATGACAATGGCAGGATAAAATGGCTTTATCGATTCCTTTTACGTTTTCTTTAAGGTATTTTATTTTTGCCCCATATTCATTAGGCAAACAATACCCTGTGGTATCAGGAATATTTAGAACGGTTGCACCTGCTTTAATCACTTCTTCACAAACCCGAGCCAAGTAATCGTTATCCGTTCTACCTGCATCTTCAGCGTAAAACTCAACATCTTCCACAAATGATTTGGCATAGCTTACAGCCTTTACAGCACGTTCAATTATGGCTTCCCGATTGGATTTGAACTTATGGGTTATATGGGAATCGGATGTTCCAATACCTGTATGAATTCGTGCAGTTTTAGCATGTTTAAGAGCTTCGGCAGCAACTTTTATATCATTTTCCACGGAGCGCGTCAAACCACAGACCGTAGCATGTTTTACAATCTTAGAAATAGCTTCAACCGATTTAAAGTCTCCAGGGCTTGATACCGGAAAACCAGCTTCAATAATATCTACACCTAAGTTATCCAGTTGTTCAGCGATTACTAATTTCTGTTCAGTATTTAGTTTACAACCGGGAACTTGTTCGCCATCCCTTAGCGTAGTATCAAAAATTTGGACTCTATTATCAGACATTTATTAAAATATATTTTCTTATTGTAATACGAATGTATATTTTGGTTTCGTAAAAACAGAATTCATCGTATGGTTATTACGATGTTTAAATCAATAATAGTTTATTTAATTACTTGTAAAACAATTAATTAGCATTGATTTTGTAACTATGACAAGAGAGCAAAAAGATAATTTGTTTGTGCTGGTAAAATCTTTGTCCAAGTCGGAAAAAAGACAATTCAAGCTTTATGTTGGAAGATTGGGGGTTAATGAAGATTCAAAATTTTTAACGCTTTTCAATATATTGGATAAACTTTCAGTTTATGATGAAACCGTTATTCTTAAAAAGGGAATTGTTAAAAAACAACAATTGTCCAATTTAAAAGCACATCTCTATAAGCAAATATTGATAAGTTTAAGACTTAACCCATCACATCAAAATATTAGGATTCAAATTCGGGAACAACTCGATTTTGCGACCATTCTATATCATAAGGGCCTGTACAAGCAAAGTTTGAAAATATTGGATAAGGCCAAAAATTTGGCTATAGCCCATGAGGAAAAAAACGTGGCCTATGAGATTGTCGAACTTGAAAAAGTTATTGAATCACAATACATTACAAGAAGCATTAGTAACCGGGCGGATGAGTTAACCATTCAAGCCAAAGAACTGAGTTTACAAAATGTTTTAGCTAGTAAATTATCTAATTTGTCATTGCAACTGTACGGAATTTTCTTAAAAACGGGTTACGTAAAGAATGATAAGGAGCATCAGGTTATCACTAAATACTTCAATAACAGACTTCCTAAATACGACATTAATAAATTGGGTTTTCGTGAAAAGCTATGGTTGTATAAATCCTATTTGTGGTACAGTTTTTTAACGGTAGATTTTTTATCCTGTTATAAGTATGCTTCCAAATGGGTCGATCTCTTCTATGACAATAAAGATATGATTGTTTTAAATCCCGTTTTTTTCTTAAGGGGCAATCATTATTTATTAGAAGCACTTTTTTATTTACGGCAATATGAAAAGTTTAAAGACACCTTGACGAAACTGGAGGAGGTAACTAAAAAAAAGTGGTTTCCTTTGGATGATAATAATGAGGGATTAGCATTTCTATACGTCTACAATAACAAATTCAATTTGCATTTTATAGAAGGTAGTTTTAAAGAAGGCTTGCCTTTAATTGACGAACTCTTAAGACAACTTCAACATTATAAAGATAGAATTGACGAACATCACATCATGGTTTTTTATTACAAAATAGCCAGTATGTACTTTGGTGCTGGAGACACTAAAAAATGCATCGTTTTTTTGGATAAAATAATAAGTAATAAGTCCTTGCAAATGCGTGAAGATTTGCTATGCTTTTCTAGAATTTTAAATTTAGTGGCGCATTACGAAGCCGGTCTGGATTACAACTTGGATGTACTCATTAAAAGTACCTATAAGTTTTTAATAAAAATGGAAGATTTGTATGAAGTACAAAAAGAGATTATTAGATTTCTAAGGGGATTGGGTGATATATATCCGCATGAAGTTAAGGGCGCATTCATCAAATTACATAAAAAATTAAAGGCTTTTGAAGATGACCCATACCAAAAACGACCGTTTTTATATTTGGATATTATTTCCTGGCTGGAATCTAAAATTAACAATCAACCTATTGCTCAGGTGATCCGAAATAAATTTTTAGAAAATCAAGGTAAAAAATAATTTTTTTGGAATTTCCCATTGAAAAATTTGGATATTAAATTTTTCTAACCGAATATTTGCATTAGTAAAGTTCAAAATACGTATTGAGATGTTATCAAGAAAGGTGGAGGGATTAGACCCTGTGAAACCTTAGCAACCCTCTATCTATGTAGAGAAGGTGCTAAATTCTACCCTGTCCTAAATGATGTACTGAAATTTTCAGTCTGTTGTCAGGACCTCTCGGATAGATAACCAACAAAATTACTTTCAGTAATTTTTGCAAATTCTTTTTAACATTTTTCTATTAGGTACACCTTAGAGGTACATTTGGCTTTTTAATCCATAATTAAAAAAAATTAGAAAAATGAGCACACACCATTTAGCAACAAACGCCTTACACGCCGGGCACGATGTTACCCAACATTCTGGGACCCGGGCAATTCCTATTTACCAAACTACGTCCTATGTTTTTAGAGATTCCGAACATGCGGCCAATTTATTTTCGCTCAAGGAATTGGGCTTTATCTATACCCGGTTGAACAATCCGACCAATCAAATTTTACAGGAGCGTTTAGCGGCTGTTGAAGGTGGTATTGGAGCCGTGGTATTTGCATCTGGAACGTCTGCCATCTCCACAGGACTGTTAACCCTTTTACGTGCTGGCGACCATATTATAGCATCGAGTAGTTTGTATGGTGGAACCTATAATTTACTTAATGTGACCTTGCCTAGATTGGGAATAACCACAACATTTGTTGATGCCTCAGATCCTGAAAATTTTTCAGAAGCCGTTCAAGAAAATACACGCGCATTTTTTGTGGAATCCTTAGGGAACCCTAAATTAGATGTGTTGGATCTGGAGGCTATTGCTGAACATTCAAAACGAGCAGGAGTACCGTTTATAGTGGATAATACCGTAGCGACCCCTGTGTTGTTGAATCCTATAAAACATGGAGCGGATATTGTAATTCATTCTTTGACCAAATACATTGGTGGCCAGGGAACTTCAATTGGGGGAGCGATTATCGATGCGGGAACATTTGATTGGTCTAACGGAAAATTTCCGGAGTTTACTGAACCTTCAGCTGGATATCACGGGTTGAAATATTATGAAACCTTGGGGGCGGCCTCATATACCTTTAAACTTATTTTAGAAGGTCTTAGAGATTTCGGAGGTGCATTAAGTCCAACGAATGCGTTTAATATCCTTCAGGGATTGGAAACTCTGCCGATTAGAATTAAAAAACATAGCGAAAATGCCTTGGCATTGGCAACATGGCTTGAAGAACAAGAGGAGGTCGCCTGGGTTAATTATCCGGGGTTGAAAAGTAGTAAGTACAAAACTTTAGCGGATAAATATTTACCCAAGGGACAAAGTGGGATTGTAACTTTTGGTGCCAAAGGGGGTTTTGAAGCGGCTAAAACCATTGCCGACGAAACCAAATTATTTTCGTTACTGGCGAATATTGGCGACACCAAATCGTTGATAATTCATCCGGCAAGTACCACACACCAACAGTTAACCGAAGCAGAACAGGAATCGGCAGGAGTGTCGGCAGATTTAATTAGGTTGTCTGCAGGTATAGAAGATATAGAGGATTTAAAAGCAGATTTAAAAGCAGCATTCGATAAAATTTAGAGATTGAAACACGAATTAGAACATATCATTATTTCAAACTTTACCACCGTCAGTAAGGTACTTATCCCCGAGATAAAATTAAGTTATCAGTTGTTCGGTCAGAAGTTGGGGACGGCACCGGTAGTGTTGGTGAACCATGCTTTGACAGGAAACAGTAACGTGGCGGGTGAAGATGGATGGTGGCAGGATTTGATTGGGGTTGATAAGGTCATAGATACCAATCGCTACACTATTTTGGCTTTTAATATTCCCGGTAATGGTTATGACGGATTCGTTATAGATAATTATAAGGATTTTGTAGCACGAGATGTTGCTTCCCTATTTTTAATTGGCTTAGAACGATTAAACACGGGAAAACTATTTGCAGTAATAGGAGGCTCTTTAGGAGGAGGTATTGCCTGGGAAATGGCAGTTTTAAAACCAGACGTTACGGAGCATTTAATACCTGTGGCCACCGATTGGAAATCTACGGATTGGTTAATAGCCAATTGTCAAATTCAAGAACAGTTTTTGTTGAATTCCAAAAATCCGGTACACGACGCACGGATGCATGCCATGTTATGCTATCGAACACCAGAATCGTTTAAAGCCCGTTTTCAGCGTTCGAAAAATGAGGATTTAGAGATTTTTAATGTAGAAAGTTGGTTGTTGCATCATGGTAAAAAGTTACAAGAGCGTTTTCAGTTATCAGCTTATAAATTGATGAACCAATTGTTAAAGACCATTGATGTTACCAAAGATCGAAATCCCGATTTTAATGTGTTAGAACGTATTGAGGCTAACATTCATATCGTAGGAGTAGACTCAGATCTGTTCTTTACGGCCGAGGAAAATAGACAAACCCACAAACAACTTGCGGTAACCCATGCCAATGTAACGTATAATGAAATTCACTCCTTACACGGGCATGATGCTTTTTTAATGGAATATGAACAATTAGAAAAAATTATAGAAGGCATTTTTGTGCCCGATTCTAAAAAGAAAAGAATGAAAGTACTGAAATTTGGTGGTAAATCCTTGGCAAATGGTAAAGGTCTTGAAAAGGTTGTTTCCATCATCGAAAAGAAAGTCCTTGAAGGGGAACGCATTACCGTAGTGGTTTCTGCCCGAGGTAGTGCCACAGACGATTTGGAAACTGTTTTAAATGAAGCCTTAAAGGGCGAGGATTATAAAACTTCATTTGATATCTTTAAAACATATCAATTGGAACCTTTAAAATCCATTGACTTTTCAGAGGAATTTTCAATTTTAAATAAATTATTTGAAGGAGTTAGCTTGCTTAGGGATTACAGCAAGAAAACCAAAGATGAAATTTTGGCGCAAGGAGAATTAATGTCGGTTAAAATGGTTACGGCCTTATTAAACCAAAGAGGGATTAAGGCAAAAGCCACCGACTCGCGAGAACTCATTAAAACAGATGATGTTTTTGGTAATGCACAACCCATTTCACAAACCTCAAAAGAAAATATCAAGCAATATTTTAAGCAAAATAATGGGGAAACGGTTAATATAGTTACCGGTTTTATTGCTTCAAATTTAAAGAATGAGACAACCACTTTAGGAAGGAATGGTAGTAACTATACTGCAGCGTTGTTGGCTAATTATTTAGACGCAGAAGAATTGCAGAACTACACCCATGTGAATGGGATTTATACTGCAAACCCGGATTTGGTAGAAGACGCTAAAAAAATAAAGGAACTGTCATTTAGTGAAGCGAATGAATTGGCCAATTTTGGGGCTCACGTGTTGCATGCCAAAACCATTATTCCCTTAGTGGAGAAGAACATCAATTTACGGATTTTAAATACTTTTAATGAAGATGACGAAGGAACTTTAATTACGGCAAAACCTAGTTCTAAGGAAGTGACCTCGCTATCGGTATTGGATAATGTTGCATTGTTAAACCTGGAAGGACGAGGACTTTTGGGTAAAAGTGGGGTTGATGCCAGGATATTCGGTGCCTTGGCCAACAAGGATATTAGTGTGAGTATAATATCCCAGGGATCTTCAGAAAGGGGTATTGGGTTTATCATTGATGCCGATAAAGCAACCCAAGCGGTAATCGCTTTGGAGCGTGAATTTGAAAATGATTTCTATTCGCAGGATGTGAACAAAATAGATGTCGTAGACGATGTGTCTGTTATTTCAATTGTGGGTATAGAATTGAGTACATTTCACAAACCATACAATGCGCTTATTAAAAACCAAATAACTCCCTTATTGTTCAACAATACGGTTACGGGTAAAAATGTGAGTTTGGTCGTTAAGAAAAATCAGTTACATAAAGCCCTGAATGTCATTCATGGTGAAATTTTTGGGATATCCAAAAAAATAAACATTGCTATTTTTGGCCACGGAGGTGTTGGAGGGGCACTAATCAATCAGATTTTAAAGTCCAAGGATGAGATTGAAAAGCGAAAAGGGATCCATTTAAATGTTTTTGCTATTGCAAACTCCAGAAAATTGTTGCTCAATAAAAAGGGAGTCGATGCAAATTGGCGACAACATATGAAAACTTCACCTTTAGCCAGCAGTATTGAAGACGTTGTTACATTTGCCAAATCACACCATTTAGAAAATCTTATTGCAGTCGATAACACTGCGAGCACGGAGTTTTATAGAAATTATATCCCCTTGGTTGATGCAGGTTTCGATTTGGTTTCTTCTAATAAAATAGCCAATACCATATCCTTTGAATTTTATAAGGAGTTACGGAAGCATTTAAAAAACCATAATAAGCAATATTTATATGAGACAACTGTAGGAGCAGGCTTGCCGTTAATAGATACTATTAAACTTTTGCATGAATCTGGTGAGAATATTACAAGAATTCGTGGTGTGTTTTCTGGAACCCTTAGTTATTTGTTCAATAATTTTTCAGTGAAGAACAAACCTTTTAGTGCTATTGTACAAGAGACCATAGATAAAGGCTTTACAGAACCGGATCCGAGGGAGGACTTTTCTGGGAATGATGTGGCCAGGAAACTGTTGATTTTGGCACGAGAGCTGGATTTGCAAAATGAATTTAAAGATGTTTCCATTCAGAATTTAATTCCTGAAGCCTATCAACGTATTTCTGTAGATGCCTTTTTATCGCAATTGGAGGTATTAGATGAGGAATTTCAAAAGATAAAAGACCGTCAAAAACCGAATCATGTATTGCGTTTTGTAGGAGATTTGTCGGGAGATTTATCACAAGATAAAGGGAATTTAGAAGTGAAACTCATATCCATTCCGGAAGACAGCACTTTGGGTCATGTGAAAGGTAGCGATGCTATTTTCGAAATATTTACGGAGAGCTATGGCGAGCAGCCCATTGTCATTCAAGGGGCCGGTGCAGGAGCCGAAGTTACTGCAAGAGGGGTATTTGGAGATATTTTAAGGCTATCCAAACATATAAATTAAGAAAATAATGTTAGATTGAGTGAGGTAAAAATCTAGGTAAAGAAAATACAATGAGCAAAGCAAAAAGGCATATCGAAACTGAAGCTATCCGCACGCAATTAAAAAGGACGGAATTTTTAGAGCATACCAGTCCCCTGTATTTGACCTCAAGCTTTGTTTTTGAGGATGCAGAGGATATGCGTGCCTCATTTACAGAGGAAAAGGAACGAAACATCTACAGTCGGTTTACCAACCCGAACACGTCGGAGTTTGTAGACAAAGTTTGTCAGATGGAGGGTGCCGAAAGCGGTTATGCTTTTGCTACCGGAATGGCAGCTATCTACTCAACGTTTGCGGCTTTGTTGAAAAGTGGAGACCATATTGTTTCTGCCCGTTCTGTTTTTGGTTCAACACACACGTTGTTTACCAAATATTTTCCGAAATGGCACATTGAAACCACCTATTTTGACGTCAACAAACCTGAAACGATAGAGGCCTGTATAACCGAAAACACGAAAATATTATATGCTGAAACTCCAACCAATCCTGCAGTAGATATTATAGATTTGGATCTTTTAGGACATATTGCCAAAACTCACAACCTTATTTTAATTATAGATAACTGTTTTGCCACTCCATATTTGCAACAACCGATGAAGCATGGGGCTCATTTGGTTATTCATAGTGCCACCAAGCTTATAGACGGACAGGGAAGGGTGTTGGGAGGTATAACTGTGGGTAATACCGATTTAATTCGTGAGATCTATTTGTTTGCCAGAAATACAGGACCGGCATTATCGCCATTTAATGCCTGGACCTTGTCCAGAAGTTTGGAAACCCTTGCCGTGCGCGTTGACAAACATTGTGATAATGCCTTGAAAGTTGCAGAATTTTTGGAAAATCACCCAAAAGTGAATTGGGTGAAATATCCGTTTTTAAAGTCACATCCACAGCATAAAGTGGCTAAAAAGCAAATGAAGTTAGGCGGTAATATTGTTGCCTTTGAAGTGAAGGGCGGAATCGAAGCAGGACGACAATTTTTAAATCAATTAAAAATGTGTTCATTGTCCGCCAACCTGGGCGATACACGAACTATAGTGACACACCCTGCAAGCACCACCCACAGTAAACTTTCGGAAGCAGATCGATTGGAAGTGAGCATCACAGATGGTTTGGTAAGGATTTCGGTAGGATTGGAACATGTTGAGGATATTATTCTGGATTTGGAACAAGCGTTAAAATAACTATATTAGCAGTATGCTATCCAAAAAGACGAAATATGGTCTAAAAGCGCTTACTTATATCGCTCGACAAGAGGGAGAAAGCCCTGTTCAAGTAGGGGAGATCGCTAAAAGCGAACAAATTCCTCAAAAGTTTCTGGAAAGTATATTGTTAACACTCAGAAAGGCCGGTATTTTAGGGTCTAAAAAGGGTAAGCATGGGGGATATTATTTAAGAAAATCCCCTTCAGATATTAAAATGACCGAGGTGATGCGTGTGCTGGAAGGACCTATTGCCATGGTGCCCTGTGTAAGTTTAAATTTTTATGAAAAATGTGATGATTGTCCGGATGAAAACTTATGTAGCGTCCATAGACTCATGATTCAAGTGCGTGATAATACCTTGTACGTCTTACGAAGTACCACTTTGGAAGACCTTTCAGCCATAAATTGAATGCAAGATTTCTAAGATTAATTGAATTTCACTACGTTATTTGCATTTTACCCAAAAAATTTTACCGTTTTCCTAAAAAACTGTTATTCGGGTTTGTAGTCTCATAAAAAGTATTATTTTTGTAATTCCTATTAAATTGATAGGATTAATATTAAAACAAAAACGAATATGATTATTGATGCTGTTTTAAATAGAGCCAATAAGGACGCAAAAGTGATTGATGTTAACCATCCCTCGGGTGAAAAAGTGTTGCATATTGATTCATCTTCAGAAAAAGTGAAACGAAGTCTGGCTAAAACCATTAGTTGGAGGATTATAGGAACCATAGATACGTTAATTCTATCCTGGATTATCGTTGGAGAGGTTTCAACCGCGGCGGCAATTGCTTCTGTTGAATTTCTGTCAAAAATGATATTGTATTTCTTTCATGAACGTGCATGGAATACCATAAATTGGGGAAAATAATGTTTAAAAAAAGTCAAATAGAGTCATTAAATGAAGCATTTAAAGAGGCTTCGCCTTCTGAGATAATAAAGAAGGCATTAGAGCTCAATAAATTAGCGGTGGTAACTACAAATTTCAGGCCTTATGAGGCTGCAATTTTACATGCTGTTAGTAAGGTAGAACCAACTATTCCGGTTGTATGGTGCGATACGGGTTATAATACGCCTCAAACCTATCGTCATGCGGAACAGGTTATTAAGGATTTAAGTCTAAACATTTTTTTATACGTACCCAAGCAAACTACGGCACATAGAGATGTGGTTCTGGGCATACCAGGTATTGACGATCCCAAACATGCCTTATTTACAGAACAGGTTAAACTAGAGCCTTTTAGAAGAGCCATGGAAGAGCATCAGCCAAAAGTTTGGTTTACAAATTTGCGTCAGGGTCAAACCGCCTTTAGAAATAGTATAGATATTTTTAGCTTGAGTAAGGACGGGGTACTTAAGGTGAGCCCTTTTTACCATTGGTCTAATGAAGAATTAAACTTATATTTAGAACAACATAAATTACCTAACGAATTTAAATATTTTGATCCCACAAAAGCTCTGGAGAATAGAGAATGTGGTTTGCACGCTTAAGATACATGATATTATGAGTAATTTAATTAGAAAGGATACATCACACATCAACTCGTTAGAAAACGAAGCAATCTATATTATGAGGGAGGTGGCCGCACAGTTTGAAAGGCCTGTGCTATTGTTTTCTGGAGGAAAAGATTCCATCACTTTAGTTCGGTTGGCGGTTAAGGCATTTTACCCGGCTAAAATACCCTTTCCCTTAATGCATATCGATACGGGCCATAATTTTCCCGAAACCATAGAGTTTAGAGACCGATTGGTGGAGGAATTGGGTTTGGAATTGATTGTAAGACATGTCCAAGATTCTATCGACGAAGGCAAGGTAAAAGAAGAATCGGGACGTTATGCCAGTAGAAATATATTGCAAACGACTACCCTTTTAGATGCTATTGAAGAATTTAAGTTCGATGCATGTATCGGTGGGGCACGCCGCGATGAGGAAAAGGCAAGAGCTAAGGAACGTATTTTTTCAGTTCGTGATGATTTTGGTCAGTGGGATGAAAAAAATCAAAGACCAGAGTTGTTTGATATGCTTAACGGACAAATAGAACACGGTCAAAATGTACGCGTGTTCCCTATTTCGAATTGGACGGAATTGGATGTTTGGTCCTATATAGAAAAGGAAAGAATTGAAATACCATCCATATATTTTGCTCATTCAAGAGCGACATTTTTACGTGATGGATTAATATGGTCTGCGGATGATGAGGTGGTCTATAGAGATGAGCACGAAGAAGTTGTAGAGCGTATGGTTCGTTTTCGAACCGTTGGTGATATGAGCTGTACGGCAGCGGTTTTGTCTGAGGCCACAACAATTTCAAAAGTTGTTGAGGAAATCCGAGAGAGTTCCATATCAGAACGTGGCGCACGTATTGATGATAAGCGCTCTGAAGCTGCTATGGAAAAGCGCAAGCAACAAGGTTATTTTTAATTAAAAGTCTAAAGTTCGAAGTTAAAAATAGGACCGCGATCTCCCGTAGTGGAGTCCTAAGGTAAATAAAATATAAGCCTTTAGCTAAATGTTAGAGGCTAACAGCTAAAAAATAAAATGGAAGTATTAAAAATTGCAACGGCAGGAAGTGTTGATGACGGAAAAAGTACCTTAATAGGACGTATTCTTTATGATACGAAATCATTAACGACTGATAAACTAGAGGCTATTGAAAAAACAAGCAGGCAACTGGGCTATGATTATTTGGATTTTTCATTGGCAACAGATGGTCTAGTTGCTGAAAGGGAACAAGGAATCACCATAGATGTGGCACATATCTATTTTTCAACAGCAAAAAAAAGTTACATTATCGCAGATACCCCCGGACATGTGGAGTACACCCGAAACATGGTAACAGGTGCTTCAACATCCCAAGCCGCAATCATTTTAATTGATGCGCGAAAAGGTGTAATTGAACAAACCAATCGTCATTTCTTCATTAATAACCTCTTGAGAATTAAAGATGTCGTGGTAGCCATTAATAAGATGGATTTGGTGGACTATTCTGAGAAAGTTTACAATACCATCAAAGCCGATTTTGAAGAATTAATGAGTAAGCGGGATTACCAGGATCAAAAGATTACTTTTATTCCAGTGAGTGCTCTAAAAGGGGATAATGTGGTCCATCTTTCGGAAAAAATGTCTTGGTATCACGGCGAATCCTTGCTGGAGCACCTGGAGAAATTGGATAAAAAAGATATTTTCAATGTGGGTACACCGCGTTTCCCAGTTCAATATGTTATTCGACCTAAAACCGAGGAGTTTCACGATTTTAGAGGGTATGCCGGGAAAGTATATGGGGGTAATTTAAGTATTGGAGATGACATCGTTGTATTGCCTTCTAAAACAAAATCAAAAATTAAGGACATCTATTTTTATAACCAAAAGTACGATACAGCATCACGACGTTCTTCAGTAACCATTACCCTCGAAGACGATATAAACGTAAGTCGTGGCGATATGATTGTGAAAGACGGTGATCTGCCAACCATAGACAAGCAATTTACAGCTAACGTGTGTTGGATGGATTCAAACGAATTAACCCCTGGAGGTAAATATGTAATACAACATGGCATAAACAAAGTCTTGGCTAAAGTGGATAAAATTCATCATAAGATTCATCCGGATTATTCCGGAATAGATGCAGAGGTTTCAAGTCTAGGCATGAATGATATTGCTTCGGTAACCTTCAAATTGAACAAGCCTATTTTTTATGATCAATTTAAAAACCATAGGACCAACGGTTCGTTTATTTTAATCGATACCCAATCTAATAATACGGTAGGAGCTGGTTTTATCCAGTAAATTGAAAAGATAAGAAAGTAAGAAGGTAATGGTGTAATTACGCTCAAGGTAACCACTTTCAAAATTAAACAAAAAAAAATGCAAAGCTTTAGAACAGAAATAGAAAATCCGGTAGTTGAAAAAGACATTATTGAATTGGCTGATAAAATTGAGCTATTCAATAAGGGCAAGATCGATGAAGAAAAATTTAGAAGTCTGCGTTTGGCTCGTGGGGTCTATGGTCAGCGTCAGGAGGGTGTGCAAATGATTCGGATTAAATTGCCTTATGGAAAAGTAAAGAGCAATCAACTGCGAAGAATTTCTGATGTTTCCGATGCATATTCTCGGGGACGATTACATATAACCACGCGTCAGGATATTCAAATTCATTATGTTGATTTAAACAGGACTCCCGAGTTATGGGCGGAATTGGAGCGAGATGACGTTACTTTAAGGGAAGCTTGTGGTAATACGGTGCGTAATGTAACAGCCAGTGAAACAGCAGGCATAGACGTTAATGAACCCTTTGATGTTTCTCCTTATGCTGATGCCGTATTTCGTTTCTTTTTAAGAAACCCTATTTGTCAGGAAATGGGGCGTAAATTTAAAGTGTCATTTTCCTCATCCGATGAAGATACAGGCTTGTCATATATGCATGATTTAGGGTATATCGCCAAAATCAAAGATGGAGAACGTGGTTTTAAAGTTATGATTGGTGGTGGTTTGGGCTCACAACCACGTCATGCGGATGTGTTGTATGACTTTGTGCCTACCGATAAAATTATTCCCATAATGGAAGGTGTTTTGAGAATTTTTGATCGTCATGGAGAACGTCGAAGCCGTGCCAAAGCACGTATGAAGTTCCTAATTAAGGATATCGGTATAGATGCATTTAAAGCTCTGATTGATGCAGAACAAAACGCAATCGAATTCAAATCTGTCCCTATTAATGCAGATGCATATGAAGTTTCCAAACCGGTTGTACTTGACCATATTCCAAGAGTAAACATAAAAGACCAAGTCGCTTTTGAGACTTGGAAGACCACAAATCTCATACCGCAAAAACAGGACGGTTATGTGGCTATTGGAATAAAAGTTCTACTTGGAGATTTTTATACGGATAAGGCCAGATTATTGGCCGATTTAGTGGAAAACTATGCGGCCGGTGAAATACGTTTGACTTTACGACAAAATATCGTCATTCCATTTGTGAAACATGAGCTGCTACCGTTTTTCTACAACGAATTGGAAAAATTAGGTTTTGTAGAGGTAGGTTATAATAAGGCCGTGGATATTACCGCTTGCCCCGGTACCGATACCTGTAACCTGGGTATAGCAAGTAGTACCGGAATTGCGGATGAATTGGAGCGTGTCATTAAAGCGGAGTATCCACAGTATTTAAATAACGAAGATGTAATTATTAAAATTAGTGGTTGTATGAATGCTTGCGGTCAGCATAGCATGGCTAACATTGGGTTTCAAGGGATGTCAGTGCGAACCCCGGAAAAGTTAGTCGCACCTGCATTACAAGTCTTATTGGGTGGAGGAAATCGAGGTGATGGGAATGGTGTTTTTGCTGATAAAGTGGTTAAAGTTCCCAGTAAAAGAGGACCGGAAGCTTTAAGAAGAATTTTAAATGATTACGAGGCTAATGCGAATAAACAACACTTTGTAGATTATTATAAAGATAGAGGAGAACGTTATTTTTATGATTTACTTCAAGATTTACAAGACGTCACCAATTTAACCCAGGATGATTTTATAGACTGGGGAAATACAGAAAAATATGCCAAGGAAATTGGAATAGGTGAATGCGCCGGTGTCGTTATTGATTTAGTGGCCACTTTATTTTTGGAGAGCCAAGAAAAAATGGAAGAGGCCAATGAAGCATTTGCAAATAAAGTCTACTCTGGTGCCATTTACCATGCCTATAGTGCTATGGTTAATTCTGCTAAAGCCCTGTTATTAGCTGAAAGAAAAAGAACAAATACCCATGCCGGAATTATAAGTCAGTTTGATGATTTGTTTGTTTCTTCAGAAAAAATTAAGCTGGGTGGATCTTTTTCTGAACTGATTTACCAAATCAACAAAGAGGCGCCTTCTAAGGCATTTGCCCAAGAGTATATCAGTAGTGCAAACCAATTTATAGAAAAAGCAAAGGTCTACCGAGCCACAGAAATTCCTTTAAAGAAGGCTATTTAGCAAAGCAATGCGTTTAAAAATACCAACATTAACTGTAGTTGGCGCCGGACCGGGTGACATCGATTTAATTACCTTAAAAGCCATTAAGGCGATTAAATCCGCCGATGTTATTTTGTACGATGCCCTAATTAATGAAGCCTTGTTGGACTATGCTTCAAAAGAAACCGAACTCATTTTTGTTGGAAAACGGAAAGGCTGTTATGCCTTTCAACAGGAGCAAATTAATGAACTTATTGTTACTAAAGCTAAAGAAAAAGGACATGTTGTCAGATTAAAAGGGGGAGATCCTTTTATATTTGGTCGTGGTGCTGAAGAGATAGATTATGTTATACCATTTGGATTGAAAACATTCATGGTTCCGGGAATATCCTCTTCCTCAGCAGTACCGGCATACCAAGGTATTCCATTAACGAAACGTGGGGCATCAGAAAGTTTTTGGGTTATTACAGGAACTACAAAAAACCATAATCTTTCACAGGATGTGGCATTGGCGGCGAAGTCCACTGCTACAGTTGTTATTTTGATGGGAATGCATAAATTAGATGACATTGTTCGCGTGTTTTCTGAAGAGCAAAAGCAGGATACGGCCGTAGCGGTCATTCAAAATGGCACCACCAAAGAGGAGAAAGTAGGTATAGGTACGATTAATACCATTCAGCAAATTGTTAAAGAAAAGCAGTTAACTTCACCCGCAATTATTGTTATTGGGGACGTCGTAAAGCAAAAAACCTCCTTAAGTTCAATCTACTCGGATATTGCTTTCAGCTAGCCTATGGAAAGAAACAATTTATACCCCATTTTTTTAAAGACAAAGCAATTAAACATACTTATTGTAGGTGGTGGTTATGTGGCTGAGGAAAAATTAACCTTCTTATTGAAATCCAGTCCGGATGCCACAGTGACTATGGTTTCACCTATGTTTAGAAAGGACACGATAGCTCTATCCAAAACAGGAAAGGTTACCTTAATTAAAGATTTCTATAGAAAACGTTACCTCAAGGGGAAGCATATGGTTATAGTCACTACAGATGTTCCCGAAATTAATATCAAGGTTTATAAACACTGCAGAAAACGAAGTATTTTGGTGAATGTTGCCGATAATCCGCCATATTGTGATTTTTATATGGGAGGCATTGTCACTAAGGGCAATGTTAAGGTAGCCATTAGCACCAATGGTAAATCCCCAACAACAGCCAAACGGCTCCGTCAATTTTTTGAAGATGTTATTCCTGATAATGTTGATGATTTGGTTAAAAATTTAAATACCTTTAGAAAAACAATTAAAGGCGATTTTGAACAAAAAGTCGAGACTTTAAATGAGTTCACCAAGGGATTAATTGAAAAACAAAATCCATAAATTTATAATTGTGTAATTTCGTATCAAATTTGCGACTTTAAACAAATCATTGAACATTAAATAAATTCTAAGCTGTGAAAAGTTATAATGTTTGCCTAAAGGATACCGTAAAACTATTTACTAAACGGTTGTTCTATTCACTATTTGATGAAGAGCAACAAACTGAACATGAAGCGTATTTAGAAAGCACATTTCTTAAAATTCTGTCTCGTCTTTCTCTGGATGGGGGTGATCATGCCTGGGAAACCTTCAGAACTAAACTTCCGGAGTTAAGGCGAAAATTAGACCTGGATGCTATCGCTTTTGAATGTAATGATCCGGCGTCACACAGTTTGGACGAAATCTATTTAGCATATCCCGGGTTTCATGCGATTGCCATCTACAGACTAAGCCACGAGCTTTATAAACAAAAAGTTCATATTCTTCCCAGGATGATGAGTGAGTATATCCATGGTATTACCGGCATTGATATTCACCCAGGTGCTACCATTGGCGATTCATTTTATATCGATCACGGTACAGGAATTGTTATAGGGGAAACATCCATAATAGGGAATCACGTTAAAATATACCAGGGGGTGACACTTGGGGGTATTTCCGTTGCTAAGAATTTAGCCTCTGTAAAGCGGCACCCGACCATTGAAGACAATGTTTGCATTTATGCGAACGCTACCATATTAGGAGGTGATATCGTTATTGGCGCAAACAGCATTATAGGAGCGAACGTATGGATTACCCAATCGGTTCCTGAAAATTCCTTGGTAACCTATCAAACTGAAATAAAAATTAGACCAAAAAAGAATGGCATTCGAAAATAGTATTATTGGTCAAATTGGTAATACCCCGCTTGTGGAGGCAACGCATCTTATTTCCAAAAAAGGGGTCAGGTTATTTTTAAAATTAGAAGGGAATAATCCCGGCGGTAGTGTAAAAGATCGCCCTGCCTTTAATATGATCTATGAAGCTCTAAAACGTGGTGATGTTAAAAAAGGAGGCACTTTAGTTGAAGCCACCAGTGGAAATACAGGAATTGCCTTGGCCTTTATTTCAAAGTTATTGGGGCTTAATATGGTATTAATCATGCCTGAAAACTCAACTGAAGAGCGGGTAAAGACTATGCGAGCCTATGGCGCAAAGGTAATTTTAACCCCAGCTGATATTGGTATTGAGGGTTCTCGTGATTTAGCGCTTAAGCTAAGAGATGAGAAAGGCTATACACTGCTTAACCAATTTGAAAATGACGATAATTGGAAAGCCCACTATAAAACTACTGGTCCGGAAATTTGGGAAGCCACTCACGGCAAAATAACACATTTTGTTTCGGCAATGGGCACCACAGGAACCATAATGGGGGTGTCCACCTATTTAAAAGAAAAAAATAAAGCCATCACTATTGTAGGTGCACAGCCAGATGATAATTCGAGAATTCCAGGAATTAGAAAATGGCCCAAAGAATATGTCCCTAAGTTTTTTGATAGATCCAAGGTAGATGTAGTTATTGAAGTCACTGAAGCAGATGCTAAGGTAACCACTCAAAAATTGGCAAGCCAGGAAGGCGTTTTTGCCGGAATGAGTAGTGGAGGTTCCGTGTTTTGTGCATTAAAAATAGCCGAACAGCTGGATGAAGGTGTTATCGTGGCTGTTATTTGCGATAGAGGAGATCGGTATCTATCCTCAACATTGTTTGAATAAGTTAGGTCTAACCAAATGATCCATGATGAAGACGTATGGTTTAGTTTTCTTTCTCATTATTTTGTCCTGCAAGCCTGATACAAGTAAGACTTCAGAATATTTCGACATTGGGATTATTGCAGATTGCCAATTCTGTGATTGCCCTAATAATTCAGTTAGATATTATAGGAACTCAACAAAAAGACTCCAGGAAGCCGTTACCGTATTTAATTCTAAAGCATTAAAATATGTTATTCATTTGGGAGACTTTATTGATAGGGATTTTGCTAGTTTTGATTCTGTACTACCAATTTGGAATACAATAAAATCAGACAAAAAGCACGTGTTAGGAAATCATGATTTCAGTGTGGTAGATTCGTTAAAACCTTTGGTTCCTATGAAATTGGGGTTATCCAAACGGTATTATAGCTTTAAAATCCATAATTGGCGTTTTATTGTTTTGGATGGCAACGATTTAAGCAAACATGGTGCCATTTCTAGGGAAAAACGGACCGAAACAGATTCCCTTTATAATCTATTGGTAAAGGATAGTTTGCCCAATTTAAAACCGTGGAATGGTGGATTGAGCCGCACACAATTACATTGGGTGAAAAGTGAGTTAAATGATGCGTTGCATAACAATGAATGGGTAGGGTTTTACTGCCATTTTCCTGTTGCAAGAGATCCCGACATGCATAATATATGGAATTACAGTCAGTTTTTAGAGCTCATTGCAGACTATAAAAATGTTAAATTTTATTTTAACGGTCACAATCACGATGGTGATTATTTAGAGCAAAATGGAGTACATTTTTTAACCTTTAAAGGCATGGTGGACACATCGTATAGCTCGGCTTTTTCCATAGTAAGAATGACCAAAGATTCCATTATAGTAAAAGGTTACGGTAGAGAAACGTCCAGAGGATTAAAAATTAAATAATTTCAATACTGGTAGTTGAAGTTACGTTTCTTTTTAATGGTAAATCTAAAAATAAAATGTTAATTTAGCGCCCTAGTTTATAAACGTACTAATAGGTTATCAAGAAAGGCAGAGGGAATAGACCCGTTGAAGCCTTGGCAACCCTTTTCCTCATGACCACTTAGGATAAGAAGGTGCTAAATTCTACTAATACCAAGTGTGTTGGAAAGATAACGAAAAGTGATTCCTTAACTTTTCTTGATGACATATCTAGATATAAATAATATCAATGTCAAATATTAAACAAGCCATACTGGAACGTATTTTGGTGTTGGATGGTGCTATGGGTACGATGTTACAACGCTATAAATTTACGGAAGAAGATTTTAGGGGTGAACGATTCAAGGATTATCCCATACCTTTACAGGGTAACAACGATCTCTTGTCTATTACCCAACCCGAAGCCATAAAAAGCATTCACGCCAAATATTTTGAAGCAGGGGCAGATATTGTGGAAACCAATACATTTTCCGGGACTACCATAGCGATGGCCGATTATCAAATGGAAGATCTGGTATATGAACTTAATTATCAATCGGCCAAATTAGCAAAGGAGGTCGCCGATGAATTTTCACTTAAGGAACCACAAAAACCTCGTTTTGTGGCAGGCTCTATGGGACCAACAAACCGTACGGCAAGTATGTCCCCCGATGTTAATGATCCCGGGTATAGAGCAGTAACATTCGAAGATTTACGCTCAGCATATAAACAACAGGTGGAAGCACTTTTAGATGGCGGTGTCGATGTATTATTGGTTGAAACCGTATTTGATACCCTGAATGCTAAAGCGGCGTTATTTGCTATTGAGGAGGTCAAGGAAGAGCGTAACATCGATATCCCAATCATGCTTAGCGGAACCATAACAGATGCCAGCGGGCGTACCTTATCAGGGCAAACGGCTGAGGCTTTCTTGATTTCGGTATCACATATTCCTTTGTTGTCTATAGGGTTTAATTGCGCATTGGGGGCCAATTTATTACAACCCCATTTGGAGGCCGTTGCCAATAAAACCGATTTTGCAATATCGGCACATCCTAATGCCGGTTTGCCAAATGCTTTTGGAGAATATGATGAAACTCCAGAAGAAATGGGCGAACAAATTGAAGCCTATTTAAAGAAGAATTTAGTTAATATCGTGGGAGGTTGTTGTGGTACTACACCGGAACATATCAAGGTAATTGCAAATATAGCCGCAAAATATAAACCACGTAAATTTGGATATGTCCCAGACCAGAGGAGTGAAAATAGTAACCCTTCCTTATAAATGTCTAAGGATACTCGATATCACAACGAACGGTAAAGTGTATAGATGAAAGTTAAACAGAGCAAATACATGAAATTGTCAGGACTGGAACCTCTGGTCATTAATGAGAACAGCAATTTTATTAACATTGGAGAGCGTACTAATGTGGCGGGTTCTCGAATGTTTTTGCGATTGATAAAGGAGGAGAAGTTTGATGAGGCCTTGGATATAGCACGCCACCAGGTAGATGGCGGAGCCCAAATTATTGATGTTAATTTTGACGACGGTCTTATAGACGGCAAAGCGGCTATGATTAAATTCTTAAACTTAATTGCTGCCGAGCCAGATATTTGTCGTGTACCCATTATGATTGATAGTTCCAAATGGGAAATTATTGAAGCCGGTTTGCAGGTCGTTCAAGGAAAAGGGGTTGTGAACTCCATTTCACTCAAGGAAGGAGAGGATAAATTCATATGGGAAGCCAAGCAGATTAAGCGTTATGGTGCTGCGGTTATTGTTATGGCTTTTGATGAGATTGGTCAGGCCGATAATTATAGAAGGCGTATAGAAATCGCAAAACGCTCCTATGACATTCTGGTTAATAAAGTAGAGTTTCCGTCTGAAGATATCATTTTCGATTTGAATGTTTTTCCGGTAGCTACAGGAATGGAAGAACACCGCAGAAACGCTCTGGATTTTATAGAGGCCACCAAATGGGTTAGAGAAAACTTACCCAATGTTAGTGTTAGTGGCGGGGTAAGCAATGTTTCCTTTTCTTTTAGAGGGAATAATGTGGTACGGGAGGCCATGCACTCCGTATTTTTATACCATGCCATACAGGCAGGCATGAATATGGGTATTGTTAATCCTGCTTTGTTGGAAGTTTATGATGATATTCCCAAGGATTTGTTGGAGCATGTGGAAGACGTGATATTGGACAGGCGTGATGATGCCACGGAGCGCTTATTGGAATTTGCCGAAACCGTTAAGGGGGTTTCGAAAGAAAAAACAGTGGATTTGTCCTGGCGGGAGGGGTCGCTTCAGGAGCGTATTACACATGCCTTGGTCAAGGGTATAGATGCGTTTATTATTGAAGATGTTGAAGCCGCTCGATTACAGGCTGAAAAACCTATAGAGGTGATTGAAGGCCATTTAATGATTGGAATGAACGTTGTTGGCGATTTATTTGGAGCGGGGAAAATGTTTTTGCCTCAGGTGGTGAAATCCGCACGGGTCATGAAGAAGGCAGTAGCCTATCTCAACCCCTATATCGAAGCCGAAAAGTCCGATAAACAAGAACCTGTAGGGAAAATTTTAATGGCCACCGTAAAAGGCGATGTGCATGATATTGGTAAAAACATCGTTAGTGTGGTATTGGCCTGTAACAATTACGAGATTGTCGATTTAGGGGTTATGGTACCACCCGAAAAAATTATTGAAACAGCCATTAGGGAACGAGTGGATGCCATTGGATTATCAGGTTTAATCACACCATCACTTGATGAAATGGTGTATTTGGCCAAGGAAATGCAACGTCTGAATTTTGAGTTGCCTTTACTCATTGGAGGCGCAACAACATCAAAAGCCCATACCGCTGTAAAAATTGACACCCAATACAACAATGCCGTCGTTCATGTTAACGATGCCTCAAGAGCTGTGACAGTTGTTGGGGATTTACTGAATAAAAGAACGGCACATGAGTATGTCGTTAAGTTAAAAGCCGATTATGAAGATTTTAGAACCAAGTTTTTAAAACGTGGCAAGGAGAAATCTTATATATCCATTGAAGAGGCACGCCAAAAAAAATATACTATAGATTGGGAAACCTCACCCATTGTAAAGCCTAAAGAATTAGGGGTTCAGGTACTAAAGCAATTAAGTTTAAAAAACTTGTTACCCTACATCGACTGGAGTCCCTTTTTTAGAAGTTGGGATTTACATGGTAAATTTCCGGAAATATTAGACGATAAAATTGTTGGGGAACAAGCAACACATCTTTATGAAGACGCTCAGCAGATGATTCGGGAAATAGTGGCCAAGCAGTTATTAAAACCCAAGGCGGTGTTTGGATTGTTTGAGGCCAATACAATAAATGAGGATGACATTTCTGTAATGAAAAAAGGAAAGGAAGTGGCCGTATTTAGGACTTTACGGCAGCAATTGAAAAAGCGAGAAGGGATTCCTAATTTGGCTCTTGCCGATTTTATAGCACCAAAAGAAACGGGTAGAACCGATTATATTGGAGCTTTTTGTGTTGGCATTTTTGGGGCACAGGAATTAGCGGAAACATTTAAAGAAAAGCATGATGATTATAATGCGATTATGGCTCAGGCTATAGCAGATCGATTCGCTGAAGCCTTTGCCGAATATTTACATAAACAAATACGGACGAAACATTGGGGCTATGCTGCAGGGGAAGATTTGACAAATGATGATTTAATTAAGGAAAGTTACAAAGGTATACGGCCTGCACCGGGTTATCCCGCTTGTCCAGATCATTTGGAAAAGGAAACGATTTGGAGCTTGTTGGAGGTGGAGCAGTTAATTGGAGTAAAATTAACCGAAAGTTTGGCTATGTGGCCGGCAGCAGCCGTTTCCGGGTACTATTTTGCCCATCCGGAAGCCAAATATTTTGGTTTGGGCAAGATTACGGATGACCAGGTCGCCAACTATGCCCAACGAAAAGGGATTGCAAAGGAGAAGGCCAGAAAATGGCTGCACCCCAACATTGCAAGTCAATAACGGTATTGACCATTGGTGTAAGATCCTTTTTCTTTGTCAAATGGAGCACTGTTTTTAAGCAGGTCCAAAGAATATAAATTAAACCAAAACCACCATAAAAAACGCTCCAATTGGACGTTTTGCAGAGAAGCATGAAAGTAACAGAGCACATCAAACAGGCAAACGGAAAAACCCTTTTTTCATTTGAGGTTATACCACCTAAAAAAGGCATGAACATTCAGGATTTATATAACAATATCGATCCATTAATGGAATTTAATCCACCGTTTATTGATGTGACGACCTCCAGAGAAGAGTTTGTGTTTATTGATAAAGGAAATGGATTACTGGAAAAACGCATTACTCGAATGCGTCCCGGAACAGTGGGTATTTGTGCTTCTATTATGCATAAATACAAAGTAGATGCCATTCCACATTTATTATGTGGCGGATTTACCAAGGAAGAAACCGAGTATGTTTTGGTGGATTGTCACTATTTAGGAATCGACAATGTTGTAGCCCTGCGTGGAGACGCCAGAAAGGACGAACCTTATTTTGTGCCTACTCAGGGTGGTAATGCTTATGCTATCGATTTGGTAAGACAAATCGCTAATTTGAATAAAGGGCGGCATTTACATGATAATGACGAAGAAGATCATCATTATGATTTTTGTGTTGGAGTGGCAGGATATCCGGAAAAGCATATGGAGGCCCCTTCCTTAACTACCGATTTAAAACGGTTAAAAGAAAAAGTTGATGCCGGTGCAGACTATGTGGTCACACAAATGTTTTTTGATAACCAAAAGTATTTCGACTTTGTTAAAAAAGCCCAGGAGATAGGTATTACGGTGCCCATTATTCCGGGGATTAAACCTATTGCGGTAAAACGTCATTTACAGCTTTTACCCCAAGTCTTTAAAATTGATTTGCCACAGGAGCTTATTGAAGCTGTTGAAGGTTGTAAGGATAATAAAGCAGTAAGGCAGGTAGGTATTGAATTTGCCATTGCGCAATCGAAAGAATTAAAAGCGGCAGGTGTACCATTTTTGCATTATTATTCCATGGGTAAAAGTGATAATATTAAAGCTATAGCATCAGCGTTGTTCTAATTCCTGTACTTTTGCTCTATAACCCATCCTACATGAGACTCATTTTTTCAGGTCTATTTTGTGTTATTCAGACACTGTCTTTTTCACAGCAAAAGCAGTTTACCTCTTATATTGATGTCAATTATTTTAAAGGGAATATTGCACTTCACAATAACGATATCCTTCATTTAATTCAAGGACACCCCGAGGGTGTTATTGTTTCGTGGAGTAAGAAAACCTATGGATTTAATGATTGGGAACAACGCTATAACTACCCGGACTATGGTGTTTCCATAGCATATCAAAATCTTAAAAATGATGTGCTGGGGCAAGTCATTTCGGCTTATGCACATTATAATTTTTACGTTTTCAAACGACAATTAATGTTTCGTATAGGTCAAGGTTTGGCCTATACCAATAATCCGTACGACAAAGAACATAATTTTAGGAATAATGCTTTTGGATCCCATTTTATGAGTAGTACATATGCGATGCTCAACTATAAAAAGGAACGGGTTATTGGGCGTTTCGGATTTCAAGCTGGGGTAGCGCTATTACATTATTCCAATGCCAATATTAAAGCACCGAATACAAGTATTAATTCAATAACCCTTAATTTTGGGGTTACATACAATTTAGAGGAAGATTCGCAGGCGTATCAATATACTCTTGATGAAAACGACAGAATATATCGGCAACCCATAAAATATAATTTCGCTTTTAGAACAGGTATTAACGAAAGTGATGTGGTTGGCAGTGGACAATTCCCCTTTTATATTGTTTCTGCATATGCCGATAAACGTATCAATAGAAAAAGTGCCTTGCAATTTGGAACCGATATATTTTTTTCAAATTTTTTAAAAGAACTCATCTATTATAAATCGGTTGCTTTTCCGGAAGATGAAGTCTCTGGAAATGAAGATTATAAACGGGTTGGTATCTTTGCTGGTCATGAATTGTTTGTGAACAACCTATCCATTGTAACACAGTTGGGGTATTACGTGTATTACCCTTTCGATTTTGAAGGTAGAACCTATTTTAGGATAGGGTTAAAACGATACTTTAGTAACACATGGTTTGGAGCCCTAACCCTCAAATCCCATGGAGCAAAAGCTGAAGCCGTTGAGTTTGGCGTTGGTATTAGATTGTAAATGATTATACTATGGAACAGAGATTAACAATAGTAGGACTTGGAGTAAGTGACCTCCAGATGTCTTCCCGGTTTTATGAAGAAAAATTTGGTTGGAAAAAATTGGATTCAAGTAACGACAGTATTACGTTTTTTCAATTAAACGGCATTCTTTTGTCGCTTTACCCAAGGGAAAAATTAGCAGAAGATGCAACTGTTAGTTCAGAGGGAAAAGGATTTAAAGGCTATACGCTAGCGTTTAATACAAGAACTAAAGAAGAAGTTGATGATTTGATTGCGGCTCTGGAAGCAAAAGAGGTAAAAATTATTAAAAGACCTGAAGAGGTATTTTGGGGAGGTTATAGCAGTTATATTGCAGACCCCGATAATAATCTTTGGGAAATTGCGTACAATCCCTTTTTACCTTTGGATGAGAAAGGAAACGTACTGGGACAATGAACAACTAACAAGTAAATGAAGCGTATAATACAAATAGCATGTCTTTTTATATTGGTTGCTTGCAACAGTGAAAACGCTATTGATTGTTTCCAAAAACCAGGCAGCACCTTGCGACATGAAGTAGTTGTTGACCCCTTCGATAAAATATTTGTAAACCGGGATATCGAATTAATTGTAAAGGAAGGAGAAGAGCAGAAGGTAGTTATCGAAACGGGGAAAAATTTACTCGATGACGTTACCGCTCTTGTCGTTGATGGTAAATTAACATTAACCGATAAAAATACGTGTAACTATGTGAGGGCCTATGGCATCACTAAAGTCTATATAACCTCTCCGAATATAACAGAAATTAGAAGTTCTACGCAATATGATATCAGTTCCGATGGTGTTTTAACTTATCCCAACCTGACCCTGTTATCTGAAGATTACAATGCCCCAGAGACCTTTACCAATGCTAATTTTAACATGCATATAGATAATGGGACGCTAAGGCTGGTTTTTAATAACCTCTCCAATGCTTTCATTTCTGGACGAACCAATAACCTGAGTGTAGTCTTTGCAGCCGGAACTTCCCGATTTGAAGGCAGGAATTTGGTAGCCCAAAATGTAACGTTTTGGAACAGAGGTTCCAATGATATGATTCTGAACCCACAACAATCCTTAAAAGGTACCATTTCGGGAACGGGCAATGTAATTTCTGTTAATGAACCCCCTGTAGTTGAGGTGGAAGAACTTTATAAGGGCCAATTAATTTTTGAATGATATTGTTCCAATCATAGTCTTTAAAAGGCGAGAAATCTCCTGAGTGTTTAAGGGTTAAGGGAATGACATGAATTCTTAGAATACTAACCTCGACATTTCTACAGTTTGTTTTGATTACTGTAACGTTCATTTGGTTATTTTAAAAATGAATAATCAGTATACTGAGGTCACTAAATTAAATAACCCCTTTCATTTCACTGCGGAATGAAGTGAAATCTCATTATGGTGAGATGTCTTGCATCTCATGCCTTGCTTAGTAAGACATGATGGATATCTGTTTTCAACATAATTAATATGTCATTTTGGGGATCGCATATGTTCGAACTTAGGTGAAGTCAGGAATGATGCAAGACCATCGCTTGTTTCGCTATTTCCAATTCTTCATTTGTTGGAATGACCAAAATGTTTACTTTGGAAAGGGAAGTGTTTATGGCCCTAATTCTATTAGATTTTTCTTTGTTTTTAGTATCGTCCAAAACAATTCCCAAATAGTCCAGGTCATGGCAGACCATTTGTCTGATTAATGCAGAGTTCTCACCAATACCAGCTGTAAATACAATAGCATCCAAACCATTCAATATAGCAGCGTAGCTTCCAATGTATTTTTTTATACGATAGGTATTCATTTGTAAAGCCAATTGGCAATATTTATTGCCTTTTTGAGCTTCAGCTTCGATATCTCTTAAATCGCTATAGCCCGTTAACCCGAGCATGCCGCTTTTTTTCTGGAGTAAATCGCTGATTTCTTCTAAACTATAATTTAGTTTTTTGGCCAAATAAAAAATAATGGATGTATCGATATCCCCCGACCGGGTACCCATAATCAATCCTGAGTTTGGTGAAAACCCCAAGGAATGATCAATACTTTGACCATTTTTAACAGCGGTCATACTGCATCCATTTCCTAAATGAATGGTAATGATTTTTGAATGGGAGGTGTCTAAATACGCGATGGCTTGTTCTGAAACATATTTATGGCTAGTCCCATGAAATCCATATAACCGAATTTGGTAGTCGTCCAAAAATTGGTTAGGGATGGCATATTTGTAAGCATATTCCGGGATGGATTGATGGAAGGCTGTATCGAAAACCGCCACTTGTTTGGCCTTGGGAAATATGGCTTCAGCAACTTCAATTCCTTCTAAGTTAGCTGGATTATGTAAGGGTGCTAAGGATGCCAAGTCCTTAATTTTGGTTTTAACCGTTTCAGTAATTACAGTGGTATCACTAAAATGCTTTCCGCCATGGACGACACGATGTCCAACAATGTCAATATCATCCGCCGATTGAATAATTCCTGTATTAGCATCTAAAAGCTGATTGGCCAGTAGTTCCAATCCCGTTTTATGATTTGGGATAGAGATAATAGATTCCGTTTTATGCGCAACAGTTTTGTATACGAATTTAGCATCTTCAAACCCAATACGTTCAATCTGTCCTGAACATAAAATATGTTCCTCAGGCATGGAAAACAATTGAAATTTTAAGGATGAACTACCAGAATTTAATACGAGTACTTGCATGATTTAAAAATCTTGAGCTTGAATGGCGGTTATGATCACCGTGCTGTAAATATCATCTGCGGTACAGCCACGGCTAAGGTCATTCACCGGTTTATTCAGGCCTTGCAGCATGGGGCCAATGGCTAAAGCTCCTGTTTCCCGTTGTACGGCTTTATAAGTATTATTACCTGTATTCAAATCGGGAAAAATCAACACACTTGCTTGACCGGCCACTTCCGAGTCCGGTAGCTTACTTTTACCGATCCGCATATCTACGGCTGCATCGTATTGTATGGGGCCTTCAATTTTAAGACCGGGGAATTTAGCTTTTGCTATTTCGGTGGCCGTTCTTACCTTATCTACATCGGCACCTTTACCGGAGGCCCCTGACGAATAGGATAACATAGCTACTTTAGGTTCTATACCAAAATCCTTTGCGGTTTGGGCCGATGAAATAGCAATTTCGGCTAATTGTTCTGCGTTGGGATTGGGGTTGATGGCACAATCCCCAAATATACATACACGGTCTTCAAGACACATAAAAAAGACCGATGATACAATATTCACTCCAGGTTTTGTTTTGATAAATTGCAGGGCAGGGCGAAGTGTATGTTGTGTGGTATGGACAGCGCCAGAAACCATCCCGTCTGCATGGCCTTTGTAAATCATCATAGTGGCAAAGTAGGACACATCAGTCATCATATCCCTGGCCATTTGTAAATTAACATTTTTATGCTTTCTTAACTCATAAAAGGTTTGTGCATAATCTTCAAAATAATTAGATCTCGCCGGATCAACAATATTTATTTTAGTAAGGTCTAAAGGGATATCTAATTTAGATATGCGTTCTTTAATTTTGTCAACTTCACCAATTAAGGTAATATCGACCACTTGCGAATCTATCAGTCTGGCCGTTGCTCGAAGTATGCGTTCGTCATATCCTTCAGGAAGGACAATATGTTTTTTGTTCTTTAAGGCCCGTTGTAATAAATTGTACTGAAACATTCTGGGAGTGAAAATTTCCGATTTAAAGGTAATCAAGTCATTTGCCAGTTTTTCAGTGTTTACATATTTTTCGAATGTGGCGATCGAGGTCTGGATTTTATCAATATTTTCCGCATAAATTTTGGACTTTATTTTTCCAATTTCGTTGGTAACTGCAAATGTGCCGCCCTCAACGGAAATTATCGGTACAATACTGGACAGACCTTCAATAAGTTTTAAAATAGGAGGTTCCGGAATTAAACCACCTGTTAAAATAATACCGGATATTTTCGGATAATTTTTAGAGATATTGGCTTGTAATGCGCCCAAAATAAGGTCGGCCCGATCACCAGGGGTAATAACTAAACCGTTTTCCTTTAAATGGATAAGATAATTACGTAATTGCATAGCGCCAACACTGAAACTTTCAGACTGGTTATTTATTAATTCATTGCCAAAAAGGATAGTACCATCAAGGGTTTTTACAATTTCTTTTATCGTCGGGTTTGCTAAACTCTTTACCTTGGGAATAACATAAATATCGGTGTTATTTGCTATGCGATTTTGTAACTGGGTTTGTAACGCTGCAGCCAGGTACCCATCAATTTTATTCGTTAATATAGAGAGGACATCAACCTCCTCTTTATAGGTGTTAAATGCTAATTGGACGCTGTCCACAATGTCTTCAAGACTTCTATTGTCACCTTGTGCCACAATGATAACCGGGAGCCCCAGGTTTTTTGAAATAAGGATATTTATGTCCAATTCCAGACTTGAATTTTCATGTGAAAAATCAGTGCCTTCCACAAGGACAAAGTCAAAACGGTTTTCAAGTTTTTTGTATTTCTTAATGATATCATCTATGACATCACCCGATCTACCCTGATTGTATAAATTAAGGACCTCACTTCTGGTAAAAGCATAAGTTTTCTTATAATCGATATTCAGATCAAAATAAGACAACACCGTATTAATATGATTGTCTTTTTCATCGTTTTTGGTATCTTCTATAATAGGTCGAAAATAACCTACTTTTGCCGTTTTTCCCAAGAGCATACGCATTAAACCCAAAACAACTAATGATTTTCCACTGTTGGGCTCAATAGTAGCAACATAAATTCCTTTGCTCATAATACCTCGTATTTAGTACTGCAAAATTAAGTTCTATAGTTTAAGACAAAGCTGATTTTTGTCATGCATACTGTAAAATAAAATTTAGTTTCATTGAAAGATTTTACTTTATGTCAATCCATTTAATGTCAAATCACGAAACAGATGCTCCAAGCTTGCATTTTTTTGATTTAACTGGAGGATTTTTAATTGGTTGTCGTGAGCAAAATCAAAAACATGCGAGCGCATGTCTTCAGATGTTTTAAACGTTATTTCATATACAAAACCATGGATGTTATCCACATGTTTTACTTTTGGTAATTGCAATAAAAAGGCATCTTCAACACGAAAATCGAATTCTACAATGACAGTTTGTTCTTTATCACCGCGAAGATCTTTAAGTTTTTTATCCGCTACAATTTCACCTTTGTTTATGATGATCACGCGATCGCACATGGCTTCAACTTCCTGCATAATATGGGTGGAAAGAAATACAGTTTTAGTTTTTCCAATGTCCTTTATTAAATGTCTAATATCGACCAATTGATTAGGATCTAACCCTGTTGTGGGCTCATCTAGAATGAGGACTTCGGGGTCATGTAATAAGGCATTGGCCAAACCCACCCTCTGACGATACCCCTTAGAGAGTTGACCGATTTGTTTATGCGACTCTGAAGTTAAGCCCGTACGCTCGATAACTTCAGTTATTCGGTTTTTGGATACCTTAAATATAGAAGCGTTAAAGTTTAAATATTCTTTTACAAAAAGGTCCAGGTATAAAGGATTATGCTCGGGTAAATAGCCTACGCTGTGTTGAACCATTTTGGGGTTGCTCAAAACATCATACCCATTTACTTTCGCACTACCACTACTAGGATTGAGGTAAGTTGTTAAAATTTTCATCATTGTAGATTTTCCGGCACCGTTAGGACCTAAAAACCCAACAATTTCCGGTTTATCAACTTTAAAGGAAATATGGTTCAAAGCGTTTTGTGGACCATAAAATTTTGATAATGCTTTAACCTCTATAGACATATATAATATTTAATTATTCAAAAGTACATGAATTTTTTTATATAAAAATTTACATAAAACAAATGAATTCATTACATGGATTTACCCCGTGTTAGCTCAAGGAAACCTTATTTTTTTAAATTTCAGATATAGAATTAAATATTTTACATAAGAAAAATATTGATTATCCAAAGGAAGGAGAACTTTGTTGTAAAATCTATAAAGTTTTTAAAAAAAATGAAAAAAAAGAATTCAAGTATTTTTATTTTTTAAAATATTAGTTACTTTAGCCACGTAATTATGACAACAACAGTATTTTATACATATTATAACAACTGGTTTTATTTCTTTTTTAGTTAAAGAAACGGGGCGTTGTATGTATAATTTATAATATAAATTTAATATGGGTCTCGATGAAAATCGGGACTTTTTTTATGATTAAGACGGTAGCCATACAAGGTGTAAAGGGATCATTCCACCATATTGTATCCCAGGAGTTTTTCAACAAAAGTGTTGAGGCAATTGAATGCTTAACGTTTGACAGGGTGGTCGAGGCCTTGATTAACTTGGAGTGTGATGCGGCCATTATGGCATTGGAGAATTCCATTGCAGGTTCAATTATTCCCAATTACGCGCTTATTGATAATTATAATTTGCACATAGTTGGAGAACACTACATTGATATTCAACATAATTTAATGGTGCTACCGGGACAAAACATACAAGACATCGAAGAAGTGTATTCGCACCCCATGGCTTTGTTGCAATGTAAGAACTTTTTTAAGACATATCCGCATATTAAACTCGTTGAAGATAAAGATACGGCAGAAGTGGCCCAACGAATTAATAAAATGCAATTAAAGGGAGTTGGTGCCATTGCGAGTACTATGGCAGCCAATATATTTGAATTGGAGATTTTAGCCCATAGTATTCAGACTATAAAACATAATGAAACCCGTTTCGCTATAGTAAAAAGGACCAATTCTGAAGTACCGGAAAATGAAATTAACAAGGCATCCATTAAATTTGAAACAGACCACAAGCGTGGTAGTTTGGCAACGATACTAAACGTTATGAGTGACTGCAAACTTAATTTGACGAAGATTCAATCGCTACCAATTGTTGAAACACCATGGAAATATGCTTTTTTTGTTGATGTCACTTTTAAGACTTATATGGATTTTAAAAAAGCAAAATCGGTAATAGAAATTATGGGTCATAATTTAAAAGTATTGGGAGAATATAAAAACGGGAAGTTATGATTGATGTATCAAAACGATTGCATACGGTTGAAGAGTACTACTTCTCAAAAAAATTACGGGAGGTCAATTTACTTATAGCGAGCGGGAAACCCATTATTAATCTGGGTATTGGCAGTCCTGATCTGAGTCCGCCACAAAAGGTGGTAGATGCCATTGCGAATAGTCTGTTTGATTCTAATGCCCATAAATATCAAAGTTACCAGGGACTTCCCGAACTTAGGGATGCTATGGCCGGTTTTTATAAAGCGCATTATCAAGTGAACCTGAGTCCTAAAACGGACATTTTACCGCTTATTGGCAGTAAGGAGGGCATTATGCACATTTCGATGGCCTATCTGGATGAAGGCGATGCTGTATTGATTCCGAATCCGGGTTATCCAACCTATCAGTCCGTTACAAAATTGGTTCAGGCCACTCCAATTTTTTATGATTTAGATAAAAGCCATAACTGGCTTCCAGATTTTGAGGCTTTAGAACAATTAGATTTAAGTAAGGTGAAATTAATGTGGGTTAATTACCCCCATATGCCAACGGGTGCGGTACCTACGGAGTCTGCATTTAGGAAATTGGTCGATTTCGCAAAACGACATAACATTTTAATTGTTAATGATAATCCATATAGCTTTATCTTAAATGATACTCCAAGGAGTATACTTAGTATTGAGGGAGCCAAGGAAGTGTGCTTGGAATTAAATTCTTTGAGCAAAACTTTTAACATGGCTGGATGGCGTGTAGGTATGGTGGTTGGTCATAGTGATCATATTAACAATATTCTAAAAGTTAAGAGTAATATGGATTCTGGAATGTTTTATGGCATACAGAAAGGAGCCATTGAAGCTTTGAAATGTTCAAAAATGTGGTTTGTTACACTTAATAGTGTGTATAAAAAAAGACGTGATTTGGTATGGCAACTTGCGGAATCTTTAAACTGTACTTATGATAGAAATGCGACCGGACTGTTTGTTTGGGCAAAACTACCGGCTTATGTTAAGGCTGAAGAGTTTATAGATTTGGTGCTTAAAGAACACCATATATTCATTACACCAGGAACCATATTTGGAAGCCAAGGGGAAGGGTATATTCGTTTTTCCTTGTGTGCACAAAACGAAGATTTAGAGGAAGCAATAGCAAGAATAAAATAAAATTTTGGGATACACCGTAGTTTGAAGTTAGTAAAATTAATAATTAAAAATCACCTTCCCTTTAATTAGGTTTGGTAAGGACATGAAGCAAATATACACCATAGGAGTAGGCTTGATTGGCGGAAGTTTAGCGAAGGACATTAAACGGATTGATCCCGGGGTGGTTATTCATGGTATCAGTAGAAAGGACACTACCCTTAATGAGGCTTTGTCATTACATTTAATAGATAAGAAGGCCTCCTTAGATGATATCTCTAATGCCGATTTGGTCATTGTGTCTATTCCGGTGGATGCTACCGTAAAGTTATTACCAACGATTTTGGACAGGATATCAGATAATGCCCTGGTCATTGATGCGGGCTCTACCAAAGAAGCCATTTGTAAATCCGTAGAGGATCATCCAAAGCGTAGAAATTTTTTGGCCATGCATCCTATTGCCGGGACAGAATTTTCAGGGCCCAGTGCTGCGATGGATAATTTATTTGTTGGTAAAACAAATATCATTTGTGAAGTAGAAAAAACGGCTTTCAAACTGCAGGAAAAGGCCTTGAAATTATTTGAAGCTATTGGTATGCGCATTCGCTATATGAATCCTGTGGCGCACGATAAACATATTGCTTATGTGTCGCATTTATCCCACATCAGTTCATTTATGTTGGGTAAAACAGTTATTGAAAAAGAAAAGAATGAACGTGATATTTTCGATATGGCAGGCAGTGGATTTGCTTCAACGGTGCGTTTGGCAAAAAGTTCGCCCGAAATGTGGACCCCAATTTTCAAACAAAATAAAAATAATGTTATTGAGACCTTGGAGGAATTTATAAACAATCTGATTCACTTTAAGACCTTTATGGAACAAGATGATTTTGAAGCCATTTTTAATGAAATGAAGGAAACCAATCACATTAAAGATATTTTAAACGGCATAATTTGAATTTTGACATAAATAGTAAATATTAAAACTAAAATAAATTTATAATTAGATTTTTCCCATATGGGAAAATGTCTGAAAGACAAAAGGGATATGGAAAACAAGAAAGAAATGAGAACCTGGTTAGATGATTTAAATTTAGATCATCCCTTAGTAATTGCTGGGCCATGTAGTGCCGAAACTGAAGAGCAAGTACTGAAGATTGCACATGAATTGAAAGATACCGATGTAAATTATTTTCGTGCTGGCATCTGGAAACCCAGAACAAGACCGGGTAATTTTGAAGGTGTAGGTTCATTGGGACTAAAATGGCTGCAAACCGTACAAAAAGAAACAGGGATGAAGGTCTGTACGGAAGTAGCTAATGCGACTCATGTTAAATTGGCATTAGAGCATGATGTCGATTTACTTTGGATAGGAGCGCGGTCAACGGTGAGTCCGTTTATCATGCAAGAAATCGCTGATGCTCTGGAAGGTACCGAAAAGCCCGTTTTAATTAAAAACCCGGTTAATCCGGATTTGTCTCTGTGGTTAGGGGGAATTGAGAGAATTTACAGTTCCGGGGTAAAAAATATAGGCGCCATTCATCGTGGGTTTTCAACCTACCAAAAAACCAAGTATCGTAATATACCCGAATGGCAACTGGCTATTGAATTTCAGAACAGGTTTCCCGATATTCCTTTGATAAATGATCCTTCACACATTACAGGTCGAAGAGATATGATTTTTGACGTATCTCAGGAAGCGCTGGATTTAAATTTTGATGGTTTAATGATAGAAACACATCACGACCCTGACAATGCCTGGAGTGATGCTGCACAACAAGTTACGCCTTCAACCTTGATACAAATTATGAGAGATTTGAAAATAAAAAAAGAAACCGATGCAGAGGCAGAATACGTTAGTGCCTTGAATAATTTAAGAGCTCAAATAGATGTTGTGGATAATCAAATTATAGAATTGTTAGGAAAGCGTATGCAAGCTGCAGATGGTATTGGTGCCTTAAAGAAGAGTAGAAACGTGGCCGTATTGCAGTCCAAAAGATGGAATGAAATTTTGGGTAACATGGTATTAGAAGGTGAACAACATGGATTGAGTGAGGAATTTGTATTACGGATGTTTAAGGCCATTCACCAGGAATCCATTAATCATCAAGAAAAGATTATTAACGGATAGTGTATAAAAAAAAGCCCCATTTTTATGGGGCTTTTCAATTTTGCAAAGGGTGTTATTTATTCCGTTTAAAGATATATCGGGTTATAAAAATACCTTGGTTGTCATCCTTTCCCGAATCACTTTCAACGGCGCTCGTTACAAAAGCCAACTCCCAGCCTGATTCAATCATGGCATTTATCTTGGAACTTACCACAGCGTCATTTGCCGCTATATTTTGAAATCTTATACCAGCGATGTTATAAAAGTTAAGCAGTTTGGTTTCTTCAAAATCCTTGACACGAATATCACTTCTTTTAGATTTGTTTCTTGTGTTGTCTTCTTCGGTTTGTTCAGAGGTAAAATCCTGATAATCCCTTTCTCCTTCAGCCGAAATTATCCGAGATCTACCCAGTCCACTTGGCACAATAGATTCAACACTGGTAATAATTTTGTATTCAATTTGAGCATTGGTGTCCATAAAAGTGAAAAGGCCAATAACCAAAACAATAAGTAATTTTTTCATGTTTATATGATTTTTAAGAATAAAACGCCTAATTTAATCATTTTTAGTATACGCCAGTCTTCTCGAGGATTTTCTCATTAGTATGTTTATTAAATCTTCTGTTGAACTTCCTAAACTACCGGAAACCTTTTTATTATAGTTCCATAATAGTACACCATCTTCTGCATTATGGACACTCATGTTAACAACAGCTTTGTTGGTGGAACCCCAAAACCCAACAAGCAGTCCCAATGCAACAGAGGCCCCTTCCGACATCGGTTTGTTCGTTTCAAACTCCCCTGATATAACAGCATCAACTTCGAGAATTTTTGCCAATTCCTGCGGGGTAAATTCGTTTATGTTATCATAGTCAATATCATTCCTTTTTAGAACAACATTGGTGGTTTTGGGATCTTGGACTTGTAAGGTTTGTAATTTACCGCGTGTTTTCCTTTTTAAGAACCAAGAGTACATTGCTGTTTGAATGCCTTCTCCCTCCGATTTTTCAATCCGGTGCAATTGGTCATTATCCATATCCTTCATTTGCTTGGGTCGGAGTTCCACCTGCGTTTTAAAAGGAACAACTGCAATGATTTTATGAGATTTTGCGATGTCATCAAAATCAGGATTTTCGTAGAGATTTGTTTGACTTTGGACATTAATTATAAAGGCCAAAATAAAAATAGAAGATAGCAGGTTTTTCATATTGTTATGTTTTTTAAAAATTGTGAGGCAAGATAAATATTTTTCTGGTAATAAAAATTACTTATTTTAAACTAATTTTGAAAACTATGACAGGCATTGTATATAAATCTACTGGAAGTTGGTACACGGTTAAGACCGAGTTAGGGCATGTATACGAATGCCGGATTAAAGGAAAGTTTCGTATCAAAGGAATAAAAAGTACCAACCCCATTGCTGTAGGGGATATCGTTGATTTTGAACTTGAGTCCGGCAACGATATGATTTCCGGGATCATTAATCATATACATGACAGGAAAAACTATATCGTGCGAAGGTCCGTTAACCTGTCTAAGCAAACCCATATTATAGCGGCAAATTTGGATCAGGTGTTCTTAATGATAACCATTAATAACCCACCGACACTAACCAGTTTTATCGATCGATTTTTGGTAACAGCGGAGGCCTATTCCATTAAAGCGATTTTACTGTTTAATAAAATGGATACCTACGATGAAGAAACGTTGTTGGAGGTGAAATATTTGGCTCATCTCTACCGAAATATAGGTTACGAATGTATAGCGGTTTCAGCTAAAACCGGGAAGAACATTGAACAGGTTAAAGCGCTCATGAAGGGAAAAGTTAGTATGTTTTCCGGACATTCAGGTGTTGGTAAATCGACTTTAGTGAATGCCATAGAACCCTCTTTAGATTTGAAAACCAAAGAAATATCCAGTTTGCACATGCAAGGTCAGCATACCACTACTTTCGCTGAAATGTTTGATATTAGCTTTGGTGCTAAGATTATTGACACACCGGGAATAAAAGGTTTTGGAGTGGTAGACATGGATAATGAGGAAGTGGGGGATTATTTTCCTGAAATTTTCAGATTGAAACAGGACTGTAAATTTAATAATTGCTTACATATCCAGGAGCCACAATGTGCAGTAAAAAAAGCTTTAGATCATGACCAATTGGCGTATTCACGTTACCGAAGCTATTTGCAAATTCTTGAAGGTGAGGACGACACGTACCGAACTGATAATTGGGAAAAGGCATGAGAGTTGTTATTCAAAGGGTTTCAAAAGCTGGTGTTACCATTAAGGGAAAAGAAGTGGCTTCCATTAGGCATGGACTGGTCATCCTTTTAGGAATTGAAAACGACGATAAACTTGAAGACATTATTTGGTTGTCCAAGAAAATAACACATCTTCGTATCTTTAATGATGAGGACGGAGTGATGAATACATCTGTAAAGGATATTAATGGAAATTGCATTGTAGTGAGTCAATTCACACTGCATGCCTCGACAAGGAAAGGGAATAGGCCCAGTTATATCAAAGCCGCAAAACCCGATGTTGCCATCCCCCTTTATGAACAGTTTATAAAACAGTTGGAAAATGATCTCGAAAAGCCTGTCCAAACCGGTGAGTTTGGAGCGGATATGAAAGTGGGTTTAGTTAACGACGGACCTGTAACAATACTAATAGATTCTAAAAACAAGGAATAATTTATAAAATGAATATACAAAATGCACAGCAGGTAGTAGATAACTGGATTAAAACTCACGGTGTACGCTATTTTAATGAGCTTACCAATATGGCACAGCTAACAGAAGAAGTGGGCGAGGTAGCCCGAATTATAGCACGCCGCTATGGTGAACAAAGCGAAAAGGAAAGCGATAAAGGGAAAGATTTAGGTGAGGAATTGGCGGATGTATTGTTTGTATTGTTATGCCTGGCGAATCAAACGGGAACCGATTTACAAAAAGCATTTGATAGCCGCATGAATAAAAAAGCAAAACGCGACCACGACAGGCACCACAATAACGAAAAATTGAAATGACCGTGTTTAAAGGAATATTTTGCTAAAGCCTCCAAAAAAAAACAGGAAATTCCGTAGCATTACTATCCATTATCGAGTAAATTTGCCTGCTTTAAGCGTAAGGCACTTTTTACAATGGATATTACACTATACAAATCAAAACTCGTTAACCAACGATCCAAGGTCACTATAACCGGTTCTAAAAGTGAAACGAACCGATTGTTGTTGCTTCAGGCCCTGTATCCGGAATTAAAATTAAGCAATGTTTCAAATTCTGATGATAGTATTTTAATGGCAAAGGCCTTAGGCTCTGAATCTGATGTTGTTGATATTCACCATGCTGGAACCGCCATGCGCTTCTTAACGGCATATTTTGCCATCCAGGAAGGTAGGGAGGTTACATTAACGGGCTCAAAACGGATGAAAGAACGGCCCATTAAGTTATTAGTAGAGGCCTTGCAAACCTTGGGGGCCGATATTGTTTATTTGGAACATGAGGGCTATCCACCAATACGAATAAAAGGTAAACAACTCGCAAACCATAAAGTAACATTAAAAGCCAATGTAAGCAGCCAATACATTTCGGCATTGTTATTAATTGCTTCTCGATTGGAAAATGGCATAGAATTATATTTAGAGGGTGAAATAACATCTATTCCCTATATAAAAATGACCTTGAGTCTTTTAGACGAAATAGGAGTGGAATCCACATTTGTTGGACATACCATTACAGTAAAACCAAAGATCCAAGAGGTGACATCCAAAACCTTAACCGTAGAATCGGATTGGTCTTCGGCATCTTATTATTTTAGTATTGTTGCGTTGAGCGATGTGGGAACAGAAATCACCTTGTCTTCTTATAAAGCGAATTCATTGCAAGGAGATTCCTGTTTAGTGGAATTTTATAAATCCTTTGGCGTGGAAACAAAATTCTTCAATAATAAAATGACCCTTTTAAAATCGTCAATTGGCAATCCACAGTCATCCGTCGATTTTGATTTGACCCATGCTCCCGATATTGCGCAAACTATAGCTGTTACTTGTTTTGCATTGGGTAAGGCTTGTAATCTAACGGGTCTTCATACTCTTAAAATTAAGGAAACAGACCGATTGGTAGCCTTAAAAACAGAGATTGAAAAATTGGGAGGGGAGGTTTCCATCACAGAAAAGTCACTTCATCTATTGGCTTCAAAACAATTAAATGCACATGTGTCTATAGAAACGTATAATGACCATAGAATGGCTATGGCTTTTACACCTTTGGCGCTTAAAACTCCAATCACCATTAAGGATGCAATGGTAGTTTCTAAGTCCTACCCAACTTTTTGGAACGATTTACAATCTATCGGTTTTCAAATAACAAAATAAAAATCACCCATTTACTTGACAACCCCTACTTTGACATTGTATATTTGCACCTTTCCAAAAAAAAAGAATTAAATGAAATTATCAAACTTCGGTTTCAATTTACCAAACAACTTATTAGCAGAATATCCCTCAGAAAACAGAGACGAGTCTCGCCTAATGGTTCTGAACAGAAAAGAACAGACCATTGAGCACAAACAGTTTAAGGATTTAATAGATTATTTTAAAGAAGATGATGTATTAATTTTGAATAACACAAAAGTGTTTCCTGCCAGGCTCTATGGTAACAAGGAAAAAACGGGAGCTCGCATAGAAGTGTTTCTCCTCAGGGAGCTCAATGAAGATCAACGCTTATGGGATGTTTTAGTAGACCCCGCCCGTAAAATTCGTATTGGGAATAAACTGTATTTTGGTGATGATGATACTTTAGTGGCAGAAGTTATTGATAATACCACGTCCAGGGGAAGAACATTACGTTTCCTATACGATGGGTCTTATAAAGAATTTAGAAACAAACTTAAGGAGTTGGGAGAAACACCACTGCCAAAATACATTAAACGCGATGTTGAACCTGAAGATGAAGAACGCTACCAAACCATTTTTGCAAAAAATGAAGGTGCCGTAGCGGCACCAACGGCTGGTTTACACTTTTCAAAGCATTTATTAAAGCGTTTGGAAATTAAAGGGGTGAACTTTGCTGAAGTGACTCTGCATGTTGGATTGGGAACGTTTAACCCTGTTGAGGTGGAAGACTTATCCAAACATAAAATGGATAGTGAGGAATTGACCATTGATGCCAAAGCAGTCGATATAGTTAATACAGGAATCCGAAATAAAAAGCGGGTTTGTGCAGTTGGCACCACGGTTATGCGTGCTATTGAAAGTGCTGTGTCTTCGAATGGCATGTTAAATGAAATGGATGGATGGACCAATAAATTTATTTTTCCTCCCTATGATTTTAGTATCGCCAATTGTATGATCACTAATTTCCATACGCCAAAATCGACATTGTTGATGATGGTATCAGCTTTTGCCGGACACGAATTTATTAAACGTGCCTATGATGAGGCTATCAAGGAAAATTATAGATTCTATAGTTATGGTGATGCCATGTTGATCTTATAATTTTAAGCTCGATTAATTTTATTTATTTAAATAGGTTATAAAACCAAAAGCCTTGTTTTCAAGGCTTTTTTATGGCTAATTCCGGACAAAAAGAGCGCGGGTTATTATTTTGGCAATTCTATCTTCTCGTAGTCCTTAGAGAACTTTATGTGTACATTGATGTATAAAATCATTCACGTTAACAAAGTGCTTCAATGGGACGGTACAGAGCAGCGTTGAAGTATACCTAGATCACTGGCACTCACGAGAGCGCATTTTTACCTATTTTTACATCACATATGGTAACAAACAAAAAAGATATTCGAGCCTTATCCAAACAACAGTTAAGAGATTTCTTTATCAAGCAGGGCGATAAATCCTTTAGAGGAAATCAGGTGTATGAATGGCTCTGGCAAAAAGCGGCACATTCCTTTGAAGACATGACCAATATTTCAAAAGAAACCCGCCAGATGTTGGAGGATCATTTTGTGATAAACCATATAGAGGTCGATAGCATGCAACGCAGTAGTGACGGGACTATAAAAAATGCGGTTCGCTTACACGATGGCTTGATTGTGGAATCGGTTTTAATACCCACACCAACAAGAACCACAGCATGCGTGTCCAGTCAGGTAGGCTGTAGCTTAGATTGTAAATTTTGTGCCACGGCGCGCTTAAAGCGTATGCGAAATTTAAATCCTGATGAGATATATGATCAGGTTATCGCCATAGATAATGAAAGTAGGCATTATTACAACAGACCGCTCAGTAATATAGTATTTATGGGCATGGGTGAACCCCTTATGAATTATAACAATGTTATTAAAGCCATTGATAAGATTACTTCCCCAGAAGGTTTGGGGATGTCCCCCAGACGGATTACCCTATCCACATCAGGTATTCCTAAAATGATTAAAAAAATGGCTGATGATGGTGTCAAATTTAATTTAGCCGTGTCGTTGCACGCTGCTACAGATCAAGTTCGAACCTCTATAATGCCTTTTAACGACACATTCCCCTTGCAGGATTTACGGGAATCTTTGGAGTATTGGTACGCCAAAACCAAACGAAAAATCAGCTATGAATATGTTATTTGGAAAGGGATCAACGATAGCGAAGCGGATATTCAAGCATTTGTGAAGTTTTGTAAATATGTTCCTTGTAAAGTAAATATCATTGAATATAACCCTATCGGAGATGTTCACTTTCAACAAGCATCACCCAAGATTTTGGAACGTTACCTTACCGTATTAGAACAAAACAACATTGTGGTTAATGTGCGCCGTAGCCGCGGGAAAGATATTGATGCGGCATGTGGACAATTGGCCAATAAAAGTTAAAATATACCATTAAGTGCTGTTTCGATTGCAAAATATATTATTCCATCGTGGTCGCTGAGTGGGTGGAATCGAATTTTAAGCCAGCACCATTTATGGATGATTTATTTAAATTATAGTTTACTAAAACTTATATTTGACAACTCAAGATAGTTCAGTGAAAATTGTAGAGCAAATAAAACAGCCTATTGCCTTTGAAATGGAACTTTTCGAACAAAAGTTTCAGTTGTCAATGTCCAGTAAGGTCGCCCTTTTAAACAGAATCACGCATTACATTGTTAACCGTAAGGGCAAGCAAATGCGACCCATGTTTGTGTTTTTGGTAGCCAAAATGGTTTCCAACGGCGAAGTGATTGAACGTACCTATCGGGGAGCTTCGGTTATTGAATTGATTCACACAGCTACTTTGGTACATGACGATGTTGTAGACGATAGTAACCGTCGCCGTGGGTTTTTCTCCGTAAATGCCTTATGGAAGAATAAAATAGCCGTTTTAATAGGAGACTTTCTACTATCTAAAGGCTTGTTGTTATCCATAGATAACAATGATTTTGATCTGCTTAAAATTATTTCTGTGGCTGTTCGAGAAATGAGTGAGGGGGAATTGCTTCAAATCGAGAAAGCTCGAAAACTGGATATCACCGAAGCGGTATATTATGAGATCATTCGTCAGAAAACGGCAACCTTAATTGCGGCGTGTTGTAGTTTAGGAGCGGCTTCGGTAAAGCCCGATTCGCGGCATGTGGAAGAAATGCGAAAATTTGGAGAGCTTATAGGCATGGCCTTCCAAATCAAGGACGATTTGTTCGACTATGGAGATACAGCAATAGGGAAACCAACAGGAATTGATATCAAGGAACAAAAAATGACATTACCTCTTATTTATGTTTTGAATAATTGTGATTCAAAAGACAAAAAATGGTTAATTAATTCTATTAAAAACCACAATAGAGAATCCAAACGCGTCAAAGAAGTTATTGCTTTTGTAAAGACAAATGGAGGCCTGGAATATGCCATTTCAAAAATGAAGCAGTTTCAGTCTGAAGCCCTTCAAATGCTTGAAATTTATCCTGAATCTGAATTTAAAGAATCCCTAAAACTGATGGTAAATTACGTGATAGATCGGAAGAAATAGAAGATTATTAAAAGTTTTTCTGTAGATCATTTACGATTTATATGAAATTTTTAAAATAACCTTATTGTTGTTGTTGAACTTGTTGAATGACTTCCTGATTTTTACGGTAACTGTTAATGGTTTTATCGGATTTGTTAATAGGAAAAACCAAATTTTCGGTAGTACTTTTTACGGTACCAACTTTTACTTTTACAAATAATTCATCTTTGGCATTACCTTTATAGACCCCTTTAACCGGGGCACAATCATGGTAATCTCTGCCCGATGACAGTTTTACATGAAATTGGTTGGCAATTACATTATTGGTTGGGTCGATACCTAACCAACCATAAAATGGGATAAAAACTTCAATCCATGCGTGAGTTGCTCCCTCACCTCTGGTGTTTTCATCACTCGGACAAATATAACCGCTAACATAACGTGCAGGAATACCCGACATTCTTACCATTTGTAAAAGAATATTTGTAAAATCCTGGCAAACACCGGCCTTTAATTTCCAGACCAAATCCAGTTTAGAGTCTACTGCCGTTATGCCCTGAATGTATTTAAAATGATCATATATATAACCACAAAACTCCATTATAATTTTAAAGGGGGATAATACATTTAAATTTTTCGACTGGATCATGTCCAAAATCTCAGGGGTACCATCGAAAGTTTTGTATTTTAGAAAATCGATGAATTCTGTGTGGTGTTTAATGGATTTTAACTCATTCCATTGCTGGTCAATGGGAACCGAGTCCTCAGGATATAATCTTTCAGTGGTTTCTACTTCAACATCCGAAGAAATGGAAAGATAATTGTGGGGTTCGATAACCATAAAGGTACCTATGGTATTCTTAAAGGCATCCTGATAAGTTTCAATTTTAGGATTGTTACTTATCGTAATGTTTTGAGATAACACTTTTTGATAGTCATTTTCGACAGGAAACAACATTATTTGGTTAGCTCCGTCTATAACAAAATCGGTATAGGTGTATTTTGTTAAATGTTTAATATAAAACTTAGGCATTTTATTTGATTAGCTGGAATAGGAAAAATAAACCGTATTAATACTTAGTGAAATACTTTTAATGTCTTCTTTGATGTCCTTGATAAAATTTTCAAGTCCCTGCTCGTTAATACTTTCAATAGTAGTATATTTTATTGTACTTTCAAGTTTTCCAATCAAAAAATCCAAATTATTTTTTTCAAGCTCTTGAATTTCGATGAGCATTTGTATATGTTTGTTGAGTTTGTCGATGCAATATAATACGGATCTCGGAAATAATTTATCTTTAAAAACCATAGTAATGACATGGTTTTCATTAAAAGTAGATTTGTGCTTTTTGAGATACAATTGATAGCCCCCAATAGAGAGTAGCAAGTTTTTCCAGTAGAATGATTGCTCTAAACTATCCGAAGTGGTTGCTATTTTTACTAGTTTTAAAGCGGTAAAATCGGAAATTTGAATAACCCGTTCAAGAAATTTGCCAACATTCATGAAATTATAGGACGCACCGCGTTCCTGGGTAGTGTCCATAGTCCCAAGATAGGTGAGATGGAAACTCTTCAATTTTTCCAGGAATGCCACAGGGTCTTCATCATTTATTTTCTTGGATAAGGTCTTGTCCGTCAAAAACAGAAAATAATTATTGATACATAGCCATAATTCCCTTGAAATATGCTCCTGAACGCTTCTTGCATTTTCGCGGGCTCGTGTTACAATATTTAAAATAGAATTACTGTGATTGGGATTAAAAACCATATAATCAATACATTCTATGGCATCTTCGGTGGTGAATGGGTTGTCGAAATCCGTATAATTTTTTATAATGGGAGCCCATGGAAATAACTCCGGAGAATCTTGATTGGCATAAAAATTTACTTTAAGTAAACTTACAATGCTGTTACCTCGTTCCATATAACGGTCCAACCAAATGAGATTATTTGCTACTCTACTTAACATGTTTTTTCTATTTTTTATTATTGGATAACCCAGGTGTCCTTACTTCCACCTCCTTGAGAACTGTTTACCACTAAAGATCCTTTTTTAAGGGCCACTCGGGTAAGGCCTCCTGGTGTTATGTCTATACCATCTTTTCCAGAGAGAGCAAAGGGCCTTAAATCTACACAGCGCGGTGAGAGGACGCCATCTATACTGCATGGGGCTGTCGACAGTCTCAGGATTGGTTGTGCAATAAAATTGGATGGATTTTCACGAACCGTCTTTAAGTAATCTTCGATCTCCTTTTGAGAGGCCTCATGTCCCATTAGCATACCGTAGCCGCCACTGCCATCGGTTTTCTTGATCACCATTTTCTCTATATTTTTGCTAACATAATCGTAGTCTTCAGGAATGGCCAATTGGTAAGTTTCTATATTCTTTAATATAGGATCCTCATTTAAATAATATTTTATCATATCCGGGACATGAACGTAAATTGCTTTATCGTCGGCTACACCGGTACCGGGAGCGTTAACAATATTAACATTGCCTTTTCTATAGGATGCCATGACACCGGCTATACCCAGCGTACTTGAGGCATTAAACTCTAGGGGATCTAAAAAGGCGTCATCGACGCGTCTATAAATGACATCAACCCGTTTAAGGCCATTCGTTGTTTTCATATAAACAAAATGATCCTTTACCACCAAATCGCTACCTTCAACTAACTCAATGCCCATTAATCGTGCTAAGGTAGAATGTTCGTAATAAGCGGAGTTGTATATACCCGGTGTTAATAAAACCACATTAGGATTGTTTTGATCTGATAATTCACTCAGCTTTTTGTAAAGGATATTGGGGTAATTTGATACGGATCGGATGCCATTTTTTGGCAAAACACCTGGAAAAATCCGTTTGGAAATCTCCCTGTTTTCTAACATATAGCTTACACCGGAAGGGGTTCTTAAATTATCTTCGAGTACATAAAATTCACCATCATTATTTCTAATTAAATCCACCCCGGCAATGTGTACATAAATATCATAAGGGACATTAACCCCAACCATTTCCCTGAGGTAATTTGGACAGGCATAAATTAATTCGGATGAAATAATGCCATCCTTCAGGATAAACTGTTCATGGTATATATCTTTAATAAATAAATTAAGTGCCTTTAAACGTTGTTTTATGCCCTTATCTATTTTTTGCCATTCGTTTGAGGTAATTATTCTTGGAATGATATCGAAAGGAAATATTTTCTCAATACCTTCATTATCATTATATACGGTAAAGGTTACCCCTTGACTCATGAACAATTGTTTGGAAAGCTCCTCTTTTTTGTAAAGAACCTCAGGGGAGGTGTTTTTAAGAAAAGAACTTATTAAATCATATTGTTGTCGAATTTTCGTTTTACTAGCATACATCTCATCCCAAGTGTCAGGAAGTAAACTATATGAAGAAAATAAGGTCTCATTGGTCATAATCTTTTCCTTTTTCTAAATATAGTATTTTTTATTAAAAATTCAATAAAATTCTTATTTGTAAATGAATAAATCAATGTTTTGTATTTTTTCTTGCATATAATTTTAGAATTAAATAAAATAAATTGTTTTAATTATATTTTATGCATTTTATGATATCAGACAAGTAGATTTCAGCGTTATTTTCTGAATTTTTAAATAAAATAAAAAAAAGCGTTTATCCATGGAGTTGGTCACGGCTTTTCATTCTTAAAAAGTCGTTTGTAATAGGGTTGTTAGATGTGTTTTGGGGTAGAGAATTTTTGCTTACGAAAGAATTTAAAATACGAAAGCAGGCAATAGAACTTTATCCATGGCCTGCTTCTGCTATTAATCGGGTCTTAATCAGTTAGGAAAACAATGGTTTATATTTATTTCTATGATAATACAAAAGAAAAATATTAAGGACAGCAACAATTAAAGCCGTCCATGTTTTACTTAAATCATTGTCTGAGAGATTAAAAATTAAAAATGAAATAGAGAGTGGAAACAGCACGATTAAAATAAATGGTGTCCATTTATTAAATACCAATAAAAATCCAATAATTATTTCAAACATATATAAGTATGGCAAATATCCAACGACGGCATCAATAAAGTCCCGGGTGTTTTCAGGCATTTCACCATAAGTAAATGGAATAAAATGAAAAAATTGGTTAAGTGCATAAATTATTAAAAATAATCCCAATAGTATTCTTAAGGTAGTTGCTGTTTTTGAAGTTTCGGCCATGGCTTAATAAATTACGGTAATAAGATTTATTGAAAAATAAATAATCCATGACGTAAAGATAATTGGTACTTACTTTTTAAAATATGACAATAGTCATGTGTGAATTAATCTGCGAATTATATATTTTCATAGATTGGATAATTTCTAAAATCAATAGTTTATACTATTTTTACAGTTCTTATAACTTTATATTTTGATAGCACCATCTTCCATAGATCAAGTATTTGAGACAGCCCGTGTTGAGGAAGTCATTGGTGATTTTGTACAGCTCAAAAAAGCAGGTAGTAATTTCAAGGGATTAAGTCCCTTTAGCGACGAGCGTACTCCAAGCTTTATGGTTTCTCCGGTTAAGCAGATATGGAAGGATTTTTCAAGTGGTAAAGGAGGTAATGTGGTTACCTTTTTAATGGAGCACGAGCATTTTACCTACCCTGAGGCCATAAAATATCTTGCAAAAAAGTATAACATCGAAATAGAGGAGACCGAACAAACCAATGAACAAAAGGAAGCCGCCAATGAGAGAGAAAGCCTTTATTTAGTGAGTGAATTTGCAAATGATTATTTTCAAAAGATCCTTCATAAAACTGATCAGGGCCGATCTATTGGTTTAAGCTATTTTAAAGAACGTGGATTTTCCGATGAAACCATTAAAAAGTTCAATTTAGGATATGCATTAAACGAATGGCAGGCATTTACAGATGAAGCCCTAAAAAAGGGATATCATATTGATTTTCTTGAAAAAACAGGTTTGACCATTGTGAAGGATGATAAGCGGTTCGATAGATTTAAAGGACGGGTTATTTTTCCTATTAAGAGTATGAGTGGTCGGGTGTTAGGTTTTGGAGGGCGGATCCTCGTAAAAGACAATAAAGCGGCGAAATATCTGAATTCACCCGAAAGTGATATTTACCACAAAAGTAAAGTGCTTTATGGTATATTTCATGCGAAGCAAAGTATTGCGAAAGAGGATAATTGTTTTTTGGTAGAGGGATATACCGATGTTATTCAATTCCATCAAAAGGGAATTAAAAATGTCGTGTCTTCATCGGGTACGGCATTAACACCTGAACAAATTAGGTTGATCAATAGACTTACAAAAAATATTACGGTATTATTTGATGGCGATGCGGCGGGTATGAGAGCTTCCTTACGGGGTATTGATCTCATTTTGGAGCAGGGAATGAATGTCAAAGTGTGTTCATTTCCTGCGGGAGAAGACCCCGATAGCTTTGCCAAACAAAATTCATTTGAGGAACTCTCACTTTTTTTGGAAGAGCATGCGAAAGATTTTATCCAATTCAAAGCATCCGTCTTATATGAAGATTCCAAAAACGATCCCATTAAAAAAGCGGATACTGTCAGGGATATTGTAAACAGTATTTCTAAAATTCCAGATCGGATAAAAAAAGAAATATACCTTCGGGAATGTGCTCGAATTATGGATATTAGCGAGGCCGTATTGTTTAGTACCTTGGCACAGATTAACAAAAAGGAGTATCAGGAAGAAAACAAAAAATATAAAGCAGAACAAAAAGCCTTCGAGGTTATAAAACACAGTCAACCCATTGGAAAGGTAGATGTGCAATATGTCCTGGAACGAAAAATTATTGAAATCTTGTTGCTTTATGGCAATAAAGCGGAGGATTTTGAAGACCTCATACTGAAGGAAAATGATAAAGGAGAGTTAGTCTTAGAGCCTGTAATTCACAATGCGAAAGTTTTTGAAAAAGTATATTTGGATCTTCAGGATGATGAAATGGAATTTACTAATGAAAAATTCAAAAGTTTGTATTATACCATCATTGATGCTTTAAATCAAAACGCTGATTTTGAGCTTAAAACATTTATAAATTCCGTTGACAAAGAGATGGCCATCGAAATTACTTCGATTTTAATGGATGATGAACGTTATAATCTGGATAACTGGCAACGTATGAATATTTATCCGAAGGAAAAAAGGCATACCATTTCCCAGTTAGTTAGTGAGACCATATTAAATTTAAGGTGTTTTTTAATTGACAAAAAAGTAAAAGAATTTCAGATAGAAACCGAACAGGACAAGTCCAATTCAAATAAAAATATACTTGAGGAAGTTAAAGATTATTCCAGCTTAAAGATGTTACTATCCAGAAAACTAAATCGGGTACTTTAAAAATTAATCTAGCTCGGATAATTTAGCCTGATTGACTAAATCAACCAAATTATTTACTTTAAGTTTTCGCATTAATCGAGCCTTGTAAGTACTTACGGTTTTTTCATTTATATCCAGTTCCTTGGATATTTCCTTGTTCTTTTTGCCAATGGTGAGCAGCTTTAACACTTCTGCCTCTCTGGTGGAAAGTTTTTTATAAAATCTACCGGATTTATTGTTGCGAGCGCCGAAGGCCAATTGTTGAGTAAGTTCATTACTCAAATGGATACCACCATCATAAACTTTAGTAATGGCTTCACTAATCGTAATGATATTTACGGTTTTGGATATAAAACCACAGGCTCCGGCTTTAATCGCGTTTATCGCGTATACTTCCTCCGGTTCTCCGGTAAAGATGATGGTTTTAATATCGGGATAGTCATTTTTTAAATATCTAAGAACAGTTAATCCATTCAATTTTGGGAAATTAACTTCGGTTAAAATGACGTCAACAGGATTGTTTTTAACAAATTCAAGTATGGCTTCTCCATCATCAACACTTCCTACGATACTAATATTGGAAGATGAAGATAATAGTAATTCAAGCCCCTTTCTGATTATGGGGTGATTGTCTGCTATTAATAATTTTATCATATTTTTAGCTTTTTTAGGTCATAATCATAAGGAGGTATGATCATGTCTGGTTGAGAGACTCAAGCTATAATGTAAAGATAATACTTTTTTGAGAATTTACAACGAATTAATCAATTCCTTAGGGATAGTGCAAACCGGAATGGGATCCATTTTATGTTTATTCGCAATATTTAGGCGCTTGTATATTTTAAACACCTCTTGTTCGCGTCCTATAAAATCCGTAGAGGTCTTATTTTCTTTATCCATTTGCATGGCCCATTCCAATTCTGGGTATGACGCTCCAATTTGATCTTCATCGGTTCGGTCGTCACCCCAAAGGCCATCTGTTGGAGGGGCATCAATAATATCTTTGTGAATACCCAGATAATTAGCAACTTCATAAACTTCTGTTTTTAGCAAATCTGCTATGGGACTCAAATCTACACCACCATCGCCATATTTTGTAAAAAATCCAACCCCAAAATCTTCAACTTTATTACCGGTTCCCGCAACCAGTAGTTTATTTAAAGCGGCGAAGTAATATAGAGTTGTCATTCGTAATCTGGCCCTTGTGTTGGCTAAAGACATAAACCTTTCTTCTTCCTTGTGAACTTTGGGTAATGCCGCTATTAAGCTATCGAAAACAGGTGTTAAATTAATTTGTACAATATGAACTTGACTATATTGAGATTTTAACCAATCGATATGATTTAAAGCTCTATTAACCTGAGATTCGGATTGATGGATTGGCATTTCCAAGCATAAAACTTTTAATCCGGTTTTAGCACACAGTGTTGAAGTAACTGCAGAATCGATACCTCCGGAAACACCCACAACAAATCCTTCAACACCTGCCTGGCTGGCGTAATTTTTTAGCCAATCCACAATATGGTCCACCACTTTTTCTGTTTGCATTTTAAGCTGTTTTAATTCTAAGAATGGTACATTTGCAAACAAAAATAAAAGAAACACCTCAATATATAAAAGATTATATCGTTTAAGTTTGGTATGAAGAAATTAGGAATACTTTTCATTATAATTTTTGCTGCATTTTCTTGCAAAAAAGACAGTAGTTTAGAACGAGATATACAAGAGATTGGTACAGATATCACTGTAGAGCGCTTTGACCTATTATTTGCGCATGCCAATATTGAAGATTTAAATGAGTTGAAAGAAGGGTATCCGTTCATGTTTGCCGAAAAATATCCGGATTCATTTTGGGTTACTCAAATGCGGGATACCCTTCAGCAACAGTTATTTGCGGAAGTAGAGAAGATATTTCCAAATTTCAATGCTATTGAAATGGAGATAGAATCCTTATTCAATCATTTAAAATATTATTTTTCAGAGTTTACCCCGCCTCGTGTTATTACCACTACTTCTATGGTGGATTACAGAAATAAAGTGATTCTTACGGATACGATTGCCTTGCTGTCCATTGATACTTATCTGGGGCGTGACCATGAGTTTTATACCGGTATACAAAAATTTATAGCTTCAAATTTAAAGAAAGAACAAATAGTGGTTGATCTGTCTAATGCCTATGCCAAAAAATATATCCATCAATCGCAACCCAAAACCTTGTTAGATGAAATGATTTATTTTGGAAAGATCCTCTATTTTAACGATGTGATGATTCCTTTTAAATCGGAAGCTGAACGCATTGGATATACAGAAGAAGAATTGCAGTGGGCTAAGGCTAACGAAAGTTACATTTGGCGTTATTTTATTGAGAGAGAATTGCTGTATAGTACCGATTCAAAATTACCCAACCGGTTTATTAATCCTGCACCTTTTACAAAGTTTTACTTGGAGGAGATTGATAATAACTCACCGGCTCGGTTAGGACAATATATAGGATGGCAAATTGTAAGGGCTTATATGGATAAAAATCGGGTCCCATTAAGGGATATGCTCGCAAAAAGACCTGAAGACATTTTCATTAACTCAAAGTTTAAACCCAGGAAATAATGGCTGAACTAAAAAGATCTAAAATTGAATTGAATATTGAACTGGATGAAAATCGTGTGCCCGAAAAATTACATTGGTCTGCACCCGATGGAGGTATTGCTCAGGCAGAAGCCAAAGCGATGATGTTGGCGGTCTGGGATAACAAAACTAAAGAAACCTTGCGCATCGACTTGTGGACTAAGGATATGCCCATAGATGAGATGAAAGTGTTTTTTCATCAAACATTGGTAGCGATGAGCGATACGTATAACCGTGCTACTCAGGATGAAAAAATGACCGCTACCATGAAGGACTTTTGCGATTACTTTGCTGAAAAATTGGAATTAAATCAAAAATAAGGACATTAGGCGCAAAGGCATGTTAAGTTTCCAATGGTGTATTACTGGTTTTAGGAAGTTCAAGGTGATGTGATTTTATCCTAAGGTGAGGTGTCAAGCCTTTCCTTTTCCAGGTGGTCTAAATATAAAATACCATTTAAATGGTCAATCTCATGCTGAAATATAACTGAGGTGAACCCCTCTACAGTTTCTGTGTTATGATCCCCTTCAACGGTATTATATTCAATATCAATGGAAAAGGCACGGGTGTTTAGAGTTTCCGATCTGTCAGGTATGGACAAACAACCTTCTCTAAATGTTTGCTTTTGTTCCGAATAGGTAATGATTTTGGGATTTAAATACACCTCAAAAGGGAAGTCGTCTTTATCAAAACGCTGCACCCAGATAATGTTTTTTAGGATTCCTACCTGGGGTGCGGCAATACCAACTCCCATATTCGAGCTGTCCGTTACAGTGACATACAGTCGTTTAATGAAATATTTTAAAACCGGATCGTTTGGGATAATCTTTACATTGGAACTTTTTTTTCTGAGTATGAGCGAATCTTCCACGGTAGAAATCTTAAAAATTCGCATAGGTCGCAAAGAGTCTTCACTCATAATGTAATTGGTGTCTCTTTTAAGGAAAGAATGAGAAACCACATGCCTGGGTCCAAAACAAGATACGCATAGACTAACGAAGAGTGAGAGAAAAAAACCTGTTTTTAGTATGTTTTTGCCATTTCTCATGACATTGGTTACCATTCGTTAATTCTATTCGAGTCTAATTTTATAAAAATAAAGAGTAAAATGGTGAAGGCCCAAAGCCCGGATCCACCATAGCTGAACATGGGTAAAGGAATGCCTATGGTAGGGATTAATCCCATAACCATACCAATATTAATGAGGAAGTGCATAAATATAATGGCAGCCACACTGTAGCCATACACACGACTAAATTGCGATTTTTGCAATTCTGATAAATGAATAATACGCAATAATAGCAATACAAAAACAAGGACTACCAGAGAGCTCCCCAGGAAGCCCCACTCTTCACCTACGGTACTAAAAATATAATCGGTATGTTGTTCAGGTACGAACTTGCCAGTGGTCCTGGTACCCTCTAAAAAACCTTTTCCAGTAACACCTCCGGAGCTTATTGCTTTTTCTGATTCATGGAGGTTATAGGCAAAGGTTTTTTTCATTTGCTGTAGTTTTTCAGGGTCCTTTTCTAATCGTAACCAGAGGCTAATGCGATCTTGTTGATGGGGTTTTAAAATATCTTGATAAAAAAACTTCACCCCATAGGAAAGACCCAAACAGCATATTAGGGCTAATGCAGATTGTAGGATGGAACGTTTTCTTTTGAATAAAAAATGAAGGCTGGTTATGACAACAGCACAGAGTATGGCGGTAATTAGAAGCCCTAATTTTAATGTAAAAACAGATAACAGTAAAACCAAAACACCTAAAATTAAATAGATCTTAGGCAACCCTTCACGATATAATACAAAGAAAAAAGCAGCATAAACAACCGTGCTTCCGGTATCATTTTGTAGGAGCACTAAAATAGCAGGAACTATAATAATGATTATGGTTTTTATTTGATCTTTAAACTGTTTGATATCCGTATTTAGATCACTTATAAATTTGGCTACCGCCAAAGCTGTGGCCATTTTTGCAAATTCGCTGGGTTGTAAGGTCATTCCTCCAAAAGCATACCAAGATGTTGCACCATTTACGTTCTTACCAAAGAGAAACAATCCCACAAGGGACAGCATGGAAATAATATAGATTATACTGGAAAAGCGCTCATAAAACTTAGCCTCAATAGATAAAATTAAAACAATTAACACAAATGTTAATAGGATAAAAATCAATTGTTTGCCGTAAGGCTGCGAGAAATCGAAATAATTAATGGTATCTCCGGTGTGAGATGCCGATAAAATATTTAACCAACCAAAACCAACGAGCAATAAAAAGAGAATAATGGTTATCCAGTCAAATTTAAAATGTCTATTAGTTTCTCTAACCATTAAATTTAGTGCGTTTCAAGTTGCTTTAATTGTTGTTTTAATAGGTTATACTCTGAATCATCAACAGGATGTACAATGGTTTTATCGTTAATATAAAAAGGTTTCCCCGAATAGGGTTTGGCATACTCCTCTTCCAATCCATATCGTAACAGCCAATCTTCTAAATCTGTTCGGGTAATATACCCCTTAATATGTTTTTCAATCATTAAACTGGCCACTTTTCCGGCAAATCTGCTTCCCCAATACCCATTTTCGACAAAGACAGCCAAAGCTATTTTTGGGTCATTTTTTGGTGCAAATGCAACAAAAATAGAATGATCGGTTAACTGGGTTCTTACACTGTCTATAATTGCATAATTTTCAACAGTACCGGTTTTTCCGCAGATATCAATATCTTTTACTTGCAGAGATGCCGCAGTTCCCTTTTTATAAACCTGATACATGCCTTCTATTACGGGATCGAAATTTTTTTTATCTATTGTTGTGTATTTTGGTGTGGTAAACTGCTCCGGAAGGGTTTCTCCTTCGATGTATTTTATAATATGGGGCGTGTAGTACATTCCTCTGTTAGAAATTGCAGCTATCATATTGGCCAGTTGTATGGGTGTTGTAGCTACTTCACCTTGCCCAATAGCATTAGAGATGGTGTATGTTGAATAAAACGTTTTTGGATAAACATGTTTATAATATTCCCTGTCAGGAATTCTTCCTTTTTGCCCAACGAACAAATCGTTATTTAGGAATTCACCCAGACCAAAACTTTTGGCATGCCTGCTCCAGGCATTTATACCATCGGAGGCATTACCATTTTTATCTAGTATCTTTCTATATGTCGTAGCAAAATAAGCATTACACGATCGCTGAATTCCAGTGATCATATTATTCCTCGTTCCAAAATTACAATGACATTTCATGAATCGGTTACCATATCTGTAACCTCTATAACAGGTTACCGTTTCATTTGGAGTCATAACCCCTTCTTGTAACGCAATTAGGGCATTCATGAGCTTAAATGGTGAGCCGGGCTCGTAGACCCCTTGCAGACTTCTATTGAACAAGGGTTTTCCAATAGTGTCCCTAAATAATTTACTGAAATTTTCTGATCGATTTCGACCAACCAAAATATTAGGGTCATAGGAGGGCGCCGCAACCATGGCCAATATCTCTCCCGAAGAAGGTTCAATGGCAATAATACCACCTCGTTTATTTTGCATGAGCAATTCACCGTATGCCTGCAATTTGGCATCAATAGTAATGGTGATATCCTTTCCTTGTTGTGGAACAGTGTCGAACTTACCGTCTTTGTATGGGCCAATATCCCGATTAAAGCGATCTTTTTGAATAAATTTAATGCCCTTTACACCACGAAGTATGTTTTCATATGATGCCTCAACACCTTGCTTGCCCTTTAAGTCACCCATAATATAATAAGGGTCTCTCTCAATGTCCTTATAGCCAACTTCTCCAATATCTCCGAGAACATTTGCACCAATGGTAGTCTGGTAATGTCTCAATGAACGCTTTTGAATGTAAAAACCTTGATACTTCCGCATTTTTTCTTGCAGTACCGCATAGTCTTCTTTAGATAATTGTGCCACAAAAACCGACGGAAGCCTTGGTGAATAACGATAGGCCTTATCATAAGTTTTTACAAAGGTTTCTTTATCAATTTTCAATAAATTGCAAAACTCAAGCGTATCCAATGGTTTTACCTCCCTGGGAATGACCATGACGTCATAAGATGGCTGATTGGCTACCAATAATTCACCATTTCTGTCATAAACAAAACCACGTTTCGGGTAATCGTAAACTTTCCTAATGGCATTGTCTTCAAACAGATTGTGTTCAGTAGAAGTATATACCTGGAGATAGAATAATCTACCTATGAAAATGAGTCCGATAAAAATTACAGATAAGAAAAGCAGAAATTTTCTCATGTTTTATTCCGACTAAATATTATAGTTAACAATACACATAATAATATAGTAAATATACAAGAGAATAACGTTTTTTGAAGTATTAAAATTATTTTAGAGACACTAAAAATTTCCAGAGAAAACAATACGATATGGTGTATTGCGGTTAAAAAAGCAATATAAGTTAATTTTGAACCAAATTCTACGGTGTTAAATTTAATGGTTTGGTATTCATAGATAGTACCAAAAGAAGATTTCAAAAATATGGGTCTGGCATAAGCTGCCAATACCGAAGCGGCTGCATGTATTCCTCCGGAATCTAAAAACAGATCTATCGTTAAACCCAGAATAAAACTGAACAGGATAAACAGCATTCTATTGTTTTTTACAGGAAATAACAAAATAAAAAGGATATAGGGATAGGGGTTTACATATCCCAAAAAATTAATGTGATTAAAGATAAGTACTTGAGCAAATACAAGGACAATAAAGCGCACTACGTGTATGGAAATAACACTATTCATTTAATAAATTGGTTATTTCTGGTTTATCAATATTTTCAATGATGTACACATGCTCAACATTAGTCATGTCATTGAACAATTTCACATTTAGCGTAAAGTAATTTTCGGCATCATCCAGTTCGAAATCTTGAATTATTCCCACCAATATGCCCTTGGGAAATATGGACGATCTTCCGGAAGTAACTATGGTATCTCCAACACTTAAATTGGCTTCCGCTATTTTTGGGATATCAATAAGTTGCATGATTTCAGGAGAGGCCGAATTCCAGGTTAATGTGCCGAAATGATTTGTTTTTTTTAGTTTGGCACTTATTTGACTTGTTGTATTTAAAACCGAAATAACAGTTGCATAATTAAGGCTTGTTTTATTTATGATGCCAATGATACCCTTGGAGCTGATGACCCCAAAGTCTTCTTCTATTTTATCATTTTTACCTTTATTCAATAAGAGTATATTATTGTTTAAATTATAGGAGTTTTTAATGATATTGGCCGGGGTGAAACGGTATAAACTTGAAAAGGTTGTGCTGTCTGTAAAGCTCGAATCGACCTGGATATTACTATTATGCAACAGGGATTTAAGGCGATTGTTTTCCTCTACTAGTATGGTATTCTGTGATTTTAAGTTGAAATAGCCGCTTATACTGTTTATGGAGTTATAGATGCCACCGGTTAAAAAGTTAGCCGAGTTAATAAATTTGCTCCTGTGGTAGGAGTGTGATTGTATTGTAAATAATAAGGCTAAAGAAAACAACAGCAAGAACAACAAAAAGGTTTTGTTTCTTATTATAAAATTTATAATCTGTTGCATGGGTTTAAAACCTTTTTATGCCTTATTTAATCAATACACTTTTGTATTTAGGTAAATTTTTTAGAGTAATACCGGTACCTCTTACAACAGCTCGTAAAGGGTCTTCAGCAATGTAAACGGGTAAGTCTGTTTTTTGCGATAAGCGTTTATCCAAACCACGGAGCATGGAACCTCCACCGGCTAAATAAATACCGGTATTATAAATATCTGCAGCCAGTTCGGGAGGTGTTTGAGAAAGCGTTTCCATCACGGCATCTTCAATACGCAATATAGATTTATCAAGGGCCTTAGCAATTTCACGATAGGAGATAGAAACCTGTTTAGGTTTGCCCGTCAGTAAATCACGACCTTGAACACTCATGTCCTCAGGTGGTAAATCTAAGTCTTCGGTAGCAGCGCCTATTTGTATTTTTATTTTTTCTGCTGTACGCTCACCAACATACAAGTTATGTTGTGTCCGCATATAATAGACAATATCATTAGTGAATACGTCTCCAGCAATTTTTACCGATTTATCGCAAACAATACCACCCAAGGCAATCACGGCTATTTCAGTTGTACCACCACCGATATCAACGACCATATTACCCTTAGGTTGCATAATGTCGACCCCTATCCCAATGGCAGCTGCCATGGGCTCATGAATCAGGTAAACCTCTTTACCATTTACACGTTCTGCACTTTCCTTAACAGCGCGCATTTCAACTTCGGTTATTCCGGAAGGAATACAAATAACCATTCGTAATGCGGGCGTAAAAAATTTCTTTTTTAAAGCAGGAATATTTTTAATGAACATGCTAATCATTTGTTCCGAGGCATCAAAATCGGCAATGACCCCATCCTTCAAAGGACGAATAGTTTTAATGTTTTCGTGAGTTTTTCCTTGCATTAAACTGGCTTCTTGCCCTACTGCAATGATTTTACCAGAAACCCGATCTCGGGCGACTATGGAAGGGGCATCTACAACTACTTTGTCGTTATGGATTATAAGGGTATTAGCAGTACCTAAATCAATAGCAATATCTTCGGTTAGGAAGTCGAAAAATCCCATAAGTTAATTGTAGTATTAAAGGGTTAAAAAACGAATTTCGTAAATGTAATAAAAGTTAATAATATACTAGAGATTATACAGCAGAAAATTCCATCAATGAAAAGTACATGTAACTTTTACGTTTTTAATCGGTTTCTGGATACTCGAAACGCATTTTCTTTCAAAATTGTCAAATTTCAAAGTTGCTGTTTTTCTATTGGTTCAGGTATACTGCAGTTAAAATTTAAACTTGTAAATTAGTGTTTAAAGTGACGTGTCCCCGTCATTACCATAGCAACATCATTTTCATTACAAAAATCTGTGCTCAATTGATCTTTTATAGAGCCACCGGGCTGAATTACTGCCTTAATCCCAGCGTTTTTTGCAATTTCCACACAATCCGGAAAAGGGAAAAAGGCATCACTGGCCATTACGGCCCCGGTCAAATCAAAATTGAAGGATTGCGCTTTATGTATGGCCTGATTTAAGGCATCGACTCGGCTTGTTTGTCCGGTGCCACTGGCACACAACTGTTTATTTTTAGCCAATACAATAGTGTTGGATTTGGTGTGTTTACAAATTTTTGAGGCAAACAATAAGTCATCAATTTGAGCTGCTGTAGGGGAAAGATCGGTTACATTCTGTAATTGTTCAGCACGGTCTGTAATGTCATCTCTATCTTGAACCAAAATCCCATTTAAGCAAGTTCTAACCGTAGTTTTTGGTAGCTCAGTAGCTTTTAAAATTAAAAGAATTCTATTTTTTTTACCTTTAAGAACGGCTAAGGCATCCGATGAAAAAGCAGGGGCAATTACCACTTCACAAAATAAGTTATGAATTTCTTCAGCAGTGGCTTTATCTATTTCTTTATTGCATATCAATATACCACCAAAAGCCGATACAGGATCCCCGGCAAGTGCATCTTTATAGGCTTGTAACAGAGTGGTTCGTTGTGCTACCCCACAGGCATTATTGTGTTTTAATATGGCAAATGTCGGGGCTTCATTTTTAAATTCAGACATTAAATTAACGGCGGCATCCACATCCAACAGATTGTTGTAGCTTAATTCCTTTCCGTGTAATTTTTCAAACATGGCATCAAAATCACCAAAGAACAATCCTTTTTGATGAGGGTTTTCACCATAGCGTAATACTTGTCTGTTGGTTGCGCTTAGCTTTAAAACGGGTTCTGTATTATTTTGGTTAAAATAGTGGAATATGGCCGTGTCATAATGTGAGGACACATGAAAGGCTTTTGCCGCAAATCGTTTTCTGTCTTCTTCAGAAAAAGTACCGTTGTTGGCGGTGAGTAATTCAAGAAATTCCTTATAATCTTGAACAGAAGACACACAAATAACATCGGCATAGTTTTTAGCCGCGGCGCGGATTAATGAGATCCCGCCAATATCTATTTTTTCAATGATGTCTTGGTTGCTGGCTCCGGAGGCTACGGTTTTTTCAAATGGATATAAGTCAACGATAACCACATCTATCTGCGGAATGTCGTATTCGGCCAATTCAGCAACGTCACCGTCATGGCTTTGTCTGTTTAGAATTCCGCCAAATACCTTAGGGTGTAAGGTTTTTACTCGACCCCCTAAAATAGATGGATAAGAAGTGACCTCTTCAACGGGAACAACAGGAATGCCCAAATCACTGATAAATTTTTCGGTACCTCCCGTAGAATATATGGTAACGCCTTGTTGGTCCAGTGCTTTTACTATCGGCTCTAATCCGTCTTTACTGAAAACTGAAATTAATGCCGATTTGATGTGTTTTTCGTTGCTCATTCTTGTTGTGTTGTAAGGTTCCCGAAAACGGAAATGACGTTTGATTTATGAATACCTAATTTGTTTTTTTATAACAATGCAAAAGTAATTATTTAAAGCCAAAAAATGACTTGGATATTTTAAAAAACCATGCATTTTTTTAACGGAAAAGGGAAGTTGTTAACAGTGAAGGCGAAGTACGACATATTAAACGCTCACCTTTAAACAGAATCTTCAATCTTAAAGTATCTGTGACACTTTAGTGCATACAAATTCTAAAAATCGCTCATCGGCTTCAGTAAAAGGATCAGGACTGTTCGAATCTATATCTATCTGTCCTATATTTTGACCTTTAACAAAAATAGGAATCACAATTTCAGCTTTCACCGTGATGCTGCACGCAATATAATTATCTTGAAGAGTAACATCCGGTACCACAAAATTCGTGTTGCTGAGGGCCACTTGTCCACAGATGCCTTTTCCAAATGGAATTACCGTATGGTCCGTAGGGGCACCAACATAGGGGCCCAAAATTAATTCTTCCTTAGTGCCATTTCTAAAATAAAAGCCAACCCAATTGTAGTATTCAACCTGATTTTCCAGCAGGCGACATATGTCTAACAAGCGATCATTAACGGTTAGCGTGGTTTTCGAAATTATGGATTCTACCTGTGATTTTAACCGTTCAAAAGTCATGACTAAAAAGATTTTTCGTAAAAGTATTTAAAAAGGTGTAATTTGATCACCCTTTTTTTACTTAATTTAACTGGACAAAACGACTTGGGTTTTTGAAAAAGCTGCTTTTAAAATATAAATGGGTAATACGTTTTATTCTTACCTTTTTACTAGTATATGTTTTACTATCACTCTCCTATAAGTTCTATTTGGATTTTTCTAAATACTCAAAATTTTATCCTGATTATGTAACAAATCTGGTTGCTAAACAAACGGAACACTTGCTCAATGATTTTGGATATGAAGCTCGTGTTGAACCGCACCCCAACGAACCTTCAATGAAACTTATTATTAACCACAAATATGTGGCTCGTGTTTTAGAAGGGTGTAACGCTGTGAGTGTCATTATTCTGTTTATTTCATTTATTGTTGCCTTTTCCGGACGATTTCGGGAAACGCTCGTGTATGTGCTATCGGGAAGTGTATTAATTTACGTGGTTAATTTATTTAGAATAGTAATTCTTTCAATTGGGTTGTATCATTATCCATGGCGAAGGGAAATTTTGCATACCGTTATTTTTCCGGCAATTATTTATGGAATGGTATTTCTTTTATGGATGATTTGGGTCAACTATTTTGCATTGATAAATAAGAAGCATGGGGAAGAACGGTAAATACATACTGCTGGCTGTATTATTTGGGTTATTGGTTTTAATTCGGGTTTTTGAAAATGAATTATTCTACGATCCTTATTTGCTGTTTTTCCAAAACGATTATCTATATATTGATAATCCAAGGCGTGAAGTGTTTAAGTTAACGGTTTTTACTGGGATACGTTATGGGCTTAACAGCCTCATTTCGGTAGCCATAATATATGTTATTTTTAAAGATAAAAGCATTGTTAAGTTTTCTATGATGATATATATTCTGGCCTTTATAATTCTAATTTTAATTTATTTGTATTTTGTAGTAAATCCAAAACAGGAAGAGTATTACATGTTCTTTAATGTGCGCCGATTTCTTATTCAACCCATAATTTTGTTATTGTTATTACCAGCGTTTTACTATAATAAATTAAAAAATTAAATGATAATCCATCATTAAAATAGAGTGCTGTAAATTGGAGTTTTATCATGTGCAGTTCAGACCTTTGTCTTGGGACTGGATTTTAGCATATTTGGAGAAGAGGCGGTTTAAAAGGATCATCATTCTATGGATCGAGAACAAGAATAGTAACATTGTAAATCAATAAATATCATGAAACAATTAAACCTTAAAACCCTGTTTAGACCTAAATCCTATGTGACCTTAATCGCCTGGATTTTCCTAATATTATTTGCAGGTAAATTTGTAATTAAAGATGCACTTCCTTATTTTGGGTTCAACCCGGAAGTTTTTGGCCGGCTTTGGGACTTTAAATGGTCGTTATTTGGATATGTTTCGGGAGGTTTAGTGGCGTTATCGATCGGGCCTTTTCAATTCTGGAAATCTTTCCGTAATAAATTTATGAGTATTCATAGGGTATTAGGGAGAATATACTTAATTGGCATTTTTATTGGAACAGGGTCTGAAATGGACTTGGAACAAAGCCCGATCTTATAAAATCTAAATAATATTATAAGATTGCTATTAGAAATATAGAATTACAATGAACAAAAGACTGTATAATATTGCTTTTGGCTTAACCATTTTCACCATCATCTATAATATTGTTGAAGGACTTATTGCAACATATCTTGGATTTGAAGATGAAAGTCTTGCACTTTTTGGTTTCGGCTCTGATAGTTTTATTGAAGTTATTTCCGGATTTGGCATAGCCCATATGATTTTAAGAATTAAAAATAATCCGAACAGCAATAGGGATCCATTTGAACGAACGGCATTGAAAATCACAGGATTTGCGTTTTATCTTCTCGTATTCGGGCTTGTCGTAACAAGTTTTTACAATATTTGGATTGGGCACAAACCGGTAACCACATTTTGGGGTGTGGTGATTTCAATTATTTCTATTTTGGTCATGTGGCTTTTGGTATATTGGAAAAGAAAAATAGGGGTTCAATTAAACTCGGCACCCATTTTAGCAGATGCAAATTGTACTTTGGTTTGTTTATACATGTCTGTCATTCTGCTGATTAGCAGTGGAATTTATGAGCTGTTTGGCATTGGATATATTGACAGTATTGGAACGCTAGGGCTTTCATATTTTGCCTTAAAGGAAGGTATGGAATGTTTTGAAAAGGCTAATTCTGATAAATATTGTGGATGTGATTAATCATATAAATATTCGGCGTCCTGGTATTGCAACCCATAGGGATTTAACTTAAAAACCAAACTAAAACCGATCTAATATATTTAATAGGTTATCACAACTTTGTATACCGCGTTCAGTGGCTTCTTTCTTGATTTGAAATGAACCGGTCATACTCTGCAGGATATTTTTGAACAAGCCTTCATTTTCAAATGCAAAGCCCCCGTTTCGCAACCTATCATAATTGGCATGATGAATTAAGTACTCCCCTAAATACTCTTTATGAATGGTCTCCTGCCTGTAATAGTCCTTTAAAATGGTTTTGTAATTGGAATAATGCTGTTCAATGGCCGCTTTTAATGTAAAATCATCAATCAATTTAAAGTCACCCGAATTGATCATGGTTTGATAGGTAATGTCCTTTGGATAAAACTCTGTTAGTTTAAATGTGCTGAAAAGGGAATGCTGTGTTTTTAGTTTTTCGGGAGCGGCGGTATTTATAAGCGGTATGATGTGTTGTAATGTTTCTATTTTAGCAGTTATTTCTGCTAAATTATGTTCCAGATTACTTTTATCAACATGTATGTCCTGTTTTAAGTTTTCTAAATATTGTTCTTTGTCGGTTTTGTTTTTTTGGGATTCGGAGCATTTATTCATACTAAATGCTATAGTAATCCCAACAATGACAATTAAAACTTCTCCAATGGCATAACGTAACTGTCGTTTCATGAATCCATTAATTTCTTTTAAAACTATAAAATAATAGGGAATAAAAAAACGCTTCAAAAAAAATTGAAGCGTTTTTAAAGTATTTTAGCGTTTAAGGCACTACATCATCCCCGGCATTCCACCGCCTCCCATTGGGGGCATAGCCGGAGCATCTTCTTTAATATCGATTAAAGCACACTCAGTAGTTAAAATCATACCCGCAACGGAGGCTGCATTTTCTAAGGCGATACGCGTTACCTTTTTAGGGTCTATAATACCGGCTTTAAGCATATCGACGTAGGCTTCAGACTTGGCGTCATAGCCAAAGTCTTTTTTGCCTTCAAGGACTTTATTAATAACCACAGAACCCTCACCACCGGCATTTTCAACAATGGTGCGTAAAGGAGATTCAATAGCTTTATTTACTATTTGTACGCCTGTAGTCTCATCTAAGTTAGAGGTTTCAAGTTTTTCAAGCACTGCTTTAGCTCTAACAAAGGCAACACCCCCACCGGCAACAATACCTTCCTCAACTGCAGCTCTCGTGGCATGTAATGCATCATCAACACGGTCTTTTTTCTCTTTCATCTCTACTTCACTTGCTGCACCTACATAAAGCACGGCAACACCACCGGCCAATTTAGCCAAACGTTCTTGAAGTTTTTCTTTGTCATAGTCGCTTGTGGTTGTTTCAATTTGAGCTTTGATTTGGTTCACCCGGGCTTTTATAGCTTCAGAATCACCGGAACCATTTACAATTGTTGTGTTATCTTTGTCCACTGTAACTGTTTCAGCAGTACCCAGCATGCTTAAATCTGCATTTTCCAGAGTAAATCCTCTTTCCTCTGAAATCACGGTGCCTCCGGTTAAAATAGCAATGTCTTCTAACATCGCTTTGCGTCTGTCACCAAATCCAGGAGCTTTTACGGCAGCAATTTTTAATCCACCGCGTAATTTATTGACCACCAAAGTCGCTAAAGCTTGTCCGTCTACATCTTCAGCGATGATTAGTAACGGGCGACCGGATTGGGCTACTGGCTCCAGGATTGGAAGTATTTCCTGTAAGTTTGATATTTTCTTATCGAACAATAAAATGTAAGGATTCTCTAAATCCACCAACATTTTATCAGAATCCGTAATGAAATAAGGCGATAAATATCCTCTGTCAAATTGCATGCCTTCTACCACATCCACGTAGGTCTCCATGCCTTTAGCCTCTTCAACGGTAATAACACCCTCTTTGCCCACTTTTTCGAAGGCTTGAGCTATCAGTTCACCGATGGTGTCATCATTATTTGCTGAAATAGCAGCAACTTGTTTTATTTTCTCAGAAGAATTTCCTACTTCCTGTGCCTGTTTTTCCAGATCGGCCGTAATGGCTTCCACAGCCTTATCAATACCACGTTTTAGGTCCATTGGATTAGCACCCGAGGCAACATTTTTTAAACCTTCTTTAACAATGGCTTGTGCCAAAACTGTAGCCGTAGTTGTACCATCACCGGCCAAATCATTGGTCTTGCTTGCAACTTCTTTTACCATTTGTGCACCCATGTTTTCAAGGGCATCTTCCAACTCTATATCTTTGGCTACAGTAACCCCATCTTTGGTTACTTGTGGTGCACCAAAACTTTTACTAATAATTACATTGCGTCCTTTTGGTCCCAAGGTTACTTTAACCGCATTTGCTAATGCATCAACACCACGTTTTAAACCGTTGCGTGCATCGATGTCGAATTTTATGTCTTTTGCCATTTTTTTATGTTTTTGATAGTCCCGTAAATACAGGGAACTTATTGATTGAAATTTATTTTAATAGATTCCGCTGCCTTGCGGAACACCATTTAAACTGTTATACGATTGCCAAGATGTCGCTTTCGCGCATTATGAGGTAGTCTTTACCGTCAAGTTTAAGTTCCGTACCTGCATATTTACCATATAAAACCGTATCGCCAACCTTAACGGTAACGGGTTCATCTTTTGTGCCAGGACCGGCAGCAACAACGGTACCTTTTTGGGGTTTTTCTTTAGCGTTATCCGGAATGATAATACCGGAAGCTGTTTTGGTTTCAGCAGCAGCTGGTTCAATGAGAACACGGTCTGCCAATGGTTTAATGTTTAAGCTCATTAGTTATATGATTTAAATTAATTTTTTATTTAACGCTTTAACGACTTGCTAAAAATGTGCCAACCTCGAGTGACTGACAAACTTGCAGAAATGTCCGTTGAAGCCATAAAAAAATGCCAACTGTTTAGGGGAGTTGGCATTTGTGTTCGTGCTGTTACAAATTAGTTACCTGTTGAATCCGTGGGGATACTTGTCGTACTATCGTTGTTGGTATCTGCAGGAGTTGCAGGTAAAGGTTGCGCGGTTTGGGCATTAGGGTCTAATGCTTTGGAATCTGCACTCTCAGAACCTCTGTTAATTGTAACGTTAGAAATTAAAATTAATACTAATAGTAAGGTTGCCAAAGTCCAGGTGCTTTTGTCTAAAAAGTCCGTGGTCTTTTTTACACCACCTAACTGTTGCGAACCACCACCTCCAAAAGTTGAGGATAAACCACCACCTTTTGGGTTTTGTACCATAATTACTACGACCAGCAAAAATGCTACAACTACGATTAGTGCTAAAAATATTGTAAACGTACTCATTACTCTTTATTATTTTGTTCTTGTAATTGTTCTACTGCTTTAATTTGGTTTGCAAAGAAACTACTTTTTTCTGGATATTTCAAACTTAATATTTTATATGATTGAATGGCTTTTTTATAGTTTTTTTGTTCCACATAAATACGGGCTAAGGTCTCTGTCATTAAAGCTTCCGGCCGAATCATTTGCGCTTTGGCCAAATTACCTTTGGAAACCGCGGAACTTGAGGGATCAATCTTGGGGTTTTTCGCAATAAAATTGTCGATAAGTTCAAATTTTTTGGATTTATCGGTATCCGTTAAAACGGTTTCCTCTTGCTGTACTTTTTCTAATTCCTCAGTCTCTGCAGACCGTTCAATAGGTTTGTATCGCGTTAATTTCAGCCATTCGTTAAAGGAATGGGTTTCGGTTTTATCGAAAGGTAAAGGTTGCCCTAAATGCAATAGATCTTCAGCTGAAACCTCCTGAGTCTTAGTGGTTTTTTCTAAAGGTTCGATGTTTTCAGTTTCATCAAGCCTGAACGCTGTTGTTGCATGAGGCCTCACTTTTTTAGGTTCAAATAAAGAAGGGTCCAATACACCTCGCGTAGCCTGAATTTGTTTTTTCAGGGCATCATCAATGGCTACGCTTTTGTTTACCGAAAGGTCTTCAACAGTTACTTCAATATCCTTTAAGTGTTCAATATTTTGCTTAATATATTTGGAAATTTCATTTTGTATGAAAGATTCAGAAGTGATATAATCAAACAGAATACTTCGGTCTGTAGTATAGGCGGCCGTTTTTTTTAACTCTTGGTTGTACTTTAAACTACTTTGGTCCTTCAATCCTTTAAGGTAAACGGCTCTGGCAGATTGCATATACGGATTTGAATCGATAACCGATTTTATCGCTTCGATCTGTCCGTGGGTAATCGACTGTGGATGTTGCAATAAATATGTAAAATCGTTACTGTTCAATGGCGCGTATTAAAGTAGAACAAATATAGGTTTTTTTCCTTTTAAGTCACGGGATACAATGACCTCAAGCATCATATAATCCGTTCTAAAAACTCCTAAACAGATAGTTAAGAACAGATTTGGTGTTTGTCAGGCAGATCCATACTACCACCTTGCTAAAGTCGCATTAACGATGTCCTGAGTTATTCGTTCAAATATTTCTTCATGCGCCGTTGTTTTTTGGCCTCCAATCAACTGGGCACTTCCCGGATAATCGTAAAAAAAGGAAAAGGTTTTGTTTTCAACGTTATCTTCTTCGTTATTTCTATTGTAAAAATTAACTTTTACGGTTATGGTTAATCTGTTTTGCGCAGCGGTATTTTGGGCGGTTGCAGTCGTTGGTGATATTCTGTAATCGGTGATTTCACCTTCATAAACCAAATCAGCATTAGTCGTTTCTAATTTGTAATTAGTTTGGTCCTGAATTAAATCCTGGAGGGTGTTTTGAAATTGGAGATCCAGCCCTGGTTCAAACAACAGCGATGTGTTTTCAAAACGATTAACTTGGAAAGTTTCAGCATCTATGGAACTGGGTTGGGTAAATCCATATTGGATCTTACAGCTAGAAAAAGCGATGATAACGAGGAGGAAAAAAATATATTTAAAAGGTTTCATTACATGGTTTAGACTTCGATGGTATTCTACGAGACATTTTCAAAATTATAAACTACTAAGCGCAATATCCTTATCGTTTGTGACTTGTGTTACTTCCAATTAGAGATCGAATTGTTTTATTTTCCTGTATAAAGTACGTTCACTTATGCCCAACTCTGCCGCTGCTAATTTACGTTTTCCATTGTGACGTTCAAGCGATTTCTTAATTAATTCCAATTCCTTATCGTGTAGTGAGAGCGTTTCTTCCTCTTCAATCTCCTCCGCAAAGTGATATTTGTCTGAACCAGAGGGGTCCTCGATACTAGAACTGTGTTCGGGAATGGATAATACTTCGGCTGAGTCTTCAGCTGTTTCGAAGTCTTCAGAATCATCATCACCGCCGTATATCTTTTGGATTAGTCCTTCATGGTCTTTTTCAACATCCTTGACATTGCCGGATTTCATAAGTTCCATAGTTAGCTTTTTCAGGTCATTGAGATCGCTTTTCATGTCGAAGAGCACCTTGTATAAAATCTCCCGCTCACTGCTAAAGTCACTTTCAGACTTCGTGGTTTTAATAATTGCCGGTAAATTAGTATTTGCTGTTGCAGGCAAATAACTGCGTAGGGTATCGGCCGTAATAGTCCTATCTTGTTCCAGTACGGAGAGCTGCTCCGCGATGTTACGCAACTGTCTGATATTCCCGCTCCAACGGTGTTTTAAGAGCAATTGTATAGCATTATCGGTGAGTTTAACCGTTGGCATTTTATATTTCAGGGCAAAGTCACTGGCAAATTTTCTAAACAATAAATGGATATCATCCTGACGTTCACGTAAGGGAGGCAGATGAATATCCACAGTACTCAAACGGTAGTAAAGATCTTCTCGAAATTTTTCTTTTTCAATAGCCTCCAACATATTTAAATTTGTAGCGGCCACAATTCGAACATTGGTTTTTTGTACTTTACTGGATCCTACTTTTAAAAACTCTCCATTTTCAAGAATTCGCAACAGCCGAACCTGCGTAGTAAGTGGCAGTTCGCCTACTTCATCTAAAAAAATAGTGCCGCCATCTGCAACCTCAAAATAGCCTTGTCGGGTTTGTGTTGCACCGGTAAAAGCTCCTTTTTCATGCCCAAATAATTCACTGTCTATCGTGCCTTCCGGAATTGCACCACAGTTAACAGCAATATATTTATTGTGCTTTCTATGGGAAAGCTGATGTATTATTTTTGGAATACTTTCCTTACCCACACCACTTTCTCCGGTTACCAAAACCGAAATATCAGTTGGGGCAACCTGTATGGCTTTTTCAATAGCACGATTTAAACCAGCAGTATTGCCAATAATACCAAAACGTTGTTTTATAGCTTGTACCGATTCCATATAGTATCATTCCTGCCGGGTCTGCTTAAGGCGTTTAAGAGAAGGCAGAAATCCTTTTATTAATTATTTTCTGAATACCCAACTGCCTCACCAATTAGTGTGGCACTTGTGCAGTCTGTTATTTTTACGTTTACAAAGTCGCCGATGGTATAGTTTTCTTTTGGAAAAACAACAACAGTATTCTGACTGTTGCGTCCTGACCAGTGGGCTTCCGATTTTTTGGATACTTTTTCAATAAGTACCTCTTCAATATTTCCAATATGCTGCCGGGTTCTGTATAAACCGTGCTTTTGCTGTAATTGGATGATTTCATTTAGTCTGCGTTTTTTAACATCTACTGGTACATCGTCATTCATTTTCCGTTCTGCCAAGGTTCCTGGCCGTTCCGAATAGGCGAACATAAATCCAAAATCATATTTTACATACTCCATCAAACTTAGGGTATCTTGATGATCCGCTTCAGTTTCAGTTGGAAATCCGGCAATCATATCCTGACTAATGGCACAGTCCGGAATAATGCGCTTGATATGATCAATTAATTCAAAATAGGCTTCTCTGGTATGTTGCCTGTTCATGGCTTTGAGAATTCGGTTACTACCGCTTTGAACGGGCAAATGGATATAATTACAAATATTATCGAATTTGGCCATGGTTTCAATGACGTCTAAAGTCATATCCTGTGGATTTGAAGTCGAAAATCGAATGCGCATTTTAGGCTGTGTTTTCGCGCAGAGCTCTAGGAGTTTTGCAAAATTGGTTGCCGTCGCTTTTTGCAAGGCACTGGCCTTGTCGAAATCTTTTTTTAGACCACCGCCATACCACAAGTAACTGTCTACATTCTGACCGAGTAAGGTGATTTCCTTAAATCCCTTATCCCAAAGATCGTTTACTTCATTTAAAATGCTCTGAGGGTCTCGACTTCGCTCGCGACCTCTGGTAAAAGGTACCACACAAAAGGTACACATGTTATCACATCCACGTGTTATCGAGACAAAAGCAGTGACCCCATTACTGTTAAGCCTAACAGGGGCAATGTCCCCGTAAGTTTCATCTTTTGAGAGTAAAACATTAATAGCCTCCCTGCCCTCATCGACTTCTGAAAGTAAATTAGGCAAATCCTTGTAGGCGTCCGGACCAACGACCAAGTCTACAATTTTTTCCTCTTCCAAAAATTTACTTTTAAGCCGCTCTGCCATGCACCCCAGAACACCGACTTTCATCGAAGGGTTTATCTTTTTTACGGCATTATATTTTTCCAGACGTTTTCTTACCGTTTGTTCTGCCTTATCTCTAATAGAGCACGTATTTACTAAAACCAAATCGGCGTCTTCTAAATGTGGAGTTGTGTTATAACCCTCATGTGCTAGAATGGAGGCTACAATTTCACTATCACTAAAATTCATTTGGCAACCATAGCTTTCTATAAAAAGCTTTTTGGTATTTCCTTCCTTTTGCGCTAAAACCAGTGATTCGCCTTGTTTGTTTTCGTCAATTATCTTTTCCATAAAATTAAGTCAACCCATATGGTCAATATTCGTGCCTGCTATCCGAAAGGCAGGTGCAAAGATACAATTAATTTGTGGTTTGTGACAAAGTGGCAGTTTAATTTTTGAGGGATTCATAAAAAAGTTAAGGATCCCACGCAACTCTATTTTGAACGAAGCATCCTTATAATAAAACCGTCTAGCTATGAAATTAAAATATCTTTTTTTGCCCTTGGTCTTACTAGTCTTTTGTTCATGCGATACCGATGGTTCCGATTATGAAATCGTTCAGGTGGCCACTCCACAAATTATCAGTAAAACCGATTTTAGAAAATCAGTTGAAATTAAACCAGCCCGACAAATTGAAGAGGCCGGTAAGATCTATGCCTACCAGGATTATATTTTTATCGGAGATCTTGCTGGTATTCACATTATAGATAATTCACAACCCGAACAACCAACAGCTGTATCTTTTATTGAAATTCCTAAGAACCAGGATGTCTCGGTCAAGGACAATTATTTATATGCAGATAGTGCTACCGATTTGTTGGTCTTTGATATTTCTAACATAAACAAGGTGACCGAAGTGGAGCGTCTAGAGGATGTATTTGATTTTTATGATTTTGAAATACCCATTGAAGCTGACGATGTGGATTTTCAAAGTTTTGATTTTCAAAATTCAATTATTGTGGGGTGGACCGTAGCCTCGGAACGTCGTAAAATTGACGACCCTATTCTGTTTGCAGATGGGGTTTTCGATGGTGCTGGTAATGTGATGAATTCGGGGGAATCTGTGGTAGGGATGGGTGGATCTTTGGCCCGTTTTCAAATTGTAGAACACCATCTGTATGCCGTGGGTAGTCATAAAATGACTATTTTTAATATAGCGCATTTAGAAGCGCCTGTTTTAGAACATTCACAATATGTTGGGTGGAATATCGAAACCATGTTCCAGGCCGATCAATATTTATACTTGGGAAGTACTAACGGTATGTTTATTTATACATTGGACAATCCCTTAGTACCGGAGTTTGTATCAGAATTTATCCATTGGGAAGGATGTGATCCTGTCGTGGTTGATGGCAATTATGCCTATCTCACCCTACGGGGTGGAAACCCTTGCGGTCAGCTGGAAAGTGTCTTGGAGGTGGTGGACATCTCTGATAAGTCAAACCCAACCCTGGCAGGGCGCTATTCACTGGAAAACCCATATGGACTGGGCGTAAAAGGAAATACATTGTATGTATGCGATGGAACTGCAGGGTTAAAGTTATTTAATACAGTAGATCCCCGGGATATCAAGCTCCTAAAGACCTTAAAAGATATCCAATCCAAAGATGTCATACCGCTTCAAAATTCCTTGTTGATGATAGGAAACCAAGCGCTTTATCAGTATGAATATTTAGAAAATGATCTCCGCCTAATAAGTACCTTTGCGTTTTGATTTTGGTTTGGTAATGGTATTTCATAAGAATCCTGTAATGACAGGATTTTTTTATAATTAATTTATATCTTTAGTCACTAACTAAACCACGATGTATGAATAAACCGGAGTCTTTAATAAATAAAATTGAGCATGCAAAGGACCTGGATTATAGGATGATTTTGGAGCAATCTATAGAGTTATTTAAAAATTTATGGCAAAAAGGGTTTATCGTGGTTTCTGTCATTGTGGTCTGTGCCATTGGGATCAATTTTCTTTTTGGTTTGATAGGCTTATCACCTTTTTCCTATAATCTGGAAACTGGGTTCGATTTAGAGTCATTTTCTCAAAACCAAACCAGGAAAATACTATATGCCATACCTCAAAATATAATAATAAGTGCATTAACTATCGCTTTAGTAGGCGGATTTTACAGAATGTGCAAACAATTCATATTAGGTCAAACCCTAAAGGATGACTATTTCTATTTTTTTAAAAAGGACTATTATCCCAAACTCCTCATGTTGGGTATTCTGTATACAGGTATTGCTACCATAGCACAATTGCTATGTTTTGTACCTTACCTTTATGTTTTTGTACCATTATCTTATTTTTCTATTGTATTTGCAATGAATCCCCATTTTACTGAAACGGACATTGTAAAAACCAGTTTTAAAATTGGGAATAAAAAATGGTTCATAACCTTTGGAACTATGGTTGTGACCGGACTTTTAGCAATGTTAGGGATATTGGCATGTTTTGTTGGGATTCTCTTTACCATGTGCCTGGTGTATCTCCCGGTATTTTTAATTTATGGGGAAGTAGTTGGTTTCGAGGGTACGAGTGATATAGACCAAATAGGAGCAGGTGAAGATTCTGAAAACGGGATGTAATACATAAACATGGATACACATATTATTCTAGAAAAAATTGAAAATGCTGGAATCCTGGATTTCGGAAGTATTTTTAATAAATCGTTGGGCCTATTCCAAAAGGTATGGGTACAGGGATTTATCATGTTGTTATTAACCATAGGATTAATGATTCCGTTTTATATTTTGATGTACCTGCCTGTAATCGCTTTGGGTTTATTTGATTCAGAGGCATTTCAACATGATCGCGCCCCAGATCTCATCGTTCTCGTATCGTTTGGCCTATTGGTCTTGGGGGTGTCGTTCTTTGCCATGATAATTGCATTCGGATTAAAAGCTGCATTTTACAGAATCTGTAAAAGGAAGGACCTCAATGAAATTGGAACTGATGACTATTTTTATTTCTTTAAAAAGTCCCATTTAGCAAAGACCATTACGCTAACAGCGATCACTTTTGGTATCAGTATTGTTGCAGTGCTTTTGTGTGTGTTACCCATTATTTACGTGGCAGTACCCCTTGCATTAATAAATGTTGTTTATGCCTTTAATCCAGAAATGTCCGCTTCAGATATTATAAAAGTTGGATTTAAACTGGGCAATAAAAAATGGCTTATCACTTTTGGGCTCCTAGTTGTTTCTGGAATTTTAGCACAATTCGTTGGAATGATTATGTGTTTTGTAGGTGTAGTTTTTACAGCTTCCTTTGGATACTTGCCGGCGTATTTTATTTATAAAGAGACTGTGTCTTTGGAAAGGTCTGATGACATAGAGTCTATTGGAAATCCCTAGTAACAAACCGTTTTATAATTAGAGAATGCCTGAATTGCTTATTGTGATTACAGGCCATTTTTGCCTTAAAATTAGTGTCCGTCTGGATAAAATTAGGTGCATAAAAAAATTTTCATATACATTTGTAGCCTGAAAAATCGAGTATGGCAAAGAATTTAGTAATCGTTGAGTCACCGGCAAAAGCAAAGACAATAGAGAAATTTTTAGGAAAGGATTTTAAAGTTGAATCGAGCTTTGGACACATTGCAGATCTCCCCTCAAAGGAGTTGGGCGTTAATGTTGAGGGTGATTTTAAACCTAAATATGAAGTATCCAAAGACAAAAGAGCTGTCGTAAAAAAATTAAAGGAACTTGCCAAAAAAGCCGATACCATTTGGTTAGCCAGTGATGAGGATCGTGAGGGAGAAGCCATAGCCTGGCATCTGGCAGAAACATTAAAATTAGATAAGCAAAGAACGAAACGTATCGTTTTTCATGAGATTACAAAATCGGCCATCCAAAAGGCCATTGAAAACCCCAGAGGAATAGATTACGATTTGGTCGATGCCCAGCAAGCGCGTCGTGTTTTAGATAGAATTGTGGGTTATGAACTTTCACCTGTATTATGGCGTAAGGTTAAAGGAGGTTTGTCCGCTGGACGTGTTCAGTCCGTTTCTGTAAGGCTCATTGTGGAGCGCGAAAGGGAAATACTGGGCTTTAGCCCTGAGGCATCCTACAGGATTGATGCCGAATTTTCAAATGAAGATGGTCAGAGCTTTCGAGCTAAACTTCCAAAAAATTTTTCAACAAAGGCAGAAGCCCAACATTTTTTAGAGCAAAATGCGTCAGCTCACTTTAGAGTTAGCGACTTGGAGAAAAAACCGGTTAGGAAGTCCCCGGCAGCACCGTTTACCACCTCAACCCTTCAGCAAGAAGCCTCTCGGAAATTATACTTCTCGGTAAGTAAAACCATGACCGTGGCACAACGGTTATACGAATCCGGATTAATAACCTATATGAGAACCGATAGTGTGAATCTATCGGACGAGGCCCGGCGCGGGGCACAAAAAGAAATTGAACACACTTATGGCTCTAATTACAGTAAACCAAGGAACTATGTGGGTAAAACAAAAGGGGCCCAAGATGCTCATGAAGCCATAAGGCCAACAGACTTTTCAATGTCATCCGTAAATGTAGACAGGGACCAGGCCAGATTATACGATTTAATTTGGAAAAGGGCTATAGCATCACAAATGAGCGAGGCTCAATTGGAACGAACACATATCAAAATTAGTGCGTCCACCCATAACGAAACCTTCGCAGCGAGCGGTGAAGTAATTACCTTCGACGGATTTTTAAAGGTGTATTTGGAAGGCACAGATGATGAGGTTGAAGAACAGGAGGGGATGTTGCCAGCGCTTAGGGTAAATGAGGCCTTGTACAACCATTATGTAACTGCCACAGAGCGCTATACACGGCCTCCTGCACGATATACCGAAGCGTCATTGGTGAAAAAATTAGAGGAATTGGGTATTGGTAGGCCGTCCACCTATGCGCCAACCATTTCAACCATTCAGAACAGGAATTATGTCGAAAAAGGCTCTGTTGAAGGTGAAGAACGTAAGTATTCACAATTAACTTTGAAGAATGGTGTGGTCAAGGACAAACTGCTTACTGAAAAGGTAGGCTCAGACAAAGGTAAATTGGTGCCTACCGATATTGGTATGATTGTTACCGATTTTCTGGTGAATCATTTTGAACATATATTAGACTATAATTTCACGGCCAAAGTAGAATCTGATTTTGATGATATTGCTGAGGGCAAGGAGGATTGGACTAAAGTCATGAAGTCCTTTTATAACGACTTTCATCCCCAAGTTGAAGACGTTACAGAGAATGCCGACAGGGAATCGGGAGAACGTATTTTGGGCACCGATCCAAAGACCGGCAGACAGGTGAGTGTTCGTTTAGGTAAATTCGGACCAATGGTTCAAATAGGGACCGCAGACGATGATGAAAAACCACAATTCGCGAGTTTAAGTCCGGACCAACAGTTGAATAGTATCACTTTCGAAGAGGCCATGAATCTATTCAAATTACCAAAATCATTGGGGAGCTATAAGGGTGAAGAAGTAGAGGTGAACAACGGACGTTTTGGACCCTATGTAAGATTTGGTAAGACTTTTGTGTCCCTTCCTAATGGTGCAGACCCGTTAAGTGTAGAACTGGATGAAGCCGTAGGCCTTATTGAAGCAAAGAAAAAAGCAGATGCTCCCATTTATACCTACAAAGGGTTACCGGTACAAAAAGGTAAAGGACGTTTTGGACCCTTTATCAAATGGAACAACATGTTTGTGAATGTCAGTAAAAAATATGATTGGGATAATTTATCAGAAGATGATGTTATAGAATTGATAGAAGATAAGATTCAAAAGGAGAAGGATAAAATAGTCCATAATTGGGTTGATGAAGGCATTCGTGTAGAGAAGGCAAGATGGGGCAGACATCATGTCATTAAAGGGAAAACAAAGGTAGAATTGGCAAAGACTGTGGATGTTGACAAGATGACTTTAGAAGAGGCCAAGGCTATTATTGAGGCAAGTGCGTCGAAGAAAAAGACGACTAAGCGATCGGCCAAAAAGAAATAATGCACTAAAGTATAAGTCCTGAGGAGTGAATTTTCCATTGAAAATGGTTTTCAAAATTATCATATTCTATTTTTAAGCGCGTTTTTTTGCATTAAACAGTGCTTAAAAACCATTTATTCTTTTGATATTTGTGTTGCTGGCCTCATAAAAACATAGGGCAAAAATATTAGCTTACTTAGTACTTATGAATTTTACTTTTCTTTCACCGGTTTCAGATGTGGTGCTTGCACACAACGAGTTGTTGTCAACACAGGCCTTTGGAAAAAAACTTCGAATACATTCCGTACAACATGGTTTACCAGATTTGGATGATGTTAAGATTGCTATTATAGGGGTACTTGAAAATAGAAATGATATTAATTATATAGGAGAAGAATTTCAGTTAAATGAAATAAGAAAGGCGATCTATGAACTGTATCCGGGAAGTTGGACTACCCCTATCGCCGATTTAGGGGATATTAACAAAGGTGAAAGTATTGAGGATACCTACTTTGCTTTGAAAACTGCTATTGCAGAATTAATCAAAAAAGATATTATCCCGATTATTATAGGAGGCACCCAGGACCTTACTTATGCAAACTACCGGGCTTACGATGAGGTTATTCCTATGGTGAATATTGTGAATGTAGATAGTAAATTTGATTTGGGAGATTCGAGTAAACCCATTAAAAACAATAGTTTTGTTGGAAAAATTATTTTAGACGAACCCTATAACCTATTTAATTATGCAACCATTGGTTATCAAACCTATTTTAATTCCCAGGAGGAAATTGATTTAATGGACAAGCTTTATTTTGAAGCCTACAGGTTAGGTCAGATATCAAAGGATATCACTTTAGTAGAACCTGTTATGCGTGATGCTAATATGGTAAGCATAGATTTAGGCTCTGTAAAAAGTTCAGAATTGAGTTTAAATCAAAAGTATTCCCCCAATGGACTGGATGGTAAAGAAATATGTGCTATTGCACGATATGCAGGAATAAGCAATAAAGTTTCTTCATTTGGAATTTATGAGTATAGGCCGTCTAAGGACGATGAAATTACGTCTATGCTTATTGCCCAGATGATATGGTATTTTATAGAAGGCGTTAACTATAGGGTTGAGGATGATGATTTTTCAAATGAAAACAGCTATCAAAAGTTTATAACCCTTGTCGAATCACAGGAATTGGTCTTTTATAAAAGTAATAAGACGGGAAGATGGTGGATTGAAATCCCTTTTTTAAGCGACGTCAATAATAAATTAAAAAGACACACGTTATTACCATGCATGCATCAGGATTACATTGAGGCATGTAATAATGTAGTCCCAGACCGCTGGTTTAGGGCGTTTCAAAAAAATTGTGTTTAGGGCAATAAGGTCATTAAACGATTATTTCATCGATGAAATGCTGTTTTTTTACGATAAAACGTATTTTTTTTCGAAAAAAAGTTGCTTTTTAAAAAATATATAGATATGTTTACGCTCTCAAAATTTAAGCTGAATAATTAACCTCGAGTTTACATGGATATGAAGAAGTTTATATTATTAACCACATTACTAACACTAATAGCCAGTTGTGGCTCTAAAGATAGAGGCGAGCTCGTTGGTGTTAAAGGAAAGAAATGGCATCCGGAAAAGCCATATGGTATGGAATTAGTTCCGGGAGGTGCTTTTACCATGGGTAAGGCCGATGATGATTTAGCAGGAGTTGAAAATGCCCCTGCAAAAACCGTTACCGTTAGGGCCTTTTACATGGACGAGACAGAAATAACAAACAGTGAGTACCGTCAATTTGTGAATTGGGTTAGGGATTCTATTATTAGAACCAAGCTAGCCATTTTGGCAGATGAAGTGGGTTTAACTCAAGAAGACGGTGGCATTGGAGAATTTGCATTCAAAGATGCGGACACAGCCAATATGACCGCTTATGAAAAGTACATGCATGATAATTATTTCGGATTGGGAGAGGATCCTTATGAAGGATACAAATTAAATCATGACATAGACTTAATATTCGATACAGCCGAATATCCGGACGAATACTATTCCGAAGTCATGGATACCATGTATTTGCCCCTAGAAGAATCTTACAATGGACAGCGTACCTGGGATGTTAAAAAGTTCAAGTTCCAGTACACTTACATGGATATTCAAAAGGCAGCTAAAAATAGATCTTTAACACGTAAGGACGTTATTAGGAAGGAGGATATTGAAGTGTATCCGGATACCACAACCTGGATTAGGGATTTTTCATACTCCTATAATGAGCCTATGCACAACGATTACTTCTGGCATGACGCCTATGGAGATTATCCCGTTGTCGGTGTAACATGGAAACAGGCAAAAGCCTTTTGTCAATGGCGAACGCTTAACAAAAATGCCTATCAAAAAAGTAGAAAAGGGGCCCATTTTGTAAATGCATTCAGATTACCTTCAGAAGCAGAGTGGGAATATGCAGCAAGAGGCGGATTACGTGGAGCAACATTCCCCTGGGGAGGACCTTATGCAAAGAATGACAGAGGGTGTTTCATGGCAAACTTCAAGCCGGTAAGAGGTGATTATGCGGCAGATCAGGCCTTGTATACTGTTGAGGCAGACTCATATGAGCCTAACGATTATAATCTTTATAATATGGCAGGGAATGTTTCAGAATGGGTAAATGCATCCTATGATCCCGGTTCCTATGAATATGTATCTACGGTTAATCCAAATGTAAATGATACCAAAAATCAACGTAAAGTAGTACGTGGAGGATCCTGGAAAGACGTTGCATATTTCTTACAGGTCAGTACAAGGGATTATGAATATGCGGATTCAGCAAGATGTTATATAGGATTTAGAACCGTTCAGGATTACATGGGGACAAAAGTGACAAAAAACGGTAAGTAACATAAATCAAATCAATTATAAACACTATTAATTAACCTACTTAAGTATTCATACTTAAAATTTAAAAATCGAAAATTATGGCACAGTCAAGAGCAAGTAAAAAGTTTATGAATTTAGCTTATGGTCTAGGAGCATCAATCGTAATTGTTGGAGCGTTATTCAAAATTATTCATTTTGAAATTGGACCGCTAACAGGAAATGTAATGTTAACCATTGGGTTGGTTACTGAGGCAATTATATTTGCAATCTCAGCTTTCGAACCGGTAGACGACGATTTAGATTGGTCGTTGGTATACCCTGAATTAGCCGGTGGTGAGGCGAACAAAAAAGAGCCTAAGGACGCCCAAGGTCTGTTATCTAAAAAATTGGATGAGTTATTAAAAGAAGCCAAAATAGATGGTGAATTATTAACGAGTTTAGGCGATAGCATTAAGAATTTTGAAGGTGCAGCTAAAAGTATTTCTCCTACTGTAGATTCTATTCAGGCTACAAAGAAATATGGCGAAGAGCTGTCTTTGGCAGCGGCACAAATGGAATCGTTAAACAGCTTGTATAAAGTACAATTGGAAAGTATTAACAAACAGGCGGCTATTAATGAAGAATCTGTAGAGAATGCAGCTAAATTAAAAGAGCAAATGCAGTCCTTAGCATCCAACTTATCATCATTAAATGGTGTGTACGGAGGTATGTTATCTGCAATGAACAAGAGCTAATTAGGGATTTGACCCCAATTAATTGATTAATTAACAAAAACCTAATTAGACATGGCACAGGCAAATTTATCTCCAAGACAGAAAATGATTAATTTGATGTATTTAATATTTATAGCAATGCTTGCTTTAAATATGTCAAAAGAAGTCCTTTCTGCCTTCGGATTAATGAACGAAAAATTGACGGAGTCCAATCAAGCGGCTACCGAACGAAATACGGCATTTATTGCTAGTCTGGAACAAAAAGCAATAGATCAGAAAGAAAAATACCAACCGTTAAAGGAGAAAGCTATTCAGATAAAAGAGTTGGCGACCAACTTTAATGCGTATCTGGAAGATTTAAAATCTAAAATGTCTAGTACGGTCGATGATCCTACAGATTATGAAATCATGGACAAAGGAGATTATCTGGATGAGAACTTTTTTAAGGGAGACAAGCTTAAGCCGGGCGGTGAAGAGTTTATGGATCAAATATCGTCTTTTAGAGATGGTGTGGTGAATGTTCTGGCTGGCGAAGAAGGTATGGAAGAAGTTATCCAGGATGTAAAGGATAAGTTTAAAACAGATCCTGTAAAACGTGGAGCTGGTACTGTTCACTGGTTAGAGCACCATTATAAAGGCTTTCCTTTAGTAGCTTCGTTAACCAAAATGACACAGTTACAGGCAGACATTAAAACAACCGAATCGGAAGTCATGTCAACCATGCTTCAAGGAACCCTTACTGGTGAAGTGTCGATGACCAACTATACCACCTTGTTGGAAACCACCAAATCGGCCTATTTTAATGGCGAAACTTTTGATGGTCAAATTGTGTTAGGTAGAAAAGATGCTACCACCAAGCCCAATAGAGTTGAATTAACCTTAGACGGCAGACCATTAACAGAATCACAATATACCATAGAAGATGGTAAAGTAAAATTGAATGTAGGTACCGGAAATCCTGGTGAGCATAAAATTGAAGGAAAATTAATTTTCGCTCAAGACGGTGATGAAATTGAAGTTCCGGTGGCATCATCCTTTGCTACAGTTCCGAGACCTAATTCGGCCACCATTTCAGCGGATAAAATGAATGTGGTATATCGTGGCGTTAAAAACCCAATGACCATTTCTTTTGCTGGTATATCAGATAATAATGTCTCAGCAAGCGCTCAAGGTTTATCACGAGTGAGTGGAAGTAAATACGTCATGGATGTCACTACAGTTAAAGGTAGAGAAGTAACCATTAATGTTACGGGTAAATTACCTGACGGTAAAACGACAAGCGATAATGCAACCTTTAGAATTAAGGATTTACCGAAACCAACTGGAACGATTCGAGGTGAAGACGGTCAGACAAAAATGCAACGTCAGAGTTTGGAAATTTCCACCGTTGGTGCAAAGTTTGATGATTTTGACTTTGAATTGCCATTGCGCGTTACCGGCTTTAAATTTAAAGTATCGGGTCAGCCAACTATAGACGTGAACGGTAATAAGCTGGACAGTAGAGCAAAAAGTGCATTGCGTAAGGCAAAACGAGGATCGGATGTACAAATATTCGATATCGAAGCCAAGGCTAGTGGTGTAAGCGTTATACTTAAAAAGGTATCACCTGTAATTATAGAGCTTACCAATTAATAGAATAGAAACAGCTATAGCTTTTAATGGTTATAGCTGTTACAAATCCTGTGCTAGGCACAGCCCCAAAGATGGATTGTGAAATATAAAATAGAACACATGAATTTTAAAAGTTTTTTATTAACCGTTATAACTGTTTTTGCCGCATCTCATGTATTTGCTCAGGCAAATATTTTAAATGCGAAATCGCCGGATGAGATTGGCGTAAGAACAGAATCACAAAAGGCTATCGATAACGATGAACCTTTACCTTATGGTTATGTAGACGATAGAGATATCCTTTTTTCAAAAAAAGTATGGGAAAAAATTGTTCTTGACGAGCGTGCAAACTTTCCGCTATACTATCCTATCGATACTAATAATATTGGCAGCAATAGAAGATCGTTATACGATGTACTGATGAAAAATATCAAAAATGGTAATATAGAAAACATTTATGATGATTCTTATTTTACAACGAAGCGTACATTAAAGGATATTCAAGCGGCTTTAGTAAAAGTGGATACCACAGAGTTAGGGATCGAGCAGTTAAATGCCGGAGAGGAATTGTCTGCAGAATATATCGATAGAAGGAATATCACTGCAGCCAATATTCAGGAATATCGCATTGTAGGCTTATGGTATTTTGACAAGCGACAAGCTGAAATGAAATATCGCCTTCTGGGGATCGCTCCTGTAGCACCGGACGTGAACTTCATCGATGACGAAAATCCGGATTTGGTTGAATTGTTTTGGGTATTCTTTCCAGATGCGAGAGAGGTATTACATGATGCCAAAGCCTTTAATAATGAAAATAGTGCCATTCCGTTTTCTTTTGATCATATCTTGAATTCAAGGCGTTTTAATGCGATTATCTATGCTGAAGAAAATGTTCAAGGGGATAGAAAAGTAAACGAGTATATTGCCCAAAATGCATTGATGCAGTTATTGGAGTCCGATCGGATTAAAACAAAAATACGCGATTTCGAACTTGATATGTGGACCTACTAATACACATAAGGTTTTCTAATAGATTAACGCCCACTTTGTTGTGGGCGTTTTTATTTCCTGGCATTAATGGAGTGCAGAGGTATGACGTTATGTTATGGTTATGCGGGTATCATGCCCGGTGCACATGAAGTGCCTGCCAACTAAGAATCAAATCAAAACTAGAGCCAACGGCACCACATATGTGAATTTACAGATCATCTTTATTCTCACTATATTCGCAACATGAATGTAGATTATATCGTTGTTGGCATAGGTTTGGCCGGTATTAGTTTTTGTGAACAGCTAAGAGCCCATAGAAAATCATTTGTGGTTTTTGATGACGGGTCCCAGAGATCCTCTTTAGTCGCTGGCGGACTCTATAATCCAGTGGTACTTAAGCGCTTTACAGCGGTCTGGAAAAGCGAAGCGCAGTTGAAATTAGTGAAAGACCAATATGAAGTTTTAGAGCGTCGGCTTGGTATAAAACTGATATCTCAGGTACCGGTGTATCGGAAATTCGTGTCCGTGGAAGAACAGAATAATTGGTTTACAGCTTCAGATAAACCCGAATTGAGCAAATACCTTTCAACGACGCTAATCAAAAATAATAACAAATCGGTTCAAGCACCTTTTGGATTTGGAAGGGTCAATCATACAGGTCGGATTGCTGTAAAGACCCTCGTTGAGGCCTATAAAAAGGAACTTATACAGGACGGCCTGTTTATAGCAGATGCGTTTCAGTATGATACCTTACAAATTTCGGATAAACAGGTCGCTTATGGCCATATAAGGGCAACACAGGTTGTATTTACCGAAGGTTATGGCATGGGCAAAAACCCTTTTTTTAAATCCTTACCGCTATTGCCTACAAAAGGAGAGCTATTAACCATCCATGCGCCTGAATTACAAATAGATTTTGTTTTAAAAGGCCCCGTATTTTTAATACCTATACACCGGGATCAGTATTTAGTGGGGGCTACTTATGATTGGGGTGATACCTCGAATGCGATTACGGAAAATGCAAAACTTGAACTTATCGATAAATTAGAAACACTTATTAACTGCCCATTTAAAATAGTGGATCAGGTCGCGGGTATTCGTCCCACAGTAAAGGATCGTCGCCCGTTGGTTGGTAGGCATAACCATTACAGGAACCTTTATGTGTTAAATGGACTGGGTACAAGAGGCGTTATGACAGGCCCATATGCAGCTAAACAGCTTTTTGATTTCATTGCGTACGATATTCCTTTGGAAAAGGAGATTGATATTCAACGGTTTGCTGAGGGTTAACTTGCTTTTTGGAGTAGAGGTTTAAGGATCTACAATTGAAATTTGAGAGGTAAGCTTGGGATGCCCTGTACTGCGTTTCTCCCGGCATCTCGCCATTTGTTAGTGTATAAAATAAGTGTTGTCTTTCGGTTCAACTTAGGGTTTTGACAGGGTTTCGTCGTAATGCATGAAAAAGTTAATCCAAATGTTTCTGGAAACTCTAATAATTATGGGCAGAAAGACGATTAAAGTGCTAACTATTGAAATAAAAACGATATGGATGTTGGCTTTAAATACAAAAAAGGAAATAAGGAATGCTGCCGTAGCAAAGGCAATCCCAACAGCATAGCTTACGTACATAGAACCGTAAAAAAATGAGGGTTCCATTTTGTATTTTGTACCGCAGTTGGAACAGGTTTCATACATATCTAAAATTTCCGAAAGTATATATGGATTTTTGTTTTTAAACATAGATTCTTCATGACATTTGGGACACGCACCGGTAAGGATACTATACAGTTTGTTACCTTTTCTAAACATATATTTTATGTATTTTTGCAAACGCATTTAGAGAATATAATACCCAATGACCTTAATAAGACAAAATGCGCAGGCAAATTTAAGGCTTTGAAATAAAAGGTAAAGTAATAAAAGTTACATTTTTATGATGAATATCCATAATTTATCAATATCGTTTCAAGGGGAATACCTGTTTGAGGACCTTACCTTCAAATTAGGGAATGGTGATCGCGTGGGGCTTATTGGTAAAAATGGAGCCGGGAAATCCACCTTACTGAGAATACTTTCGCGAGAAATGGAACCTGATACGGGTCAAATAGCAACAGATAAGACGCTTAAAATAGGGTTTTTAAAGCAGGATATAGATTTCGAATATGGCAGAACAGTTTTGGAGGAGTCTTACGAAGCTTTCAAAGCCATTAAACAGATAGAGTCAGAGTTGGAAAACATCAATACCCAATTGGCCGAACGCAGCGATTATGAAAGTGAAGGCTACCATCAGCTTATGGTTGATATTAACGAATTGCAACATCAATACGAAATATTAGGAGGGTATAATTATCAGGGTAATACCGAGAAAATTCTGCAAGGACTGGGTTTTAAACGGGATGATTTTAATAAACTTACCGATACCTTTTCCGGTGGATGGCGCATGCGAATTGAATTGGCTAAATTGTTACTGGAGGATAATGATGTCTTGTTGTTGGACGAGCCCACCAACCATTTAGATATTGAATCCATTATTTGGTTGGAAGGCTTTTTGAAAAATTATTCAGGAGCTGTGGTTATTGTATCTCATGACAGAATGTTCCTTGATAATGTCACCAATAGAACCATTGAAATTTCATTGGGACGTATTTATGATTACCCCAAACCCTATTCCAAGTATTTGGTATTGCGAGAAGAATTAAAGGCGCAGCAGTTGGCCTCCCAAAAAAACCAGCAAAAGCAAATAGAACATACCGAAAAGCTTATCGAAAAGTTTAGGGCCAAGGCCTCCAAGGCTTCTATGGCACAATCGCTAATAAAAAAACTGGATCGGATTGAACGTATTGAGGTGGACGAAGATGACCAAAGTGCTATGCGCCTAAATTTTCCGGTGTCGGTAATACCGGGCAAAGTAGTCATTGAGGCCGATCACATTTCCAAGAACTATGGTGATAATCAGGTTTTAAAGGACGTGAATTTGCTTATAGAACGTGATAGTAAAACGGCCTTTGTGGGTCAAAACGGTCAAGGTAAATCTACTTTGGCAAAAATTATTGTTGGTGAAATAAAACATAACGGTCATTTAAAGTTGGGGCATAATGTGCAGTTGGGATATTTTGCTCAAAATCAGGCCGAGTATTTAGATGGAAATAAAACGGTTTTGGATACCATGATTGATGCGGCGAACGAAACCAACAGGAGTAGGGTGAGGGATATTCTGGGATCATTCCTGTTTAGAGGCGATGAGGTGGACAAATATGTAAGAGTGCTGTCCGGAGGAGAACGTAATAGGTTGGCACTGGCTAAATTGATGTTGCAGCCATTCAACGTTTTAATCATGGATGAACCGACCAACCATCTCGATATGACCTCTAAAAATGTACTTAAGGAAGCATTGAAACGGTATGAAGGAACCTTAATTCTGGTGTCACACGATCGCGATTTCCTTCAGGGATTGTCCAATAAGGTTTACGAGTTCAAGGATCGTAAGATCAAGGAATATTTGGGAGATATAGACTACTATTTGGAGTCGCGTAATGTTGAAAATATGCGCGAAGTTGAAAAGCGAACCATCGTAAAAGATAGTCCTAAGAAAAAGCAGCAACAGTCTTATGAAGAGCAAAAAAGGTTAAAGGCCCTTAACAATAAATTAAGCAGTGTCGAGGCTAAGATTAGTCAATTGGAAAAAGAGATAAAGGCCGTTGATCTCGAGCTTGAAATTAATTATGAAGCCATAACCTCCGAGCCAAATTTCTTCGATAATTATCAAAAAATGAAAAGCCATTTGCAGGATTTAATGCAAAAATGGGAGGATATTCAACTGGAAATTGAGCAGTTCGTCGATTAGAAAGTGTTAAAGTTTTATGTATTTTGTCGAATAAAATGGTGTTTAGGCTGCCAATGCGCTATTTTCGTAGAGAATTAATCCCAAATTTATTCAGACATGAAAACCTTAAAGCTAACTATTGCCTGCTTATTCATTTCCCTTCATACATTTGCCGGTGTTTCACAAACCGATAAAGATGCACTTATAGCCTTGTACACGGCTACAAACGGGAGCACATGGAATACCACCTGGAACCTGGAGACCACTGTCGACAACTGGTATGGTGTAAAAGTAGAAAATGACAGAGTCGTTGAACTGAACCTCTGGTTCAATAACCTGGAAGGAACCCTTCCTCAGGAAATCGGGCTATTAACGTCCTTAAGAAAAATCAATTTAGGGTTTAATAAATTGCATGGAACCATACCGGCATCTATAAAAAACTTAAAAGAGTTGACCTCTTTAGAGCTTTTTATGAACAGACTGGAAGGTAATATCCCGAGTGAATTAGGGGAGTTAACAAAATTGGAATCCTTGCAATTATACAGTAATAAGCTTTCCGGCAGCATACCGGAGTCCCTTATGGGATTAACCAATTTAAAGGAGTTGATGTTAGGAAGTAACTTTTTAACAGGTACGATTCCGAATCAGATTTATGCTTTGTCAAAATTGGAAAAGTTAAGTCTCATCGATAATAAGATGGACGGGGAAATTCCCGTTGAAATCGCCTTATTGACCAATTTAGAGGAATTAGTCTTGTCCAGTAACCAATTTACCGGAGATTTACCCGGAGAGTTCATGAACATGACGCACTTGAACACGATTATGGTGAGCGATAATAATTTAAACAATGAATTTACCAGTATGTCCGGAAATAATCCGCCGGATATGATATTTATGGAATTGCAGAATCAGAATGCAACCGCGAATATGGATATAGAAAAAGAGTAATAAGCACCTAGTTTTTTTTGAGTAAATTAGTTAGTTAAACAAAGTAGATGAATTAAATTTTCATCTACTTTGTTTATTTTTACAATCATGGTGGAGCATCATTTTATTTGCCCCTATTGTTGGGAGGAGGTATCTGTTTTAATAGATCATTCAGTGGCGGAGCAATCTTACATTGAGGACTGTGAAGTGTGTTGCAACCCTATAAATATAACAATTCGGTTTCAGAATTTTAGATTAACAGACTTCCGGGTGGATCGTATTGGGCAGTAATAATTTTTTTAATATTATTCTTGATAAAGTTAAAAAGGGTTGTATATTTGCAGTCCAACATCGCGGGATAGAGCAGTAGGTAGCTCGTCGGGCTCATAACCCGAAGGTCACTGGTTCGAGTCCAGTTCCCGCTACAAAGAAGCCTCCAGATTTTCTGGAGGCTTTTCTTTTTGTCGCAAGTGAAGTTTTACTTCAACTTGCAGAAAAAATAAAGCCTTAAACAGCAAAGCTGTTCAGGCTTCTTTGTAAAGCCACCCCTCATCTGGTCCATTTCCCGAGCTAAAAGTGAGGGAAATGAATCCAGTCTGCATTAAATTGCGTTTAAGATTTTAGACCACCAAAAAGCTAATGCTATGCGCAATGGTTTTCTTTGTAAAGCCACCCCTCATCTGGTCCGATGAGTCCCGAGGTATCGGGACGAATCAATCCAGCAGCACATAAAATGACACTCATCACCATTTATGTAATTAAAGTCTCGTTAGGTTTCTTTGTAAAGCCTCCCCCATTCTGGTCCGCCGAAAAGCCGAAGGCTAATTCGGCAATCCAGTCATTTTACTTACACCTACTTATTTGAAAAGAAAGCCGACAATGGCATGGCCATCAGGTTTTGCTTGTAAAATCCCCTCCAAAAGGCCCAACGAGCAAAGCGAGTTAATCCAGCCTGTCCGTCCTGAATGATGTGAAGGCGGATTACCGCTAGAGAACGATACGATTATTTTTATATTTACTTTCATAAAAAAGGTAAAACGCTTTAATTCCTTATTAAATTCGATCGACAAAACAATATCAGGGGGAGCATCGAAAGAAAAACGTCACCAAAAGGTGGCGTTTTTGTTATGACCCGTTTGGGCGAGAACCCTGTACCGCTATAAACGGGAAAAACAAGACGATGGAAACTACTTAAAAACCACCTAAAATCTTAGTGGTTAATTTGTTGTATATTTAATTATTCCAACCAACATAAATATAAGATGAAAAAATCCATTTCTTTCTTTCTTTTGCTTAATACTTTTTTTGTTTTAATTGCACAGAATATCATAAAGTTACCATTAGAATCATCTGGACAGATAGTTTATCATAATAACGAAAAAGAATATTTCTCCAACATATTACAAACAAAGGTAGTTACAAATGTTTCTAGTCCAACTATAGAGGTGTTTCAACCATCGGAAGAATTAAAAAATGGGACTGCTGTTATTATAGCTCCAGGAGGTGGATTCTATGGTTTGAATATTGAACTTCACGGTAAGGAAATTGCTGAATGGCTTAATAATAAAGGGATTACAGTTTTTGTTTTAAAATATCGGTTAGTGCCTACAGGAGAGGATGGAGTAGCTGAACTTTTTAAATTAATAGAAAGCAATCCAGCCAAAATCGGACAGGAGATATCTAAGGTTATCCAATTTTCAATAAATGACGGTTTAAATGCTATTTCACATGTTCGCAGTAATGCTAGTAAATTTGGTGTTAAATCAGACAAAATTGGACTTATGGGTTTTTCTGCTGGAGGTGCGGTTGCAATGGGAGTGGTATATAATTTTACAGGAGAGAACAAACCTGATTTTTTAGTAACGGCATTCCCTTGGACTACAGTTATGCCTGTTCAAGTACCTCCTAAAGATGCTCCACCAATGTTTGTTGTATGTGCTTCTAATGACGATTTGGGGGTGGCACCTGGGTCCATCCAACTTTATAATTCCTGGCTTGAACAAGGTCTAAATACTGAACTCCATATGTATTCCAAAGGAGGTCATGGCTTTGGAATCTTCAAAAATGAACTCCCTTCAAGCAAATGGATAGAACGATTTTATGAATGGGCGGTCTCTGAAGATTTTGTTCCTTAAATGTAGATTTTGGCAAACTTTGTCAATTCTTCATTAAACTAACCAATAGCCAATGCTAAAATTCTTTAGATTATCGAAACACCATTTTGCAAGGCAAAATCAAAGGTCTGGTAGACCTTTGGTTGAGATAGCCGCATGCGGGAAAATAAAAAATACAAATCATGATTAAGTTCTTCAGGCAAATTCGTCAGCGACTACTTTCAGAAGGTAAAACCACCAAATATCTAAAATATGCCATAGGAGAAATTGTATTGGTTGTTATTGGTATTTTGATAGCCCTTCAGATTAATAACTGGAATGAAAAGAGAAAAAATAGTAAATTAAAAAATGCTTACACGGAAAGTTTAATAGAAAACCTTGTTATGGACAGTATTTCGATATCTTCGATAATAGGTAAAATTAATACTGATGTAAGAAATATTGCAAAATTTGAAGAAAGAGTTTCTAATTCTCAAAACCCCTTAGATACAATTCTAAAAATTGCTCGTTATGAATATCTTTTCACCATATATATTAATCGAAATTTCCTAAAAGATACTTATGAAGTTTTAAATTCTACAGGGCATATTGGTTTATTCTCAAATGAACTAGTGAAGAAACTTAAAGAGGTAAATAGTTTGCAAGAGCGTGCTATTTTAGATGTCTCAGAATCTGTTGTATCATACAGAAACGTCCTGATAAATTATTCAAGAAAATATCCTTTCTCATTTAGAAACAATTTAATCAAAGATAATACTAAAGCCGCAAGCGAAATTTGGAATAATATTTCTAAAACTGAACACGCTACAGAATTTAATTCTTTGATTATTACTAAAGGAGATGTCTACAGACTTGAGTTATTACATTATACTAAATTACAGACAAAAACAAATGAATTGCTTTCTCAACTTCGAGAAATATAATGTCAAAAAGCTTCATTAAATCCATAAAAAATAAATTAAACGTAAGCTAACCAATGATAAAATTTTTTAGATTATCGAAACACCATTTTGCAAGGCAAAATCAAAGGTCTGGTAGACCTTTGGTTGAGATAGCCGCTTGCGGGAAAATAAAAAATACAAATCATGATTAAGTTCTTCAGGCAAATTCGTCAGCGACTACTTTCAGAAGGTAAAACCACTAAATATCTAAAATATGCTATCGGTGAAATTGTTTTAGTAGTGATTGGTATTTTAATTGCCCTTCAGATTAATAATTGGAATGAGATTAGGAAGGCCAATAAAAAATCTAGAAACTACTTAATTGAGATTAAAAGTGATTTAAAAACGGACACCATCCGTTTTAATAGAGCAATAAAGCTCTTAAATAACATGATTGCTGATGAGAAATGGGTTTTAAACGCTACCGATTACACCTATAAGGATGTCGATAGATTATGGGAGTGTATAAGTGGTTGGTATATGCCCTTTAACATTAATACTCGAACCTTTAGAGAAATGCAAAACGAAGGAAACTCTAAGCTAGTTGGATTTGATAAACTCTCAGAAAAAATTAATGATTATTACATAAGAATAGACAATATGACCAAAGAACGAACTGCTTATGATAGGCAAGATGTTAATGAACGACGTGCTTGGCTAAGTGATTTGGAAAAAACAATAGAAATTAGCAACCACAGAATGCAAACGTTTGGAGGGGGCAAAGTCACAAAAAATTTTCCAATGAGACAAGATTCAATTACCAATATCGAATTGGTTATAGCCTTTGCCAATTCAACCCGTGGTCGCAATCATTTCAAACATAATTATATAAGACATATGATATTAGTAGATTGGTATAAAGATGTTGTTTCTAAAGCTAAGAACTTGATAAAAGAAATAGAAAAAGAATTACAAAACTAACGAAAGCACAACAACTACTATGATCAATAGCTCATCAAAAACTGGGTATATATTGCATCTATTTAATAATACTAACCAATAACCAATGATAAAATTCTTTAGAGTATCAAAACACCATTTTGCAATGCAAAATCAAAGGTCTGCCAGACCTTTGGTTGAGATAGCCGCTTGCGGGAAAATAAAAAATACAAATCATGATTAAGTTCTTCAGACAAATTCGTCAGCGACTGCTTTCAGAAGGTAAAACCACCAAATATCTAAAATATGCGATAGGAGAAATTATATTGGTTATGATTGGAATTCTATTGGCACTTCAAGTTAACAACTGGAATGAGAAAAGAATACAAAGCATAACCCTCAAAAAAGCTCTTGGACAAGTTATAAATGACTTGAAGCAAGATGAGGAAACTTTGAAAATTTATGAAGAGATGGAACATAAACACCTTCAATATCTGGAGGCACTGTCAAACAGGCATTATAACAACATTAAGTTAGATTCAATACTGCATAATCTGGACCATTACATGTACTTTTTAGAGAGTGATAACGCTTATTCAACGTTGAAATCAAATGGTCTGTTTTCGGAAATTAAAAATGAGGGCCTAAAAAGTAATTTGACAAACTATTACGAAAGAGTGTATGACGATTTAGGTGCTTCTACTGAATTTGGTGAAACCTTTACCAATGATAGAATAGTACCTTTTGTACTATCGAATTTGGATTGGGATGAAAACAAATTAGTTGATGAAACCCTAGTTAAAGAAAGGATGGCTACGACCAATCTTTTGCAACTTGTTAAATTTCAAATAGATGTCAAAAAATATTGTTTTCATGTTATTACTAGGGCTCTTACTTCAAATAATACTTTGAGAATTGAAATTGAAAAGGAAATAGATAATCTAAAATAACCAAAGCATAACAATGTCTATAATCAATAGCTCATTAAAAAAAGAGATTTATTGCTCTTATTAAATATTATTGACTGCCCACCCACACAAATTGCACATTATGATAGCTGATGGTCCATTGCGGTGTTGATTTTTCAAAATCAATTATTTTGATGAAGTCACTGATAAAGGTATTCTGGTCCGATACGTTTCAAGAGGTATCGGAACGTATCGATCCAGTTCCCGCTACAAAGAAGCCTACAGAGAATCTAGAGGCTTTTCTATTTTTGTAATGAATTATTTAGAGTATGAATAAACTAATATATTGTGTTCCACATCGTATCATTACAGATGTCGATTTAATCCTATATTTACTCACAATATTTTAAAGTTAGTTTTTATTCCTCAGCTTTGTTCAGTGGGGAATGATGTTCGTGAACTATTCTCCATCCATTATCAGTTTTGAGAAATAGTAGGGTCATTTGGTCATTTACAACAACGGAATCTTCTCCAAATTTTAGATGAAAATCAGTGTGAGTAGTCACATTGGCAATATCGCCATAAACAGCAATTTTTGTATTGTTCATATCAAATTTTGAGATTTCTGTAACAGAACCGAAAACTCCTCTTTCAAAATCTTCATTTTCTTTAGCTCCATTTCGGACTTCTCCATTTTTAAATTCCGTAAACTTAGGGCTATATGCATGAAAAGAAATTAATCTATCGAGGTCCCCATCTCTTACACTCTGTACTATGCTGTCTATGGTCATGTTTATTTCCTTTTTGGCTTCTGGAAATTCGTCATTTAAAAGGTCAACTTTCACCTCTGTTTTTTCCTCAATTTCTTTACAACTGCTTAGTATGGTTCCAAAAGCCATAATTGTTAAAACGGTTAATTTAATTCTCATAATTTTAAATTTAATTGGTTAATATTAATTTATAATCTTTAAAAGCTTTTATAAGTCTAATTATTGATCTCCTTTAAAAATGGGTTAACGGACCTATGTACAATGTCTTTTATTTATGTTTTATGAAATATTGGGTTGACATTAAGAGCTGAGTGAAATGTAGAAAAAATATGGTGCCAAATGGAACACATACCGGAATGTTTCCTACGTTACATGTAAACCGTGTGTTTTTTAGCCATTAAATGGCTAATAATAATGTGTAAAATAGTTTTCAATACCTTATAAATATAAAAAAATTATTTTAATGGTGGGGTGGTTTAGAAATGGGTTCTTCAATTTTGATTCCAATAAAATTTTAAAGAAAGCGTTCTAAATTTATTTTTTAATCAACTGCTTGGCGATAAATCCCATTTCAGATTCTATTCTTATTATATATATACCGCTTGCTAATTCATTCATGGGTAAAGCATCAAATCCTGAAAGTATTTCTTTTACTTTAATACCCAAAGTGGAATATATTTCTACTTTAATAAGCTCCACCACAGAATCAATCGTTAATGTATTAGTAACGGGATTTGGGTACAAAGTTATTGTGTCTTCCAAAACGTCATCTTTAAAGCCCAGATATCCACAATCTTCAGCATATGTTGCTGTAACATCTTTTAGCCAATTAGTATAAGGGGCTTGAGAAGCATTGGCAGCTGTTTCATCATCAACTTGAATACATTCTAAAGACGGATTATTTTGAGCATCAAATATTGCGATTTGTGAATTGAATCCGTTTTTTACGTTCAAAACAGATAAATCATTATTGTAGCATCTAAAATATTGTAAGCCCGTATTTAAACTAACATCTAATTCAGATATCTGATTGTTAAAGCAGTAAAATATTGATAATAAACTATTTTCACCCATTACTAAACTATTAAGTGAATTGTCGTTACAGTATAGGTTCATTAAGTTTAATTGTTGACTCACATTCAATGAAGTTATTTGATTGAATGCACAGCTCAGATTTGTTATCTCGGAATTTTGGCTAATGTCCAGTTCGGTGAGTTGATTGTTATTACATACTAAATTGGCTAAATAGGGCATTTGTGATACATCTAAACTTTCTATTTGATTGTATGAGCAATTTAAAACACCCATTCCTGTAATTTGAGATACATCTAATTCGGTTAACTGATTGTTATAGCATTTTAAATCTCCCAGAGCACTGTTTTGAGAAATGTTTAAACGCGTTAACTGGTTATTAAAACAGTGTAGAACGCTCAAATTTGTATTTTGACTTAGATCTAAAGTGCTTAGGCTATTATTTCGACAAATTAAAACAGATAAAACTACATTTTCAGTAACATTCAATGTCGTTAATGAGTTTGAAAAACATGACAAATAGGTTAAACTTGAAAAGTCTTCAATCCCGGTTAAATCAGAAATATTCTTAGCATTTACACTTAATGAAGTTACACCAGAAATATCAGCTGTCGCTACGCTTCCATTTATTATTCCGTCTGAATCAATATTTAAATCTATCAGGGCTTGTTCAAAATTTTCATCTGGTATTGCGGTAGTTTGTGCATAAATAGTTCCTATAATAATGCAAAATATAAAGGTCTGGAAAAAGTAATTATTACTCATAGTTTATAACGTAATAGAATAAATAATAAGGCAATCACTTAAATTAATCTTTTACAAAAAAATGAACTATGATAAATATCATCTTACCAAGAATATTGAAGAACAATTTTATATAGGTATAAAAATCAAGAAGCTTTAAAAAATCATTCGAAAAATCATATAGCTTCCCCTAATCTGGTCCGATGGGTCCCGATTTATCGGTACACATCAATCCGGTTCTCGCTGCAAAGAAGCCTCCAGATTTTCTGAAGGTTTTTATTTTTGTCTCCTCCAAAAGAGTTTATTACTTTTAGCCAACCAACCAACCTTCATGAAATTCAGCGATTTTAAAATCCCTCATGTATTTATTTTTTTGTTCTGGATAATTATCTTCTGTTCCGTATTGAGTTATATCATTCCTTCAGGAAGTTTTGAAAGGGAAAAAAGGATAATTAACAAAATTGAACAGAACATTGTAGTACCGGGTAGTTATTCTGAAATCCCCAAACATTTTTCAGCTAAAGGGGTAACCATTGGAGAGCAGGTTAGTGGGTACGCCTCTCCTAATTCGATGTTCAGTGTTTTGACTTCTATTCCTAAGGGATTGGCGCAATCTGGTACGCTTATATTTTTTATTTTTATATTGGGAGCGGTATTCAGTCTCATTGTTGAAACCAAAACCATTCATGCGTTTTTGTCTGAAATCATTAAGAGGTTCAATAAATACCCGAAACTTTTGTTTTTCCTTATATATGTAACCATTTCCACTGGTAGTGCTTTCATGGGAATTTATATTGAATTGTTGCCGCTCATTCCAATTTTAATTTTGCTGGCAGAACAACATGGATATAATCGAATGTTTGGTTTTGCACTTGGAATTGTTCCCGTATATGTGGGATGGTCAACCGCAACAACTAATCCCTTTACAGTGCAAATTGCCCAACAGATTGCCGAATTGCCAATAGGCAGTGGTATGGGATTGCGGTTTGTGATTTTTTTGTTATGCATTTTGATAGGGTTTTCATACCTAATGAGATACGGTTCCAGAATTAAAAATAAAAAGATTGCTTTTAAGGAATCAACCCATGGAGCGGCTTTGGTTGAAGGTGACCAAATAGAGCAAGTAAATCTTACGAAAAAACATTTTGCCATATTGGTTGTTCTTATACTCGGATACGCCATTATTTTATCTGCGGTTCAGTTTATGGGATGGGGATTAATTGAAATGAGTGCGGGGTTCCTGGCTATAGGTATTGCTGTAATTTTTTTAAGTGGCTGGTCTGGTGATAAAGCAATGGACATCTTTACTAATGGCTTGAAAGCGATGATAATTCCAGCTTTAATTGTTGGGGTAGCCCGTGGCATTTCGGTGGTAATGGTCGAAAGTCAAATTATGGATTCCATTTTATTTTATTTTTCCGATACCCTTTCCAATCAATCTCAATCCATTGCAGTATCTGGGATGCTTGTTTTTCAGTCATTTCTTAATTTCTTTATACCTTCAGCCTCCGGGCAAGCCCTGGTTTCAATGCCATTAATGACACCATTGTCAGATTTGTTAGGTTTTTCAAGACAAATAGCTGTATTGGCATACGTTTTTGGTGATGGTTTTTCCAATATCGTAATTCCTACAAATGGAATACTGATGGCTATGCTAGGAATTGGAAAAATTTCATTTGAAAAATGGATAAGATTTGTATTCCCGTTGTTTTTGATTTTAATGCTTCTTGCCTTTATTACAATTATTTTTTCTGTTCATATTGGATATGAATAGAAGTTCAATCCCTTTTTTAAAATCCATTACAAACTCCTTTTAGTTCTATAATTCGACCCTTTCCGATACACTGAAGCGCCTTGATTTCTCAAGGCGCTTTTCTTTTTATGTTTAAAATCAATTCAGAGAGGATAAATGAACTAATAAATGGTGTTCCGCATCTTACCATTACGGATGTAATAGTATAATTTAGGGAGAGTAAATTGTAATTGAAATTCTTTCAACATTGGGTGACTAGGGAACACGTTAGTAGCCCTTTATGTAATATTCAGTATATTTATCCAACTAACTAAATATAAATTAATGAAAACAGTACTCATTACAGGAACAAGCAAAGGTATTGGTCTTGAAACAGCATTAAAATTTGGTCGTGCTGGTTACAAGGTATTTGCAACAATGCGCAATCCTGAAGCAGCTTCAGATTTGAAGCAAAAAATCAAAAACGAATCTCTGGACATCACGGTTTCTAAAATGGATGTTGATTCTGATACTTCTGTAAAGCAATGTCTGGATGCCATCATTCAAGAACATGGTTCGTTAGACGTTCTTGTCAACAATGCTGGAATTGAACGTCATGGCTCTATTGAAGAAATGTCGATGGATGATTTCCAAGCCATTATGAATACGAATTATTTGGGAGTACTGCGTTGTACTAAAGCCTTGTTACCTCAAATGCGAAAAAACAAAAAAGGCTGTATCATAAATGTTGCATCTGTTGCAGGTCATATAGCCAATAGTCCATTGGGTGGATATGCAGCAAGTAAGCATGCCCTTGAAGCGATTAGTGAGGCTTTGGCACAAGAAGTAAAACCTTTTAATGTTAAGGTTGCCATTATTGAACCAGGAATTATCAACACCCAAATGGCAAGGGATATCGCTGTAAGTGATGAGTCAATCTATCCACATTCAAAACGTTTTGCTGGTCTTTTTACAGCATCACTCAAAACACCAACGCCACCATCATTCGTGGCAGATAAAATTTTTGAAGTTGCTGAAAGCAACAATTGGAAATTGAGACACCCTGTTGGACCAGATGCGGAACCATTTATTGCATGGCGAGCATCTATGAGCGATGAACAATGGGTGGATTGGAATGCTGCGAGTGACGAAGAATGGTACAAGTCGGTAGAGCAAGATTTTGAACTTAATGCGAGGTAGCTAAAAGGAAAATTATAAAAAAACATAAGATAGTATTAATATTAGGCTGAAGCTACATATCTAATAATATTGGCTACCTAACTCCACATATAATTCTATTACAGATGTTCCTAAGCTTGAGGGAATTAATTGTCTCAACATGTACTTGAATATATTATCTTTAGGATTAAATATTTAAACTAAATAACTATTATTGTTGTACGTGAGTTGAGTTATCAGATAAGGACATATTGGTAACAGATAACAAGTTTCTCTATATTAAACTGACCATTAACCAATGATAAAATTTTTTAGATTATCGAAACACCATTTTGCAACGCAAAATCAAAGGTCTGGTAGACCTTTGGTTGAGATAGCCGCTTGCGGGACAATAAAAAACACAAATCATGATTAAGTTCTTCAGGCAAATTCGTCAGCGACTACTTTCAGAAGGCAAAACTGAAAAGTATTTGAAATATGCCATTGGTGAAATTGTTTTGGTGGTGATTGGTATTTTAATTGCCCTCTCCATTAACAACTGGAATGAAGAAAGAAAACAAAGGCAGAAAGAAATGATCAACTTAATAGCGATAAAAGGTGATTTAGAAAATGACCTGAATATAGAATTTATTCCTGGAATTAATGTTTACGCTGAAAAGAATAAAGCTTTAAGGCATTTAAATGAGTTTTATGTTAATAAAAAAACGGTTCCTAAAGATTCTCTTCTGAAATACTTTCGAAACAATTATGGCGAGTGGTATTTCATTCTTAATAAAGGGGCCTTCGAAAATCTAAAATCAACAGGGATTGATATCATTTCAAACGATTCTCTTCGTAATAAAATAATATCTATTTACGGTAATGACTACCCTGAAATTGAAAATCGAGATAATGTAATTAAACAGTTTTTTGATAATGAATTTAGTCCATTATTGTTTGATAACATTAATTTTTCAGATTCAACACTTTCTCAAAATCATTTTAATTATTTAAAAGACAATAAACAGATTGGCAATAGAATTATGAGGCACTATTTTCTGAGAATTTGGTTGTTTACAAGGGTAAATGAAATCAAATCGAAAGTAGAATTACTTATCAGCGATATTGATAAAGAGTTGGAGGAGCTTAATAAATAATTTTAATTAAAAATAAAATAACGAAATCATAACAACTTCTTTAATCAATAGCTCATCAATCACCAGATATAGTGGGGCTATTTAATAATATGAACTACTCCCATACCCACCCATACATTATAAACTAGTACAGATATTCTTTTGGATAGGGGATTCTTCGTCTCAACATCCACGAGAATATAATGCATTAACTTTAGGATTACATAGTGATGAACAAAACAATTATTATAGTTTTCCTGATTTAAATTGTCGGGATAAAGCGATAATAATTAACAAATAACGAGTTTCCCTTCATTATAATACCCATTATCCAATGGTAACCTTTACAAGCTTATAACAATTAAACAAACGATGTACTTAAAATCCCTCAGTAGCTCTCACATATATGGGTCTTTATCATATACTCCGTTATTGGTTTTAACGTTTTTCCGGTTTCAGGGTGTAACCCATATGCTGAGAAATATTCCAATTCTTTGTGGCGATTCTTTCCATACCAAATTTTAACATGTCCTTTCAGGTCAAAAAATGATGTTGAACAACCGACATTAACTTTTTTAAAATGTTCTAAACGGTCTTCCTTACAAAGTTTCAGTGTTCCATCATTAAACTTCTGCGTATCGAAATCAATGATTTCATAATGATCATCCTTCCATTCCATCCAGCAATTAGATTCAGAATTAAAAAGAGCAAGCGAAAGAACCAATATTCCTATTATCCCGGCTATATAAAAGAAAATTTTATAGCTTCTTTTCTTCTTGTTTGATTTATAATCTTCATAATTTCCATACCCCAAATAATTGCATAATCCACTTACGATCTCATACTGCTGAATTTTTATATCCTTTCCCTTATCTGAATTTAATTCCAATGCATGATCATAGTAATCCCTAAATCGTCTTTCTCCCAATTCAGTCTTCGTATGTTCAGAAATATAATCGGATAGTTTTTCGGATATGGCCACCTTAGAGGGTTTATTATGCCCTTCTTTAACTAAATCATGCCTGGCCTTTTCAAAAGCATCAATGATAAGGTTTTTGTGCATGGCTCATTTTCTTTGAGTGTAAAATTAAACAAATTAATTACGGATCCTAAATGGAAATCCATTTCCGTATGATTTCCCGTTAATTTCCAAAAGCTTTCCAGTACATCCCAAGCATTATTTTTTCATTTGCCTTGATGGATTGCCCCATTCGCAGGGGCATGCGAAAATCAATTAATCAGGCGCGGCAAAGTAGAGTAGTATGGTCTCTGGGAAGTGTGAATACACTTTACTTCCGCGCTCCTCGACTTCCCAAGTAGGAGAGACGTCTCCTTCCATTTTAACTGCGGCTAGTTCGCTAGATATCTGAATATCAGGTTCGGACGGCCATACTAATGTTCAATTTAAAATGTAAATCAATGAAAAAAATAATGTTTGTTTTGCTAATGGCATTCCTTACTGTCAGTATGTTTTCATGTACTCCAACAACTATACCAGGCAATGGGGCCGCTGGTCAGGAAGAACCGCCTTGTTGTGGAGGCGACAGTCCAATTCCACCGCCACCACCTGGAGGAGGTGGGTAAAAATACCCGAATAAACAAAAAATAGTTCCTATTTTAGAGGAATGGAAAAGTCAAGCCTTTCATTCCTTTTTTTATGCGTTTTATGCGTTAATGGTGTCGCCGTAAATCACCATAAGCTCCTATCCCAAAGTGTGAATGACAGTACATTAATGTATTATACGGCCATTACCGAACTGAAAGAGGGCTCTCAAACTATTGAAGCTTTTGATTTCTTTGAAAAACGATCTCAACAGGCACTACATGATAAAGATTCCATAATGGCAGCTTACTATTTAGAACTGCTATCATTAGGGCAATTTAAGATGGGGTTTTATTATGAAAGTGAAGCAACAGCCATAAAGGCCATAGAATTATTAAACCAATCCGATTCCTTAGAAGATAAGGAACCCTTTAAACGGCTGAATAATCATTTGGGCATGTTATACAGAAAACTGGAAGATTATGACAATGCTTTTTTGTTTTATGGGAGAGCACTGGCCTTACAAAATGATAGCTCAAGGGATTTAATTGCTATTACAACAAATTTGGTGAACCTCTATGCGGATCAGGAACGTTATGAAAAAGCGGTTCAAAAATTAAAACCGTATTATTCAACCGCTCTAAGCTTGGATAATTCAAATATTAAAGCAAATTATTTCGACAATTTAGGATACTACCAATCAAAAATTGGGGATTCCGAAGGACTTCATAATATGCAACTGGCCCTGGATCTGAGAAAGCAGTTGAAAGACATCACCGGTTTGTTCTCGAGCTATCGGCATCTTTCTCTTTATCATTTAAGTGAGGATAATAAGGCATTGGCATTAAAATACACCACATTGGCCAAAGGTATTTCTAATGACATGAATAGTCCCAGTTATCAATTAGAAGCTTTAGAGTTAGAATTTCTGATAGATAGTAAACCTGAATTGAAGAAATATATTGAACTTAACCGTAGAATACAAAAGGAGGAACGCCTTCAAGAAAACAAGTTTGCAGCTGTAAAATATAGTATTAACGAAAGTGAGAGAAAGCTTAAAGAAAGTCAGCTACAAACGGCCAGACAAAAACAATTAACACTTATTTATTTTTTTAGCGGCTTGTTTTTTTTGTTGCTTATAGGTTTTCTTTATTTCTACCTAAAGGCGAAACATAAAAAGGATCGACTATTAGTAGCCTACAATACGGAAGCACAAATCTCTAAAAAGGTACATGATGAAGTGGCCAATGATGTTTATCGTGTTATGTCGAAGTATCAGGAGGGTTCTAATGCAAAAGAACATTTTCTTGATGATTTAGAGCTCATTTACAACAAAACGAGGGATATATCCAAAGAAAGTGAGGCTATAAATTTTGACGAGGATTTTGGTTCAGTATTATCTGATTTGTTTGAAAACTACGATAATAATACTCTGCGCATTATCACTAAAAACCTAAAAACAATTTCATGGTCCACTTTTCCCAATATAGAGAAAACGCCCATATACAGAGCCTTACAAGAGCTATTGACCAATACAAGAAAGCACAGTAATGCTTCATTTGTAGTAATTGAATTTCAAAAAACACCTAAGGGATTAGAAATTAAGTACAGAGACAATGGTACCGGTTGTGAATTGAGAATGTCAAATGGACTGAAGAATACGGAAAACCGTATTCAGGCTATAAATGGAACGATTACTTTTGATTCAAAACCTGGAAATGGTTTTAAAGCAAAAATTATAATATAATTATGTTCAAAAAAGTTCTGGTGGCAGACGATCTCGGAAGTATTAATCTTGGTGTATTGACCATTGCGAAGTCTTTAGGGCTACAAAATATCGAACGTGTAGAATATTGTGATGATGCGTATCTTAAAATAAAAAAAGGTGTATTAGATGGAGATCCTTTTGACTTGTTAATAACCGATTTATCCTTTAAACAGGATCACAGAACACAAAAGTATCCCACCGGGGAAGACCTCATAAAAATATTGAGAACGGAAAATCCGGGCTTAAAGATAATTGTTTACTCCATAGAAGATAGACTTCAAAAAGTAAGGTGGCTGATAAACACTTATAAGATTGATGGATATGTATGTAAAGGGAGGAAAGGTTTGGAAGAATTATCGAAGGCCGTCAATGCCGTGTCCAAGGAAAAATTATTCTTATCCGAGCAGGTATCGCACGCACTGCATGAGAAAACAGCTTTAGACATAGATGATTTTGATATCCTATTACTTAAGAACCTTGCCGAGGGTAAATCACAAGAGGAAATAAGTTATGATTTCAAGGATAAAAAAGTGTCGCCCAGTAGTTTAAGTTCAATTGAGAAACGATTGAATAAATTGAAAATTCAATTTCAAGCAAACAATACCATTCACCTGGTCGCCATAACTAAGGATATTGGTATTATTTAATTTTTATCCCATTTTCCGGAAACCCGTAATGAAGTTAATTGCAATTGATTTAATATTGTCTAGCTATTAATTAATTCTTTTGAGGAGAATTTTAAACTCTGCATTCTTTTTTGGATGTAGAGTTTTTTTATGGTTTACGGAAAGCCGTAAGGACTTTTTATTGAATTGCTATAGGTTTGATTGAAGAATTAAAAAGAATTATCAATCATGAAAAAACTGTTCATCCTATTTGCTATTCCTATAGTTGTAAATTGTTCATCAACTAAAATTCTTAAGTTTTCACAAAAGCAAGACGATATTGTAAAAACAGAAACTTTAAAATCATTTTTGGCCAATAATAAAAATCCAAAAGTTGTTTTAAGAATACCCCAATCCACCTTTAACGTAACAGAAACAGAAAATAAAAAAGCGCCTAAAGAAAACTATGATTATTTATACAACGCTATAGAAAATCAATTGCTGGCAAGTGGATTTGTTGTTAGGGACCGGCAACTATTTAATCAAATCATTGACAATGACGATAATAATATTGATTATCAAAAATTAAAAAACACCTCTGATACGGATTTAATTATTGAACTCACTAAACTTGACCCGCAGATCCTATATGAAACTAATATGTATTATGATAAAAATAACAACGAAAAAATTGATAAATATCGCACACGAAAAAGATATGGAGCGTCAGTTGAGTACAAAATTGTCCTAATAAATACCAATGAATTTGCTGGTGTGTACAGGTTTAATTATACACCCTGTGTAGAAGGTTGTGTTATTTCTAAATCTGTAAAAGATCAAAAGAAAGAAATAAAACTATTTAAAAAGAAAGGAATTACTCCATATGTGGGTGTCGAAAGAGATGTCCTCGAGGATTTTATCAAAGATGCCACCACCAGGCTCGTTAATGAAATGAGGAAATAAAAAACCTAGATTTCTATTAGCAAGTAAATACATGCTCATTGTTTCTGCCCAAATTATTGAGTTATTCAAATATAAAATGCCTTACGGGAAACCGTAAGGATTTTTTTTAAAAGGGAGTTAAGTTTGAAATATAATCCTAAATTTCAAAAGGACGATTAAAAATGTGATTTTTAAAAAATAGTCCCAAAGTTCTAAAGGAGAATACAAAGATTGTTATTTCATTAGTAATTTCCGTATTGAACATTTGTGTTATAGTAATCATAGATTTATAAGTAATAAAATAGGTTGATATGCTAAGCTGATTCGAACCATGAAGAATCTATTTTTATTCTTGTATATAATTTTGGTCTTATCCTGTTCGTCTAATTCAAGTAATGATGAATATGACTTGAATAGTTCATGTGGCACTCACAATGGGAAGCAATTGTACAGAGGGCCTGAAGGAGGATGCTATTATTACAACAGTAGTGGAAACAAATCCTATGTAGATAGGTCGGAATGTAATTGTTAATAATGCTATGGGTTTTAGATATCATAAACGAATAAAATTAGGCAAAAACCTTGGGGTTAATATTAGCAAATCAGGTTTAAATCCAACTTATAGAAATAAAAAAGGCTCTATAGGTCCTAAGGGTTTTTCAGTCAGAACGGGCATCCCAGGCCTTACCTATAGAAAGACATTCTCAAAATCTAGGGGAGGTTGCCTATTAGGAATTTTAATATTCTTAATATTGAGTGTATCCTTTACTTATAATATTTTATATGGTCTATAAACAGAATGTTATATAAATGCTTAAGATCAAATTAATTTATATTTTGATGGTACAATAACGATAAATCCTACATGTATAAGGATAAGAGAAATACAACTTCAATACTATTTTTATCATTATGTTTTAACTTTTAGTACACTTACTAGTTAACCAAAATACTTACTATGATTACAACAGAATTAAAAAGTCACTTTCTAAGGCTTTATCAAATGGCTTTTTCAGATGACAAATTTGATATACTTGAATTAAAAATGTTATACAAATTTGCTGAAGATCGAGGTGTGTCAGAAACTCAACTAAATGAAATTTTATTAAACCCATCACATGATTCATCGATACCAGAATCTTTAGAATTACGTATTGAATATTTATATGATTTGGCAGTAATGATTTGGGCTGATAAAAAAATAACAGAAGATGAATATACTACTTTGAAAAAGTATTGTAAAAAATTTGATTTCCTAGATGAAAATATTATAGAATTAGCAGATTACTTACTTGATTGTGCAAAGAAGAATATGTCAAAAGAGGAAATATTAAAAGCTATAAATTCTTAAAAAATGGGGGCTATTAAAAATTTATTTAAATTAAAAAATAATGTAGACAATAAGTCTATAAATGATCACAATAATACTGAGGAAGCAAGAGAACAGATAAGAATTACCTATTATCAAAGTGGGTATGGAGCATCTACCAAGGCTTCAGGGGACCCAACAACTTTAGGGGTAGGTTTACAAAACCTTTACAATAGTTTTGAAGATCTCTGCAGAAAACAATTAAATGAGCAAAAGATTTTAAAACAACCTTATATTGAAGAACAAGAACGTGAGAAAACGCAATTAAAAAAAAGGGAAACTGCATTATCGATATATGATGAACAGCTAACAGTAATAGGAGATAATATTGATAAATATAATAAGCAGATGGTAGATGTAAAATCTGATCCTGAAAAATATGGTATTGATGCAAATAAAAAGCCTAAAGCTCAATTAATTATTGGACTTTTTCTATTAATACCAATTACAATATACCTATTTGTTTTCTATATTTCTGCTTCGTACTCTGCATTTTTTAAGGATTTTGAAACAGGTAGTTTGACAGCTGCAATTTTTGATGCTAATGCTTTAAGTAAGGCTATTTCAGACGGATGGTTGGAGGCAGTCTTTGTAGGTACAATACCTTTTGTATTTATGGGATTGGGTTATTTAGTACATATGTTCCAAATCAATAAAAGTTTAATGTCATATCTGAAATTAGGTGCATTATTCCTTCTAACTTTTATGTTTGATGTTATTCTTGCCTATTTAATTGAGAAGAAAATATTTGAATTTGACAGGATATTGGGGCAAGAATTTTCACCAGAAATAGCTGTCAAAAGTGTGAATTTTTGGGGTATCATTTTTGCGGGATTTGTTGTATATGTAATTTGGGGATTAGTGTTTGATTTCGTAATGAAGGAATATGAAAATGTAGATAAAATAAAGGCTTTTATTCGTGGTAAGAAAGAAGAAATTAAAAATGAGTTATCAAAAAAGGTTGAATTGGTTTCTAAAGTAGAGAAAATAAAGCATGAAATAACTTCAATTGAAGGCAAAATATCAGAACTTCAATCAAAAATTGATGGTTTCGTTTTTCCAGTAAAAGAATACCTTCATTATCATTATCAATTTAAAGAAGGTTGGTATCAAGCAATAAATGCTGAAATTGCTTTGCCTACTAAAGAAAAGGACATGTTGAGGAACAGATGCGAAGAAGTTGCTAATAGTCATTTAAAAGAATTAAATTTAAATGATATGGATTTTCAAAATTTAATTTTTTCAAAACAATAGTATGACAAGAGATACCAATAAAATATTACTTATTGTATTATTATTTTTAGGCATAACGTCATGTATTGACGACTCAAAGGAAAATAAAAGTACCCTTAATGGGGCATCCATAAATACTAATGACGTGCAAAACCTTAATATTAGTTTTTTATTGGATTTATCGGATAGAATTGACCCAGAAAAATATCCAAATCCTTCTATGGAATATTTTTTAAGGGATGTAGAATATATTAAATCTGTTTCTGAAGCTTTTTACACTCATTTGAAAAGAAAAAAAGTTAGACAAATGAATGACAAAATACAAATGTATTTTGATCCAGAACCACGTAATCAAAATATTAATAGTATATCCGAAGATTTAAGATTTAATGTTTCTAGACAAAATGCTTCTTTGGAGCTTTTAGATGAAATTAAAGAATTTTACGCAGAGAAACCAATTAAAATTTATGAATTAGCTATTAAAGACGATAAGTATGTCGGATCTGACACATGGCGTTTTTTCAAAACAAAAGTGAACGACTTTTGTATTGAAGATGGATATAGAAACATTTTGGTAATTTTATCAGATGGATATATTTATCATAAGGACACGAAAATTAGACAAGACAATCAAACTACTTATTTAACTCCTCAAGACATTAGAGCATTTAAATTAGATACTAATAATTGGGATGAAAAAATGTCAACCGAAAATTACGGATTTATCCCTGCAGCTGAAAACTTGGATAATTTGGAAATTCTAGTACTCGGTATTAATCCAGATACTAAAAATGATTTTGAAGAAGATGTTATTATGAGTTATTGGTCTAATTGGTTTAATGAAATGAAAGTTAAGAGATATGAAATAAAAACTGCAGGATTGCCATCGGATATGGATAAAATCATTAAGGACTTCATTCTTAATAAGTAAATAATAGAAATTTTAATTATATTAAGTTTTTCTATACCCTAAAACATATTAATTGAACAGAGCTATTTTATTAATTGCTTTTATTTTTTCATTAACCTCTTATTCTCAGGAGGTTATCATTGGAAAAGTAATTTCTATTACAGATGGTGACACCTTTAAGATATTAAATCAAGATTCAACTCAATTAAAAATCCGAGTAGCAAATATTGACTGTCCAGAAAGAAAACAACCTTTTTCACAAAGAGCAAAAGAATTTACTTCCAATGCAGTCTTTAATAAAAATGTCCAATTAAATGTCTTGAATGAAGATAGATACGGAAGATATGTAGCTTTAGTTAAGTATAATGATTCTTTAGATTTAAGCCAAGAACTTATTAAAAATGGACTGGCTTGGCATTACAAGAAATATTCAAAGGACTCGTTACTTCAACATATGGAAAATAGAGCTAGGAATCAAAAAATAGGTTTATGGAATAACCCACATCCTATAGCACCCTGGGAGTGGCGTTCAAGTAAAAAGAATAAGATTAAAAAATGATTGGTATGAAAAAAGTAATCTTTGTTCTCGTATTCATTATGACTGTTAGTCTTTCAGCTCAAACTGTTTTTACCACCAAAACTGGTGAAAAGTATCATAAAAGTACTTGTCATTATCTAAAATACTCCAAAAAAGAAATTACACTTGAAAAAGCAAAAGAATTAAATTACATGGCCTGTTCCGTTTGCAAACCAGGCCATAGTAAAACAGAAATTACAACAAAAGCCAGTTCATTAACAAATACGTCTTCTATTAAAAAAACGACAGCGACGCAATGCACAGGAAAGACTCAATCTGGAAGGCGATGTAAACGTATGACTAAAAATTCTTCTGGTAGATGTTATCAACATTAGTTTTGTTGAATTACGGGTTTCCTCAATAAGTATATTGCCTAAAATAATAGCTTTGTTTTTTAAAATAATTTTATACCAACAAGCTTAAAAACCTCTTAAAATGAAACATTTACAAATTTTTATAATCTTACTAGTTACTTCGCTAAGCATACATTCTCAAGATTTAAAAAATGAATCTGAAAATGTAAAAACTAAAATGGATGCATTTGCGTCTAAAACAGGGGTTATTACTAAGTTTATTGATTTTAACCTGGAAGATTTAAAGTCATCGTATGGTATTAAAATAGATACACGAATTCGTAAAGTAAATAGTGGTTCATTGGAATCCTATTTCTATCAAATTATTAAACCAGGTAAATATTCAAATTCTACAGCATCAATTGAATATTCAGATCTATTGGAATTAATCAAAGCTATTGAAGTTTTGGAAAATAATGAATCTGAAGACGTTATTTCAAATCCTGACTATTTAGAAAATAAATTTATTACAGAGGATGGCTTTCAACTAGGTTATTATGTAAATAATGGTAAGAGTAAATGGTATTTAAAACTGGAGAAATACGGATCCGATAATACAGTTTTGTAAATGATCTTGCATCAATTAAAACCTCATTTCTATCAGCGAAATCAAAAATAGATGAATTGAAAATTAATTGAATCCTATATAATATCAAAATAGGATGATAAAAAATTGAATCAATTTCTTTAAACACTTCTTTTGTAGTGGTACTTTCAATATCTTTTTTTACCTTAAGGGTTCTCTCACATTTATAAAAAACACGACTCTAATGGGCCGTTTTTTTTTATGAGCAACAAGAAATAATAAATGTCTGTAAAAAAAGTAAAAGCCGATATCAATTTCCAGAAAATCTGTCAAGCCCCTTATTCCGTTCTGATGCATCCCAAGGTATGTTGACCCATCAATCCGGTTCCCGCTAAAAAATAAAAGCTCCCTGAATTATCGGGGAGCTTTTATCTTGGAACAGCATGTCGTTCTAGCCATAACCCAGGACGTATCGCATTTACATTTGGGGGAGTATGGCAGCCGGTACAATGTTTTCTACAGGCTTCAAACTTTTAAGGTATGCAAAAAGCGCTTTAAGATCTTGATCTGTCATTTTACCCAGATCCTCCCAGGGCATTGGGGGTAAAATAGGTCTGCTGCCTTCCAATCCTTTATGTTTCCCTTTACGGAGAGCCGTAAAAAATTGGGCTTCAGACCAGGAACCAATCCCCGTGTCGTCAGGGGTGAGATTCGCAGCAAAGGAGGTGCCCCAGGGCCCTGTTGTTGAGGTGAGACCCATGGTGAAAAGGATATAGCCTTTACCCGTTTCTTCATCCTTGGGAGGTAAGGCTTCATCTGCAGGATGCCCCGACAGCAGTCTGTTCGGATCGGCAATGGGACCCCTTTCACTCATGATTTTAGGGGAATGGCAATGGTGGCAACCCCCTAATTCTACAAGGTATTCGCCCCTTTCAATAAGTTCAAGTGAATCCAATGGTTTGGCTTCAGTTAAGGTTTCGTCACTTTTTTTCTCTTTGTTAGAATTGCAGGAGTAAATAAAAGCTAACAATAAAAACGGTAGTAAAAATGTTGTTTTCATAAGATTAAGCGATAGTTTAATGTGTTGATGATTACCTAAATATAATGAATTAATTCATTCGATAATGAACACCGGGGTAAATCTTTAGTGCAGGATACCAGGTGTAAAACCCATTCATATAGGTCTTTTTGCCCGTATTAAAGGACACCACTTTGACCCGGGTATCCGCTCAACCCGTTAAATGTCCTCCCGATGTCGGGCCTTCATGACGGTAGCATCCGGTATTTTCTACAGGTTTAAAAAGCCGAAGAAGGGAATTAACAGTATCTTGTCATAAAACGGTTAGGGACTGACCCTATGATGAGGAGAGCCTTTGGTATAATGCTGTGGACAGATGGCATGAAACCCCAAGGGAAAATTTCTGGTGATCCTGGGGTATTAATCGATTTATCAAGCCATACATACCTCTTGAATATCCTTTGAAAACACCAGTGTTTACAGGGCTTAAGGGCCATGCGCAGGAAATTTATTTTCCTGCGCATGGGTGCTTCATTTCCTGCGCACAAAATGAAATTCCCTGCCTAAAAAAATAAATTTCTTCCGCAAGAATTCTTCATTTTCTGCTTAGAAAAATAAATTTCTTCCGCAAAAAAATAAATTATTGGCGCAACGAATTTTGAATCCGTACAAGGGCCATTTTTGAACGGTAAAATAAACCATATGGGTCGCTTTTCAAGCACTTCATATGTGGTAACTACCAGTTCTTAAGGAAGAACTGGTTTTTAGGTCATCCCTAAGGACATGTCATATGGGACGATACATTCCCTTAAAATCATTTACCATTCTGAAGGGGTTCAGAATCTGGCATCATTTTGTTTAAAATAAAATAAACGGGACAAAATTTTGTAACCGGGCTAATGATTTGCAAAAGCGCAACCGCTCCGGCTACATAAAGCCATTGGATATTAAGTGTAACAGCAAGGATAACACTTAACCCATAAAGTATGCCAACGATGGCATCGTGCAATCTAACTTTGGTGTGTGTGCGATTTGTTCCCATGACCAATTGATTTATGAATGAACATCATGTTGTTATTCTTTAAAGATAATCAATTAATACCAAAGTGGGATGCTCTCATAAGGGGACTATATTTAAAAATAGGACCACCAAATCTATTTGGTTCGGGGTTAATCTATATATTAATAGGTTGTATATTAGTCGATTTTGTCGGGTAAATCATGAAAAAACAACATAAAGGTTAGTTGTTTTGATAATTTTATATATATTTGTGTAATCGATTACATTAAAACTTTTTTTATGGAAAAACACCACATTAGATATGCATCTAATCCAAACACAGTGAAGCACTATGATACTCAGGAATTAAGAGATGAGTTCTTAATTCAAAATGTCATGAAACACGATACCTTGGAATGGGTGTATTCGCATTACGATAGATTCATGGTTGCAGGAGTTGTCCCTGTACATCAATCGGTGCTATTAGAGACCATTGATGCTTTGAAAGCGAGCTATTTTCTGGAAAGACGAGAAATGGGTATTATAAATATTGGAGGCCCCGGGACTGTAACTGCAGATGGTCAGGTTTATGACATTGACCATAAAGAAGCCCTTTATCTGGGTCGTGGGAATCAAAACGTTGCATTTTCAAGTGCATCCTCCGATCAGCCCGCACAGTTTTATATCAACTCCACACCGGCTCACAAAACCTATCCGAATAAGAAAATCGGCAATGATGATGTTGAAGTCATCGAATTAGGAGATCCTAAAACGGCCAATGCCAGAACCTTGCGTAAATATATAGTGAATAGCGTGGTTGATGTTTGTCAATTGCAGATGGGCATGACCTCCATAAAAACAGGCAGCAGTTGGAATACCATGCCGGCCCATGTTCACGACAGAAGAATGGAAGTGTACTTTTATTTTGAAGTTCCGGAGGATCAGGCGGTTTGCCATTTTATAGGGCAGCCACAGGAAACACGCCACATATGGCTGGGCAATGGTGAGGCTGTCATATCGCCGCCATGGTCCATTCACGCCGGGTCGGGAACCTCAAACTATTCATTTATTTGGGGTATGGCCGGTGAGAATCTAGACTATAGTGATATGGATGTTTGTAAAATTAATGAACTGCGATGAGTGATAACATGTCTTTAAGCTTATTTGACCTCAAAAACAAAGTCGCTTTAGTAACGGGGGCAACCCATGGCCTGGGTATGGCCATGGCACAAGGTTTAGGTAGGGCAGGAGCTACGCTCGTCATTAACGGAGCCTCATCACAAACCAAACTGGATGCCGCAGTTGCAGAATATACCGCTTTGGGATTACAGGCTCATGGCTATCTGTTCGATGTCACTAATGAGACTCAAGTCATCGAGAACATTCAAAAAATAGAGCAGGAAGTGGGTTCCATCGATATCCTTGTCAATAATGCCGGTATTATAAAAAGAACCCCATTGGAAGACATGGAAGTTAAAGATTTTGAACAGGTGATTAAAGTGGATTTGGTAAGTCCCTTCATCGTGTCTAAGCACGTGGTGAAAGGGATGATTGCAAAGGGCGAAGGTAAAATTATAAATATCTGTTCCATGATGAGTGAATTGGGAAGGAATACCGTAGGCGCTTATGCGGCCGCAAAAGGGGGCTTAAAAATGCTCACCAGAAATATGGCTACAGAATGGGCTAAATACAATGTACAGGTTAATGGAATAGGACCTGGTTATTTTGCGACATCCCAGACGGCTCCCATAAGAACAGAGGGGCATCCGTTTAATGATTTCATTATAAGCAGAACGCCTGCCGGCAGATGGGGGGATCCGGAAGATCTGCAAGGGGCGACCATTTTTTTGGCCTCAAAGGCCAGTGACTTTGTTAATGGGCAGATTATTTATGTCGATGGTGGACTGTTAGCCACCATTGGAAAACCGGCTAACGAAAACTAACCACGATAATTGAACTGAATTATGAATGCGCGTTTTATACATGATCATTTTTTGCTGGAAAACAAATATGCCGAGGAACTCTATCACAACCATTCGAAGAATCAGCCCATACTCGATTATCATAATCACTTACCTCCAAAAGAAATTTGGGAAGATAACGTGTATCCTAATTTAACGACCCTCTGGATCAATGGGGATCATTATAAATGGCGGGCCATGCGGACTTTGGGGATTAATGAGCACTTTATCACGGGAACGGCCACAGATAAGGAAAAGTTTATGCATTGGGCCAAAACGGTGCCCTATACGTTACGAAATCCCCTGTATCATTGGACGCATTTGGAATTGGCCCGTTATTTTGATATTTACGATGTATTGAATGAAACTTCGGCAGAAACCATTTTTAATGAAACTTCAGAAAAGTTAAGCAGCCAGGACTACAGCTGTAGAAATTTACTGCGACGGGCCAATGTAGAATTCTTGTGTACGACAGAGGATCCAACGGATCCGTTAGAACACCATAAGGCCTTGGCAGAAAGTGATTTTGAAATTCAAATAAGTACGGCGTTTAGACCTGATAAAGCCATTTTAATAGGTAATGAGGGGTATAATGAATATGTGAATACATTGGGGGAAACGACCCAAATAACCATTAATACGGTTCAAAATCTAAAGGATGCCTTAATCAATAGAATTGACTATTTTCATGCCCATGGCTGTCGCATCTGTGACCATGGTTTAAATCAGATTTCCTTTACACCGTTTACCGATAGCGAAGTGGAATCCATTTTTGAAAAGAAAAGGAAGGGGCAAATACTTTCTCGGGAGGACATTTCCAAGTTTGAAACGGCTGTGTTGTTATTTTTATCGGAAGCCTATCATGCCCGCGGATGGGTACAGCAGTTTCATTTGGGAGCTTTACGAAACAATAATTCACGAATGCACCATATCTTGGGGGCCGATACAGGCTGGGATTCTATTGGCGATTACCCGCAAGCGCAAGGCCTGTCCCGCTTTTTAAATGCATTGGATAGTCAAGATAAATTGACCAAGACCATTATTTACAATTTAAATCCGGCGGATAACGAAGTCATGGCAGCAATGATAGGCAACTTCAATGATGGCAGCATTAAAGGGAAGGTGCAATTTGGTTCGGGGTGGTGGTTTTTGGACCAGAAGGATGGCATGACCAAACAACTGAATGCCTTATCCAATATGGGATTAATTAGCTGTTTCATAGGCATGTTAACCGATTCGCGAAGTTTTCTTTCATTCCCCAGACATGAATACTTCAGACGCATACTCTGTAATCTTTTGGGTGATGAAATACAGCGGGGAGAATTGCCCAACGATATGGAATGGATAGGGAAGATCGTTGCAGACATCAGTTATTTCAACGCAAAAGAATACTTTAATTTATAAATAAAAATGACTGATAAGGATATGTTTTTCAGACAGGATGCCATGAAATGGGAAGTCGTTGAAGATAAAATTAAGCGTCAAATAGTGGGTTATGACGATACAATGATGATGGTTAAGGTTAAATTTGAAAAAGGGGGCGTTGGAACGGTGCACCATCATGTGCACACCCAATCCACTTACATTTCTGAAGGAAAATTTGAAGTCACTATAGCTGATGAGAAAAAGGTGCTAAAAAAAGGGGATTCTTTTTTTGTGCCATCGCATACCCCTCATGGCGTAGTGTGTTTGGAATCGGGTGTTTTGGTAGATGTTTTTACCCCGGCAAGAGCAGATTTTTTAAAATAGAAACAATATTTTTAACACTAATAATATATGAGTAAAGTAGTCACATTCGGGGAGATCATGCTAAGGTTAGCCCCGGAAGGATTTTTAAGATTTTCACAGGCCAGTAGTTTTGATGTAATCTACGGTGGGGGCGAGTCCAATGTGGCTGTCTCCTTAGCCAATTACGGGGTGGATG
>NZ_JAKMCP010000001.1 GCF_022662105.1 Aestuariivivens sediminis | reverse complement strand
GCATTAAATAAGGTAACATGGCACAATATACACGACTAGAAGTAGCCCAGACCATGAAAGATACGGGGTTGGTCCCTTTGTTTTTCAACAGTGATATCGAACTGAGTAAAAACGTGCTGAAGGCCTGCTATGATGGTGGGGCACGCTTGTTGGAATTTACGGCCCGCGGGGACTTTGCCCATGAGGTCTTTGGAGCGCTCAACAAGTATGCCATTAAGGAGCTGCCGGGTATGATCATGGGTGTGGGTTCGGTCACGGATGCGGCCCAGGCCAGCCTGTATATGGCGCTTGGTGCCAATTTCGTTGTAACGCCAGTGCTGAGAGAGGACATCGCCATAGCCTGTAACCGAAGGAAAGTATTATGGTCACCGGGTTGTGGAAGCCTCACCGAAATAGCCCGGGCCGAGGAGCTGGGCTGTGAGATCGTCAAATTATTCCCGGGAGATATCTACGGTCCTCAGTTCGTAAAGGGCATCAAGGGCCCTCAACCATGGACCAGCATGATGCCCACGGGAGGGGTTTCACCCACCGAAGAGAACCTTAAAGGATGGTTCGATGCAGGGGTAACCTGTGTGGGCATGGGCTCACAATTAATATCTAAGGAGATTTTAGTTAATAAAGACTATGCGCAGCTTGAACAAAAAGTTAGATTTGCATTAGGAACAATCAAAGGTCTAATAACCCAATAAAGTTAACGATATAGAATTTATTTAAAAGTAAATAGCTATTCCAATATTCTCTCAATTTTTAAAATAGTTAATTTTTAAATTTCAACTTACATGGAAAAAGATGAGGATATCGTTTTTCTATTGCAAAATTTGGCAATAGCAGAAATGGAAATTAGGTACCTGAAAAAAAGATTGGATAATGTGGAGGATTGTTTGAGGCAGGTACATAATGTGAATGATATTAATTTTAAATTGGATGCAGAGAAGAATTAACTCAAGTTGTCAACTTTTTTTATCAAAATTGAAGAGGTCTGTAATAAGTGTTTCTGAAGTTCGTAAATATTAACTCTGCGTACTAGGTTCGCTTTTTAGTAAGTCCAATACGAAGATCCGCATTCAATATAAAAGACAGGAATGTCTTCGACTAATTTGCTCAACCAATCAGCACAAAATTTCATCCCATATTCCTCGGAGTTAATATGTCCGATAAAAATAATCGCTTTTTTTCTTCCTTGTGCAACAGCATCTCTAACGTATTCATAAGTTTCCCATTGTGGCACTTCCCCCGCAACTACAACATCAACATTACTCTTTTGTAGTTGTCTAATTTGGATATCACTACCTGTTGCACCAGGAATATAGATAACGTTGGATAATTCCATCTCTGGATCACCAACTACATAAAAACTATTTTCCGGAAATGTCCTCTTCAAATTTTTTAATAGCTGGGTTAACGAGATTGGAGGAAAAGAAAACTTGTATGGATTACCTTTTACTTTATTATTTTCCCAGCCAAGCTTTTCAATCATTCCAGAAATTATACCATCTGGTTGGATTCGGTGAATATAATCATGAAACCTCCACACTACAAGGTTATGATCATCGATAAATTTCTTTTTTTCCAGATATACTGAATCATTCTGAAATTGTTCGGTGTTGTCTAAATGGTTATAATAAAGAGGCTCGTGAACAATTATGAAATTACAATTTTTATTTACTGCCTTTTTCAAAACTTCCATTGTAGCAAACATGCAAGTAATTATACCTTTAACTTGTGTTTCTGGATTCCCTTCTTTAATAACATCCACTGTGTTAGGCACAGGGGCTGAACCTGTATTCTTAATGATGGTTTCGATCAACTGTTTTGCAGAAATAGCCTGATTGGATGGTAAGTTTTGACTAATAAGAAATATTGGGAAAGTGATAATAATTAAGTGGAAAAATAGTTTCATTATTTTATGGTGTAAATTGGATTTATTTGTGCCTATATGACATTAATAAATACATCTATGTGCTTAGATGTTAAGGATTAAAGATAACCCGAAAATCATTCGGAATTGAATTTTCTTTAACTAATTTAACTCCATTCAGGAACTTAGTTTTGTCTGTAGGCTATGTTTGCTTTTAAAAACAAACCTAGTAATAAGGAGAAAATAATTATATCCATTCTATTTTTAGGTTGTAATTTTTGTTTCCAGACCTATATGTTCCTTCTATTTAATTGTATTGTATGCATTGATTGCATTTTGTATTAAAATACCAACCTGCCTCTGGCAGGAAGTTTATCCCGCTTACAGCGGGAAGTGTAAAAAGGGGGAGCAAAGCGAGCCTAAAAGATGCAACCAAGGATCTTCGTTTTGGTCTTTCCCCAATTCAACTGATTAGTTTGAAGCATGATTTTTTAATTTAGAAAATACCCTTTTAGAAACTTTAAAAACAGATCCATGTCTAATTCCATCGGGAAATGAAATGGAGTTTGAAATATCTTTCCAATTAACTAAATCATCTGACTTTATAGCTCCAAAAGAATGTTTTCTATATTGATCAAAATAAACTATCCAAGCATTATTTAGGGTTGCAATTGTGGGACCTTCAACCCAATTTCCTGATATGGCTTTTGAAACAGGCACATTCCATTCATAAAGATTATCTGAAAATAAAATATGAAGACTTTTTTTAGGTTTTGGATGTAAGGTTTCATCTTTAACTATCATAAAATACTGATTTTCGTTTTCAGATATAGTAGCATCAATAACATTAAACCCGGGCTCTAAAAAAATTTTCGTTTCTGAAAAAACTTCAAAATCTTTGGTAGTTGTGTAGTACATTCTGTGGTTCCAATCTTCTTCAGCTTGATTTGCGGTTTCCAAAAATTTATCAGAAATAGTACTAGCCCAAAAAATAAGGTATTGGTCTTTATTCTTATCATAAAACAATTCTGGAGCCCATGAGTTTTTGCATGACTTTTCGTGTTGCATAACAGGAATAAACTTTTGTTCAGACCAATTAATTAAGTCATCGGAATTTGAATAACCAATTCCTCTTTCTTCCCAACTTACAGTCCAGACCATATGAAATTTTCCATCAGGGCCTTTTATTATACAAGGATCACGCATCAGTTTGTCCTTACTTAATTCAGGAATTAAAAATGATTTATCATCATTTAAAGCCTCCCATATAAGTCCGTCATTGCTGTATGCCAAATGGAGCCCATCTTCTCCGTTGTTCTTGAAATATGAAAATAAATAAACCTCCTCATTTACTGAACAGCTCAACGTCATAAGTGTAATTCCAAATAAAATTAATTGATAAGCTTTCATAACCTTTATGATAATTTATTTTTAATAAAGTTGATAAGACATTAGAAATATAAAATAAATCAAGTACTAAAAGAAAAGTAATTTTATTATAATACTATAATTCAGAAATATTTTTGTCTTAAACGTGTATAATTAATTGATTTGATTGTGCTGCAGCGCTGAATAATAGAGGGAGCAACCTGGTAAAACCCACTCAAGAAATGGGGTGGTTTTTTTGTTAATATTAAAAGTTAATTACATTCCTTTACCAATAACAGCATGACAAAAATCTATCCACCATTGCCACTTCCCCATTGGAGCAATGGCTAAAGAATAAAATGCCACACCAATAAAAGCAAAAGAATAGGAAGCATATATCTTTTTGTCCTTTTTATAATCCATTACCATCAGATAGAGTAAAACAATATGGGCTGCCGCAAAACAGATATAAACAGCTTGTATATATGTAATTGGGGGGTTGCCATCATATGATGCTAATAATGGTAAATAGAGTAGTCTGGCTGTGGCAGGAAGTAGAACCCAAAAAACAGTTGATATCATCCATCGTGCATGTCTATTAGTATTCTTGGCATTTAAAACCCCTAAAACAACAGCGATACTAAAACCTGTTAATGCGCAAAGGTCTCCGAATGAGAAACCATATTTTAACATATCTGGCAGAAATTCATTTACTACTTGATAAGGCATTACTTGAAAGGCAGAAAAGACAACACCTCCTGCAAGGAAAAGCATGACAATGCCTAATTTTTTATGATAAATAGCAGGTTTGTTATGAATCAACCAAGGTTGTAAAATTAAGAGTAAATACCATGCTGTTGCAGTTAGTCCATGCATATGCTGTCGCCATGGAGCATCTGTAAAAACACTCCAATAAGACATGTAAAATCCGGCAATAGTTAGAACAAAAGGAATTATGAGCCACAGATGAGCTTTAGGGTATACTAAATTAGATTTCATGGTAATTTGTTTTATTACAGGTATGGTAGAGGTAGAACACTTAAAGTTAAAAAAATATTTTTAATGTAATAATTCTTCATTTTAACTGCATGGTATTATTGATTACAGGTTGTCTTAAAATGCCAACCTACCAAAGGCAGGGAAACTTGCCAGGTTTTTTTAATGCTTCAAGTCCAGGAAAACGACTTTACCGTAGAAGATGTTTACAAGACCTATAAAGGCGAGAAAATAGAAATGCAGCACACTGTTAATGAGTTCTTTGAACGGTACTTAAAACGCGTTAAAACCCTTGTTGGGATTGATATAAAGGAGGTTACTCGGAACAAATTCTATCAGGTCTTATTTCGTTGAAAACTTGAGCGTGGTTTTTGAATGATACGTTTCACCGACATCCAATGTTGATGACGGGAAATGGGATTTATTAGGGGAATCAGGAAAATGTTGAGTTTCTAAACAGAACCCATATCGGTGATTATAGACTATATTGTTTTTTCCGATAATACTTCCATCCAGAAAGTTCCCGGAATAAAATTGAATACCAGGTTCTGTGGTCAATATCTCCATATATCGCCCACTTTTTGGCTCATATACTGAAGCCGCAAATTTAAATGCCTTATCACCATCTATGATCCAATTATGGTCAAAGCCTAAGCCAAACTTCATTTGCTCATCATCGCTTTCAATATCCTGGCCAATCTCTTTTGCGTTTCTAAAGTCAAAGGGGGTTCCGGTTACTGACAAAAATTCTCCTGTAGGAATTAAACCATTGTCTATAGCCGTTATATTAGAAGCATTTATTTTTAACAAATGACTTAAAACATCTCGCTGTGCTCCGGTAAAATTAAAATAGGAGTGCTGCGTTAAATTAACGATGGTGGGCCTATCCGTTTTTGCAGTATAATTAAAGCTTAAAGTATTATCATTTCCCAAAAAATATTCAACCTGGGCAATCAAATTACCGGGATAGCCTTCCTCACCATCTGGGCTTACATAGTTAAGTTTTAAGCCAACTCCATTTTCATCCTTAATTTCTGTAACATCCCAAACAACCTTATCAAATCCTTTTATTCCTCCGTGCAAATGGTTTTTACCGTTGTTGGTTGCTAATTGATACGTTTTACCTTCAAGTTCAAATTTTCCGTTAGCAATTCTATTGCCATACCTGCCAATTATGGCTCCAAAGTAGGGCGTTTTTTTTAAATAACCTTCCATGTTATCATAGCCCAAAACAACATCATCAAATTTTCCAGTTCTGTCTGGTGTTTTTAATGAGGTAATAATTCCGCCATAGGTGATTGCCTTCATTTCAATGCCTTGTTCGTTGGTCAATGTAAATTGTTTTATTTCAGTACTATCCGGTAAATAGCCAAAGGATTCTTCAATCACGGATACTTCTTTTTGCTTATCCTCAATGTTCTTAAGGGCAACGTTCTTTTCATTTTTGCATGACAAGGTGGTAATTAGTAAAATTGTATATAGGACTCTTATCATTGTCATGGATTATTGTTGAATAAATAAGAAATGGAGTATGTTATCAGCAAGTAACAGAACATAATTTTAACTTTTTTTCTTCTAATTTTAATTTGTACTACGCCTGGATAGGGCGGTCAAAGTGAGCAAAGCAAACTAGGTGCTCAAAATGGATTCATTTGTGGTTAAAATTACTTGTTTTTTTTAAATTTTTACGCATCAATTCTCCATTAATATCGATTCGATGAGCGGTATGAACAAGCCTATCTATAAAATAACATCAGCAATAGTTTGAAATAAATAGATGTAAGAGGAGTGGTAGGCTCCTCTTTGGTTTTTAGAATTGCATCATTGGCGTTGTAGGGCTTTCGTGCTTTTTTAACTAACCCATAGGGCCATATACAATGGCCTCATCACCAATATCTATAAGTTCACAACTTTTAGAGAAGCTACTGCCATCCGTTTTAATTTGAAATTTTAAGCTTTTGTCCTTACCATTAGAATCTATCGGAAGCCAGCGATAGGGGAGGTCTAGTTCTAATTCTTTTGGGTTTATAATCTCAAGAATAGCATGTTCCCCGTTTAGGTTTTCAAAACCAGCTGGTTTGGCAAAAGATAATTCGAGTGTTTTATCATCTATTTTTTTACGTTCCATGAGCTGGATAACCCTGTCATCAACATACTTTTTAGCATCAGGTTCTGACCAAATAGTATCTTGATTCATTTGCAATGCGGCCAAGAATCCTCCCTGTATTGAGCCTTCAAAACCACCTCCAGGGAAAGCCCAGGCCGATGCAAAGTACAGGTTGGGAATCAAAAAATTGTTTCTAAATCGCTTACTTGCTATTTGGTCTTTAGTTTGGGCATAACCATAAACCGAACCACTTGGATTCGAGGTAAAGCGTTCAATGGTTTTGGATGTTGCTACTTCGTAGTATTCGATGCTATTTCGAATTCCTGGATACTGCTTTTCTAATCGCTGCAATAAAACTTGTGCCACTTCTTCTTTTTTTGCACGGTAGTCTTCATTATTTAATTTTTCCCAGTCTTCAATATAATCCACAGTGCAAATAACACCTTCAGTTTTATGGGGTGGCGTCAATCCAGCATCGACCTTATTATAGTCTACAAAAATGAATCTGCGTTTAGACCAATCTCCATGGTGGTTGCTTTTAATATCCTTCAATTCATATACACCATCCCCTTGAAAGACATTGGAATAATATTTAACACCAAACTTTTCTATATCAGTATTGAAACCGAGATACAGACATAGGAGTGAACAGGAATTGGTTTTAGATTTGATTTTTTGTTGAAGCGTTGTCGAGTAAGGCTCGTCCAACATCGACGGTACTAAAGGAATGGCACAATTGGCTATAACATTATCACATAAAATGGTATAAGGTCTTATATTTTTATTAAAACTATCTCGGAATATAACTCCGGTTGCTTTGCCATTATTCGTAATGATTTTCTCTGCGCTTTTACCTAATAGAACACTGCCGCCATTCTCTTCAATACAGGAAGCAAGATAGTTGGAAAGTTGCTGTGACCCCCCTTTTATAAAGTGGCCACCATTCGCAATAAAGCCGGAAAATGGTACAGCGAAGTAAAACATGGATAGGGTATAAGGATCATCTCCCCAATAAACGATATGTGCAACGAGATCCAATTTTGCATTTTCATTGGTGAGGTACTTATCTAACCAGGATCCGACGGTGTGCTTGGTAGCCTCCACAAGGTTCGGATAAAGTAATGGCATCAATGGATAAATCAGTTTTTGTTTTAAAGGTGAGCGTGGTAGGTTGATGACTTCTTTTCGTACTCCCCCTATCAACTTCATGAAGCGTTTGATGCCTTTTTTATCTTCAGGATATTTATCTATTAGGGCATTCATAGCGGCATTGTATCCATGGGGCATTACAAAATCTTTTTTATCTGAAACCACTCCGTAAAACTCAGGTACTTTTACAAATTGTACATGTTTATCTACATTCAGCAGTTTAAAAATTTGGGTAATCGACCCATTTTCAGTGAGCCCACTCATTTCATGCAGGCCCACTTCTATAATGAAATCTCCTCTTTTAAATGTGGTTGCACAGCCACCAGGCTTGTGATGCTGCTCTAATAAAAGAACTTTCTTACCAAATTTGGAAAGGGTCGCTCCTGCGGTTAATCCCGCCAGTCCGCCTCCTATAATAATAGTGTTGTATTTCATTTGAAAATATTTTTAACATGGATTCAGGTTTCACGCTTGCCAGGTATTTTGAAAATGGATTGTTTGCTTACGAGACGAAATTCATAATTAACAGAATATCGCAATCTTCACTTACAATTTACTGTGCACAAAACGCTTACCGTTTATCTTTTTTTAATTGTTCTATTTCCTTTTCAACGGAAAAGATTTGAAAGGGATTGAAAGCACCGATATATTGAAATAAAATAGCAATTCCCCATCCGCCTGTTGGCCAGATAGGCCAAATATGTCCCCTACCTGTAAGCGCCCAAATCACCCACAAAAAGGCAATTACCAAGACATAAATCAAAAAGTGGTGCTTGAAATCAATTTGCTTTTGTGCTTTTTTTTTCAGTTGTTCTTCTGTATAATCATTCATGATGAATCATTTTTTTGCTTATTCTTCCTGCTTTTATTAATGATGCATTTTGATGGTCACTAACTAATGAAGACATCTCTAATTAATTCACAATAAAGCAGTTAAGATTTAAAATATTGCGAAAAATAGCATACTTTCTACAGAGGTACAATGATATAAATCAGTTAACTGTTTTATATTAAGATCTTGAGTTCAGCGCTAAATCATAAAGATGCCCAGCGGTTTGGCTATGATTTCTAAAGATATATTTTGTTGGAAGGAGATTAGTATGGAGATAGAGAAGTTAAAGAGGAGTGGTTAGTGTCTCTTTGATTTTTATGGATTGTTATGGCTGTTGTATTTTCGTTATTTTTTTAAGTCCTCACCAATCCTAACCATGATTTTATTGGTATCATTGATTAATGTCTTGGGTTTGTTTCTTGATCTATTAATTCAATAATATCGTCAATAAACCGTGACAATTCTAAATATCTGCGGTGTAATGTTCTAGAGACAACAAACTTTTCTTTAAGTATATGTACTAATTTGTCGTCTACCTGGCGGATTAAATATAAATTTTGTTGGACACCTTGGTCGTCTCTATATAGTTCAAATAAATCCTTACAATCTTTACAGGTACTTCCAAAATCGGAAAATGTATTTAAGTATGTTTTTAATTCTTTACTGGTCAGCTCTTTTGAATACGCTTCAGCCGAAGCTACTCTTTTTAAATGTAACTGATAAAAATTGGTTATCTTTTTTCTTAATTCAACATTTGAAATTATGGTAATACCTTCTGATTGTATTGCACTGTTAGCACTTAATTTTGGAAAGAGTTCGGCAGCTTCTAAAATATAGCTGGTTGACAACTTAAATGGGGTATTTTCTGAAATTTCATCCTCAACTAAAGATTTGTAAAGTTCATTGGTAGTGGAAAGTATTTGTTGCGACTTTTCAATATCGGTCAATAAGTCATTTTTGGTTTCAATAAGGTCACTTCTCAATTCTATTAAAAGCTTAATTTCTTTTTCCCTTTCTTTTCTATGTTCATTCCAATTATTAATTTGTAGGGCAATCAAAATACCAATTACAACAAGTACTATTTCACCAATAGCATATTTCAGATACTTTCCGGTTCTACCTTCTGAAAGTAATTGCCGACGGATATTTCTAAAAATCTTAATCATAATTAAGTTGGATATGTATTCCGCAAGCGGCGATCTCAACCAAAGGTCTGCCAGACCTTTGATTTTGTATTACAACATCGCGTTTCGATAATCTAAGGAATTTTATCATGGGTTATTGGTTGGTTACAATCAGATTTTTAAATCGTCCTGAAGAGCCAAATCCTGTCCAAACTCCTATTTTTTTTGATTTTGTTGCACTTAATCTATCGACAACTAAAGAAGGTTCAGACAAATCATTTACATATACGTCTACGCTGTTTTCTTTTATGTGTAATCTTGCTTTAAACCAATCATCAGGATCTGGTGGCGTCGATATGCCCTTTTCGAATATTCCCGTTCTTTCAGATCTTAATTTGTTCCAGGTGAATTCAGGATGATAGATGTATTGAACCATATGCTCCCGTCTTATTTGTTCTTCTGCAACAAAATTAAAAGGGCGGAAATACACAGCTTCATAAGTGTCTTCGTCTTGTATATTAAAAGCTACTCCAATAAAACTTTTGCCCGGGTTATTCTCACCTAATAATTCAATTTCAATAATGCCTTTTTCAAATTCCAGATCTTCAATAATTCCAATACCACTGCTATTCTCTGTATTCAGTGCTATAGCATCCCGCTGTTCTTCATAAATGGTTATCGTACGGTTAACTGCCTTTATTTTCTGATCAGATAATTTTTCAGATAAATTGATCTGTTGTTGACCAAATGAGATCATTGCACCTAGAATGAACACAGTAATAAAAAGCGCTTTTTTTTTAATATTCATTTTCTAAATAGTTTAATTGCCAATAACATTTAGGCTATGATTCCTTTCTTAAAGATACATATTTTGCCGGAAGGAGAAATAATTTGAAGATTGAGAAATTAAAGGAAGTGGTTGGCCTCCCTTTAGGGTTTAAATATGAATTGTAATAAGTTTTACAGTTGATACTTATTTAAGGGGATCGATTTTCTTTACGCCTTCAAATGTCATTTTCACTTGCTTGATCGTACCGTCTTCATTAAATTCTAACTGGTCCATGCAAGTAACACGATGATCGCGCCCTTTATTTGGAATGGGGCGTCTGTGGTAAACGATATACCAATGATCCGTGTTGGGGGTATTAATCACTGAATTATGACCTGCTCCTGTAGCAATAGTACTATCCAATTGTAGAATCGTTCCAATTCTTTCATAAGGTCCTGTAGCCTTGTTTGCCATGGCATAAGCAACTTTATAGGTGTCGTCTCCCCATGAACCTTCAGACCACATCAAATAATAAATCGTGTTCCTGCGGAACATAAACGGGCCTTCTACATATCCGTCAGGTGTAATTTCTTTAAACAATGTACCATCATTCCAGGGAATAAACCCGGTAAAGTCATCATTTAAAATAGCCAAATTGCAGTGTCTCCAGCCTCCATAAAACATATAATAGGTGTCATCAATATCTTTAAATACAAACTGATCTATGGGTTGAGCACCATTATGAAATTCGGCTATCAGCGGTTTTCCAAGGTAATCTTTATATGGGCCAGAAGGAGCATGGGCCACGGCTATTCCTATGCCTCCATGATGATTAATCGTGTCTTTTTCGTTCCAATACGGGCCACCTGGTTTTTGAACATCATTTGCAGAAAAGAATAAATAATATTGGTCATTGTTCTCAATAATTGATGGAGCCCATAACGCTTGTTTTGCCCATTTAATAATTGAAGTGTCTAAAATACGGGGATGCTTTTCCCAGGTCACTAAATCTTTTGATGAAAAAGCATCGAAAAACACTTGGTTTTCATATTTTGCCGAATAGGTAGGGAAAATCCAATACGCATCCTTTAGAACAATTCCTTCTGGATCGGCATACCACCCTTCAAATAAGGGATTACCAGAATATCTTAAGGTTTCATTCTGTTTTTCTTTAAACCTACAGGAGGAAACTACAATAAGTATCGAAACAACAGATAAAAGAGTGGTTGGAATGGTTTTCATGCGTAATCTTTTTATTCTGAAAAACTAAACTCAAACGTATTCATACGCCTTTAAAGAATCGCTTATCTTAGCGATACCTGTAAAAGTAGCAAATTAACTTGACAACAATTCCAGGTCAACCGGTCAACGCATGTATCCAAATAGAAGGGGGTTATATCCTGTAAACCTCCAACTTTAAAGATGACTCAAGACCGTGATGGTAAGCGGTACTTGAAGTGCGGCATTTTTGATACCCAAAGCACGACTTATAGAAATTCTGTATCTTTATGAATTCATCTGTTTTTTTATGATTAATTTCTTTAGAAAAATACGTCAGTAACTCGTATCCCTAAACAGATATAGCAAATATCTATTATATGCCATTGGTGAAATTATTCTGGTGGTCATAGGGATTTTAATTGCCTTGCAGGTTAATAATTGGAATCAATCACGAAATGATAAAAAGTTTGAGATCACCATGCTCCAAGGAATTAAAAGTTCCCTAGAGTCAGATTTAGATTATTTGGAGATGATTAATCACAGAGTCAAAGATAAAGAGGAAGGTATACAGGAACTTTTAAAAATGACTGCTTCAAATCAAACATATTCGGATTCAATTCTGCTTGAGGGCTATAACAGAATGAACACTGCTGTTTCTTTTATTAACAATAAAGGGGGCTATGAGGCTATAAAATCAGTTGGCATTGATAAAATTTCCAATGATAGTTTAAGGAAGATGCTAATCCAAACTTACGAAGTAAGATTCATAATGGTAGAAAAGATTATGGGTAATATATTTGAAGATATCGATATCAAAGATTACAAACTCCAACTCCATAATGCTTTATGGAAAAGAATTCGTATACAGCTACCCGATAAAACCTTTAAACTTGTAAGCAGGCCTATAAACAACGAAAATTTTTTGAGTCAAACGGAACTTGTGGACAGAATAAAAATAGAACAGGACTTTGTTAGCGCGTTCAGTTTTTGGATCAGTCACTTTCAAAGAACGGTTGAATATTGTTTGGATGCCGTTAATCAAGAACTAAATAATGAATAATTTCTTTCCTAAAATACGCCAACAACTTTTACCTTAAAATAGGTTTCAGGGTTACCCGACAAGTATTACTTTTCGCCTGGAACAAACTAATACATTCTTAATTTCTATCGTGAAATGATGCAATCTTAATTAAAGAATAATTATTCCAACTTTTCCTTGAAAAATGCAATGGTTCTTTTCCAGGCCAGGTTCGCAGCATCTTCATCGTAGCGTGGTGTGGTATTATTGTGAAAACCATGGTTTACCCCTTCATAAAAATGGGCTGTGTAGGCTTTGTTGTTTGCCTTTAAGGCTTTTTCATAATCCGGCCAACCCGCATTGACACGAGTGTCCAATTCCGCAAATTGCAGAAGCAAAGGCGCTTGAATTTTGGCGGCTTCTTCGGCCGAGGGTTGCCCCCCATAGAATGGAACAGCTGCGCCTAAATCGGGTAATCTTACCGCCATCATATTGGAAATCCAACCACCAAAACAAAAACCAACTACGCCAACTTTTCCATCACAATCGTCATGATTTTTAAGATAATGGTACGCAGCTATAAAATCTTCCAACATGTCATAACGATCCCGTTGCCGTTGTAAAGCGCGCCCTTCATCGTCATTACCCGGATAACCGCCAAGAGGGGTTAAAGCATCGGGTGCAAGGGAGATAAAACCTTCCAAAGCGGTGCGCCGGCATACATCTTCAATATATGGATTCAGGCCCCGGTTTTCATGTACGACTACCACACCCGGCAATTTTTTCTCAGCATCACGGGGTTTGGATAACAACCCTTTTATGGTGCCACCGCCTTTTGGCGATTCATAACTTATATATTTGGTATCCAAACGCGGATCATTGGGCTGTACCAACAGGGTGTCTATATAATTCGGACTCATAAAACTGAGCAGCGAGGAAACGGTTATCCCGCCAACAGCATACAAGGACAACTTTTCAATAAATTGACGTCTATCGATTTTATTGTGGGCATAATCGTCATAGAGATCAAAAACCTTTTGTTGAAGGTCTTCTTTTTTTAATGGTTTCATGAGAATATCCGGTTTAATTTTAACCCTATCAATATAGGAAATATTAACGAATCCATTAAACGGGATGGGATGTTTTATGTGCTATTTGTCTTAAAATGCCGACGAACCAAAGACAGGTAAACTTACCAGATTTTTTCTTCAGAAAAGCTTGGGCCGGAAGAGTTATATTTAACATATCAAAATACGTGTCTAAAGAAAGTTTAAAATGGCCTCTGTCCCTTAAGGGGAATACCCGTAAATATCTTTCAATTTTTGAGCTTGACCATGGTCATCGATAATATTTAAGTCGTACCTGATATGTATTTTGGTGTTTATTGGCGCATGATAGTAGATCACCCAGGCATCGGATTCCCTGGTGCCTATACATCCATTGGAATACGCTTTACCTAAGGTAACGGGGTTTGTGGTTGGGTGTATGAATTGGCCGTTTCTTAAGCCATTTATTTCAGTTTCCAAAAATGGAATGAGAGGCAGTTTGGTCACTCTGTTATCGTCTCTTTTGGTTACAACATACTCATGGTTATTTACAGGATTCACATATCTTGGATTTTTATGGTGTTTTATAATAATTCCATCGCCCTTTTTAGTTCTTAAATCCTCCATCCTGCCCGACATTTCCAGGTATTTTTTTTCGTGCCTGCCAACCCGAACAGGAAACTCATAAAGCTTCAGCGAATTTTCATAAATACGAAGTTTAAACTCCGGAATATTCACATCCAGATAGGTGTTCTTCAAGGAATGCATAAGTTTTACCGCCACAGCAGTATCCGGAATGGTTATCGATGTGCCTTCTGCCAATGCAATCATTTTTCTTTGATTATATACAAACGAATCCAGTGCTATCCTTCTGTAGTAATCGGTGTTCATAAGGGTGTCCAATAGCCACGGATTACTTTTAACCAAAAGGTGCTCAGTGAGTTTATAGGGTGTCATGGAATCATATTTTTTCACAAAAGAATCCATAAACTGAAAATAATGTTCAACCCGGATATTTCGATCGATTTTAACGTTTAGAGGAAGTAAATTGTGGTATAAAGGGGTTTTACCCATTGTATATGCGTATGCCGTGTAGGGATCCTCTTTTAGGGAACTGCACTTGAAGGTTATCCATAAGAGCATTACGGGTATTACAGCTACTGTTGATAAGAGTTTAATGGTTTTCATTTTGAAATAGTCAACACCCATTTAGCTGCGTTTCACAACTATGTTTTTTAAAAGGGTTATTCTTCTTCTCTGCTGTAAACACTTGATAAAACAGAAGTGATTGTTAATCCAATGCCCAGGCCTAAAATTATGGCGCCCACAAACATTAAGGCGGATTGCTGCAAGAAAAAGAAACCTGCTCCTAAACCTGCGAGAAGGCCACCACCAATGGCCCAATTACTTTTGTCTTCTTTACTGCTCATGTTTTTATTTTTAATATGAATGGAAATGATTTCATGGTATGGTTAAACCTATTGTTCCTTATTTCTTAATACGGCCAGCTGTACAATGTATATATGCTTTTGCTTTTTTACCCAAACTGTTTTTCTCCCCAAAGGGCGGGTAGCCCATTTTTGATAGCCTATGTTTTACCGCTTCAATATCCTCCTTATTATGATGCTCAAAAGAAACTGTACCATATTGGAGTTTGAAGGTTATGTTCTTTAGGTGTTCAAATTCTGAAAGCCTTTTTAGTATAAGGCCTTCACATCCACTGTCTTTTAAGTTTTGTAGGTATAACGTGGTTTTCATAATGAGAAATGAATTATGGATAAAGGTAGACCCTGGAGGTAACATTTAAAATGATAATCATCAGTCTGCTAAAAGGGGAATTATAGTTTTACGCTTTTGAACGGGACCAACAATAGCGACGGGTAACAGAAATAGAGGGCTGTTTTAAGGCCATAATCCCTTTTTTAGAAGTTTTGTATCTTTATAGAACTATCAGTCAAATCATGTAAAAATGGCTAGTGAAACATGTGCTGGTTGTTTTGGAACTGGCTACGTTGATGGCATAAAATGTACCTTTTGTGGTGGAACCGGGCGTATTTGGGTGCCGGATAAAGTTGATTATTCGTCAAACACTCCTCTTGGGAAAGGCAATTATAATCGAGGACCATCGTGGTTTGATAATGCCTTTGAAGATAATTTGGCTGAACTTTCATTTCTTGCAGTTTGGGGATTAATTATTTACAAAGGGTTTAAAAATCCAGAAACCAATTGGTATATGACTATAGCTATTGGTTTTATTGCGGGATTTGTGGCGTATAAACTACTTAAAGGACCATTGCGTCCCATAGGCACTCTATTGAAATATGCATTTTATTTAGGGATATTAGGCATTGCAGTCTATGGTATTTATCAGATTATAGTGCTATTTCAGGATTAAATGTAATAAGAGATAGAAGGATTTTATGTATACCATTTAAGCCGTTGTGTGGGGGTTTTATACCATAGCTCATATTTTAACTGGATGGCAGGCATGAATGACCTTTTGCTATAAAACACCAACCTACCAAAGGCAGGTAAACTTGCTACGTTTTTTATGGAAAAAAGAGCCCATATGGGGACCTAACTTTTAATGGGCCATCTGCAATTTAAAAATCATAAAACTATCCATAGGATTCTATTTGTAATGAGGTCTTAAACCTGCTATGATGTTTTTATTATTTAAATATGGATCTGTATTTATTCCAATCCCAGACTCTCAATATAGGCCTTGTTATTCGAGGGTCTGCCTAAAAAGGCTTCCAGTGCCTTATGGATGTCGTTTTGAGTGCCATTGGCCAAAATGAGTGTTCTATAGCGCCTTCCGGTTTCAGGATCCAGCAATCCATTTTTTTCAAACTGCGTAAACATATCCTGGGCATATACTCTGGACCAAATGTAGCTATAAGAATATACCGGGTACGTATTAATGTGAATCCAATTGGCCTGTTTATGGGTGCCCTCCACATAACGATCCAGGACGCCCATGTCGGTATCAATATCCTGCCATAATTGATCCGTGTTTAATGGTTGTTCGGGGGTGTATCGATCATATATGCTCATATCATATTTGGCAAAACGTAATAGCCTTTGTAAACTTAAACCGGAAAAAACCGTATTCGCACGTTGCAAATTGTCATAAAGCGATTTGGGGAAGACCTCACCCGTTTCGTAGTGTTTGGCAAATAAGCGCAGAATATCATAATCCCCTAACCAATTTTCAAAGATCTGGGACGTTGCTTCGGTGAAATCCTCTTCAGGTTCTGCCAGGGTAAAATACGCGCCCTCATAAGCCATAAAGGTCATAATATGTCCAAACTCATGGAACAGGATTTCTAATTCCTTAAAACTGAGTAATGACGGTTGGGTATCTGTAGGTTTAGTGAAATTGCTTAACAACATGGCCTGGGGTATTTCATAGCCATTCGCTGTTTGACCTCCTTTGCTGAAGTATTTGCCATAGAACCAGGTCTCCTTATTGGGTCTTGGAAACAGGTCCAGATAAAACCGCCCCTTTAGGGTGTTCCCCTCGTACACTTCATACATTTGTACGCCTTCGGCCCAAACAGAGGCATTTTCAACGGGTTTAAAGGTATACCCCAAAAGGATTTGATAAATATCAAATACGCCTTGCAGACAGCGTTCCATAGGAAAATAATGCCGCATGTTTTCATGGTCTACTTTGAATGTCGTTTTTAAGAGCAGGTTTTGATAATAGCTTATATCCCAAGGATTAATGGGGCTGTCATCTTGGGGGGTATGATGTTTCGAATTTCTGATCATCTTTAATGCACGCACCTCTTTCTGTACCTTGTCTCTGGAGGCTTCCACCAGGCCATCTAGAAATTCCCAGACCCGTTCCGGCGTCTTAGCCATATGGTTTGCTAATTTATAGGCCGCATAGGAGTCGTAGCCCATTAATTGTCCCAATTGATAACGCTTGCTGATTAGGGAATCTAAAATACTCAGGTTGCCATCGGCCCCTCTGCTTAAGAATTTCGTCATATACGCTTTCCGAACGGCACCGGATTCAGCATTTTCCATTACGGGACCATTTGTGCTGTTAATGACAGGAATCTCATACCCGCCGTTATCCAGGCGGTATTGGTCCTTGAAATTCTCCGGTAAACCAATGGCCTGTTCCTCGCTCAAGACAAGCACGTCGTTGGCTGTGTTCATGTTACTTGTAAACTGGGACGATAGTTGGTTGATCTCAGCAGAAAGTCTTTTATACTGTTCTAACTGTTTAGCGCTCAAATTTACCCCGGATCGTTCGAAGTTATGGATAACCACATCCATTAATCTTTTTTTAAGACCACTAAGCGTCTTACCGTCTGCTGAAGCTGCAAAGGACTGAAGCTTGTTAAAGAAGACCTTATCGGAGGTCATGGCTTTTTTCAATGAATCTAAGGTTTGGTTGCCTTGATTGCCTGCAGCTCTTACTAAGGAATCGGGGGATACCCAAAAGAGGTTAAAGGCATTATTCTTGGCAATATCAACCTGATTTAAAATGGCATCATACCTGCCAAAGGTGTTTTCAAAATTGATTTTGTCCGTTCCTTTCAGGGCATTCAACTCTTTAACAGCATGATCCATTGTATACTGAACATATTCCTTTAAATGATTGGCCTTTACCTCTGCATAGGCTATGGGCTCATTAAGGGCCACATTAAAAGGATTTTCTGCAGACATTTCCAAGGGCTTAACTTCGGTGTGATTGGAGCAGGCTATTGAGACGGATAGCGCAATCGAATAAAATAAAAGGGTTTTGAATCGCATAATGGGTTTCATTAAAATGGCCGGGAAAACCATGGTATTCAGAATCGTTTTGGTTTATAAGTTACGAATTTTAATATAAGAGGGCGTTGGGAAGACGGATTACAGACCTTGATTTATAGGAAAATTGTAAAAAATAAAATATGCCATTGGATAACCGAATGACGTAAAGCGATAATAATTAGCTATATTTAGTGGTTTAACATGACGCTTATATAATGTATAGGATTAAGAGGATAGGCTTTAATAAAATAGCAGTGAATACTATGCATGCTTTCGTTTTGACCTTTTTAATGGTTATGGTATCCTGTAAAAGCAAAACGACTTCCGGGGCGTCCACTAAAGTAGATTCGGTTAAGCCACAGCGTGAGACTTTATTTAATGGAAAGGATTTGAGCGGTTGGAATACCTATTTGGGTGTGCCGCAGTCCACTTCAGAGGTGAAAGGCCTGGCAAAGGATAAGGGTAAATATACCGAACCTATTGGTTACAATAAGGATCCCTTACATGTGTTTTCGGTTGTTGAAGTGGATGGTGCTCCGGCAATCCGTATTTCGGGAGAAGTATTTGGTATTCTTGTAACAAAAAAAGAATATGAAAATTACCATTTGAGCCTGGAATTTAAATGGGGTAAAACTAAATATCCGCCCAGGGAAAACAGTAAGCGCGATAGTGGCGTGCTTTACCATTCGGTGGGTTTAGAGGGCGCTGCCGGAAAGGTATGGATGCGTTCTGTGGAAATGCAGGTTCAGGAAACGGATACGGGTGACTTATGGTGTGTCGATTCCACCACTGCAAATGTTAGAAGTATACGCTTTACCGAAGACAAGGAGATGTATAAGTATGATGCCGGTGCCCCCTTTAATGCGATTAACATGAGAACGGAAAGATATTGTAAAAAAGCGGGCGATTATGAAAAGGATTATGGGGCCTGGAATCGATTGGATATTTATGCTTATGGTCGTGAAAGTTTTCATGTGGTGAATGGTCATATTAACATGCACTTAACAGCTATTGGTGAATTTGTAAATGGTAATATCATACCGCTATCCAAAGGTAAGATTCAGCTACAATCTGAGGGCGCTGAAGTGTTTTATCGTAATATCAGCATTCGATCTATAGATAAAATGCCGTTGTTTAATTAAAACAAACAAGCAAAATTTCAGGTTATTTCCTGCTAATCATTACAAACCTGTCATTTTTGTTTCATATGGTATCTTTATTTCCATATCGAGGTCAACCCAGATATTCACAATGTACCTGGTCAGTCCCTGTGCAATGCCCATATAAATTATTAACCGGTTTGGTCCTATAAGATTCGGTTAGACCAAGGGGTGGGATTTAAGAAAAATAGAACCTAAATGCACTGTTGGTTAACAATTTTTCCTATCTTAAGGCAAATTCATTCCAACTAACCTAAAAACTATGAAATCCATTGTGCTTTGGATATGCGCGCTGATATCCTTTACCGCCTATTCTCAAAGAGTAGAAATTCCGGACAAGAATTTTGAACAAACCTTAATTGATCTGAAGATAGACTCAGATGGTCTGGTTAACGGTTACCTGTTAAAAAGGGATGCCGAATTAATGACCTCCTTAGATATTTCCAACAGACCTATTAAAGACCTGACAGGAATTGAAGCGTTTACCTCATTGCTCTATCTCTACTGTTTCGACAATCAATTGTCTCATTTGGATCTTAAGGATAATACGGGATTAATGGTTGTGCTTACGGATGTGAATGAGCTTATCCCTCCAAACGGGATGATTTTGGATATGCTCTGGTTTGATTAGATAAAGTAACAGGTATTCTAACTAATTACACCAGAACAACCCTTAAAAACAAAAATTATAAAGGTTCCTTACCCCGCGTCAAGAGCGTGAGCACCCTTCACAAAACCACCCCGTTTTTAGGGGCTTTTATGCAATAGACATCCATTTTAATAAATTTAATGTTGAAATTAAGGATATTAGATGTTGCCAGTAAACATAAAAGGAACGATGTTGTTCGTAAAGTTGGTCCCTGTTTGATTCACTAAACCAAACCAACCTCTATCATCCCAAACACTATATGACATTTGTTCACTTAAAGTTCTGGTATGAAATGTCCGGTAATATCCTTTTACAATATCAGAGTTTCTTTCTGATATAGGGCTTGATGAAGTACCTTGTCTGCCTACACCAAATTCACCATAATTTATGGGGACATCTAAGAGTTTTGAGTGGAGGCCTACTTTCTTGATGGCATTTTCAATTGTTGCAGTCCCTGGGAAGTTGCTATTATTGCCAGTTTGTCCACAAAAACTCCATGGGTTATAGCTATGCACTTGTATTCCAAGATATTTGTCACTACCTCCACCTGGTAAATAGGATTTATTAGGATAGACCTCTTCAATCATTACTTCATTCCCTTGACCATTAACGGATACCATTATAAAACGTGTGTCATTCTTACCTCCCGTTGCTCTAATTGCATTGTATCCTATTTCATTTACTGTTCGCGTAGATGACAAAGCAATAGAGCTGTTTGGATCAGGCCAATTTTCGGTAGAACTCCATTGTCCCAACTTACCCTCAGGCTCGTTTAAAATTTCAAAAATGAGATGTTGATCGTACTCTTTAAAATGAGTAGCTATTTCTGTCCATAAAGTAAAAAACTTAGACTCATATACACCAGAACCGTCATAATGATCTTTTAGCCATACTTCATGATGCGTATTGATCACAACATAAAGTCCAATACTAATTGCATAGTCTATTGTTTTTACAAGTTCCTGAAATCTTGGGTTATTGATATCGATAATACCATTTTCATTCGCAAGATTATTCGTAAATCTATCCATCCATGTTACCGGAATTCTAACATGCTTCATACCGGCATCAACATATAAGTCGATAATCGGTTTAATACTGGTAAAAGTAGTTGCATTAATTCCATTGTCAAATACATTTCCTAAGTTAAAACCGGCGGACATTTCAATAGTAATTTCCTTTGCCGATAGTATTCCCGTTCTTGAGGGATCGGGATCCGTTGTCTCATTTATATCTTCTTTAACAAACACAACATCTTCAGATCCCGAACAAGACAAGGTCATAAATGTTAATATCCCCAACACCAATAATCCAAAACGCGATAAAATGCTTTCTCCAATCATCATATCATTTTTCAATAGTAAATTATTATAATGCCGTAACAGTTGGGGCTTCTTCATTCAAGAAATTTGAATTCGTGTAAGATGTCCGGGTTACATGTCCATTCTCGAAAACATACACATGGGTTGCTAAACCTTCAATGTCCCCGCTGTGTGATAAGGGACTTCCTGCATTAACATTTAAGGCTACACCACCGCTTGTATTACTATTTGAATAATTCAAAGTCAAATTAAAGGCAGTCGCTGAGCTTGCTCTATTCATTATCATGACACTGGTTTTATCATTATCAACAGTACCAAATACAATGATATCGCTCTTGCTAGATTTTCCTTCGTAATAGGTACCATTAAAGTTTTCAGCAATCATTTGCATGTGGCGATATGTTGCTCTAGGGGTCATATTTGCTCCATCAATAAAACTATAGTCGGTACCGGCTCTATTTCCACCGTTTTCAAACATACTCCAAGTTGTGGCATAAGTGGCTTCGTACTTCATACACAAGTTTAAAATCCCTCCAAACATTTGACCATTCCCCCAATTGTGAACATAGGACCCGTTTTTAGCATTAAACTCGCCAATTCCCCAGCCTAATGCGTTAGCGCCAGTTCTTCCCAATGCCTCATTAACGGCATCAACTTTTTCCTTGCATTTTATTATTGAATCTTCAAATCCATCGAGTCCTTCATAGGCTAAGTTTTGATTTGCTGAATCTGACTGCGGATATCTGTGCCATGAAATCCCATCACAATAGTAATAATCCTTACCAGGTACTTTTCCTGCGATGTTATTTTTACCACCAAATAAATCATCTATCGCGGGTTCTATATAATAAGCGAAATCAGGCCCATAAATTTTAATGCCTGGATCTATTTCCTTCATTGCAGCAGCACGTTCTTTGAAATAGGGCTCTACTAAACCAGCGACAGCTGTTGGAGTCGAATTAAATTCCAACCATGGTTCATTACCGATATTCCAGTACGTAATGGGTTTACCGGTAATCAAGTCAACATTAAAAAGTTTAACCAATGCGGCTGCTTCTGAAGCAGGATCCTTTTGTGAAACCTGCATGATCGGTTCTGCCCCCATGGCCTGTATTCTTTTTACCCAATCTGTTAGTATCGCGTTTGAAGGCATATCGTCATTATAGCCATTCCCCCCAATTCTTATGGATTGCATTCCTGCATCGGCCGTTAAATCCCATACCTGGTCTGTGATGTTTCTGGTATAACTCCATGCATTATTTCCTACTAATAATGGACTAATTGCTGTCCCCGGGCCGGGGTCCATATTTCCATCGTCCGGATTTTCAACAGCTTCGCCATCAATGAAAACGACCTTATCATCGCTGCAAGAAATGCATAAAAGGAGCGTCATCAACCCGATTAATAAATTTAATTTTTTCATATGATCTTTATTTTAAGTTTATTTCTACTGTTTTGGGAGGTAATTCATTTTCAAAAAACGTACTGGAATACGTGGTTTTAAGCAGTTTATCGTTTTCAAACACCAGTGTCTGTGTAGATAAGCCATCAATACTGTCTGTATATATCAAATTACTATTTGCATTTATATTCAGTTTCAATAGGTTTTCATGTGCTATGGTATCGGCGTTTTTTAATGACAAATTATAGATTTTCAAATCTTTGGCCCGATTCATAATCATGACACTTACTTTAGATCCTTCATAAGAGCCAAACGTTATGATATCTGATAATGACGAGTTACCTTCTGCGTAATAGCCAGTAAAATTGTTGGCGATCATTTCAATGTGACGATAACTGGGCCTTGGTGTCATATTTTTTCCATCGATTAAACTAAAATCAGTGCCTTTCCGATTACCTGAATTTTCGAACATGCTCCAACTTGCGGCATAGGTGGCTTCATATTTCATACATAAATCCAGGATTCCTGCAAACATCTGACCATTTTCCCAGGTATGAACTTGTGGTCCGCCTTTCGCATTGTACTCGCCAATACCCCAGCCCAATACATTATCCTCCTTTCTATTATGCTTGGTGTTTATTTCATCCACTTTAGCTTTACATTTTATTATGGAAGATTTAAAATCTTCGATTCCTTCATATGCCAAATTAATATTCTGATCCTGTGGATACCTATGCCATGAAATACCGTCACAGAAGTAATACGCCTTACCCGGGATTTTTCCGGAAATATCATTCTTGCCACCAAACAGATCATTAATGGCTTCATCCATGTAATAACAAAGATCGGGTCCATATATCTTAATATTGGAATCAATCTCTTTCATAGCCTTTGCTATTGGCTTAAAATACGATTCAACCATACTACCGACTTCAGATAATTCAGGCTTTCCATTTTGTAACCAGGGTTCATTACCAATATTCCAATATTTAATGGGCTTACCGGTAGTTAAATCCACATTAAAATACCTTACCAGTTCGGCGGCGTTTTCAGGAGGGTCATATTGAGATACCTGTAAAATGGGTTCCGCTCCCATATCTTGAATTCTCTTCACCCAACTTTTAAGCTGATCTTTACCCGGGATTTTTCTGTCATAGGCATGACCTCCAATTCTTAAAGAGGACACCCCAGATGTTTTAATTAATTCCCAAACCTCATGACTCGGGTCTATGTACCAAACATTGGTTCCCACCAACATTCGACTAATCTCTATGTTTTCATCTTCTTGAATTTTGGCAATGGGCGGCATACTATTATTCGAAGGCTCTTGATAGGAACGCTCTTTATTGACACAAGAATGTATCAGCAATAACACTATACATCCAAATAGGATTTTTCCGGGTAAGAATTCGACTAAAATACTATGCCTCATATTTTTAGTCCAGGAATTTATTTTTGTAATAATCTTGTAAAGTAAAAAAGGCCTTTTTCTTTTTACCTGTATTTGAAAGCAATCCTTTTCTATTCCAGAAATTTTGATATACGGGATGTTGTCGTCTTGGGGATTTAAAATCGACAAGTATCCAGGGGGTCATACCACGCAGACCATCTATTTTATCCAGCATTTCCAATTGATTGATATAAATCAATTCCTGATACTCTTCGCTCCACATGGTATCTTCATCGGCATGAAATCCCCCTAATGCTCCAGCACCAAATTCAGAAATGACTACCGGTTTATTAAATTTAATTTCAAAGGAATACTTTGGCAATTCTTTTGCATTGGACCAATACCAGCCGCCATATTCATTAAAACTGGCCAAATCCAATTTTTCTCCCAGTTCATCATCTACAGTTACGGTATAACCATGTCTTTCAACTTCAAGGGCGGCAGCCACCAGTCTTGTATCGTCCAGGCTTCTTACGGTGTTCACCAACTTACCCATAAAGTCATTTCTGACTGCCGATACCGGGGTTTCATTTCCTACTGACCAAATGATTATACTTGATCTGTTTTTGTCGCGTTCAATGCCAACGGATAATTGATTTTCAGCATTTTTGTAAGTTTCTGGATTGGTCCAGGAAATCGTCCAATACACGGGGACCTCAGCCCAAACCAGAAGGCCTACCTCATCACATAACCGCAGCATTCTTTCGTTATGCGTGTAGTGCGCCAATCTAATATAATTACAGCCCAATTCCTTGGCCCAGTTGAGTATCATTCTCATATCCCCTTCAGAGCGTAGTCTGCCACCCAACAATGGATTCTCATCATGAACGGAAATTCCTTTTAGAAAAATAGATTTACCATTTAAGATGATGTCCTTACCCTGGGTAGCTATGGTCCTGAAACCTATATTATCGGAAATTTCATCGCTTTCAGAAGAAATGATAACCTTATAAAGTTTGGGGGTTTCAGGGGACCAATAATTTATACCTGAGACAGGAATATTAAATTTAACCATACCGTTTTCATCGGTATTGTAGGACGCTTTTATATTTAGCTCCGGTATTTCAAGATTAACGGCTTCCTTGGTATTGTTGCCCTCTAATTGTATATAACCTTCAATGGTATGGGTCTTATTTTTGGCAAGCTGTACTCTATAATCACTGATAAAGGATTTTGGCGTGGAAAATATGGTGACATCCCGTGTAATGCCACCGTAATTCCACCAGTCGGTATTAATGGTTGGGATTTCATCCTTTTTTCTGGTATTGTCCACCATGACAACAACGAAGTTGTCGCCCATAACCAGGGCATGAGTTATCTCAAACTGAAATGGTGTAAACCCACCTTTATGTACGCCCAACTTTTTCCCGTTGAGATAAATGTGGCTTTCATAATTTACGGCTCCGAAATGCAAGAAGTATCTTTTATCGGTTTCAGGAGCTATGGTAAAGTCTCTTTTATACCATAACGTACCCTCATAAAATTCTAATTTTTCATCCTGGGAATTCCAGTCTCCGGGAACTTCCAATGTTGGTTCATGGTTAAAATTATATTCTGCTCTTTCCGATTTCTCAAGGTTGTTTAAATTCTCATAAAACCCTCCTTTTCCTGTTGCGCTTTCGTCAAATGGCTTCAGTCTGTAATCCAAATAGCCCATTTGATAAGGGTCTATAATATAGTTCCAGGTTCCGTTAAGGCTGATACCATTTCTGCTTGAAATGTTCTGAAATGTTTTTTGGGAAAAACAGGAATAGCTCATTGTAGTCACAATAACTAATGCCCATAAAATTCTTAATAAATTCATAGTTTATTTTTATAAAGGTTTAGAAGGAGTTTAGCGAGGGTTTAGGTAATATGTTTTACCTAAACCCGTCATTTTAAACTAAACAACAAACTAACTCAAATTACTTATGCTATAATCCGTATCCGTCATTTTGTGGATATTGATTATTGGACGCATCTATAAAGCTCTGCGGAATGGGGTGATTAACCATATGGGGTTGCATCGGTTCTAAAACCAGGTCTATGGAATTTGAACCGTAATAGTAATGTAAATTTTGTCTTTCCACCAGTAAACCCAATCGCTTTAATAAGTACCATCTATTCCCTTCCATTGCCAATTCTCGCGCGGATTCTTCAAGGTAGGTGTCTAAATTTAATGTTGTAAAATCATAGGTTGTATCAGAAGACCCGGGTGAGCCAAAATAAGCTCTTCTTCTAATAGCATTTAGATATTCTAATGCCTTGGCTTCATCACCTAACCACAAATTAGCTTCCGCTGCAAGCATATAAACTTCACCTAAACGATAAGCCACATGATCTTTCCAGCTATCATTGGTTAAAGGTTCCTTGCTTTCTGTATCCCAGTATTTCTTTAAACTAAAATGATAACGTCTTATGTTATCATCATAAGTAAACTGTTCCTTACCAAATTCTGGGTGGGAGGGATTATTAGCCACTAAGGTCTCCGGGAAAAAGTACGTAGTATATCTTAAATCTTCAGTTGAAACTCTTTTAAACCAAGGTTGGGCAGGGTCTGGAATAGAAACCGGACCATAGAGCGATTGTAAATAATCGTTTGGGTGAGCCCAGCCTAATGATTGGCCCCCATTATCAAGATCTTGCACAAACCTTCCTGCAGAATCTTCGTACCAACGAGACTGGAACATACCGGCTAAATGCGAAGGTCGTCCTCCAAGTGAAAAATAATCATTGCCATCACCGGCCGTGGCAAGATCCCGTTTGTAGACAAACAAGGTTTCCGAATGATCTAAATTTTGACCAAAAACCTGATCTAACGCAACTAATGATTTACCACTGTTGTTGATAATCTCTTCAAACTGAGTCTTGGCTTCGGCATAGTCTTGCTGCCACATGGCACTTTTACCTTTTAATAACCTGGCAACGGCGCTATTTAACTTGCCATATTCTGCTTGTGAAGCCGAAGGGAGGTTTGCAATGGCATAATCGAAATCACGATCTATCAAAGCATAGACATCCGCTTTATTTGCAGGCGTATAATCTATTGATTCCCCGGCAAGGTAGGTTTCAATAGTTGAAGGTATGGTATCCAGTAAAATATTATCATACAATCTTAGCAAAGTAAAAAAGGTTTCCCCTCTAAATAACCGCGCTTCTGCGAGTGATTTCTTTTGAACCTCGTTTAGCTCGCCCAATTCTTCTTTAGAGGCGTCAATTTCATCAATGAATAAATTTAATTTATTCAAAAATTCATAGCCATCATTCCATTTAGCCGCTAACTGACCATTTAATGGATTATGACCGGAACCATAGGGGCGATACCACGTTCTAACTTGGCCCAAATCCGTTCCGGCCAATAATATGGCGTTGGCGCCTAAACGATCACCATCATAAAACCCTCCGCCGGCGTTGGAACGTCGAGCAAATTGATAAAATATAGCGGTTGCATTCTCAACAGAAGCCGGGTCAGTTTTTACAAGACTTCCTAAACCGTCGTACTGAGGATCTTCTTCTAAAAAACTATCACATGACACTATAGACAATGTCAATAGAATAAAAATATATGTATACTTTTTTAATATTTTCTTTGAACTCATTTTATTTAATTTAATGGTTATTAAATACCTAATTGTAAACCGGCAACTATAGTCACGGGCTCGGGGCTGCGATCTAAGCTGGCTTCCGGGCTAAAGGATTGGAAGTCAGTATCGGTCCATAAATTACTGCCTGTGACATAAATACGTAATTTCGATAATCCTATGTTTGAAAGCGCATCGGCAGGTAATGAATAACCTATGGTCACGTTTTGTAATCTCACATATGACGCGTCTTGCATATTGCCCCACCATACATTGGATATACCGCTGCCGGAAGTAATGGGTCTGGCAAAAGTACCACCCGGATTTTCAGGGGTCCAATAATTTTGTTTAACTGTATTAAAAATACCGCGGTGATCACCGCCTTCGGCATAACCTGATAAAAAGTTATTTTGTCTGCTCAATCCTTGAACTGCTAAAAAATTAGCTGTTAGATCGAATCCTTTATAATTAACGTTAAGAACAGCGCTTCCAAACCAATCTTCAACAAGTGGTATGATCACTCTGTCGGAAACCGGATCATAAACACCATCTCCGTTACCATCAAAAGGCTTGTACCACCCGGGTAAAGAGGAGTTTCTAAGGCTGGTATTATTTGATCCCGAGAGCAGTGTTGACCCTTGAATGTCTTCTCCCTCTTGCCAAATACCGCCATCAATATTTCTATAAGACACACTGATGGGCTGCCCCGGTATGAGCCAGTTGCCATTTGTGGTTTGATACGCATCATTAATATTAATCACACCATCACCATTTTGATCACCTCCTAAATCAATGATTTCATTAGTGTTGTTCGTATAGGTAACCGCGAGATTTACAGTGAGATCATCTGTTTTCAATAAATCACCACTTAATCCAACTTCTATACCTCTATTTTCCACAGTTCCTACATTTAATACCTGTGCATCAAATCCGGAATCAGCTGATAAATTCACGGTTTGGATTAAATCGGTAGTTTCATTGATATAATATTCAACAGTACCTCTTAATCTATTGAAAAAACCAAAGTCCAGCTTTGCATTTAAATTTGTAGTGGTCTCCCAGGTCAGATCCGGACTGATAAATCTTGAAGTGTTTTCGGTAAAAATACCGGCATTAGTGTCAGTTCTACCAATACTGGCTAAAATTAAAGTTCCATATGGGCTTACGGCTTCCTGATTTCCAATTTGTCCATAGCTTAAACTAAGTTTTAAATTATTTACCGCATCGACATCTTGTAAGAACCGTTCATTATGGGCATTCCAACTTACACCAACTGCAGGGAAATAACCCCATTTTTCATTTTGAGCAAATACGGAACTGGCATCAGCCCTGATGGAAGCGCTTAGATAATATCTAGAGTCATAGTTGTATTCAGCCCGAGCTACAAATGATGCTAAATTTCTTTTGCTTCCATCATGTCTTCCTATGGTTACAGCGGAGGCTAAATCTAAATTATTTCCCATTAAGGCATCTGTTACGAAACCGGTACCATTAACTTGAAAATCCGTGTAATTTGTACTAAAGACACTCTGTACTGCTGTTAAATCCAATTGATGCAAGTTATCGGTATCGAAATCTGTTGAAAACGTAAGGATATTTTCTAACTGCCACTCGGTAACATCACGATATCTGTGAAAGCCGCTTCCAAAACCAGAACGTAATCCACTTTCAGAATTCAAGCTGGAGTATTGTCTGTTTTTATTGTTCCACGTTCTTCTACTCAGGTTTAATTTGTAATTAAATCCTTTAAACAAACCAAAATTGGCATAAAGATTAAGCATGTCATTTTTTGATTCTGAAATAGAAGTTGTTTCATATAAATCAACTAATGGATTGGTAATATCACTGTTATACGTTTCTAAATAAAACAGTTTAAAACTACCGTCATCATTATAAGGCGTCCCCCATGGATTCGCTGCAGTAGCCAGACTGATGGCACCGTTTACGTTTCTTGGTTGAGAGGCGTTGGAATATTGAAACATGATATTTGCTCCCATATCTAACCAATCGGTAATTTTTTGAGTGGCATTAATTCTGGTTGTGACTCTATCATAATCCGTATTGATTACAATACCTTTTTGGTCTAAATAGTTAACACTGGCATAAACAGAGGTGTTTTCCGTACCGGCCGATAAACTGATGTTATGATTGTGAATAGTCCCACTTCTCAGGATTAGATCTTCAAAATCTGTGGTAATACCGTTTTGTATGTTATTATATAAACTGGCAAATATGACCTCGTCTGAATTAATGATCCCCAGGTTAGCATGACGATCCCCTTCTCTCACCATATCCGCCCATTCGGTTGGCGAATAGGTTTCAAAACCCTTATTAAAGGTTTGAATACCTGATGATCCATTGTAAGTAACTGTTGCTTTTCCTGTTTTTCCTCTTTTCGTTGTTATTAATATGACCCCATTCGCTGCTCGTGCACCGTATATCGCCAATGAGGCGGCATCCTTAAGCACACTTAAAGATGCTATATCATTGGGGTTAATATCATTTAATGCACCCGCGGGAACACCATCAACTATTATTAAGGGAGAATTATTTGTTAAGGAAGCCTGACCTCTTACCACAATGTTTGAAGATTGACCCACACCGGTGTTACCGAGAGTAACGCGAACTCCCGTTGCCTGACCTCTTAACATCTCACCTACATCGGCCGTAGCGACTTTGGTCATTTCTTCCGGATCTACAATAGCAACAGATCCTACCACATCATCTATTTTTTTAGTTCCGTAACCAATGACAACGACTTCGTCCAATTGGGCATCGGTTTCCATGGTTACTCGGATATTGGTTTGATTACCAACCAAAACTGAAATGGATTTCATGCCTACATACGAAAAGGTAATTACCTCTGAAGGTGTTGCATTAATAGAATAATTACCATCAAAATCGGTTTGAGTTCCTCTTGTTGTTCCGTCAACAATAATATTAACTCCGGGTAAAGGAACCCCCATTTCATCGACTACTGAACCAGATAAGGCTATTTGTTGTGCATGTACATTTAAAAATGCCGTACACATGAATAAAATAAAACCCAATCTTATCCCGTAATTAATGGGCGAGAGTATGCTTAGAAGTTTGTTTTTTTTCATGTTTAAGAAAGTTTAGTTAGAATATTAATTGTATCATCTATATCATTAGATTATCTCAACAACAAATTTGATTTTTAAAAATTAATAACAGGGGAGGAAAATATGCGTTTGTAGGGGTATGTATGTACGCGCAGATATTATTTGCTGATTTTCAACTGATTAGAATAAAGAAAACATCATTGAAGTCTTAGTTTTCTTGGAAATGATGGTGTTTTGAATATAAAATTCTGTATCTCTTAAACGCTTTGCTTGGATTTTTTATACATGGACGGTGAGAAATTATAGACCTTTTTAAATTCCTTACTAAAATGTTTTCTATCGTTAAACCCTACCAAAAATGCAACGTCAGAAATTGGATAGGATGTGTTTAATATGATGTCGGCCGCCTTTTTTAATCTAATCTGCTTAATCAAACTTGCTACGGAATGATTGGTTAGCGCATTAACTTTTTTATACAAAATGGTTCGGCTCATACCAATCTCATCTACCAGAGTATTGACATCAAAATCGGGATTTTCAATATTGGCTTCTATTATTTTCATTAATTTTTTTATGAACATCTCTTCAGGAGTTTCCAATTTATCCAAATTGGAATCAATTATAAAATTGCCACTATACTTCTCTCTTAAAATATCCTTAGCCTTCAGAATATTGGCAACATTGAGCTTTAATACTTTCGGGCTAAATGGCTTAGAAATATAGCTGTCCGCTCCGGTTGAAAGCCCCTCAATTCTATTTGCAGTCGAAGATTTTGCTGTTAGTAAAATAACAGGAATATGATTTAAAGCTTCCTTATTTTTTATGATACTGCATAATTCAAGGCCATCCATTCCGGGCATCATAATGTCGCTAATTACTAAATCAGGAATTTCTTTTTCCATATATTCCAGAGCATCATTCCCGTTATCAAATTGTATAACATTATACGTTTCATTTAAAATGGAAGAAATAAATTTTCTAACATCCTCATTATCCTCTGCAATGAGTATGGTTTTTTTGTTAGAATCGATAATGCATTTTTCGTCCTCCTCTAGAATTATGGTGTCCTGAGGGTCCTTTATTTGAATCACATCGTTTGCGGCAAAATCATTAACTTTAGAGGACTCCGCTTTTACGATCTGAGAATCCAACAAATGACTTTTACCCGTCAATAGTGAAATTTGGAATACCGTGGTCGCCCAGGACTCCGTGTCTTCAAGAATGCTAATTTCTCCATTATGTAACTCCACGATACTTTTGGACAAAGCCAAACCCACACCACTGCCCATCTTTTGAACACCTCTGTCATCAACCTGGAAAAACCTGTTAAAAATGCGGTCTTTACTTTCATAGGGAATACCAATGCCATTGTCTTTTACCATAATATTTACTTTACCATCCATATCACTCGACTTTTCAACAGCTAATGCTATCTTTCCTCCATTCTTTGTAAATTTAAACGCATTCGATAATAGATTATAAATTACCTTTTCCATTTGATTTTCATCAAAATATACCTGGATCGAGTTCGTATTTAAAACAAATTTATATTCAATGTTTTTTTCAACAGCAATGCCTTTAAAGGATTCAAAGACCTCAAAACAAAAGGCAACAATGTCTTGTTTTTGGCAATATATCTTCAAGAGGCCTTTTTCTGCTTTTCTAAAATCCAGCAATTCATTAGAAAGCTTCAGTAACCGGTCTGCATTGTGCTTTATGGTTTTTAAGTGCTTATTATATCTTGGTTCCTGCCCATCCAAGGACAACAGTTCCTCCAACGGTCCAGTAATTAGCGTTAGTGGTGTTCTTATTTCATGTGAAACATTTGTAAAAAAATTGAGCTGCATATTATGAAGTTCCTGTTGCCTCTCTTTTTCCACATGTTCTAAGTATAACTCCCGTTTTAATTTTATTCGATTATTTATAAATCGTATAATTAAAAGTCCGAATCCTAAAATTAGTATGGCATAAGTGAGATATGCCAAATTTGTTTCCCACCAAGGGGGTAAAACCTCTATTTTTAAGGTTTTAATATTAGGGTTCCATTCGCTTTCTCTATTCGTGGTTTTTACGGAAAATGTGTACGATCCCGGATCTAAATTGGTTAAATTGATACGATTTTGTTTTCCTATGTCATGCCACTCATCCACTCTAAAATTATCATCCAATTTGTAGGCGTATTTGCTATTTTCGGGATTTACAAAATTTAAACTGCTAAATTCAAGTTCTATATATCCTTGATCATGGTCTAATTCAATTTCTGAGGTTTCGTATATAGGTTTATTCAATATCGCACTTTTTCCGGACAACACTTCCTTGTTATTTACCTCAAGTCTGGTGATTAATAATTCACTGTCATTCGGTGACTTAACAATATGATCCGGATCAAAAATGGTTAACCCTTTTGATGCCCCAAAGACAAGTTGGTTCGTTTTTAACCTGGTACTACAGTTAAGAGAAAATTGCCTTACCGCCAATCCATCTTTTGAAGAGTAGGATGTTATTTCAAAATCAGAATCTTCAAAATCACTTACCTCAACATCCTTTACTTTTATTTTAAAGAGCAGGTCTTCAGAACTTACCCAGAGGTTACCATAGGAATCTTCAGAAATACTTTTAATGGTGGCATCCGTAAGACCGTTGTGCTTGTTTAAGACAAAAAATGTTTCCGATTCTTCATCGAAACAAGTCAGGCCATCATAATCTGCCCCTATCCATAGTCTGTTGTTAGAATCGGTAAATAAAACCGTTAAACTATTATTGGCAATATCGTTTTCATTGTCATGCCTGAAAACCTTCGTAATTTTCTTTAAGGATTTATCAAAATAGTTCAAACCATCCAGAGTGGCCAACCAGAGTCCTTCTTCTCTATTTTCGATATCCAAAATAAAGTTATCCGTTAAAGACCCCGTTGAAGTATCGTCTGCCCTGAAGTTTTCTATGGTTTTATTTTTTAAAACCCGTTTTAACCCATTTCCATTTGTTCCTATCCAGATATTGCCATCATCAATTAATAGGGAGGTAATTGGACGCTCGTCCTCTTGTAATCCATTGAAAGAAAGAGGAATCGGTTTATATGTTTTAGAATCTTTATTGAACTCGAATAATCCATTAAAGGTGCCACATAATAAATTGTCACGGTCCTTTTCTATCAGTGCCGTAATTAAATTTTTAGTTCTTTTATTATCATTATAGTTATTGGTGTAAACATCACTGGACTTATTTTTGAGGTCCAGGTAATTCAAACCACCTCCATAAGTTCCAACCCATAATCCCCCGTCATCTCCTTCCAAAACGGCATTCACCATCGCATTATTTAAACCAAAATTAGGTTTGATTGTTTCTCCAATGCTAATAAAGTTGGAATTGGATTTATTGTAATAATTAACACCTCCAGCAATGGTTCCCAACCATATACTCCCGTGTCTGTCCTTGAGAATACACTGAATATTATTATCGGTAAGACTAAATCTATTTAAGGTATTGTGCTTATATCTGGTAAACGTATCATTGACTTTATTATAAACATTTAAACCATCATTTGTGGCAAACCAAATGGTACTGTCATCAACTATAATAATATCATTAACCCAGTTGGAAGAAATTGTATTTTCGTCATTAAGATCGTGAGAATATTGTTTGACTATATTATCAGTTTTTGAATAATAGAAGACTCCCATGGTCTCAGAGGCGAACCATAAATTTCCATTGACTTCTTTTATAATTTTCCAAAATTTAGCCTTTAAGAACGGTTTATTCCTATAAAAGGCTTCAGGCAGTGCTTTTTGAAGTCCTGTATTGGGGTCAAAGGATTTTATACCCTCGGATGTACCGACGAGAATACCGTAATAGGTATCATGGAATAAGGAAAGAACACGACTGTGATTCAGGTTGTAATTGGAATCCGTAGATATGTTCTCCAGCAAATAATTGGTCTTGTCTAATTTTTTGACCCCTCCGAAAGTACCAACCCATACATTTTTACGGTCATCTTCCACGAAAGATGTAATATAATTTCGTCCCCCTTTAATGGGCGGAATGTCAACCTCCAAAAATTCGTTCGTAATACTATTAAATAGATTAACACCATTACTTGTGCCAATCCATAAGTTTTCTTCGCTATCCTGAAAAATGGCATTTATATGGTTATTACTTAAACTCCCTTTAACATTCTTATCCCGAACATATCTGATAAACCGATAACCATCATATCTAAACAATCCATTTTCTGTGCCTATCCAAACGAACCCTTTTTTACTCTGAAAAAGATCTGAAATCATACTTGGTGAAAAGTCTTCATCATAATTTATATGTTCGAAGTACAACTCAGAGTTTTGTCCATTGAGATTAAGCCCAATTATGAGATATAAACAAAAAATAATGAATTTAACCTTACTCATGTCACACAACCAATTTAATCATTAAAGCACAATTAGTTTTTAAAATAAATGGATCACAATTTAATTAATTATGAAGTACAAAACGGAATTAGCATTCTTTTTTAGGGTTGTATTTGTACAGATAATCAGAAATTTTAAGAAAGTCAAATGGTTTTGGAGGAAAAGTTCAATTAAAGAATAGCTTTTCTTTATCGGATTAATCATACCCGTACGTATCTCACCCTAAAGAAAGATTTTTGAACACCTTAACCTTTAATAATATTTCAACCTTTGTAATGATCTAAAAACTAAATACTAACAATTAAACGAATAAAATTATGGTGTTAAAAAATAGATTCATTTTAAGGAGATTATTGTTTTTACTCTTATTTATTGGAGTGTTCTCCTGTGAAGATGATATAATTGAAGTTACCCTTTATGATAAAGGGACCGCAGAAGCTACTGCCAGTGCAACTTCAATCGAATCCGGAGAAAGTATTACATTTTCTGCGAATACAACAAAGGAGTATACTTTGGAATGGACTTTTCCTGGTGGTACACCTGCAACATCAACCGATGCCACTGTTGAAGTCACCTTTAATAACACCTCATTTACAGAGGTATTCCAAAGTGAGGTCGTTTTAGTTGTGAAATTTATAGACAATACTACGGCTCGCAGAACTTTTGATATTCAAGTTGCTCCGATTGATGCCTTGCCTGATCCTATCCCATTTGGAGGATCGGCTGTTGCGATTCCCGGTACCATTGAAGCTGAAAATTATGATGAAGGAGGCCAGGGTGTAGCCTATAATGATGCTGAAGAAGAGAATAAGGCCGAAACGGCAAATGGAAGAACCTACAGGGAGGATGATGGTGTAGACGTTGAGGTTAATGCCGATGGAACGCTCATTAACATAGGCTATACCAATGCCGATGAATGGGTAAATTATACTGTGGACGTGGCTGATTCCGGAACCTATGACTTCATATTTTCAGTAGCATCGGGGAGTAGCGGTGGAGGAAAATCTATTAAATTACAACGCGTCGCGCCGTTAAGCGGAGACATCACCGAATTAGGAGAGACCGGGGATTTTCCGAATACCGGAGGGTGGTCCGCTTATACAAACTTGACCATTTCGGGCGTAAACTTAGCTGCTGGAATAAATACGTTAAGAGTATATTTTACGGGTGGATCAACGAATTTGGATAAAATAACCGTAACCGGTGGGGAAGCCCCACTTGGCCCTCTCAACATTGCATTTGTTACAGACGATCCAACAAGTGACGCCGGGTATATTGCTTTACTTGAAGGTTCCGGTCATACCGTGGAAGCGGAACAGGGAAAATACAACAACCTGGATGCTGCAGGAGCAGCAACACTAAATGGATTTGATTTGGTCATCATATCGAGAAGCACTAATAGTGGTAATTTTGATGCTTCGATAGCCAATGTATGGGCACAGGTTACCAAGCCTGTCCTAAATATGAGCTCCTATGTTGCCCGAAGTACCAGGTTGCAATTCTTTAATTCCTCAAATCAGGATGAATCAGGGGGTACCTCCATAATTGCTCAGGATCCTTCCCATCCTATATTTACAGGACTTAGTTTGGGAAGTGATAATTCCCTTACCGTTACCGCATCTAATCTGCATGTAATTGTCTCTTCAGATCCCGGAAACGGCACTTTACTGGGCATGACCGGAGATGGTAGCAATGCGACCATAGCAGAATGGGATGCGAATACGGCAGCCTATGATGGTGCAACCGTATTCCCTTCAAAACGGATGTTCCTGGCTGGCACAGGAGGTGGATTCACCTATAATGACGCAGGCTCTCAATTGTTTTTGAATTGTGTGGAATATATCGTTACGGGCACCGTTTATGCTGAACCTGCCCCGGATCCGCTCAACATTGCGTTTGTTACAGACGATCCAACAGGTGATGCCGGGTATATTGCTTTACTTGAAGGTTCCGGTCATACCGTGGAAGCGGAACAGGGAAAATACAACAACCTGGATGCTGCAGGAGCAGCAACACTAAATGGATTTGACTTGGTCATCATATCGAGAAATACTAATAGTGGTAATTTTGATGCTTCGATAGCCAATGTATGGGCACAGGTTACCAAGCCTGTCCTAAATATGAGCTCTTATGTTGCCCGAAGTACCAGGTTGCAATTCTTTAATTCCCCGAACCAGGATGAATCAGGGGGTACCTCCATAATTGCTCAGGATCCTTCCCATCCTATTTTTACAGGACTTAGTTTGGGAAGTGATAATTCCCTTACCGTTACCGCATCTAATCTGCATGTAATTGTCTCTTCAGATCCCGGAAACGGCACTTTACTGGGCTTGACCGGAGATGGTAGCAATGTGACCATAGCAGAATGGGACGCCAATACGGCAGCCTATGATGGTGCAACCGTATTCCCTTCAAAACGGATGTTCCTGGCTGGCACAGGAGGTGGATTCACCTATAATGACGCAGGCTCTCAATTGTTTTTAAATTGCGTTCATTATATCGTTAAGTAATTTATGAAATACCTAGGTATTATTCACACCAAAACCTGTGGGGTCGTTCATACTTCACAGGTTTTTACTTTATGTATTCAGACCATCAAACATACTTCAAAATAATTCTTATAATCTATTAATTAAATGGACAAAATAGACACTCCTGTTAAAGTAGCGTGCGTATTCATATTTATTCTAACCACATTACCAACTTGTAAAAAACAAGCTATTAATGAGACAGAAAATGCCTTAGAACAGCGCCTTGATCGCTTGATGTCCGAAATGAGTATGCAAGAGAAAATTGAACAATTGTATTATTTGACCGACGGCAATGACCGTTTAGGAATTCCACAGTTTAAAGGCAGCGATGGGCCACATGGTATTGGAAACGGAGCCCATGGATTTTCATCGTTTCCAGTAACTATTGGGATGGCCGCTACTTGGGATCCCATGTTAATTATGCGTGTTGGCCGTGCCATCTCGTTGGAGCAGGCTTCAAGAGGAAAGAATAGATTAGCCGGCCCTACACTCGATTTGCTCATCGACCCGCGCATTGGTCGTGCACCCGAAACCATAGGGGAAGACCCCTATTTAGGTGGAAGAATTTCTGAAGCCTTCGTCCAAGGTCAAAACACGACTTCAGTATTTGGTTCGGTAAAGCATTATAATTTGAATACCTACGAGCTAAATAGGCGAACGAATAATTATTTAAGTGATAATAGAAGCTTAGTGGAATTTTGGGGATACCATTGGAAACGTACCATTCAACTCGGCGGTGCCATGTCCATTATGTGTGCCTACAACTGGGTGAATGGTGACAAATGTGCAGAGAACAAATATCTTATTAAGGACCTGTTACGCGACCATTGGGGGTTTAATTATTATACCATGTGTGATTGGGGAGGATTTGGAAATACCGGAAAGGCCTTAAATTCTGAATTGGATTTTTGTGAAGGCAATGATTTATACATTAAAGAATTACCGCAAGGTGTTGCTAATGGAACTTATGACAGCACTCTGGTAAATCGCGCTACACGAAATGTTCTTAGAACCAAAATTTTATCAGGAATGATAGATGGTGTACCTGTCATTTCAAAACGTGTGATCGATAGTAAAGCGCACCGAGAATTGGTTTACGAAAGTGGTCTTAAAGGATTGGTATTACTTAAAAATGATGAAAAAGTATTACCTCTCGACAGAGAAAAGATTAAATCAGTTGCTCTAATTGGGCCCAATGCGGCGGTATTGCCATTGGATGGCAACAGTAGTTCAAAAGTTGCGCCGTCGTATACGATTCCGGTATATGAAGCATTAAATACCTTGTTAGGAAATGAACGTGTTAATTATGCAAAAGGGTGCAATATAAACGATACGGATTCCTCTCAGTTTAAAAAGGCAATTGAAATATCAAAGAAATCAGACTATGTTATTTTCATTGGGGGTTTAGATCATACCATTGAAGGCGAGGGCTATTTTATTGACAAAGAAGGTGATGAAAAAGGGGGAGGTATTATAACACGTCCGGACAGACCATCTGGAACGGTTTTGCTACCCGGTATGCAAAACGCATTGATTAAAGAAATTGCAAAAGTGAATTCAAATGTGATTCTTGTTGTTATTTCCGGGGGTATTTGCAGTGTAACCCCTGTAATACATGATATAAAGGCCTTATTATACGGCTTTTATCCGGGGCAGGAAGCCGGTAGAGCAATTGTTGATGTCCTTTTCGGAACATATAACCCATCTGGAAAATTACCGGCGACCATGCCGAAAAACGATGCACAAATCATTCCAATCCGTCCTGATTTTAGAAATATGGTCAGCACCGGTGTCGGATACAAATGGTACGACTCTCAGAATTTCATTCCGGAATTTGCCTTTGGGTCTGGTTTAAGTTATACGGATTTCGAATATAGCGATATCAGTTTGGAAAACGAAAACCCAAAGGCAGGTGATGTCGTCACCGTAAAATTCAATCTAACCAATGTTGGCAGAATAGCAGGCGAAGAGGTCGCTCAATTATATTTATCTACAGATTCGATATTTCCAAATATTGAAATGCCATCCAAGCAATTAAGAGGATTTAAGAAAATCTATTTAAATGCCGGAGAAACTAAAACCGTAACATTTAACTTAACTCCCGAAGACATGTACATTTATGATGATGTATCCCGGTCCTACAAAGTCCCTGAAGGTGAGTTTATGGTGCAGATTGGCAGCGCCTCAGACCAACTGAAATTAAAGGCGCCCTTTACTGTGCTTCAATCTGAATTTAAGCACGACCTCTACCCTGCAAATATTCGAACCATGCCGGTTTTTCCAAAGGAAGGAGATAAGGTGGTCTTTATGGCCTCACTTATAAACAATGGTACCGTCGAAACTGATTTTGGAGATGACCATATCGTACATTTTTATGTCGATGACCAAAAAGTGGCTACTTATTATTCTAAATCAATATCCATTCCTGTCGGAGGTATGACTATGGTAGTAGCCGAAGGAATAAAGGCATCCGATTGGACCGCTTCAAAAGGGCAGTATAGGATAACCGCAAAAATTGAATCAGAAAAAGACGCCGATTTAAATACCGATAATAATTCTTGTGAAGGCATAATAAACATACCGGATGGCAAGGTCATCCCTATAGATATATATGATTATTTAAACACTTTAAAAGCTTCGTTATAAAATTTTAAAAACATGAGATATCCCCTTTTAATTCTTCCAAGCATTTTCTTTTTACTATGTCTATCACCAATCTATTCTCAAAAATGGAATAGACCCATATACAAAGATGCCAATGCCCCCATTGAGGATAGAATTAAAGATCTTTTGAGTCGAATGACCATCACGGATAAAGCGAGGCAAATCGATATTTATCATGCAAAGGCACTGAATATAAGTGACCGAAAGATTTTAAATAGGGAATTTAAGACCATGGGAGATACCCTGTCCAGGGGTATCGGATTTTTACAATTTGACACGCAATTACCAATAGATGAATACAGGGCAAATTTCAATGCCATCCAAAAATATTTTATTGAAGAAACAGAACTGGGCATACCGGCCATCTCTAACGGTGAAGGATGTCATGGTTTCGTTGGGGCGGAAGGGACGGTCTTTCCTGTGCCCTTAAGCATGGGAAGTACGTGGAACAAAGATTTAATTGAAGCTATTTACACGGCTATTGGAAAAGAAATGCGCTTATATGGTATAACACATGCAGCTACTCCGGTCCTTGATTTATTAAGGGATCCAAGGTATGGGCGCTGCGATGAATTATATGGGGAAGATCCTTTTTTAGTCGCTGAAATAGGGGTTGCGGCAATCTTCGGTATTCAAGGAAGATATGAGCGAATAGGGCCAAATCATCTCATAGCTACGGCAAAACATTTTGGAGCTCACGGTGAGCCTGAAGGGGGCACCAATTTGGCTCCGGTAAATCTTTCCGAACGTGTCTTAAGGGAAACGCACTTCTATCCCTTCGAACGCATTGTAAAGGATGCTAATGTACGATCCGTAATGGCTTCTTACAACGAAATCGATGGCGTGCCAAGTCATGGGAATTCCTGGCTACTGAATGATATTTTAAGACGTGAATGGGGCTTTACCGGCTATGTTATTTCGGATTATGATGCTGTTCGGCGTATGATTTATCGTCAGCATGTTGTTCATGATAAAAAGGAGGCCGCAGAAAGGGCTTTAACATCCGGTATGGATTTTGAATGCCCAAGTGGACGCGATAAATATTGCTTCAGATACTTGCCACAGTTAATAAAGGAGGGATCTATTAAAGAGGCTGTATTGGATTTGGCTGTTGCAAGAGTACTTCGCAATAAATTTTTAATGGGGTTATTCGAACAACCTTATGTCAAAGAAATTCCAAAAAAAGAACGATTGGTTTTTCAAGAAGACCATAGAAAATTGGCGTTAAAAGCGGCTGAACAAGGGATGATACTCTTAAAAAATGATAACAATACACTTCCATTGGATAAGGCCAAAATCAAAAAGCTAGCCGTTATTGGGGCAAACGCCGATGAAGTGCATTATGGAACATATTCAAATGTTTTTAAAGAAGGCGTAAGTATATTAGAGGGGATTAAAACCTATGCTAATGGAGAATTTGAAGTACATTACGCCGAAGGATTCCAAATTTATGAAAACGATACGCTTTTACCTGCTTCAGAAAAAACGGCAGAGCGCGCTGTGGAACGCCTAAAGGAAGCCGTTGCTCTTGCAGAAAAATGTGACACGGTTATACTGGTACTGGGAGGCAATGAATTTACATGCAGAGAAGGTTGGGCTGAAGATCATACCGGTGATCGGGTTGATTTAACCTTATTGGGAGGTCAGGATGAACTGACTAAACAAATCCTGGAGGTCAATAAAAACACATCCGTGTTACTAATTAATGGGCGCCCCTTAGCTATTAATTATGTGACTGAAAATGTCCCTGCTATTATAGAAGGTTGGTATTTAGGTCAGGAACAGGGAACCGCAGTCGCCAATATTCTTTTCGGTGAGGTTAACCCAAGCGGAAAATTAACCGTTACCATTCCGAAAAGCGTAGGGCAACTTCCCGTTTATTATAACCATAAGCCCATTGTACATGAGCGCAGTTTTGTTGAAGGTACGTATGATCCATTATATTATTTTGGATTTGGTTTAAGCTATACAAAGTTTGAATATTCAAACATAAAATTGAGTAAATCTGAAGCAAATATTGGAGAACTGGTAACCATTTCGGTTGATGTGACCAATGTTGGAAATCGCGCTGGTGATGAAATCGTTCAAATGTATATTCGAGATAAGGTCTCATCGGTGACACGGCCAATGAAAGAGCTTAAAGGGTTTGAGCGCATTTCTTTGAAAAGGAGAGAAACAAAAACCGTAACATTTACTATAGATAAAAAGAAACTTCATTTTTTTGATTTAGCCATGAATCGTGTTGTAGAACCCGGTGAATTTGACATTATGGTAGGGCCTAATTCTCAAGAACTTATTACCAGAACACTTAGGATAAAAAATAAATAGGAACCTATTAATTCGGATTCTTTTACAAAAGAACTGTACGTTTTTAGCTTTGGAGAACGGAGCTTATTATTGATTATTTGATAGCGATTACGACAAGAGTAAAGGAAGCGCAGCACTAAAATGAAATACCTTTTCTAAATATTAAACCAATGGCTCTGGGTAACTGCCTTTCGGCAAATCGTACCGAGATTTGGGAAACCTTAAAAGAAGCTCCTATTCCACTCTTTACTCACATGGTAATCCATCTCTTTTAAACAAAAACGGGGACAAACTTCAATGGACTTATATACAGGATAAAATAAGGTCCATTATTGAACAAAAACACAAATACACCCATTTATATGAACATTTAAAACCTTAAGAATATTTAAAAATTTTAATATTTGAATCGGATAATATTTCCAATTCAAAATAAGGGCTATGAGGAATATAATCTCTCAAAATAAATTCAAAACCAATCTCCTTATTTTTAGTTTTTTAGGACTTTTATCGTGCAAAAAAATTTTAAATAATCCGGTTATTTCAGCAGAAAATGAATCTGTCATAATTTTTGGTGTCAACGCGTATTCATTTGCAGATTTACTTCAAGCCAAAGATTTTAGAGACCAAGAGCAGGTATATACACTTTTTAACTTGTTAGACTGGTGCGATTATAAAGGGGTTCAAGCACTGGACCCTACAGGATATTTCTTCCCAACCTATCCGGAAGTACCATCCGATGACTATATCACAACATTTAAAAATAAGGCTGATGCACTTGGTATTGCCATTAGCGGTGCAGGAATTCGCAACAATTTTGCCTCTCCTGATCCCAAAGTAAGAGCAGATGGCGTAGCCTTGGCGAAAGAATGGATTGTAGTTGCATCTAAACTCGGAGCTCCGGTCCTTCGTGTTTTTGCCGGGGGAATTCCTGAGGGTTATGAGAATAACTGGAAGGAACCGGCGTGTTGGATGATCGACTGTTATAATGAATTACTTCCAACGGCTGAGGCATTTGGCGTTAAAATTGGAATTCAAAACCATGGGGAGATGCTTCAAACTGCTGCGCAATGCCTGTATGTTTTAAAACAATTGAATTCAAAATGGGCAGACATTATTGTCGATACAGGAAACTTTACAACCGATGATCCTTATAAGGATATAGCCATGCTTGTTCCATATGCCATAAACTGGCAAGTAAAGGAATATATTGATGGGTATGGTGGAAAGGTCCCCATCGATTACAAAAAATTAGTAAAAATAATAACCGATGGAGGCTACAAAGGGATAGTTCCTGTTGAAACGCTTAAGGTGAAAGGTGAGTTTTACGATCCCTTTTACCGTGTTGAAAATATGTTAGACCTATTGCGTAAAGAACTGGAAACTGAGGAAATAGCAGAACAATAATATAAACCTGAAATAATAACAACTCAATGAAAACTTTCAATGTATTTATTATCCTATTTTTTATTCATCAATTTATCATACTGGGTCAGGAACCCCATTCAAATGATTATGCCATTATCTTAAAAACTGGTGAAAATAACGTTGAGACACAACAGCAAAAGTACCTGTACAAGGATAGAAATGTCCCTATTGAAGATCGGATTGACCATTTGCTGGGTCTCATGACTCTGGATGAAAAAATAAAGCAAATGAACCAATGGACCTATGGGAAGAATGCCAATCCAAATAATATTGGCGATAAAATGAAGGAGGTTAGCCCCTTAATCGGTTCGTTACTCTATAGAAGTACCCATCCGGAATATCGCAATCAAATTCAAAAAAAAGCGATGACCGAATCACGTTTAGGGATTCCGATTATTTTTGGTTTCGATGCCATACACGGGTATCGTACGGTCTTTCCTATCCCTTTGGCTCAAGCTTGTTCCTGGAACACCGATCTTGTTAAGGAATCTTGTAAAATAGCGGCAAAGGAAGGGTGGCTATCGGGTCTTGATTGGACGTTTTCACCGATGCTCGATGTGGCCAGAGATGCACGATGGGGTCGTGTATCAGAAGGCTATGGAGAGGATGTTTACGCCAATTCTCAGTTCGCCATAGCTGCAGTAAAAGGGTATCAAGGAGAAGATCTTGCCGATAAATACACGATAGCAGCATGCTTAAAACATTATGTTGGTTACAGTTTGTCTGAAGGGGGAAGAGATTATCGCTATAGTGATGTATCCATGCAAACCTTATGGGAAACATTTCTACCCCCTTTTCAGGCAGGGATAAAAGCAGGTGCGGCTACTGTAATGAGTGGATTTAATGATATTACAGGGGTTCCAGCCTCAGCGAATCACTACACCCTTACAGAAGTTTTAAAAGACCAATGGCAACACGATGGCTTTGTTATATCGGATTGGGGATCAATCCGAAATTTAGTGGATCAAGGTGTTGCCAAAGATAGAAAAGAGGCAGGTTTAAAATCCTTCTTGGCGGGAATTGAAATGGATATGGTGGACGATGTTTACATAGATCACCTACCGGAATTGGTAGCTGAGGGGAAACTATCTATGTCTGCCATTGATGACGCTGTAAGACGCATAATACGCGTTAAAATGAAATTGGGGTTATTTGAAAACCCATATGTGGATGTCGTTCCTGAAGACAAGCGCTATTTACTTCCCGAATACCTAAAGGTCGCTGAAGAATTAGCCTCAGAATCCATGGTACTCCTGAAAAATGATAATAAAACACTACCCATTACCTCTAAGTATAAACAATTAGCCATAATTGGTCCCATGGTTAAGGACTCCGTACATATTATGGGTTTTTGGGAGGGCATGGGAAGGTCACAGGATGTAGAAACCATCTATGAAGGGTTGGAAAAGGAATTTGGAAATGAGGTTGCCCTAAATTTTGCCGCGGGCTGTGATTTTGAAGGCGAGGATCGAAGTGGATTTAAAGAAGCTCTGGAGACCGCCGAGAAATCAGACATAGTTTTGATTTTTTTGGGAGAAAAAAGGAACTGGAGTGGAGAAAATGGTTCCCGATCCAGCATTGCACTGCCTAAAATTCAAGAAGATTTAGTGTTGGAGCTCTTAAAGGCTAAAAAACCCATTGTGTTAATACTGTCCAGTGGAAGACCTTTGGAATTGATAAGATTAAACCGGTGGGCCGATGCTATTATAGAAATATGGCAGCCCGGTACTGCAGCGGGATCTGCTGTCGCAGGTATTTTATCAGGAAGACATAATCCCTCAGGAAAGCTATCCATGACATTTCCTCAAACCACCGGCCAAATTCCAATGTACTACAATATGCGGAAACCTGCCCGTCCTAATTTGGGGCATTATCAAGATATTCCCAGAGATCCTCTGTACTGGTTTGGTCATGGTTTAAGCTATAGTTCATTTGACTATGGGCCAATTAAACTGTCCAAATCCGAAATAAGTAAGACAGATACTCTGATTGCGGAAGTTGAGGTAACTAATGCGGGTACAAGAGATGGAAAAGAGACTGTTCTGTGGTATATAAGGGATCCCATTGCAAATATTTCCAGGCCCATGAAAGAGTTACAATATTTTGAAAAAAAATACATCAGAGCAGGGGAAACCATCAAATATAGTTTTGAAATAGATCCTCTTAGGGACTTAAGTTATCTTGATAGCAGAGGGAATGTGCATTTAGAATCAGGGGATTTTTACATTCTGGTAAACGATCAAAAAGTAAAGTTTGAAATCATTAATCGATAACAATTCTGTTTCATTCATAAATAAGTATAATGACCTATACAGCAAACGAAGATCGATATGCCAATAATTTCATCTTACAGGCCCTCTGAATCTAAAAAAACTTTAAACAAAATTACTCTTGGCCGTGGTCAAAACATGTTTCAATTGGCTTTAGCCTGGGTATTAAGAGATCATCGGGTAACATCTGTCACCATTGGGGTCAGTTCAGTCTCGCCTATTGAAGATGCTGTTGGCATCCAAAATAATCTGGAATATACAAGTGAAGCATGAGATGCCGTAGAAACTATTTTAAAAGAGTAACGTATTGAATAAAATAAAAAAGATATCTAACATATATAAACGCCCCTTATGGGGAGTATTCATAGTCATGTTATTTTCTTGCAGTGCAAAAAGTCAGCATAACCCATCTGAAAGTAATGCCTTAAAAGCAGTTGGGAATAGAATTGCAAACAGCAATAATGAGACTGTACTATTAAAAGGTGTAAACCTGGGCCAATGGCTGGTGATGGAAGGTTTTATGTCGGGTAGCCATGGAGGGATGTCTCAATCCGCCATGAAAAGAAAATTGTTTGACTCAGGAAAAAGCAAAGCACAAATTGAAGCTTATTTTGATCAATATCGTTCAAACTTTATTACCAGTGCAGATATTGATTTCATTGCTTCAAAAGGCTATAACTGCATTCGTTTGCCATTGCATTATGAATTGTTCTTAACGGATGAACAACGGGAAAAACGACTCGATGTCATTTATGCTGACGGAGCAGCAAAAGAAGTGGCCTATAATTCATATAAGAGCAATCTTCTGTCTTGGGTAAACCATAATACCTTGGCATCACAAAGTAATATTGACGGTTTTAAAATCATAGATCAGATGGTGAATTGGTGTAAAACCAATCAAATCTATATTATTCTTGACATGCATGTCGTACCGGGTACGGCTGGGGACAATGTCCCCATAACGGATGAAATGATGGAAGATTTTTCATTTGGAGGGCGTGATTTTTTTGCAGATTCCAAAAACAGAGAAGTACTATTTAGGATTTGGGATAAAATATCTAAACGTTATAAAGACGAAAGTACAATCTGTATGTATGACCTCATTAATGAACCCCATCACAGGCCTTCAGGTTCCTTAGTAGATCTAACTGAAAATGAAATGAGCATTTTAAGAAATAGCTATAATACCATGATTAATGATATTAGAGGAAATGGTGATGAAACCCTGATCCTTCTGCAAGGTGGGGACTTTGGGAACGATTATTTGTCAAGCGGTGTATCTATTTACCCATCAGATATGGACAATAGAAGTAATCTGGTGTTTAATTTTCATAGATATCGAGCTGATAATTCTATCACTGCAATAAATGGAGATAAGGACAACATTAATTTGTTTGGATCTGCCGTAGCCTTTAGTAAGGCCCATAATGTCCCTTTATTTTGTGGTGAAACCGGTTTAGATGATAACTATGTAAGACTTTTTACGAACCTTAAAAACATGAGTGACCTTGGTTTTGGATGGGCATTATGGACCTTAAAAACACATACTGATAGAAATGACCCTAATTATATAAGTAATAGAATCCCTTTAGATGTGGGAGGAAATAATTTATGGGATGACATACAGCAATGGGAAAATGGTACTTTATTTGAAAACATAAAATTTGAGAATTGTGACCAAAACGCTGTTCCAGCGTTTTGGGAGGCCATTAGTCCGTATCATTAAAAATCCGTATATAAGGCCTTTACAGGGCCTGGTATAGTTGATGTAGAGATTTGCCAATCCAGGATTGGTGGGACTTTGCCCTCTTAGTGAGCAAGCTTATGAAAAGCTGCACATAAAGTGTGGGGTTTTTAAACGTACCTCACGAATTTGAGTATCTTTAGAACGCTAACTGAAACAAAGATTTAAGGATGAGTAATTTTCATTTTGGGCATATCGTACTGTTCGTATTGATTCTCTTTTTTGGCATTTTATTTCCATTACTGTTTTTGGGTTACCGGTTTGGTCTGGGGAAAAGAAGTAAAACCTCCCAGAATAAAGGCTGCTGGTTAGCCGTTTTTGTAATAACTTTAATTGTAACATTGGTTGTCTTAGTCGGAATTGCACTCGTAGTTTTATTAGGTGCCGCCCTGACGGGTAACCTGAGTTAATTTAAAACTGCATTTCACATTTTGTCTTATCGTATAGTCTATTTGACCTGGGACGCTTCAGCAAACCGGACCAATTGCCAATACGGGGGCAAATACCCGTTTTCATTCTGGAATAGTTCCGCCTTTTGGAGTGTTTTGGATTTAAGACGTTGAAATCGGTTAACAAAATAATTGTTTTTCAGTGCGGTTGTCGCATCCATGCCTTCCGGGATAACACCGTCCTTTCCAAAACTATTTAAAACAGCAGAATACGCCTTAATACCGCGTCCCAGGGGCAGCGCCCATAGATTATATCCCAGTTCCTCGCCCGTATTCGCCAGACCAATCAAGGCATCCATAACCGCATTGTCCACATGGTCCTGAAAAAGAACCTCCTTATTGCGCCATTCGCCTACCACACTTAACATGGGGTCATATTCAAGGTCTGAAGGCATTTGTGTCACAAAGTGTTGTACGCCAAAGGCGTTTAACCAATCTATAATTCCATCTGAAGAAATGGTAGACTGAAATTCCCATAACCGAATACCGTAATGCTTATAAGCATACGATCCCACTTCCGAGCAGAACATCGCTGAAGCATCGTGATAATCCATTTTAAAATCATAGGGAATATGTTTGTTTTGAGCTTCTTTATACATGTATTCAGACACCTCATAGGGCAGCATGGGATTCAATTGTATTTCCGGAAGATCAAAACGGGGCCGCATCACCATAAAGCGTAGTTTTTTATCTTTCAAATACTGGTCCAGTGAAGCTATGGCAACACCTTTCTCAATGTGGGCTTCGATAAAATAAGGGGTACGGGTATCCTTATCAATATGGACTAAGGCCACATGAGAAAAATTACCGGGATAATCATTTCCCCGGGAGATAAAAGCAGAAACTTCTGCGCCACCCCGACTAACAAGCAGATCTCCGCTGTGTACGGTTATGCCCAGCATATCGATTGCGGGCGTTACCGAGGGCTCGTCTGCAACACGCATGGTGGCGATAAATTCATCTGTATGAGATTGTAACAGTATTTCCTCTACCGCTGCTCTCAGCCCATATAGCAGTTTATAAGACGTATTTCGAGCGCTCAGCGTAGACATATCCCAGTAACGGGAATCCATTTTCAATTGACGGCGCACCGCATTATAGTATCGGATATACCAATCCGATTTTTTGTCTTGTGCCGCTATTAATGGCGCAATCCTGAAAAACTGATGGGCGATGGAATCATGGATTTTACGGGTAGGGCCGTAGATACTATCTTCGTATTTTGCCAAAAGGACATCGGCATCCGCACGCATTTGTTCCACCATAGCATCCAGTTTCACGGGGGATAAACGCTTGGCCATGAGAAAGGTATCCTCTAAGTTTTTCCAAAGGGAATCCTGATTCCAGGTAAAAGGCGTCCTTGAAGCTCTGTGAAATTCCTTTTTACCTTCCGGCAATGGAATTAAGAGCAACATATAGAGGACCACAACTATTTTTACCAGTAAATAGATCTTTTTCATCGGGTCTTTGTTGTAAATGGCCGTTATATGGCATTGAAATGTAATGATAATTAACTGGAATTGCACCATGACCCTCGAGAAGATGATGGGGTCCCCATATAAGCTACCAAAAGCACAGGGTCCATCCTTATTATGAGGGCATTTTTAGGGCATTATAATAAGGGGATAATATCGGATAGTTACGGAAAAGTAGTAAAGAGTAAGATTTCGTTTGGAAGTTGGCAAACTTAATCTTAAATTTATGGAAAATAATCCAACTAACTTAATAACATAAAATTATGGAAGGATACTGTGTAAAGTGCAAATCTAAAAAGGAAATTAAAAATGCTACAGAAACGATAATGAAAAATGGCAGAAAAGCGATGAAAGGCAGTTGCCCCACCTGCGGAACAGGCATGTTCAGGATACTTGGAAAGGCATAGATCATTTTTTTAGTTCAAAATGTAAAGGGGAGCGTGTAGCTTCCCTTTTTTGTTATTTTGAAAATAATTTGACTAACCAGAGAATGATATAAAGTCCAATACCGACCCCAAAGAGTAACACGGAAAGGACAAAAGCAATTCGGATATGCGATGTTTTCCACCCTAATTTCCCACTTAACCATTCTGAAACGCCTAAAATCATAATTTTAATGTATTTATTAATACATCAAATATAGGGAATATGGTTAATATATTTTTAACCATTTAGGACCGTTATGTTAAAGGAGTAAAGCAAAAAATCAGTAATACAATCCATACAAGGGAATAAGAACTTGTTCAAGACGTAAATTGGAAGGGCGTTCCATGCAGAAATGTTTAGACATACAACCCTTAGAAAAGAAGTGGTATCTCAAAAGTAGGAGTACTTAATAATTAAGAGATGATTAATTTGCAATGTATCGTATTAATTCCTTTAATTTACTTCGCTTTAGGGATTATTTAATTGCATAACAAAAACTCAAATACGGAAATTTCTCTTGAGTCTCTTTTAAAACAGGGGGACAGGCAAATGTTTAAAGTCATATTTGATGCGTATTATAAAAGACTGTTTGCCTTTTCATTTAAATACGTGGAGAACACCTATGCTGCTGAAGACATTGTGGAAGGGGTGCTTTTAACGCTTTGGCAGAAACGTCAAAATTTAAATAAGATTAAACATTTAAAATCTTATTTATACACCATGGTCCGAAATGCATCTTTGGATTACTTGAAAAAAGAAAAAAAATTTGTGCGGTTGGATCTGGATAAACATGATGCCGCAGCCGTAATGGAGCAGTTCATAATAGAGGAAGAAACACACTCCATTTTATTTCAGGCCTTAGAAAACTTACCGCAAAAAAGCCGGAAGGTCTTTGAATTATCCTGTATTCAAGGCATGAAGTACAAGGACATTGCTGAAGAATTGCAAATAAGCCTCAATACCGTTAAATCCCAGCGAGCAAGGGCCATTGAACTTCTAAAAAAACAGCTTAAGGACTACCCGATTTATCAACTGCTTTTGTCCATGCTTTAATTTTATTTAAATTTTTTTCCACCCAAAAATCACTTTTTTAAGTCATAGTGTTATAAGTGCCATTTAAAAGCATCAATACGACCTATAATTTAAAGACAGTGACACCAGAAAAATCCAAATATCAAATCGCGCAACTCATTTTTAAATCCGTTGCAAAAATTCTTTCCAAGGAAGAAAAGATCCTACTTGACGATTGGTTAAATCAGGATAGAAACAGAAAGCTTTATAAAAAGATTACCAGTAATGAGAGTATCCAAAAGAAACTCGCCATATACAGTCTAACGGATTCCGACAAAGTGTATGAGCGCCTAGAAGCTCAAATCCTGAACACCGTGAAGAAAACAAAAGTGATCCCATTGTACAGAAGGACTTGGTTTAAATATAGCGCAGCCGCGATTCTGGTCGGCGTTTTGGCCACCACCTATTTCTTTAAGGCTAGTTTGTTTAATTCATCTGCTGACGATGTGGTTACCCCAACAATTGCAAATACCAATACCATTGAACCCGGCACCGATAAAGCCGTACTTACATTAGAGGACGGCTCACAAATAGCCTTGGAAAAAGGAAATCCCATTCAAACCCAAAATGCGATAAGTAACGGTGAGGAAATCGTTTATAAAAATAAGGAACAGGAAGTAGTTGAGTTAGTATTTAATCACCTGACGGTACCTCGAGGCGGGCAGTTTGTTATCGAACTGTCCGATGGTACCCAAGTGTGGTTGAATTCTGAATCTCAATTAAAATATCCGGTAAATTTTATGGAGGGTCAAGCCCGTGAAGTGGAATTGGTGTATGGAGAAGCGTACTTTGATGTGTCTCCAAGTACTGCGCATAATGGTGCCAGATTCAAGGTTCTTAATAAGGCACAGGAAGTGGAAGTTTTAGGAACGGAATTCAATATCAAAGCTTACAGGGATGAAACAAACATTTATACCACTCTGGTTGAAGGTAAGGTGGCTTTAGAATATAATGGTAAACGACAAAACTTATCGCCGAGTTTCCAATCCAATGTTGACGTAGTATCTCAAACTGTTTCTATTGGAAAAGTAGATATTAAAAGTGTAGTGTCCTGGAAAATGGGTGTATTTAGTTTTAGAGGGAAACCACTAAAAGAAATTATGAAGGTCATCTCGCGATGGTATGATGTAGACGTTGTTTTTGAAAACAAAGAACTTGAAAAAATTACTTTTAAAGGCGTATTGGGGAAAAACCAAAATCTGGAAGAAATTTTAGAAACAATAAAGACATTAAGTATAATCAATAACTATAAAATAAATGGAAAAATAATTACACTGGAATAAGACCTTAATTAGCACTATTGCTAAATAAAAAGGGGACCGAGTTTAGACCGTGGAAAGTATAACTCTCAATCCCCGATGTATCAATTATTAATTAATTATTTATTAAATCAACTAATAACAATCAAATTTATGAAAATTAATCTAAACAATTTCCTATTCCGTAACAGAAGGAAACTATTAATTAACATTATGAAAGTCTTTGTTTTTTTGTGTGTTGCAACAGTGTTTAGTTTAGCACCCAACAATGTTATCTCACAAAATTCCAAAGTAAAAATTGACAATAATGAAATCCTCACGGTAGATGAGGTATTTGATCTAATCATGGACCAAACGGATTACAAGTTTATTTATCAGGAAGGTATATTTAAAGATTTTCCAAAAGTTCAGGTTAAAAAAGGAGTTATTTCAACTAATAAGCTATTGAGAAGAAGTTTGACAAGTGGTAATTTTGAGATTTCTATATCGGAGAATAATACCGTTCTGGTGAAATTAAAAGAAGTGAATAAAACTGAGGTTAAGCAAGAAAGAGTGCTTAATGGCAAAGTCACTGATACCTCTGGAGTACCTCTTCCGGGAGCGAATATTCAAGTTAAAGACACCTCTTCAGGAACAACCACTAATTTTGAAGGAAATTTTTCGCTTACCGTATCAGACGAAGCGGAGATACTTGTTGTATCCTATGTTGGTTATAAAACAAAAGAAGTAATAATTGGAGATCAAAGCACATTTAATATTATATTAATGGAAGATGCCGCACAATTAGATGCCATTGTTTTAACCGGATTCAGAGGGAGTTTAGCCAAGGCAATAACTCAAAAAAGAAATGCTACCAGTGTTGTGGACGGTATTGCAGCCAAAGACATTGCCGATTTTCCCGATTTAAATATTAGTGAGTCCTTAGGCCGTATTACTGGAGTAACTATAAATAGAGTGTTGGGTGAAGGGCAACAAGTAAGTGTTAGAGGGTTGGCCCCAGAGTTTACCAGAGTAACAATTAATGGACAAACCGTTGCTTCGGGAAACCCAGGTCGGGAAGTGGACTTTGATGTATTTGCTTCAGAATTATTCAATAATGTACAATTATCTAAAAGCCCAGAGGCTTCAATGACAGAAGGTGGATTAGCAGCTACCATTGATTTAAGAACAGCTCGACCTTTTGATTATTCTAGAGAAAAGCCTGTATTCGCGGCCTCTGCCCAGGGGGTTTATAACGATTTAAAAGATGACGTTACTCCACGACTTTCTTTTTTAGCCAGCACCAATAGTTTAGCTGGAGGCAAACTAGGATTACTTGCAAGTGTTTCCTATTCCGAATCTAGTCTGCGTCAAGACAATGCTGAGGGATTAAGATTCTTACTAATACCAGAATTAGATATTGCCGGGGATGGAACAGTAGATGCTACAAATGTGGAAATCCCATTTATTCCTAGATATGTATTAGAATTTTTAGATCGTGACAGATTAGGCGTTACAGGTGCATTACAATTTAAGCCTAATGACAACTTTGACTTAAACCTAGATGTTGCATATGCTAAATTCAATGAGTTACGCACCAGACACTCAATAGATGGTGTACTCAATGGAGATCGTTCAGAACCAATAGAGGCGACAATAGATAATACTGGATTGGTAACAATGGCAACATATGATAATGTATCTTCCAGAAGTGAAAATTTATATAGCCCATCTGAGGAAGATTTATTATTATTGAATTTAGACGGCACCTGGATGTTAAAAAACAATTGGTATGCGAAAGGTAATTTAGGCTATAGCAACGCAACAAAAAAGGTAAGAGAATTTAGAGCCGTTTATAATGCAATAGATCGTTTTTCTTATGATTTTACAGATCGAATTTTTGTTGGGCTACATCCGGAAAACACAGACTTCACCGATCCAAATGATTTCAGACATAATCAAAGTAGATTTATTAATGATGACATAGATGACAAGGAATCGTCAATTAAATTCGATTTAATAAAGAATTATAATAATGGATTGATTAGGTCATTCAGCTGGGGAGCTAGATATAGCAATAGAGAGAAAAGTAGTATTCGGTATGATGGTAGTTTCACGGCAACTGATACAAATGGAGATCCTTTGCCCGTAGGTAGTTCGGTAGCTACAAACTTACCTGTTAATGATTTCTTTAGCCAATATGATTCTCCAAACATTGTGCGAAATTGGTTTGTTGCTGACTTTGATGCTGTATTTGATGATCCAGTTATAAGTGGTGCAAATTTTAATGTACCTCAACGATACATTAGTACATTTGCCATTGAAGAAAAAACATTTGGAGCCTATTTTCAAGCAGATTTTAAAGGTGAAGTATTTGGATTGCCTATGCGAGGCAATGCTGGTTTCAGATATGTTTCTACAGATCAAACTTCAAATGGTTTTTTAGGAGATGGAACGCCTGTTTCAATAGGCCAAACATATTCAGAGTTTTTACCAAGCCTAAATACAGTGTTAAATTTAGATAAAGACTTGTTGTTTCGTTTTACAGCATCACGCACGTTAACAAGACCTACTCTAACTAGTTTAACTCCCGGAGGAACAGTTGCACCGGGTAATGCGGTGCCCGGAATCGGTGGTGGAACGGCAAATTTGGGAAATCCGGAATTAAAGCCATTCACTGCGACTCAATTTGATTTGGCATTAGAATGGTACTTTAGTAAAGAAGGATTAGCTTCATTTACTTTTTTCAATAAAAAGGTTGATAATTTTATTACAAGTGTGACAAATGAAAGATTAATAGATGTGGGATCATTACTTAATGATAACGGTGAAGAGGTTGGGAATTCGCCTTTTATTGTAACTCAACCAGTTAATGGAGAGGGTGCTACTATTACGGGATTTGAGATATCGCTTCAATTGCCGTTCACATTTTTGCCTAAACCACTGGATGGGATGGGAGCATTAATAAATTATACGTATTCAGATAGTGAATCAGAAATAACATTTAACAACCAAACAGTTAAAACCTTGCTACCTGGTCAGGCGAAAACATCCTTTAATTTGGTGACTTATTATGAAAAAGGGCCTTTTAGTACCCGTTTGGCATATACTTGGAGAGATAAATTATTATACGAAGTCAGAAGCTCAAGTGGTCAAAGAAGTAATTTCCTAAAGGATTATGGTCAACTGGATGCCAATATACAATACAGCCTAACAGACAATATTATCTTAATAGGTAATGCATTAAATCTTACAGGAGAAGAAACTTATCGCTATGCAGAAAGGGAAGATCGTAATATAGCCTTTAGTGAAACAGGTAGGTTTTTCACTTTTGGTGTTCGCGCAAAATTCTAAGGGAAACCACTTTTAGAATGAATACAATCAAATTAAATTTTACTTAGGGAGGATATTAGTCCTCCCTAGTTTAAAAATCTAGAAATGCGAAGAAGAATATTGTTTTATTGTTGTATTACGGCATTATTAATTTCCTGTAAAGAAACTAATAATGACAATATCGGTTCCATTAAGGAGAATTATGTGTCTCCTATACAGTCATTACTCCATAAACTAAACGATTCAAAAGATCATGAAGTCCTGGTAGTTGCGCATCGAGCAGATTGGAGAAATGCTCCAGAGAACTCCTTACAAGCAATACAAAACTGTATAGATATGGGAGTGGATATGGTTGAAATTGATGTCAGGGAGACCAAAGATGGTTATTTGGTTTTGATGCATGACAGAACGATCGACCGAACCACAAATGGAAGCGGGTTCGTTAAGGATTGGACCTTGGATTCTTTAAAAACCTTACAATTATTAGATGGTCTGGAAGTTCCAACACCTCATAAAATACCAACGCTTAGAGAGGCTTTGACCTTAACTAAGGATAAGATCTTGGTGAATTTGGATAAGAGCTATGCTATTTTTGATAAGTGTTTTCGGATAATTCAAGAAACAGGAACCCAGGATCAAGTTATTATTAAAGGAGCAAAGAACAAATCTTTAGTACAAGACGAATTCGGCGAATATTTGGATAAGGTCTTGTTTATGCCAATTGTAAGGCTTCATGATTTGGATGCTAACAAAATCGTTAATGAATATATGGAGGAAAATCCTCCGGTTGCGATTGAGTTCACCGTTAAATATGACACATTAAGTGGTATTAAAAAGTTTGAAGAACTTAGAGAAAAAGGAACCAGTGTTTGGGTAAATGCACTTTGGCCACAACATAATGGAGGGCATGATGACGAAAAAGCAGCTTTAAACCCTTCGGTTTATGACTGGTATATAGATAATCACATCAATATTATCCAAACAGATAGACCCGAATTATTGCTTAAATATTTAAGAGGCAAAAAACTTCATAAATAGTACTTATGAAAACCCTTTTTTTAATGTTTTATGCCATTTTTTATTTTACAAATATGATGGCACAGGAGATTGACACCACTTTTTTTAGTCCTAAATATTATCATATGAAAAGTGTTTTTGAATTATTGCCAGACCAAAAAGATGAGATTGTCTTTTTGGGCAACAGTATAACAGAACAGGGTAGATGGCGAGAACTGTTTAATAAACCTAATGTAATAAATAGGGGTATTGGAGGGGATCGCACAGATGGTATACTGTACAGACTGGAAGAAGTCACAGCCTCAAAGCCAAAAAAAATATTCTTGTTAATAGGGACCAATGATTTGGGACATGGGAAATCACCATCCTACATTACAGCCAAAATACATCAAATCATCAGGCGAATAAAGTCTGAATCATCGGGGACTTTAATTTTTTTACAGAGTATTTTGCCAACCTATCATAGAGAAGAAAGACCAAATCAGTCCATCAAAGAGATTAATGATCAATTGAAGCGAATTTCAACAGAGGAAAATATTGTGTTTATCGATCTTTTTTCAAGTTTTATTGATGAATCGGGCACTTTAGATAAAGTATACTCATTGGATGGCCTTCATCTCAATGGATTGGGTTATCTGAAATGGAAGGAACTTATAGAAAATTATGTCAATGAATAATTAATAGCAGAACAGTAGTTTTTTTTATATGATTGAGTTTAGTTTTTAAAGGCGTGGTAAAGTCAGCCACGCCTTTTTATTGAATTGTTATACACCCAACAAATGTTAAATTATTTTAAAAAATCACTCCCAAAAGGAATAGGAGGGGTCTTAATAGAAGATCCAAAGAAATACAAAAATCTAAAATGGCAGGTCTTTATATCGGCAACCTTGGGTTACGGTCTGTACTATGTATGTCGCTTAAGTTTGAATGTGGTTAAAAAACCGATTGTTGATGCGGGGGTTTTAACAGAATCGGAGTTGGGTTTAATAGGTTCGGCCTTGTTTTTCACCTACGCCATAGGCAAACTCACCAATGGGTTTTTAGCCGACCATAGTAACATCAGGCGGTTCATGTCTATTGGGCTTTTAGTATCGGCCCTGGCCAACTTAATCATGGGCTTTACCAGTACGTTCTTGTTTTTTGCCCTGTGTTGGGGGGTCAATGGTTGGGTTCAGTCCATGGGAGCCCCCTCGTGTGTGGTGTCCTTATCCCGTTGGTATAAAGACAAAGAACGGGGTAGTTTCTATGGGTTTTGGAGTACCAGCCATAATATTGGAGAGGCCTTAACTTATATACTCACGGCGGTTGTGGTCTCCTATTTTGGATGGCAATGGGGCTTTAGAGCAGCAGCCATAGTGGGTGTATTGGGAGCACTTATCATTTCCATCTTTTTCCATGATACCCCGGAGAGTAAAGGACTGCCACCGGTTAATAAAGATTTTAAGAAAGCGCATGTATCCACATGGGAAGAGCAAAAAGGGGTGTTAAGGAACCCTTATGTTTGGCTGTTGGCCTTATCCAGCGCCTTTATGTACATCTCCAGATATGCGGTGAACAGTTGGGGGCCGTATTACTTTGAAGCGGCCAAGGGGTATTCCTTGACCGAAGCCAATACCCTGGTGGCCATAAGTGCTGTGTGCGGCATTTTAGGAACAGCCTCATCAGGGTTCGTATCCGATAGATTTTTTAAAGGACGCAGAAATGCGCCTGCCTTAATATTTGGACTGATGAATGTTTTGGCCTTATCCCTCTTTTTAGGGATTCCCGAAAAGATATGGTGGCTGGATGCCTTGAGTATGGTGATATTCGGACTGGGAATTGGGGCATTGATTTGCTATTTAGGGGGGTTGATGGCTGTGGATATCGCATCAAAGCAAGCCTCTGGTGCCGCATTGGGTATAGTGGGTATCATGAGCTATCTGGCTGCAGGGATACAGGATATCGCCAGTGGGTTTCTAATAGAGGGGAATAAAACCATATTAAAAGAGGAAACCCTTTATGACTTTTCATCCATCACTATATTTTGGATTGGGGCTGCATCAATCTCTGTATTATTGGCATTACTGACTTGGAAAAAGACATGAAATTATGAATACTGTAAAAAATATCATTTTTGATTTGGGAGGGGTGATTATGAACCTTGATGTCCCAAAAACCATTTTGGAGTTTGAAAACATAGGAATAACAAACATTGTGAACAATACAGGGCATCATTATACCGATTCCATTTTCTATGATTTGGAAATAGGTAAGGTGTCGGCAATGGACTTTATTGAAAAACTTAAAAGTTTATCCAATGAAAATCCTTCCAATACTGAGATTATCAATGCATGGAACGCTATGATTCTGGACATGCCAAAGGATAGAATAGATATCCTCTCCAGCTTAAGTGATAAATACAATATTTACCTACTTAGTAATACCAATAGCATACACCAAAAGAAATTTCTTGACGAAGTGAATGAGGCCCATAATTTTTCATTTAATAATTTATTTAAAAAGGCCTATTATTCATTTGAAATAGGTATTAGAAAACCGGATAAAGAAGTTTTTGGTTATGTGCTCACAGATAGTAATTTAAATCCAGAAGAAACGTTATTTGTGGATGATTCTTTAGAAAATTTGAAGGCAGCACAAAGTATGGGAATTAAAACATATCATATTGCCGATAGCAACTCAATCCATGATTTATTAGAAAAAGATAAGTGATATTGTTAATGGTGATTTGAGTAATGAGGTCATAGCAACCGATTTTGACGGTATGATAAGAGAGGGCGAACCATTGGAGGGACTTCACCTCATGTCAGAAATAAGACAAATTTATGACAACTTTGGTTTTGAAACACAAATCCTGTCGGCTTCAATCCGTCACACTATGCATGTGATTGACGGTGCAAAAATAGGCAGTGATGTGATGATGGGGCCTTTATCTTCAATCATGGGATTATTGAAACACCCGTTAACCGATATGGGTTTAGCTAAGTTCTTAGAGGATTATAAATGGAAATTCACACATCAAAAAAGACACCAGCCTTCACGCGGATGCCATCAGCAAGTGTTCTTAAAGTTGGAATTGGAGCATTTTGACGCCCATTTTCAATAGTTTTGTTTCTTTTGAACAAAGCGTTGCGGAGGGCCGTTTATTTTTAAATCAGTCACTAATTTTCTCATGGGGTTCGAGAACTAAGCTGGTACCCGAAAACCCGCCCTGGTTAATAAAATCCATCAGTTGTCTTGAGGTCAACCCCACATCCCAGTATTTATGGGATTCCGCTGTGTTCTTATTATTGGTGTCCTTTTTGGCCATTATAAGGTCAATGTCAGTCCGGTTCAGAAGAGACTCCAAAAGGTGCAACTCCTCTTTTTTTGGATGTCTGACGATGATCCCGCCATTATTTTTATATTCCACGAGGTGGACATCCCACCAAATACTGTCCTTTTTTAAGTTGATGATGGCATATCTTTTAGAAATCCTTCGAAGTTGGGCCGAATCTCCTAAGGTGAATTCAAATCTATCCGGAACTTTCACAATTAAGGAGTCCTGCAACACCGTAAATTCAAATCCTTTTAAGGCGTCTTCATGGTTTACATAAATGCGTTGTCCGCGTATTTCCAGGGAGGTATCTGCCTCAATTTCGGCCCTCGATATCGTATCAATATGCCAGTCCGTTTTTTGATAGAATCGTTTTCCAATAATTATAGTATCCATTTTTTGAACCCAGGTCCCCCGGAGTTTCTTCGGAATGCGCTTCAGGTTTTTGGAATCCACCGGTTGGGGTTGATTAAAGGAAACAGATGTACAGGACATCATGGACAGGAGTAGACTGCCAACAATTAGAATGAATGTATTTCTTGATGTCATCATCATGACCTAATGCTTAATCCCAATATGGGATAATAACCAATGACCCGTGTATTCAAATCTACTTATTAAACTTGATAAATGGGCGGTTATTTGGGTTTATTTCTCTTTGTAAGGATATTTACATCACGATATGGATTTAATGACTACCTTTATTAATAGCAACGGTTGTCTTATTCCAATATTCATGAGTTCCTGCTATTCCTATAAGGTTGTCCCAAAAGAATACAGTAGCATTGAGAACCCGAAAATGCGACCGGATGGATGTATTAATTAAACAGCTTATCAGCGGCATTACAATGAAACACATATTAGGGATTCTTTTAGCATGCGCCATTTTAGGTTGTACGCAAAATCACAAGAAAAAGGCCCTGCTGGGAAATTGGTATTTTGTTTCGTCAACCGACATGGAAACCGGGGCCGTAGAATTACCGGAACAAGACAATGTAGAGTTTGTCAGGTTTGGACCGGATTCACTGTATTTAATGTCGCAGTCAGATACGATAAATTATTTTGCCTGGCGCATTAAGGGGGATTCCATACTATTGAATGAATTTGGGGCGGTTTATATCAAGGCCCTGACCAAGGACCAACTTATCGTGGAATACGATTTTTTTGGGATGATGCGATTGGAATTAACCAAAAGAAAAAATCCCTAAGCGAGGATTCAAAATAGCAAAGGGGGTACAGAAAAGGATTTGTGCCACTATGAATGGGTTCAAGCGGAGTAGTTGGTTTCCCTTTTCAACCGATTTCTTTTTTAAATTATAAAAACAATACGCCTACATTGATACTCATCCTGGAATTTCTTATGGTCTTTTCTGAAGGATTATCGAAGATATCGGTTAGCCCATCCTGTGCATCCCATTCCAGATAAAATTTAGTACTGCCCTGGATTTTAAATGCATACCCAATGCCTAAGGCGATACCGAAGTCCAGTGGTTCAAAGGCTTCGTTGGTAGCCGTTGCCGATCCATCGGCCTTATCATGGAGTAATACCCCAAAATAGGTCCCCAGGGTTATGTACCAATTCCTGCCCATTCCTAAATGATAGTTAGCGGTTACAGGAAGGGTGATGTAGTTGAGTTGGTAATCGGAAACGAGACTTATCGGATGGTCATCCTTCAGGATGATTCCGGACCAGCCTTTTCGGTCATAAAGAAGTTTCATTTTCAATCCCCAGCGATCTGAAAAAAAGTATTCTCCAAAAACACCGCCGTTAAATGAACTTCTGTAGGACGTACCCCTGTCGCCGTCAATGGTGGAGACCCTGGCCATATTATATCCAAAGCCAAACCCCATTTCAATGGCTCCTGCATTCTGGGTATTCCCTCTGGAGATCATAAAGAAAATGAGTACGACAAATAATATATGTTTTAAAGTGTTGACCATAACTTGAGTATGGTGTAGCCCCATCTTTATTTTATAACCTAAAGATAATAAATGTATTCGTGTGATTTTAATGTGTTATGCATGGCGATGGCGATTGCATGGCAGGGTCCTTCAAGTCTAAAGAATACTAAAGATAGTTGTGGAGAAGTATGGATCATGAGCTTGTAAAAAAGGGAAAGCCCATGCCTCCTTTTTAAGTGGATTCAGGGAACTGGAGGTTAGCCCAAAAAACCCCTACCCGGGGCGTCAAAATTTTTCTGCGCTGAAATTTTTTTTCTCTGCGCAGGGGTGCTCCATTTTCTGCGCATGAAATTATTTTTTCTGCTTAGGAAATTATTTTTTCTAGGCAAAGAATCTCTATTTTCTGCTTAAGAAATTATTTTTTTTACGCAGGAAATTAAATTTTCTGCGCATCCTTCTTAAGCCCTGTAAACACTGATGTTCCCAGAGGGTGTTTTAAGAGGGTTCACCCCTCAATCCTCAGCCCTGATATGAGGTTTGCCAATGGAATCGCCCCGGCCCAACAATGCCCGGGGAAGGGTCCAGGCGCGTGCCGTTTGAAGGAGACTAACACGGGTCCGGTTAAGACGTCGCCAAAACAGGTTCAATTATTTTACGCCATATCGCCAAAATGGTTTACTTTAAAGCCTTATTTCACGTGCCTGAAACAGGTGTCAGGGCACCCAAAATTGTTCCTTATGAAAATAATACCGGTCGTTGTCCTCTTCCTCGCCCTCCTCGTAGGCTGTAAAAACGGGTCCAATTCGGAAGCGGCCATGCAACAGAATAAAAATTTGGTCATAGCCAATCAGTTTATTGATGCGTTTTATTCGTTTGATCCGGAGGCCTTACGAACCGTCTTAGCGGAGGCCAAGACCTCCCGTTCGGGAATCCTATTTTATCAAAAATGGGCAGAATGCGGGCATTATGAAGTGCTCAACCGGCACCAATGCATTCAAAAAAATGATACCCTGGTGGTGTGTCCGGTTACCGTAAAGGACGATTTAATGGAAGCGCTTCAGCTCGATCTTCATGTGACCGATACGTTTCACCTGGGCATAAGGGACGGGCATCTGACATCGGTGGAAACCTCCTCTAACGATCCGGAACTCTTTTACGAAGGAAGGAAATGGGTAAGACAGCATTTGCCCGAATTGGTCGAAGAACCCTGCAATCGCGAAAAGCAGGGAGGACCTACACCATGCGCCTGTATTCAGGCAACAGTACAGGGCCTGGCTGATTTTATAATGGCTAAAAAACAGATTCAAGACAACCCCTAGTTCTCCGATTCCGATCTGAAAACGGATTTAGCTGGCGCAACGGTTTCAAAGGTAAATTCTGAAATAATTTCGGCCCCGGGAAAGGCCTGTGACAGGTCGGCACGTTCTTCCCGAGTGATGTTGGTATGCCGCACATAAACCCTTAAATCCTCAAACCCCGTTAGGAGGTGTTCCAGGGCATCCTTCGACAAAGCGGTTTCATTGAAGTTAACGGATTCCAGATGGTCGTGTTTGGCCAGAAAGGCCACTCCCCCCGATAACCGTTTATTTTTACTGATATCCATTCGTGTAAGATGCGTCATCGGAGCCATATCCTGTATCAGGTCATCCGTAAGATGGCAATTCACCAGTTTGAGAATGGTTACATGATCTGAAATCTTACCGAGCAATTTAAGGTGCTCCGTGCTTATGGAATCGTTCATGAAGGCGACATCCAATAGAAAGTTGGTCTCGCTGAGGAAATGAACCCGGTAACCCGAACGCCGAAGTTCCGCCAGGAGGTCGTCATCGGGTCTGTCGACCCTTATCCGGTCATAATACGGTTTTGGACTGTAATCCAAACCGTAGTCGCGATTAATTAATGCAATCAGTTCGGGGGTCATGGTATCCGAATTAAAAACGGTTAAACTATCTGCCCCGTTCTCAATCCAATACTTCAGGATTTGGATATCGGTATATCCAAAACCTGCTCCGCGCGGGGGCATGGCCTTTTCATGATTGGCGGGTAAACTTACTCTGGTAAATATTTCACTGGCAAAGGGGTCTCCCGGAGCGATGGGTTGGTTGTGATCGGACGTCTTAAACAGGCTGGGATAATCCTCAAGAATCAAACCGCCTTTATCACTTCCGGAATGATGACAAGCCATACAGTTATGGTCGAGAAGGGGGCGAATAATAGTCCCGTAAATTTGGACAGAATCCGGGTTCATCGTTGTAAGGACCGGCGTTCCTGTATCCGCTTCACCCTTAAGAAATTCAGGACCATATTCTACTAAATAAGACGCCCCATGGGTGAGATTGCCCCCAAAATGGCCCGTTAACGCGGTTAATACAATAGCAACCGTAGAAAGGCCAAGTTTTAAACGTCCCTTAACTTCAGGCGCTTTGATCTGGTAGATAATAACCGCAAGCATCAACACCAATGTGGCTATTCCCAGATACTTGTGGTCATTTAAAGGCGCCATACCGTAAGCGTCACTTAAGGACAGCTGCCAACCGGTAACTGCGGCAATAATGCCCGACAAAAGACCGAAGCTATAGGTGGCGATAATGATTTTTCGTGAATTAATGGGGTTTCGATACCCGGATTGGAAGAGGATTTCAAAACCATAGCCCAGAATGAATATGCCAATGGGCAAATGGACCATGACAGGATGAAAACGGCCAATAAAAAGATTCCAATCCATCAGCTCAAAATACCTTTTACAAGATTGCCATGAACGTCGGTTAACCGAAACCGGCGCCCCTGATATTTATAGGTGAGCCTTTCATGATCCAATCCCATAAGATGCATGATGGTGGCATTGAGATCATGTACATGCACCTTGTTTTCTATGATGTGATACCCGAACGCATCGGTAGCACCATAGGTAAGTCCTTTTTTTACTCCGGCGCCGGCCAATAACATGGTGTAGGCGTCGGGATGGTGGTCTCTGCCAAAATTATCCCTGGTGAGCTGGCCCTGCGAAAAACTGGTTCTTCCAAACTCCCCGCCCCAGATAACCAGAGTGTCCTCCAAAAGACCACGTTGCTTAAGATCCATGATTAAGGCTGCAGAACCCTGATCGACATCCTTGCAATTTTTTGGAATCTGCTTGGGCAGGTTGCTATGATGGTCCCAGCCGCCATGATATAACTGGACAAATCGCACCCCGCGTTCAACCAATCGTCTTGCCAGCAGACAATTACTGGCAAAGGTTCCGGGTTTTTTACTGTCTTCACCGTACAGTTCATAAATATGTTCAGGTTCGCCTTCTATATTCATCACTTCCGGAACGGAGGTCTGCATCCGAAAGGCCATTTCATATTGCGACATTTTGGCCTTGATACTGGCATCTTCCCAGGTGCTGTAACTTTGATCCTGCAACTGCTGCAGATGGTCAAGTTGGCCGCGTCTCATTCCTTCGGTAACGCCCGGGGGATTATTTAAGAACAACACGGGATTTTTACCGCTTCGAAGCTGAACCCCCTGATGTTCGGCAGGCAAAAAACCACTGGACAGCAATCGTGAAGATCCCCCTTCATTTCCTTTTGTCATCAAGGCGATATAACTGGGGAGATTTTCATTTTCCGAACCCAGGCCGTAACTGATCCAGGCCCCCATGGTGGGTCTTCCCGGAATTTCCGAACCGGTATGGGTAAACATTTGTGCCGGTTCGTGCTGAACGGATTCGGTATATACGGAATTGATCATACAGAGTTCATCGGTAATTTGTGCCATATAAGGCATCAGATCACTCATCCACATCCCACTTTTCCCCCGTTGTTTAAATGCATACAGCGGCCTGACGATAGGCTTTGTGGCCTGCGCTTCCGCCGTGGCCGTCAGGCGATCTCCCATGACACTTTCAGGTAATTCAACACCATGCATTTTTGTTAAAATAGGTTTGTAATCGAATAAGTCCAACTGCGAAGGGGCGCCTATCATGTTTAGAAAAATGATCCGTTTCGCCTTCGGCGCAAAATGGGGCCCTACCGGTGCATTCAAGGCAGATCCAAAGGCACTCAAAGGATGGATCAGAGAAGCCAGAGATAGTGCCCCAAGACCTAAAGTCGATTTGCTCAGAAAATCCTTCCGGCTTATGGGGTGGTGATGGTGATGGTCATGCATTGCGTTTAGCGTTTCATATAGGATTCGTCAAAATTGAATATGGTACTGACTACCAGGGCCAGGGCTGCTGTTTTTTCTTTGGATAACACGGTGTCAAAGGGCCGCTCCCCAACAGACAAAATGGAATCCGACAACAGCGGTTCCCGTTCAAATTGCCGTAAGGACTGTTCATACTGGTCTTGAAGCACGGTCAGCTGGGCAGTATTGGGTTTTAGACCGGTGGATCGTCTGAATGCCGATACGATCTGTTGGGTGACACTATCCGGAAATTCCTTTTGGACCTTTTCAGACAGGACTCGTGATGCCTCTACAAACTGTGGATCATTCAAAAGCGTCAGGGCCTGCAGCGGCGTACTTGTCGTATTGCGCCGTATGGTGCAGATTTCCCTGGAAGTGGCATCAAAATTTATCATGGTTGGATTAGGCGCGAATCGTCTGGAGAAGGTATAAAGACTGCGTCGGTATAACTTGTTGCCTTTGTCCTGCTCATAGGTCTTCAAGGTTTCGGAAGACATTCCAACTTCTTTCCAAAGGCCTTCAGGCTGATAGGGTTTAACACTGGGTCCTCCGATGTCTTCAACCAATAATCCGCTCGCCTTCAGGGCATGGTCACGAATCATTTCTGCCGGCCAGCGATACGATGGACTCCGAGCCAGATATCTGTTTTCGGGATCCGTCTCACGCAAGCTTTCGGGACAGTAGGAGGTTTGCCTGTAGGCATGGGACAGCACCATTTGTTTGATGCTGCGCTTGATATCCCAACCATGGTCCTTAAAATCGACAGCAAGCCAATCCAACAATTCGGGATGACTCGGACGTTCCCCCTGGCTTCCGAAATCTTCAGCGGTTTTAACCAATCCTCTCCCGAAGATCATCTGCCAGTATCGATTCACGGCTACCCGGGCAACAATGGGATTTTTATCATCAAAAAGCCACCTGGCCAGCCCGAGTCTGTTTTTGGGGAAATCACTGCGGTATGGAAGCACCTTATCGATTCCTCCGGGTTCAACCGCCTCACCATGCTGATTATAAATGCCTTTCTCCAGGATATAGGTCTTTCGTGGGAGCTTCATGTCTTCCATTACCATCAATTCGTTCGCGCTGTCCAGAATCTTACCCATTTGAATTCTGGTTTCACGGATTCCCTTTCTTTTCACAGCCAAAGCGGGATCCTTTAAAAACCAGTACTCCTCTTTTATTGCTTCTGAATTCGAATCTATTTCGGCTTCACCCAGCGTGGCCATTTCCCACTGCGATAACTGATGATCATAAATTTTGATGTCGTCAATGGCGCCTTGGAACAGGCCCAGATCTTCGGTCCATAGGCGAAAGCTTCTTCCCACTTTCAGAGGAATGGAATCGCGTTTCATTTTAAAGCTCACCGGGATCATCGATCGTTTGAGCTGGTCCGAATGGGTTTGGGTTTTAACTTTTCTGCCATTCAGAAAAATAGAGATGCCCTTCGCCGATTTGCTGCCGTCATATGTGAACCCGATATGCTGCCAGGTGTTGGCAGGAATGGGACTTAAAGTACTTACGGAACAAAGCTCATCCGGCAAACGACGGATCAGTCTGACCCGAACATGATTGAGGGAATCCAATGCGAGTTCCCAACCACGATGAAATTGGAATACCGTACCGGAATTGCCTATAATGGTCTGCGAGGCTCCTACGGTGTCCTTTTCGGTACGGATCCAGGTGCTTACGCTAAAAGGATCGAAATGGTCGAACTCCCCAATTTTCCGCAGGTATATCTCATCATATTCCTCATTGAAATAGGCGGCCTTACCATATTTTCCCTCTGTGAGTGTGATGTTTAAATTGGCCTCGGCGTCCGTATTGTCATCCAGCATCTGTAATTCCTTATACTCCTTCTTTTTTGCTTTCTTTTTTGCCTTCTTTTTATCTTTTTCCTCCTCCTCGTCTTTCTTTTTCTTGATTTCTTTTTTATACGGTTTTATGGTATTAAAGGCGTAGTGGCCCATGGGCTCTGAAACGATGCCTTTTGGAAGGGGTTTATGATATTGGGAACGGGCTTCTCTTTTTAGCTGTTCTACTGCTTTTTCTTCGGTTTGAAGCGATGCCAGGTAGGTGTTGATTTTGGATTTCTCCTCATCATTAAGGAGCATAAGGGTAGGTGCCCTATCCGAATCTGCCGGGGCGAGACCATATTCCATGGTATGGTTAAAAAATGCTGACATCTGATAGAATTCCTTTTGAGTGATAGGATCAAATTTGTGGTCATGGCATTTCGCACATTCCAGGGTAAGTCCGAGAAGCGCGGTTCCGGTAACTCCGGCCCTTTCATTCACATATTCAATACGAAACTCTTCATCTATGGACCCTGCCGAACCTTCCAAAGGGTTCATTCTTACAAATGCGGTTGCTATGCGGGACTGTTCATCGGCATCCGGAATAAGATCCCCGGCCAGTTGGTGGGTGATGAACGTATTGTAGGGCATATTGTTTTTGAAGGCCTTTATCACCCAATCCCGAAAGGGCCATGAGGTTCGGGAGCCATCAAAGGACATGCCATGAGAGTCTGAATAACGGGATACATCCATCCATTCCTGAGTCATGCGTTCAGCAAAAGCATCCGTCAGTAACAACCGGTCGACCACCTGTTCATAGGCCTCTTCCGAAGGATCATTCAGAAAGGCATCAATCTCCGCTACCGTTGGGGGCAAACCCGTAAGATCCATGGTTACCCGTCGAATCAAATGTGCTCTATCCGTTTCCGAAGCGGGTTGCAGACCCAGCTGCTCCAAATTATTTTGAATGAAATAATCGATGTCATTCCGTCTTGGCCAGTCGTTGGATAACTCGGGTATGGCCGGTTTTTTCAAAGCAAGAAACGACCAGTGTTCCTTCCATTGGGAACCTTGCTCGATCCATTTGGCGATCATGGCAATCTCACGGGCGGACATTGTGAGTTCCGAATCGGGAGGTGGCATCATCACATTGGGATCATCACTTAATAGTCTGTGAATCGCTTCACTCTTGCGCAAACTGCCTTTTACAAATGCATGATGGCCGGATTCCAGTCTTTTAAAGGCTGCTTCTTCAACATCCAGCCGCAATCCGGCCTTTCTTGTCTGGTCATCCGGGCCATGACAGGTATAACAGCGGTCGGATAGAATGGGTTTAATATGGAAGTTATAGTCGACAATTTCAGGTAAGGAGGCATAAGCCTGAGAAATTTCCTTGGGCAAACGTCCTGAACATCCAAAATTCATCCAAATAAAGAATAGGAGAACAGGATATGTCCATCCTCTGGATGGAGAACGCGATTTATTTAAAGATAGGATACCCAATAAATGGTTTAGTTAGTGGATTTAAAGATAGCTTATTTTGAACAATTTTAACTGCGGCGGGCATATTATTTGATCGGGATGGTCCGGTACCGTGCAGAAAGAGACCTCATGAGGAAGGTGAACAGCCAAAGGATAATCCGGATCGGGGGGATCATCCATGGGCTAGAGGACTATGTATCCAATACAAAGCCGGAACCCACACCGGCCCTACCTCTACCGGATGCAGAATTAATAAATGTGAACACCGAATAGTTATTTACATGAGATATTTCTTATATTTATCTGATTTTGGTTTTATAAGTCAAGATCGTATCCGATGCTTTAGCTACCCATAGTCCCTGTTTACTTTTACTTCCAACTTGGAGTATAATTTTAATGTGAGTAAAGCGAGAATTCTTCTAATAAGCCCAACGGGCTTGGATAGGGAGGGAAACCCTATTGTACAGCGAAAAACCTATTTGCCGGGATTAACCATGCCTCAACTGGCGGCTATAACTCCGGATGATTTTGAGGTTACTTGTGTTTCTGAAACTTCGGAGCCCATTCCATGGGATGAGAAATGGGATATTGTCGGGCTTACGGGAATGGGAGGCGCCGGAGTGATCCGGGCGTATCAAATTGGGGACGAATTCAGAAAACGGGGAGCGATAGTGGTCATGGGAGGTATCGCTATTTCATTATTTGATGATGCCATGACCAAACCCCATACCGATGTGATCATTAAAGGAGAAGCGGAAGATACCTGGCCACGGTTTTTAAGGGACTATCTGAACGATGAGATCAAGCCTATTTATACCATGGAAAAAGTTCCCGATGTCACGGCTTTTCCACCCCCCTCCTATGATAAATTCAACGCCAAGTATTATGGGTTCTGGAGACCCGTTCAAGCCACTCGCGGATGTCCTTTTCCATGTACATTTTGTTCCATTTCAGAGTTTTTTAAACGGAGTTACCGCAAAAGACCGGTCGACCAGGTGATAAGGGACGTTAGGGCGGCAAAAGCCCATGGGAGTAAGTACATAACGTTTATTGATGATAACATAGGCGTAGATTTTAATTACTGCAAAGCATTATGGACTGCCTTGATCCCGGAAAAGATCATATGGGCCAGTCAGTGTAGTTTGCAAATCGCCAAGGAGGATGAGATGCTTCAGCTGGCCTACGACAGCGGGTGTAGAATTTTGTCCTTTGGAATAGAAACGGTTAACGAGGAGAGTCTTACCCATATCGACAAGGAGTGGAACGATCCTAAGAATTACGGCACCGCCTTCGCCAACATAAAAAAGCATGGCATTGAAATTAGTACAGAGATGATCCTGGGGCTTGATGGCGATGACGAGACTGTTTTTGACCGTACGTTTAAATTCCTTATGACCCATAAAATTGCATTACCAAGGATGTACATTTTAACCCCGGTACCCGGAACCCCCATGTATAATCAATTAATGGAGGAAGGCCGAATTTTTGATTTTGACTTTAAGAAATATGTAGGAGGTTCTGCCGTTTTTCATCCTAAAAGGATGTCGGCACAAACCCTGCAGGAAGGCTATTGGAATCTGTATAAACGCTTGTATTCCACTAAAAATATCATAAAACGATTAAAAGGAAATCCTGCCGGATTAAATTATTTCATGAGATTATTTGTCTTTGGGACAAATATGATCTATCAAAACCACATTCGACGCGGGATCACCCCCGGAATTGTGTAGTGTTTTTTTGAGGTAACAGAAGGTTTAAATTAAAACTAGAGATATGAAAATTTTATTAGTTCGTCCACCGGTGCCAAAACATACCATCGGACTCAAGCACATCATGATCTGTGAGCCCCTGGAATTGGAATATGTTGCCGCAAATCTCGAAAGACATGAACTAATGCTATTTGATCATTTGGTGGAACGCGGGTTTAAACAACGGTTTTTGGATTTCAATCCGGACGTTGTGGTGAGTAGCTGTTATAAAACGGGGACGAATGAAGTGTTGAAAATATTCCGCTATGTAAAATCGGTGAAATCCGATTGCATTACGGTGGTAGGTGGCGTTCACGCCACCCTGGTTCCGCAGGATTTTGCCGATATCTCTGTCGACATTATAGGCATGGGAGATGGCACCATGGTCATGCCTGAAATCATTGATGCTATTGAATACGGAACCTCCCTGACGGAGGTTTCCGGAATTGCCATTCCTTATGGGGAAGGGAAATTGTATAGCACCAAAAAAAGGGCCTACATGCCCAAACCGGACGATTTACCGTTCCCAAGCCGCAGCCTGGTGTCCCACCTTCGACATAAGTACTATTACCTGATGCATCGTCCCGTGGCAACGATGAAAACCACATGGGGATGCTGGTATAAATGCAACTTCTGTTTTACCTGGAAAATTACCGATGGACTGCCATACAGCAGGTCCCCACAATCCATTGTAGCGGAATTGTTGACCATAGAATCCGATGAAATTTATATTGTCGACGACATCTTCCTCATCAATAAAAGCAGGCTCAATGAACTATCAAGACTTATTCGGAAACATAACATTAAGAAAAACTATCTCTGTTATGCGCGAGCGGATTTCGTGGCGGAAAATGAAGATATTATTGCGCATTGGGCGCAATTGGGACTCAAGGCTGTTTTTATTGGTCTTGAGGCTACCACGGATGAAGAATTGGACGGCATGAACAAACAGTTGCCGGCCTATTGCAATATTGAAGCCATTAAGGTGTTAAGAAAACATGAGATTGACACTTACGGATCACTTATTCCGGGCCCGGATTACACTAAAGCGGATTGGAGACGTCTTGCAAAATTTATTAATGATAACCATTTATATTATGTCAATATATCTCCGGCAACCCCTTTACCCGGCGCTGAAAATTATCATGAATTCAAAGACCAGCTTACGGTTCCCGAGGATGCACACAGCTTGTTTGACCTGTCTCATCAATTGTCTCCAACTAAAGTTTCATTAAAGGCGTATTACTGGGAGCTTCTAAAACTTTATGCGCAAACGACGCTAAACATGAGAAGTGCACGTGTAAACACCTTTAGAACCCTTCCATCCATTTGGACACGCGATTACTGGAGGCTGATACTGGGTGCGTTGAAGATTGGCAGACAATTTTTATTCAGTTACACCCATCACTCCCCAAAGGAGATAAGAAGATCAAGATTTAAAGGACCACGTCCTGAAAACCTAACCTTTAGCGATAAATTTAGGCATGACGCATTTAAAGCATTCATACATAGTTCCGAAAAGGTGCCCTCTGAAGTTCCAATGTAATACCGGTTGAAGTGAGTATTGAAAAAGTTAACAAGGTTCAAGAATTAAGTCCCGAATGGGACCATATCGCGCATTCCATCTATCAGAAGCGTTCCTTCTTGTCGCACTTGGAACGGACGAATCATTCGAATCAGCGCTATTATACGCTCCATGAAAAGGGGGTTTTATGTGCCGGAGCGGTAGTGTATTCCTTAAAGATTAATCTCTTTACCTTTTCAAAACTGGAACTTAAACTTCCCATGCAGGTTATTGGATTACCCATTTCAAATGACGAAAGCGGTGTATGGGGAAGTGATCCCTATGTGGAGACGCTTTTGTCCCATATATTTCGGAAGGAACGCGGGATAGTGCTCTGTTTAAATTACGCACAGGACCTGCCCAACTTCAAGACCATTAACATGACCTCTTTGCCCAGTATGATTTTTCAAATAGAACATGACAGTTGGGAGGGGTACATGCAGGCATTGAGACATCCATATCGCAGACGTATCCTAAAAGCACTGGATAAAACAGCTACTGTTACCGGACGTAGGGAACCTTGTGGGGCATTTACAGAACGCCATTATGAACTCTATCTTGAGGTGGTTAAACGCTCGAAAACCAAACTTGAAATATTGAGTATGGCCTTTTTTAAAACCCTTCCGGAACCCTTTAATCTGAATTCCTTTTACGATAACGAAAAACTGTTGTACTGGAATATTACGCTGGAGGAAAATAAGACCCTTTATTTCCTTTTTGGAGGACTGGATTATAAGGCCCGGGATACGTATGATTCCTATACCAATAATTTGATTGAGATCATCAAGGAAGGAATCCATAGAGAATGTCATGTCATAAATCTTGGTCAAACCGCCGAAATTTCCAAAGCCCGGTTTGGAGCCTATAAAAGGAATAATAAAATGTGTCTCTATCATCATAACAGGATGATTCGATGGCTTTTCAACAGCCTGAGAAACCAGTTGAGCTATACATCGCATACCGGGGGCCATCGTGTTTATCATGAGGATAAGGTCCCAATGAGTGACATTTCAAAAAATAAAATGCATTATGCAGGAATCTCATAATACAAGCTATACGAAACCCTATTTGCAGGAGTTGTTGTCTATTTTAAAACTGGACAAGGAATTTCATCATGCCAAAGGGAATTACTTGTATAGTGATGCGGGACAAGAGCAGGTAAAATATCTTGATCTCGCAGGGGGCTATGGTTCGTTGCTTCTTGGGCATAATCATCCGGATCTCATAAGAACAGCGCAGGAATTGCTCGGAGACCATGTCTGTGCCCACCATCAATTATCTAAAAAATCAAAATTGGATGCCCTTTGCCATAAGATCAATGACCTTATAGGTTCTCAAACCCGTGCGAACTACACGACCATGGTTCTCAATTCCGGAACCGAAGCTGTTGAAGCCGCGATAAAGCATGCCATGCTGACGTTTTATAATAAACTCATGGCAATCGATAATGACCTGTCCAGGGAACTGATGAATATTCAGGAATCGTTTTTTAACACCTGTCCTCAGAGCCCCCTTATGTATAACGATTATGAAATTCATTCCATCGAGGCGTTACGGTCTCTCATGGAATCATTGAATAAGAATTCAAATACATACCGACCAAAAATTGTAGCTTCAAATAAGTCCTTTCACGGTAAAACCTTAGGGGCGCTTTCCGTTACCTCCAATCAAGCCTTTAGGATGCCATTTTTAAGGAATGCCCCCTTTGAAACGATCTATCTGGATATAAATACGGAATGCCCCGAAGCCCTGTTTAAAGAAAATGAGATTGAGATTTCCATACCAAAAGTATCCAAGGACGGAAAACTTGTATTTAAAACGAAGACTTTCAATTTAATTGCCGCCGCGATCCTGGAACCCATCATTGGAGAAGGGGGCATACATGTGGTGTCGAAGGAATTCCTGACGGATTTAAGGAGATTCACCAAAGCGTATAACATTCCGTTGATTTTCGATGAGATCCAATGTGGGTGCTTTAGAACAGGACCGTTTCTAGCCTCCTTTCATCACAAGGTCAGTGCCGATTACTATATTTTAGGGAAATCCCTAGGGGGCGGACTTGCCAAAATAAGCGCCGTAGCCATTGAAAAGCGGTTGTACATCCCTGAGTTTGATGTCTTGCATTCATCCACCTTTGCCGAAGATGACTACAGTACGGTTATGGCGCATAAAAGTCTTGAATTACTGGAAAAAAACTGTCACAGGATACCGGGCGTAAGTGCCTGTTTATTTGATGCTTTGGTGGATTTACAGAACCGATACCCTCAAATTATACGCGAAGTAAGAGGCCTGGGACTGATGATTGGAATCCGTTTTGAAAGTATGGATTACAGCACCAGTTTTGGACTTCAGGGGATATCCCGTTCCAATTATTTTGGGTATGTCTTGTCAGCGTATTTACTTAATGAAAAGCATATCAGGGTTTCCGTAACCCTGTCGGACCCCAGAACCCTTAGACTCCTACCTTCTTTATTTATGGATAAAGCGGAGATCAATCAATGGATTGAGGCCTTGGAGGAATTATGTAAAATTTTGATGTATGGCGATTTCTACGCATTGATATCCTTTCTGTTGCCCAAAAGAGGGCAACATCTCCGACCTGTTTCAAATTTTAATCCCCAAAGGGTAAAATGGGATGAAATGGACGGTAGCATGGATGAGGTTGGGTTTTTGCTCCACTATATAGATGTGCATACCATTCGGGCTTATTTGCCTTCCCTGGATATTTTACCGGAGGACCTGGTTCTTTATCTGATAGAAAGACTAAGCCCTTTTTCTGAACCCGTAGTGATTGGTCGCAACAGAATAAAGGATGCCGCGGGCCGGGAAATTTGTATCAGTTTTGTAGGGCTGTCCTTTACCGCTAAAATGATCATTGATGATATGCGGGAGTCTATGGGGAATATCATAAAATATCAGGGGATTTGTAATAAAGGCATTGACCTTTTATACCATCTGGGAATTACCAAAATAGGTCTTGGACAATACAATTCAATGATCATGCAAAACGGTAAGGCCATAACCAATCCCCATATTCGAGTGACAACGGGCAATGGTTATACCGCCTTTACCGTAGTGCAAAAAGTATATGAAGCCATAATAAACCGTAAAGGGCAATCCACCAAACTGGCCGTAATTGGTGCAGGGGGTAACATAGCCAAAGTATTATCCACCATGGTGGCGGATCAATGCGATAAAATGCTGTTATTGGGGCGGTTTAATGGCAACCCGAATAAACTCATGGACCATGCCGGGTTTTTAATACAGGAAATCTTAAAGGACCTTGCGGAAGGGAAGGCGTACGACAATGTGATCTATGATCAAATTAACCGGCTCGATATGGACAAGGGTGCTTCAGAGCATCAATCAAGTTCCCATTATGTCAACATTTGGAACGCCTACACTAAGCAATTTGAGTCCGATAAGAAAATTGAAATTGGGACGGATTTAAATCGCCTTCGTGATTGCGATGTGATCGTAGTGGCTACCAGCGATCCAACCCCCTTCCTTAATAAAGCCTATTTAAAAAAAGGAGCGTTTATATGTGATATCTCCGTTCCGTTAAACTGTGAAAAGGACTTGCTGGAAGACAAGGATTTTCAAGTGGTAAAGGGCGGTATAGTGAGGTTGGTTAACGGTGAAAATCTGTATCCTCCCGGTCTTTTTTTAGAGGATGGACAAGCCTTTGCATGCATGGCTGAAACGATGCTTATGGGCTTTGAACAGGATCGGGACCCCTATTCATTTGGCGAAATTTCGAAGGCATTGGTGATCGCATTGGGAAATCGGGTGCTAAACCATGGGTTTATAGAAGGTGCTCAGGTTAAAGAAATGGCAGATTAGGCAAATTTTGTAGGCTATGGCTATAATTATTGAGGTAAATACTAAAAAAGAGTTAAGACAGTTCATTGATTTTCCACGCCGGCTTTATGAACATCAACCAAATTATATTTCCGATCTTGATATCACTCTAAAAGGCAGGTTAAGTCGTCGAAATCCCTTTTTAAAGCATTCTGAAATGGCTTTATTTCTTGCCAAAGAATCCAAAGAAGGGAAAATCGTTGGAAGGATTGCCGCCATATGGAATAAGACCCACCTGGATAAGTATAATGATTCCTGTGGGTTTTTCGGTTTTTTTGATGCCATTGACGATGTGCAAATCTGCAAAATGCTTTTAGACCAGGCCTGTATTTGGTTAAGATCCAAAGGCATTAAAGCCATTATTGGGCCAACCAATCCGACGACCAATGATTCCTGCGGTATCCTGTGTAAGGGATTTGAATATCCAAATCAAATCAACATGCCCTACAATTATCCCTATTATGATACTCTATTAAAAGCCGTTGGATGTACCGGGGTGATCGATCTTGTGGCCTATGAGATCTTTGAAAAGCCCCAATTGGAAAAATATGCGAATATCATGCGCAGGGCAGAAGGGCACCTTCATAGGAATAACATAGAAATAAGGGCGATGTCGCCAAAAACCTATACATCGGACATCACCAAATTAAGGATGGCCTACAACGCATGCAATGAGGGCAGTTGGGGATTCATGCCTCTTAATCAAGTGGAATTCGAATATTTGGCCTCCGAGTTAAAATCCATTATGCCCTACGATCTGGCCTTGTTTGCCGAAGTCGAAGGGGAGATCGTTGGGTATATCATTGCCGTTCCTGATTTCAACCAGGTATTACGGAAAATTCGCAATGGTAAACTTTTTCCATTCGGAATCTTTAAAATTTTAAAGTATCGCAAATCCATTCAATCAGCGCGCGTGATGTTAATCGGTATCAAGGATACGTATCGGGGAACAGGGATGGATCTGGTATTATATCAAAAAATCACAGAGGCCCTGCATCAACAGCATATATTTCATTGTGAGGCGGGTTACGTCATGTCCACCAATAAGACCATGAACTCATTACTATTGAAAATAGGAGGGTCTCCGACAAAACACTACAGATTGTATAAGAAACAACTATCGGAACATGTTAGTTAATACCATAAAAGAAGAACATCAGGCAAGCGGACCATCCCTACTGGAATTTTTCAGGGGAGCAACGAGGTTTCCTGCATTTCATTTTTATGATCTTATGGCAAAATATGGCGATGTGGTTGCATGTGGTCCTTATTTTTATCTCATCAATCATCCGGATATCGCAAAGGATATATTAAATCGGGATCAAAAGGATTTTTCCCAAAACGATTTTATTGGTCGGCGGGTCACAACGCTGTTTGGCCATGGGATGGTGACCAGTCAAGGGGAATTATGGTCCTCACAGAGACGGTTGTTGAATCCGGTGTTCAGTCACCATCAATTACATGAGCAAATGGATGAGGCTTTAGAACAGATCGACAGCGAACTGGACCTATGGGGGCAATCCCTTGAAAATAATGACCAAATCGATCTTGCGGATGTCATGGGGACATGGGCCATAATGATTTCAGGGCGCTTGTTATTTCACAGCGACCTTAGGGAATATGTGGGGAAAATAAAACATGTGGTTAAAACAGGAACAGGTTACATCGCCAAGGGTCTTCCATTTTATATGCCGCTTTGGGTGCCGTCACCGGTACACTTAAAAATTAAAAAAATCTCTAAACAGATTGATGATATCCTTGAAGCCATTATACAACAACGGCAATTGGAAGCATTCGATAATGATGACCTGGCAGGTACATTAATGCAAAGTCTGGGGAAAAAATCAGCTTCCGCATATGAAAAACGGGTGATGCTGGACGAAATGAAAACCATGCTTGCCGGAGGCTATTTTCCCATTTCCTGTAGTCTTTCAATGCTATGGTATGCCCTGGGAGAACAGCCGAAGTATTATAAAAAAATGTGCGATGAAATACGTTCCAAACCTGCAGATTATACATTCCATCAAAATTTTTATCACGATTTTCCGATCACCACTTCCATAGTTTTTGAAGCGATGCGGTTGTATCCCGTGGCGTTTTCCATTTGGCGTAAAGCTAAAGTAAACTTTACATCCCATGGCGTTAAGATCCCGAAGGGCAAGTCCGTTTGCATTTCACTTTTCAATATACACAGGCACCCTGAATTTTGGGAGCAACCCGATTCATTTATGCCGGAACGATTTACGAACGCAAACGCAAAGACCAGACCGAAACATTATTTTATGCCCTTTGGATGGGGGAATAGAAAATGTATTGGAGACCATTATGCGATAATGGTTATATTTTTAACCCTCATACGCACCTTGCAACGCTTCGATGTGGAGATCTGTCATGAACCCCTTAGGGTTCGCAGAGCTGCATTGATTTGCCCAAAAAGAGTGCCTGCTAAGATCAAATGGATGACCTGAGGGGTACAACAGCATCAGGAGTTCATTAAAAGCTTTAATAAGATGAAAACACAGTTATTCTACAGCATTTTTTTAATAACATTCTTCGTAGTGTATATCCTTGTTCTATATGTGTTCAATATAAAGGCGTTCAGGAATAAATATCATATTGAGCCAAGGGTTGTGACAAAAAGCGATGCCGTGATGTATAAATTACAATTGTACCGTAATGGCATATTCTTCGGTCTCATGATGAATATTATGGTGTATGCCTTTTTTCCAACCTATTATGAGCTATTGGTCCCCATCCCCTATTTGGAGATCCCATTTTTGAAGGGTATTGGTGTGGTTGTATTAATAGGATCATTGCTGTTAACACGATTCTCTCAGATGCAACTAAAGGGGGCGTGGAGAATTGGCATAGATTCCAGTGAAACCCATGGCACACTCGTAACCGATGGGATATACAAGGTATCGCGGAATCCCATTGCTTTAGGGATGCTTTTAAGCACCATTGGGTTATTTTTGGTGACACCCAATATGATCACTTTTTCCATAATTATTTTAGTGCATCTCATTTTTTCAATCCGAATCCTGTTGGAGGAGGAACATTTGTATAAATTACATGGAGAGGCCTATGAAAGGTACCGAAATAGAACCAGAAAATGGATTTAAAACTATAAATCAATGGAGCCTATGGAATCATCGGAAGCTATAGAGAAAATTATTTTATCAAGAGACGGGGACTGGGAATTCGACCATCAGGTGTCCTTGGTTTTTGATGATCATGTGAGGAAATCCATACCTTGCTATAACGACATTCAGGAACTCATAGGTATTTTGTCTAAAAGAATCCTTTCTCATAACAGCCTGGTGTATGATCTGGGAACGGCTACAGGCGAAATAATTCGAAGTATTCATCGGGCCAATCCAAACACAAAAATAAGATACGTTGGCGTCGATAAATCCGTGTCCATGTTAAAGGTGGCCAGGGAAAAATGCAGAACTATGAAGCAGGTGACCTTTTATAACCAGGACCTTGAAACGTTTACATTTAAACCGGCTGAGCTTATTGTAGCCGCCTTTACGTTTCAATTCATTAAAACCGAACACAGACCCTTCATTTTGGAAAGCATATACAAAGCGCTGAAGCCCAACGGCCATTTCATATTGTGTGAAAAGATAAGTTATGCGGACGCTGCCGAACATGATTTTTTCGTTAATGTCCATCATACGTGGAAAGAAAATCATTTTACTTTTGAGGAGATCAGGGCCAAAAAGGAGCGTCTGAAACATATTATGCAACCCTTAACCCTTGAGGAGAACATGGCCTTATTAGGTCAGGCAAATTTTGAGCATCCCCAGCTTTTTTTTAAGTGGTGCAATTTTGCCTGTATTCTGGCAAAGAAGGCAATGGTCGACCACCTGTAATAACCTAAATATCATGATCCTATTGATAACAAAATGGTAACCTATTTAATTAAATACAGGTATTTGATTTTAGGACTGGTTATCGTGTTGACCTTGTTTTTTAGCACCAGGGCGACCCAAATACAGGTCAATGCCGATTCCGCCCAGTATTTCCATAAAAATGATTCCGATTATGCCTTTTATGAAAGGATGAAATCTGAAATAAAAACGGAGGAGAACCTGGTCATCCTTGCCATAGACCATAAGCGGGATGTGTTCAACAGGTCTTTTATGCTTCAGGTTCAAAAATTATCGGATAGATTAAAACAAATTAAAAATGTTGAACACGTCAAGGGGCTTCATAATTTATCCTATCCGGTAAACACCCTTTTCGGAATGATGGAGCTTCCTTATTTGAAGTTAGAGGATAGCATCGATGTATCCAGGTATAAAACAAAAATAGTTAAGGATTTTGAGACGACGAATCTTTTTATAAATCAAGCGGGGACCGCCTTATTTCTTTGGATTGAACTCCGTGAGGGCCTTGACAAGGATCAGGAAGATCTGTTGTTTGATGAGATCAATGCGCTCAGAAGCGCTTTTACCGGATCGACAACCTATTTATGGGGGCGAAAATATATTGAATTTTCCTTTAAGAAGCTTCTGTTTAAAGAATTCAAGAGCTTTATGCATTGGGTCTTTATATTCCTCTTTTTGGCCTTATTGTTTATTTTCAAAAGATGGCAAGCCATAATATTTCCAACGCTGGTGGTGCTTATTTCCATAATTGTCTTTTTAGGATTCATGGTTGTGCTGGACAAACCATTGGGGATGATGTCCAGTATATTCCCCACGATTATTTTAATCGTTGGGGTATCGGATGTCATTCACCTGGCGATTAAATACGATGTGGAACGCCATCGCGGAAAATCGGCAAAAGAAGCGACCCATATCGCCCTTCGGGAGATAGGCTGGACCACTTTTATTACCTCCATCACGACTGCCATAGGGTTCTTTACCCTTATCATTGCGCCAATGAAGGCCATGAGAGATCTTGGTCTGGAATCCGGGATTATCGTCATGTTCACCTATTTGCTCACCATGTTATTGTTACCGGCATTTTTTGCCAATGAAAATGTGAAGGGGTTTTTTGCGATTGGCCGTTATTTTGATGGTTTCTTTCAAAGGATATTTACCATAACACAAAACATCCAGAAACATCCAAATAAGATATTCATGTTTTACGGGGCGCTGATCGCCCTGGGCGGGTGCGGGATTTTTTTTATAAACACCAATAGCCTGGAGTATAAGATTCCAAGGGACAGTGAATTGAAAAAAGATCATGTGTTTTTTGAAGACCATTTTGGAGGATCAAGACGCTTTGAACTCGTTATTGAAGCTGAGGAAGATCATAGATTGAATGACCCCGTGATTCTCAAGGCCTTATTCAGGGTGCATGACTATCTTTCAAAGCACGAGAAACTTCATGCGGTAAAGTCCCCCATATTATATTATACAACCATTCAAAAGGCCATGCATCCTTCCGCAGCAGGGGCTCATGATTTTAAGTTCAATGAAAAGACGATAAGGGACTATGAAAAGGGGTTTGGGAAAGGCAATCGAGACAATTATTTGTTTAATACTGAAAAGACGGTGTTTAAATTTAAGGCACAAACCGGTTTACTGGGACGAGAGGATGTAGAAAAACTGAACCGGGACATTCTGAATCATGTCCATCAAATAATAGCAGATCAGCCGGTTCATGCCAGGATGTCGGGAATGGATTTTCTTATGGATGTATCGCAGAAAAAAAGTATCAATAGTATGTTACTCGGGCTGCTTCTGGCCATGTTGGTGGTTTCTTTAACTCTGGGCGTCATATTTAAAAACATGGCCTTGATGCTCTTAGCCCTGGTGTTGAATTTTATCCCACTGGTCGTTACCGCCGGGATAATGGGTTTTACGGGACTGGAATTAAGAGGTGAAATTTCTTTGATTTTTACGATTGGCTTTGTGATTGCTGTAGATGATACCATTCATCTGTTGAGTAAATTTCAATGGGAAAGGAAAATGGGAAAAGGTATTGAAGAGGCCATATATATTGCTCAAAAAGAATGTGGTAAGGCCATATTGGCGACCAGTATCATATTGATAGGAGGGTTTTTGGTCTTAATAAAATCGACTACGGTAACCATTGCTACGCTCGGCCTGTTTATGGCCATAATCATCATTATAGCCCTGTCGGTAGATTTAATTCTAGCGCCCATGTTGGTATTGACATGGTTTAGAAAACAGTTGTAAGGCCGTCAGTGTTACGTCTTTGAGAAAATGGAGTTCAGCAAGCCCTTGTTAACACCTTTAAAGAACAACATGTATAAGGTTTGAGGGTAAACCGATTTGATGGGATGCCTTAAAGCTTCCACAACCTGACAAACATGAAAAACAGGGACGTTACTGGCCTTTCCCGGCGCGAGGTATCGCGTGGCACAACCCAGGGTAAAGGGATCCAGATTTCTTACCGAGTGCCACCACCATGGCGGATTGAACAATACATCTCCTTCCTGGAGCACAACTTTGTAAACGGGAATTCGTTTGAAATACGGATAGGTATCGGTAATGGCGTCCCATTGGTTTAACAGTGATTTTTCCACACCTGCTACGGCATAGGTGCCATATTTGCTTACAAGCGGGGAAAGCAAGGGGGTATAGGACGGATGAATGAAGTGCCATTCTTTGCGTCCCTTGATATTCAGGAACATGTTGTCGCCATTCGCGCAATGTAAGGACGTTCCGGTTTGGGTAGATCTGGAAATAAACCATTGGTCGACCACATGTCTGGCCCCTCTTAATGCCTCAATGCGCCTTCCCTCACAGGAGTCATAAAAATCGGTTTTCCCAAATAAGGAATGATGGTTGTTTATATAATAATTTTCATAGGCCTTCAACGTACAAAAGTCCTTTACGGATAGGTCTTGTAATTTAACCTCCTCCCCTAGAAAGCTGGAAATATCCGGAGGGATACATTGCACGGTCTGATCTCCAAAATGGGTGCTTAACCATGGGATGGACCAGGTTTGACATGCCTTGGAATTTTTGATAAATCCTCTCAGTACAATCGGCATATTCACCTGCTTTCTCCATCGGGCAAATTCCTTAGGGGTAATATGCTCCGGGGCGACTTCAGGTAAGGGCAAAATGCTATTGAATTCTTCTGTATTCTTTAATAGGAATTCATCATGTAGGCGTTGCTGAAGGCGTTTGGGAGCGCCGCCATGTTCAGACGGCATCTCTTCAAAATGCTGGGTTTGATTTTTGCGAAATATGAAATTAAATAGAAATGATGAGGCCCATTTCATTCTGATATTGGATGACAGTTGGCAGGTGGGAACAGTCTCCTTGTAGCCAATGATATTGCGAAAAGAATGGGTCCTTACCATTTGTTAAATTAAAAAGCGCTCACCGGGGTATGGTTTAAACGCATCAGCAAGGCTAACGCGTTTGGTATACCCTGAAAACTCCGGAAAATGATATCTTAAAAATAACGGTTTTAACCGAAGTAATCAATAATAAGTGTCATTAGTTTATGAGAAGTTTCAGGAAAATGATGAGGGTAACGCGTTGTGCATTTTGAATAAAATTTGTCAATTCGAGTGAATTTTACGATTGAAAATGAGTAAAATTAGTATCGAGAATCAAATTTTAGTTCTTAAACTCGTGTTCTCGATACAATTTTCTATCGAAAATTACTCGAACTGACATTCATTTGTAACAAATAAATCAAAATACACAACGGATGAGGATATCGTTTTTTATTGCAAACCCCGGCCATGGCCGACAGGGAGATCAGGGCCCTGAAAATAAAGATTAGATATTCCGGAGAAGCACCTGAAGTGTGCCTTTAACCAGAATGGAACTGATTTTAATGGGGAATAGATCAAGGGATCACGTTCTAAAAACCCCTGAAGACTGACGTATTACAGAGTTATATTTTTCCGGTTCTCCCGAACAACAAAAACAAAATGGCCTTCAATTTCTGCCCTAACTCTTCGCGTAATATAAGGTAAGCTCTACGGATATGGCCCTCGACCGTTTTCATGGAAATATTGAGGTATTCTGAAATTTCAACATTGGTAAGCCCGTCTTTTTTACTCAGCAAAAAGACTTCTTTACATTTATGGGGTAAGGCTTCAATGCCGCTTTTTAAAATAGCAATCTTTTGAGGCAATAACGCAGCATGGCTATCATCAACCGCTTCATTCAAAGCTTCAATATAGATTTTATTCAATGCGGATGTCATTTGTTTTCTGTGATAGAGATTAACAAATTCGTTATACGCTATCTTGTAAAGAAAATTTTTAATCTTACGCTCACTTTTAAGCCTTAAACGAAATTCCCAGGTTTTAATGAAAACATCTTGTGTAATATCTTCGGCCATATCATGATCATTACACAAATTCAAGGCATAGATAAAAAGGGGTTTATGAAAGGTGTTCACCAAATAGGTATACGCCAATTCATTTCCTTTTTGTAAATCCTTTATCAATTGTGCGTTATCTTTATAGCTATAAGCCATGATCTAAAAATGAAGGGATTAAGTTGTAAATGTTATAAATAATTTATTAAAAAGTAAAATTTTATTTAAAAAAATAGAGGGTACTGACATTCTCATTTGTATAAATAATAACGAAGCACTCAAAGATGACTCCAAAAATTGAAAAATTAATTATCAGGTATGTCACGAATTCTGCAACCGCAGAAGATTTGGACATCCTAACCGAATGGATAAAAGATCCGGTCCATAAAAAACAATTTGAAAATTATGTGCATACCAATTATGCCATTGTTTACAGTGTGAATGATCCAAGCCCCAAAAATGCCCTGGACCGGTTACTGAGTCAGATTCGTAAGGAAAAATCGTGGCGTTATAGGCTAAGAACACAATCGATTTACAGATATGCAACAGCCGCCATTCTGGTGGGTATTTTGGCTACGGCTTATGTCTTTAAGGATAATTTATTCACGACATCCGTTGAGGATGGTGGTGCCCCTGCCATAGTGAATACCCATGTTATTGAACCGGGTACCGATAAAGCCATACTGACTTTAGAGGATGGCTCCCAGATAGCCCTGGAAAAAGGGAATGCCATTCAAACCCCAAACGCCTCAAGTAATGGCGAGGAAATCATTTATAAAAATAAGGATGAGAATTTAGTTGAGTTAGTTTTTAATTATCTGACGGTACCAAGAGGCGGGCAGTTTTTTATAGAGCTGTCCGATGGTACCAAAGTGTGGTTGAACTCCGAATCGCAACTAAAATATCCGGTAAATTTTATGGAGGGTCAAATACGAGAAGTGGAATTGGTGTATGGTGAGGCCTATTTTGAGGTATCTCCGAGTACTGCGCATAAGGGGGCCAAATTTAGAGTGTTGAATCCATCTCAGGAAGTAGAGGTATTGGGTACAGCCTTTAACATTAAGGCCTATAAGGACGAGACCAATATTTACACCACCCTGGTGGAGGGCAAGGTGTTGGTAGGTCCTGCGGAACGTAAACAACGATTGGTTCCTAATCAACAGCTGGATTTTGATCTTCAAACGCATACAACGACCATTAAGGAGGTTGATGTGTACAATGAGGTGTCTTGGAAAGATGGGATTTTTACTTTTGAAGGAATGTCCTTGAAAGAAATTACAAAAGTACTCTCACGTTGGTACGATATTAATTTTGTTTTTGAAGACAAAGCTGTTGAAGAGAATAAGTTCAATGGGTTATTAAAAAGAAAATTAAAAATCAACGAAATTCTTGATATTATTAAAAACTATGGAAAAATCAAAGCCTATGAAATAAACGAAAAAACCATTGCTATAAGATAAAAAGGGACAAAGCACTTGAAATTTGCGGTTTCACTTCATCCCTTTCTTTTTGTAGTGTATTAATTTAATGTTTAACTAAACTAACACCATTCAAATTTATGCAAATTAAATTTATTCTCGGCTGTTCTCATGTTCGAAAACGGCTCCTGCTGATTATTATGAAGACATTTATCTTTTTATTGTGTACCACTCTTTTTGGTTTTAACTCAATTAACACCTTTTCCCAAGAGAAAATAAAAATTGAAAAAGATAAGATTGTTTCTGTTTATCAGGTATTTAAAATTATTACCAAACAAACAGATTTTAGCTTTATTTACCCTGAAGAATTGTTCAAGGATGCCCCTAAAATCCAATTAAAAAAAGGGATTATTGAGCTAAAAGAGCTTTTAGATTATACATTGTCCAATAGTAGTGTTGAATTCAACCTTTCTGAAAATAATGTGATTGTAATCAATGAGCCTAATGTGGCGGAATCAAACACGTATAAGTATCAGGATCTTCAGGTTAATGGAAAAGTTCATGATGAAAATGGACAACCTCTACCGGGAGCCAATATTTTAGAAAAAGGCACTACAAATGGCACACAAACCGATTTTGATGGAGCTTTTACATTAAATGTAAAAGATGCAAATTCAATATTGGTAATCTCATATATTGGATATAAAACACAGGCAATCCCGGTAAGCGAACAAACAAACCTGAATATTACACTTGTAGAAGATGCTTCAGCATTGGATGAAATAGTAGTTGTAGGGTATGGCACTGTTAAAAAAGAGAATTTAACAGGAGCAGTTGAATCTATTAGTTCTCAACAAATAGAGAATAATATTGGTCCAAACACAAGTCAAATTTTACAAGGAGTGGCACCTAACCTAAACATTACCTTAGATAATGGAAGCATTAATGAAGAAGCTAATATTGATATTAGAGGTATAGGGTCTATTAATGGGGGTAGTCCTTTAATTTTGATAGACGGGGTTCAAGGAAATCTTAATAGAATTAACCCTAGAGATATCGCGTCTATTTCCGTTTTAAAGGATGCCGCCTCAGCTGCTATATATGGTGCAAGGGCAGCATTTGGAGTTATTTTGATTACCACGAAAAATGCAAGATCTGGTGACATTAGAATAAGCTACAATACAAATTATGGCTGGAGTTCACCTACCATTAGAACAGATAATTTTATTACTGACGGTTTAGAGTGGGCACGTTTAAGTGACAAATTAAGCCTTTTGGAAAACACCAGTACATATTTGGGTTATGGTGCAGAGGACTACGCTTATTTGGAAGCAAGGAGATTAGATCCAACACTTCCGTCTGTTTTAATTAAAGATGTGAATGGGGCCGAGCGTTACGTACATTATGGGAATACCGATTGGTGGAACACCTTGTTTAGTGACCAACAAATGTCCGCTGAACATAATTTGAGTCTTTCAGGAGGTAGTGAAAAAATGAATTTTTACCTATCCGGCAGATATTATAAAAGAGATGGTATTTATAAAGTCAATAAAGATGTTCTCAATACGTATACACTTCGAGCTAAAATCGAAGCAAAGCCATATGATTGGTTAACGGTTGGGAATTCAATTAATGTTTTTAACAAAGACTATTCTGAACCCGCAACTAATGCAAGAAGAGTTAGTGGCTCTGATAATAGTGAAGATTGGAGAAAATATACATTTCATGCATCACCGTTGTATTTGCCTAGAAATCCGGATGGTTCATTTATCATAAGAGGAGCTTATACAAACAACAGAGATATTGCAGATGGAACATTTGCGGATATTTTGAATGGAAAAAGTAGAGCGGAAGAAGATGATTTTGAAGTGTTTAATACAACCTCGGTTGCCTTAAAACTTGCAAAAGGGTTGGAAATTAAAGGGGACTACAGTTTTAGAAATCGAAACCAAAGCGAATGGGTTAGAATCATTTCAACACCATTTACAAATCAGCCAAATGGGGCGGGAGTTTCTTTATACAAAGAGAATACTCAAATTTATAAAGAATTGGAACGCCGAACACTTTATCAAGCTGTAAATGCTTATGCAGATTACACATTTAATCCATTAAAGGATCACACGTTTTCTGCTTTAGTGGGTTATAATCAGGAATGGAATACATTTAAAAGGAATATTGCAAGCAGAAATGGAAATCTTTCGGAGAATCTTAATTCCTTCAATTTAGCAACTGGGGATAATATTTTCCTTACTTCAACAGAGGAGGAATGGGCCATTAGAGCTGGGTTTTTCAGGGTAAAGTATAATATGCTGGATAAATATTTAATTGAGTTTAATGGCAGATTTGATTTGTCTTCACGATTTCCTGTCGATAACAGACTGGGTCTGTTCCCTTCAACTTCAGTGGCATGGAAATTAAGTGAAGAGGACTTTTGGACAGGGATAAAACCCCTTATAGGCACTGTGAAATTAAGAGGATCATTCGGTTCACTTGGAAACCAAAACATAGGTGCTTATGATTATATATCAACTCTGGACGTTAGACAAAGTAATTATATCGTAGATGGTAGCAGGATAAACTATTTATCTACTCCAGATCCTGTTTCCTCAAATTTCACATGGGAGACTTCTGAGACTTTAGATTTTGGTATAGATATAGCAGCCTTTAATAATAGATTTACAACAACTTTTGATTGGTATCGTAGAGATATCAAAGATATGTTAACGCAAGGAGCTCAATTACCTTCGGTGTTTGGGGCTAATGAACCAGATGAAAATGCAGCAGATTTACGTACAAAAGGTTTTGAACTTTCTTTAAAGTGGAAAGACCAATTTAATATAGCAAACAAACCATTTCAGTATAACATTGGCTTTATCCTTGGTGATAGTAGAACGCATATTACAAAGTTCGACAACCCGAATGGCGACATTGAACAATTTTATGTTGGTCAGGAATTGGGTGAGATTTGGGGTTATACCGTTGAAGGATTTTTTCAGACCGATGACGAATACCTATCTCATGCAGACCAGACAAGAGTTAATGAAAGAATTCAAAATAACTACCTGATTAATCATCCTGTAGCTGGTGATATTAAATTTACGGATGTAGACGGAGACGGAGCTATTACCCCAGGTGATAGGACATTATCAAATCCGGGAGATTTAAAACGCATTGGTAATAGTAATCCAAGATATAATTATGGTATTACTTTAGGGGCTGATTATGCAGGTTTTGACCTAAGCGTATTTGCACAAGGAATAATGCAACGCGATTGGAATCCTGGAACGGATAATGGGTTTTTCTGGGGGCCATTTGCGCGACAGTATCAAAACTTTTATCCAAAAAGTGTAGAAAGTAATTCTTGGACACCGGATAACCCAAATGCCTATTTTCCCAGATTGGCAGTATATGCAGAACGTGGCGGGCCTTATGAAGGGGCACAGTTGGGAGTTAATTCAGATAAGTACCTCCAAAATGCAGCATATCTCAGAATAAAGAATATAACGTTTGGATATACTTTACCTGAAAATATTTCAAAAAAACTGCATATAAGTAGTTTAAGGCTATATGCTACCGGTACCAACTTATTCACATTTTCTCCATTATATAAAAATAATCCTGATCGTACTGTAGATCCTGAGCAATTAGGGAATGGAAATGATTATCCATTTACCAAAACCTACGTATTCGGACTTGATATAAAACTCTAAAAAAATGACAATGAAAAAAATTATAACTTTTTTAATAATTGCAGTTCTGTTTTTAGGGTGTAACGATGATTTCTTAGATAGAGCACCTTTATCTGAGATTGCACCAGAGAACTCATTTAATACTGCACAAGATCTAGAACTATATACCAATAGTTTTTACAATGATTTACCGGGGTTTGGAGGTGTGATTGAAAGCGATAACCTAAGTGACAATGTATTATTTAACGGTGTGCCCTTAGAGCAAACGGGAAATCGAATAATTCCTGCCGAAGCTGGAAGCGGCGGTTGGAGTTGGGGAGATCTCAGAAAAATCAATATTTTCTTTGAAAACTATGAACGGTCTCCCGACGAAGTAGCTAAACAGGAATATGGTGGTGTGGCCTATTTCTTTAGGGCTTTGTTTTATTACAATAAATTAAAGCGATTCGGAGATGTGCCATGGTACGACGAAGTCATTGGAAGTGATGATACAGAACTTCTTCTAAAACCAAGAGATTCTCGGGAATTTATAACACAAAAGATTATTGAGGATTTAGATAGAGCAATTTCAAATCTCAATACCGATAAGTCTTCTGATCGAGTCAATAAATGGACTGCTTTAGCATTAAAATCTAGAGTTTGCTTATTTGAAGGAACCTTTAGGAAGTATCATGGAGGTCAAGGTGCCGATGAACTTCTGAATTTAGCACAACAAGCAGCAAAACGGGTTATGGATGAAGGGCCTTACAGATTATACTCAACAGGAAACCCAAACATCGATTACAGGGATTTGTTTGCCTCCAACGATGCCAAAGAAGATGAAATAATACTTACAAGACGTTACAGTATTGATTTGGATGTCATTAATAATATCAACTATTATTTTACATCACCAACACAAAGCGATGTGGGACTGACGAAATCCATTGTTGATACCTACTTATTAAATGACGGTTCACCATTTACCTCACAAAGTGGATATGAAACCTTTGATTTTTCTCAAGAATCTCAGAATCGTGATCCTAGAATGGCGCAAACCATAAGGACACCCGGGTACACGAGAATTGGTTCAGGCAGTCCAGTCTTGCCTGATTTTTCGGCGTCAATAAGTGGATACCAAATCGCCAAATTTATAAGTGACGAAAGTCAAGATGGATTCCAAACTGGATATCAGGACATTCCAATCTTTAGATTTGGAGAAGTATTGCTGAATTTTGCAGAAGCCAAGGCCGAGTTGGGGACTTTAACACAAGCAGATATAGATGTTTCCATTAATCTATTAAGAGCAAGGGTGGGCATGCCTGGTTTAAATCTTGCTAACGCTAATGCTTCACCCGACCCTGTTTTACAATCAAGATATTCAAATGTTTCAGGTTCAAATATTGGCGTGATATTAGAAATTCGAAGAGAACGCAGAGTGGAATTGGTGCTAGAAGGGTTTAGGTACGATGATTTGATGCGTTGGAAAAATGGTAAACTTTTAGAACAACATTTCAATGGCATGTATTTCTCCGGATTGGGACAATTTGATTTGGATGGCAATGGCTCTTTTGATATTGAATTGTTTCAAGGATCAACTTCTTTTAATACACCGCAGACCCTGGAAATAGGAGGGGTAATCACATTGTCAAATGGAGTCGATGGAAATTTAGTGCCCTTTGCAGACAGAACAAAGGCGTTTGACGAATCGAGAGATTACTTGTATCCTATTCCATCTGGAGATATTCTATTAAATCCAAATTTAGATCAAAATCCCAATTGGGATTAAATATTATGAATACGGCATTCTTTAAAATAAGGGTATTAGCGTGTATTTCAGTTTTATTAATAGCATCATGTTCAAAGAATGATGATGCTATTGATACCGGTGGAACATTAAATACGGTTGCCGCTTTTAGTATTTCAGAAGATAATCCTTTAGTTGGTGAAAATATTCAATTTACTAATGAAAGTACTGGAATAGAAGCTAATAGCTCTTTTGATTGGGACTTTGGTGATGGGACCGGATCTACCTTAAAAAACCCAACGCATACTTATAATAAGTTAGGAGATTTTATAGTAAAGCTTGTCGCAAAAACTGGGGAGTCTGAAGATACGGCGTCAAAAGAATTGATGGTATCGCTATCCAATGATATTTCCGGGAGAACTTCCTTAAAAAATAAATTGAATGCTCTTAATGGAAAAATCATGGTTTGTGCACATCGAGGACATCATTTAGATGCCCCAGAGAATTCTTTAAAATCAATAACGGATGCAATTCATAGTGGTATTGCTATGGTTGAATTGGATGTTCGTCAAACCAAAGATGGCGAGTTGGTTTTAATGCATGATCAAACCATAGACAGGACCACAAATGGATCTGGTAGAGTAAGTGAATATACGATTCAAGAACTTCAGCAGTATAATCTGTATAAGGATAACGGAATGTTAACTACTGAGAAAATTCCATTGTTAAAAGAAGTTTTAGAATTGTCCAGAGGCAAGATATATATTGATTTGGATATAGACCAAAAAGCGTCATTTAATAAAGTATACACTTTGGTCAATCAGTATGGCATGCTAAAACAAGTGTTGTTTTACTCTTCAGAGTTCAGTGTTATCAGAGAAATGATTCATGTTGGTAACAATGATATTATTCCTATGCCAATTGTTAGAAATCAAAATGACTTCAACCAATATGATAGCTTTAATATTGATGTGCTTCAGTTTAATGTTAATAACAGTGCACTGGAGCAACAAGTTCATTCCAAAGGATGGTATATTTTCAGGAATGCCTATGTAAATACAAGTACCACACCTCAATCCGACAATTATGCACAATTAAATGAAGTAATTACTATTGGAGGTCGTATTGTGCAAACAGATAATCCTGTTGATATTATAATAAAACTACAATCACAAAACTTAAATGATTAAAAATATTAAAAATGAAACAAATTAATAAACTATTAAAATATGGCATATTCCTTTTCCTTTTTGGAATTGTTTCATGCGAAAATGAAGATTCAGTTTTGGATACTAAGCCAGTGGCGGCCTTTAGCGTTAACGAAACTGAGGTAATAGAAGGGAATGCTTCTGTTTTTACAGATTTATCTTTTGATCAAAATGGAAGTATTTCATCTTGGAGTTGGAATTTTGGAGACGGCACGACATCGTCTGAACAATCTCCGGTACATACTTATGAAAAAGGCGCATTTACAGTAGTTCTCACAGTAACGGATAACTCGGGAAATATTAATGTGAACGAATTCTCGAAGACAATTAATGTAGTTGAGCCTTCCACCGCCACAACCGAACCTACTAAAGTCTGGGTATTTAATTTACCTGCTAAGTTTGAAAGTGCCTCACCAGCAGTTGGCGATGACGGGACGGTTTATATGGCTTGTAGTGCCAAAAATGGTCTTGATAACATGTTTGCCATAAACTCTGGAGGTTCACTCAAATGGAGCTATGCTGCAGGGGATATTAATAGAAGTACCGTTTCCATAGATGATAATGGGAATGTGTATTTTGGCTCTTATGATGATAATTTGTACGCCTTCAGTCCTGATGGCACGTTGCGCTTTCAGTTCGATACGGGAAGTAATCCGCGTTATAATGGTGCCGTTTTTGCGAGTGATGGCACTATTTATATTGGTTCACAGTCCGATGCACTTTTTGCATTAAATCCGGATGGGACAGAGAAATGGAATTTTGGAGCAGGTGGTGATTTTAATGCAACCCCCGCAATTGCTTCAGACGGAACATTATTCGTAGGTAATACAGATGATTTTTTCTATGCCATAAATCCGGACGGAACAGAGAAATGGAAATCAGAGTATGGAAGTTGGACAGCTTGTGCAACCGCTATAGGTGAAGATGGGACGGTTTATTTTTCAGGTGAAGGCAATAATTTGGATCCAACATCGGGAGGAGTCTTGATTGCCTACGATCCCAATGACGGAACTGAAAAGTGGCGCGTAGGTAGAACCAATAAGGTGTCCAGGGGAGGTCCGGTTATTGCTCCTGACGGAACATTATATTTGGCCGGACAAGATGGTAAACTATTGGCCTACAATAGTGCCGATGGCACAATAAAATGGAGTTATGATTTATTGGGAGAATCATTAGTAACACCTGCTATTGATAATGATGGTAATATCTACGTAGGGGATGAATCTGGCTTTTTTCATGTTATAGACCCTGATGGGAATAAGAAATGGAAAGAAATGCAGTTGGGCTCTAGAGTGTGGTCATCGGCAGCAATTGGTTCAGATGGTACAATCTATGTAGCCGCAGATCAATCTGACGGTACGGGTAAATTATTTGCTTTAAAAACGAATGCCTCAGGGCCTGCTTCAAGTGGTTGGCCAATGCGTTCTAAAAATGCGAAACACCAAGGCAGGTAAGCTTCTAAAAATCAATTTATTAAAAATCTTTTGGACGGTTCTTATTTTGAGCCGTCCGGATATTCCACATTCTAAAACTTAAACATTATGAAAAAAATTTACACAATATTAGGCATATTATTATCTATGGGGTCTTATGGACAATTGGCTGAAAGCTGGTCTTATACATTACCGGATAAAGTAGCCTATTCGGGTCCGGCTATTGCAGATGATGGTACAATTTACATCGCTTGCGATTACACAACACGTAATACACTAACCTACGAAACTTCACCTGAAAATGTGTTTGCTATTAACCCAAATAACACGCTAAAATGGCAAGGACATGTAAATGAAGGTGCTTTACAAGATAAAGTAGACCAAATTATATCCAGCCCATCAATAAATGCCGATGGATCTGTATATATAAGTGGCCATTACGGAAGACGAGTTCATAGATTCAATGCCGTTTCAGGAGACACTTTACGTACCTTTTATATGAATTCTAGAGTACGCTATTCAGCTCCCGCATTTGCAAATAACGGTGACGTTTATATACTTACCCGTAACAACAACGACAGAGGATTACGTAACTATTCTCTTGATTTAACAGTGCAGAATTGGATTTTTGGAACAGGTACAGATTTTAACAGTGTTCCTGCCATAGGGTCTGATGGTACTATTTATGCGATAGCCACAAATGACACTATGTATGCGATTAATCCGGATGGAACTCAAAAATGGTCTACAACTTATGGGACCGGGGGTTATGCCAGTTCAGCAATTGCACTTGCAAACGATGAAACAATTTATGCTTCTGCAAAATTAAATGCGGCAGGAGATGGTGTTTTGAAAGCATATAATCCGGCAGATGGTACCGAAAAGTGGTCTGTAACTTTTGTAGGTGAAAATGCCGAAAAGGGAGGTCCTGCCGTTGCTGCAGATGGCACGGTATATTTGGGTAATGCCGGAAGGAAAATGCAGGCATTTAATCCTGTGGATGGAACCATACTGTGGACTTATATTGCAGGGGCAGCGATTGAAGTTGTACCAGCTATTGATAATCTTGGCAGACTCTATTTTGGAGATACAAGTGGTATGTTTTATGTTCTTAATAGCGATGGGACTGAGGCTTATACACCTTTAAGTCTGGGTGCTAAAATCACATCTCCAGCAGCCATAGATTCAGATGGGACAATATATGTTGGTGTTGAAACCGCTTCTGCCGGTAAATTAAGTGCCTTAACAACTTCTGCTACAGGTTTGCAAGTAGGTGGCTGGCCTATGTATGGTAAAAATGCAAAGCATACCTCAAATGTTAACGCAATAACCTTATCCAATCTGAAAATCCTATTAGAAGACTTTAGAGTATATCCTAATCCAGTAGTTTCAGGCGGGTTTTATGTTTCAACGGCTTCAAATAGTGCTAAATCGATTCAAATTTTTGACATGTCAGGTAAACAGGTGTATTCCAATAATATTGAAGCAAATGAAAAAATAAAAACATCCAACTTAAGAGATGGCATGTATATTTTGAGGGTTCAAGAGAACAATAAGTTAGTAACAACAAAATTGATTATTAAATAAACTTTTATGTGAATATGAGAGCGGGTTACTTATACGAAACTGCTTTAAATTTTTATTTTTTATGCTTAAATATATCTTTCTTTATTTAATAGTATTTAGTAGCATTTTATGTTTAGCACAATCGGATTCGACTAACGATTTTGTTATAAACTTTGGGTCTTGCAATAAACAAGATAAAGTTCAACCGCTATGGGATGATATTATCAGTAATAAGCCTGATTTATGGATTTGGCTTGGAGATAATATATATGGAGATACAGATAATATGGAAGTTTTAAAACAAAAGTACAAACAACAGGGCAACAATGAAGATTATCTAAAATTAAAGAGAAAGGTTAAAGTAATTGGAACCTGGGATGATCATGATTTTGGGGTTAATGACGGAAATAAAAATTACGGTTACAAAGAAGATAGTAAGCAGCTGTTTTTTGATTTTTTTGATGAGCCAGAAGATAGTTTTCTAAGAGAAAATGACGGGGTTTATACGGCTCATATTTTTAGTATTAATGAAAAGCATTCTATAAAAGTTATTCTATTGGATGTTAGATATAATCAAGATGAAATTATTAGAATTAATGGGATTTATCAACCAAATTATAAGGGTGATATATTAGGTCAAAACCAATGGGAATGGTTTGAGAAGGAACTGGAGAAAAATAATTCAAGTGTCACCATTATTTGTAGTGGATTACAGATTATACCCGCTGATCATAAAGATGAAAAATGGGCTAATTTCCCTATATCAAGGCAGCGGATTTTCAATCTATTAGAAAAATATAAGACCCCCGGAGTGATTTTTTTAAGTGGAGATCGTCATATGGCTGAAATAAGTAAAATCAAACTTAAGGATTTAGACTATGAAATCTACGAAATAACATCAAGCGGTATGACGCATTCTTGGGAGTTTTTAAAGGAAGATTACAACCGATATCGAATAGGTAGTATAATACCCCATTTGAATTATGGACAATTAGAACTGGTTCAACAAGATAATATGATTATAGCCAAATTATCAATTAATGGAGATAAGGGAATAAGATATTGGTCAGAAACCCTCCGGTTTCCAGTCGTTAATTAAATCTAAAATAATAAATACATGAACTTTAAAGTTTTCACATATACAATATTGATTAGCACTCTTTTACTGGTTTCGTGCAAGGATAATAAAAAATCCGAAGAGACGAAAAATGCTGACAGTAATAGCGTTACTTCAATTCAGGAAAAAATAGCAAATCTAAAAGATTCCAATAACAATCACATTATTGTCGTATCACATCGCGGTGATTGGCGCAATGCGCCTGAAAATTCCCTACAAGCGATACAAAATTGTATTGATATGGGAGTGGATATGGTTGAGATTGATATTCGTGAAACTAAAGACGGGCATTTAGTTCTCATGCATGATAATACCATTGACAGGACAACAAACGGGAAAGGTTTAGTTAGCGAATGGACATTAGATTCGCTGAAATCTTTACGTTTATTGGATGGGTTACGTGTACCAACACAACATAAAATTCCAACCCTTAAAGAAGCACTATTGGTATCAAAAGATAAAATTCTGATCAATTTAGATAAGAGTTACCCCATTTTCGATAAATGTTACGAAATCATAAAAGAAACAGGTACACAAAACCAAGTAGTCATAAAAGGGTCAAAACAGTTATCTGAGGTAGAAACTGAGTTTGGAGCTTATTTGGACGAAGTCCATTTTATGCCGATAATAGGTTTGCCTAATGACAATGCAAAGGCCATTATTGACGCGTATTTATCTTCTAAGCACCTACCAATTGCATTTGAATTTACCGTAAAGCATGATAGTATCAAATTTATCAAGGAGTTTAAAAAGATTAGACACAGAGGTTCTAGTATTTGGGTAAACGCGCTTTGGCCTCAACATAACGCAGGGCATGATGATGAAAAGGCTATGATAGATCCTACAGTTTATGATTGGTTTATTGAAAAAAATATTGATATAATTCAAACAGATCGCCCCCAATTGCTATTAGATTATCTCAGAAGTAAAGGACTTCATAATTAAAAAAATTTAGTTAGTTTTTTTATAGTTGAGTTAGTTTAGTTTTTAAAAGCACAGTTTTTGTGACTGTGCTTTTAAAATATAATCCTTCGCTGCTAAATTTTAGCATAAAAAGTTATCAAAAATGAAATTATGATACAAAAGACACATAAAATCAAAACGTATTTTGCGCCCTTGCCAGCACGGGAATTAATTGGTGATAAAACCTTAGTCCAAAAAAAGTATAAGATGTCCAAATGGAGTGTTTTCCTCTCCGCTACATTTGGATATGCTTTTTTCTATGTATGCAGGTTGAGCTTGAGTGTGATTAAAAAACCGCTGGTTGATGCAGATATATTTGATCCTGCACAATTAGGACAAATTGGTTCGGCACTATTCTTTTCTTATGCTATAGGTAAGCTGGTTAATGGATTTTTATCAGATCATTTAAATGTCAATAAATTTATTTCTATAGGATTGCTTTTTACGGCATTGGCTAACCTAATTCTAGGGTTTTTTCCTGTTTTCTTGGTATTTATTATAGTATGGGGTTTGAGTGGCTGGTTCCAATCACAGGGAGCAGCGCCTTGCGTTGTAGCCCTTACCAGATGGTTTAAAGCAAATGAAAGAGGAACGTATTATGCAGCCTGGAGTGCCAGCCATAATATTGGTAAGGCTATTGCCTTTACACTGTTACCACTATTGATTGGTTTTGGAGGATGGCGATGGGGATTCTGGGGAGCAGGAGTAGTAGGAATAATTGGGGCAATTATGGTGAAGCTATTTTTGTATGATAGTCCTGAGAGCAAGGGACTGCCATCAGTAGTATCACTTGAACAGAAACAGAAAGGAGGAAAACGTTCCGAAAATAAGCCCCAAGATGTAAGTAGTTCACAAAAATCGATATTAAAGAACCCGGCTATTTGGCTACTCGCCCTATCGTCAGCATTGATGTACGTGATTCGGTATGCTATTGAAAGTTGGGGGGTGTTCTATGCCGAGGCTGAGAAAGGCTACAGTAATGTTGAAGCAGCCCAAATTATTGGATTGACAGCCATATCAGGAATTATTGGAACGGTTCTATCTGGATTTATTTCAGACAGATTTTTTAAAGGAAGCCGGAATGTGCCGGCCTTGGTAGCAGGAATTCTCAATGTCTTGTCTGTTTCGGTCTTTTTATTTTATTCAAATTCTAATGTGTTTACAGACTCAATTTCAATGATCGTACATGGATTTGCCATAGGAATTTTGATAACCTTCCTGGGAGGGCTCATGGCAGTGGATTTAGCTCCAAAGAAAGCAGCAGGAGCAGCTATGGGCTTGATAGGTATAGCCAGTTATGCAGGTGCAGGGATCCAGGAGATTATAAGTGGGATATACATAGAAGACTCAGCATTAATGACAGATGGTGTGATATCTTATGATTTTTCACAGATCAGGATATTTTGGTTAGGAGCAGCCATACTTTCAGTGATTTTGGCCTTGTTAGTATGGAATGCTAAAGCTAAAGATGAGGTATGACGCATAACTTTTTACAGGATGATTTGCAAAAGCATGTATGAGTAGACAAGTGGGTTTTGTGACCCCGATAAAGGAAAATACCATGGCCAGGTCAAGACAAAACGGGTTCTCATGAAAGACGTCCTGCTCATGATTTATTTATATGACGGTAATACCTCATAAATGGAGAAGTAAATCCAAAACAGAAAGATGTCTTTATTTTTAATTTTCAAAACAAGATAAGTATAGGATTCTATAATTTGGTGGAATTCCTTTCAAATAGCATGAACAAAATATGTTTCAACTTCTCTGCCAATCGTTCTCTAAGGATATTATAGGCTTTGGTTAAATGACCTTCCACTGTTTTTATGGAAATATTGAGGTATTCAGCAATTTCAATATTGGTCAAACCCTCATTTTTGCTTAATAAAAAAGTCTCTTTACATTTTTTGGGTAAACTTGAAATGCCTTCCGACACTAAGGCTAATTTTTTTTCCAATAATTCGGTATAATTATCATCTACAGATTCATTCAAGGCTTCCATATAGGCACGTTCAATAGAAGAAAATGCTCTTTTTTTGTGGTATTGGTTAATGAATTTATTATAGGTCATCTTGAAGATATAGTTTTTTAATGAATAGGAGGCATCAAGTTTTTCCCTATCCCTCCAGAGATTCATAAAAACCTCCTGAATCACATCCTGGGCCATAGCGCGATCGTTGGTCAGACTGAAGGCATAATTAAACAGGAGACTATGATAGGTTTTTAACAAATACCTATAAGCCTCTTCGTTTCCCTCCTTCAGATTTAAAATCAGTATGGATGAATTTTCAAATTTTAATGACATAACACGAATTGAACCTAACCTATTTTATGTAAATGTCATGAAAATTTTATGAAGAATAAAAAAACTTGTTAAAAAAGCAAGGGTTTTTAATTTCTGCTTTGCTATAGAGGTATAAAGAACATTTCAAATAATGACTCCTGAGATTAAAAAAGTAATAGTGAAGTACCTGACCAACTCGGCAACACTGTCCGATTTGGATTTCCTTTCTGTGTGGATTGAAAAGGATTTAAATAAAGAATTGTTTAAGGAGTATGCGAAAACGCATTTTATTATAAATCTGCACATGAATGATCCGGAAACAGATGTTGCTATCCAAAGATTGTTGGATGCCATTCGTAAGGAAAAATCGTGGCGTTATAGGCTAAGAACACAATCGATTTACAGATATGCAACAGCCGCCATTCTGGTGGGTATTTTGGCGACGGCCTATTTTTTTAGAACTAATGTATTCACGACATCCGTTGAGGATGGCGGCACCCCTGCCATAGTGAATACCAATGTTATTGAACAGGGTACCGATAAGGCCATACTGACTTTAGAGGATGGCTCCCAGATAGCCCTGGAAAAAGGGAATGCCATTCAAACCCGGAACGCTAAAAGTAACGGGGAAGAAATCGTTTATGAGGGTAATAGCAAGGACATAATTGAGTTAGTTTTTAATCATCTGACGGTACCAAGAGGCGGGCAGTTTTTTATTGAGCTGTCCGATGGTACCAAGGTCTGGCTGAACTCCGAATCGCAACTAAAATATCCTGTAAGTTTTATGGAAGGGCAAGCCCGCGAGGTGGAATTGGTGTATGGCGAAGCCTACTTTGAGGTGTCTCCGAGTACTGCCCATAATGGGGCTGAATTTAAAGTGCTAAATTCATCTCAAGAGGTAGAGGTATTGGGTACAGCCTTTAACATTAAGGCCTATAAGGACGAGACCAATATTTACACCACCCTGGTGGAGGGCAAAGTGCTGGTAGGTCCTGCGGAACGTAAACAACGATTGGTTCCTAATCAACAGCTGGATTTTGATCTGCAAACGCATACAACGACCATTAAGGAGGTTGATGTGTTCAATGAGATTTCCTGGAAGGATGGCATCTTTAGTTTTGAAGAAGAATCCCTGCAAAACATCATGAAAGTTTTAGCGAGATGGTATGATGTTAAAGTCGTATTTGAAAATGAAGCGATAAAGGATGAAGAATTTATAGGACTTTTAAGGAAAGATCAAAGTTTAAATAAAATCATCTCGACCATTAAAGATTTTGGCATTATAAAAGATTTTGAATTTGATGAAAAACGATTAATTCTAAGATAAACTAAAAGAGAGAGAAGTCTAACGTTTCGCAGTGTTTCAACTTCATCTCTCTGTAATATTTAATTAAACTAATGTCTAACTAAACTATGCTAATTTATGAAAATTAAATTAAGGGATTACCCTTTTTGTTTCCAAAAGCGGATCCTGTTCATTATTATGAAAACTTTTATTATTCTATTCTGTACTACTGTATTGGGTCTGACTTCTGAATATTCGTTTTCTCAAGAGAGAATATCCATTCAGGAAGATCAATTAGTCACGGTAAATCAGGTTTTCAGAATAATTAAAAAGCAAACCAATTACGGGTTTATTTACCCCAAAAAGTTATTCAAGAACACCCCAAAAATCCAATTGAAAAAAGGGGAAATTGAATTACGGGAATTATTAAAACTCAGTCTTGGTTCAAGCAACCTGAAATTTAAAGTCTCCGAGGAAAAGACGATTACTTTTCTGGAAATGGATACGACAGAAACCGCAGTCGATGTGCAACAAACGATTGACGTTAAAGGGGTGGTTACGGACGACTTAGGACAGCCTTTACCCGGGGCCAACATTATTGAAAGAGGAACGGCCAATGGGACCCAAACGGATTTTGACGGCATGTTTGCTCTGAGCGTTTCGAACAGTAATGCAGTACTTGTGGTGTCTTATCTGGGATTCAAGTCGGTCGAAATAGGGTTATCCGGTGAAACCGAGTTGCGCATTCAATTACAGGAGGATGCCGCAAACCTTGAAGAAATTGTGGTTATTGGTTATGGAACTGCCAGAAAAACAGACTTAACGGGCTCCGTGGCTTCGGTGGACTCCGAGCAATTCCACAATATACCCGTAACAAATGCGGAAGGATTAATAGCCAATCAATTACCCGGAATCCAAATTACACCTCAAAGTGGTAGACCGGGAGCCGGCAGTAATATTCTAATACGAGGCGGTTCTTCGCTTAATGCCAGTAACGATCCCCTGATCGTTATTGACGGTGTGCCCCTCGAGGGCGGTAATAATGGGCCGGGTATTTTAAGCCAGTTGAATCCCAATGATATTGAAAACTTCACGGTTCTAAAAGATGCCTCCTCTGCGGCGATCTATGGATCACGGGCTTCCAATGGCGTGATCATCATAACGACCAAAAAGGGGCAATTGGATGAGTTCCAAATCAGTTTAAATTCCAACACCAGAATATCACAGGTCAGGGAACTGATACCCGTTTTAAATGGGGATGAATATCGAGCAGTTGTCGAGGACTTGGGGAGCAGTTCAACACCCGTGGGAAATGCCAATACGAACTGGCAGGAGGAAATTTATCAAATCGCTTTGGCCACAGAGAATAATTTAAGTGCCAGTGGTGCCATCAGGAATATTCCATTCCGGGCATCAATGGGGTTTTTAAAGCAGGATGGGATTGTAAAAACAGATGAATATGAGAGAATCACAGCGCTCCTAAACCTAAACCCCAAATTTTTTGATAACCATTTAAAAATAAACCTCAACCTAAAAGGCTCATTGGAGGATCAGAGATTGGCCAGTGACGGGATATTTTACTATGCACAGGCATTTGATCCCACACAGCCTGTTTATGTGGAGGACCAGACGTATGGGGGATATTTCCAATACACCCAGTTCGCCACAAACCCGGCTTTGGCGATTCCGAATCCCTTGAGTGTATTGGAACAATTGGACAGAAGGAATGAAAGTAAAAGATTCATTGGTAACGTACAATTGGATTATAAATTCCATTTCTTTCCCGATCTTCATTTAAATATTAATGCCGGTGTGGATTTGGCGGAAGGGAAATGGCGTGAAATTGTGCCCGATAATTATTTTCCCGCATCGGTAAGTGAAGGCAGTATCTATGTGGCCGATCCATCCAATAAAATTGAAAATAAATTACTGGAGGCCTACTTGTCTTATACTAAGAATGTGGACGCTATAAACAGTAATTTTGATATTACTTTAGGGTATTCTTATAATGACTTCTTAAGGACCAATTATAATTATTCCACAACGAATTACAACGGGGATATCTTCCCAAATAGTATTCCGGCGTTTCCCTTTGACAAACCCAGTAATGCCCTAATCTCATTCTATGGCCGATTGAATTATAGCTTTAATAACAAATACTTATTAACGGCTTCGTTACGACATGATGGGTCATCACGTTTTTCAGAAGAAAAACGATGGGGAACATTTCCTGCTGTGGCCCTGGCCTGGAAAATAAACCAAGAAAATTTCTTAAAAGACAGTAAGGTGTTATCCAGTCTTAAACTAAGGATGAGTTTCGGGATCACCGGTCAGCAAGACGGCATTGGAAATTATGAATACATTCCCGGATATTCCCAGGGAGAACTCAGCTTTCAATACCTGTTCGGGGATACCCGATACAGTACGGTAACGCCGGGCTCTTTTAATCCCAACCTGAAATGGGAACAGACGGAATCTTCCAATATAGGAGTGGATTTCGGCTTCTTTAATAATCGTTTATCGGGCAGCATAGACGGGTATTACAAGGTCACCAAGGATTTACTCAATTTGACGGTCATACCCTTAGGCGTTAATTTTGATAATGAACTTCTGCTAAATATTGGGAGCATGGAGAACAAAGGGGTTGAATTTACTCTGAACACCATCCCGATAAAGAATGATAATCTCACCTGGCGCTTTAATACCAACTTTACCTATAACGACGGTAAAATTACCAAATTGACCGATTCCAATGATGACAGTGTGGGGCTATTTAGTGATGTTACCTTAGTGAATACGGTTGGCTATAAACGAAACACCTTTTATCTATACAGGCAGGTCTATAATGAAAACGGGAGACCCATTGAAGGTCAAATGGTGGATTTAATGAATGATGGCATGCTCAATGCAGAGGATCGCTATATTACCGATAAATCTACAACTCCCGATTATTTGATAGGCCTGAATACAACCTTGAATTATAAAAATTGGAATTTTGGAGCTGCAGCTCATGCTAATATTGGCCACTATATATTTTATAAACCCCTGGATGATGCCATTGCCATTACCACCTGGCAAGTCTCACAAAATTTACATAGATCGTATTATGAAACAGGGTTTAGAACTCAAAATGTAGCACAATCCTTTAGTGATTATTATTTGCAAAATGCGTCATTCCTGAAATTGGACAATATTAATGTGGGATACACTTTTAACAGCTTGAAAGAACGTATGGGGATAGGTTTAAATATTAACGCCTCCGTACAGAATGTATTTACCATAACAAAATATACAGGCAGGGATCCGGAGGCCTTGGGAGGCTATGAGAATACCTATCCGATACCAAGAATCTATGCTTTGGGGATAAATGTGAATTTCTAAAAAAATAGGATTATGAAAAATATAATAATAAAGACTTTAAACAAGACCGTGTTACTCCCTGCGCTAGTACTTATCGTGTTAGGCGCTTGTACGGCAGATCTTGAAAAGACGCCAACTAATGTGATAACTAATGACGACCAATATGCCTCTCTTGAAGGCTATAAGCAAAGTCTGGCATCTATTTTTGCAAATCTGGTTTATGGGCCATTTCTGAGATACCATTGGGAAATGCAGGAATACACTACCGATATGGCGGTGAGTACATGGGGCGATGACAATAATTTACTGTATCATGAATTATCGTGGAGCCCTGATACGCCGGCACTGGCATTTTTGTACAATGATTTATTAAAAATCATTACCCAATGCAACAACTTTGTTATTGAATCTTCTCAGGCCAATTTGGATAGTAGAGGATTTACAGGGAATGATGCCGAGCAGGTTATGCAATTTCAGGCTGAGGCCCGGTTTTTAAGAGCCTATGCCTTTTGGGTCCTTATGGATGCCTATGGTAACCCGCCCTTTCCAACCGAAGAGAATTTAGGGAATTCCAACCCAGAGCAGATTCAGCGAGCCGATTTATTCGCATGGTTAGAAACGGAATTAATGGAAATTGAAAGCCGTATGGCCGAACCTCAAGCCAATGAAAGGGGAAGACCTGATAAGGCGGCTGTTTGGGGGTTGCTGTCCCGGATGTTTCTAAATGCCGAAATTTATACGGGCATTCCACATTATTCTGAGGCCATAACCTATGCCACCAAGATTATGAATTCAGGCTACTCCTTAATACCCGATTATTCATGGTTAATGTTGGGAGATAATTTTAAGAACGGAGACGAATTCATTTGGGTCATCAATTACGACAGTACCTTCCAAACCTGGTATGGTACAAACTTTCTGTCTTTGGGCGCAGCCGGAGTACCTCAGTCCATTAATGGGATGTCGGGATCCTGGAGTGCTTTTAGATTCACACAACAAATACCTGTGCTTTTTCCCACTTTCGATACTTCAATAGATCAAAGAGCGCAGTTTTATACCGATGGGCAGGAATTGGAGGTTAAAAACATTAAAAAAAGTACGGATGGTTTCTCGGCCTATAAATATAGAAATGTGGACCGGGATGGTAATCCCATGCCCCAGAACAACACTTTTGGGAATTTGTCTGATATCGATTTTCCCGTATTCCGACTGGCCGAGATATATTTGATCTATGCCGAAGCCGTATTAAGAGGGGGTTCCGGAGGGAATCAAAGTCAGGCCTTGGATTACATAAATCAAATAAGGGGTCGGGCCTATGACAATGATCCTTCTAGTACGCTTGGTAATATAACCTTGAGTGAATTGACTTTAGATTTTATCCTTGATGAAAGGGCACGTGAATTGTATTGGGAAACGCACCGAAGAACGGATTTGATCAGATTCAATAAACTCACTACCGGAAGTTACCTGTGGGCATGGAAAGGCGGCGTGGAAGCCGGGACTTCGGTCGATCCGAAATACAATTTATTTCCTATTCCCACACCCGATATTTTGGCCAACCCCAATCTTACCCAAAATCCCGGTTATTAAACCATTTAACTAAAAAAACATATCATGAAAAATATAATTTATTTACTATTAGCAGCTGCAGTATTAATGACCTTCAATTCGTGTGAAGACGAATTTGATCCTATACAAATTGTGAATCCCTCGGAGGATGGGATTTCATTTCTCAATTCCTCCTTCTCCACACAGTATTTGCTTTCTGAAGATACGGAAGACAACATAGCGGAGCGATTTATTTGGTCAAGGGCCGATTTTGGAGTTCCAACCAATATCAAGTATGAATTACAGGCCACAACAGACGCGCAATTTGAAACCTTCAATTTATTAGGGACCACCTCAACGACCAACCTGGCCATTACCGTTCGACAACTCTTAAATTTTGCATTAGACCTTGGACTGGATAGCGATCCGGAAACGACCGATAGTTCCGGGGCGCCTAATAATACAGGGTCGGTCTATTTCAGGGTACGCGGATTGATTGGGGAAGGCACACCCAATTTGGTGGAGATGTACTCAGCGATTCAAAGAATTGATATTTTCTGGATTGAGGAAACAACCGAATTTGTCCCCGGAGAACCGTATTATATTGTTGGTGACGGGACGACCGCCAATGGGTGGACCTTCGATGACAATGTGGTCTTAGTGGAAACTGAAAGTAAAATCAGAACCGCAAGGCTTGCTATGGGATATGGACAGTGGGGCTCGGCATTTTCCTTTTATCCCGGTAAGGATGACTGGTCCACAGCATATGGCTATACCTATTATGCCGAAAACGGGTATGACATAGATCCCTTATTAGAGGATAATGGCGATGGGCACTTCAAATTTGTGGGAACGGAAGGGGTGTATCAATTAACGGTAAATGCACAGGAAAGGACCATTGTCCTGGAACCATCAGTTCCCTACTATATCGTGGGTGACGCCAGTACGGCCAACGGATGGACCTTCGATGACACTGTGAGATTGCCTGAAACAGCGGCTTATATACGACAGGCTGTAGTATCCCTGGGGTATGGGCAATGGGGTTCAGGATTTTCCTTTTTCCCGATGAAGGACGTATGGGATACCCAATATGGCTACACCTATTTTTCTGAATTAGACTATACTATCGATCCCTTACTGGAAGACAATGGGGATGGTCATTTCAAATTTGTTGGTAGTGAAGGGAATTACGAAATCACCATTGATGCATTAAATAAAACCATTGTTTTAATAGCCCAATAGGGCCAGGCGTTTTTCGCGTTGAATTAACGGTATTTTTTAAAGATTCCATCCAGGCTTTTTCAGGGTTGGATGGGTATCTTTTGTCTAAATGGAGAATTTAACGGGATACCATAATTATCTAATCACTAATGACATCACATCACAAAAATCAAACGTATGCCTTACATATATATAAAATTTGTAACCACAGTTATGTGCATTTTTCTTGGGTGTTCCTCCTCAAATGATGCAGCACATAAGGACCAGCAGGATTTGAAAGGGTTATATCCTTCTGAAACCCTTATAATTGACACGCATACCGAATGGACGAGAGGCCATTATCCTATACGAATAAAGGAATTTATGGCGCATCCTTTGGAACATGGTGATATCGTCTTTTTGGGAAACAGCATTACAGAACAAGGAGGGGATTGGGGCGCACGGTTCCATAATCCCAAAGTGAAAAACAGGGGAATCGCCGGCGATACCACCGATGGGGTGTTGGCCAGATTGAACGAATTGATCTATTATACGCCTTCCAAGGTGTTTATGTTGATAGGAATTAATGATGCATTCCGGGACGACATGACCGCACAGGCGATCTATGATAATATCATCAAGATCGTACACCGAATTCATAATGAAAGTCCGGATACACAAATCTTTTTGCAAACCGTATTACCCACAACTACAGAACATCTCAAGATGAAAATCCAAAAGATAAATGCTCTGTTGATGGGCACGGAGTTAACAGAACCTTATAACCTAATCGGATTGCATGATTATTTTGCCACAGAAAATGATCTTATGGATATGGCATTTTCAACAGATGGGGTGCATCTGAATGAGAACGGGTATAGGAATTGGGTCAATGTCATCACAAATCTAGTCGATAAGGAATGAACATGTTTTTAAAAATTATTGGACCTTATGGTATATGTATGATCTTGTTCGTCAGCTACTGGGGGCATAGTCAGCCATCTACCTATGTAGACCCCTCCGGAGTCTTTAGATGGCACAGCAACGATAAGGAAATCAGGCTTTTTGGAGTCAATTATACCCTGCCCTTTGCCCATGGGTTTCGGGCCATCAATTATATCGGTAAAGACCACAAACAGGCCATTGACAGGGATGTGTATCATATGGCACGATTGGGACTGGATGCGTTTCGGATTCATGTATGGGATGCCGAAATGAGCGATACGGAGGGGAATATCATTCCAACCGCCCAATTGGACCTGTTGGACTATACCCTGTTTAAAATGAAGGAACGCGGCATTAAGACCATAGTGACCCCCTTTAAAGTGGGCGGAAACGGGTATCCGGAAAACGATGTCCCTGCTCCCGGGTTCAGTGCCCATTTGAGCAAACCGGAAACCTATTCGGGGGAAACCGTTTTGAAAAAGCAGGAACGCTATTTTACACAATTCCTAAACCATATAAATCCGTACACGGGAATTGCTTACAAGAGCGATCCGGATATAATCGCTTTGGAAATCAACAACGAACCCCAGCATGACAATGCAGAGATAGCAACTGCATACATCAACAGGATGGTCGAGGTCATTCGTAAAACGGGATTTCAAAATCCCATATTTTACAATGTATCCGAACGATCAGAATTTGTTGATGCCTACTGCAAAGCCAATATCCAGGGCTGTACGTTCCAGTGGTATCCTACCGGGCTGGTTTATAATCAGGAGTTTAAAGGGAATTACCTGCCCCATGTGGATGTCTATAACATACCCTTTAAAGACCATAAGGCGTTCCAAAACAAGGCCCGTATAATTTATGAGTTCGATCCGGCAGATAATGCAACGTCATACTTATATCCGGCAATGGCAAGAAGCTTTCGTGAAGCCAGGTTCCAGTTTGCCGCACAATTTGCCTATGACCCCATGGATTTAGCGTTTGCCAACACCGAATACCAAACCCATTATCTCAACCTGGCCTTTACCCCAAGCAAGGCCCTATCCCTTAGGATAGCATCAGCGGTGTTTCATGACATGGACAACGGACAGTCCTATGGGCGCTATCCTAATAATCTTTCCTTTGGGAATACCCATTTAGATCCTAAAACCGATACAGCGACCTACCGTTCGAAGACGACATACATACATACCCATTCCACCCCATTACAGCCTAAAGATCTGCACTATTTAGAGCATATAGCCGGTGTGGGAAGTTCTCCCATAGTTGATTATACGGGAACCGGGGCCTATTTTTTGGACCGATTGGAGGCAGGCGTATGGCGATTGGAGGTCATGCCGGATGTCTTGTGGGTGGATGACCCCTTTGAAAAGGCAAGTCTTAAAAAAACGGTGGCCGTGGTTAAATGGAACGCCCACAACATGACGATTAACCTTCCCGATTTGGAAGAAGACTTTTTTATCAGGCCGGTTAATGACGGGAATACTTTTGAACCTGAAGTCTCAGGGGGCTCATTTTCAATTCAACCCGGAACCTATATTCTCAGTCATCAATCGGATACTGTTAACAGGCCATCAAACGAAAAGGTTGGAAATATGTTGCGCAATGAATTTGTAGCACCGGAAGAACATCTGGACAGGGTTTATGTGGTGCATCATCCACAGGAAACCATCGAAAAGGATACAGATTTAGTGATTCGTGCACAGATTGTAGCGCCATCAAAAATAGAAAGTGCAGAAGTCATTTTACAGTCGGGGTATCATAGGGTGGTTAGATATCCCATGGCGCAATCAGGAACGTTCTCTTATACGGTGACCCTGCCCAAATCTCAATTAAACCAACCGTCATTGCACTACTACATTGTTGTAACAACAGCCGAGGGGCGCGTAACTTACCCCAATCAGGTATCAGGTTCTCCGGAGGAATGGGATTTTGTCTCGAAGGACAGGTATAGTACCAGAATCGTTGATAAAAGTGCGGTGGTGGTGTTGTTTGATGCCCACTCTGAATCTAAAAACATGGTTTGGCCCAGTACATGGAACGCAGTGAAATACAACGCATTTAAAACCGCCGCTAAATTCGAATCGGATAGGCCACTTAAAATTACCGTTGAAAATTTGAATGCCAAAATACCGGATATGACCTTCAAGATTTGGGTGAGCGATAAAATTAAAAATGGGAACCATAACCTTGGAAATACGGATCATTTCGTTTTTATGGGACGTTCTGAAAAGGGGAACAAACAAAAAATCCAGGTCGCCCTTCAGCTTAATAATGGAGAGGTCTTTGGTAAAATCATTACATTGAATTCGGATACCCATAGGTACAACATTCCTTATAGCGAACTCCAAAGCGTGCCTCAGGTATTGTTGCCTCGTCCTTTTCCCGTATTTCAGCCCTATTGGTTTAATTCCCGAAGCGGGGAGGAATTTAAGCCTTCAGAGATTGAAAGCATACAAATTTCAATAGGCCCCGGGATACCTGAGGATCAATATAACGAATCCCATATCCTGGAGATTGAACGCATATATCTAGAATAAATGAATGTTATGAAGTACATATATTCCTTGGTTGTAATTACTGTTCTGTTCTCCTGCCGACAGGAGCATAGGCAATTTATCGGGAAAGTCAATTTTAACAAAGACTGGCATTTTCAATTATTAACGGAAACTCAAACGGACAGCACCTATTTCCATAAGGATTTGAATATGGAAAATTGGGAAAAGGTCGGTCTGCCGCACACCCCCAGAATCGAACCAAAAATTGTGAATGAGCAATGGCAAGGCCTGTGTTGGTACCGTAAAACGTTTAGCCTTTCCCCCGGGTACCAGGGGAAACAACTTTGGTTAACGTTTGAAGGCGCTATGAATAGGGCTGAGGTTTGGGTGAATGGTAAAAAATTAATAACCCATCAGGGAGGCTATTTACCCTTTGTAGTTGATTTTACGGATGTCGCCTTGTTCAATGAAGAAAACCTCATAGCTGTCCGATTGGATAATACGGATAATCCGATCACCGGACCAAAACCGCTTGAAATTTTAGACTTCAATACCTACGGTGGTATTCATAGAAATGTATGGTTGATTGCCAAAGATCCGTTGCATATTACGGATCCTGTTTTGGAGGGCAAGCGGGCAAGTGGGGGTGTGTTCGTGACCTACCCGGAAGTGTCTAAAGAACGCGCCAGAGTGCATGTGCAAACGCACATTAAAAATAGGGACGAAAAGGAAAAATCATTTGTGATCCGCAATACATTGTACCGAAATGACAGCACCGTCATAGCGGTGGAAAGCAATCCGCATCGATTACCTGCACATCAAGACACGGAAGTAATAACGGAAATGATTGTTGACGCTCCGGCACTTTGGTCACCCCAATATCCAAATTTGTATAGACTTAAAACAGAAATTGTAACAGATGGTGTCATGGTCGATCAGGAAATACATCGCATCGGCATAAAAACCATGGCCTTTAAAGGACAGGAGTTTTACTTAAATGGAGAGAAGACCTTTTTAAGAGGGGTAAACAGGCATCAGGAGTATCCCTATATAGGGTATGCCCTTTCGGACAATGCCCAATATAGAGATGCCAAAAAAATCAAAGATGCAGGATTTGATTACGTGCGCTTATCCCATTACCCGCAGGCACCGGCCTTTATGGATGCTTGTGATGAACTGGGCATAATGACCATTGATGCTATTTTAGGGTGGCAATATTTTAGCGAAGATTCGGCATTTCAAAAGCAGGTGTTTCAAACGGCTAAAGATTTGATTCGTCGCGACAGAAATCACGTTTCCGTATTAGCCTGGGAAGTTTCATTGAACGAATCCTGGATGCCGGAGCCCTTTATAGATTCCCTTACCGCCATTGCCCATAACGAATACCCGGGGAATCCCTGTTTTACTGCGGGATGGCAACCCTATGGCTATGATATTTATTTACAAGCACGTCAACATCGATTAAAACATTATGACCGGGATTTAAAAAAACCATATAATGTCTCTGAATATGGGGATTGGGAGTACTATGCCATGAATGCGGGTCTTAACCAGAACAGTTGGGAGAACTTGTTGCAGGAAGACCGGTCCAGCAGGCAATTAAGGGGGGCTGGAGAAAAACGCCTGTTACAGCAGGCCACAAATATCCAGGAAGCACACAACGATAATTTAGGGACACCGGCCTTCGCCGATGGCTATTGGGTGATGTTCGATTACAACAGGGGTTATGCCAACGATCTGGAATCTTCCGGGATCATGGATCTGTTTCGAGTGCCTAAACCGGCCTATTATTTTTTTCAAAGTCAGCGGGATGCTACGGATCCCTTTGGAACGCCCATGGTCCATATTGCCAATAATTGGCAAAAGGATAGTCCGTTGGATGTTCGAATTTTTAGCAATTGTGAGGAAGTCGAATTATTTTTAAATGGAAAAAGTTTAGGGCGCCAAAGACCTGATGAGAATCGGATATCCCATAATTTAAATCACCCGCCCTTTACCTTTAAAATGAAAACGTTCACGGAAGGAACGCTGGAAGCAAAAGGCTATATCAAGGATCGGGTCGTGGCAACCTTTATACGGCAAACCCCTGAAGCACCTTCAAAGATTACAATCGTGGTAGACGATAATTATAAAAATCGTTCCGTGGAAAGCCCGGATTACTTTTTTGTGCATGCCTACATAACAGATGCCCACGGGACAACGGTTTCCAACTATACCGGTGACGTCTCCTTTACCGTCTTAGGCGAAGCCGAAGTGGTTGGTGAAAACCCGGTAGCATGTGAGGCGGGAATTTCAAGTATACTTTTAAGGAAAAACAAGGGGGGCGACCGGATAACGATTGTTGCAAAAGCCAAAGCATTAGGCCTTACAGGGGTATACCGGATGACCCCATAATGTTTTTAATAAAAAGCATTATTTATGGATAATAGGTCAAAACGGGAATTCATAGGATTCCAACGGACAGGCCACAATTATTAATACATTTTTTGAGAACGCGGAACTTGCACAATGAACTCATGAGTCACCTATTTTGTAAAATCATATGCACCAGTATTCTATTTGTTGGAGGCGCCTCCATCTCACAGAATATAACATCCGAAGTTTATTTGGATGACATCCCCAAACAGTTTAAGGACCAGGCTGCATTGTTTCCGAAATTCTGTGTGATAAAGGGTAGCGACAGCCTCAGGCAAATAGGCTTAACTTTTGATGACGGTCCATCCCATTTTTCAAATAAGATTATCGATATTTTAGGGAAGTACCATGCAAAAGCGACATTTTTTTGGCTGGGATCCAACCTTTCTGAGCATCCGGAGGTCGTTAAAAGAGCTATAGAGGAAGGACATACCATGGCCAATCATAGTTGGGATCATGCTAATTTGGGAAACCATTCGATAAAAAGGTTCTGGAAGGAACAGGTAAAAAAAACGAATACAGCATTTAGGAAGTTGACGGATCATAGGGTCCAATACTTTCGACCCCCTTTTGGGAATATCAGCGATAGGCAAATAGCCTTTTTAAAGAACAAGGGGATAAAAACCATATTATGGACCTTTTCCTCGAACGATTGGGACCGTACTAAAAACAGTTGTGACCAGGTGACCCGGACCGTGATGTCTAAACTCCAACCGGGTGCCATTATTTTGTTTCATGACTTTGATGCGGAAGACAATAAGGATGCGGGTTCAAACCGTAATGGGATGCTTATGGCTTTGGACAAGATCCTGGAAGAGGGCACGCTCTTGGGATTTGAATTTGTATCCATGGAGAAATTACTATCTCATGATCCGAATAAATAATAAAGTTAAAATTTATTTAGGCAAAATTACACCCTTATGTAAAGAGGGGGGATGACCAAAAGTTAGGCATTTTAATTCCAGGATAGAACAACTTGCACAAGGCCTCACCACCATAGCACCCCCAATACGGTTAGTTGATCATTAAACTTTAATGATTATGGAAAACGATGAGGGTAACGCGTTGTGCATTTTGATTTATAGGTTACAAATGAATGTCAGTTCGAGTGATTTTCGATAGAAAATTGTATCGAGAACACTAGTTTAAGAACTAAAATTTGATTCTCGATACCTGCCAAAGGCAGGCATGCTAATTTATTTCATTTTATTCGTAAAATTCACTTGAACCTGCCCGTCCGGTCAGGGGGTAAAGAAAAGCGTGGTACTGCGCACAGGTGTAGTTAGAGTCCCTGTTTTAAAATGGCCGTTAAAGACTAAATATTCCTGGGTCTTCCGAACATCAAAAACAAAAAGTTGCGCACTTTATCTTTCAGTTGGTCTCTCAATATGGCAAAGGCTTTGACCATATGGTTTTCGACCGTATTAACAGAAATATTTTGGTATTCGGCAATTTCGTTATACGTTAAGCCATCCCGTTTGCTCAACAAAAAGGTTTCCTTACATTTCCGCGGTAAATTTTCGATTTCCCGTTCAATAATGGTCTTGAGATGTTGTGTGTCATTTTTCTCCGGAGCTTCATAAACGGTATCCAACCCTTCAATATATTTTTTTTCCAAAGCAGTGACAGCCGTATGCTTTCTATAATAGTCTACAAATTCATTATAAACCGATTTATACAGGTAATTTTTAATCGAAATATGGGGATCAAGCATATGGCGCCGTTGCCATAACCTGATGATGACATTCTGAACAATATCTTCACTGCTGAAATTATCCCGCGCCAGATTACTCGCATAATGACAAAGCTTATCGTAATAAATGTCGACTAACAAGGAATACGCAAAGGCATCCCCTTTAATAAGGCGTTCCACGAGGGTGTCATTATTTAAATCCTTTTTTCCCAAAATATCAAGCGCTAATAAGGAGTGTAAAATTAAATTTTTTTAACGAATACTAGTGGTATCGTTTTTTGGTCTCGTTATAAAGATATAAAAGTCACCCAAGATAATGAGTAAGAAGATAGAAAAACTAATCGTAAAATTTTTACAGAAAGAAGCCAGTTTTGATGAACTCCATCAATTGGAACTGTGGATTTCAAATCCGGAAAACGAAACCGTGTTTCTGGAGTATATAAAGACCAATGCGTTAATTAACAATGTGGTTACCCATTATGATAAGCATAAGGCAAAACAGAAGATTTTAACACGGATTCGGGCAGAAAAAAAATCAGCGTTTTTCTACCATAAATCATGGGTTAAATATGCGGCAATACTGGTTCTTGCCCTCGGGTTAACCTACTTCCTAAAGACCACCATGAGTGAAAGCCATAGGGATCCTAACCCTCCTGCCATCGTTCAGGATAAGATAGTGCCCGGCACCGATAAGGCGACCTTAACCTTGGAATCGGGAGAAATTATTGCTTTGGAAAAGGGTAAAGCCTTTCAGTCCCAGAATTCCAAAAGTGATGGTAAGCGAATTATATATCAAAATGACAGCAGTAATTCAACGGTATTGGCGTATAACTTCCTAACGATTCCAAGAGGAGGACAGTTCCATATCATTTTGTCCGATGGTACCCAGGTCTGGTTAAATTCGGAATCGCAACTAAAATATCCCGTAACTTTTATGGAAGGCCAAACGCGTGAAGTCGAACTGGTGTATGGAGAGGCCTATTTTGATGTCACACCGAGTTCAGAAAATGAGGGCGCACGATTCAAAGTGTTTAATAAATCACAGGAAGTTGAGGTACTGGGCACAGAATTTAATATCAAGGCCTACGATGATGAAACCCATGTTTATACCACCCTGGTTGAAGGAAAGGTTGCCATTGCTGTTAACGGGGAAAAACAGGATTTGTTACCTCATGAACAATGCAATTTCGATCTGGTCAATGAAAAGGTCTCTATTGAAAAAGTTGATGTTAATACTGTGGTTTCCTGGAAAGATGGCATCTTTAGTTTTAAGAGTAAACCTTTAAGAGATATCATGAAAGTCATATCACGGTGGTATGATGTCGATGTGGTTTTTGAAAACAAAGATCTCGAAGTGTTAAAATTTAAAGGGGCGCTGGATAAAAGCCAAAGCATTGAAGAGATTTTAGCCATAATGAAATCTACGACGATTAACAATTATGAAATCAAGAATAAAACGATAACCCTTAAATAAACAGTAACCATTATTAAATCTTTACCGCCTATGAAATAAAAACAACGCACCAATAGAAAAAGGATAAAGTCTAACCCGCTAAAGTATAGAGCTCTATCCCTTGGATATTATTACTAATTAATTAAAAACATTAACTAACTATCTAATAACACACAAATTTATGGAAATTAAATTAACTGGTACGTGTTTTCTATTAGGAAAGCACCTCTTATTAATGATTATGAGAACCTTTATATTTTTATGTTTCACCACCATATTTGCGTTTACTCCAAACGATTTAGTATCACAAAACAGTAAGATTAAAATCAAGGAGGAAAAAACGTTATCTGTAGATCAGGTTTTTGATCTCATCATGGAGCAGACCAATTTTAGGTTTTTTTATGAAGAAGGCATTTTCAATGAGTATCCCAAGTTACATTTGAAAAAGGGAACCATACGCACCAATGAATTGCTCAAGAGAAGTTTATCAAACGGGAATCTTGAAATTATTGTAAACGATAACAATGCCATTGTCATCAAGGAAAAACCGATCCCGAGTTTGGATCAGGAGCAAAAACATGAGGTATCCGGAACCGTATACGATGAAAATGATGAGCCGTTACCAGGGGCCAATATCATCGAAAAAGGCACGCAAAATGGGACACAATCGAACTTCGACGGCAGGTTTACGTTATCTGTTTCGAACAGTAATGCTGTTCTGGTCGTCTCGTATTTAGGGTATAAGTCCCAGGAGATTTCAGTAGACAACCAAACCGAGTTAGCCATAGTTTTATTAGAAGATACAGCCGCTTTAGACGAAATTGTTGTGGTTGGTTATGGTTCTCAACAAGCCAAAAAAGTATCGGGGTCCATTGCTAAAGCCGCTATGGGCGAGTTACAGGATTTTCCGGTTTCAAATTTCGATCAGGCGCTAGCCGGTAAATTGGCAGGGGTCCAGGTACTTCAAACCACGGGTGAACCGGGTCGGGAACTTACGATAAAGGTTAGGGGGACAGGAACGATAACCGCCGGGGCAGAACCCTTATATGTTGTAGACGGGGTGCCGGTAGAAAGTCCGGGACAGGCCACTGAAGTCATTAATATGGAAGATATCGAATCCATACAGGTATTAAAGGACGCTGCCTCGGCATCGATTTACGGGTCCCGTGGAGGTAATGGGGTCGTCATTATTACTACCAAAAAGGGCAAATTGGGTAAAATGAAAGTGAATTTCAATCATTCTATCGGGTTTCAGGAAGTGTCCAAAAAAATTGACATGATGAATGCCTACGAATATGCTCAACTATCAAAGGAAGGTCATGATGCCGCTTACTTGCAAGAGGTGCCTACCGGAAGTGCAAATGATCCCAATAGCATCAGGCCTTTGGGGTATCATAAGATCCCTGAGGAATTGTTCCCATATTTAAATGGAGAGACCGGTTTGATCGATACAGATTGGCAAGACGAGATATACAGATCGGCGACCGTACAACGGTATAACATTTCTGTAAGTGGGGCCTCCGATAACATAAATTATTTTATTTCGGCAAATCACTCCGATCAGGAGGGCATCATAATTAATTCTGATTATTCAAAAACGGGATTACGTGCCAATCTCGGCATTAATTCCGGCAAGTTCAAAATAGGGATTAATTTAAGCCCTTCATATACTTTCGAAAACAGGGTGTCGGCCAACAACCCCTATTTCGACGATGGGATTGTACACACCGCATTATCATACTCACCCACATGGCCGGTTTACAATCCGGATGGATCGTATAATTATCAAGGTAATGGATACTGGAGGATCGGGACGGATTATCAACACAATGAAATGGTAAACCCTGTGGCTTTGGCTTTGTTGCCAACGAATGAAATAGAGCATTTAAATGTATTGAGTAATCTGTTTATAGCGTATGAATTACTTGAAGGTTTGAAAATTAAATCCTCTTTTGCATTGAATTATAATGAATACCAAAACGAGTTTTATCGTCCTTCTTCACTGGAAACCAGAGGTAGAGGTAATTCAGGGCGTTTATCCAATTCGGAGGGGAGATTAAGTACCACCAACATTTATAAATGGACGTTTGAAAACACCATAAATTATACGAAACGTTTTGGGGATCACAATCTGGAGCTATTGGGCGGTATGACTGCCGAAAAAAGCAGAACAAAATTACAGAGAACTTCGGCACTGATTGGACCGGAAACGCGCGTGGAAAATGCCATTCAGGTGATTAACTCAGCTTCTCCGGAAAGTGTAACCTCAACAGCGAGTCTGGGAGAGTGGTCGTTATATTCGCTTTTAGCAAGAGTACAATATGATTTTGCGGGTAAATACTTGCTTTCTGCCTCTATGAGAGCGGATGCCAGTTCACGTTTTGGCGCCAATAACAAATGGGGGTATTTCCCCTCTGTGTCAGGGGGCTGGAGAATTTCCCAGGAAAGTTTTATGAAAAACATCAATTGGTTAAATGAATTTAAAATAAGAGGCAGCTATGGCGCAACAGGGAATTTCCAGATTGGTAATTATCAGCAGGCAGCCTTATTAGGGACAGATGAATATGTTACCGGAATTCCAGGGCAATTGCAAACCGGTTTTCGGCCCTCTCAAGTGCCTAATCCCGATTTATCATGGGAACAAACATACATGTTTAATATAGGCCTGGATGCTGAATTGTTCGAGCGGCAATTGCGATTCACGGTGGAGTATTATAATGGAGATACTGAAGATTTGTTATTGGAAATCCCGGTGCCTCAAACGACGGGATTTGGTTCGGCCTTACAAAATATAGGTAAGGTGAATAATTCGGGTTTTGAAGCCATTGTAAATATATCTCCCAAATTAGGTGATTTTAAATGGGATAGCAGCTTTAATATTTCTGTGAACAGAAATGAGGTTAAGGAATTAGGGCCGGAAGGAACACCAATAATTACCACAGCCGGTACAGGTCATGCCTTTTTTAAAACGGAAATAGGCCAGCCCATTGGCAATTATTTCGTTCTGGTTCAGGATGGTATATTTTCAACTCAAGAACAATTGGATCAGTATCCTCATTTTGGGAATACGGCAGTAGGGGACTTCAGGTTTGTCGATATCAATAAAGATGGGGTATTAGATGTCAATGAAGATCGAACTATCGTGGGAAATTATGCTCCGGATTTTACCTATGGGTTTTCGAATGCATTTAAGTTTAAAGGGTTTGACCTTAATGTGGCCTTTCAGGGCAGCTATGGAGGTGAAGTATTAAACCTCATGAGAAGATATAACGCCAATAGCGAGGGAAATTTTAATAATACCCGTGAAATGTTAAACCGATGGCAGTCTGAAGCTAACCCGGGCGATGGCAATACCAACAGGGCCAATAGGAAATCTAGGGGAAACAATGGGCGTACATCGACCTGGCATATTGAAGATGGCTCCTATCTTAGATTGCAGAATGTATCCTTGGGGTATTCGCTGCCGGGACCTATAGTTGAAAAATTAAATATTTCCAAAGCCCGAATTTATATCACCGGAAATAATCTTTACACCTGGTCCGATTATACAGGCTACAACCCTGAGGTTAATTTAGCAGGGGGAAGTGACCAACTTACACCTGGTTTAGATTATGGAGTGTATCCATTGGCTAAAACGTATTCATTAGGTATAAACGTATCATTTTAAAATCTAGAAAGCATGAGAATAATAATATATATAGTAACTCTATTTTTGGTAATCTCAAGTTGTAGCGACAGCTTTACAGATTTAGCTTCGGAGAACAACTCTACTACGGATAGTTTTTATAAAACACCGGACGATTTTAACGCGGCCATCATGGCAGCCTATGCAAAATTACAAGGACAGGTAGGGCTTTATTTTGAATTAAGCGAATGGCGTTCAGATAATTTGGACTTAGGGGCCCCCACCGCAGGAACGCAAGATAGATATAATATCAATAAGTTTCAGGAAACCTCGGCCAACGAGCTTATTAGGGATGCATGGGCCAATTATTATAACGGCATTTTCCGTGCTAATTCGGTAACCGATAATTTAGGAGGGGTCAATTTTGATGAGATTTTAATGAAACAATATGAGGCTGAGGCAAGATTTATCAGGGCCCTTACTTACTTTAACATAGTCAGGTTATGGGGGGATGCTCCTATTATTTCGAGTGTAGTGTCATCGGAGGAATCTTTAAAAATTGGAAGAAGCCCGGTAACAGAGGTGTATCAATTTATTGAAGAAGATTTGCAATTCGCCGCCAATAACTTGCCTTCATCCTACCCGGCACAGGATTATGGAAGGGCAACTTCCGGAGCAGCGAAAACGTTGCTGGGGAAAGTCTACCTGACGCAAAAGAAATATGGTGATGCGGTTACTGTTTTAAATGGTGTTTTAGGGGAATATGGTTTGCTGAACAATGTGGCGGATGTCTTTGATACCGGAAACAAAAACAACAGTGAAATCATTTTTTCAATACGATTCAATAAAGAAATACAAGGGGAGGGTCATGGCTTGTGGTTTGCAGTGTCAGATATTTCGATCTCACCTTTTACGTCAAAAATAATTAATGCCTACACTGAAAGTGATGCCAGGAAGGATTTGATCGACTATGTTCCTGCCGGAAATTTGTTGGTTCCGGCAAAATTTTTCGATACGGAATCTTCATTTAGAAATTTTGGAAATGATTATATCCTGTTGAGACACGCCGATGTACTGTTAATGCTGTCTGAAGCATTAAATGAACAAGGCTATCAGTCCGGCGGTACGGCTTTTAGCTACCTGAATGAAGTAAGAGAAAGGTCTAATCTTACACCATTGACGGCAACCGATCTTCCAGATCAGGCCCGTTTTAGAGAAGCTGTTTTACAGGAGCGCTTTTTGGAATTTCCGTTCGAAGGGCATCGTTGGTTCGATTTAGTCCGGACAAATACGGCAGCCTCTGAAATAAATTCGGGCATTGGTGTCGTTATTCAAGATTATCAATTGCTCTATCCGGTTCCTCAAGCAGAAATTGAAAAAATTAATAATACGTCAATATTCTACCAAAATAATGGGTATTAAGTTATTGCATATTTTATTAATCCTTTTTTGTACGAGTTGCTCAACGTCTCAGGATGATAAAGGCTTCACGGGTATAGATGGTGGTGACTCCGATAACGGGGCGACTGCTATCGTGCTTCCGGAATTTGATAGGAATTATGAGTATTTGGAAAGTGCTTCTGCTGTTAAAGACCGTAATTTTTACTGGGCAACCCTGGTGGAAAACACGCCATCTGTAAGCATGCAAATTGAAAATGATGATTATTTATCTGGCTTTTTAACCCAAGTGGAGAAACGATTGGCAGACCTGCTTAATCAGACGAATGTGTCAGCTACGGCGTATGCCAATGCATTGCGTTTTTCAGATGATGAGCGCCTGGCTATCTCCGGTGCAATTAAGAATGTCGTTGAGAAAAATGCCGAAGGCTTTGTGGAATTTAGCAATGCGCATCTCGGACCTTCCGGAGCTTTCAATCATTTTCAGGAAGTGACTGATGTTGCCAGATTGAATCAATTGATTGTCGAGGAAATGATGTTGGGAATTAATCAAATCATTGATACTTATGTTGCTGGTATTGACCCCATTTATCCTGAATTGGATCGTGTAAGCTATGATGTTAATAGTGAAGACTATAAAACCTTGCTAAAGAATCTGGTCCATGATTTAAACTCAAAGAAGGCGTATTATACACTCTTCTATCAACCCTTTCTCGATTTTGCTTTAGGTGCTCTAAAGCTAAATAATAGAGATGAAGCGGCAAGATTTGTGCCACTGCATTTAGGAGAAAACGCACCCGCCTATGAGGCGATCAAATCGGTGAGTTGGCAGGATTATCAGTATAGTCTGTTGGTGGTATTGGGCGACGCACCCAATTCCTCCGGAGACCTGCCAAATATAAGTTTAGGGGGTATGGAAAGATGCGATTATGCGGTAACCCTGTTTAATAAGGGAATGGCACCGTTTATTGCTTTCACGGGAGCCAATGTGGCGCCCTTTCAATCGCAATATCATGAGGCTATTGAAATGAAAAAGTATGTCATGGACAAGTACGGTATTGCTGAAGATAAAATTTTGGTGGATCCGCATGCCAGACATACGACTACAAATTTGAGAAACATTGGGCGTCTCATTTTCAGGTATGGCATTCCCGATACTAAAAAGGCGTTATTAAGTACATCCCAATCTCAAAGTAATTATGTCTCTTCTAATCAGTTTGCAACGCGATGCTTAACGCAAATGGGGCATTTACCCATGGAACTTAACGATCGTTTGACCGATCGGGACTTGGAATTTACTCCAACAATCAAGGTATTACATTTAGATTCATCTGATCCATTGGATCCTTAAAAAAAACATAAAATGAAAACATTAAACTTTATATATATTACATATCTGGCCCTGGTGTTCTTACTTACGGCCTGTCAAAATGACGATTTACCCCAAGCGAATTTTGATCTTGATGCAGTGACAACCTTTTCCGGTGAAGTGGCTCATGAAAAGACAGATTTGATTTGGCAAAGTCCCGGTGGAGATACGCCTCTTTTGGGGTATGTGTTGAAATGGTCTCCGAATGGGCAACAAATTGATTTGGATCCATCACAGAATAGTTATACGGTGGTTGGATTACAAAATGATGTGAATTATAAATTTTCTATTCAGGCCAATTATGGTGCAATTGGAATATCGGGCGCTAATGAAATAAATTTAAAACCGCAGGATGAACTAAATTTCACGGTTTTACCAGGGAATGAATTTGCGATTGCCCTTTGGGATACCCCAAACCGGAGTGATATATCAGGGTATACGCTGTCATGGGAACCAGGGGGGCAACAGGTTGAGATCACGCCGGATAAAAACACGTATCAAATTACAGGGTTGAACAATGATACCGAATATACTTTCGATTTTATAATACATTATTCAGGAGGAAGTAATTCCAATACGATTCAAGCCATAGCTACACCGGGTGAAATTTCAGCATTTTTATTGAATGTAGAATTTCCCATGGTCAATGAGCTTGTCCAGTTTACTTACAACCCGGCCTATTTACCTGGAAGTACAGCGACTTCCTGGAATTATGATTTTGGTGATGGGAATTCGAGTTCAGAAGAAAATCCGACACATAGTTATAATGCGCCTGGGATATACGATGTCAACGTTCAAATAACAGATGGGCAAGGCACGGTATTTAACGATACGCAGCAAGTCTATGTCTGGGGCGAAAAATGGGCCTATGATATAGGCTTCCAAATTAAACCGCAGTCACCGGCAATAGCAGACGATGGTACCATTTATATAGGATCTGAGGATAATAATAATTTCCATGCCATAAATCCGGATGGTACTTTAAAATGGACCTATACGGGTATTTCAGATAATGTGTATTCCTCGGCTTCAATAGGTAGTGATGGCACCATCTATGTGGGGTCAAAGGATAATCATCTGCATGCCATTAATCCCGACGGCACCCAAAAATGGAAATTTGACATGGGTGGAGACGCCATTTATGCAACACCATCCATCGCAACGGATGGAACGATTTACATAGGCTCCGACAGCGATAATTTGTTTGCGGTGAATCCGGACGGCACCCAAAAATGGGTATTCAATACTTTGGGGAGCAACATCAGGTCGACACCGGCTATTGCAACCGACGGGACCATATACATCACTTCGGATGATGATAATTTATATGCCCTCGATCCTGGTAATGGAAGCGCTTTATGGTCTTTTGCCATTGGGGGAAATGCCCAAAGCGGTATTGCCGTGAATTCGGATGGGACCATTATTGCAGCGGTTGACCAAGGCGGAAGCGCAGGTGCTGTCTATGCCATAAATTCGGATGGGACCCTAAAGTGGAATACCAATGTTACAGGTAGAATAACAGTATGTGCCCCGGCCATTGCAAATGGAAGGGTTTATGTTGGCACCAAAGAGGGTGAGAATTTGCTGGCCTTAAATGTATCTAATGGTTCACAGATTTGGTCTTTTTCTACCCCGGGAGCCATCTTGAATTCGTCTCCTGCTGTAGATCAAAATGGCGTCATCTATTTCGGGTCATGGGATGATCATGTCTATGCTGTCAATCCTGACGGGACGCTGAAATATAAGTTCTTAACGGGAGGAAACGTGTGGTCATCCCCTGCCATTGGTTCAGATGGCACCATTTATGTGGGGGGATATGACGGTAAACTTCATGCTTTAGAAATGTTTTCAACGGGTTTAGCCAACGATGTTTGGCCCATGTTTGGTAAAAATGTAAAACATACATCCCATTAGTAATAAAAACGCACGGGGATTCATGAACTCCCGTGCGTTTTGGTACCCATTTTTTCCTTTTTGAATTCAGTAATGCGAGCACTTTTTAAGTTAAGGTGGATTTTTGTGCTATACGCCATGGCAGGGTGTAAGGGCATTTCCCCTTTGGATGGGTCGGTAATAGCCTGTGGTAGTGATAAAGTAATTCTTGTCGATGTAAAAAAGAGGAATACCAATAGCCCAAACATAATTTGGGCATGGCAGCCCAGTGATGCCCGGAGTTTGCCATTAACGTATAAACAAAAATACTTTAACAAAATTGATGAGTGTAAACCCATTGCAGAGGGGCAAAAAATCATGATTACCTCGAGTACCGGAGGGGTCGCCATAATTGACAAACCGTCCAAAGACGTTACGTTTTTCAGTTATGTAGCCAATGCGCATTCTATTGAAGAGTTACCTCATGCGCGAGTGGCTGTTGCAGGGTCTCATCATGACCATGGGAATTGTATTGCCATTTTTAATACCAATAGATCCGGAATGGAACCTGTTTATAAAATACGTCTTTATGCTGCGCACGGATTGGTTTGGGATTCAAACAGGAGGTTGTTGTATGCGCTTGGGGATGACACATTAAAAGCTTATAAGCTGATGGATTGGTATACCGAGAGGCCCAAACTTAAACTTTATAAAGAATGGAATTTAAAGGATACCGGGGGTCATGATCTGGTGCGCTTTAGTTCTCGAGAACTGTTAGTAACAACCCGTGATAACGTATGGATATTTAACAAGGAGATGGAGGAGTTCAACATTTTTAAACCCTTAGGCCATAAGAAGAATATTAAGGGTCTGTCCATTTCTGGTCCTCATAATCCGAGAATCGCATTTGTGCAGGCCGAAGAAAAGTGGTGGTCACACCATATCCATTTAACCAACCCTATGGATACCTTAAGTATACCTTTTATGAATCTCTATAAGGTGAGATGGTGGAATTATAAATACTAATTAACATGAAAAATAAACTGATTGTATTGATGGTGAGTACAGCCTTGTATTGCACCTGTAACAAGGCTCCAAACACATCTAAGTTGAACGTGTCAAGTCAGGCGTCACAAAATCAAGTTAACAGGTTGGAAAACCTTTTAGCGACGTTGAATAATTCAACAAGTAATGACATTATGGTGATCGCTCACCGGGGGGACTGGAGAAACGCGCCTGAAAATTCCCTGCAGGCCATTAAAAATTGTATTGACCTGGGCGTTGATATGGTGGAGATAGATGTTAGAAAAACCAAGGACCATGAATTAGTGGTTCTACACGATGCAACCCTTGATAGAACCACGACTGGGAAAGGCCCGGTTTCTGAGTATACCTTAGAGGCATTAAAAACATTACATCTAAAAAATGGAACGGGTCGTCCTACCCATCATAGAATCCCCACACTAAGAGAAGCATTAATGACTGCCAAAGGGAAGGTCCTGGTTAACCTGGATAAATGCTATGACTATTTTGACGAGGCCTTTAAAATCATTCAAGAAACAGGCACGGCAAAACAAGTGGTCATTAAAGGCTATGACAAATCGGTTTCCGATGTAAAATCAGATTTTGGAGCAAAACTCGATTCCATCATTTTTATGCCCATCATTAATTTGGATAAACAGGTTGATGCAGAAGATATCATTGAAGCATACCAACATGAAATTAAGCCTTTGGCTTTTGAATTTGTGTTTTCTACGGATACCTCTAAAGTCCTTAACAAGTTTTCCATAATTAAAAAAAGGGGGAGCAAGGTATGGGTCAATTCCCTTTGGAAAAGTCTTAATGCAGGATATGAAGACGACGTGGCTCTTGTTCATACAGATAGTATTTATGGATGGTATGTTGAAAAGGGCGTGAATATGATTCAAACGGACAGGCCGGAATTATTACTTAATTATTTAAGAACCAAAAACCTTCATGATTAATAGCGATTTAAACGTTTGAGTTAGTTGAATTGAGTTTAGTTGTTGAATGGGGCATGGTGTTATGCTGTGCCCTTTCATCTTGGCCTTTAAAAAAATATCGATGTTAAATTATTTTAAAAAATCACTCCCAAAAGGAATAGGAGGGGTCTTAATAGAAGATCCAAAGAAATACAAAAATCTAAAATGGCAGGTCTTTATATCGGCAACCTTGGGTTACGGTCTGTACTATGTATGTCGCTTAAGTTTGAATGTGGTTAAAAAACCGATTGTAGATGCAGGGGTTTTAACAGAATCGGAGTTGGGTTTAATAGGTTCGGCCTTGTTTTTCACCTATGCCATAGGCAAACTCACCAATGGGTTTTTAGCCGACCATAGTAACATCAGGCGGTTCATGTCTATTGGGCTTTTAGTATCGGCTCTGGCCAACTTAATCATGGGCTTTACCAGTACGTTCTTGTTTTTTGCCCTGTGTTGGGGGGTCAATGGTTGGGTTCAGTCCATGGGAGCCCCGTCCTGTGTGGTGTCCTTGTCCCGTTGGTATAAAGACAAAGAACGGGGTAGTTTCTATGGGTTTTGGAGTACCAGCCATAATATTGGAGAGGCATTAACTTATATACTCACGGCGGTTGTGGTCTCTTATTTTGGATGGCAATGGGGCTTTAGAGCAGCAGCCATAGTGGGTGTATTGGGAGCACTTATCATTTCAATCTTCTTCCATGATACCCCGGAGAGTAAAGGACTGCCACCGGTTAATAAAGATTTTAAGAAAGCGCATGTATCCACATGGGAAGAGCAAAAAGGGGTGTTAAGGAACCCTTATGTTTGGCTGTTGGCCTTATCCAGCGCCTTTATGTACATCTCCAGATATGCGGTGAACAGTTGGGGGCCGTATTACTTTGAAGCGGCCAAGGGGTATTCCTTAACCGAAGCCAATACCCTGGTGGCCATAAGTGCTGTGTGCGGCATTTTAGGAACAGCCTCATCAGGGTTCGTATCCGATAGATTTTTTAAAGGACGCAGAAATGCACCGGCACTAATTTTTGGACTGATGAATGTTTTGGCCTTATCCCTCTTTTTGGGGATTCCCGAAAAGATATGGTGGCTGGATGCCTTGAGTATGGTGATATTCGGACTGGGAATTGGGGCATTGATTTGCTATTTAGGGGGGTTGATGGCTGTGGATATCGCGTCAAAGCAGGCCTCTGGTGCCGCACTGGGTATAGTGGGTATCATGAGCTATCTGGCTGCAGGGATACAGGATATCGCCAGTGGGTTTCTTATTGAGAATAATAAGACCATAGTCCATGGAGAAACACTATATAACTTTAATGCAATCACCATATTTTGGATAGCAGCGGCATCTATTTCGGTGGTTCTGGCGGTATTAACCTGGAAGAAAACCTAATACCGTATTATTATACACCCATGGAAGAACGTGTTAAAGGGAAGAACATAATCGTTACAGGGGCCACTTCTGGAATAGGAAAAAGCCTAACCCTAAAACTATTGGATTTCGGAGCTAACGTCGCCTTTTGTGGAAGGAGTGAAGATAAAATGGCACAGTTACTGAAAGAAATCAATGGGAAAGCCAACCCTTATTTTTATAAGGTATTCGATATTTCTATGGAGCAAGATATTGTCCGTTTTGTTGAACAAGCCGCAGAACGATTGGGAGAACCTGATATTTTAGTCAACTGTGCAGGATTGAATTCGGCAAAGGATTTGGTGTCCGATATTAAAACATCTGATTTGGAGTGGATGTTAACAATTAATCTGGTGGCGCCTTTTATTTTTATGCGAGAGGTATTTAAAAATATGGCACCGGCAAAACCGGGGGTATTTATAAATGTGCTATCCACGGTCTGCAACTTCTCCAATGAGGGCATAGGCGCTTATACGGCCTCAAAAGCAGGGTATGATGCTTTGTGCAAGGTATTTAGGAAAGAAGTGAGAGCGTATGGCAAAAGGGTATGTTCCATTTATCCGGGGGGTGTGGACTCCCCTTTCAGAGAGGCTTCAAGGCCGGACTATCTAAAACCGGAAATCGTGGCAGATACCATAATACATATGATGCCATGTGATTGGAATTCTTCTGTTGATGAATTGACCATTAGACCAATGGTGGAGAAAAATTATATTTAGATCACGTTTAAGCTCGATATGAGATCTCATTACATAGTAAAGCGCTATTTCAAAATCCGCTCCACTTTTAAAACTGCGAATTATAAAACGCTAAAGCTTATGGAAAACGATCAGGGTAACGCGTTGTGCATTTTGATTTATAGGTTACAAATGAATGTCAGTTCGAGTGATTTTCGATAGAAAATTGTATCGAGAACACTAGTTTAAGAACTAAAATTTGATTCTCGATACCTGCCAAAGGCAGGCATGCTAATTTATTTCATTTTATTCGTAAAATTCACTCGAACCTGCCCGTCCGGTCAGGCGGGTTGACAAATTTTATTCAAAATGCACAACGGATGCGGATATCGTTTTTTATGGCAAAACCCGGCCATGGCCGACAGGGAGATCAGGGCCCTGAAAAAAAAGATTAGATATTCCGGAGGAATACCTGAAGCTCAACCTTAATCAACATGGAACTGATTTTAAAGGGTTTTGAACACATAGGTGCCGGGCATAGCTTCCAATTCTATGGCCGTTTCAGTGCGTTTAACAAAGGTTATGTCGGAGCGTTCACTAAGTTCTTCCCCATCAACACGTATAGCCATGCCGTCCTTGAAGGGGATCCTAATTTGTGCAGCGGTGTTGGGTGCAATAGTTACATGTAATTCTAGTCCCGAGTCCACTTTCCTCCAGGCCGACGACACCTTACCATAAATGGATTCATAGGATGCTTCTGCAAAGCTTAGCGGTCCACCGGGGATAGGAGCTATTCGCACCTTTTTATATCCGGGGGCTAAGGGCGCCAGTCCTGCAATGCGTTCGTAAAGCCATTGACCAATGGCGCCATAGGCGTAATGGTTGAATGAATTCATACCGGCATCTCCAAAACCATCTTCATGGCTGTAACTGTTCCATCTTTCCCACATGGTAGTAGCCCCCTGATTGATGCAGTAGAACCACGAGGGGTAGGTCTCCTTAAAGAGGATGGTGTACATGATATCTGTAAGACCGTATTTATCCAGTACGGTAGGAAGAAGTGGAGTCCCCAAAAAACCGGTTCGCAGGTGATGGTCCGCGTCCTCTATTTTCCGGATTAAATGGGGGAGTATCTTTTGGGCTGTTTCTTCTGTTACCAGTTCAAACCCGAGCGCCATGAGATACCCCGTTTGTGTTTCAAATTCGGTTGTGAGCTTTCCTTCACTGTCGATGAACTGGTCTTCAAATGCTGCTCTGACCGTATCTCGTAAAGTCCTTAACTCACGAACGTCTTCCAGTTTCCCCAGGACTTGTGCCGCTCTCAATGTTAAGTCGGTGGAACGTGCAAAGTATGCCGTTCCAATAAGGTCCTGAGGCGTATCGCCGCGGTTCCCCTCGCCTAAAGGATACGGTTGAAGCCAATCCCCAAAGGTATTGACGTCTGCAATATGGTTTTCGGCATGGGCCTTATAATACGCCACTAAGCCTTTCATCATCTCGTAATTGTCTTCCAGTATACGCGTATCACCTGTTCTAAAATAGAGTTCCCAGGGAATTACGGTAACGGCATCTGCCCAACCGGAACTGGATTCGGGACCTAAGCAATTGGGAATGACAAAAGGAATACTTCCGTCATCGCCCTGTTCCTCACGAGCACTTTTTAACCAGCTTGACCAAAAGGCATGGACACCGTAGTTGAACATGGAAGTCGGTAAAATAACCTGGGCATCGCCGGTCCATCCCAAACGTTCATCGCGTTGCGGACAATCCGTCGGGATGTCAAATAAATTACCTCTTAAACCCCATGTTATGTTTTGCTGTAGTTGATTTAATTTGTCGTGGGATGCATTAAAGTGCCCCGTCTTATCGAAGTTGGAATATTGAACGATTCCCGTTACCCAATCTTTTTCAGGGTGTTGGTCTTCATCAAATCCACTTAATTCCACATACCTGAACCCGTGAAACGTAAACGTGGGACGATAGCTAATGGTCCCGTCTTCTTTGGGGATATAGTAATCGGTGGACTTGGCATTGCGATAATTTTCCGTGTACAGGGTCCCATCCGGATTTAACATTTCCGCAAATCGAACCATAACCGTTTGGTCTTTTTTTACCGGTATTTTTAAATCCATCACACCCACCATGTTCTGACCGAGATCAAAAACATAACGTCCTGAATCAGGATGCGTAATGGCTATGGGTTTCAGCACGCTTTTAGGTGTCACTGCCAAATGACTTTTCGGGACTAAATCTACATTAGGATCTAATGCTTCGGCGATTACGTTTTCCCATTGGCTATCATCAAAATCGAAGGTACTCCAATGGGGAAATTCCAGACGGGCATCATAAACCTCACCATCATAAATGCTGGAAGAACGGATAGGTCCATTTCTGGTTCCTTTCCATTCGGAATTTGTTGGGATGATGGCTTTATCGCCATTCTTATAGGTTATTTCCAATTGACAAAGTGCACGAGGTAAGGGCTTTTCGAACCATAGAAATTTGGACCAACCCAAGCGACCGCTATGCCAACCGGATCCTAAAATTATGCCGATGGTGTTCTGGTCCTCATTAAGGAGATCGGTCACATCATAGCTGAGGGTCTCAATGCGTTTGGTGTAGGGTGTCCAGCCGGGTACCATCACATCTTCACCCACTTTTTTTCCATTTATCTGTGCTTCAAACAGGCCTTTAGCCGTTATAAATAACCTGGCCTGTGCGATCTCATGGTCTACGAGAAAGGACTTTCTTAAGTATTGGGGGGTGTACAATAATGTACTGGCATGCAGCGTATCATGAATCACTTCCGGTTCTAAGGAGATCCACTTGGCGGTCCAATCGGCGTTACTCAAGAGCCCTAATTCAAAATTGGCCACTTCGCTCCAGGCAGATGCATTGCCTTCCTGATCCGTGAACCTGACTTGCCAGTATACCTTTTGTTTGGACTGTAAGGGTTTCCCCTGGTATGTTACCTGAACAGATTGATCGGATGGAACGGTTTTGCTGTCCCATAAATCGGCATGGTGAGGCAGAAGTTCCGGATCACTGGCAACCACAATTTGATAACCGGATTGCGACTTCACCTGCTTTAAGACAGGAAGCTTCCATGAAAATGTAGGGGTTTGATCATGAAATCCAATCGGGTTTTTAAATCCCTCTGAGACCGTTAATTGGTTCGGGGCCTCATTAAGGGTTGCGGTGCATGATGCCAATAGTTGGAGGGCTATAAGGATGTAAATAACCTTTGTCATGAATACGGGATTTAATTTTCAACAGGGTAAATAATGGTAATGAACACCATGGGTTTTATCCATAATGGGCCATCCCATAAAGATAATTAAATATTTCTACGCTTTTTTAACTCTTGGTAATCGTTAACTATGCATCAGGATGCTGCCTTTTTTTACTATGCCTGTCATCGCATTATTAGGGACCCGTTTAGGCCCTTCATGGCTAAAAGGACCATGAACCGTATTGTGGCGGAGGCTCCTTATGGGCCATAGATTTTATTAAAAATAATGCAACCACCAATAGTGTTTGTGGCTCATTTTATAATCACCGAACTTACGGCAAAGGGGGAATAACATAAACACAATAAACAACCATACCACATACACCCATCCCAGGTTTACCCCATAACCTATCAATTGCGTATTGGTCGATACAAACCCATCCAATATCATGGATTCATAGCCATAGCCTGAGTATTCAGCTAAAATAGTCGCCAACAGGTGAATGGCATAGATATGAATAATGTAAAAGAAGAAGGGAACTTTTCCAAAAGTCGTGCAGAAGTTTACGAAACGGCCTTTTAGATGTTCTGAAATGCCCAAAAATAGAATGGAAGGCCCCAGGGTCATCAGCAAATAAGTCACTGATGGCGGATATTTTGAAGGATCCATAAATGAGATGAGCGTCTGAACGCCGTTATCAAAAGAAATCCACGGGTCCGAATTTCCATAAAGGTTAATGGCTCTCATGATAAAAAACCCGCCAATACAGGCCAGGCCAATTTGGGTAAAGCGCTTTTGTCGGTATTCAGGGGTGACTGTTCCATCATAGAATTTTCCAAAATAGTAACCCAGGGACATGACCCCTATCCATGGGATAATGGGGTAAACCACACGTAATTTAATACTGTCAAATACGGTGAAATACCCGCGTTCATGCAGGATGGACCAAAATAGGTTCTGATTAAAATGGACGCCATCCAGCAAATGATGTCCAAAAATAATGGCCAAACTCAAAATGAGAATATGTTTCATGGACAGGTGAACCATAGCCGCCAGAAAAATCATACTAATCCCTAACGACCAGATAACCAAAAGGCCAAGGGAGCTAAAGGAAACATTAAAACTCCATCCAAAATACACAATGGTTAACTCAATACCTATTAGCCAGATCCCCCTTTTTAATAAAAATGCAGAAAGTTGGGATTTCGTTTTTCTTCTCCCCACTAAAAAAGCAGAGACTCCTGCCAAAAAACTAAATGCCGGGGCACAGAAGTGCGTGATCCATCGGGTAAAGAACAGGATGAGATTACTTTTTTCAGGATCGGCAGGATCAAATAGAAAGGAGTCTGTATGGAAGTAATCACGGGTATGATCCAATGCCATAAACAGGATAACCAGTCCTTTAAGGACATCCAGGGATTCAATTCTTTTAGTTTTTGGTCGATTCATATGGTATTTGTGATTATGGCTGGCTACAAGGTAAACCCAACGACGTTCATTCCCTATGCGCTATGATTTGCCTAAATGTAACTAAAATACTTACTAGGTACTAGGGTTTTTAAAACTTATACTAGTCTTGGGCCTTGTGTTAGTTCTTAACGGCGACTGTTAACCCGGGTTAGTCCTCGTTAGGCCCGTCTTACGAACAGGAGTTTTAAGGGCTGCACCGAGGTATAAACTTAAACGGTCTTGAATCTCATTAGGGGGTCAATTTCAAATGCAATACATAGCGTTTTCATATAAAAATATGCTGTATTAACCTTTAAATGAACGCATTTCATATTTGGGTTAATTAAGCATATATATTAGCAAATTGCATGGATTTCTTCCTGCAATTCATGTTGCATCTTTGCACAGTATAATTTTAATACACTAAGTTATGAAACGAGCAAATTTTCATCCATACATTTGGGCATTCTCACCAATTACATCGTATGTGTTGGCCAATCTCGAAGAAGATGAACGAGAAATCAAAGAATTGATATTAAAAAACACCAGACATTATAACCTTGGGGTTTCTGAAATGCATTTAAATGTTACTAAATTAACCGCTATAGACAGTTCAGGAATCGAGCACTTCATTTTAGATTTTCCAAATCAAATGACACTGAATATAAAGGGCATAGGTTATGGGCATTTTTATAAGTTAAAAAAGATTTCAAGCTTACCGTCCAATACCTACACCCATTTTCGTTTTTATTTGGGGAGTACGGGCAATACCTTACATTTTAAGGATGGGGCTGTAGAGAACAAGAACGCCTGTAATTATTTAGATTTTGAAATCGAGAACAAGGTCACGCTCAATGGCGGAAACCCTTCGGAAGCAAAAATCTGGTTCGATATGGTTCCTTATGAATTTAAGAGGCATTTTAAATGGTTTACGGAGTGGCTCCATAGGTTTAAAAATCTAAAATCCAGTATTCAAAACGCGTATTAATCCCCAATTAAAAAATCATAAAGACTCCCATTAGTTTGGGAGTTTTTTATGGCATGCCATTTAAGCTAAAGCATTATTTCTGGTGATCCTTTGGAACCCACTATTTTCTTCTAAAAGGGGTGCCCTCCATAAAATCAAAACACAGTAAGAAGCTAAATAAAAAAAAACCGTCAATCGTTGACGGTTTTCTATGCAAAGGGCCAATGCTAATGCATGGTATTGGAACAAAAGGCAAGGGATTCTGCTAACCTTTCGAAGGTTTTATTAAAATGCCCACCTTCAAAGGTTTTAAACGTATAATCAATACCGTAATAATCCAGTTTATTAATGAGGTATGGATAAGTCAATCCTGTACCCAGTTCATCATAGAGTCCAACGTCGAAATAAATACCATTTAGCGATTGGAATGCGTTGACATGGGTATCCAATAATGAAAACACATCATGTTGATACCATCTGTTAGCCACTTCGGGAAGAACCTCAGGTGAGGGCCACGCAAAGGGTAGGTCGACATAGAAAGGCGGATTATTAAGATTGGGTGACCAGGCGGCACTCATGGCATATCCGGCAGAGGTTAAGAATTTAGTGGGATCAGGACCTGTAAATCCATCGGGGTTTTCGGCTATGACCACCGGTCCCATTGAAAGGACGGCATCAACCAGTAGTAAGCCACTATGACTGGCTACGGTACCAAATATATCAGGGTATTTGAGACCAAATTTAAATGCCGCATAGCCTCCCTGGGAATACCCAATTACGGCACGTCCGGAGGCATGGGTTATGGTCCTGTAATGGGCATCCATATATTGGACGACGTCCTGCACAATGTAATCCTCAAAATTACCGTTCAGGATGGAATTGGAATAAAAACTAAACCGGTAACCGGCATCACTGTCGGAATTTGGCATGACAATAATCATGGGTTCAATAGCCCCTGATGCCATGAGATGATCCACCCATACTCTAAAGCCCTCGGTAGGGAAATCCGGGTACTCCTTAAAATAACCGTTTGGATTTATGGTTTCATCCCACGCTTTAATATCGATAAAGGTTTTTTCGGAAAAGGGTTCACCATGCAATAAATAAACAACGGGATAACTGCGATCGGTATGTTTATCATATCCCGGGGGGGTATATATCTGTAATTTCCTGATGTTGGAATTCCCAATGCTATTATTGGTAAGGGCTTCACTAAGGATTACTTTGTTTTGAAGTTTACTTTTATGAAGGTCTTTAGGGGTTTCTTTTGACAAATAAAGGGCATTAGAATTTGGGTCAATGGGTTCAATCGGTTCAACCTCACAGTTCCAGAATGATAGGGTTACTGCAATTATTATGTAAAAAAACGGGAATGTTTTCATGGTACAAATGGTTTTAAGTTTACGGTTATATTCATCGGTTCTGCATACTACAGATACCTCTCTTAGGAGGAGTTCCATATGCGGAACGTCGTTGCTTTCAAGAGGAAAATTAATATACTTTCCTCATAGAGGCTTGTCTTTAGGTATCAAATGTTTAACGGCGCGTCTCAGGTTGAAGTGAAAAAAATGGAGGGAAGGAAACGGGATTACATTTTGGTTTTACTGGGGGCATGACCAAATTCTTTCGTAAAAATTCTACTAAAATGCGCGAGGCTTTTAAAACCGGTATCGTAAGCCACCTCGGTGACATTTCGATCGGTGGTTAAAAGGAGTTCCTTTGCCTTTTTAAGCCTGAGGGTACGAATAAAAGCATAAACGGTTGTGTTGGTCAATGCAGAAAATTTACGGTATAATTGGGCGCGACTCATGGCCAATGAACGACATAACGCCTCTATTCCAAATTCTTCATCACTTAAATGGGCCTCCAGAATGTTATGGACATTTTGTAAAAATAGATCCTCTTTGTTGCGGGTTGAACTCTTCAGAGCATTGAGATTGAAGTGTGGTGTTGGAAATGATTGGTATCGTAACTGCAGATTATGGCGTAGTTCTATTAGTTTTTCTATACGAATGAATAATTCATCCCGATTAAAGGGTTTTACCAGGTAAACATCGGCGCCCGATTTAAGGCCTTCATTACGGGAATGGCTATCCACACGAGCCGTTAGAAGCACTATCGGGATATGACTTGTTTTGATATTTTCCTTTAACTCCCTGCACATGGTGAATCCATCCATTAAAGGCATCATCACATCACTGATGATCAGATCCGGGATCTTATCCAAACTTTTGTTAAGGCCCTCAAATCCATTACGGGCGATTTCTATATGATAATCTGCTTCGAGTAAGGATTGAAGATATCGAATTACATCGGCATTGTCCTCAACAATAAGCAAAGTCAGTTGCTTTTTGGTTTTGTCAGGAGCTGTTAAAGGATTTGATCGAAAGGCATCTTCACTAGAACCCTCTGTAGCTAAAGGAAGTTGTACCTTTTGCGCCGTATTGGTAATGGGGAGTGTTATGGTGAACACAGAACCCTTGTTGTAAACACTGTCCACACATATGGTGCCGTTGAGGAGCTTCACCAGTTCCCTGGTTAGAGCAAGGCCTAAGCCCGATCCTTCCTTAAGTGTTTCAAGATGGTTTTTGGCCTGGAAATAAGGGTCAAATATCTTGTGAAGATCGCTTTTTGGGATGCCAATGCCCGTGTCCTTAACACTTAACTCCAGCATATGATCTTGAGTTACTGCAAGTCTTATCTTTACCGAACCGGCTCGAGGCGTATACTTAATGGCATTGGATATGAGATTGTATATGATATCATGGATTTTGTCGGGATCAAAATCCATTAGGATGGTTTTGGGTTCAGCTGAAAAATGGAGTGTGATGGCCTTTACCGCGGCGAGTGAGTGAAAGGACTCCACGAGATAACGGATGTACATCGCCAAATCATCCTGAATGAGTTGCAACGGCATGGAACTCGCTTCTAATTTTGAAAGATCCAGTAACTGATTCGTAAGGTTCATGAGACTCATACTGTTTCGTTTCACTATACTATGCCCTTCATGGAGCCACCTTGAAGGGTTGTTTTTCATCTGATCGACCATTCCGGTGATGATATTTACGGGAGTTCTAAATTCATGGGTAATGTGGGTGTAAAATTTAGTGCGAAGCTCATCCAGTTCCTTTAATTGTTTTTTTTCTTGCCGTTTGATTTTCTGCAGGGCTGTGGTGTAATAGTACAACGTAAAGAATATGAATGAGGCAAAAATGAACAATCCAATAAAATAATGGGCAAACAAATGATCGTCCGGATGATGCGGATTTAAAAGGGTAGCAGTAATCAAGGAAACGATCAACAATACAAAAACAAATACGGCTCTTTTTTTATTGGGCAGCGTTAATGCATAAACCGGGGCCATCAACCCGACATAAACCGGGGTGCCTACATGTAACATACCCCCCATTAAGTATACCTTTGCTGAGGCCAGCGTGACCAGTACCAATTGGGTGGCAAAGGCATAGGTTTCAATGTGTTTTCTAACGAAATGAAAAAGGATTAGGGGCATGCCTAAACCCAAAATGAACGAAAGGTTCAATATATATACCCATAAACCTGAAGTAAATCCATAGAGGAACGTAAAGGGCAATAGGAACAGGAGACCCCCTACATTAAGTAGCCACCAGGTGATCTTCAAGACAATAATATCCGAACTATCCCCGGGTTGATAAACATAGTTGGACAGTGCTACATTTAGGTGTTGTATGAGGGGTTTAATGGATTTAATGATACACGTGGTTAAGGTCTAATTACTAAAAATAGTGTATTATCTTTTTTTTAACTATGATAAATATCAGTCCTTTAAGTGTGCCCTTACTATGCCCCTACGCGCTCTTTTTGACTTCTTTTTTGAACAAGGATGAGTTGCAAGGCCAGGGCCATAATGCCTTGCCAAATGGTGTTTGGATAGAATATTTCATTAATTGTCTCCTTCGTCTTAAAATGCTCAAAGAATAAGAAATAATAGATCACCAGTAGGACTATGGCACTTAATTTTACATAAAAACCAAATCGACCGGATTTCAGTTTAAAAACGAACTGGTATAAAACGAATAGTGCCAGGGTGGCAACCACACAAGTGCCAAAAGTAATGGTGACTATTTTTGAACGATCCTCCCCAAATAACTGCTGTAAATCCTCCTCAAAGACACCATAAATGGCCAGGCTGTAATAACCGATAACAAAAGCGATGAGGCTCACCAAAATACTTAAGCCTGCTGAAAAACTAATTTTTAGAATGACAGGTTGCACTTTAAATCTGATCCTGTTAAAATTTGTAATGCCTATCACCAGACCAAATGAAATGGGGTAATATAATAGACCAAATTCTTTTAAAACATCTGATGCTGAAAGTATTGCAATTAAAAGGACCAGTATAACTGGTGGAAATAGAATTTTTACCATATTTTAAATATAATCATATCCACTAAAATTCTGAAGGATGAAACCATAATTTATGTATTTAGATAGTATTTGGGGTTCAATTGTCTTTTATGGACAAGTCCTACATACTGTGCATCGTCCGTCCTTGTCTAAAAGTTCATAGGGGCTTTCAAAAATGCTATGCTAAAGGGCGAAAAAAAGGTGTTGGTAAATCGTTTTGCGCAGGGCAAGACCGACCAAAGCGATGCATCTGTTGTCATCATCATCGGAGAGCCCTGTTTTGGAGCCCCATGTATTTACATCGGAAAAATAACCGGAACACGTTAACCCTGAATACCCCGTATAACCATGTCAAAAATGCGATAATGATCTGTTAATGAGCAGTACAGTTGATGAAATAAGTATTTCAACAAATAAATTGTTATTAAAAAATTATGGGTTTTATATTTGAAAGGGGATTGAATCACATGTGTTCTGATTTTAGGGATAGATAAAAAACAAAAAGGCTCCTTCAGGGGTTAAACCGTTTTTTTGTTGGTCCGGGCAGGACGTTTAACGAGTAGCTTCTACCGCAATTATACCCGGATAGAACGGAACATATGGTGTTGCTTTCAACCTAAGAATTTAAATTTTATAACCATGAAAAAATCGAGTGTTAAATCGCTTTTAGAAAAAGTAAAATTTAGGACAGGGCTGGTCCATCTGGGATGGATTATTATGCTGTTCTCCTCCTATAGTTACGCGCAAACGATAGCTAGGCAAAGTGTTTCGAGCTATGGTTCCACCTCATCGGTAGGCGGTCATTCTTACGCGCAAACCGTTGGACAAGCCTACAATACACAACATATTGAAAACCTGAATGCCACTCAGGGGTTTCTGCAGCCGGTCAGTTATAAAATTGTGCCGGTAGAACAGGATGCGTTTGAGGCATTAGATCTTAAGGTCTTTCCCAACCCATCTCAATATAGTATTACCATAAAAAGTAATCTTGTGTTAAAGGAAGCCTTTATAATGATTACTAACGTACAGGGGCATATTATTTATGAACAACACATTCAAAGCATAAAAGAACACCGCATTAATTGCAGTACCTGGGCTACCGGCATATACCTTTTACAGGTTCAAAACGAGAACAATAAACGATCCGTCAGTAAATTAATAATATCTAAATAAGCATTAATATGAAAAGAATTATACTAGTATTAACCACGACTCTTATAGCACTTACAGGTTATGCACAAGAGTCAAGTTTAACCTTGGAGGCGTCTCAATTGACCAGTACCTTTAGGTTTGTGGATAGCGATAACAACAAACTAAATTCTGATTATCAATCGATTTTTACAGGCGCTTACGGTATAGGATACCGTAATATTTTTGACAATAATATCATGTTAAAAGCAGGCCTGGGCAAGCGGAACGGAGGTGCTAACTACGTTTATGACAATACGAACTACTCATGGCGCCTGGAGTATGCAGAGCTGAAAGTTGGGGGAGGCTATATGTTAAAAAAACGCGTGTTCAGTCCCTATGCTGTTATTAATGCCTACTATGGACATTTATTACGGGGGACTCAGGTGTTAAACAACGAGGAGTTTAATATTACGGAGTCCGGGATATTGAAAAAATCAGATTTTGGACTCATAGGAAACATTGGACTCAACTTTAAAATTTCTAATTTCATATCGGCCTATGCAGAAGGGCTGTATCTATTTGGACTGAGTAATATAGAAGAAGATTCGGGTCAGACAACGGCTAACAGAAGCTTCGGGATCACCTTGGGTCTTGCCTTTAATTTAACTGAATAGTAAAAACCATTAATTTGATTGTCATGAAAAAATTTAAATATATTTTATTAATCGTAATTTTTAGTATCGCTGTTAATTTTGTTTCGGCACAGCGCATAGGGAATCTGGACGGCATATATTATCAAGCTGTCGCCCTTAACGATGAAACGCAAGAGATTGTGGGTCTCGATATAGAAGCAAAACCACTGTATAATCGGGAAATTGGCGTGCGGTTCACCATTACAAAAGGGCTGGATGGAGCAGTCCAGTGGGAAGAAACACATGTGACCACCACAGATGCCTATGGTCTGTTTAACCTGGTTATAGGAAAAGGGGTGGTGTCCAGTTCAACCTATTCAAGGCTACTGGATATTCCCTGGATTGACGCAGATCAGTTCTTAAAGGTGGAAATATCCACCAAAAATGACGGTAATTACAAAATAGTGAGCAATCAGAAATTTATGGCAGTGCCTTATGCTTTTTATACCGACGATATTGCCGATGATGCCATTACAACAGAAAAAATACTCAATGAAGAAATCCTTGCCGAGGATATTGCGGAGGGTGCGGTTGAAACTTCAGAGATTTTAAATGAAACCATTCTGGCTGAAGATATTGCTGAGGGTGCTGTGGAGACCTCAGAGATTTTAAATGAAACCATTCTGGCTGAAGATATTGCGGAGGGTGCGGTTGAAACTTCAGAGATTTTAAATGAAACCATTCTGGCTGAAGATATTGCCGAGGGGGCTGTGGAGACCTCAGAGATTTTAAATGAAACCATTCTGGCCGAAGATATTGCTGAGGGTGCTGTGGAGACCTCAGAGATTTTAAATGAAACCATTCTGGCCGAAGATATTGCTGAGGGTGCTGTGGAGACCTCTGAGATCTTAAATGAAACCATTCTTAATGAAGATATTGCGAACAATACGATAAACCTAACCACCAAGGTGACCGATATTTTACCGCTTGAAAATGGAGGTACAGGTCTCGATGCCTCTGCTGTTGCAGATGGTGAAATTTTAATTGGAGATGGCACGACCAATACCTTCAATTTAACAACACTTACTGCGGGCACAGGCATTGTAATTGAAAACACCCCGGGTAATGTTACCATTATCTCACCACCTGTTTCCACCAGTGCCGATGGCTCTTTTAATATTCCTGTTGGAAGTAACGGCGTTATTGGGCCTAATACTGCCTGGTATTCACCCAATAGTCTGAAGGTCGATCCTCCGGCGGACAAACCTTTTGAAATGGGGGATATTTTTCTGGCGTCGGCCGATATTGATTTACAGGGATGTATATTATCAGTCTATCTGCAAAGTATTGATGGTAATGGACAGGCAAATGTTCAGGTGATCTTGTTTAATCCAAAAAATAACCCGGTCACCTTGCAAACCCCGGTTACCTTTAAATTCTTACTTGTGAAGTAGGTTCCATAGGGAGTGACCATCGTCATCATGAATGGAATAGGTTAAAAAGGAGCGACTGTTTTGGAGGTATGAAAAATAGCCATGCTCTTTTTTAGCCTGCTACGTATAGCGTCCGTTGCAGTTGTTAATTTACCGGTTCTCGTTGGTATACTTACCTTTTTTTCTGAGATCGATATTAAAATCAATCGGGAACCCCTCTTTACCGTCGAAAGGAATGCTAAACAAGTATTTAAATGTCTTCTTCAAAAAAAGATTGATACAAACGGTGCCGTTTTAAAATATCTTTTACGTAGTTCACAGGTTCGGTCCCTTGAACGTAACCGTATTTAATGTCCGGTAAGGTGTAATACTTTTTTAAGGTTAACTTTAGTACGGCTTGCTCAACATGGTCGTCCCAGAGCATGGGATTGCCTCCCATTATTTTGGTGAGTTGCACCGCATCTTTAATGTGGTATAGTCCCGCATTATAACTTGCCAGGGTAAACTTGATACGTTCGTTGTGGTCGGGAATGGATGTCCATGCCTTCCACAGATCAAGTAAATAGGAAGTACCCCCTTTTAGACTTTCTTCGGGATTGGCCGTATTTTTTATACCAAGCTCTTTCGCGGTAGAGGGCATAATTTGCATTAAGCCATGGGCTCTGGCCCAACTCTTGGCGTTAGGGTCAAAACGCGATTCCTGATAGACCTGGCTCGCCAGAAGGATCCAATCCCATGGAAGTTTTTCGGCATATTTTTTTATTAAATCGTCATAGGGGCTGATTTGTCCCGTCCGGTTAAAATAGTAATCACTCTCTACATGTCTTAATATGCTGGATCTGTTTTTAAAATAACGATTGTAAATGACATAATAATCGGTGCGCTTCTTCATGGAACTAATCCATTGGTCCAAAGCCGCTTTTAGTTTAGACGTATTTTTTCTTAAGACCCAGGACGCCCGCTGTGAAAAACTAATGGGTGTAGAAACATGGAGGTCCTTAAAGTGATATGCAAAAACTTTCGCTATGGTATTATCCGCAATGGTGTATTTAATGTCACCGTTATGCACTAAATGAATTAATTCGTCTGTAGAAATCGCCGAATCGACAATGTTCATGTGAATTAATCCGCCAATTTCATTCATTAAATTTTCGAGTCTCATCTTATAGGAAGAGTGGTCCCTGATGGTTACGGTGTCCCCAATCAAATGAATAGGGTCGTGTTTCAGCACTTTGTCTATTTCATGAAGTTTCATATTTCTCCAATTATCGGGCTTTTTTTGAACCAACACTTGCTTGGTGAGATAGAGATAATCTGAAAACAAAAACGATTTTTGGCGATCCAGGGTTACCGTGAATCCATGGGCAATAAGATCCCCTTCTCCCGTATTTAGAAGTTCACCTAATTCATCAAAATTCTTCGCAACGATAAGCTTTAAATCGACGTCCAAATATTTGGCAAAATGTTTTAGGAGTTCATACTCAAAACCCATGGGTTGTCCTTTATACAAAAAATAGCTCGTGGGACCTTCAAAGACAATGGCACGCAAAGTACCCCTGGCTTTAATCTTGTCCAAATCAAAAGCAATGGGTTTTGATAATCCTTTTTTATAAAAATTATGAGGATCCCTGATGTCGGATGATTCATTTATATGTCCACAGGACATGACAAACAGGGATACCATTAGAGCGATTGTTCTTAGCTTAAAGTACATTATAGGCGTTTTATAAATTGAATGTGAATAAGATACATAAATAAATGAGAAACGCGTTGTGTATTTTGATTTATAGGTTACAAATGAATGTCAGGTGGAGTGATTTTCCATAGAAAATGGTATCGCGAACACGAGTTTAAGAACAAAAATGGGATTTTCCATACCTACCAAAGGCAGGCAGGCTAATTTATTTCATTCCATAAATTCACTCGAAGCTACCCGTCCGGTCAGGCGGGTTGACAAATTTTATTCAAAATGCCAATGGGTATGAGAAGTCATAAATTATAATTCTGCCATATTATATGGAACAGCCTTATTGTGCCGGAACTCCGCGTGTATAATGATAAAGGGTGATTTTAATTCTTCAACAAAAGGAAAGGCTGTAACCATTTCCCGATGTTGTTGTCCTAATTTAAACATCGGGCCCTCAATGGCAACTAAAAGCACGCTAAATATGTTTTTTTGGCGAACTACTGAGGTTCACCTGTTTGGATCCAAAGCGGAAGAGCACTAAAAAACCACTCCAATGAAGTGGTTTTGGGTGTGATTAAAATGGAATCCTTCCACACGATAGCTGCCTAATAAATAGGCTGTCTCCGTATTCAGGTTGATTTCTTCGAAATCGATAGATTGATCATTATGGCCATAAGCAGCCAAATGATCCAGGTTTCTCCGTGCGACATCTCGTAAGTCGATCCCGCTAAGCTGGCAATACCTAAAATGATATAAACAATAATAGGCGATAGAATAAGGCAAGTGAAAAGATTAATAATGGTTTTCTTGAAATCCATAAGTCAATAATTTAATGGGTTAGAAGGTGATATATATAATATATGAATATACATAAATGCATGAGATCTCAAAGTTGCATTTAAAGATAGTAAATTTTGATAGGATTGCTACAGAAGTACAGGAAAATTCAAACAGGGGATTCGTATAGTTCCGGGAAAGGCAGCAAACACCGTGAGTTTATAGGGGTTTCGTACCTATTATATGCTTTATATCTCCTTATTGAAATGCCTTTGCTTTAATATCCGGGTCATGCTGCATATCTGTTCAATACCATAGATAAGGGGGGAAGCACAATAGAATGCCTTAACATCGACTTATTTAAGCTTTTTTATGTTATCCAAGTTTAGTATGTTTGCTACCCATTGGGCATAGCGACTATGGGACCCCCGCCTGCCTGACGCCATTTATGGCTCTATAGTTCAAGGGATACCTGCCTGCGTGCCAAACAAATGGCCTTATAGTTCAAGGGATACCTGCCTGCGTGCCAAACAAATGGCCTTATAGTTCAAGGGATACCTGCCTGCGTGCCAAACAAATGGCCTTATAGTTCAAGGGATAGAATAGGAGTTTCCTAAACTCTAGATCCAGGTTCGAGTCCTGGTAAGGCCACTACGGCAGGCAGGGAATAGGAGTTTCCTAAACTCTAGATCCAGGTTCGAGTCCTGGTAAGGCCACTACGGCAGGCAGGGAATAGGAGTTTCCTAAACCCCGCCTTCCTGAAGCAATTCGGGCAGGTCTAGATCCAGGTTCGAGTCCTGGTAAGGCCACTACGGCAGGCAGGGAATAGGAGTTTCCTAAACCCCGCCTTCCTGAAGCAATTCGGGCAGGTCTAGATCCAGGTTCGAGTCCTGGTAATTCCTCATATTTCGTGGTTATTAAAGGTGACCATTTTTTAAATACATTCCGGATAGCATTATAGTTTTACCCGGCATAACTATCATTTTAAGCATGATCATAGGGCTGGACTTTTCCTTAATGGAATGATGCCCTTTAACGTATAGTACAGGTTTATGATGGGTGATGGAATTGGTAAAAATTAATTAATTTTGAGGGATCCTGTCATACATAGTTATGGTATACGACTTTTACGAAACCATGAGGAGTGATATCGTCTTCAATAAATTTGAAGTCGATAATCTCTTATTTGTTGAGTATAAATGCCCTCTTGAACAGGATACTGTAGAAATCTGGTCACAGTACGATTATATTATTTACATATTAAGTGGTGAAAAAACTTGGAGTACTAAGGAGTCACAATGGGCGGTCAAGAAGGGGGAAGCCATATATATTAAAAAGGGAGCTTCGATAATCAAGCAAAATTTCAAGGAAGAGTTCTGTATGCTGGGGATATTCTTTTCAGACGATATTATAAAGTCAAGTCTAAAAGAGGATATAAAAAATATTCCTATTAAGCATGTGGAAGGGGCCGATACCTTTATTATAGACCGCATTAAAATAAATGTTGAATTTAAATCTTTTTTTCAGTCCTTATTGGGATATTTTTACGATACCAATAAACCACTGAACAGTATTCTTCAGTTAAAGGCCAAGGAACTTTTGCTAAGCCTGGCCAACAGCAAGAATAATGTTAAGATTGCTTCTTATTTAAAAAGTACCACCCTAAGCGACCTCCCTTCACTTCCTAATATTATGGAAGCGAATTTTCATTACAATTTACGTTTGGAGCAATTGGCAAAGTTATGTCACAGAAGCAAGTCCAGTTTTAAACGGGATTTTAAAAATCACTATAACACGAGTCCCGGAAAATGGATTCTTGAAAGACGGCTGAAGAAAGCAGCCGAACTCTTAACATATAATTTAGATACGATTTCTCAAATTGCGTACGATTGCGGGTTTGAAAGTGTTGCTCATTTTAGCAGAGCTTTTAAATCAAAATACGGTACAACACCTTCTTCCTTTAGGAAAACAAACTAAAAAACCTTCAGTTTACTAGTCTGGACTTCTCAGTCAAAACATTGGACTTTATTGAATAATCTAAACCCTATTTGTTCTATTCCTTTGCATGGAAACTTAAAAAGAGTTCAATCATGTTTAAGGAGAAAACAGATATTTCATGGGTTGCTTTAACGGAGCGCTTAGCAACAGCATTTAAAGAAAATGCTAAAGCGCATGACGACAACGGTGGTTTTGTTTACGACAATTATGAGGTCTTAAAAGAGCACCACTATTTTTCTGCAATGATTCCCAAGGCATTGGGAGGCAGGGGCGTAAGCTACAAGGACATATGTGAATGCCTAAAAATTATTGGTAAATCATGTGGTTCTACGGCTTTAGCACTATCCATGCACCAGCATTTAATAGCAGCCAGTGTATGGAAATATTACCAGGATGGATCCAATAAGGTGTTACTCAAGAATGTCGCTAAACACCAACTGGTTCTTGTCAGTACGGGTGCCAGGGATTGGCTCAGTTCTAATGGGTCTTTAATAAAGACAGAGGGAGGCTATTTATTTTCAGGTAAAAAACATTTTGCCTCTCAGTCCATTGCCGGCGACCTGATCGTTACCAGTGGTATTTACCAAGATGCAGATAAAGGCAATTCGGTATTTCATTTTGGGGTTCCAACCAATTCATTCGGTGTTAATATTTTGGATGATTGGGATGTTATGGGTATGCGTTCCACCGGATCGCAGACCCTTGTTTTCGATAAGGTATTTATTCCGGATTCGGCCATTTCATTACAAAGGCCTCAGGGGGCATACCATGGGGTATGGAATGTTGTGATACCAGTGGCCATGCCGCTTATCATGTCCGCCTATGTTGGTATCGCGGAAAGTGCGTTTCATGATGCCGTTGGGATAGGTAAAACGTATTCCAGAAATCAAAAGCACCTCAACTATATCGTAGGAAAAGCTTATAACGCACTCATAATGGCCTGGACGCAATGGCAGTATATGGTGCAACAGGCTGGGGACCTGCTTTTCGAACCAAACCATAAAACGACCATCGATATTTTAAGCTTGAAAACGAATGTAACAGAGGCCTGTATATCGACGGTTAACCAATGCATGGATATGATTGGAGGCCAGAGCTTCTATAAATCTCATGCTATTGAAAGAATGTTCAGGGATGTTCAGGCCGGACATTTTCACCCCTTACCAAAATGGGATCAATATGACTTTACAGGGCGCGAATTGCTCAGTGATTATAAGAATGAAAAATAAAATAAACTAAAAAACAATAACTATGTTACTCATTAAAACAGTTTCAGTAATAATAAGTCTTTTAGCGGCTGCCGTTTTTGTCCTTGTGTTTTGGAATGGGATAAAAAAATCCAACCTGGAGCCTTCATTAAGAAAATGGTATCAAAAATTAGGGCTTGCAGGAATAGGGATCTGGGTTATAGCAATATACATCTTAACCTTAGCGGGAACCTTTGTCCATGACCAGGAGGATGCCTTTCCCAAATTCTTAATTGGCCTGTTTGTCCCGGTAATTGCCGTACTGCTTATGTTTAAAAGCGAACATTTTCGAACCATACTGAATGCTATTTCCTTTAAAGATCTGGCACTGGGCCAGATTTGGAGAATGTTGGGATCCCTATTTTTCCTGATTGCTCTGTGGGGCATAGGACCAAAAGCATTTATGGCTTCCGGGTATGGTGATGCCACTACCGGTCTTATTGCCATATTGACTTTGGTTGCGTTCCTGAAGAGCAGCAAATGGTTCAGACCGGGGCTTTGGATGTTAACCATAATTGGTACTATAGACTTGTTGGTTGTGCTTTTTATTTTGTTAAAACACGATCCCATATGGTTCAAGGAGTTCCCAAACACGGCCATGGCCGGTGCTTTTCCCATGATGCTCATAATAGGTATAGCTGCTCCCATAGCGCTGCTGTTGCACATCTTCACATTGCGAAAATTAGTGCTTAACCCTTCGAAACAAATGGACCCCTTAAAATCATAAAGCATGGAAACAGATTCAAAATACTTTACACGAGACTATATATCCTTCTTTGAAGCGCTCGAACAAAACAATAGTCGCGAATGGTTCGTACTTAACAAATCCCGTTACGAGAACGATGTTCATGGTCCGTTTAATCGACTTGTTGAAGACCTTTTGGAAGCCATAAACTTTGAAGATCCATCTATCGACATTCAAGCTAATGATGCGGTATTCAGGATTCAGAAGGACATGCGATTCAATAGAGATGGGACCCCCTATAAACTGTTCAAGTCCGCATTGATTAGTCCTAAAGGCAGGAGGCAGAGAGATGAGCCTGGATTTTATCTGGAGATAGGCGCGAGATATATCAAGATTGCCATAGGATGTTTCAAGCTCACAAAGCCTCAAATGAAAATGCTTGAACGTCACATACATGAGATTAATGTTTTTACTGAGGATGCCCGATTCAAAAGCACCTTTGGAGCGTTGCTCCGAACGGAGAACAGCGTGGTATTTCAAACGATAATACCCGTTCATATTATCGATAATGTAGGTTTAAACGAACTGTTTCTAACCTATTGGCGGATGGCAAATCCGGTAATCAAAACTTTAAGAACACTATTAAATAAATCCTTATGAATGCGTTTAAAAAAATAAAAAATTCAGCAAACAAATTTGCCATCAACTGGGCAAGATTTGTGATCAAAAATAAATGGTATGTCTTTGTGTCAGCCGTTGTGTTAACCACCGTGTTGGGGTTACAAGGGGCGATGAAATTTGATGGGGATTACCATGTATTTTTTAGTAAATCCAATCCTGAGCTGGAAGCCTTTGATGCTTTGCAGGATAAGTACACCAAGGATGATAATGTTATTTTGGTTTTATCCCCAAAAAACAAAAATATCTTTACTAAGGTCAACCTTACCGCTATTGAGGAACTAACCCAACAGGCATGGAACACCCCCTACTCGTCCAGAGTTGATGCAATTACCAATTTTCAATATACCAGGGCCGAGAATGACGATCTGTATGTGGATGATTTGTCCTATGATTCCATAAATAAGAGTGAATCGGAAATAGAGGATATTAGGCAAATCGCCTTAAGCGAGCCCATGTTGGTTAATAGGATTATTAACCCTGAGGGTAGTGTAACGGCCATTAACATAACGGTTCGACTACCCGGAGAAGACAGTGCCCTGGAAGTGCCTGAGGTAATGAATTCCATTAGGGCAATGATTACTGAATTTCAGAAAAAGTACCCGCAATTCGAGATTCATACCTCTGGAATGGTGCCCTTAACCACGGCCTTTTTTGAAGCCTCAATGAAGGATATGGCCCTAACCGGTATCATGTTACTCATTGTAATTCTGACTACCTTTATTTTAACCCGAAGTGTTCAAAGCACATTCGCTACCCTATTGGTCGTGCTGTTTTCTATCATTAGCTCAGTGGGTTTTGTAGGGATCATGGGAATTAAATTAACACCGCCCTCGTCGGTATTCCCTACCATGATTCTAACCTTAGCAGTTGCCGATAGCATACATATCTTAATGACCATGCTTCAGAAAATCAGAAAGGAGCGTATGAGCAAGTTTGATGCCTTGATCGAATCGATGCGTCTGAATTTTATGCCGGTTTTTATAACCAGTCTAACAACGGTTATTGGTTTCCTGACCATGAATTTTGGGGATGTACCACCGTTTTGGGACTTGGGAAACATAGTTGCATTTGGCATGACGATGGCCTTTCTTTATTCGACAACGGTATTACCGGCACTTATGGCAATTTTGCCATTAAAAAAGGGTCGAGTGGATAAGACTGGAAAGGTCTCCAGGTTTAATTACGAATGGCATACGATTTTATCAAGTCTGGTGATTAGACAGCCTATAGCCATCACCGTAATTTCCGTAGCAATTATTGGGGGGTTAACTTATCTGTCCACCAAAAACAGCTTTAATGACGAGTTCATCAATTACTTTGATCAAACCGTTCAGTTTAGATCCGATACCGATTATATCAGCAACCATTTAACAGGGGTTTATAACGTCGAATACTCCATTGGAAGTGGTGAGAGCGGGGGCATCAACAACCCCGACTATTTAAAGAAGCTAAATGAATTTGAAGATTGGCTATACGAACAACCTGAAGTCATTCATGTGAGTGCCTTTAGTGAAGTGGCCCGGCGCATTAATAGATCGATGCATGGGGATGATGAAGGGTATTATAGGATACCGGATTCACGTGAGGAAGCTGCACAGTATTTATTGCTTTATGAATTGTCCTTGCCATTTGGGTTGGACTTAAATAACCAGATTAATGTTGACAAATCTGAATCCAGGGTTACCGTTACGGTTAAAAACTTAGACAGCCCGGATATGATCGCTTTTGCCAAAAGAGGTGAAGATTGGTTAAGCCAACATACCCCGGACTATATGCATGCCATTGGCGTAAGCCCGATGCTCATGTTCTCTAAACTTGGATTTAGACAGGCAAACAGTATGTTTAAGGGTAATATCGTAGCCCTTCTGTTAATTTCTCTTGTCCTCATGTTAGCATTAAGGAATTTTAAACTCGGGCTCTTAAGCTTAATACCAAATGTGGCCCCAGTATTGGTTGGGTTTGGGATCTGGGCGTTGTACAAGGCCCAGATCAATACAGGAATGGTCATAGTTTTTGGAATGACTCTGGGCATCATAGTGGACGACACCGTACACTTTATGAGTAAATTCCTGAGAGCCAGGAGAGAGTATGGACACAGTCCGCAACGGGCAGTGGAATATGCCTTCCAAACCGTGGGGAAGGCCTTGGTTACAACAACCATAGTGTTACTGTCCGGTTTTTTAGTCCTGTCTACCTCTTCCTTTGCACTAAATAGTTATATGGCCAGAATTACGGTGGTCATTATTATAGCAGCGCTCATCATCGACTTTTTACTACTACCGGCATTGCTCATATTAACAAGCCCCATAAAAAGGGCCAGGAGGAAATACACCTCAATTTTATTTTACAGATAACAATTAAAAACAGAAAACATGAAAAATACAGTATTAACAATGGTCCTGTTACTTACCGTCTACACGGCAAGTCAGGCACAAGACAGAGGACTGGAAATTGCAATAGCTGCTGAAAAGGCAGATATGGGCTTCAAGAGCTCCGCCTCGACTTTAAAGATGGTTTTAAAAAACAAGAACGGACAAGTGAGTGAACGTGCCTTAGAGGTGAGAACTCTCGAGTTGGTTGAGGACGGCGACAAATCTTTGATTGTATTCAGCAGCCCTAAGGATGTTAAGGGGACATCCACCTTAACCTATACCCATAAGATTGAACCCGACGATCAGTGGTTGTATTTGCCCTCGATTAAAAGAGTGAAGCGCATTTCTTCCAGTAACAAATCGGGACCTTTTGTGGGAAGTGAATTTGCTTATGAGGATTTATCATCACAGGAAGTAGAGAAATACACCTACAAATTTTTGAAGGAGCAGAATAACTATCTGGTCGTTGAACAATATCCCGTCGATCCAAAATCCGGATATACCAGAAGAGTCGTGACCTATAACCAGGATGCGGGTTACCGGATAGAATCAATTGATTTTTATGATAGGAAGAATGCCTTGTTAAAGACCTTAACCTATGCCAATTATAACCTTTATAAGAACAAATTTTGGAGAGCAGCGGAACTGCATATGGTGAACCACCAAAGTAAAAAGGAAACACAGTTGCAATTTTTAAGCTATGATTTTGATGTGAACTTAACGGATGATGATTTCACCCAAAATGCTTTAAAGAGAAATTAGAATCGTGCTGCTTCGATTTTAATTTGTTGGTTGATGATGACATTGGGGGCCTTGATTAAAGCCCCCGATGTTTTAAAATCGGCAACAAATAGTACAGCTGCCAGGTGAGTTCATTACAGGAAGTAGGCACGTGAGGTTAACGGGAATTAGTTTAATGAACTTAAAAGAAAAATGATGAAAAAACATATAATATATATTTTAGTGGGTCTGTTTCTAAGTGTTGCAAATGCTCAGAATGACACCATTGTTAAAGTACACAATCATGACTTGGAGTTGGATGTTGAATTGGAAAACAGATATTTTTTGGAAGCCCCGGCATTCAACGACCAGAAAAGATACTATCCGTCGGTGGCATTAAGACCCAAATACACTCTGGATTGGAATGATGGAGACCATAGTATGAACATAGAAGGGTTTGTAAGGATGGATCGTGATGATGAAAGAACTCATTTTGATTTCAGGGAATTCTATTTCCATAAGGTAAGAGGGAACTGGGAATTGAGTATTGGCTTAAAGAAGGTCTTTTGGGGTGTTACCGAGAGCAACCATTTGGTTGACATTATCAATCAGACCGATGCCATCGAAAGTTTTGATGGTGAGGAAAAACTGGGCCAGCCCATGGTGCAGTTTTCCATTTATACCAACCTTGGCACTTTGGATCTGTTTTATTTGCCCTATCACAGAAAGAGAACCTTGCCAGGGGCAAAAGGGCGATTCCGATTTCCCATAATCATTAACACCGATGATGTGCTTTATGAAAGTGCAGCTCAGGAATGGCATCAGGATGTTGCTTTGAGGTATAACAATAGCTTTAACAGTGTTGATTTAGGGTTGTCTTATTTTTATGGGACAGGCCGGGAACCCCTTGTACAATTTGATGCACCATCCGGTATATCAGCCTTGTATCCCGTTATTCATCAGGTGGGACTGGACCTGCAGATTACCAATAATGCCTTTTTGTGGAAACTGGAATCTATTTACAGATCCGGCGAACTTCAGAATTTTTTGGCGCTTACAGCTGGTTTTGAATATACCATTGGCAATATAAAAAGCTCAGGAATTGATGTCGGATTAATAATGGAGTATCTTTATGACGACAGGGGTGATCTTGCATTTAATGCTTTGCAAAATGATTGCTTTTTGGGTTCAAGAATTGCCTTTAATGATGTGCAGGACACGTCTATTCTATTGGGAGTTATAAGCGATTTGGAAAGGAGCAGTAAAATAATAGGAATAGAGGCTTCAAGACGACTAGGAGAAAGTATGAAACTTGAATTAGAAGGGCGAATATTTAGCCGTATAGACCATAATGAATTGTTTTTATCGAACTTTAGGAAGGATAGTTTTATAGGACTTACCTTAATAAAATATTTTTAAATCAATCTTAATGATGACAGATTTAGCACCAACCATAACAAGGCAGCGGTTGCTCATGGAAGGGTTTTCAGGAAAGCGAGTAGACCAATACGTAATTACAGCCTATTTTAATGAAATTACAAAGGCGCTGAACTTAAGAATGTATGGACAACCCATTATTTTTTCACCAGGGGGAGAGGGTAAAGAGGAAAATCGGGGGTATGATGCCTTTGTCCCTTTAATTGACTCCGGTATTTCATTATACTATTGGTCCTCCGAGACGTTTTTATCGATAATTATTTATACCTGTAAAGATTTTGATAATGGTATTGCCATAAAGGTTACTAAGTATTTTTTTGATGTTCATGACCTGGTGTTTCGAACATTCTAAATTGATTTTTCTAATGGTTTACTGCTTCTGTAGTTCGTGATCAATACGGTTCAAAACGGTAGTGCATTTCTTAATTAATTCTGACCGATAATGGTTATTGACTTTTTGGTAGAATGCGACCGAAGACATGGCCCTAATAAACAATTTAAACTTGGGATGATCCTTTTCATTGAGAAAGGCATAATCATCCGCATTGAACATTTCCGGGGTGGTAAACAGGTCAGAGACCCCACTGCCGAATTTAATAAAGTCCGTTTCAGAATCCATATGGGAGGCAATACCAATCATCCAATCGCTAATAGATCCTAACAACGTACTAATTTGATCGTAATCACTGTATAAATCTATGATGGCATCTTTTAATTCGGGGTTTTTAATGAACCCAACGGAGCCTGAATGTAACATGCTCTGATAGGTGTTGTCATTAGGCGCAAATTGCTGATCCAGTAAGTTGTCCCAGGTATCGCTCAAGCGATGTACCTCTTCCATAGATCCGATCCCATCGTATACATTGACGAGTTCCTGCTTGAGCTCTTCTCTTAAGGCGTTATTGCGGTTGATTAAACGGCTGAATTGTATGGTGTCCTGCACCAAATCCCTGTGAATTCTAATCAATAGATCGTTACCCAATTGATGCTCCTTGTTTTCTTCGTTCCAATTGTTAACGCCCAAGGCAATCAAAATACCAATCACCACAAGAAAAATTTCACCAAAGGCATAAACGAGATATGTTCTGAATTTGTTTTCAGCGAGCAATTGTTGCCGGATTTTACGAAAGAATTTTACCATGGGCTGTGTACTTGAGCCATGAAATATAGTAAAAATGCAAATACAGTCGGGCGCGTACCTTTTAAAATTCGGATGCCTTTTTACCGTTATGGGAAAATGATGCAAATCATTTTAAGGGTTGAATTAAAGGGGTAAATTACTAAGATGAAATTTTAAATTAAAGAATTTTAGTATAAGGAAAATGAAGACGTCATTTTGTGCAGTGCTGTTAATGTTGGTCAGCCTCATTTCCTGGACTCAAGATGCCAATGAAAAACAGCAGATAAAAAGTAGTGAAACCAAGCTGTATAAGGTTACATTTTTAAATGGTGAAATGTTTAAGGAAAAGCCTGTTTTTACTATCAGGGCCGGATACCCCATTAGGGAAAACTTTTTTACGGGTAAAATGGTTTATACCGAGGATGGTCTGACATCAGAAATATATTATCCCAATAACAAAGGGGAATATTATTTAAAAGATAATTATTACTATGATAACAACCAACATGTGGTTAAAGCGGTAATGACCATGTTTGAATTACAAGACAGTGTGGTCTTAAACATGTCCTATGATGCTCTGGGGCGTCTTGAAAAAACAAGGTGGAATAAAAGGGCAGTTCCTATAAAAGGGTGGTTTAATAAATTGTTTTATAAGTATTTTAGTAAGGACCTTACCGACGAAGACTTTCACAGATATTATCTTTCAGACCAGGATAGCCTGAACCATATAACCGAAAGGACATTTGATACCCTCGAGTTATGGAAGAATCATCATTTTGAATTATTTGATGCACAAGGGCATTTGCTGAAAGAGAAGTTGATGTACGTGGATACTACTCAAATGGGGCCTTTATATCCAAAAACCATCGATACCATAACGGTTCAGTGGGAATATGATTATTTGGAAAACGGCCTTTTGAAGATGAAAAAAAAGAGCTTGGAGAAAAGGTCCTTGCAAAAGGGGTTGCCACCTGTTAGAATGCACGATATGAGTATCACGACCTGGGAATACAACTACACGGAAGATGATAACCTGAAGGAAGAAATTAAAATTGTGGAACAAATGCCCAGTAAGACGGGATTTTTGAAAATAAAGGGAACGACACGAACATTTAAGCGGACCCATGACTATTTGGACCATAACAAAAAGCATATTATTTATACCTATGACGACAAAGGGAATTTAGAGTATACAACGACCGAAATTTTTAATGACGCGCATCAGTTAATGGAATTTTTGGAAGCTGCAGGAACGCGTAAATCCGTGGATAAATACAATGATAAGGGCAATCATATAAGCCATACCGTATTTAAAAAGGATAAAAAAGTATCCGAGATTATGGCCAAATACACCTATAACACTCATGGCGATTGGATAGAATGTTTGCTTTCTGATCATGAAAAAAATCAACCGCTTTATATTCTCGTTGAAAGAACCCTGGAGTATTACCCCTAACACCTTGCCCGCAGATGTGTTAAAGGTCTTTGAAGACCTTAAGGAAGGCCTGGTATCCTTCGAATTAATCTTTGCCCTTTGTTTCTAAAATGGTGTTAATCGCGGCCATAACCAGGGGTTCCATAACGGCATAGCCCTGTGTGTTGGGGTGCACGCCATCCGGGGCATACCTGGTAGGTAAGCCTTGTTCAGCATCAACCATAGCGGTATAATAATCGACATAAGGGATGTTGTGCTTTTTACAGTAGGACTCCAGTGATGCATTGAGTGAGATCACCCTTTGGGCCGGTTGCAGTTCAGGGGCCCAGGGATAATGGTTAACCGGCAACACAGAGCATAACACGACATGAATACGGTTTGATTGAGCGATGTCGACCATGGACAGGATGTTATTTAAAATCATGTGGTTTGTTGTAGGGCCGGTATTCCCTGCAATGTCATTGGTGCCGGCAAGTATGACCACGACCTTTGGTCGAAGTTCAATAACGTCCTGTCGAAAACGAACTAACATTTGAGGTGTGGTTTGCCCACTAATCCCTCGATTAATAAACCCGGTCTTCTTAAAGAATGGTGGGGCATGGACTTGCCACATTTCGGTTATGGAATTTCCCATAAATACCACCCGGTTCTCGTTTTCTCCCGGAGCATTTAGTGAGGCATTGGCGTCTCTGTAATACGCTAAATTGGCCCAATCCTCCTTTACGGCAGACCAATACTTGTATTCTTCCAGGATCTGTTGCTCTGTCTTTCCATCCATCTTTCCAGTGGATAATCGATTTTGTGCTTTAAAAGTCCCAAAAGATAGTAAAGATAAAATTAATATGAATGGGACCTGGCGCTTTTTTAATGGGTGTAACATGCTGCTTTAATGGTATGAAGGACAATTTAAATTAAGTGGTAATATTCATGGATTAACATCGCAAATTGTATCATTTCCCTTAACAGAACGGAACGCTCTTTCCTGAGGATATCCGTTTCGGTATAGGAATATGAAGTAAGGCTCAGTGCGCTTGGAGTTTGGATTTAACGGCCTCCACCGACCTTTTGGAATTACCAATAAAAATATCATGGTCAATGATAATTACCGGTCTGCTTAAAAAGGTATAGTGCTCTAATATATAATGCTTGTAATCCCGTTCTTCAAGCTTTTGGTTTTTTAAATCCATCTCCTTGTATAACTTTGCGCGTTTGCTGAACAAGGCTTCATAACTTCCGGCAAGGGATTTCATTTCCTCCAGTTGTTTTACCGTAATGGCATCGTGCTTTATATCCTGTAAAATAAATTCCGGAGGGAGATTCAGTGCTTTTAAAATGCGAATGCAGGTATTACAGGTTTTTAGATAATATACTTTTTTCATCATTCCATGAGTTTCTAAAAACAAATTAAAACTATATTTATCGAAAAATTAAATAATATGGATTTTGTGTTTCAAGTTTTAAGTAATACACGTAAAATTTTCAAAGGGATCATCGAAGACAACACCCTTGAAGATTTAAATAAAATCCCTGCGGGCTTTAACAATAACATCATATGGAATATCGGACACGTTTTAGTTACGGAGCAGTTATTGGCCTATAAGCTATCTGGATTGGAATCGTCCCTGTCGGACGAAATGATTGACAATTACCGAAAGGGCAGTAAACCAAGCCACCCTTTAAGCCAAGAAGCCGTTAATGAGATCAAGGACTTGTTAAGTACAACCATAAGCCAGACCAAAACCGATTATGACAACGGTGTTTTTGAAGACTATACTTCGTATACGGTATCTACAACAGGCAACACCTTGCGTCATATCGATGATGCCCTACAATTTATAGCGGTTCACGAAGGGCTTCATTACGGTTATATTTTAGCCCTTTTTAAAGTAATTAAGGCATAACGGACCGGGATATTAGCCGTGCGTAAATGTCATGGCAGGGTATAATTTCATTCCAGGGATTTTACGGTAGCGCTTAATCGAGATAATAGATATATCCAAAGTTTAGCCATATCAACCAGTCATTAAACTTATTATAGCTTAGTTTGTGGTTAAAGCCATCTACCCAATCGTTAAAATAGAGTTGCCAACGTAAATCCAGAAGTAAATCGGATAAAACGCCAATTTTATAACGTACCCCTACACTGGTTACCATAGACCAGTCTGAGCGCGGGCTCACATCGATGGGATATTGGCGTTCACTTTCCGGTACGCCTGCCGGGAGTGGGGGTAAAAATCTTGGATCTTGATACCAAAACGAATAGATATTCCTACCATCAAAAACGTTCCCATCACCATAGGTCGTGCTGGCTTGTGGCGATGATGCGGTGTAGTGTATCCCGAGGCTTACATAAGGGGCCAGTAAGTAACTAAAGGCTTGAAACGAGCGGATGCTTCTTGGAAAATATTCTATTTGTGTCCCAATATCAAAATTTTCGGCTACACCATGGTGTGCTCTTAGTTTATTCGCATTAACCGAGGTGCGAAAGGGTCTTACCCATTCCCCGTGATGGTCTAAAACGGTATAATTCCATGAAATTTCATTTCTCAGTTTAAAGTGGTCGTTAAAATAAGTGTCCGTAGAGTAGCAGTTACAATCAGCGCGATAAGCAAAATTTATGTAATGGACAATCCCAATCCCAATACCCGAGTTACCGAGGTTTGTGGCTTCGTCAAAGCGACTTCCAAAATCCGATCGAAATTCAACAGGACCCGCAATGACGCCTATTTCATGGGAAAATCCCAACTGAGAATAGGTTGATTTACCAAAAGCAAGCAAGAGAAAAGCGGTTAATACGTGTTTTAAGCTAAGCATAAATTGGCATTGCTTTTTGGGGAGTTACATTAGCAAATATATGAAAACCCGCCTAACATTCAAATGATTATAAAATTAACCGGGAGGATAAGTCCAAATGTATTACGAAATTCAAAAAAAAACGGTGTAATTTTTAAAGATAACGTATATTTGCGCTTTAAAATTATGTATTTTATAATTTATAATCAGTTTTAAGCTAAACTTTGTAGAAGATTGACAAATAAAAAGTATTAAATTTAAACACATGAAAGATATCATTAATGAATTTTTGGATCTTGTAAAACAACGTAATGGGCATGAACCGGAGTTTTTACAAGCTGTAGAGGAAGTTGCTGAAACAGTAATTCCTTATATCGTTCAACATGACATTTATTACGGGAAGAACATTTTATTGCGAATGGTAGAACCGGAACGGGTTATTAGTTTTAGAGTTTGTTGGGTAGATGATGATGGTGAAATTCAAGTTAACAGGGGATATCGCGTTCAAATGAATTCGGCGATTGGCCCCTACAAAGGAGGATTGCGTTTTCATCCTACCGTAAACCTAAGTATATTAAAGTTTTTGGCCTTCGAACAAGTTTTTAAAAATAGCCTTACCACTTTACCAATGGGTGGTGGTAAAGGAGGAAGTGACTTTGACCCCAAAGGGAAAAGCGATAATGAGATCATGCGTTTCTGCCATGCCTTCATGAGTGAACTGTTTAGACATATAGGCCCGAATACAGATATCCCGGCTGGGGATATTGGTGTAGGGGCACGTGAGATCGGATTCCTTTTTGGGATGTATAAGAAACTTCGGAATGAATTTACAGGCGTGTTAACCGGAAAAGGAATGTCTTGGGGCGGTTCTTTGATTAGACCGGAGGCTACAGGTTATGGAACGGTATATTTTGCACAAAACATGTTGGAATTAAAAGGGGACAGCTTTGACCGGAAAAATGTGGTTATTTCTGGCTCAGGAAATGTGGCACAGTTTGCAGCGGAAAAAGCATTACAACTGGGAGCAAAAGTATTGACCCTGTCCGATTCTTCAGGATATATTTATGATGAGGAAGGTATCGATCAGGAGAAATTGAAACACGTCATGTACCTCAAGAATGAAAAAAGGGCCAGAATTAGTGAATATGTTAATACTTACCCTAAAGCGAAGTTCGTTAAGGGAAAAACACCATGGGGAATAAAATGCGATATCGCCTTACCCTGTGCAACACAAAATGAATTGAACAAGGAAGATGCTGAAACCCTGGTGAAAAATGGTTGTATTTGTGTAAGTGAAGGCGCCAACATGCCTTCAACCAAAGAGGCCGTTCATAGCTTCCATGCAGCAAAAATTTTATTTGCACCAGGCAAGGCATCGAATGCGGGTGGTGTGGCCACTTCGGGATTGGAAATGACACAAAACTCCTTAAGATATAAATGGACACGAGAGGAAGTCGATAATAAATTAAGAGAAATCATGGCCGATATTCACCAATCCTGTATCGAATATGGTACGGAAGAAGACGGATATATCGACTATGTTAAAGGGGCAAACATTGCCGGCTTTGTTAAGGTAGCCGATGCTATGCTGGCTCAGGGAATTGTTTAATTTCAAGGGTAATTAGAGTGTAAAAGCTTCCTAGAGTTAGGGAGCTTTTTTATTTATATGATTTTCAATCATAATTCGTTATATATAAATATATTTGAACCTCTAAAGGATGTCATGTACAAAAGATTAATTGTAATTTTAGGTTTGGTTATGCCCTTTTGGCTAAACGCTCAGGATTATTCGAGTTTATGGCAGGGCTATTTTTCTTATAATATGGTCTCCCATGTCGTTAAGGGGAACAATAACATTTATGCCGCTACAGAAAATGCCATTTTCACCTACGATACGCAAACGAATACATTAGAAACCATTACGACCATAAATGGGTTGTCCGGACAGACCATATCAACCATCAACTATAGTGAAGCCTATGCGCTCCTAATTATTGGGTATGACAACGGACTAATTGAAATTCGTTTTGATGGTGATGATGATGTCCTTTCCATAGTTGATATCATAGAAAAGCCAACCATATTACCCACAAACAGACGTATTAATCATTTTAATATTGAAAATAATTTGGTCTATATTGCAACAGACTACGGCATTTCTGTTTACGATCTGGAACGCCTTGAATTTGGGGACACCTATTTTATCGGCAGTAGCGGAGAGCAGATCCAGGTGAGTCAAACCACTCTTTATGGCGATTATATTTACGCCTCTTGTCTCGGGGGTCAGGGGATAAGGAAAGCACTTGTAAACGATTCAAATAGTATTGATTATAACAATTGGCAAACCATTGCCACGGGTAATTTTGTAGCTATAGAATCTGCTTTTAACCAATTGTATACCACAAGTACAAATAGAAGAATTTACAGCATTACCAATGACACCCTTACCGAGCTGTTCTTATATGGGAGTGTTCCGGTAGACCTAAAACTTGTGGATGATTATGTAATAGTAACCACCAAGGATAATGTGTTTGTTTACGACAGCAGTTTTAACCTGATCGTGCAAGTTGCAGATGACCCCATGTTTCCAACCGACTTCAGCTCGGCCATGATCGATCAGGAATACCTGTACATCGGGACTGCCGAATATGGGATGTTAAAAACGGCATGGCTTAACCCCACTACCTTTGAAGAGATAAGACCTGACGGGCCTTTATTAAACAATCCGTTTGCCATACAAACGGAAGCCAACGGATTGTGGGTTACCTTTGGGGAGCATGATATATTTTTGAATCCCTATCCTTTAAATAGTCGCGGTATGAGCCATTTAAAAGAGGGGACATGGCTTAATACGCCATTCAGTGAACTTCTGGGAGCCAGATGCCTGAAACAAATTGTGATTAATCCACTGCGCAACAGCCAGGTTTTTATAGGATCGTACATTGATGGTCTGCTCGAAATTAATGAAGAGGTCCCCACGGTGTTATATGACGAAAACAATAGTGGTTTAGAGGATGCGTTTTTTCCGAATTTGCCAAATTATACCGGAGATCTTAGATTGGCATCCGCCGCTTTTGATACCAACGGCATCTTATGGACGCTTACTAATTTCGTGGACCCTGCCTTAAAAGCATTTAATCCATCCGGTAATTCGTGGCAGTCCTACAGTATTGAGGCCGCTGCAGAATTAGATAATAATGGATATCCGGATTTGGTTATTGGCAGCGATGGTACGAAATGGATTGGCACCTATGAATACGGTTTGGTGGCTTTTAATGAAAATAACAGCGGTCAAACCACCAAACGTATAGATGTGGAAGACGGGAACCTGCCCAACGATTACGTTACAGCCTTAGCCATGGATAACAGGGGGCAATTGTGGATAGGGACATTTAGAGGTCTTAGGGTGCTGTACAATACATCCAACTTCTTTTCCAGTGAAGGCGTCGAAGCCAACGAAATTATTATTCTGGAAGATGGGATTGCAAAGGAATTGTTATTTCAACAGCAAATTACAGACATAAAAGTTGACGGGTCCAACAATAAATGGGTGGGTACCGGTGATTCGGGTATATTTTATTTTTCATCGGACGGACAAGAGACTATTTTCCATTTTACTACAGATAATTCTCCCTTACCTTCCAACACTATAAACGATATTTCCATTGATAATAACAACGGGGAGGTTTACATAGCGACCTCACGAGGCTTGGTGTCCTTTAAATCTGGAGGATCGCGTCCGCTAGAAGATTTACAAAAAGCATATGCCTATCCGAATCCCGTAAGGCCTCAGTTCGATATTGTAGACCAGAAAGTGAAAATTAAAGACATTTCGGAAAATGTAAATATCAAAATAACCGATATCGAGGGGAATTTGGTGGCCGAGGCCCAATCCAGAAACAATCTGCGATATAGAGGTTATAATCTCGAAATCGACGGTGGTACCGCCTATTGGAATGGTAAAAATTTGGCTAATCATGTTGTGGCCTCCGGGGTTTACCTCATTATGCTGTCGGATTTAGATACTTTCGAAACGAAGGTTTTAAAATTAATGGTGGTTAGATAATGCTGATATCAACAAAAGCCATTGTTTTATCAAAAATTAAATATCGGGACAGTGATTTAATTATAAGATGTTATACCGAAAAGCGGGGTGTTGTTAGCGTCCTGTTGCGCAACGTGCTGCAGAGTAAGAGAGGGCATGCCAAAGCCGCTTATTTTCAGCTGCTATCCCAGTTGGAAGTGGTGATGATATATAAAGAAAACAGAGCGTTACAGACCATTAAGGAAATGAAAACGGGTTATTTATATGAAACCATTCATACCAATGTATTTAAAAGTGCCATAGCCATGTTCATCGCTGAAGTGCTCTCCGGAGTGTTGCAGGAGGAAGAGGAGAATAAGATCCTATTCAGCTATTTGGAAACGACCTTGCAATGGCTGGACTCCCATTCAGAGTATACCAACTTCCATGTCTTATTTTTACTTAAACTAACCAAATATTTAGGGTTCTATCCTGATATCAGCACTATGGGACATCCATTTTTTAATTTGCAGGAGGGAAAATTTGTCGCCAGGGAAGTCCATAACCATACGATTTCAGGTGAAAATATTGTACTTTTAAAACAACTGTTAGGCACGACATTTGATGACTTAAACACAGTAAAAATCAAATCAAAACAAAGGCAATCCTTTTTGGATTTGATGTTGCGCTATTTTGGGATGCATTTGGGACATTTTAAATATCCCAGATCCTTACCAATCTTTAACCAAGTTTTTAACTAAAACATGAAACGCTTCCAACCAACACTTTTCTTTTTATTAGTTATAGGGGTTACGCAAGCACAGCAAATTAAAATTCTCAACAAACTAACCCATGAACCGGTTTATGGGGTGGCCATTTATAATACAGATAAATCTAAAAGTGTGATATCCAATTTTAAAGGAGAGGCCTCTTTAGATCGGTTTTATGATTCAGAATTCATCTATTTTCAGCATTTAACCCATGTGTTGACATCCATGAGAAAAGAGGATATCGATGAAAATGGTCTGGTCTTTTTAGAATCGAATACCTTAGGATTGGAAGAGATTGTGGTTTCGGCATCTAAATTTGAACAAAATAAACGCGATATTCCTCAAAAGATAATCAGTATTAATGAAGAAAAAATCAACTTCGAAAATCCCCAAACCAGTGCAGATGTATTGGAGAACACCGGGCAAGTCTTTGTGCAGAAAAGTCAGTTAGGGGGAGGAAGTCCCATGATTCGGGGATTTTCTACCAACAGGTTGTTAATTACTGTCGACGGGGTGAGAATGAATAATGCTATTTTTAGAGGGGGTAATTTACATAATGTGATCTCAATCGACCCCTTTTCGATTCAGCGAACCGAAGTCACCTTAGGAGCCGGCTCTGTTATTTATGGTAGTGATGCCATAGGCGGGGTCATGGGGTTTTATTCGCAACAACCAGAACTTTCCTATAAAGATTCCTTATTGTATAAGTCTCATGCCGTGCTGAGATACGCCTCGGCGAATCAGGAAAATACCGGGCATGTCGATGTGAATTTAGGCTATAAAAAATGGGCCTTTTATACAAGTTTAAGCTATACGGATTTTGGTGATTTAAGGATGGGTAAGCATGGCCCCAAAACCTATTTAAGACCGGAATTCATTGCACGTATCAACAACGAGGACCTCATGGTTGAAAATAGTGATCCCCTGGTTCAAAAATACACGGGATACCATCAAATTAACCTGCTTCAAAAAATACGACACGAAGCCACCAAACACTTAAGTTTTGACCTGGGGCTTTACTATACATCAAGTTCAAATATACCAAGGTACGACCGTTTAATTCGATACAGAGGGGATAACTTGCGTTCTGCCGAATGGAATTATGGCCCGCAAAACTGGTTCATGACTAACTTTCACCTGACTAAGTTGAGCAGTGGGTCGAACTTATACGACAAAATAAAGGCAACTGTAGCCTACCAAAATTTCCAGGAAAGTAGGATGGATCGGGACTTTCAATCCAGCCTGAGAAATATACGGGAAGAAACGGTAGAGGCCTATTCCGTAAACGTTGATTTTGAAAAGCGGCTAAATTCAAAGACAGAATTCTTTTATGGCGCAGAATATGTTTTCAATAAGGTGCACTCTAGCGGGCGAGAGGAAAACATTGATACCAAAATGGTTTCTCCGGATGTTTCGAGATACCCCAATGGCGCCACCTGGCAATCCGCTGCGGTGTACTCGAGCTTAAAATACAAACCCCATGTTAAATTTGTATTTCAGTCGGGATTACGTTTTAACCATGTTGTTTCTAAAGCTGATTTTGAGGAGAATAATGTCTTTTTAAACCTACCGTTTAATTCCTCCAAAAATACATCCGGAGCATTGACGGGAACGGCGGGTATAACGTGGATGCCCAATTCTACCCTGGTGTGGCGTTTAAATGCATCATCTGCCTTCAGAGCACCAAACATTGACGATATTGGCAAAGTATTCGATTCTGAACCCGGTTCCGTCGTGGTACCAAACGACCATTTAAGGCCGGAATACGCCTATGGAGGCGAATTGGGTCTGAAATTACATTTTAAAAATATAGTGCTGGATCTAAGCTCTTATTATACCTATTTGGATAATGCCCTGGTCCGAAGGGCTTATACCTTAAATGGGGATACCCAAATTGATTATGATGGCGAACTGAGCCATGTTCAGGCCATTCAAAATGCCTCCGAAGCACGGATATATGGATTTGAAATGGGATGTAATGCACAGATTTCCAGAAACCTGAGGTTAAAGGCCCATTACAGCGTTGTTGGAGGCATGGAGGAAGACGACGGTACCGAAGTGCCTGTTCGGCATGCCGCGCCAGATTTCGGAGATGTACATGTCATTTGGACCTCAAACCATTTTAAAGCGGATGCCTTTATCAATTTCAATGGCCCATTTTCATTTAACCAGTTAGCGCCTTCAGAGACCAGTAAAGCGTATTTATATGCCTCAGATGTTAGGGGCAATCCCTATTCTCCGTCATGGATGACATTAAATTTAAGGACGCAGTATCAACTTCATGAGTCCTTAGTCCTTACGGCCGGCATTGAGAATATCACCGATGAACGGTATCGACCCTATTCTTCTGGCATAACGGCTGCAGGAAGGAATTACATACTGTCGTTAAAGTACAGTTACTAATAAACCACCAAGCATGCCATTTTTTAAAATTTAAAATAGTTTGCCTTTTTCAATAATGGCATTACCGACACGTTTATAGGAGACCTTCCGGCCGTTTGCACAGAAGTCATAGCTTCCTTTGGATTTTTGCTCCGAGACCCGCAATAATAGGACATCTTCAACGGAACACTCGTAATCTTTAGCTACTTTTTGTTTGATATGATCTAGGGTTGCCCGACCTTTTTTTAATTGGTTTTGAATCTTTTGGTCCAATTTTGGTTCTACAAAATCCGGGGTTAACTGACACGCCTTGTCCGTTTTGGAATGGGATATTTGAGGGACTTCCGTCATCGTTTTATTGGGTGCGGCATCAATATATTCCCATGTATAGTCTGCTTTAAGTAATACCCGACGACCATCTTCCGTTTTTACAATATAATTGTTTTGAGCAAAACCCAAACCGGAAAACAAAAGACACAGATAAAGAAAAAATCCATTTTTCATAGCTCATTTGGTTTAATATGAATTCCAAAAATACAAAACTATTCTTCAATGCGCTCCCGGCAATGGTTATGAGCTAAAACTTTGAAGGAACGGAACTACAGATCCAATCCAATGAGTTCCCAGCCCTGATGATTGGATTCATAGTGGGTTAAGAGTCTAAATCCTACCGATTTATGGGCATTGGAAGATCGGGTGTTTTTAATATCCACCTCAGTGATGATCATATTAAATTTGTTTTTTAAGGTCCGTGACATGTATTCATATAATCCCCTGAATATACCTAGCCCCCTCATGTGCTTGTCGATACAAATTTGCCCCATAACTACATAAGTGGAAGTATCGGTAATTACGGATTCAATTTCGTTGAACATGGGGATAAGAACGGGAATTTTTAATTTAAAATCTTTGGTCATGCATAGGGCATAACCTATAACCTCACCCTGGTATTTGGCAATAATATGCGAACAGGCGGCATTCATTTGTTTCAATAGCTCAAAAGAATGGACGACCGTTACAAAACCTTCTTGTTCTCGCTCTTTTAAAGATAGCGATTGAGGCAAATTTTTTTGTTGAAGCGCTAAAATTTGACGGAGCTCATCATCAGATGCCGCCCTTTGATAGGATATAGTGCCAGATAGTATATGCATGACGTGTTATGTTCAAGAAGAAAAACATGCGTATAAAGATAGGTATTTTATATACATTTGTTTTATGGGACCATTTCCTCAAAACCTTCAGAAAAAACTCGATTTTAGAAAAGAAACTAATGCCTTTCGTCAATTAGAGACACCAGGTCATTTGGTGGATTTTTCATCGAATGATTATTTAGGTTTTGCAAGGGCTAAAGACGTGTTTGAAAAAACACATGCCTATTTAATGCATCATAACATGCATCAAAATGGAAGTACAGGTTCTCGATTGCTTTCCGGGAATCATCCGCTTTATGCCGCTTTAGAGGCTGTTCTTTGTGAATTTCACCAGAGTGCGGCGGCGCTGGTTTTTAATTCGGGCTACGATGCCAATTTGGGATTTTTTTCCTGTGTACCACAACGAGGAGACATCATTCTTTTTGATGAATACATCCATGCCTCCATACGGGACGGCATAAGTATGAGTCATGCAAAGGCTTATAAGTTTAAACATAATAACATCGAAGATTTAAGTCTTCATCTGGCTCGACTTCTAAAGACGCGAAATAACGAGGTGGTCTATATCGTCACAGAATCGGTATTCTCCATGGATGGGGATTCCCCGGATCTGGAAACGCTGGTACAACTCTGCAAAGCGCATACTGCCCATTTGATCATCGATGAGGCCCATGCCGTTGGTGTGTTTGGTGAAAATGGGGTTGGATTGGTCCAAAAATTTGGAATTGAGAAAGAGGTGTTCGCCAGACTCGTTACTTTTGGAAAGGCATTGGGGTGTCATGGTGCTGCCATTTTAGGCAGTGAAACCTTAAAAGAATACTTGGTTAACTTTTCACGTAGCCTGATCTATACAACGGCCTTGCCACCGCATAGTTTGGCAACAGTCCATACCATTTACAATGAACTGTACAAGACCGACAACGCCCTATCAGGGGATCAACATAGGGAAAAATGGCATCCCAATATTCGAAAATTACATCAAAACATTATGGTGTTTAAAGCTGAAATTAAACGATTAAAACTGAATGCAGTGTCCCGGGGTGAGGCGCCCGAAGAGATTCGGGGCTTTATAGAGAGTGACTCGGCCATTCATAGTTGTGTCATTCCCGGAAATGCGAAGGTGAAGCATCTGGCAAGGATCTTACAATCCAATGGTTATGGGGTTAAGCCGATATTATCGCCTACAGTGCCTAAAGGTCAGGAGCGCTTGCGCTTTTGCTTGCACGCCTATAATTCAGAAGAAGAAATAATCCATGTTTTAGAGACGCTGTCCATGTTTGAGATTTAATCGTTATTTTGATCCCTGAAACTACAGAACCATGATATTTAAAGGATCATTTTGGGCTAAGCCTTCAGAATAAAAGCACATGAAAAAAACATATTTCATAACAGGTATAGGAACCGACGTCGGTAAAACCATAGTTTCTGCCATAGTTACGGAAGCCCTGGAAGCCGATTATTGGAAACCCGTTCAAGCGGGGGATCTCGATCATTGCGATACCTATAAAGTTAAAAAATGGGTGTCCAATTCCAAATCGGTGTTCCATTCTAATGCCTATGCCCTTACAACCCCTATGAGTCCGCATGCAGCGGCGAAAATTGATGGAATTGAAATTGAATTGAAAGCCATTAAAACTCCTAAAACCAACAATCATTTGGTTATTGAAGGTGCCGGAGGATTAATGGTACCCTTAAACCAAGGACATACTGTTTTGGATATGATAAAGCCCGGTTATAAGGTTATTGTGGTCTCACGACACTATTTAGGCAGCATCAATCATACCTTGTTAACCGTTAATACGCTGAAGGATAAAGGGTTTAAGGTGGCTTTGATTTTTAGTGGGAATGAACATGCCAGTACCGAGGAGATTATCAAAAAAATGACAGGGATTCCCGTTATAGGACGCATTGAGGAAGAACCCTATTTTGACCATAATGTCATAAAAGAATATGCCGAACGGTTTAAAACAAGCTTATGAGTTTACAGGATCGTGATAAAAAACATTTGTGGCACCCCTTGAGGCAACATCAATTAAACCCGAATAGTTTGGGTATTGTAAAAGCCAGGGGCTGTATCTTAACCGATGAACAGGGCAATGAGTATATTGATGCGATTGCCTCCTGGTATACCGCTGTTTATGGGCATTGCAATGCATTTATTGTAGACCGGGTTTATAAACAAATGCAACAGTTGGACCAGGTGATGTTTAGTGATTTCACCCATGAACCGGCCGTGAGATTATCGGAAGCACTGATGCAGATTCTCCCGGATAATCAGAACCGCATTTTTTTTAATGACAATGGTTCCACGGCCGTAGAAGCCGGCATAAAAATGGTACTTCAGTATTATTTCAATACCGGGGACAAGCGCTCTACGTTTATTGCCTTCGAAAATGGGTTTCACGGGGACACCTTCGGTGCTATGAGTGTGTCCGGGTTATCGGTTTATAATGGCCCATTCGAGGACTTTTTAATAGAAGTTGAGCGCATTCCAACTCCAGATGGCTCTAATCATGAGCGTATTTTAAGACAACTCGAAACCCTTAACACCTCCCATAAGATTGCAGGGTTTATTTATGAACCCCTGTTGCAGGGTGCGGCGGGAATGACCATTCATGATGCCCGGGGCCTGAACGATATCCTTTCGTTTTGTAAAACCCATGGCATTCTAACCATTGCCGATGAGGTCATGACCGGATTTGGAAAAACGGGAATGTATTTCGCCTCAGATCACATGGACACCAAGCCGGATATCATGTGTTTGAGCAAAGCACTAACGGCCGGGTTGTTACCCATGGCCATTACCTCTTGTACGGAATCTGTTTATGAGGCCTTTTTAAGCGATGATATTGCAAAAGGATTTTTTCATTGTCATACCTATTCGGCTAACCCTCTGGCCTGTGCGGCGGCTATAGCGGGGATTGAATTATTAACCTCCAAAGACATTCAGGGAAATATCAAGCGCATTGAAGCCTCCCACGAAAGGTTTAAAAATAAAGTACGGGAGCATCCAAAAGTAAAGGCTATTAGGTGTTTAGGTGTAGTTTTCGCGTTGGATATGGATACTAAAATAGAACGGTATGGCCATTTGCGGGATAAATTGTTAAAATTCTTTATGGACCGCGGTGTATTTTTAAGACCGCTTGGGAATACCATTTACATTCAGGTGCCCTATGTGATTTCCGATGAACAATTACAGAAAATCTATCAAGTTATTGAAGAAGCCTTAGAAATAGTATAAATTTGCATCCAAAATCAGGCTTTGCAAAAACCAATTTCCATAACGGCTATATCTTCTATCTCGCCCCTGGGGACCTCATTACAGGAAACCTGGACAGGCTACCAGAATAATCATCACGGTTTGGTCCCAAAACCACTATCGGATACACCTGTTTATGTGGCTGAAATTCCTGAAGAAGCCAGACAGCAGATTGAATACCTTAGACAGTATGATCATAAATACAAAGCACTGGACGATACGGTTTTGTTTGCCATTTTTGCCTCCCGGCAGGCCGTAAAGGAGGCGGGTTGGACCGCTTTGGACCATTTCGGGATTAATATTGGTTCCTCGCGGGGTGCAACCGGTCTTTTTGAGTCCTATCATGAAAACTTTTTAAAGAAAAACAGAGCCAAAACGCTCAGTTCTCCAACGACTACTTTGGGAAACATATCGTCCTGGGTGGCACATGACTTGCAGACTCAAGGACCGGAAGTAAGTCATTCCATAACCTGTTCTACCGCCTTGCATGCGGTATTAAATGGTATTGCGTGGATAAATTCAGGGATGTGCAAATCCTTTTTGGTTGGGGGTAGTGAGGCACCGTTAACCCCTTTTACAGTTGCACAGATGCAGGCCTTAAAAATTTACTCAAAGGAAAAAGGGGAGTATCCCTGCAGGGCCTTGGATTTGGCTAAAAAACAAAATACCATGGTTTTGGGTGAAGGGGCTTCCATGGCCTGCCTGGAAGCAGGGGTGAAAGATAACGCTTTGGCTATAATAAAAGGCTACGGCTATGCCACGGAAATATTGGAGCATAACATTTCTATTTCCAGTGATGCCCAATGTTTTCAGCGTTCCATGACCATGGCTTTGGGAAATCTTCAGCCGGATGATGTCGATGCCATTGTCATGCATGCTCCAGGAACGGTGAAGGGGGATTTAAGCGAATACAATGCCATTAAAGCCGTGTTCGGGAATAAGATACCCGGTTTAACGACCAATAAATGGAAAATAGGCCACAGTTTTGGGGCCTCAGGACTTTTGAGTCTGGAAATGGCTGTATTGATGTTGAGCCACCAACAGTTTATCCATGTGCCATTTTATGCGCAGGAAACGCCCAAACACCTTAAATATATATTGGTAAATGCGGTGGGGTTTGGTGGTAATGCGGTGAGTATTTTGATTTCAAAATAAAGTCTAAAAGGGGATTTAGCCACAAAATTGGCTATATTTACGCCCTCATTTAGACCCGATTAGAAAACTTAAATTGTTTAACCATTAAGACATGTCCAAACAAAACTATAAGATTTCGGTAATTCAACTCAATCTTAATAATACCCCCGAAAACAACCTAAAAAAATGTATGGAATGGGTTAGAAAGGCTGCGGCGAAAGGAGCAGAAGTGATCTCCCTTCCGGAGCTGTATAGCAGTCATTATTTTTGTCAGAGTGAAGATACAGAGAACTTTGCCTTGGCCGAGCCTTTATACAGTACCTCTTTTAACGCTTTTAGTGCGTTGTCCAAGGCATTGGGGGTCGTTATTATTGTGCCATTTTTTGAAAAGCGCATGGCCGGGGTATATCACAACAGTGCATATGTTATCGACTCGGATGGATCTGAGGCCGGATTGTACAGAAAAATGCACATTCCGGATGATCCGCATTATTATGAAAAGTTTTACTTTACCCCGGGGGATTTGGGATTTAAAACCATTCCAACCAAAAAAGGAAAAATAGGGACTTTAATATGCTGGGACCAGTGGTATCCCGAAGCAGCAAGGTTAACCGCCCTTCAAGGCGCTGAGGTACTTTTTTACCCTACCGCCATTGGATGGCATCCCCGGGAGAAGGAGGAATTTGGCGAAAATCAGCATGGCGCCTGGATGAATGTGATGAGAGGCCATGCCGTTGCTAATGGCGTGTACTTAGCGGCAGCCAACAGGATAGGCCTGGAACAATATGTGCCGGGGACCGACGGAATTCAGTTTTGGGGATCTTCATTTATTTGTGGCCCTCAGGGAGAAATCCTTGCTCAGGCATCGAGCGACCGGGAAGAGCTATTAATAGCTGAGGTCGATCCGGGATTGCAGGAAAACGTCCGGCAAAATTGGCCCTTTCTCAGAGATCGCAGAATTGACGCGTATGGGAATATCACCAAACGGGTAATAGATTAAGGATGATGGATACGTTTTGGAGGTTTCCCGCAGAATGGGAAAAACAGGAAGGTATATTGCTTTGTTTCCCATATAACGGTAAGGATTGGCCCGGTAAATATGCGGCAGTACAGTGGGCTTTCGTAGAATTTATAAAAAAAATTGCCACGGTTGAACGGGTCTTTATTATTGTAGCGACACCAAAACTGCAAAATAGATTGCATGATATGCTGGCTCTGGCAGAGGTTAACCTGGACCACGTGTCTTACTTACCCTATAAAACCAATCGAAGCTGGATGAGGGATGCCGGACCCATTGTGGTCAAGCAGGGAAATAAAAGAAAGGCGATCGACTTCAACTTTAATGGTTGGGCAAAATATTCCAATTTTAAACGGGATCGCCAAGTGCCCGGTAAGGTCGCTTCTTTTCTTGATTTGGAGTTTGAACAGGCATTGTATAACGGCAGGCCGGTAACCCTGGAAGGGGGCGCCATTGATGTTAATGGCAAAGGGACTTTACTGACCTCTGAGGAATGTCTTCTGGACCAGGAGGTACAGGTAAGAAATCCGGGGCTGACCAAAGCAGATTACGAAGCTGTTTTTAAAACCTATCTGGGGGTTACCCATACCATTTGGTTGGGAGACGGTATTGCAGGAGATGATACCCATGGCCATATTGACGATCTTGCCCGTTTTGTGAATGAAAACACCATCGTAACCGTCGTGGAAACGAACAAAACCGATCCCAATTACAGAGCCCTTCAGGATAACCTTAATCGGTTAGAACAGGCTACCCTTGAGAATGGTAAAAAACCTAATATTCTACACTTGCCCATGCCTAAACCTATCTGGTTTAATGGCATTAGATTACCGGCCAGCTATGCTAATTTTTTAATCCTTAACAACTTGGTCCTGGTGCCTACGTTTAACGATTCTAAAGACAGAGAAGCCTTGAATATTCTGGCATCCTGTTTTCCAAACCGGGAAGTCGTACCGATACATGCCATTGATCTTATCTGGGGTTTTGGCACCTTGCATTGCCTCAGTCAGCAAATTCCTCATGGAGGGTTGCCTCCCGAATGAAAGGATTGGTTGAAGCCGTAGTGCAGTTCGTCGATACCCGTTATGAACGTCATGGACAAGGGTCAGGATGGGCATTTTAGGCGTCAAGAGTGTTTTAATGCCTTATTTAAAATAACCTCACAAAGGCGGTGGGTTTCAAAAATATCATCCAGTCTTTGGGTATTAAAGGGGACTTCTTCCAATGTCTGCAACCAATCTTCTATTAAATGGTAAAACCCTCTTTTATGCAGTGTGGGGGTCCAAGGATCAAATGACAACGGGGTTTTGCTTTCGTTATGACAATGGTATCCGGATTCCAATTCATGAATCTCCCATTTGTGTCCATGGGTAAAATATTCCAGGCGCTCCTCGGTGATCCCACTCACACGGTTCATCGTCCCACTTAATAAGGTGTGTTCTTGTCTCCATTGCACATGAATATGCTCAAGCAAACCGTTATGTAATCCAGGGAAGACCTGCAGATCTTCAACTTTTCCGTGAGATAAAAACCGTAAACTGTCCACAACATGTATAAAATCATCAAAGATGAACACCCTTGGGTCTGCTGGAATATTCACCCTGTGTTTTTGCCAATGCACATGTAATGGAGCTGGTTTCTTTTTTAAATCCGCAATTAAGGGCGCATACCTGCGGTTAAATCCGACACACAAAGGGGTTTGGGTTGCGATGGCTAAATCCAGAAGGGCTTCGGTTTCCTTTAGGGTATAGCAAATGGGTTTGTCAACAAATACAGGTATACGGTGTGTTAAAAGGGCCTTTACAATCTTATAATGACTTTCCGTAGATGTATGGACCATGGCCGCATGGGGTCGGCTTTTTATGAGGGTGTCGATATCCGTATAGCATTCGCCAACACGATAGGTATCGGCTAAAGTGTTCAATACCTTTACATTTCTCGTACAAAAAACAGGTGCTATTTTGGGGTGGTTCGTTATTATAGGTAAATAAGCTTTTTGTGCAATGCTACCCAGACCTATGAGTCCCATTCGCTTTTTTAATACATTTGCCATGCCTCTAATTTAAATGTTTCATGATAAATTAATAGTTTTTATCTTTAACTATATTTGGCATAATACTTACTTTTGTTTAAAATTGAGCTTAACTATGGGCAAGACAAAACACAATTGGACTAAAGAGGATATCCTGGCGGTATATAACCAACCATTAATGGAGTTGCTTTATCAAGCGGCGACCATACATAGAGAACATCATGACCCCAATACGGTACAGGTGTCCACATTGTTATCCATAAAGACCGGAGGATGTCCGGAGGATTGTGGGTATTGCCCACAAGCAGCCCGTTACCACACCCCTATTGAAGGGAATGATTTGATGTCGGTGCAGCAGGTTAAAGCGCAGGCCTTAAGAGCCAAATCTACAGGCAGTTCACGCGTGTGCATGGGTGCGGCCTGGCGTAATGTTAAGGATGGACCCGAGTTTGACCAGGTGCTGGAAATGGTAAGGACCATTAACAAACTGGATATGGAAGTCTGTTGTACTTTGGGCATGCTTACCGAAAATCAAGCCAAGCGATTGGCCGAAGCCGGGTTGTATGCCTACAACCATAATTTAGATTCTTCGGAAGCCTATTATAAAGAAGTTATTTCCACCCGTGGTTTTGAAGACCGACTCAAAACCATTGATAATGTCCGTAAAACAAATGTTACCGTATGTAGCGGGGGTATTATTGGTATGGGCGAAAAGATTGAAGATCGGGCAGGAATGTTGGTGGCCTTATCTACCTTAAACCCACAACCGGAATCCGTACCGATAAATGCCCTGGTGGCGGTAGAGGGAACACCATTGGAAGATCAAGAACCTGTATCCATTTGGGAAATGGTCCGCATGGTGGCCACCACGCGGATTGTTATGCCCGAAACCCAGGTGCGCCTGAGTGCAGGTCGTACCCAGATGACCCGCGAGGGACAAGCCATGTGCTTTTTTGCCGGAGCCAATTCCATTTTTGCGGGAGATAAATTGTTGACGACCCCAAATCCGGATGTGCATGAAGATATGGAAATGTTCGAAGTACTCGGGTTGCATCCACAAAAACCATTTTTAAAGCACGTCCATCCACAGACCGTAGATGCCGAAAACTCGCAATACCAATCTTTAGGAGAAAACCCGAAATGGACCAGGCCGGAGCATTCCATTGCACGTAACGAGGCAGCGAGGAAAGCTAAAAACAGATAAATAAAATGGCATTAAAGGTGCTTTTACGGTAGCGACATAGGGCCATTAGGCAAAGTACGATCACTTCATAGGCCTTTGCCATATTATATTGATATTTTCTTTATAACATGCTCGTGCTCACCAAGGTTCCATTTTGTAAGCAGACTTTCACCAATATCTGCTTAGGGATTCTTCATTGAACCGGCAGATATGAGCTAAAAACTCCTGTGAATTTTCAAATTTCACAGGAGTTTTTTAGAAATTCACAGGAGTTTTTTAATGATTCCCGGTTATAAAAGGGGCCATACTCAGGCAGCCATTCGATAATTGAGGCCTTATCCCTGGAGATTTCATTTGGGGGCTTCAGAAACTGCTACCACCAATGCGGTCATGCCCTGCTATATATTATTCGTAACCCAATAATAAAGGAATAGGTCCATTGGATTAGGCATGACATACCTGTTAAGCTAATTACGGTAATGTACATAAAAAAGGGGATGGCACTACCCTTAAATATTATTTCCATTCTGGTATGGTTTTCTTAACTTTGGGGTTCTAAATATTTAGGCTTGTGTCGTTAAACCTGCAAGACATTCCACGTGTTAAGAACCCGTCCAAAGCGGACTTTTTAAGGCATTATTTTAGGCCACAAAAACCTGTGGTGATTGAACATTTTATTGAAGATTGGCCCGCATACAGCAAATGGAATTTGGATTATATGAAAACCACGGCAGGAGATAAAATAGTACCGTTGTACGACGACAGACCTGTTGACTATGAAGAAGGATTTAACCAGGCACATGCCAAAATGAAGATGAGTGATTATGTGGATTTGCTTAAAACCGAACCTACAAAATATCGTATTTTTCTTTGGAATATATTGAAGGAGGTTCCCCATCTTCAAGGGGATTTCTCATTTCCCGATTTGGGGTTGTCACTGATGAAAGGCCTGCCCATGCTGTTTTTTGGTGGCAGTAATTCCTATACCTTCATGCATTATGACATCGATTTAGCCAATATTTTACATGTTCATTTTGATGGCAAAAAACAATGCATCTTGTTTGATCAAAAGCAAAATGACTTTTTGTATAAGGTCCCTCATTCATTGATCACCAGGGAGGATATTGATTTTAATAATCCCGATTTTGAAAAATGGCCGGCACTTAAACGGGCTAAAGGGTGGATTTGTGAACTCCATCATGGGGACATATTATACATGCCGGAGGGCTATTGGCACTATATGCGTTATCTAACACCGGGGTTTTCTATGAGTTTGCGTGCTGTTCCCAGAAATCCTAAAAATCTGGCTCGGGCTATTTATAATATAGTTATCATGCGAATGCTGGACAATGGCATGCGTAAGTGGAAAGGACAAAAATGGATAGACTGGAAAAATGAGCAGGCCATTGTAAGAACACATAAAAAAATGGCTATGTAATGAGCGCATTCACTTTCTCGTAAACCAAATGGGGCTCCCAACCCCGATATAGTAAATAATCGGACAATTTTTTTTTCTTTTTCAGACGGTTTTTTTCAGTAATGCCAGCCAGGGCTTTTTGGGCCAGATTATGCAGGGTCTGGTGGTAATCGTTGTCATGGATATCATTAATTACTTCATGTATCAGAGATTTGGAGATATCTTTTTTCATTAACTCTAAAGTTAAACGGCGTTTGCCCCATTGCTTTATTCGAAACTTGCCTTGCACAAATGCTTTGGCATAACGCGTTTCATTTAAAAAGTTTTGTTCAATTAAATGCACCATAATATGGTCAATAGCCTCGGGAATCATTCTCATACCCAGGAGTTTTTGTCTTACCTCCTTATGACAACGTTCTTGATAGGCACAATAATATTCGAGTTTTTTTATAGCCTCTTCTACGGTGTATGTGGTATTTTGATACATAAGTTAAAAATAGGCGATTATTTTGACATTAGGAATGGCTTATCGACTTCAAAATATGAAAAAATAAAAAAGTCTTTCCATGATCTCACCTGCCATTCAAGAGAATATAGCGATGTTGATTTTGCATAGCCTTTACTCCTAAATATAAAGGGGAGCGGGATTGAATGGTATGAACTTATGCTTATGTAATTTTCAAAAAGGGGGATAACCCATTGGGTTTTGGTAGAAAAGATGGAGGATTTGGCAGGATAAGAACCGGATACCTAAATTTATGGATTTTGAAATCAAAAACACATGGTGTTCTCATTTATTTTGTTTACTTTTAATCTGAAGCGGAGCACTAATGCTCTGCCTGAGTTTCCACAAGTAATGCAGTTACATACCGCCAAGCATTTGTCTTTTTTTAATCCGGATCATGAGTCCGGATTAGGGGCCTTATTTATGGATACAGGTATTTCTGCAGGATTCCCATCACCGGTTGAAGATTTTAATGAAGGACGATTGTCTTTGGATCGTGAACTTATTAAAAATAAAGAAACCACGTTTTTTGCGCGTGTTTCCGGACAATCTATGGTTAATGCCGGACTGGATGATCATGATCTTTTGGTCATAGATCGCAGTTTGGCACCAGAGCACAATAAAATAGCCGTTTGTTTTCTCGATGGAGCGTTTACCGTTAAGCGTCTCAAGGTAGAATCGGATGGCATTTGGTTACAACCTGAAAATGACCAGTACTTACCCATCAAAATTACCGAAGAAAACCACTTTGTGATTTGGGGTATTGTTACCAATGTCATTAAACGGGTCTATTAGTTGAAATTATTTATCACATCCACAGCCTAACCCCAAACCTATTTTGATTTTAACATTTTGGAGATGGTTTTTTTACTAAATTAACAGACATCTTTTAGAATTAGTTGTTTGTGTGTAAAATGATGTTGTTTATATATTTTTTTTCTCGTGGCATCCAAAAATTAATACTTTAAATTTTTATTTCGATAAACTCAACAATTCAAATACTAACTTAAAACAATTCGTGTATGGTAAAAACCCTTTAATCCTAAATGATTCATTAAACTATAAAAGAGTTTAATACACTAATTCAAGATTAAATTAACTAATTCAAAAACAATTATGATTAAACAATTACTAAAACTCATGGTTTTTGTTTGTGCCTTAAGTATTCAAGGCGTGTTTGCGCAAACAGGAGCGACAGTAACAGGAACAATTACCGATAATAATGGGGTTCCACTATTAGGAGCTAATATTATTGAAGAAGGAACTTCAAATGGAGCTTCCACCGATTTTGATGGAAATTACAGCATTACACTTTCCGGCGATAATGCAGTTTTACAAATAACTTATGTAGGTTATGTGACCCAGGAAATAGCGGTAAATGGACAAAGTGTTGTAAATGCAACACTAGAAGAAGATGCCAGTCAATTGGATGAGGTGGTCGTAACAGCCTTAGGTATTAGTCGGGAAAGAAAATCTTTAGGTTATGCTGTGACACAATTAGATGGTGGGGATGTATCGTTGGCTAAAGAGGCCAACGTTGCCAGTTCTTTAGCCGGTAAAGTGGCTGGAGTTGTGGTGTCTAAATCGACTTCCGGTCCCGGTGGTGGGACCCGTGTGGTTATTCGAGGTAACGGTTCGCTGACCGGCAATAACCAACCACTTTATGTTGTGGATGGTATTCCGATTGATAACTCAGCTAGAGTATCTCAAGGCGCAGCAGAATTTAGCGTTCCTGATTTGGGTACAGGGATCTCTGATATCAACGCCGATGATATTGAATCCATGACGGTTTTAAAAGGACCTAATGCGGCTGCCCTTTATGGTTCGCGCGCAGCCAATGGTGTTATCCTTATAACTACCAAAAAAGGGGCTTTAAAACGTGGGTTAGGTGTAACCTATACCACAAGTGCTTTATTTGATACGCCTTTAGTCCTACCTGAATATCAAAACGAGTATGGTCGTGGTACGAACGGTAATTTCCCGGTGTTAAACGATCCTAATGCCACCTTGTACGACAATGTCATTACGGTAAGAGGTAGCAATTCCTGGGGACCACGATTTGATGGGTCTTCACATTTGGAGTTTAATGGTGAGATGCGACCTTACGAGGCCCAGCCTGATAATGTTAAGGATTTCTTCGAGACGGGAACGAGCTTTGTAAATACCATAGCCCTTAGTAACAGTAATGAGAACTCCTCAGTTCGTTTTTCCTATACCAATTCTGATATACAATCCATTTTACCGAATTCCGGAATCAAAAGACATAACTTTAATTTAAGGGGCTATGCCAAACTTTCGGATAAGATGACTTTCGATGGAAGGGTGACCTATTTTTTACAAGACGGGAGAAACAGACCCACTCAGGGAACAGAGGGTGTAGCAGCATATTTATATAATTTACCAAGAAACGTTCGAGATTCAGACTTAAGAGTATATCAGGACTTAACGAGTCCCATACATGATCATCCTGGAGCGGATGAAATTTCTCCATTTGATGTTATTGCCCCACTGGCCGGCACGGGTAACCCGTATTGGATCATGTATCAGAACCAACAGAGAGATAACAGATCGAGGATAACAGGCTTCGCCAAATTGGATTATCAATTTACAGATTGGTTGACTGCTTTTATTAGAGTTGGGCATGATGCCATAAGTCATGATACTAAAAATGTTATTCCTCAAGGATATCACTTCTTCAGGGATGGACGGATCAGTTACTCCCAGAGAGATAATACCGAAACCAATTATGACTTCTTAGTCTCTTTTAATAAGGATATCAATGAAGATTTTGATTTAAGTGCAAGTGTTGGTGGTAATGCAAGACATACTACGGATATTGGTTCTGGTTCTGCAGGTGCAGACTTTAAAATTCCCGGTAAATATTTCCTCAATAATACTGATGGTCAAAGAATAACAGCCAGTCAAGGGGATTTAATTGAGAAAAAAGTACATTCATTATATGCTCAGGCTTCTGTGTCTTATAAGGATATGGTGTATTTGGATCTTAACGGAAGAAATGACTGGTCTTCGGCTTTAGCAAAGGAAAACAGATCCTATTTCTACAGCTCACAAAGTTTGTCCTTATTATTACATAATATTTTTGATATGGGTAATGCCCCAATCGATTTTCTGAAGGTAAGAGCCAGTACGGCCAATGTGGGTAACGATACAGGGGCCCAGCAAATCGTCAATTTATTTAGTGTTGCAGGTGATGGTTATTTAGGTAATATTCAGGTTAATAGGAGTTCCATCTTATTTAGTGAAAGTTTAAAACCTGAGGATATCAGATCAACAGAGTTTGGTTTGGAGTTTAAATTATTGGGGAGTAGATTGTATGGCGATATATCTGTTTATGATATAACGACCAAGGATCTAATTTTCGATGTGCCGCTTGATCCGAATTCCGGATATTCGGCAGCAAGGACCAACGTTGGAGAGTTGTCCAATAAGGGTGTTGAGATATTACTTGGAGGAAAACCTGTACAAAATGACAACTTTAGCTGGGATATTTCGGCCAATATTTCGCATAATAACAATAAATTAGTAAGTTTGATAGAAGGGCAGGAAGTTTTCCAGTTTAGTTCGAGTAATGGGGGTATTGTAGATGTTCGAGCTCAGGTTGGTGAAGGTTATGGCGACATTTATGCCACAACTTGGAAACGTAACGATGCAGGCCAATTATTGATCACCGAAGAAGGACGGCCACAGGCAACTTCCGGACGTGAGAAATTCGGTAATTACCAACCTGATTATTCCGGTGGTATAACCAATACATTCAATTACAAGAACTGGTCGCTTAATGCGCTTGTTGATTTTAGAATTGGGGGTGAAGTATTTTCCTTTACCGATGCCGCTTTAGATGGTGCCGGTGTAACAAAAAGATCACTGCAATACAGAGAAGGTGGCGTGATAGTAGAAGGTGTTTACGATGAAGGGACTACGAATGCAGGCGCTGCCAACACTACTACTATTACAGGGCAACAATACTGGGCCGCTGTGAGTGGTATTGGTTCTGAATATGTCTTCGATCAAACGAATGTGAGATTGAGGGAATTAAGCCTCACATATCGGTTTCCAAGAAGTATTTTGGAGGATACATTTATTCAGAATGCATCGGTCAGTTTTACGGGAAGAAATCTGTTCTTCATAAGTAAGAAAACAGATAATTTTGACCCTGAGTCGAGTTATTCCACTTCTAACTTTGGTCAAGGTGTTCTATTTTATGCTTTACCAACAACAAGGAGTATTGGTTTTAGCTTAAATGTTAACTTTTAAAAAAATTGATAACTATGAGATATATTAAACTTTCGATGTTAGCCATGTTTGCATTACTGGCTATATCATGTACCGATGATTTCGATGAGATAAACACCAGCCAGACTGGGTTTACTTCAGACGAGGTGAGTGCAAAGTTCTTTTTAACGAGTGCTCAAGTAAGACTTTATGCACCGGATCGTTTTCCATATTGGCGGGCACATTTAATCCATTCGGATAGGTTTGCCGGGCATTTTACCTTTGGGCATGACAATTCATGGTGGGGCGATGATTTATGCTATAATTATAACGGGAGTTATTCGGGAGCCACATATGGTTGGATAGCTGGTCATTTCGGCCAGATTAAAGGCTTTCTTGATTTGACCAAGGAAGGCGGTGAATTTGAAAACCAATACATGTATGCCATGGCATTGATCATGAAAGGCTTGTATTTCCAGATGTATACGGATATCTATGGAATGGTTCCATTCAGTGAAGCTGGCGTGGATGGCATATTAAATCCAAAATTCGATGCTCAAATAGATGTCTATAAAGGCATTATAGCCGATCTGGAAAATGCAATGACCCTTATAGGATCTGCTGAGCGTACCGGTCTTGGTGTAGATGATGCCGGTTCCAACGATATTTATTGTGGTGGAGATCTGCAAAAGTGGAAGCGATTGGCCAACACCTTAAAGTTAAGAATAGCCATGCGTGCATTAGGAGCCGATGGGGATAATTTCGCCCAAGGGGCCATTACCAGTGCCTTAAGTGCACCGCTCTTGGATGACCAAACAGGTAGTGCAGTAATGAAAAAAGACTTTATAATTAGTGAATGGGCTTCCTCTTCCTACGGCGACATGTGGCATGACTTTGGAGTTGGTAGTGGTGCTTCCTGGACGATGGGAGCAACGCTTTTAAATACACTGAAACACAGTAATGATCCAAGATTATCCGCCTATGCTTTACCGGCACCTGGAGGTAGTTTTGCCTATACTGATGATGGTACTGATCCTAACTTTCAGGATCGCTTGAATTTCGTTATTTCTGCTTTAGATGCCTCTAGTGCTGAGTATACAATGTCGGTTGCAGGAAATGTAACCACTATAGAGGTACCGTCTGGCCAATATATTGGACAGCCCTCCAGAATAAATAGTGATACGTATCCGTTCATACGATATGAAATGTTCAGTATTCCGAGTGAAACAGTAACCCATAAAAGAGGGACTCAGGTAAATGCCTATCCGGAGATCATTTTAACCAGTGCGGAATCTTATTTCTTGCAGGCTGAGGCCGTTGTCAGAGGAATAGGATCAGGTGATGCCCAAGCTCTTTATGAGTCCGGTATTAGAGAGGCTATGAAATTATGGAATGTCTCCGGCGATGATTACATTGCCAGTGAGCCTATGGCCGATATCACTACGGGGACCATGGAAGAAAAACTTGAAAAGATTGCCATTCAAAGATGGATTGCTTCATATACTGATGGTTTTGAAGCCTGGGCTGTAGTTAGAGATACAGGATATCCTTCGGAATTAGCAGCCGGCGTATCGGATGCTGTTATTTTTGGATTAGGAGAATTAAACGGAGCCTATCCTCAACGTATGCGTTACGGAGGCGGAGCCCAGTCCAATCCGAATTACGATGCTGTACTTTCTGCACAAGGGCCTGATCTACAGGGAACCAAACTTTGGTATGCGAAATAATAAGTGTTAATAATGTGAATTTCTTAAAGAGGTTGATTGCTATATAATCAACCTCTTTTTTATACGATTTTTGAATACTTTAGATTAGGTCAATTAGTAAACAAAAAGTAAACTTCATGAAGATTTCAAGCGGATACCTTATCCTTTTGGTTGTTATTGGTTTTTGTTCCTGTAAGAAGGACTCCGGGACATTCTATTTATTTGAAGAAGTAAATAGTAAACACTCCAAAATAAACTTTAAAAATATAATTCCCGTAGATAAACTCACCAATTCGTTCATTTATGAATATGTATATAACGGAGGTGGTGTGGCCATTGGAGATGTTAATAACGATGGTTTGGATGACATCTATTTTACCTCCAATCTGGGAGATAATCATCTGTATTTAAATGAGGGTAATCTTGAATTTAAGGACATATCGGAGGTATCGCATACCAAAGGTAAAAGGGGATGGGCAACAGGGACGAGCATGGTCGATATAAATAATGATGGACTGCTGGACATTTATGTATGTCGCTCCGGACCTTATGCCAGACCTTCGATGTTAACCAATGAATTATTTATAAACACAGGAATCAATGGCGATGGGATTCCTGTTTTTAAGGAAGCGGCAAAAGACTATGGCTTAGATGATACCTCCAATTCTATTCAATCTGCTTTTATAGATTTTGACCTCGACGGTGATTTGGATATGTATCTAATGAATCATAATCCACAGACCATTTCAATAAATAATGATTCCAATTTGTTTTCTGCCTATGGGGATAAGTTCTTCGTTAATGAGGATGGCAAATATATTGACAGAACAGAAGAGGTTAAAATTTACTCCAACTCCATATCCTATGGTTTGGGGATTGCAGTATCCGACTTAAATATAGATGGCTGGCCGGACATTTATATTTCTAATGATTATGATGAACCGGATTATTTGTATATCAATCAAAAGGACGGCACATTTAAAGAGGTTATAAAAAGTGCGACCAATCACATCGCCAATTTCTCAATGGGTAATGATATTGCCGATTTCGACAATGACGGTTTCATGGATATCATGACATTGGACATGGTTTCTGAAGATAATTATGGGATGAAAACCAGTATGGCAAGTATGAATCCGGAGAAATTCAACAAAAATGTTGAAGCTGGAAAGCATTACCAATACATGTACAATGTTTTGCTTAAACACAGCACCCATATTGACAGTACGGGTGTACCATTTTTCTCCGATGTTGGTCAAATTACCGGAATTTCCAATACCGATTGGAGCTGGGCACCCTTGTTAGCGGACTTTGACAATGATGGATTGAAGGATATATTTATTACTAATGGTATAAAAAAGGATTTCAGGAATAAGGATTATTACAACATGATGAAGCAGTATAGGCATGACAATCCCGATGCCTTGACGAACGAGAAAAAAATCATGTTTCTACTGGAGGAAATGCCATCGAGGCCCCATAAAAATTATTTTTATAAAAATGAAGGAGGCCTTTCCTTTAAAAATTGTTCTGATGTATGGTTGGAGAATAATTTAAAATCATTATCTAATGGTGCTGCTTATGCCGATTTGGATAATGACGGTGATTTGGATCTTGTTGTAAATAATGTAGATGAGACGGCCTTAATTTTAAGGAATAATTCCAATGAACAACACCGTAATTATTTGGATATTGAATTTAAAGGGTTGCCCAATAATTCCAAGGGGATAGGTGTTAAAACCATTATTTATACCAACGACAAGGAACAGGTATTTGAGAACTACAGCGTTCGGGGCTATCAATCGTCCATACCCCCAAGAATTCATGTTGGTTTAGGTGATGAAACGGTAATTGATTCTATGCTAGTGATATGGCCTAATAAGAAGTATCAAAAATTCTTTAATCCTGAAATCAACAAGCGCATGCTTATAGCCTATGATGAAAAAAATATCACAAAGGCTACGGGACATCATTCTAGCCCTCAGTATTTTGTACAATCGAATGTAATGGAACAATTAGTCCATCAAGAGAATGATTATGATGATTATCAGGAACAGGTACTCTTACCGCATAAATTGTCTCAGTTTGGACCAGCCATGGCGGTTGGAGATATTAATGCTGATGGAAGGGATGATCTTTATTTTGGACAGGCATCTGGTACGGTGTCATCACTTTACACTCAAAACACAGAAGGGGGATTTGACCTGCACCAGGCATTTAATGATGACGCTCTTTTTGAAGATGTTGATGCTACGTTTTTCGATTTTGATAATGATGGCGATTTAGACCTTTTTGTGGTAAGTGGTGGAAATGAATTTCCGGCAAATGCTTTAAGTTATGCAGATAGACTCTATGAAAACAGATCAGGAAGATTTGTTAAGAGAATGGATTTGCTGCCTGAACATTTAAATTATAGTGGATCGAGAATACGTACGGCCGATTTTGATAAGGATGGTGATCTGGATATTTTTGTAGGCGGAAGGCATATACCACATGATTACCCGGCACCGGCAAGTAGCTATATTTTAAGGAACGATAAAGGTATTTTTAAGGACATTACATTGGAAAATGCCCCTGATTTAAAAGACATTGGGTTGGTTACTGATGCTGTATGGACGGATTTTGATAATGATGATGATCTCGATATTTGCGTGGTAGGAGAATGGATGGCACCAACATTTTTAGAGAATACCGATAACCATTTTCAAAAAACAACCTTAACGAAATTGGATAGTTTAACAGGATGGTATTTTTCTCTTAAAGCGATTGATCTGGACCAAGATGGTGATGACGATTATATCCTAGGTAATGTTGGAGATAATTATAAATACAAAGCAAGTTCAAGCGAACCATTTGAAGTGTATTACGATGATTTTGATGAGAATGGAAAGCGTGATATTGTTTTGAGTTACTACAATTTTGGAGAATTGTTCCCGGTGCGGGGCAAATCCTGTTCTACAGAACAAATTCCAGAAATAAAAAAAATAATTCCCACCTATGACGAATTTGGTAAATCTACAGTAGCGGATATTTATGGCAAAGAGAACCTGGAAAAAGCCTTACATCTATTATGTTACAACTTTAAAAGTGGCGTGATGAAGAATAACGGGAATGGGGATTATAGTTTTATGCCTTTTCCCGATTTGACTCAGATATCTTCAATTAATGATATTTTAACAACCGATATTGACGATGATGGGGATGAAGATATTATCATTGGAGGCAACTTATTCGTTTCAGAGATAGAAACCCCTCGAAATGATGCCGGATATGGGTTGGTTTTATTAAATGAAGGGGATTTTAGTTTTAAACCTTTAAATTCAGATAAAACTGGACTGTTTTTGCCATTCGATTTGAAGCAGTTAGAATGGATTAGCATAAATAACCAACAGTATCTAGTGTCAGGAAATAATAATAACCAATCATCTGTTTTTAGATTATTAGGTCCCTAATATCATTTGAATAAAAAGGGTTGTGAAAAAATGATAATGAATTCATAAATAGATACCAAAAATAGCCCATCCTGAAATGAGAACAATTATTAAAGGTCCTTTTTTTACACCTCTCAAGGAAAGAGTCGGAAGTACGATTCCAATTAAATATCACGTTATTTTTTGGATAGGCTATTTTACGTTTAATGTGATACGATGGGGGAGTTTCTTCAATGATTTTGCGTATTCCCTTAAAACCAATTTAGTCGAATTCCCCATACACATTATTGTTATTTATCTCAATGTGTACTATTTAATACCCAATTTATTCCTAAAGAAAAAGTATCTAAACTATATAGGGGCTATTTTTCTTATTTTAGTACTGGTCTACATTATAAGAACGTCACTTATTTTTACGGTTACTGGGGTTTTATCCCCTGAATTGGGCAGGCCGGTATCCTTTTTGGATTTCAATCACTTTATCGTCGTTGCACTGGGAGAGCTTTATGTGATTACTTTTGTTACTGCTATTAAGGTACTGGTAGATTGGAGTATAGAAAAAAAGCGCAATGAGGAACTGTCCCAATTGCAGTTAAGTACGGAATTGAAATTTTTAAGAACCCAGGTCCAACCCCATTTTTTCTTTAACACCCTTAACAACCTATACGCACTTGCGTTAAGCAAGTCCGATAGTATGCCCCGACTCCTTTTAAAATTATCGCATATGATGGAATATGTGCTCTATGAAGTACAGGATTCCAAAGCAAGTTTATTGCAAGAAATAGATCATATCAATAATTATATAGATATAGAAAACCTCAGGTTTAAGGACAGGGTGGAAACCGAAATGCATATTACGGGAGATTTAGATGACATTAAAATACCTCCATTACTGCTGATCACCTTTGTTGAAAATTGTTTTAAACATGGATTAAAGAGCAATGATAAGATTAAGATTGATATGAGTTTTGAAATAATTAATGAAAGGTACCTCGAATTTAGGATCTCGAACAATTTTAATCCTGAAACTGTAGATGAAGAGAAAAAGGGCATAGGGATTTCTAATTCATTGCGACGGCTAAAACTTTTGTTTGGAAAGGATTTTATTTTACAAACAAACGTGGATAATGGGATTTACAGCTTATTTTTGAAAATTCCGGTGAACTAAATAAAAATTAATCACGTGAAAATTACATGTGCCATTATAGACGATGAACCTTTAGCTATTCAAGTTATTGAAAGCCATTTGAAGGAATTTGATAATATAGAGGTTTCCAATACGTTTAACAACCCCCTAAAAGCATTTGAGGAGCTTCAACAGAGCCAACCAGATGTGATTTTTTTGGACATCAATATGCCTCAAATGACCGGATTTACCTTTTTGCAAAATTTGGGATATAAGCCTTTAATTGTGGTGACCACAGCTTACAGAGAGTATGCCGTTGAAAGTTTTGAACTGGATGTGACCGACTATCTGGTGAAGCCTATCCCATTTAACCGGTTTTTAAAAACCATAAATAAGGTGTATAAACTCAAGCAATCAACCAGCGGTTCGAGTGACTCTAATCTGCACCAGGAACCCCATATTTTTTTAAAAGTTAATAAAAAACTAATCAAGGTTTACTTATCGGATATTTTTTATATTGAAAGTTTAAAAGATTACATAAAAGTTATCACTAATTTAGGAGATTATGTGGTCCATAAATCATTAACGGCCATAACCGAAGAATTGCCGTCCTCCAATTTTATTCGGGTACACCGATCATTCACGGTGTCTATTAGTCAGGTGAAGGCCTTAGATGGTAATACGATTGAAATAGCAGATAAAAAAATACCTATTGGGAGGATGTACCTAAAGGAGGCCAAAGAACGTATTTTTAATATTAATGACAGTGGGGCTTAAACTTTTGGAAGCGTCCTGAAAACCTAAAAATTAAAACCAGCATATGGCACACCGAATAGAATCTGTCGATCTATTGAGAGGATTTACCATCGCAGCTATGATTTTGGTGAATACGCCGGGGACGTGGAGCCATGTTTATCCGCCCCTATTACATGCGGATTGGCATGGGTTGACGCCTACAGATTTGATTTTCCCATTCTTTTTATTCATCGTAGGGATCTCCATTCATCTGGCCTATAAAAATAAAGCCAATGAGGCCTCAACATATAAAAAAATAACCATTAGAAGTGTCAAACTTATTGGATTGGGACTTTTTTTAAGTCTGTTTTTACCCTATGCTCCTTTTATTAAGGATTTTGAAACCCTGCGGTTTTTTGGTGTTTTGCAGCGTATAGGAATTGTATTTTTTATCTCCGCCATTTTATACCTCAATTTTAACTGGAAAGCATTATTGGGTCTGAGCGTTAGCATATTAATAGGCTATTGGCTGTTGCTGGGATTTGTGCCATTGCCCAATGGCGAATGGCCAACCTTTGATCGTGCTCCCAATAACTGGGCGAATTATCTGGACCTAAACGTATTAGGAAGCCATATGTGGAAAGAAGATTACGACCCGGAAGGGATCTTAAGTACCTTTCCGGCTGTAGTGACTTGTCTTTTTGGAATTCTGGTAGGGAAAGTGCTGAGTGCCTTTAAAAGCTCTAAACTTTTACTTTTAATTTCAGGGGGCTTACTGCTAACAGGCTATATTTTTGATTTATGGTTTCCAATAAACAAGGCCCTTTGGAGCAGTAGTTTTGTTTTGGTAACCAGTGGTTGGGGAACGCTCATCCTGAGCATTATTTATTACTTAAGTGATGAAAGGAAGGTGAAATTTGGAACTATTTTTAAATACACCGGAATGAATGCGATTACCATTTACTTTTTATCCAGTTTTATCAGTAAAACCTTTTATCTAACGAAGGTTGGAGACACTAATATTCACTCTTGGTTGTATCGTCATGTGTTTGTTCATGAATTTATAAGCGATAACATGTCTTCATTGTTATATGCTTTAAGTGTGGTGGCCTTTTATTTATGTTTAGCCTATATCCTGTATAGAAGGAAGATATTTATAAAAGTGTAATAACAAAGGCCGTTAAGAAAGTCGTAAGTCTTCTTTGTCAGTTTGAGCGGTGTTGAAACCATCATTGATTTTCAACAATTAAATACAGTTCCACTGTGCTCCGCGTGACAGTACCTTTACTTTTTTAACGGCCTTTAATATCTATCCGAGTGATCGCCCTTAATCTGCAAGAACAATAACCTTGTTATCTTTCATTTCGATAGTTCCGGAGTTGATTTTCAACAGCGTAGTCCCTTTCTCCCCCTTGGTAAATTTATGTTCAACCTCTTCATCCAATTCTATATTTCCATAGATTTTTACAAGACCTTCTTTTAGCAAGGACACGATAGGGGCGTGGTCCTTTAACATTTGGAATTCACCATTAACCCCGGGGACGGCAACACTGGTTACTTCTCCGCTGAATAAGGTCGCCTCTGGGGATACAATTTCTAAATACATATGGTTTTAAAATTTCAATATTAAACGTCTAAATTCCTTCAAGGGGACTTTAGGGAATATGGAATTTAATGTTTTGGAATTTATCTGTCTTTTATGGACTAGGCCTCCGCCAGCATTTTTTCACCAGCTTCAATGGCATCTTCAATGGTTCCCTTGAGGTTAAATGCGGCTTCCGGCAAGTGGTCTAACTCACCATCCATAATCATATTAAAGCCTTTAATGGTATCCTTAATGTCTACCAAAACCCCTGGGATACCGGTAAACTGCTCCGCAACATGGAAAGGCTGTGACAAGAAACGTTGTACACGTCTTGCGCGACCTACCGCTAATTTATCATCTTCAGAAAGCTCTTCCATACCAAGAATGGCAATGATATCCTGTAATTCTTTATAGCGTTGTAGCAACTCTTTGACACGTTGGGCACAGTTATAATGGTCTGCTCCTAAAATATCAGCAGTTAAAATTCTTGAGGTGGAATCCAAAGGATCCACAGCAGGGTATATTCCTAACTCCGCAATTTTACGAGATAATACGGTTGTGGCATCCAGGTGTGCAAAGGTTGTTGCAGGAGCCGGGTCTGTTAAGTCATCCGCAGGCACATAAACGGCTTGCACGGAGGTAATGGATCCTTTTTTAGTTGAGGTAATGCGTTCTTGCATGGCACCCATTTCGGTAGCTAATGTGGGTTGGTATCCTACCGCAGAAGGCATTCGCCCGAGTAGTGCAGATACTTCCGATCCTGCCTGGGTAAAACGGAAAATGTTATCGACGAAGAATAACACATCTTTTCCTTGACCGTCACCGGCACCATCTCGGAAATACTCGGCAATGGTTAAACCCGATAAGGCCACACGAGCACGTGCTCCTGGAGGTTCGTTCATCTGTCCGAATACGAATGTGGCTTTAGACTCCTTCATTTTAGCCTTATCCACTTTAGACAGATCCCATCCGCCTTCTTCCATGGAGTGCATAAATGCATCCCCATAACGGATAATCCCAGATTCCAGCATCTCTCTTAACAGGTCATTTCCCTCACGGGTTCGTTCTCCCACACCGGCAAATACCGATAATCCACCATGTCCTTTGGCAATATTGTTGATCAACTCCTGAATTAATACCGTTTTACCTACCCCTGCACCACCAAATAATCCAATTTTACCCCCTTTGGCATAAGGTTCAATGAGGTCGATCACTTTAATACCGGTAAACAACACTTCTGTTGATGTGGATAAGTCTTCAAACTTAGGGGCTTGTCTGTGAATGGGTAATCCGGCTTCTCCAGCTTTGGGCAAGTCACCGAGACCGTCAATGGCATCGCCAATAACATTAAATAAACGTCCATAAATATTTTCTCCAACAGGCATTTGAATTGGTGCTCCTGTAGCCGTTACTTCAGTTCCTCGGCTCAATCCATCAGATGAATCCATGGCAATCGTTCTAACAGAATCTTCACCAATATGCGATTGTACCTCTAACACCAATACAGAACCATCAGGTCTATGTATTTCTAATGAATCATAAATTTTTGGAAGTTCTGAACCAGCAGCGAATTCAACATCGATAACCGGACCTACTATCTGTGCAACTTTACCTGTAACTTTAGACATTACTTTTTATGTTTTTGTTAAGCTATTTAATTGATTGAAAACCCTTTCCGTTTTCGCGCTGCAAAGATATAGTTTTTAATTTAAAATAAAAGTTGTTTTTTTCATTTTTGACAAGAAAAAAGCGCCTTGTAGATCAAGGCGCTTTTATTTCGTTTACAAATTATTTTACAGGTTATTTATGGTCCAGGAAACGAAATACATCGAACCGATAAAACCGGTACCAAAAGCGGTGGTATATTCATCCCCCATGAGATTTGTAGCACCCAATTTAAAGATGGATTTTAAACTTGGGATGGTCAAATTGATTTGCGCATCTAAAACATGATAGGCAGGTACGGCACCATTACCAAAAGTGGCTTCCCAGAAGTAATCGTCACTCCAACGCCAGGCTACATTGAATCCAAAGTTTTTAAATAAGGCCGTATTTCCAAAAGAAGCCTTAACTCTATGTTCCGGCGTATTAAAATTGGTTGTAAAATCCGGATATTTTTCCTGGTCAAATTCTAATTTGGCAAAGGTATAGCTACCGCTTAAATCATAATTCCCAAAGATCTTGGTTGAAATGCCTAACGAAGCCCCATAGGAACTCACATCGGCTGGTGAGTTGGTGTATGTACTGTATATCACGTAATCGCCGTTGGCAATGGCCAAGGTAGATAGTGGTAAACCGACACCAGGTACTGGTGTAGTGTCGGTTACATCGCCGTATAAAGGAGACACCACAGCAGGTTGGGTTAAAAAGTCCTTATAGGTGTTATAATAAGCACTAAAATCAATGGTAACCGGATACATCTTGCCACGATACCCGACTTCATAAGTGGTGATTTGCTCCGGTTTTACGATGTCCGGATTAGCAACCTCTAAAACGCTTGGATCGCCGGTGTCGGCCAAAGCAAAAACAGAACTCACCGTATATGAATTCTCATAGGCGGCCCTTCCGGTTTGGGTAATGCTGCCGGGCTGTCCAACAACTTGTTGGGCAAAGGCACTTGTCGTGTAATTAGCAGAGTACCGATCTAAATTGTCCGGAGCTGATCCTATTAATCGCGCTAATCCGGAATCCAACCCGATAAATAAATCCTGGGTGGTTGGATTTCTAAATCCGGTTTGCACGGAGGCCCTTACATTGTGGTTTTCATTTATAGTTAATCCCGCGGAAAACCGAGGAGAAAAGAAGCCATTAAAAAATTCGGATTTGTCGTAACGGACGGACCCCGTTAATTTTAAATTTAATGTTTCATCCAGATCAAAGTTCTTTTGAATTTGAGTGTACAGTCCATATTCCGAATAGTCTATGGTGTCGTCATAATCGGTATAGATGGTTCCTGATGAATTCAAACTGTATTGTCTGAAGGAACCCCCAACCTGCACTTCGGCAACATCCCATAAATGGCTGAAATTGTAATTGGCATCGCCATGATAATATTTGGACTGGTCCTGGAATTTAGATCCTGTAATATAATTTGGATCCGTGATACTCCTGTTGAATGCCGCTGTGTATTCAGGACTTCCGGGTTCATATCTGCCGGTATCTGCAAAATCACGCGCATCTTGATGTATGATACCTGGGTTAGGCGTACCGCCCATCCCCAATGTGGTCAAAAAAGTTCCAATATAATAAGTTGCATAATCTTCATACCAATCCTCAAGTGGTTTCCAGGCGTTATTAATTTTACTCGCGGTGTTGGTCATGTCGTACGAATCTCCCGCCTTATCTGTTACAATATACCCTCTTACAAAGAAATTGTTGTTTCTGATTTCCAGTTTATGCTGCTGCTGGAAAAAGCCATCAATATAGTAGCGATTCGATCCTTGATAAATGGTAGAACCTGTACCCACCTTACCGACATATTGAATTTCGAAATCATTTCCCCATGGGCGATAGTATAATCCCCAATCGGCTTTAACACTTTCCGCATTATAATCGGTCAAATCTCTTTCGTTATACCCCGTTCTGGTTATGGCCTGTTGCCCCATTAATTGTGTGTCGGGGGGTAAAAGGCCTAACCCAATGGCAATGTTGTCGAAATTTAAAGAAACCGCTAATTCATCACCATAAAGATTTATGCCGTCGTAGTCAGGGTTGGCTCGAGTATATCCTCTGGCCAGTTTGTCTTCTTCACTGGTGGCCATCCAGTCGGTTCCTTTTATATATCCAAAATTCACTTTAGCGGCAAATTTGTCGGAAAACTTATGGGCTATTCTAAGGCCAAAGTCTGTGTATGTATTATCTCCGGCCGATTCCTGGGACGTAATACCTTGCTTGTAATGGCTACTGATTCCGGAATGGTCGAAAGGACTTTTACTTCTCATAAATAAAATCCCGTTAAAGGCATTGGCACCATATAGGGCCGAGGAAGCCCCGGGTAACAATTCAACACTCTGGACATCGGTTTCTATCATTCCCACCAAATTTCCTATGGGGAAATTTAATGCGGGTGTGGAGTTGTCCATACCGTCCACCAATTGCATAAAGCGGTTGTTGGCAAAGGTCGCAAATCCTCTGGTATTTACCGATTTAAAAGTTAAACTGTTGGTATTGACATCAACCCCTTTGAGGTTTTCCAATCCGTCATAAAAATCAACAGCAGTAGTAGTTTTAATATCCTTAATACCTAAACGTTCAACCGTAACAGGAGATTCGAAAATACGTTCTGGGGTTCTGGAAGCAGAAATGACGATTTCGTCCAGCGATGTGCCCTCTACAAGCACTATATTCAAAACCTGGTTGTTAGCTGTAACTTCAACAGTCACTGTTTCAAATCCCACACTACTTGCTTGTATGGTAAATGGTGGGGTTTGACTGTATGTCAGGGTAAAATCACCATTGAAATCGGTCACGGTCCCCGAAGAGGTTCCTAATACAAGAATATTGGCTCCGGGAATTGGCAGTCCACTGTCATCGACTACAGTACCCGTAATTGTAGTTTGGGAGGTTGCTATTGCACTAAAAAACAAAATTAAGAAGGGAAGAATTGCTTTCATAGAGATGTATTTAAAAGTCATAAGAAGACCATTTAGTTTTTAAAAATAAATAAAAATTATGCATGCATAGTAAAAAGTATTAAAAAAGACCCCAATTAATTTGATAATACCTTAATAAGGTGAGATATTTTCTTATAAATTTACAAATTTTTCTGATTCAAAGTTTATTATTTTTTCCTTCAAACTATCCGAAATAATAGTTTAAAGATAATTCCGGACAGATCTTATTATTCTACCGTAACCGATTTTGCCAGATTTCTGGGTTGATCTACGTTTTTACCCAGCAGTACAGCGATATGATAGGATAAGAGTTGGAGTGGCACGGTGGTAATGAGTGGTGACAGCACTTCTGAACTTTCGGGGACTTCAATAATGTGATCGGCCAGGGCTCTCACTTGGGTATCACCTTGTGTGACTACGGCTATGATTTTGCCCTTGCGGGATTTAATTTCCTGGATATTGCTCACTACTTTTTCATAATGGCCCTTTTTGGTTGCAATGACCACCACAGGCATATTTTCGTCTATTAAGGCTATCGGACCATGTTTCATTTCGGCAGCGGGATACCCTTCGGCATGGATATAGGAAATTTCCTTTAATTTCAGAGCCCCTTCAAGGGCGACCGGGAAGTTGTATCCTCGCCCCAGATACAAACAATTACGGGAGTCTTTATAGGTATTTGCAATCATTTTGATATGGGCGTCCGATTGTAAGGCCAATTCCACCTTCTGTGGAATGAGATCCAGTTCGATAAGCAGTTGTCTGAAATGTGAATCTGAAATACTGCCCTTGGCTTTTGCCAAACGCAGTGCCATAAGGGTCAATACGGTTATTTGGGTGGTAAATGCCTTGGTCGAAGCCACTCCAATTTCCGGACCCGCATGGGTATAGGCTCCGGTGTGCGTTTCTCTGGCTATTGAGGAACCTACCACATTACATACCCCATATACAAAAGCCCCTTTAGATTTGGCCAATTTTATAGCCGCCAGGGTATCGGCCGTTTCACCGGATTGGGATATGGCAATGACCACATCTTTTTCGGTAATAATGGGATTACGGTATCTAAACTCCGAAGCATATTCTACTTCGACGGGTATTCTGGCAATATCTTCAAAAATATATTCGGCTACCAGTCCTGCATGCCATGATGTGCCACAGGCAACTATAATAACCCTGTTGGCGTTAAGAAGCTTTTCGAGATGGTCTTCTATGCTGGACATTTTAATCAAACCTTGTTCCTTGTTAAGGCGTCCGCGATAGGTGTCTTTTATGGCCCTCGGCTGTTCATGGATTTCTTTCAACATAAAATGGTCGAAACCCCCTTTTTCAATGTGCTCCAGACTCATTTGAAGCCTTTGGATATAGGGGTCTACCAATGAATCATCCTTAATTTTTCTAACTTTAATGTCTTTATGTAATCTGATGATGGCCATTTCTTCATCTTCCAGATAAATGGCGTTTTTCGTGTACTCCAGAAATGGTGAAGCATCACTGGCAATAAAGTATTCGTTTTGACCAATTCCTACCGCTAGAGGGCTGCCCAAACGGGCAATCACTATTTCGTCCGGCTGGGTTCTGTCAAATACCGCTATAGCATAAGCGCCTACAACCTGGTTCAATGCAATTTGTACCGCTTTGCCGAGTTTAAGGTTTTCTTTTTGTTTGACATCTTCAATAAGATTAATGAGAACCTCGGTATCCGTTTCTGATGTAAAGGAGTAACCTCGTGAAACTAATTCCAGCTTGAGGGATCCATAATTCTCAATAATACCGTTATGGATGATGACCAAATTACCGGAATTGGAAAGGTGGGGATGGGAATTTATATCATTAGGAATCCCATGTGTGGCCCATCGGGTGTGCCCAATGCCCATATGACCCACTGGATCTGTATTATGAAGCACTTGCTGTTCCAAATCGGCGACCTTCCCCTTGGTTTTGGATACATTTAAAGTTTTGCCGTCCAAAAGAGCAATTCCCGCACTATCGTAACCACGGTATTCCAAACGTTTCAGGCCCTCAATAATTATGGGGTAAGCTTCTCGGTTTCCTAAATATCCTACAATGCCACACATAAGTCATACATTTTAATAGCCTAAACAAATATGCAAAAATAATATTAACTACATGCTGAACCGGTCTTCAAAATAATGAGTGATGAGGGTTACCAAAAATGGTTTGAAACCCATTTTAGGTTAGTCGGGTTCAGAATAATAGAGTTCTAGTTTTAATTTGCTATCGCTGGTTGTGTTGTTTCCGAATAAAACCGTTCCCCGTGAGGTTAATAGTGTCGCTGCAGGAACTCTGGACACATCATCGGTGCTGTTTAAGAGATTGACATTGTTGGTATAGTTCACATTGTTGGATATAACCAGTCCTAATTGCGTGTTGGTAGAATCTCTATATATCAGATTTTTAATATGTTCGGTAATCCGAATTTTATACCCGATGGTAAGGGGATTTGTTGATAAGGTGTCTCTTAAGCCAAGATGGACGAGTTTTGAAAAAGCCGGTGAGGTGCTATTTTCGGAAGGGTCGAAATCATAATCAAGGATTTTGGTATTATTTTTTATATCATACGTATAAAGCCTGTCGTAGTTGTGGTCCTCTCCACTCGTTAGGGATTGGTCTTCGACAAGAACCAAATGTGCTTCGTTTATAAGTTTGGTTGGATTGTTTTCTGCATCGAGAAATACATTCCTCAAATCAACCAGGGCGTCTGGCACGTCTTCACCATAAGTATATGCATTGCCAAATAAATCGATAACGGCCATGGATCCTGCGGTCCCTTTTAAATAGAGTTTTTGATCCCCCTCAGTACTGTTGCCGTCTACCAATGGTTCCGGTGCAGTACTGTAATCATTCGTTAAGGTGTTTAGCTTGATGCCGGAAAAATTAAAGGCATAGGTAGACTGTACTCTACTATTACTATCGGAAGTCGAATCCTTTGAATAATAAATCGTAATGGTGGCACCTGTGGAATTTAAACCTAATAGAATCATATTGCCATCCCCGGAAATGGCTTCTGCTTTTATATATAGCCCTCTGAAATAATTTTTGAAATTATTGTCGTTACTGAGTTCACTGCTACCCTCTACATCCAATATATTTGTTTTCCAAAAAGCTTCGTCCAATTTCACCCTTAAAGCTGGAGCAGCATAGTTAAGACTGGCCTCATCTCCTTCACCGGTTTTTGTGATTATCGGATTATTACTGGGAAAAAAGTCAGGATTACTATATATTAATTCGCCTTTATAGGCATCAAAATTGACCTCACCATTTTCTGTCACAATGAAGTTTTCCGCCATATTCGGTGTGTTTTCGGCGAACGAGTAATAATTCTGTGCTTCCTGATTTTGGGAATTCGGATTAAAACTCCTTAAAAAGTAATTGTTTTTGTAAATGGAGAGTACTATTTTACTGTTTTCATCACCATATAAAGAATCTTGCTTATTCATGACGTAGGTCGCATTGCCATCATCGTCCACACCATCCTGCCTGCTGAAGTAGGGGATGTTCAGTATAACCGAGTCGATAACAGGATTGTCGCCAAAATCGGGATTAAAGGAAGTTGGCGTAATTTGAGTCACAATACTTGCCGTGGTCAATCCAAAAATGGGGTCATTGTACACGCCCAACAGATTTGAGTTTAGACCATTCACTTGAATTTTGCTTAACTTTTTATTGTATGCACGAACACTTTCAATGCTGAGCTTGGCCGTATTGAAATTTGCATTAGATTTACCCAAAACATCACTGTCTATGGAATTAAAATCTTTGTCGCAGGCAATAAAAGTAGCTAGCATTAATGCAAAAATAAGTAAGGGCTTCAGGGCTTTAATGATCTTCTTCATAGGGATTGTCTAATGAATTTATAGGGGTTCAGCTTAATACTTCGGCGTTAAAAAAGTTAGTATATGCCTCACCAAATTCATCTTTAGATTTGTATTCTAAAACTGGTTTTTTGGAGTCTGTTAAGTAAGTTTCTAAAGTTTCTGGAATGGTTTCAGAACCGATGATTAAGGCATCTGAATAGTCTATGGCCACCTTCATTAGATTGTTATAGGTCGGTTCTTCAAGTGGTTTAATGGCCTCGTCATTGATATTGTCAAATTTAATTTTATTATACATATCCTTGTTTAACGTGTCATTAAAACTTTGATTGTAAATTGACGTGACTATTTTGCTGTCATTAAATAAAGGCTCATCCTTATAGTATTCTTTTAGATATAGTGGTAAAAGAGATGCCAGCCAGCCGTGAACATGAATGACATCCGGAGACCAATTTAATTTTTTCACGGTTTCAATAACACCTTTGGCAAAGAAAATGGCACGCTCATCATTATCGGAAAACAATTGCCCGTCTTCATCGGTTAAGGTCGCCTTTCTTTTGAAATATTCGTCATTATCAATAAAATAAACTTGAATACGTTCTTTAGGAATTGAGGCTACTTTAATGATAAGAGGCATATCTAAATCGTTGATCACCAAATTTATTCCAGAAAGTCTTATAACCTCATGTAATTGATGCCTTCTTTCATTTATATTTCCATATCTCGGCATAAAAATTCGAATCTGGCCTCCTTGCTGGTTCACTAATCTGGGAGCTTCGAATGACATTGAAGAAATTTCAGTTTCTGGTAAATAAGGCACTACTTCAGATGATACATACAATATCCTCTTATCTTTCATAAATAGATTGCTTTTGAAGATTCAAAATAAAAAACACGCAAAATTACAAAAATTTATGCAGATTGACTGTAAAATCTTAAGTTTGCACGCGTTAATTTTTTATTAAAGGTGCAGGTTTATAAAGAACAAAAACAAATTAAAGCTGAATTGGAATCCTTTAGGGGCGAACATCTTTCCATTGGTTTTGTGCCAACCATGGGGGCATTGCACGAAGGGCATTTGGCCCTGGTGAAAGAAGCGTTAAATCAAAACGACAAGGTTGTTGTTAGTATTTTTGTCAATCCCACGCAATTCAATAATGCGATTGATTTAGAAAAATACCCGAGGACATTACAGGATGATGTTGCCTTGCTTCAAACCCTTGGAGAAGACCGGGTTGTGGTATATGCCCCAACAGTAGAAGATATTTATGGAGGACACATCGAGTCCCAACAATTCGATTTTGATGGTTTGGAGCAGGAAATGGAAGGTAAATTCAGACCGGGTCATTTTAATGGTGTTGGTACTGTGGTGAAACGGCTTTTTGAAATTGTTGCCCCTCATAAGGCTTATTTTGGGAAAAAGGATTTTCAGCAATTGGCCATTATAAAAAGGCTGGTTCATAAATATGATATTCCTGTTCAGATTATAGGCTGCAAAATTCAACGCGAGCCCAATGGATTGGCCATGAGCTCCCGGAATGCACGGTTAACTTCGGAACAGAAAAAGGCAGCCTCTTTCATTTATCAAACCTTAACGACTGCAAAGGCGCAATTTGTTACAAAAAGTGCCGATGAGGTTACCAAATGGGTTGAACAACAGTTTTCTGCTCACGAGTTTTTCGAACTGGAGTATTTTAATATTGCCGACCAAGACACCTTAAAACCGATACAGAGGAAAACGAGGCAAAAATCATATAGAGCCTTTATTGCCGTATATGCAGATGATATCAGACTTATTGATAATATCGGACTAAATTAATTATCTTTGCGACATGCAAATTCAAGTAGTAAAATCTAAGATTCATAGGGTAAAATGTACTGGTGCAGACCTCAATTACATAGGGAGTATAACTATTGATGAGGATTTAATGGATGCTGCCAATATTATTCAAGGAGAAAAGGTTCAGATCGTGAATAACGATAACGGAGAACGTCTTGAAACCTATTGTATCCCCGGTCCCCGTAAAACTGGTGAAATTACCCTCAATGGAGCTGCTGCCAGAAAAGTTTCTGTGGGTGACACACTCATATTAATTACCTATGCCTTTATGGATATAGAAGAAGCAAAAGGGTTCAAACCTTCATTAGTTTTCCCGGATGAAGCAACCAATCTATTAAAATAGACTTTTGAATACCAAGAGAAAAAAAGTTTTAAAAATCCTAATTCCACTTTTATTGGCTATTGGTTTTGGGTGGTATATGTTTTCAAAAATACCAATTTCTAATATCATTCCTTATTTTAAGACCGCTAATTATTGGTGGGTGGCTTTGGGCGTTTTCTTTGGGGTTTTAAGCCATTTGTCACGAGCCTATCGCTGGCAATTTCAGTTGGAACCCATGGGGTACCATATCAGACTTCCCAATAGTATTATGGCGGTTTTCATTACCTATATTACGAATTATGGCATACCAAGATCCGGAGAAGTTTTAAGAGCCATTGTATTATCTAATTATGAAGGGGTCCCGTTTGAAAAAGGATTTGGAACCATAGTCGCCGAGCGTATTGCCGATATGTTGGTCATGTTGGGAATCATTATCTTGACGCTATGCCTTCAATTTGATTTCATTTATGGGTTTTTAATTGAGAAGTTTGACCCGAAGCAAGTAATATTGGCCATGGTATCATTGGGGGTATTACTGTTATTTTTTTTGTGGGTTGTAAAAAGAGGGCACTCCAAATTTGCGTTAAAAATAAAGGCCTTCGTCAATGGTCTGATAGAAGGTTCACTAAGCATATTTAAAATGAAAAAAAAATGGGCTTATATCTTTCATACCCTGTTTATTTGGGCCATGTATGTCCTCATGTTTTATGTGACCGCTTTTGCTATAGATGGTTTAGAAAACATTTCATTTTCTGCAGCCATTATAGCTTTTATCGCTGGTAGTTTTACCATCGCCGCGACCAATGGAGGTTTGTTTTTCTATCCTGCTGCCGTATTGGGAGCCTTGTTACTTTTTGATCTGCCTAAAGATCCAAGTTATGCCTTTGGATGGATTATTTGGTCATCGCAAACCTTTATGATTTTTGTTTTGGGGGTCTTATCCTTTATGATTCTGCCTATTTACAATAGAAAAAGGGCACAAAAGCAATAGTGGGACCTTTGCTTTTTGGATCTTAAGTCAAAAATCCGAAATACTTTTATTAACTTGCTCAGGTCAATCTCAAATCAGTTATACAATGCAGCGCTCAATCATTTATGTTTTGCTACTTTTTTTTGGGTTTAACATCCTCAACGCCCAGGTCATTTACGAAACCCTAGAATCATCCAGACTGGGAGAATCCCGTCAGCTTAAAATACAATTACCACGAGGATATAATAGTAATAAAGATAAAGCCTATCCCATTGTTATTGTTTTGGATGGCGATTATTTGTTTGAAGCTGTAGCGGGCAATGTCGATTATTATTCCTATTGGGAAGATATGCCGGAAGCGATAGTGGTGGGAGTGAACCAAATGGATAAACGCTATGAGGATTGCATGTACTCTGAACAAAATTCGTTACCCATTGATACCGGTGCTGCTTTTTTTGAGTTTGTAGGCATGGAACTGATGCCTTATATTGAAAACAAGTACCGAACTGTTAATTTTCGTGTGGCCATCGGCCATGGTGAAACAGCAAATTTTATAAATTACTACCTGCTAAAGCCGGAACCATTATTTCAGGCCTATGTGGTGATTAGCCCAGAATTGGCGCCGAATATGTTGGAGTATGTCCCGGAACGTTTGGCTAAACTGGAATCCAAATTGTTTTATTATTTGGCGAACACCAATAATGATTCCAAGTCCATAAGGGATATGACGCAGGCCTTGAATACGAGCATTAAGACTACAGATAACCCGAATGTGTTCTATAAATATGATACGTTTGAGGACCCATCACATTATTCGGTTCCGGCACATGCCATTCCTCGGGCTTTGGAAAGCATCTTTTTTGTGTTTCAGCCCATATCTAAAAGGGAATACCAAGACACCATTTTAAAGTTGGAAGAGTCCCCGGTGGCCTATCTTCAGGAGAAATACCAAACGATATACGATTTATTTGCCATTGAAAAGCAAATTCTGATCAATGACTTCAAGGCAATTGCTGCGGCTATCGAGAAAAATGAAGATTTTAAGTATTATGAGGAGTTGGGTAAAATGGCTCGGGACCACTATCCGAAAACATTGTTGGGGAACTATTATTTAGCAAGATTTTACGAAGAGACGGGTGAACCCAAAAAGGCAATGCGAACCTATCAATCAGCATATATTTTAGATGAAATAGCCGGTCTCACCAAAGATTTGATGTTGGAAAAGGCCGATTTAATAAAACAGGATTTTGGGTATTAAACAAATCATTTTTTGAATGAGGTTAAAGCCTTATTGTTTATGGGTTTTAGCAAATAAAAGAAATGACAACCAACTCCCGGTTAACAACCAACTAACCCTATGGCAAAGGTAAAAACGGCTTTTTTTTGTCAGAACTGTGGCAATCAATATGCCAAATGGCAAGGGCAATGCAATGCCTGTAAGGCATGGAATACCATTGTTGAAGAACTTATCCAAAAACCGGAAAAAGGGGATTGGAAATCCCCGACATCTGTTGAAAAACGAACGACTACACCATTACATATTAATGATATTGATACTTCCAAAGAGCCACGTCTGGATACCTTCGATGCTGAGTTCAATCGTGTTTTAGGAGGAGGTATTGTGGCGGGATCGTTAATCTTATTGGGAGGTGAACCCGGTATTGGTAAGAGTACCTTGCTGCTTCAAGTAGCCTTAAAATTGCCCTATAAAACCTTATATGTATCAGGGGAGGAAAGTCAGAAGCAAATAAAAATGCGCGCAGAACGTATTAACTCCGATAAGACGCATTGTTACATTTTAACAGAGACCAAAACTCAAAATATCTTTAAGCAAATTGAAGCCTTAGACCCTGATATTGTGGTTATTGATTCTATTCAAACCTTGCACAGTGATTATATAGAATCATCGTCGGGGAGTATTTCACAAATTAAACAATGCACAACTGAACTTATAAAATTTGCCAAAGAAACGGCAACACCTGTTCTTTTAATAGGTCATATTACTAAAGACGGGACGATTGCAGGCCCTAAGATTCTGGAGCATATGGTCGATACGGTTCTCCAGTTTGAGGGCGACCGTAATCATGTTTTTAGAATTTTAAGAGCCCATAAAAATCGTTTTGGATCAACCAATGAATTGGGGATTTATGAAATGCAGGGTTCAGGATTGCGTGAAGTATCCAATCCATCGGAGGTATTGATTTCCCAAAAGGATGAAGAATTATCCGGTAATGCCATTGCCGCTACATTAGAGGGGTTACGTCCCTTGATGATTGAAGTTCAGGCCTTGGTAAGTACGGCGGTTTACGGAACACCACAGCGCAGCACCACAGGTTTCCATGCCAAGCGGTTAAACATGTTGTTGGCTGTATTAGAGAAACGGGCAGGTTTCCGTTTGGGAGCAAAAGATGTGTTTCTAAATATAACCGGAGGTATAACAGTTGATGATCCGGCCATAGATTTGGCCGTAGTTGCTGCAATTTTATCTTCTAATGAAGACGTCCCCCTTCAAAAAAATATTTGTTTTGCCGCTGAGGTGGGTCTATCCGGAGAAATCCGTCCCGTACAACGTGTGGAACAACGCATACTTGAGGCCGAAAAATTAGGGTTTTCAAGCATTTTTGTTTCGAAATTCAATAAAATTTCATTGAAGCCTGCAGGGATTAAAATCATGTTAGTTTCAAAGATTGAAGATGTAGTGGATTTTATAGTTTAAATTAGGGCCTTAACAGCATTACTTTTTTCTCAAAATTCCTTAAATTCGCAACCTTATTAGAAAAAGGATCAAATGAAGGGAAAACTTTCATTCCTAGTCATTTAAAGTATTGCTAGGGTTTAATATTGAAAGTTTCCATCTGTGAATGAAAGAAAATAATATATACCAGATGAATTTTCCTGAATATAAAGGACTGGACTTGCCAAAAGTGTCGGAAGATATTCTGACCTATTGGCAAAATAATGCCATTTTCGAGAAGAGTATAACTTCAAGAGAAGGACAGGAGTCCTATGTGTTTTATGAAGGGCCGCCATCGGCTAATGGTCTGCCGGGGATACACCATGTTATGGCAAGAGCCATAAAGGACATTTTTTGCCGCTATAAAACCCTTAAAGGCTTTCAGGTAAAGCGCAAAGCAGGTTGGGATACCCATGGGTTGCCCATTGAGCTTGGTGTAGAAAAGGAATTAGGCATTACCAAGGAAGATATTGGTCAATCTATTTCTGTTGAAGACTATAATGCAGCTTGTAAAAAAGCGGTGATGCGTTACACAGATGTTTGGAACGATTTGACCCAAAAGATGGGCTATTGGGTAGATATGGGGGATCCATATATTACCTATGAACCTAAATATATGGAAAGCGTTTGGTGGTTACTGAAGCAAATCTATGATAAAAAATTGCTTTACAAAGGCTATACCATTCAACCCTATTCACCAAAAGCGGGTACGGGCTTAAGTTCACATGAATTGAACCAACCGGGAACCTACCAGGATATAACGGATACCACGGTGGTGGCACAATTCAAGGCCAAGAGCGAAACGTTACCCGACGTGTTACAAGGTTTTGGAGATATTCATTTCCTGGCTTGGACGACCACACCATGGACCTTGCCAAGCAATACCGCATTGACCGTGGGGCCTAAAATAGATTATGTACTGGTTAAAACCTATAACCAATATACATTTGAACCTGTAAATGTGGTCCTGGCGAAGAAATTGGTAAATTATCAATTTTCGGGGAAGTTCGTTAGGGTTGAGAAAAATGCGGATTTAAATGCCTACACCAAAGAAGACAAGAAGATTCCATACCAGATAATTGCGGAATGTAAGGGAACTGATTTAGTAGGGATCAAATACGTGCAACTGTTGCCCTATGCCTTGCCCAATAAAAATCCGGAAAATGCCTTTAGGGTTATCTCGGGAGATTTTGTAACCACTGAAGATGGTACGGGGATAGTCCATACGGCTCCAACCTTTGGAGCTGATGATGCCCTAGTAGCCAAACAAGCCACCCCAGAGGTTCCTCCAATGCTCGTTAAGGATGAGAATGGGAATTTAGTGCCATTGGTAGATTTACAGGGCAGGTTTAGACCAGAGATGGGTGAATTTGCCGGTAAATATGTGAAGAATGAATATTATAACGAAGGTGAAGCACCGGACCGCTCTGTCGATGTTGAACTGGCTATCAAACTAAAAGAAGAAAACAAAGCCTTTAAGGTTGAAAAATACAAGCACAGTTACCCTAACTGCTGGCGTACCGATAAACCCATCCTTTATTACCCACTGGATTCCTGGTTTATTAAAGTTACCGAGGTTAGAGATCGTATGTTTGAACTCAATGAAACCATCAATTGGAAACCAAAGGCAACAGGTACAGGGCGTTTTGGTAACTGGTTGGCCAATGCTAACGATTGGAATTTATCACGTTCACGGTATTGGGGAATCCCTTTACCTATTTGGAGAACCGAAGATGGTCAGGAAGAAAAATGTATCGGTTCTGTTGAAGAACTTAAGCATGAAATGGATAAAGCTGTTGCGGCAGGGCTGATGCAGCAGGCTATATTTGACGATTTTAAAATCGGAGATATGTCCGAAGAAAACTATGCAAAAATCGATTTACACAAAAACATTGTCGATCAAATTGTATTGGTTTCAGACAGCGGCAAGCCGATGTTACGTGAAAGTGACTTGATTGATGTATGGTTCGATTCCGGTTCTATGCCATATGCGCAGTGGCACTACCCATTCGAAAACAGGGATCTGATCGACGAAGGCAAAACCTTTCCGGCTCATTTTATTGCTGAAGGGGTTGACCAAACTCGGGGATGGTTCTACACGCTTCATGCCATTGGTACCATGGTATTCGATTCGGTTGCCTATAAGAATGTGGTGTCCAATGGATTGGTACTGGATAAGAGCGGACAAAAAATGTCTAAGCGTTTAGGCAATGCCGTAGACCCTTTTGAAACGCTGAATCAGTATGGTGCCGATGCCACCCGTTGGTACATGATTTCCAATGCTAACCCCTGGGATAATTTAAAATTTGATATAGAAGGGGTAGAGGAAGTAAAACGCAAGTTTTTTGGAACCCTCTACAACACCTATTCGTTCTTTGCACTATATACCAATTTGGATTATTTCAAGTTTAGCGAAGCCAATTTACCGATTGAACAACGTCCGGAATTAGATCGATGGATTCTGTCAGAATTACATACCTTAATATTAAAAGTGGATGCTTTCTATGAGGATTATGAGCCTACAAAGGCCGCCAGAGCCCTATCGGATTTTACTCAGGACTATTTGAGCAACTGGTATGTACGGTTAAGTAGGAGGCGTTTCTGGAAAGGCGATTACCAACTGGATAAAATTTCGGCCTATCAAACCTTATATACCTGTATGGTTACCATCGCCAAACTTGGTGCACCCATAGCCCCGTTCTTTATGGATAGATTATATTTGGACTTAAATACGATAACCCAAAAAGAACCGTTCGAGAGTGTCCATTTAGCTGAATTCCCTGTTTTTGACGGGAGGTATGTGGACAAGATCCTGGAACGTAAAATGGAAAGTGCTCAAACAATATCTTCCTTGGTTTTATCGTTAAGAGCAAAAGAAAAAATCAAGGTAAGACAACCGCTTCAAAAAATAATGATTCCCGTAGATGGGGCCCAGCAAAAAGAAGAAATTGCAGCGGTGTCCGATTTAATTAAGCATGAAGTCAACGTCAAGGAAATAGAACTGCTTGAGGATGCTTCTGACATTTTGGTGAAGCAGATAAAGCCTAATTTTAAAAAACTTGGCCCTCGGTTTGGTAAGGATATGAAAGCGATTGCTCATGTTATCCTTGGTTTTACGGCAGAAGATATTAACATTATGGAACAAAATGGCAGTTTGGATATTGCTGTTAATGGAAAAAATATTACATTAGAACGCACAGATGTAGAAATTACATCACAGGATATAGAAGGGTGGTTAGTTGCAAACGAGGGGGCTTTAACGGTGGCGCTGGACGTTACGATCACTGATGCATTGCGCAAAGAAGGTATTGCACGGGAATTAGTAAACCGAATTCAAAATTTACGTAAAGATTCTGGTTTTGAAGTAACAGACCGAATTGATGTAACCCTTCAAAAAGATGAACTTATAGTCCATGCAGTGGAGACTAATATGGATTATATTAAAACGGAGACATTAACGGAAGAATTAAAAATTAAAGATGAAATAAAGGAGGGTATTGAAGTTGCTTTTGATGATGTAAATACCAAACTTTTCATTCAAAAACATTAGAGAAATGGGAGAAAATGTAAGATATTCAGATAAGGATTTAGCCGAATTCAAGGCCTTAATTCAAGAAAAAATTAAAAAAGCACAACACGATTTGGAGCTCATTAAAAGTGCCTATATGAACGATCATAATAATGGAACGGATGATACATCACCCACATTTAAGGCCTTTGATGAAGGTAGTGAGGTGATGAGCAAAGAATCCAATTCACAATTGGCTATTCGACAAGAAAAATTTATTCGTGATTTAAAAAATGCTTTAATTAGAATAGAAAACAAGACTTATGGGGTTTGTCGTGTTACAGGTAAACTTATAAACAAAGAACGTTTAAAGTTAGTGCCGCATGCGACCTTAAGCATTGAGGCTAAAAACATGCAATAATTTTAAGTTTTAATTTTATATAAGGACGTCTCTTCTGATAGGTGTTGGAATTGAGACGTTTTTTATTCATGAGGACCAAATGCGAAATGGAATGTTTTGGCCCTGCTGGAGGTAAACGGAGTTCTGAATGTCATTAAAAAAATCTAGTATCATCATCATTATTATTTTATTGATTGACCAGATCAGTAAAATATATGTAAAAACCCATTTTGTTTTAGGCGAAGATGTGCCCGTGTTTAACTGGTTTAAGATTTACTTCATTGAGAATGACGGCATGGCTTGGGGGACCAAAATCAGTGATTTTTTATCGATTATGTCCGATAGAACTGCCAAAAAGGTTTTAACCCTGTTTCGAGTGGTTGCCATTTTTGGTATAGGATATTGGTTGTACAGTGCCACAAAAAATAAAAATCCAAAAATTTTGATAATGGCCATAGTTTTTATTTTTGCCGGTGCTTTAGGCAATATTATTGATTCCGTTTTTTATGGCATCTGGTTTAACGATAGTCATGGACAATTAGCGACTTTTCTCCCGAAAACTGGGGGCTATGACACCCTGTTTCACGGGAAAGTGGTCGATATGCTGTATTTCCCATTATACAAGGGATATTTACCGGAATGGTTGCCTTTTTTTGGAGGTAAGTTTTTCACCTTTTTCGAACCCGTTTTTAATATCGCCGATATGGCTATTAGTACCGGGTTTATTATGCTCATTGTGTTTAATAAAAGGGCATTTCCCAAAAAGGAAGAGAGCCGTTAAAACGCGTAAACGGTATGTGGTGTAACACAATAGTTTAGTTTAATATCGTTTGGATTGAGGTCCTCAACAGCGTCTTCAGCTTCAAAAAAAGAAAGCCCAATTTTGAGGACCTCGGGATTACAAGTGCCTAGAAACTGATCATAAAAGCCTTTGCCATAGCCTACGCGGTGACCCACCCTGTCAAAGGCCAAAAGCGGCACAAAAACCACATTAATGGTCGTGTTCTCAATTTCAATGCCATCAACAGGTTCCGGAATGCCCCGGCTATTTTTCTTTATAACGGTATTATCGGTTAACAGGAAGTTAACCATGGTACCAGTTTTAAAATTGCTCCTGGATATCACTATATGTTTGTCTTTTCCTGAAAGGATATTAAGGATGTACTCGGTATTGATTTCCTTTAATTCTTGTATGGACAAATAGATATGGTAAAAGGAATAATTCCAAATCGGTAATTTTAAAAGTTGGTTGGCAATGGCCAAACTACATTCTTCGATATCCTTTGGGTCTAACTTATGGCGAAGGGCTTTATATTTTTTTCTTAGTTCAGCTTTTTTAACCATGCATCACTTTTTAAGTTTGGTGGTAATATGGAAAAGGGCATCCCCTTGATAAACAATCGGTAATTCGTTGACATTTATAATATACCCTGAATTTGAAGCCCTTACAAAATAATTAAACTTACCATAGGGATCGGTAATATTACCAATAATATCTTCCTTTTTTACTAGGGATCCGACAGGGACCACCGCCTTAAACATGCCGGAATATTTGGCGCGCTGCCATTTACTGTCCGTTATAAAAATGCATTCCTTTTTAGGTTTTGTAGATTTAAAAACTGTTTTTAACATGCCTAAATGCTTTAAAATACGTTTACAACCATTAACCCCTGAGTTGGTTACGGTCTCATCAATATGAAACGATTTTCCGCCTTCGAAAAGAAGTAGGGGTTTCCCTAACTTATTACAAGTGGTTCTGAAGGATTTGGATAAATTTTTGGAATACAATACAAATGGAGGACCAAAAACCTTTGCCAAAAGGTCAAGATTCTTATTGTCTTTTGAATAGCGAAGTTGTGGCGCATTAAACCGACCTGATCCGCCCGTGTGAAAATCGATAATTAAATCGGCATGGGGGACTATTTCTTTCACAAGTTTATAGGCTACTCGACTGGCTAATGATCCACTTGGGCTACCGGGGAAAATACGATTTAAATCCCGTCCATCAGGGAATTCACGTTTTAAATTGATAAAACCAAAAATATTGATGACCGGCATACAGATAACAGTGCCTGTTTTTGGCTTGTTGATCCCTTTGGCAATTAGTTGTCTGATTATTTCAACACCATTAACTTCATCGCCATGAACCCCGGCCGTAAACAACACGGTCGGACCAGGTTTTTTGGAGCGTTCAATAATTACAGGGACATTAACGGGCGAGGAGGTATGCAAATTAGCAACACTAAAATTGACTTCCCTACTTTCACCGGGTTTTATGGTTTGATTAAGGATAACTAATGGTTTACTTTCTGCATGCATACGCTAATGTCGGTTTCTTTCAATATAGGTAATAATGCTTTTTGCAATATTTTTTCCCGTGGCTGCTTCTATTCCTTCTAATCCTGGGGTGGAATTGACTTCTAATAACAACGGACCTCGACCGGACTGTAACATATCCACACCGCAGATAGGTAATTTTAACGCACGTGCTGCATTCATGGCAACGCGTAATTCCGCTTCGCTGAGTTTAACCACTTTGGCAGAACCACCGCGGTGAAGATTAGAACGGAATTCACCTTCTTTTCCTTGGCGTTTCATAGCACCCACCACGTGACCGTCTACCACTAATGCTCTTAAATCGGCACCTTTGGCTTCGGCAATAAATTCCTGGACTAAGGCTCTTGCTTGTAATCCGTTAAAAGCCTCCAAAACGGACTCTGCTGCATTTTTGGTTTCGGCCAGAACCACGCCTAAACCCTGCGTTCCCTCCAATAATTTAATAATAACCGGAGTACCGCCAACATGTGAAAGTACTTGTTCGATATCACGAGAATAATTAGTGAACACGGTTTTGGGCATACCGATACCTGCTTTGGAAAGCCTTTGGAAGCTGCGAAGTTTATCCCGTGAACGTATAATGGCATCCGAAGTAACCGACGTAAATACATTCATCATTTCAAACTGTCTAACTACCGCACATCCAAAAAACGTTACCGATGCTCCAATTCGAGGTATGATAGCATCAACATAGTCTAAATAGCGGTCCTTATAATAAACAGTTGGTTTTTCCTTTTCTATGATGATGTCGCATTTTAAAGGGTCAATAACCTCCATAAGATGTCCCCGGTTTTCACCCTCTTCAACCAAACGCTGAGTGGAATATAAATTGGAATTTCTAGAAAGGATGACTATATTCATACTGTCTTGATAAATGAGAAACGTTTTCTAAATCGACATCAACTAAAAATTTCTGTTTTAAAAATTGTCTGCCGATAAGTACAGGAAACTTCATGTCGTCTCTCGTGCTTAAAGTTAAGTTAATCTTGTACGTTTTTCCAAAAAATATAACTTCAGATTTTACTTTATATCGGTTTTCCTTGTATCCATTGCTGCTTTTAACATTAGTATGCCTGTAATTATGAAATACAATTTCGGTTTTACCAAAATTTTGATGCACTGCACTATTAAAAATGCAGCGTAATGTGTCATTTTCCTTTATGATTTCTGAACAATGAATAGCGGAGGTATAGGCACCGGTATCCATTTTTACATCAATATGGTACAAGCCTAGTTTTGGGAAGTCCACTTTATCTACCCGACCAATAATTTTTTTGCTCATTAGCGTATTTAAAAAGTGGCGCAAGGTAATAAATTAGTTCATTCAAAATACATTAGATTTCAAATATTATTTACCTTTGAGAAAATGGATATCCCAGCTTTAGAGTTACAAATTAAGACCCTACCAAATCAGCCCGGAGTTTATCAATATTTTGATAAGGAAGGTACTATTATTTACGTAGGAAAGGCTAAAAATTTAAAAAAGCGGGTAAGTTCTTATTTTACAAAAACACATGATAGCGGCAAAACGAGGGTGCTGGTTAAAAAAATTGCCAAGATTAAGCATATTGTGGTTGACACTGAAACGGACGCCCTGTTATTGGAAAACAACCTCATTAAAAAACACAAACCGCGTTATAATGTCATGTTGAAGGATGACAAATCCTATCCATGGATTTGTATAAAAAATGAACGCTTCCCAAGGGTATTTTCTACGCGTCGTGTCATTAAAGGGGGAGGGGACTACTACGGTCCATATACCAGTGTTAAAACAGTGCATACCCTTTTGGAACTCATAAGAGGACTTTATAGTTTGCGGACCTGTAATTATCAATTATCTGAGGAAAAAATTGAAGCAGGTAAATTTAAAGTATGCCTGGAATATCACTTGGGCAATTGCAAAGGGGCTTGCGAAGGGTTGGAGACCGAATTGGAATACAACGAAAATATTAAAGCCATTAAACAAATTTTAAAAGGGAATTTCAAGGACTCTTTGCATCAATTTAAAAGGCAAATGCGAGGATTTGCTGAACATATGCAGTTTGAAGAAGCACAAAAGATGAAGGAAAAGATTGAAGTATTAGAGAATTATCAGGCCAAATCCACCATTGTAAACCCTAAGATTAGCAATGTGGATGTGTTTTCCATAGTGAGTGATGAAAGCTACGGGTATATCAACTTTTTACAACTGTCTTATGGATCTATTATTCGGTCTCATACCTTAGAACTAAAAAAGCGATTGGACGAAAGCGATAAGGAATTATTGGAATTGGGAATTACCGAAATTCGACAACGATTTCATTCTAATTCGAAAGAAATTTATGTGCCCTTTAAAGTGTATTTAGGCGAAAATATTAAAGTTACCGTGCCTAAATTGGGGGATAAAAAACATATACTGGATTTATCAGTCCGCAATGCCAAGTACTTTAGGATGGAACGGTTTAAACAAATCAAAATTGTGGATCCCGATCGGCATACCAACCGCATTATGGCACAAATGAAAGCCGATTTGAGACTTAATGACGCACCGAGACATATAGAATGTTTTGACAACAGTAACATACAGGGAACTCATCCGGTAGCCGCTTGTGTCGTGTTTAAAAATGGTAAACCCAGTAAAAAGGACTACAGACATTTTAATATAAAAACCGTTGAAGGCCCGGATGATTTTGCCTCTATGGAAGAGGTGGTATACAGACGGTATAAGCGGATGATGGAGGAAGGCCGGTCCCTACCACAATTGATCATCATTGATGGGGGCAAGGGCCAATTATCGTCCGCATTGAAAAGTTTGGAGGCCTTGAACTTAAGAGGAAAGATAGCTATTATTGGGATCGCAAAACGTTTAGAAGAATTGTTTTATCCAAATGATCCAATTCCGTTATATTTAGATAAAAAAAGCGAGACTTTAAAAATCATACAACAATTACGTAACGAAGCCCATCGCTTTGGAATTGAGCATCATAGAAATAAGCGAAGTAAAAGTGCCTTAAGTACGGAAATGGAAACCATTAATGGGGTAGGCGAAAAAACGGTTGTTGAGTTGTTAAAGCATTTTAAATCGGCGAAGCGGGTCGCTAATGCCAAATTGGATGAACTTGAAGGAGTAGTGGGAAGGTCCCGTGCAGAGAAAGTTTATAATTACTATAACAACAAGTGATTTGAACAGATTTCATGTTAAACCATTAATACCAAATAAGTTAATATAATACCTATACATTAATTTGAAACCAAGCATCACCATAATCATTGTATGTCTTCTTCTTGCGTTTCCCGTAAAAGCACAAGACATCAAGGAACCAACGACACCCAAAGTGGGTTTGGTATTAAGTGGTGGTGGGGCGAAGGGATTGGCCCATATAGGGGCTTTACAAGTCATTGACAGCTTGGGTGTAACTATAGATTATGTGGCGGGAACCAGTATGGGAGCCATAATAGGAGCATTATATGCCGCGGGTTACTCAGGAAATGAATTGGATTCCATCTTTAAAAAGATTGATTTTGATAAAATTATAAATGATGCTCTTCCCAGGGCCTCAAAGGCCTTTTTTGAACGTGGTAATTCAGAAAAATACGCCATTTCCTTACCGTTTGAGAATTTTAAATTAAAATTGCCCTCTGCATTATCGAGAGGTCAAAATGCGTATAACGCCTTGACAAGATTGTTGTTGCATGTTAGTCATATAGAAAATTTTGAAAATTTGCCAATCCCTTTCTTTTGTATTGCTACCAACATAGAAACAGGGGAGCAGGTGCATTTAGAACAGGGCAATCTGGCTCAGGCCATTGTGGCAAGTGGGGCGCTCCCTACCCTGTTTCAGCCCGTTGTAATAGGGGATGAGGTCTTGACAGATGGAGGTGTGGTTAACAATTATCCTGTTGATGAATTACGTGCAAAAGGAGTTGATATTGTTATAGGGGTAGATGTGCAAGATGGCTTATTAGGTAGAGATGAATTAACATCTGCCCCAGATGTGTTGTTACAGGTAAATAATTTCAGAACCATAAATGCCATGAAATTGAAATCTAAAAAGACCGACATATATATCAAGCCGATGATTAAGGATTTTACCGTAGTTTCATTCAATGAAGGCGAATCCATCGTTAAAATGGGGAAGGAAGCCGCCTTGGCTAAAATTAAGGATTTAAAGGACCTAATAAGGCAGCAGGATCATAAGAAAGAAATAGCAATTAAGAGGACAGGAATTGATAGTATTCAAATAAATCAAATACATGTTAACGGAATTAATAAGTACACAAGAGCGTATGTTCTTGGGAAGTTAAAAGTTAAAAGCAAGGAAAAGATAAGTTACCAAGATTTTGAAAGGGGGGTAAATAACCTCGTAGCGACTAATAATTTTGAATCTTTTTACTTTAAATTTGATGAAGCAACACAGGAAGGGATTTATGATTTACAGGCTAATCTTCGGGAATCCAAATCAACAACTTTTTTAAAACTAGGACTCCACTATGACGATTTGTATAAAAGTGCTGCGTTAATTAATGTTACAAAAAAAAGATTTTTATTTAATAACGATATTGCTTCATTGGATGTTATTTTGGGGGATCATGTGCGTTATAATTTCGAATATTTAATTGACAAGGGTTTTTATTGGAGTATAGGCCTTCGTTCTAGATACAATGCCTTTAACAAAGGCATAAATGCGCAACTATTACTGGACGATGGCGAAATTGACGCTACAGGGATAAATAAAATTGATGTTGAATTGGAGGACCAAACGAATGAATTTTATTTACAGACCCTATTTAGAAAGGATTTTGCCTTGAGTTTAGGATTGGAACATAAACGATTGGAGGTAAAATCTGAAACCATTTCCTCCACTAACCCGAATGATGAATTTATATTTGAAAATACAGATTATATCAGTTTGTTTGGAAATGTAAAACTGGATACTTACGACAATAAATATTTTCCTAAAAAGGGAGTGTATTTTAATGGGGATATACATTGGTACTTGTGGGCATCACAGTTCAATAAAAATTTCGATAATTTTTCAATTGTTCGGGCTAATATGGGTTATGCGTTTTCTATGTCCAGTAAAATAGCCATTAATTTGGATGTTAGTGGTGGGTTTAAATTAGGAGATAAATCAACCCAAACGCTTGATTTTGCCCTGGGAGGATATGGCAACAATTTTATTAATAATTTTATTCCTTTTGTTGGTTATGATTTCATCTCTATTACGGGGAATAGTTATGTAAAGGGAGCGGCTTTGATTGATTATGAGTTCTTGAAAAATCATCATATTTCCATAGAAGGTAACTGGGCAAATGTGGATGATGACTTATTTGAAAACGGAGAATGGTTTACCCTACCCGATTATAGGGGTTACGCCATAGGTTATGCGATTAATACATTTATCGGACCCGTACAGGCAAAATATTCCTACTCTACGGAACAAAAACAAAGTATTTGGTTTTTTAATGTTGGTTTTTGGTTTTAAAAGATGTCATAAAATTACGATATTTGTTGCCTATGCAATGGTATTGGAACGATTTATTGCTATTTCTACACGATCTTATCAAGAGAAATCCTGAGTAAGCGGGCTTTTTTTTGTATTTTTATATGTAATTGGAATCTAAGGTTTTAAACCTTTAATATCTAACCTTTAATATTAAAAAAATGCCATTTTATCATAAACTCGGGACTATTCCCCACAAACGTCATATACAATTTAGAAAGCCTGATGGGAGTTTATACTCCGAGCAATTGTTTGGTACAATAGGTTTCGATGGAATGTACACCAACAGTTATCATGAGCAACGGCCAACCCAGGTAAAAGCGATTAAAAAGCAATATAGAGTAGCCCCAAAAATAGCTATTGCCAATAACATTCAGTCATATCGTTTAAGAGGATTTCAGATAAAACCGGAAAGGGATTTTTTAGAAAGTCGTAAAACGGTTTTGGTAAATAGCGACTGTGCCATTGTTCTGGCAGCACCTGAACAGTCAATGAAGGATTATTTTTATAAGAACACGGATGCGGATGAGTTGATTTTCATTCACAAAGGGACGGGTAAATTACGTACCATGTTGGGTAATCTCGATTTTAAATATGGAGACTATCTTTTAGTTCCCAGAGGAATCATATATCAAATAGATTTTGATACAGAGGACAACAGATTGTTCATTGTGGAGTCCCATCGTCCCATTTATACCCCGAAACGTTACCGTAATTGGTTTGGGCAATTATTGGAACATGCCCCATTTTGTGAGCGGGACATTCGCAGGCCACAGGAATTGGAGACCTATAATAAGAAAGGAGACTTTTTGATTAAAGTTAAAAAGCAAGGGGATATTATTGAAATGGTTTATGCCTCACATCCTTTTGACGTGGTGGGTTATGATGGATACAACTACCCATATGCATTTTCCATTCACGATTTTGAACCCATAACCGGACGCATTCATCAACCCCCACCGGTACATCAAACCTTTGAAACCGATGCCTTTGTAGTATGTAGTTTTGTGCCTCGTTTGTATGATTATCATCCGCAATCCATACCGGCTCCATATAATCATAGCAATATCGACAGTGACGAAGTGTTATATTATGTAGATGGGGATTTTATGAGCAGAAATGATATTGAAGCCGGACATATGTCCTTACATCCGGCAGGAATACCTCATGGACCGCATCCCGGCGCAACTGAAAGGAGCATTGGTAAGGTTAAAACTGATGAATTGGCTGTTATGGTGGATACCTTTAAACCTTTAATGGTTACGGAGGACGCAATTAAAATAGTTGATAATGACTATTATACATCATGGTTAGACTAAGATTGGGATTTCTGTATGTTGCTGAATATCGATTATCGATTGATATCAGGACATCGAAATTCAATAAAACAAAAATTTAAAAATGAGCAAAGAGATAAAATCAGTAAACTACGGTTTAGAAAAGATATTTGAAGGGGCTCAAGATTTCTTGCCTCTTCTTGGAACAGATTACGTAGAATTCTATGTGGGCAATGCAAAGCAAGCGGCGCATTTCTACAAAACCGCTTTTGGTTTTCAATCCTATGCCTATAAAGGTCTGGAAACCGGTTCAAGGGAAGCGGTAAGTTATGTTCTTAAACAGGATAAAATCAAATTGGTCTTAACCACACCACTTACGAGTAAGTCATCAATAAATGACCATATTGTAAAACATGGCGATGGTGTAAAGGTCATTGCCTTATGGGTCGATGATGCCCGACAGGCTTATCGGGAAACGACAAGTCGCGGTGCAACCTCTTATATGGAACCTGTTGCAGAACAGGATGAATACGGTGAGGTGGTAAAATCCGGAATTCACACTTATGGGGAAACAGTCCATCTATTTATAGAGCGTAAAAATTACAAGGGTAATTTTTTACCCGGATATGTCGCCTGGGAAAGTGATTATAATCCGACTCCGGTGGGGTTAAAATATATAGATCACATGGTGGGCAATGTAGGTTGGGGCCAAATGAATACCTGGGTGAAGTGGTATGAGGATGTGATGGGATTTGAAAACTTCCTGTCATTCGACGATACACAGATTCACACCGAATACTCGGCGCTTATGAGCAAGGTCATGAGTAATGGCAATGGGCGAATTAAATTTCCTATTAACGAGCCTGCAGAAGGCAAGAAGAAATCACAAATAGAAGAATACCTTGAATTTTATGAAGGAGCCGGGGTGCAACATATTGCCGTGGCTACCGATGATATCATTAGTACGGTTAGTCAATTACGAGCTAGAGGAGTGGAGTTTTTATCCACCCCTCCCGAAGAATATTATAAAGCGGTTCCCGGGCGTTTAGAAGAACACAGTCATCAGCTGAGGGAAAATATTGAGACCCTAAAAAGTTTGGGCATTATGATCGATGCAGATGATGAGGGGTATTTACTGCAAATTTTTACAAAGCCCGTTGAAGACAGGCCAACGCTTTTCTTTGAGATTATTCAACGGATGGGGGCAAGAGGCTTCGGAGCTGGTAACTTTAAAGCCCTGTTTGAGTCTATAGAAAGGGAACAGGCCAAGCGAGGAACGTTATAATGTTAGATCAAACATTATAAGAAACTTCATCAATTAATTTTGATGGAGTTTTTTTGTTTTAATACTTTTGGAACAGTAATTGTAATTTCTGTCAAGAACAAAGACCATTAGTTTACAATGATGCGAATACTATGAATAAGATAAAACTCGGCATATTAATCATTTTTTTTACTCAAATGGGAATTGCCCAATCTCATTTCATGAAAGCCAACACCAGTGAATCTGCTTTTGACTCGGGAGAATGGTTTAAATTCAAGATGAGTTACAGTGGCTTTTTGAAGGCCGGAAACGCAACACTTACACTAAAGGAGTCTACCTTCAAAGACAAGGATGTATACCACGTAATAGGTAAGGGGTGGACCACTGGTATGATTAAGTGGTTCTTTAGGGTAAAGGATCGTTATGAAAGCTATTTCGACAAGCATACCATAAAACCATATCGGTTTATAAGAAATATTGATGAAGGCGGTCATACCAAGGATATCGAGATTGAATTCGATCAAGAAAATAATAAAGCTTTCGTCAACGATAAAAAGCACAATGAAAAGTCGGTTTTCGATACCAGACCAAATATTCAGGATATGGTATCTACGTTCTATTATCTTCGAAATAACCTTGATACAGAGAAATTACAAAAAGGGGATGAAGTAAGGGTTGACATGTTTTTTGATCAAGAAAACTATGGCTTCAAACTGAAATATTTGGGAGAAGACACCATCAATACAGATTTCGGAATTGTGGAGGCATTGAAATTCAGGCCTTATGTTATGGCCGGACGCGTTTTCAAGGAGGAGGAAAGTCTTACCCTGTGGGTTTCAAAAGATAAAAATAAAGTACCTTTGCGCATTAAGGCCGATTTAGCTGTGGGATCATTAAGAGCAGATCTTGAGGCCTTTAAAGGCTTAAAACACCCTTTTAAAATAGTTGTTAATAGATAAAGCATGCTAAAAGAAGGCATTACCCATAAACTTGAAGAAAAATATAAAAGCTTAGGTCAGGATCTTGAGACCCATCTCGACGGACTGCTTTACAGTAAACCCATGAACTATTGGGATTATATACAAACAGATGTGTTGTTAAATCTTCAAGTAACCAGAACCTCCCTCCCGGACGAGAAGGTGTTTATCATGTACCATCAGGTTACCGAATTACTTTTTAAAATGATTTTAAGTGAGATAGAACAAGTGGCTAAAGCCCCCAAGTTAACGGCTTCTGTTTTTGCCGATAAAATTATGCGTGTAAGCAGATATTTTGATGTGCTTACCTCGTCATTCAGTATCATGAAAGATGGTATGGATGTAGAACAATACAATAAGTTTAGAACCACCTTAACCCCGGCAAGCGGATTTCAAAGTGCACAATACAGGAAAATTGAGTTTGCATCCACAGAACTCATCAACCTTATAGACAAGCGTTTCAGGAATACCATTGATAGAAATTCGTCCTACGAGAATGCATTCGAGCACCTCTACTGGCAGGCTGCAGGCAAAGATTATAAAACAGGAAAGAAGTCTTACACTTTAACAGTTTTTGAGGAACGATATAAAGACGAATTTATTAGATTTACGCAATTTTATAACAAAAATAATCTTTGGTCTAAATTTAAAAGTTTACCAGCCAAGGAGCAAACTAATAAAGCTTTGGTTAAAGCCATGCGGCATTACGATTATACGGTCAACATAAAATGGGTAATGGCACATTATAATACAGCTAATCATTATTTAAACATTGGTGGTAAGACAGCCGAAGCTACAGGGGGTAGCGAGTGGGTAAAATATATGCATCCAAAATATCAAAAGCGAATATTCTTTCCAGAATTATGGACAACAAAAGAACGAGACAATTGGGGAACAAATATGTAATTCTAGCAGCGCTAAGCATGGCATTTTATGGCTGCAAAAACGACAAACCAGAACCGGAAATAAAAGAAGATATTGCAAAGGTAGAGCAGCCCAAAGAGGTGTTTGAATTTGGGTTTAAATTAAACGACTTCATTGTGAAGCGTGATACTATCAGGAAGGGAGATAGTTTTGGTGTGATTTTGGAACGCAATAAGTTAGGATATCCTAAAATATTTCATATTGCGGAAAAGGCCAAAGATACGTTCGATATCAGAAAGTTGCAGATTGGTAAGCCCTATACCTTATTGTTCTCCAAAGACTCCCTGGAGTTGCCCGAATTGTTTGTTTATCAGCCCACTAGAGAAGACTATGTCGTTATCTATTTTAAGGATTCCATTCATGCTTACAAACGGAAAAAACCCATTAAATATATTGAAAAAACGGTCACAGGGGTTATAACGAGCAGTATTTCCGAAACCTTGGACGAACAGGGAATTAGCCCGGTGTTAACCAATAAGTTGGCCGACGAAATTTATGCCTGGACTATTGATTTTAATCGGTTACAAAAAGGCGATCGTTTTAAGGTAATTTATACGGATAAGTATATAGACGATACGATTTATGGTGGTATTCATGATGTTAAGGCCGCTTATTTCGAACACAATAATGAACCGTTTTATGCATTTCGTTTTCAAACCGATTCTTTGAAAGGGATTGTCGATTACTTTAATGAGGAAGCCAAAAACCTCCGTAGAGCCTTTTTAAAATCACCTATAGCCTTTGGAAGGATATCCTCACGTTATAACCTGAAGAGACGCATAGCCTATTACGGTTATAAATTACGTCCGCATAAAGGCACCGATTTTGCTGCACCTGTAGGCACCCCAATTCGAGCAACGGCGAATGGAACCGTAACAGAGTCTACACGCCGGGGGGGTAATGGCAAGTATGTTAAGATAAGACATAATGCCACTTTCGAAACCCAGTATTTACATATGAGCAGACGTCATGTTAATGTCGGACAGTTTGTGAAACAGGGGGATGTGATTGGTTATGTTGGTATGACGGGGAATACCGGAGGTCCCCACGTGTGTTATCGCTTTTGGAAAAATGGGAGGCAAGTCGATCCGTTTAGAGAAAAACTTCCTGAGGCCAAACCGATATCCGATAGTTTAAAGGAAAAGTATTTAGATTATATTAAACCCATAAAATATCAGTTGGATAATATTTTTTTCGAACCAGAAGTACGAGATAATAATGAATTCAATGAACCGATAATAAAACAAGCAGAATCGTAATATGGCACTTCCAAACATCGACCCAACACGAACAAAAGCCTGGACCAAACTGAAGGATCATTATAACTTGGTTTCAAGTATAAAAATGAAGGATTTATTTGAACAAAATCCGGAACGAGCAGCTAAGTTTACCATAAGATGGGATGATTTTTACGTGGACTATTCCAAAAACCGAATTACCGAAGAGACCTTAAAGTTTCTTTTAGCATTAGCCGATGAGGTTCATTTAAAAGACGCGATTACAAGTCAATTTTCCGGGGAGAAGATTAATGAGACGGAAGGGCGATCTGTTCTTCACTGTGCGTTAAGAGCGGCAAGATCTGATACGTTTTATGTTGATGGGGTCAATGTCATTCCTGAAGTGTATGAAGTCAAGGAGAAAATTAAAAACTTTACACACAAGGTTGTTAGTGGTACCTTAAAAGGATATAGCGGGAAAGCCTTTACCGATATTGTGAATATTGGCATTGGTGGTTCGGACCTTGGACCAGCCATGGTTGTAGACGCCTTGCAATATTATAAAAACCATTTGACCACTCATTTTGTGAGTAATGTAGATGGCGACCATGTTAATGAAATCATCAAAAAATTAAATCCGGAAACCACTTTATTTGTTGTAGTTTCCAAAACGTTTACCACTCAGGAAACCTTATCCAATGCGACAACCATAAAACAATGGTTTTTAAAATCGGCTTCCAAAGAGGATATTGCGAAGCACTTTGTAGCCGTGTCAACCAATATGGATGCCGTAAAAGGATTTGGTATCGATGAAAATAACGTGTTCCCTATGTGGGACTGGGTTGGTGGACGGTTTTCATTGTGGAGTGCGGTAGGTCTAACCATAAGTTTAGCAGTGGGCTATGACCATTTTGATAGTCTGTTAAGGGGCGCGAACAAAATGGACAACCATTTTAAAAATGAAGACTTTAAAAGTAATATTCCGGTTATCCTGGCCTTAATTAGTGTCTGGTATAATAATTTCTTTAACGCCGAAAGTGAGGCGATCATTCCATATTCCCAATACCTCAATCAATTTGCAACCTATTTACAGCAAGGCATTATGGAAAGTAACGGCAAGTGTGTGGATAGAAACGGAAATCCTATACATTACCAAACAGGAACCATAATCTGGGGAGAGCCCGGAACCAATGCACAGCACGCGTTTTTTCAATTGATACACCAGGGGACAAAATTGATCCCTGCCGATTTTATAGGTTTCGTAAAGTGTCTTCACGGCAATCAGGACCATCAGGATAAATTAACGTCTAATTTCTTAGCACAAACCGAAGCCCTGTTAAATGGGAAATCTGAAGCCGAGGTAATTGCTGAAGGAACAAAGCAAGACATTGTTCCTTTTAAGATATTTGAAGGCAATAAACCAACCAATACCATATTTATTGATAAACTATCCCCCGAAAGTTTAGGTAAACTTATTGCGATGTATGAACATAAAATATTTGTACAGGGGATAATTTGGAATATTTTTAGTTACGACCAGTTTGGAGTCGAACTTGGGAAGCAATTGGCAACCAAAATTTTACAGGAATTTAACAGTGACACTGTTAATAAACACGATTCTTCAACGCTTCACTTATTAAATCATTACAAAAAGAAGGCTTAAAATAAGATAATACCAAATAAAACGGGGTAAAAAACTATTAACGTCAAAAATGTTAATAGTTTTTTTAGTTATTAACAAATGTTAAATTTCTTAACATTGAGGTAATGATAATCAGGTCATTATCCTTAATTTTGTTTCGACTAATTCAAATAATTAATTATGAAAAAAACTACTCAATTTTTATTGGTGGCTGTATGTATTATATGCTCATCAGCCTTGTTTGCACAAAGCACTATTACTGGAACAGTAAGGGATGTAGATCTTAATTCGCCATTACCGGGGGCGAATGTTATTGAAAAAGGCACAACCAATGGTGCCTCTACAGATTTCGACGGTAATTTTACATTAACTACTGAGGCCTCTTCCGGACAAATAGTTATTTCTTATGTGGGTTATGAATCAATTACCTTGTCATTTGACGGGAGTACTAATCTGGGTAGTATAAAATTGGCTTCAGATAATTCTTTAGATGAAATAGTTATTATTGGATCAGGAGTTATTGACTTAGCTGAAGATAGACAAACGCCTATTGCAGTATCCACTATTAAGGCTAACCAAATTCAAGAGAAAACGGGTAATTCAGACTTACCTGAAATTTTAAAATCGACACCTTCGGTACAATCCATACAAGGTGGAGGTTTTGGTGATGGACAATTATTTTTAAGAGGTTTTGATCAGGTGAATACAGCTTTTATGTTAAATGGTCAACCTATAAATAGTCCAGAAGATGGTAGAATGTTTTGGTCTAACTGGTCAGGTGTACTGGATGTCGCCCAGGCCGTCCAAGTACAGCGCGGTTTAGGGTCATCTAAGTTAGCTATTTCATCTGTTGGTGGTACCGTTAATATTGTTACTAAAACGATTGATAAAAGAGAAGGTGGATTTTTACAACAGATGGTTGCCAACGATAATTATACAAAAACGACAGCCGCCTATTCAACTGGAATGTTAAAAGGGGGTTGGGCTTTTACCGCATTATTGGGTCACTGGCAAGGAGACGGATGGAAGGACCATACGGACGGACAAGGACAAACGTATTTTTTATCTATAGGTTATAAACCCAATGACAATAATATTTTTAATTTAATGATTACCGGAGCACCTCAATGGCATGCAGCTGATGGTTTTAATAGCCTTGAGACCTATTTAGAAAGAGGCAGACGTTATAATTTTGCTTATACAGGGGTTGATAGTCCAAATTTATTGAAAGGCGGATTTTATCCAACAGGAAGAAATGTTTATCATAAACCCGTAGCTAATTTAAGCTGGGACTTGACTATTAATGATCATTCTTCTTTGTCATCGGTGTTATATGCCTCTGCGGGTAGAGGAGCATTTGCATCCACACGAACTGGAGGTACTCCTCGTGTTCCACAATATGCCAGAGGTTCAAATAACAATCACAACTGGTATGGTTTGTTGAGTAACTATACCAATCAGTTAAATGAGAACTTTAGTTTAAATGTAGGTATAGATACCAGACTTTATAATGGTATCCACTTTAGAAGTGTTAATGAATTTCTTGTTGGGAATTCTCTTGGTGCTTCAAGTGCTTATAATGGAGGTTCATATGAAATTACGAAAGTTTTCGGCGGCATAAATCCATGGAATGTATTCTTTAACCCTAACGATGATCACAGACAGCGATTACATGGTTCCGGAAATTACGATTATGAAGAGGATATTAACTATTACGGTGCATTTGGTCAATTAGAATATGCCAACGATAATTTTTCTGCATTTTTCCAGGGTTCTGTGTCTACTCAATCCCATGTAAGAACTGAGTATGCCTATGCAGCGGCTGAGGGTGTATCAGAAGAATCCGATAAGATTAATAATACCGGATTTAATGTAAAGGTTGGAGCATCTTACAATTTTAACGAAAATAACATTGTGTTTATAAATGCAGGGCACTATTCCCGTCAACCTTTCCATTCCGACTTGTTTGTCGATGACAGATCTTCAAATCAATTGAATCCCTTTGTTAAAGGAAATCAAAAGATTACTGGATTTGAAGCTGGATATCAGTTTTTGGGTGATCAAGTTTCTGCTAACTTAAACCTATATCATACCACTTGGAATGACAAGATAGACTATAGCTCAAGAGATACGGATAACGATAATTTTGATGATTTATTTACACAAACCAGCCCCTTAAAGCAAGTTCATATGGGTGTAGAACTTGAAGTATTTACTCGTTTTATGGAAGGACTTGATATAAATGGATTCATATCAGTGGGAGACTGGACCTATAAGGGTGACATAACAACATTAACTAGAGATGATACGGGATCTATAATTTCTCAAGGAGATACCAGTTATATAGATGGGGCTAAAGTTGGTCAAGCGGCACAATTTACGGCGGGTATTAGTGCAGATTATGAAATTTTACCTCGCTTTAGAGTTGGAGCTAATTGGAACCAATATGATAATTTATATGGTGCTGCGGATTTTGGTAGTGATGAGTTTGAAAATGAAAACAACAGGGGATCAATTAAATTGCCGTCCTATGATACCGTGGATGCTGGAGTTTCATATAAATGGTTATTAGGTAAAGATGATAAAAACTCGTTACAATTTCGTGTAAATATTAATAACCTGTTTGATGAGGTTTATATTGAAAATTCAAGAGATAACATTCATGTTGACTCAGGGGATACAGCATGGAAGGGTGTTAATGTAAATAACGGCGTTAGATTTGGTTACGGCAGAACTTGGAACGTGAGTATGCGTTACAACTTTTAAGTAACTAATTAGAGTAAAATTAAACCGCTTCTTATGAAGCGGTTTTTTATGCGTTTAAATTATTACATTTGCTAAAATCCTTTAAAATTACACCATGTTATACGAAACCCTTCTTAATCTCCATTCATATTGGGCTTATTTGGTCCTGCTAATCGTTATACTTTCTACCGGGAATGCCTTGTTTAAATCGGTTTCAAGTAAGGAATACAGTGCGAAGGATTTTAGAATATCACTTTTTGCACTTATAGTATCCCATATTCAGTTATTGATAGGATTCGTACTCTACTTTACAACTCCGAGATTTGAATTGTGGAGTGAATTAGGGGGAGGTGTTATGGGAGATGCCATAGCGCGACTTTATCTGGTGGAACATCCTCTGGTCAATATTATCGCGATAGCCTTAATCACCATAGGTTATTCCAAGCATAAAAAGAAATTGACCTCAAAGGCCAAGTTTAAGATACTGTCCATTTTTTACAGTCTTGCACTGTTACTGCTTTTATCCAGAATCCCATGGAATACTTGGTTGAATTAATAGTTTCATAGGAAAGGAATTAATTTGATTCAGAAGTGACCACCAGTAAAGCTGAGGGGGCTTCTTTGATGACCTGAATATACACAGGAAAATGGTCACTATACCCACCCGTAAAAGAGGCGTCGGAAAAACTTCTAAACGGATACCCTTTGTAGCGTCCGGCTTGGGTAATTAAATAATTTTTATTAAAAATACCCGCTCTATAGAAGCGAAAGGATTTACGGTCCTTTTCCAATAGCGGTTTTGTAATAAGAATCTGGTCAAATAAACTCCAGGTATCCTGATAGGCCGTCGTCCCCAAACCTCTTTTATAGAGCTTCTCAAATGGATTATAGATAGCCTTTAACGCCAGACTATTTTTATCCCTTTTGGCTTTTAAAACAGATTTCAGGCTCGAATTAATGGGGTTATCATTTAAATCGCCCATAATACATATCTTGGCGTAGGGGTTGATATGTTGTAATGAATCTATAATTTGTTTATTAAGCCTTGCGGCAGCTTCTCTTTTGGGTCGGCTTTGGGCTTCGCCTCCACGTCTGGACGGCCAGTGGTTCACTACTATATGAATGCGTTCATCATTAAGTTTACCACTCACCAACAATTGGTCACGTGTATGGATGCGCTTTCTTCTAGTATCATCAAAAAGGAACAGTTCGTGTTTACTGATATGGGTCGGAGTGAAAATTTCTTTTTGGTAAAGTAAGGCCACATCTATGCCTCTGGCATCAGGGGAATCAAAATGTACAATGCCATACCCTTTCCCCAGTAATTCAGGGGTATTAACAAGCGCTTCTAAAACAGCAATGTTTTCAATTTCCGAAACGCCTATAATAGCAGGAGCGTTATGTGCAATATCTTTACCAATGTCGGCAATAACCCTGGCCATGTTTCTTATTTTTTTCTCAAAAGCATAAGACTTATTAGATTTCATTTTCATTATGGGGCTTAATTCATCTAATTTATGGGGGTCGTTAATGGTGTCAAACAAGTTTTCCAAATTATAAAAGGCAATAGTATGTATGATATACATTTTCTCCTGTGCATTACCTGTTGTTAACAGGAACAGTACTAAAATAACTAATCGCTCCTTTATTTTACTCCTATTCATAGTCATTTTTTAAATTATTTCTTATTACAAATATAATAAAATCCTACAAATAATTATATTTGTAATCTTTAACCTATAAAAAATTATAAAAATATTTAAATTGTGAATAGAAATGTATGGTGTATGGGGTTTGGGTTTTTTTCGGTATGTATGACTTTTGCGCAATCCACGCTTATTAAAGGGATTGTAAAAGAGGCATTGACTCAGCATCCAGTCATTAATGTAAGGGTTACGATTGAAGAAACAGGCCAAACTGTGCGAACCAACCAATTGGGTGCATTCCAATTCATATCCCATCTCCCTTTAGGAGAACAAACCCTGAAGATTTCAAAAGACGGATATGTTACCAAAAGATACCCCATTGTAGTTAATGAAAATCAAGAGGTAAATATGGATTCTATCACTTTAGAAAAGGATGTGTCTTCCTTAGAGTTATATACCATAATTCTTTCGGACGATGCGCTTAATGAGGATTCTAACAATGCCGATAATATATCAGGTTTACTGGTGTCTTCAAGAGATATGTTTCAAAAAGCTGTTGCTTTCGAGTTTAGTCCTTCCTTTTTTAAGGTTAGGGGTTTGAATTCCGATCATGGGACCGTTTTAATTAATGGTATTGAAATGAATAAACTTTATCATGGGAGACCACAATGGAGTAATTGGGGTGGTATAAATGATGTGATGCGTAATCAAGAGCTGACCTGGGGATTAAGTCCGTCAAGGTATAATTTTGGTGGTGTGCTGGGAACAACGAATATCAATCTAAGAGCATCCCAATCCAGGCCCGGTTTTAAAATAACCTATTCTTCATCCAACAGAAGCTATGTAAACCGTTTGATGGCAACCTATATATCAGGGTGGTCAAAAAATAACTGGTCCTTAAGCCTGTCTTTAGGCACGCGTTGGGGCCATGAAGGGTATCAAAAAGGGACCTTATACGAATCACAGTCCTTCTTTGCCTCCATTGAAAAGAAAATCAATGACAAACATGATATAAATTTTTTAACCATTTATGCCCCAAATAAACGTGGTAAATCGTCACCTAACACCCAGGAAGTTTATGATTTAAAGGGGAGGAGATACAGTGAATATTGGGGTTATTTAAATGGGGAAATTAGAAATTCACGTATTAAAGACGTCAAGGAGCCTATTTTTATACTCAATCATTATTGGACTGTTTCACCTAATTTAAAATGGAATACCAATATTGGATATCAGTCTGGAAGGTTAGGAAATTCCAGATTGGATTATTCCGCCGGGGCAAACCCAAGTCCGGTGTATTATCAAAAATTACCGAGTTATGCCCTGTCAGATCCTGAAGGTCCAAATTATGCCTTGGCATACCAATTAGAACAACGGATTATTACATATGGACAAATAGATTGGTCACGAATTTTTGATGCCAATCTAACTAATAATACTAGCGGTCTAAACGCCGCTTATGGGTTATATGAGGATAGGACTGATGATAAACAATGGACCATTAATTCTATTTTGAGCTCAAAACTTAACGAACATATCCAATTAAATGCTTCCGTTCAATATAAAACGCTAATCTCTGAAAACTTTGCCGAGGTCATTAATCTATTGGGGTCTAATGTAGGGTTATTAAATGTTGATCCTTTTAATCGGTACCAATATGATGCCCAAAATCCTGATCGATTAGTCGGGAAAGGTGAAAAATATAGGTATTCCTATAATCTTTTTGGAAAGGTGATTTCAGGTTTTGGTCAGGGTCAGTTTAACTTTAAAAAAATAGACCTATATCTTGCAGGGCGTATTACCCAAACAAAATACCAAAGAGAAGGTTTGTGGGAACATAGTCGGTTTCCGGGAAGTTCCTCGCTTGGTAAAGGAAGAGAATGGGCTTTTACAGGAATAGGGATTAAAACGGGACTAACCTATAAATTCTCCGGGAAGCATATTTTAAATATAAATACGGGATATATTACAAAAGCTCCGAATTTACAAAACATCTATACTAACGTAAGGGAAAACCATGACGTCGTTAAACATATGGTTAATGAAAAGGTTATGAACGGCGATGTTAGTTACCATTTTAGATCGCCTTTTGTTAAGGCAAAGCTCACAGGATATTATATCACTATTTATGATGCTATCGATGTTAGTGGATATTATGCTGATGGCCTCAGTGCTAGCGGGCGTATTGAAGATAACCGGACTTCTGCATTTGTGCAGGAAGTGCTTCAAGGGATTAATGAAAAGCATCTTGGTCTGGAATTGGGAATTGAGGCTCAAGTAACACCAACAATTAAATTAAAGGGCGCATCTTCTGTGGGCCAATATACTTACAATAACAACCCTAATTTATATTTAACCTCCTCAAGTTTTACCTCAGCTGACGGTACGGTTGCTTACGGGAAGTCCTATTTAAAAAATTATAAAATCGCCGGTGGACCCCAGCGGGCTTATTCGCTTGGGTTTGAATATAGGGACCCGGATAACTGGTGGTTTGGAGCTACCATAAACGTATTTTCAAATGCCTATTTAGATATTAATAAATTGATTCGAACCTCAAATTTTTATTTGGATGAGGATGGGTTGCCATTTAATAATTATGATGAAGATTTGGTCAGTGTCCTATTAAAACAAGAAAAGTTCAATCCGTATATAGTAGGAAACTTGATTGGTGGAAAGTCTTGGAGAATAGGAGACCAGTATATAAGTGCTTTTATTAGTGTGAACAATGTGCTGGATAATGAATTTAAAACAGGTGGATTTGAACAAGGGCGAAACTCAAATTACAAGGAATTGAGAGAGGATCTGGCTGGTCCAAAACAGGTGTTCGGTCCAAAGTATTGGTTTGGTCGTGGGGCAACTTACTTTTTTAATATGAATATTCAATTTTAAAAATTGAAATGAAAACAATAACAATGAGGAACGCTAAGCTATTAAAAATCCGGTTAATTATTGTGATTATGACACTGATATCGTGTTTGAAAGATGATGATTACAACATTCCTAAACTTTTAGGTAATGAAGAGAACGCACAGTTACAAGAGATTATTCAAGAACTTCAAAATGGTGGTATAACAGAAATAAGTCTTTCTGAGTTACTAGGGTTATACAAGGGTCAGGTGACTTTGATTGAATCCGATATTGTTACAAAGGGTTATGTCACCTCTTCAGATAGAACTGGAAATTTCTATAAAGAATTTTATATGCAAGATGTTCCTGAAAATCCAACAGTAGGAATTAATGTGGTTTTAAATCAGTTGGATTCGTACAATCAGTTTAATATTGGACGTGAGGTATATATTAAGCTAAAAGGCTTATATCTGGGTAAGAATGCATTGGAAGTATTAACCATTGGAGGCACAGTAGATGGTGATCATGTGGGACAAATTACGGCAAATCAAATACCTAATCATATTTTTAGGTCAAAAAACACTATGGAAATTGTGCCATTGGGGGTTCCTCCCTCATTAGTGGACGATTCACATTTAGGGATGTTTCTGGCTTTTGAAAATGTCCAATTTGATCTTGACTTACAAGGCAAAACCTTTTTAGACCCCAACGATGATTTTGATACGCAGCGAAATATACGAAGTTGTGATAGTGACTTTGAATTTCCCATAGAAACAAGTTCCTTTGCAAATTTCACTCAGGTACCCTTACCACTTGATGCCAAAGGAACCCTATCTGGAATTATTACCCAAAGTTATGGAGGTAAAGAAAAAGTTATGGTATTAAATGATATTGATGATATTGATTTTACAGATGCGCGATGTGATCCTGTCTTTTTTGATACCTTCAGTCAAGGAAACTTGAATAACTGGACGATATATAGCACCCTTGGAGATGAAACATGGTATTATAATTCGTATGGAAACCCAAGGGATAGCGCCACCATGTCAGGGTTTAATGGAGAGAATCAACCTAATGACGATTGGTTAATCTCAAATGCAATTGATTTAAGCCCATACAGCGCGGCTACGTTAACATTTCAATCTGTTGTTCGATATAGTGGACCATCATTAGAAGTTTATATGTCCACGAATTATAAAGGTGGTGACCCCAATAGTGATGGAACTTGGGTAATGCTCAACGCTAATTTAGATACGAACACGGGGAGTTGGTCTTCCTGGAAGGATTCAGGAGATATCGATGTATCCGAGGCAGTCGGGGGTAATTTATTCATAGCATTTAGGTACAGATCCACCGTTACAGGGTCATCAACCTACGAAATAGATAATGTCAAGGTTAGGGGGGAATAACCCTAATAAATAATTAAATTACCTCGTTTAATCCAGTAAGTTTATCTGATTTTTTAAAAATAGCATACACTGGAAAATGATCGCTGTAACCACCTTTATATTTTTTTCCAACAAAAGTCCTAAATGGGGTTCCCCTAAAGGGGCCTTTAATTAATTTTAAAAAATCTTCGTCAAAAATCTCTGCTTTATGAAATTCGAACCCTTTTTTAGACCAGTTAAAAAAATTAGTAGTACATAGAATTTGATCAAATAAATTCCACCTGCCGAAGTGGAAAACAGAACCTCTGTGATAAGATTGTAATGTTTCCATGGGGTTATATAAGTTCAGATCCTTGACCAATTGTTTGATACTTGTGTTGTGAGGGCCATCATTAAAATCGCCGAGAACCACAATTTTAGCATTTTCAAACTTTAATTGTATGGCCGTGATAATGGCTCTCAATTTTCTGGAAGATGCCAGGCGTTTAGTTTCTGTTTCTTTTATGCCTTCACGCCTGGAAGACCAATGGTTAATTACAACATGGATTAGTTCTGCATCCAGAGTCCCGGTGACCAATAAAATATCCCTGGTATATTCAGGACATCCACTTTCATTGCTGAGGTCAATGGTAAAGGTTTCAGATTCTAAAACTTCGAAAGAAGTTGTATCATAAAGTAAGGCGACATCCATACCACGTTCGTCGGGAGAATTATAATGGACATAACTGTAGTTACAGTCCTCTAAGGGTTTAGAGGCTATAAGGTCTTCAATAACACTGGCATTTTCAACTTCTGCCAACCCCACAATAGCGGGATGTTTGCCTGTTTCTTTTTTACCTATATTCCCAATGGCGAAGCCTAATTTTCTCAGTTTGTTTTGGTAGCGTCTATGCGTCCATTTTTTGGGTGATCTTGGCAATAAATCTGGATCATTGCTAAGGGTGTCATCAACAAGATTGAATAAATTTTCTAGGTTATAAAATGCAATAGTTTGCATGTCGTGCCGAACAATATCATATTTCGTGTATGCCGTCATTCATAAATTATTCCTTAAAAATATAAAAATTAAAATGTCTGTAATTACGTAACTTTGCGTATTATTTGATAATATGATTGAGAAAAAGGAAATTGAGTTAGAAAGAGCCGTATTAATAGGTATAATTACAAAAGAGCAAGACGAAAATAAATCTAAAGAATATTTGGATGAGTTGGAATTTTTAACCTATACGGCTGGTGGTGAAGTCATTAAACGTTTTACTCAAAAAATGGACATGCCTAACCCACGAACTTTTATAGGTTCTGGAAAAATGGACGATGTTCGCCGTTTTATTGATGACAACAATATTGGTACGGCCATTTTTGATGATGAACTATCGGCAGCTCAAGAGCGAAATATCAGTAAAATTCTAAACGTAAAGGTATTGGATAGGACTAATTTGATCCTCGATATATTTGCTCAACGTGCTCAGACAAGTTATGCCCGTACCCAGGTTGAGCTGGCACAATGCGAATACCTGCTGCCACGATTAAGAGGTATGTGGACCCACTTGGAACGCCAAAAAGGAGGTATTGGAATGCGTGGTCCTGGTGAAACTGAAATTGAAACCGACAGACGTATCGTTCGGGATAAAATTGCTTTGTTAAAAGAGCGCATTAAAACCATCGATAAACAAATGTCGGTACAACGCGGTAACCGTGGCAAAATGGTGCGTGTAGCATTGGTAGGTTACACTAATGTTGGTAAATCTACCTTGATGAACGTAATTAGTAAAAGTGAGGTGTTTGCAGAAAACAAATTATTTGCTACCCTGGATACGACCGTTCGTAAAGTGGTTATTCAAAACCTGCCCTTTCTATTAAGTGACACTGTCGGATTTATTCGAAAATTGCCTACACAACTGGTTGAAAGCTTTAAAAGTACTCTGGATGAGGTTCGTGAGGCAGACCTATTGTTGCATGTTGTGGATATTTCACATCCTAATTTTGAAGAACACATAGAATCTGTAAATAAAATTTTAGGGGAGATCGATAGTAGTAATAAGCCTACTATCATGGTTTTTAATAAAATTGATGCTTATAGAGCCGAACCCATTGATGAAGACGATTTGGAAGTTGAAAAAACAGAACGGCATTACTCTTTGGAGGAGTGGAAGAATACCTGGATGGGTAAAGTGGGGAAGAATGCACTTTTTATATCAGCACTGAACAAAAAAAACTTGGAGGAGTTTAAAAAACGAGTGTATGATGAAGTAAGAAAAATTCATGTGACACGTTTTCCATATAACAACTTTTTATATCCAGACTATCAAGAAAGCAATGATTAAATGCCAAAGCATACGGAGAAACATAACGTATCCTTTGAAAGGATAAAAGACACCAAAGCATTCAAATGGATTAAAACGGGTCCGGGAAAAAATAAGCTAAAGTGGTCGTTTATAGTCCTTGGTGGTGTACTTGTAGCTTTTATAGGGTTTTATATCAGTATTTATCTGGGGGCTTTTGGAGTCATCCCCTCTAAAAAAGAACTTAGCTCCATAAAACAAGAGGCTGCTACCGAATTGTATGATCGAAATGGGCAACTTTTTGGGAAATATTTTATTTATGACAGACAGCCACTGGAATATCAAGATATTCCAAAACATCTCATAGATGCTCTAATCGCCACAGAGGATATTCGCTTTTATGAACACGATGGCATTGATAATATTAGTTTATTTAGGGTGTTTTTTAAGTCTATTCTCCTACAGGATAAATCTTCGGGAGGAGGAAGCACCATCACACTTCAATTGGCGAAAAACTTATTTGGACGTAAAGATTACGCCTTTGCCAGTTTGGTTATTAATAAGCTCAGGGAGTCTGTAATAGCGCGACGGATTGAAGAGATTTACAATAAAAAAGAAATTTTAACACTATACCTGAATACCGTACCTTTTCCTGATAATACCTATGGTATTGAGAGTGCCGCCCAAAAGTTTTTTAATAAATCGGCTATAGATTTATCGTTAGCGGAATCGGCCGTTTTAATTGGGACTTTAAAGGCTAATACTTATTATAACCCCAGATTACACCCAAAACGTTGTCAAGAAAGAAGAAATGTCGTCTTACATCAAATGGTTAAATACCAATATCTCTCCAAGGATTCTTTAGACCTATTAGCACAGGATAGTATAAAATTACAATTTAGATCCTTCAACCATAATGTAGGTTTGGCATCTTATTTTAGAGAACAGGTTAAAAGAGAGTTAGAAACTATTTTAGATTCTTTAAAAAAACCTGATGGCGAACCTTACGATTTGTATAAGGATGGGTTACAAGTGTATACCACTTTAGATGCCACCATGCAAGAACTTGCAGAAGCGTCTATGAGAGAACACTTAATGGTATTGCAGCGTAATTTTGAAAGCGCTTTTGGCGACAGGGCACCATGGGTAACAAATACTAAGCTGATTCATGCCGCATTAAGAAATTTACCGGTCTATAAATCGTATTTGAACGCAAAATTAAATAACAAACAAATACAGGATTCTTTAAATAAAAAACGAAAAATAGAACTTTTCAGGTGGGAAGGTGACACCATAAAGGAACTGACCGTAACGGATAGTTTACAACATTTCTTAAAATTTTTAAATACAGGAATGTTATCAATTGAACCTGCTACCGGAGCGATAAGAACTTACGTGGGAGGTATAGATTATAGGTATTTTAAATTCGACCATATTTCACAAAGTCAAAGGCAAATGGGCTCAACATTTAAGCCTATTGTGTTCACTGCAGCCATAGAAAATGGGATGAATCCTTGTACTTATTTTTCAGTAAGACCCATCACCTATACCAATTATGATAATTGGACACCAACAAATTCCGGTGAAGAAACAGAAGATCAGTATTTAAATTATAGCTTGGAAAGGGCTTTAAGTAATTCAGTCAATACCATAGCTGTAAAAGTTTTGAACAAGGTTGGGATTTCTAAGGTTATTGAGCTAACCCAAAAATTAGGCATTTCAAAAAAATTACCTCATGAACCGTCTCTGGCTTTAGGGGTAGCTGAAGTTACTTTAAAGGAAGTTACAGGGGCATATGCCAGTTATGTGAATGATGGTAAGTTTGTAAAACCATACAGTATTACGCAAATTAGAGATCGAGCTGGAAAGGTTATTGCTTCCATAAAGCCTAAAGTCGCCCTTACACCTGCATACAGTAATTATACGCGGCAGGTCTTGTTGGAAATAATGAAATCTACGGTTAACCATGGCACGGCTTCAAGGATAAGACACGTCTATAATTTAAAAAATGATATTGCTGGAAAGACCGGGACCACGCAGAACAATAAGGACGGCTGGTTTGTGGGAATTACCCCAAAGTTAGTTACTGTAACTTGGGTTGGTAATGATAATCATAATATCGGATTTAGTTCCACTAAATTGGGACAGGGGGCTAATTCTGCATTACCCATTTTCGCCAAGTTCTACCAAAAACTAAATGCAGATTCAAAGTTTGACATCATTACAAAATCTAAATTTGAAGTTAGCTCATCTCAGGTCATTAAAGACCTTGACTGTAAACCTGAAAAAAGAGATAGTTTTTTAGAACGCTTGTTCAGATCTAAGCGCCAAAAAAAGACTTTTAAAGGGAACAAGTAAGCAACTGGAAAAGCATTCGTTTTGAATTTTAAGACCTCAATACTTTAAAACTTGTAGCTTAAACCAATCGTGTAGTAGGTTTGCAATTTATTGTCAATATTGTCAAAAGTTGGCTCGGTTTGAGTTGGAACCGCAAGCGGATCGTATTGTCCCAAGGCATAATTCAGAGCCTCTTGTTTATTACTTCGCAAACCAAAATCGAAACCAATACCTATCATTTTCCAAAGGGTATAACCAAAAGAATTGGTCCAGGTCCAGTTCGAGTAATCGGCGCTTTTATAGCTTTGGAACATGGACAAATTGGTTTTAAAATTTATGGCACCAATTTGCCTGGTATAATCCGCAACTATTTTTGCCCCCATTGAAGATTCAAAAACAGTATCACCACTACTAAATACGAAGTTATAGTTTAATGGATGGACAACCACTATTAGATTTTTAATAGGGGACCAGGTAGCCCCAATTCCAACATCCAAATAGCCGGGATCGTTAAAATTATCAAGAAGGGTGGTTCGGTATTCCATGAGTCCGGATAGCGCAAAAACCTTACTCAGGTTTCGACCATAAAGTGAAGATAGGTTAAAAACATCGGTAGTGGGGTTAAAACTACTATCGTCGGTATCAATGTCCTTATTATCAAATTTCAGCCAGTTTAAATTGGCAGACAATGCATTTCGCCAAAAGAATTTTTCCTCAATGAGATTGGCATATCCATTAAAGGAAATACCAAAATTCCCTGAAGCGTTGTTCGGTGCCCCTTGGGCGTACCAGTTGTTAAAGTTGGACAAGCTACCGCCAATGGTGCCAAAGGCTCCAATACGCCAGCCCGGTAAAGCATCTATTTGGGATTGAATGGCTTTTACTTCTTTTAATGCCGCATCAGCCTCAGCCTGTTTTTCAGCTTTTTTTGCTTGTAGTTCTTCCTTAGTTTGTGCATAAATTGACCAGTTTGCAAAACATAAAAACGCAGTGAGTACTAAATATTTCATTTATTCTTGGGATTAAAAATTTAGGCAAAGATAATATTTAAGAACGATTAAATATCAAATAAACTCAAGTTGCCTTCTTTTTATATAGGGGAACTGAAGAACATGCCTCTCCATACATGATGGATGTGGCTATGGGTTTAAGCTTATTTATGGCCATTATATAGGCATTTCTGGGGACAGGTTTTTTAGAACATCCTTTAATGATGACCGGCTTATTCTTGAATGCTGAAAGATCAAGCCTGTTCAATACTTCCTGATATATTGCTGTTTCCAGAGCTTCAAGGTCCCCAACAACCACCTGTTTAGCAAAGGGTTCTAATTGAATACCCAATAGCATATAGGCCCAGCCCGGAATTATTGCATCACTACTACAGGTTACCGCCACATAGGTATCTTGGTATTGAGACCAATCGTGTTCTGAGGCCATCTCTCTAAACGCTTTTTCACGTAATACCAACCCTTCAAAAAGCCATTCTTTTAAATCCAACAAGATGCGTTTCCCCTTGGGATAGTAATCTTCTAGATCCAGGGTCATTAATTTACTATTCGCTACCCGATTTATGATGTCGTCCTTCATAAAGAGAGTTTATTAAGGTTATGCCGATCAATAAGTCTAAAGTGTATCATTTTTTACAACATTCCCAATTCCAATTTGGCTTCTTCACTCATTAGTTCTTGGGTCCAAGGGGGATCAAATGTGATCTCTACTTCTGCACTTTTAACAGCGTCCAGAGATTTAACTTTTTCTTCTACTTCAAGAGGTAATGTTTCGGCTACCGGACAGTTGGGTGTCGTTAAGGTCATTAGAATTTTTACATCGTAATCTTCATTAACAAACACATCGTAGATGAGTCCAAGTTCATATATGTCCACTGGGATTTCAGGGTCGTATATCGTTTTTAAAACGTTCACTATTTTTTCACCTAATAAGGCAGTATCTATAGTATTGCTCATAATATTAATTTAATTGCGTTTGGTATGCTATGGCATACATTTTCAGTTGTTTTATCATACTCACCAAGCCATTGGCGCGAGTAGGTGATAGGTGTTCTTTTAATCCGATGTCATCTATAAAACTGGTATCGGCATCAATAATGTCCTTTGGATGCTGATTTGAAAACACGCGTATTAATATGGCGATAATACCTTTGGTGATAATGGCATCACTATCTGCAGTAAATATTACTTTATCATCTTTCATTTCAGCATGCACCCAAACCTTGCTTTGGCAACCCTTAATAATATTGCTTTCCGTTTTGTACTGCTCTTCAATTAAGGGTAATTCTTTTCCCAAATCGATCATATATTGGTAGCGTTCTTCCCAATCTTCAAACATGGAGAATTCGTCAATTATTTCATTTTGTATAGATTCTATAGTCACAATCATAAATTTTTATGCAAAAATACAACAACAAATGTTGCTATTCAATGTTTTCTGAAATTGATAAGATTTCTTTAACAAGTTTGGCAATTTCTTTCGGGGGGTTACCATCATCGAATGTTTGTGTTTTGTAGGTCTTTCCCTTGATCTTTACAGTTAATCGGGCAACAGCTGCAGCATCAAACTGATGGTGCTTTGAAGGGGGATCGAGGTCTGGGATAGCGGCAAGATCAATCTCCTGTAATGCCTGGGTTAGGCGTTCCCAATCTGAAGAGGAGCACGCTTTAATTAGCGCATTTTCTCCTCTTTTGGTTTCGGTTGAAATGGTTTTATGTGTAATCACAATATGCTTGTAAAAGCCTCTGGAGGAGGCAGCATATTCAATTCTTAGGCTGTCTTCCTGCATTTCTTTCGTGGCCCGTAACAGTATGGTTTTATTTTTAGCAAATGACACACCATTCTCACTAAACAGCAAAACATTAACATCTTGTAATACATCGAAAAGTTTTTTTTCTATACGATTGGATTCATCGTTACAGATCATTTTGGTCATACCTAAATGCCGAAATACTATGTTATTACCTGTAATGGAAAAATTACCGAAAAACCGGTTGCAACCCGAATAACCAAAAACCTGGTTAGAATTGGTTGTGAAGGTCATGTTAAGATTATAAATAGAGACATCTGATTTACCCAGTTCCTTTATGAGGTAATTCCCATGTAGTGTTTTATCCATATGATCGTCTTGTTGAAGTTTCATCAATAAAGTAAATTCTGAAGGGCCCCAACAGCATGTCAACATAATTAAACTCAATAGCACTAAATGAAGTTTCATAAGTATTTCAAACAGTTTAGGTTTAATGTACAAAAAAAGCGCCAAACCGGGCGCTTTTCGTTTTTTATTAAAAAGAGTTTAGTTTGAAGTGACAAAACTACTTCTGTAGCCATCACTTGCAAATAACGCTCGCGATCGTGTATTTTGATCAATAGTAAACATGTACATACAGTCATCATATACATAATCCATGTAGTTCATGGTCATATCTATAGATCCGCAATTTATGGTTTCACCGGGACAGCCATAATTTGGACCATTGGAAACGGGCGTATCCTCTACAAAATCATCGACAGAACATCCGCCATCGCCCCAAATATGTCTCAGGTTCAACCAATGGCCAATTTCATGGGTTGCGGTTCTTCCATCACCATATGGACCTGTAGTTTCGCCAAAATAGTCGGTGCCAATTACGACACCATCCGTTTGTTCGGGGCCGCCAGGGAATTGTGCATATCCTAAAATACCCCCACCTATTTCACAAACCCAAATATTTAAATTATGTGACGGGTCGGTTGCATCAATTCCTCCCTTCTTTGAGGATTTCATGGCATCTCTTGTGCCCCAGCTGTTTTTACTGGAAACTATTCTATTAACAGCAGCTCTTCGAAATTGAATATTATAATTGGCCACCAAATTTTTAAATACGTCGGGAACACCAGCGGTATTGGAGTTGGCATTATTAAAATCCTCATTTAAAATATCTATTTGTGACGTAATCTGGGCATCGCTGACTTCATTGTTATATTTTTCAATAATATTCACAACAACAGGAATATATACAGTTCCATCGTAGGGAATCGAGGGTTCGGGGGTTGGATCTTGGTTGCTGCCTGGAGGGCCGCTACCTGGTGTGCCGGAGGGCTTTTTTGAAGCCATAAATTTTCTTGTCTGGTACTCTATGGCATACATGCGTTTTTCCAGACCCGGATTTTCATCCAAAAGCCTGTTTAAGTTAAGCATGGTATAACAACTTCGTTTATCGGTTTTGCTTGCTGTTGTTTTTGACAATAAATCTGAAGGCGTTTCGGTATAGACAAAAAAGTCACTCATGTCAATATCCATTTGTTGTTGCGCAGGATCCATGTCATAACTGTTACACGACGATACCAATAATAAAACAGTTGTAATTTTTAATAGATAAGTGTTCATTTGTTATGGTTTTTTATACGGATAACACTAAATTATAAATTATTATTAAAGCTATGACAAAATTTGTTTATAGGTATAAAGTATTCGATAAAAACACCAATATATTAATTGTTATTGCCCTGATAGTAAAAAAAGTAATCCCTTATGACAGCATTGTTTGGGCTTTTTTAATGCCCTCCACTAAAGCATCTATTTCGGATTTGGTGTTGTAAAAAGCGAACGAGGCACGAACCGTACCGGGGATTTTATAATAGTCCATTATAGGTTGTGCACAATGGTGTCCGGTACGTACCGCAATACCCAGTTTATCTAAAATGGTACCCACATCATAAGGATGAATGCCTTCCAAATTAAATGAAATGACCGAGGTTTTATGCTTTGATGTACCGTATATTTTTAAACCTTTAATGTCTAAAAGCTTTTGAGTGGCATAATCAAGAAGATCATTTTCATAGGCTTCAATACTTTTAAAACCAATCCCGTTCAAATAATCAATTGCTGCACCAAAAGCAATACCCCCACAAATGTTGGGAGTTCCTGCCTCAAATTTATGCGGTAAATCGGCATAAGTGGTTTTTTCAAAGGTTACTTCGGCTATCATTTCTCCACCTCCTTGATAAGGAGGAAGTGTATTTAGCCATGATTCCTTTCCATACAGGATCCCTACACCCGTGGGGCCACACATTTTATGAGCCGAGGCGACATAGAAATCAACATCGAGTTCTTGTACATCCGGTCTTATGTGCGGACAAGCTTGTGCTCCATCAATTAAAACGGCGGCACCAACTTGGTGTGCCTGTTCAATAATATGCGCAATGGGGTTTATAGTGCCTAAGGCATTGGAAATATGGTTTACAAATACCAGCTTGGTATGGCTTGAAAGAAGTTTTATATATTCTGACATCACCAATTCGCCATCCTCATTCATAGGAATGACTTTTAAAGTCGCCCCTGTTTGCTCACAAAGCATTTGCCAGGGCACAATATTACTGTGGTGTTCAAGAGCCGAAACTATAATCTCATCATCAGGCTTTAAAAAGGAAGAAAATCCATGAGCTACTAGATTAATACCATGGGTTGTTCCTGACGTGAAAATGATTTCATGGGTATACTTTGCATTGAAATGCCTTTGTATTGTTTTACGGGCATGTTCGTAGGCATCTGTGGCCTCCTGACTTAAACGGTGCACTCCCCGATGAATATTGGCATTGTAATTCGAATAGTAGGCCACTATACAATCAATAACCTGTTTGGGGGTTTGAGATGTAGCGGCATTATCGAAATATACCAAAGGTTTCCCATTAACTTTACGGGAAAGAATTGGGAAGTCTTTTCGGATGTCTTCTATGTTGAACATGAATTTTTGTTTAAGCTCCTTCTGCGGCGTTTGTTAAAGCTACTTAAACTGTCACAGCTAATATAGCGGAGATAAAAGTTTAAGAACGACTGCTGAAAACGGGAAACAGCTTCAAGAAATATTATAAATCGAACCCAATACTGACTCCCAACTTATTAGCAATGATTTTCGTGATGCGTTGTTTTAGTTCGGCTATTTTCACAGAACTCAGCACATTATTGCTAAAGGCATACATTAATAGCGCTTTGGCCTCTTTTTCGGGGATACCCCGTGTGCGTAAATAAAAGAGAGCATTTTCATCCAATTGCCCAATGGTACAACCATGTGAGCACTTTACATCATCTGCGAATATTTCCAGTTGGGGTTTGGTGTTTATGGTCGCTCTGTCATTAACCAAAATATTATTGTTGGCCTGAAATGCATTTGTTTTTTGGGCCTCCTTTTCAACAATCACTTTACCATTGAACACCCCCGTGGAGCTGTCAGAAAAAATACCTTTATAATCCTGATGACTCTCGCAGTTCGGTTCTAGGTGATGCACTAGTGTATTGTGATCTACATGCTGCTTGTCACCAATAATGGTAACACCCTTTAAAGTAGAATCAATACGTTCACCTTCCTGATAGAAATTAAGGTTGTTACGCGTTAAATTACCGCCAAATGAAAACGTATGCATTGAGGCAATGCTCTCTTGTTGTTGCTTGATAAATGTATTGTCTATCAATGAGGCATTTAAATTATCATTCTGAATTTTATAGTAGTCTACAATAGCACGTTTTTTGGTAAAAATCTCAGTGACACTGTTGGTTAAAACAGGGTTATCGGTTAAACTTTGATGGCGTTCTATAATTTGCACATATGAATTTTCTCCAATTACAATTAAATTTCTTGGTTGGAGCATTAAAGCAGATTCGTTTCCAGTTGACAGGTGAATAATTTGAATAGGTTTTTCTACCAACTTGTTTTTTGGGATAAAAATGTATGCGCCTTCACTCGAAAATGCCGTGTTTAACGAGGATAAACCGTCTTTACCTGCCGCTTTATTAAAATAGTTCTCAATGACCAATCGGTATTTAGGTTTAGAAAAAGCAGCGGACATTAAACAAACATCCATACCCTCATGTGTCGTTTGTGACAAATGCGATGAATATTTACCATCAATAAACACAATTTTATAGGTGTCTATGTCATGAATAAAATATTTTTTCACATCCCTATACTCCAAAGCATTTTCCTGTTTTGGAAATACGCTATAATCTTCTTTTAAAATTTTATTTAAACTGGTATATTTCCAAGCTTCCTCCTTTTTTGTAGGGAATCCTTTTTCTTCAAATGTTTTTATAGCATCATTTCTCACATTGTGGACATAGGTATCTGCATCTACTTTGTCCTCAAAAATCATGAAGGATGATAATAGTTTTTCTTTTAAATCCATATTACTTTAGTTTCTGCTAAGGCAGGAATTTTTTAAATTGTAATTAAATGCTATTAATAGGTATTCCTGCCTTAGCAGGAATACCAAAATTCCTTACACACTTGCGCCTTCCTTCACCCAATCGTAACCTTTTTCTTCGAGTTCATGAGCTAATTCTTTAGTGCCAGATTTTACGATCTTACCATTGTGCAAGACATGAACAAAATCAGGTATAATGTAATCTAGAAGCCTTTGATAGTGCGTAATTACAATAATGGCTTTGTCTTTACTCCTTAATTTATTGACGCCATTGGCCACAATTCGCAATGCATCGATATCCAAACCAGAATCGGTCTCATCAAGAATGGCTAATTTAGGGTCAAGCATAGCCATCTGGAAAATTTCATTTCGCTTTTTCTCACCGCCTGAAAACCCTTCATTAAGTGAACGGGATAAAAATTTTCTGTCAATTTCTAACAAATCAGCCTTTTCACGGATAAGTTTTAGCATATCTTTTGCAGACATCTCCTCCAAACCCTGTGCTTTACGCGATTCGTTTATGGCTGTTTTAATAAAGTTGGTAACCGACACTCCTGGAATTTCAACGGGATATTGAAAGGACATGAACACGCCTTTATGGGCGCGCTCTTCGGCATCTAATTCCTCGATATCTTCACCATTAAATTGAATACTACCTTTGGTTACTTCATAGTCTTCCTTACCTGCTATGACCGATGCCAAAGTGCTTTTTCCAGATCCATTGGGACCCATAATAGCATGTACTTCACCTGCATTCACTTCAAGGTTAATACCTTGTAATATGTTCTTATCTTCAACACTTGCGTGTAAATTTTCAATTTTTAGCATATCATTATATTAAAATCTTTAATTTTTAATTGCTTAAGTTCACGACATCATTATTTTCTTTTTTGGGCTCATAAATATGGAGTATTTCCACGATCTCTACTTTGTGTTCCCAAAGAATTACATTATCTTTTTTGTCCGTAATTTTTCCTCTAATTTCTACCGGAACCATATCGGTTGGCACGGTTTTATAAGGCTGTACCAATTTGTCCAATTCCCGCATTTTATCTGTTATAAAAACGCCATAGATGTCCGCATGGGTTTGCAATACAGCTGCACCATCAAAGTAGACAAATTCGCCCTTTAATAGGGTTAAACCATCGCTTTGTTTTGCAGTGCGCTCCGGACCATCAGCAGTATTTGTAAGTTCCTCCTGGGTTGATTTGGTTTCATTTTTGCAGCTTAACAATATGGCCATAGCTACAATTATAAATAATGCTCTTTTTATCATGTTATTGTGTCAATATAATACCTGATGGATCTTAAATATTTACTTATTACCCTACAGATCCTTCTAAACTTATTTCCAATAATTTTTGGGCTTCAACAGCAAATTCCATGGGGAGTTTGTTCAACACCTCTTTACTAAAACCGTTAACAATGAGAGCGATTGCTTTTTCGGTATCTATACCACGCTGGTTACAATAAAAAATTTGATCTTCACCAATTTTACTGGTAGTGGCCTCATGCTCAATTTTAGCCGATTTATTTTTGGCTTCAATATAAGGAAACGTATGTGCCCCACATTCATTCCCCATTAATAAGCTATCGCATTGCGAAAAATTTCGTGCATTATCGGCTCGAGAGTTTATTTGTACTAATCCACGGTAACTATTTTGAGACTTCCCTGCCGAAATTCCCTTGGATATAATAGTGGATTTTGTATTTTTCCCCAAATGAATCATTTTAGTGCCGGTATCAGCCTGTTGGTAATTATTGGTTACTGCGATAGAGTAAAACTCACCTACGGAATTATCACCTTTTAACACACAGCTTGGATATTTCCATGTTATGGCCGATCCTGTTTCAACCTGTGTCCATGAGATTTTGGCATTCTTTTCACAAAGTCCTCTTTTGGTTACAAAGTTGAAAACCCCACCTTTTCCTTTAGCATCTCCTGGAAACCAGTTTTGAACCGTACTGTATTTAATTTCGGCATCTTCTAAAGCAATAAGCTCCACTACTGCAGCGTGCAATTGATTTTCATCCCTACTTGGTGCCGTACAGCCTTCAAGATAACTGACGTAGCTGCCTTCGTCTGCAATGACCAATGTTCGTTCAAACTGTCCTGTGCCGGCTTGATTAATTCTAAAATAAGTGGACAGCTCCATAGGGCATTTTACACCCTTGGGGATGTAACAAAAACTGCCATCACTAAACACGGCACTGTTTAAGGCCGCATAAAAATTATCCTTTTGAGGGACAACGGTACCAATATATTTTTTTACAAGTTCAGGATGCTCCTTGATGGCCTCTGAAATACTCATAAAAATAATACCTTGCTCGGCTAAGGTTTTTTTGAAGGTCGTTGCTACCGAAACCGAATCGACAACCACATCCATGGCAACACCGGCTAATTGTTTTTGTTCGTCCAAGGAAATTCCCAATTTGTTGAAAGTTTCTAACAATTCCGGGTCTACTTCATCTAAACTGTTATATTTTGGCTTTTTATTTGGAGCGGAATAGTAGGAAATGGCCTGAAAATCAGGTTTTTTATATTTAACGTTAGCCCATTCCGGTTCGGTCATTTGCTGCCAAATTCTAAAAGATTCCAAACGCCATTCGGTCATCCATTCGGGTTCTTCTTTCTTTATTGAAATAGCCTTAACGACAGCTTCATTTAAACCATTGGGGAACGTATCTGATTCAATATCGGTGTAAAAACCGTATTCATATTCCTTGGTTTTCAGTTCTTCTCTTAAATCGTCTTCGGTATATTTACTCATCTGTTGAGCTGGGTTTTAAAATTAATTGATAGGGAAGGACAAATCGTGCTATAGTGAAAAAGATTCCCCACATCCACAAGTACGATTGGCATTGGGGTTATTGAATACGAAACCGGAACCGTTTAATCCTCCAGAATATTCTAAGGTTGTCCCTATAAGGTACAAAAAGCTTTTTTTATCTACAATTATCTTAACCCCGTTATCTTCGAATAATTTGTCACCATCCTGTTGTTCCCTATCGAACTTTAAATCGTAAGATAGTCCAGAACAACCCCCGCTTTTTACGCCAACACGAATATAATCTGTTGATGGGTTATAGCCATCCTCAGTCATAAGTTCAATGACCTTTTTTTTAGCTGTTTCTGAAACTTTAATCATATCCTTAATTAGATTTCTTCTAAATAGAGTGCAAATATACAATATAAGTCCTGCAAAACCATATAACCTAACATTATATTGGTATATGGGTTGATAGTTTTTTGTTATTGGGTATTGAAGTCAGGATTAATGACGAATTCAAAATCCGATAGCGATAAGAGAAAGGCTTTTAAATCGGCTTTATCTTGGGCTGATAATTGCACACCGCCTTGTGCTACTTTTTTCATTAACGGGTCTATGGTTGGAGAATGTTTTAGACCCTCGCTGTAGTGGTTAATAACATCTTCCAATGTTGTAAATCTCCCATCATGCATATACGGCGCCGTGAATGCCAGATTGCGAAGCGATGGGGTTTTAAATTTTCCATTATCGGCAGGATCACCTGTAAATTTGCCTAAACCTAAATCTGTAAATGTCTCATCTAAACCATTATTATGAAATAAATTATCCGTCCAAAGGGGATTGTTATCGCTACCATGACAATGAAAGCAATCGCCCCTGTTTTCATCCATAAACACATCAAACCCGTTTTGTTCTTCTACAGTTAGGGTGGATTTCCCCATAAGGAATTTATCAAATTTGGAATTGGAGGAGATCAATGTGCGCTCAAATTGAGCAATAGCTCGGGTAACTAAAATGGAATCTATGCTTGATTGGCCAAATGCACGCCGGAATAAAACGGGATACTCCGGATGCTGTTCCAGTTTCTGAACAACTTGTACCCATGTGCTTTTCATTTCTCCGGGATCAGTTACAGGCTGAAAGGCCTGATGTTCCAAACTAAAAACGCGACCGTCCCAAAAGAATTTTTCATCGTAATTCCAGGCCAAATTAAATAAAGGCATTGAATTTCTTGTTCCCATGGAACCATCTATGCCCTCACTGAATCTTCGAGTATCGGTAAAGGCGTTTTTGGCCATGTGACAATCGGCACAAGCTTGTGTGTTGTCACCTGATAATAGGGGATCAAAAAAGAGCTTTTTACCCAGGGTGATGCCTTCAACGGTTTGCGGATTATCACTAGGTAGTATCGGGTTTAATATTTTTTCTTGAAATAAAGGAGGGATCTTTAAAGAACTTGGTGTAGGGCTATAGGCATCTACACCTTCATTGGAACAGGAGAGTCCAATCAGTGTCAGAAACAAACTAATATGTGCTAACCAGTGTTGCAAGATTTTATACTAAGTTATTTTTTGTTGAAGCCTTCTATATCTCATTTCAATTTTTAACCACTTTATGGGGATGATTCCACAGATTTTAAGCTAAAGACATTTTGTCCATTTTCATACATCATTATTTGGGCAGTGGGATTTGGCATTAACATTTGGTTCAAGCTGCTTAAATCCCAGGTATTAGGGTTTTTAAACCACTCAGCGATATTCATTTCTATTTGGAACATGGCATTATTGATTAGGGTAACCGGGCCTAAATTAACAATGATGAAGGTGTCCTGTGGATATGTTATTTGGTCTCCCGAATTATCTACTGCTCTAATGGCATGATAATTATATCCCTGCTCGACGTTGGTGTTGGTTAAAAATTTTCCGTCAAATTGCATATAGTGATAACCTCCACCTAAAATTTGGGGAACATTCCAGGAGGTCGAGTTAAGATCCGGATAGACCCCGTCCATATTTTTTTCGTTTTTAAGACCGAATGTAAAAGATACATTCGAATACACGCCACCAGGAATGGAACTTTCAGGTGAAAACGTCAAGTTTTCAGCATTGGTAACATCTACCAAATTATAAGCATCAATAACCCAAACATCTCCATTTGGATTCGTAAATGTAAGGTCCGAAATTAAATAGCGCAGTCGCTCTATACTCAGTCGTTCTCCATTTTCAATAGTAAACTTGATATCATTAAAATCTTCGTTTGTTACCGGTGTGCCATCCCAAAGATGTGAGAAATGGAAAGAAATGGTAACATTAGATATTTTATCATCGCTATCGGTATGGCAAGATAAAAGAGATAGAAGAACAAGTAGTATGCAGACTTTTCTATTCAATGGCTTTAATAATTAGTAAATCGGTAAATCCTTTATTTTCTTTAATATCTTGATCGGCACTATTAGACTCTCCCACGACCATAATACTCTTGTCCTCTAATTCGACAGCATCAAAGGCGAGATCAATATTGGAGCCTCCAATAGTTTTTTGCCAAAGTATGTTGGACTCGTCATCTATTTTAATCACCCAGACATCATTCTGACCTTTATTTTCCGATACGTTTCCATTTTCACTTCGTGAATTTCCTGATATTATAAAGCCATTATCATGGGTTTTAGAAATGGATCTGCCCACATCAAAATTGCTTCCTCCAAGGCTTTTTTCCCAAAGTAAATTGCCATTATCATTTATTTTTATAAGCCATAAATCTGCAGCACCATTATTTTGAGAAACATTTTTGTCGTCGCTTCTAGTATTACCCACAATGAGATAATTACCATCACCAGAGTCCGTTATGGCCCAAGCTTCATCAATTTCACTACCCCCGAAGGATTTTTCCCAAATTAGCGCTCCGGTTTCCGAAATTTTAATGACCCAAAAGTCATAGGTGCCAAGATTATTGGAAATGTCCACATCGGTACTATCTGAAAAGCCAACCATAATGTAACCGTTGTCTTGAGTTTGAACCACTCCATTTGGAGTGTCGGTAAAGGTGCCGCCGTAATATCTACTCCATTGTCGGACTCCAGAAGCATCCAATTTAATGGCCCAATAATCTCCACCAGCATGCCGCTTTGCAGCAACTGTTTTACTGTTGCCAAGCCCATTTGAAGCCGTAACATCAAGAATTCCAGTGAGTAAATATCCTCCATCATTAGTGGGAATAAAAGAAATACCATTGTCTGCCCCAGAAAACCCAAATTGCTTTTGCCAAGTTATTTCGCCATTTGGATTCAATTTAGTTAACCAAAAATCGGTTAAGCCCTCATTGGCCGTTACATCACCGTCAGAACTTTTACTAAATCCTAAAATGGCAAATCCACCATCTGTAGCTTGGACCATATCGTTTGCTCTATCTTCATCTGTGCCTCCATAAGTCTTTTGCCATTGTATGATATCATTAGCATCAAATTTCAACAACCAATAATCGAAACTGGTGTTTGATTTATCGGTAACATTTCCATCTACACTTTGGGTATAGCCCGCGATGGCATATCCGCCATCTGCAGTTTTTATTATGGATCGGCCACTATCATTATTTGTACCGCCAAGCGTTTTTACAAAAGCTATTTTTTCCTGGTCTGAAGGGTTATCCGGTTCTTTCGAAGAACAGTTGAAAACTATGAATGGCGATAATATTAGGAGATAATATTTGGGTATAATAAAGGGCATATTAAGGTTTATAAATCACTTTTTTTAACCACAAATAACCCACGGTCAATGTCACTTATAACAATGTTTCCGCTTTCAAAAAAGGGATATACGCTCCACGCGCCATCATAACCTGCATTATTGTTTTCCGGATAGGTATCGAAAAATCCAATTTCAGCCATGGCATTTGTTGTTGCTCCAATGTTACTTATATCCAGCACCCGTAATCCAGCGTTGTAATTTGATAGATAGAAGGTATTGCCGTTCACATATCCGTTATGGTCTATGGCCAATGTTGGGCCATAATAGGTTGATGATAACACAGGCGCATCTAAATCACTAAAATCAAATATAAAAGTTGCCGTATTGTTTCCGAAAAACTGCTCGTCCAGTTCATCGCCAAAAATAAAATGAGACATATCTTCGGTAAACCAGCCCTGGTGAGCATAACCGGGGTTTGGATAACTTACTTGGGAAATGAGTTGGGGGTTGGATTTATCACTAACATCTAAAATCACTACCGTGTTAGTCCCCAGATAATTACCGTTACTTCCAATTAACAAATTCTTTCCACTATAATCTGAATCTGGTCCAGTATAAGTCACCACCTGGGCGTCATGAGTATAACCTAAATCGCCATAACCACCAATTCCAACAGGATTTAGTGGATTGGAAATGTCAATAAAAACAATACCACCATTATAGGATTCACAGCCTACCAAATAGGCTATATTTTCATTTTCATTTATAACTATGTTATGGCAGCTTCCAACGTCGTTATAGGTTGCATCGGCAGAAAATATCTCAGGAGGATTTACAATATTACGCAAACGTGTTAAATTGAAAACTTGCATGCCGTGTGCGCCGGCATTATCGGCAACAATAAAAGCATGGTTGTCATGAACTTTAATATCGCGCCAGGTCGTACTTGAGGAATTCGTAGGCAATTTTCCGAGATAAATAGGGTTGTCGGGATTGGTAATATCTACGAAGGCCGTACCGTTATCCAGTCCCATTAAGGCATATTCTTTGCCATTAGTAACATCTGTCCACCCCCATGAGTCATTTCCACTTACGGCATTGAACGTGGTCAAAGGGATATGGGCTATTAAATCGTATCCATTACAGGGGTATATATCAGCAAATCCATTTTTACAAGGGAATAAAGGTTCTTGTGTGTCGATTACCGGTTCAACAGGTTCATCATTACAAGATTGAAAACAAGCAAATACAACCATAAGTACAGCAAAACCAATGGTTGTGATTTTATTTTTGGCAGACTTCATAAGCAGTATTTTATTTCAAATGTAATTGATAATTTTTTATAAGCCCCGTAGTACATCGAATTTAACGTTAAAAAATTAATTTTGTTTTAGTTGAAAATGTATTTCTTATAAACAATTATTACCCTTAAAAAGGTCATTTAATACAATAGCTTCTTATTTTTGCATCATGATCGAAGATAAAAATCAACAGAGAACACCATTAAGTGATTTAGGGGAATTTGGACTTATCGACCATCTTACCCAAAATTTTCAAATTAAACAGGAGTCGACTATAAAAGGCATTGGAGATGATGCCGCCATTCTGTATCATGACAATAAAAGCATTGCTGTTTCTACGGATTTATTAGTTGAAGGCGTTCATTTTGATTTAAGCTACATGCCCTTAAAGCATTTGGGTTATAAAGCCGTAATGGTCAATTTATCGGATTTGTATGCCATGAATGCCAAGGCAACACAAGTGACCGTCTCTATTGCGGTATCCAATAGATTTCCTGTGGAAGCATTAGAAGAGCTTTATGCGGGCATTGAAACTGCGGCAAGAATATACAATATAGACATAGTAGGAGGAGATACGACGTCCTCAACTTCAGGATTGTTGATATCTGTCACAGCCATAGGGGTGTTATCGGAAGGTAAGGCCGTCTACAGATCCGGGGCGCAACCCAACGATTTGCTGGTCGTTACTGGAGATCTGGGTGGGGCCTATATGGGATTGCAAGTTTTGGAACGTGAAAAAGAAGTATTTAAGGTTAACCCTAATAACCAACCTGATTTAGACCGCTATAATTATATTATTGAAAGACAATTAAAACCTGAAGCAAGAAAGGATATTATTCAATTATTAGAAGATTTGAATGTAAAACCTACAGCAATGATTGATATAAGTGATGGGCTCTCATCTGAAATATTACATTTGTGCAAACAGGGCCAAGTTGGATGTGATCTTTACGAGTCTAAAATACCGTTAGATCCACAGGTAATTTCTGTTTGTGAAGAATTTAATATTGACAGTACTACGGTGGCTTTAAATGGAGGAGAAGATTATGAACTTTTGTTTACCATTTCTCAAAAGGATTATCCAAAATTAAAAGCTAATCCGAATTTTACGGTTATTGGACATATAACGAAAAAAGAAAATGGGATATATTTAATTACCAGAGCCGAAACAAAAATTGCTTTGAAAGCTCAAGGATGGAAAAATTTTAGCAGTTAAGGGATGAGTTGTAAGTTTTTCTTTTTTTGTTTCTTATGATGTATTTTTTCTAACACGGCATTGATTTCTCTGTGTTTCGGGGTAAGAGCCGTTATATTTCCAGATTGATCTGTAGTAAATTGCTTGTTACACTGTGTACATTTAAATTCTTTAACATAATGTGTAACATGTTTTGTTATTTTGAATTCGTGCCCAAAGAAGGAGCAATAAATGTTTCTCATATTTTTTGCTATTAACTCTTACAAAGAAAGGGAGCTAAAGGTAAAAAAAAATGTGAAACCTTCAAAGTGGTCTATGCTGCGCTCGTGTTGTACATTTTTTGCTGAACTCTGCTAAGTTTCTTATGGTACATAAACTCCAGAACATTATTAATGTCTTTAAAAGTAGAAGTGAGTTCTGTGAGTTTCCCGTTGCTGTTTGTTGTTAATTCCTTTTTACAATGACAGCATTTGTACTCTTTTACGTGACGCGTAACTTTTTTGGTTACGTGATAATCATGTCCAAAAAGATTACAATACATTTTCGAAAAAAAAGTGGGTTTCGCTGTAGTTCTTTCCATGATTTTAATTTTAAGGGAGTATAAACATAGAAAAAAAAATTGAAAAATTCGTTAAAATATACTTAATATTCGATGAAATGCATTAAATTTTGAAAGAATAAGGCTTCATTTTCAATAAAACTCATGTGTCCATCAGGAAATTCAACAATTTTAAGCTGTGCAATTTTGGCTTCATTTAGGAGTGAATCGTAATTTAGTACAGGGTCTTTTTTACTAATAAAGATCACCTTTTTACCTTCAAATTGCCTTATTACTTGAGTCCTGTTTTTTCGTAACTTCATGCCTTCCAGTGCTGCTACAATTCCCTGAACAGGAGTTTTTAATGCTTCTTGTGTTATGTTTTCAATTGCTCTTGTAAATGTTGTTTTATGTTCAGGATTAAATAAATTGGAAATGGCGATTCGTATAAATGTCTTGTGGTCCTTCTTAACGGCTGCTATGGCCCTATTTCTATTTTGTATTCTTTCGTCGTTATCTTCTAATGAAGTTGAATTAACTAAAAGTAGACTTTTAACCTGATCAGGAAAATATTCTAAAAAAGCTAAGGAAACATATCCTCCCATAGAATGGCCTACAAAAGAGCATTTTTTTAAATTAAGGAATTCTATTACGGCTCTAACAGCTTCAGCCATCATTTCCATAGTATGGATGTAACCAATGCATCCTGATTGTCCATGGCCAAGTAAGTCGATGCAGATAACCCTGTAATTTTTTGATAGTTCAGTGATGAAGGGCGACCATATGGCAGCATTTTCTAAAAATCCGTGGAGTAATATAAGGGGAGGTCCTTGACCGGAATCAGTACAGAAAATAGACGTGTTTTTATATTTTATAATCACGATTTCACTTTTTTAATGGCTGTAAAGGCTTTGTCAACAAAATCGTCTTCAACTAAAATAGTAAATTCGTTCGTGGTTGATAGCACTTCATAAAGCACGACACCTTCCCATGCCAATCGCTTAAAAAAGTGATAATACAAACCTGCAATTTTCGAGTTGTCTTCAGGTAAATTTATACTTATGGCTGTCAGGCCATCTTGAACAGCCAAAAAGGATTCTCTTTTAAAATGTTCTATGACAAAATCCTTTAAACTGCTGGAAATAATAATATTGCTTTCATGAATACCACGGGTAAACGTGTAGAAAAGTTTGGATTCCTGATTAATGCGATCTAATACTTTTGCATGGTTTTCAATTAAGGTATCTGAATTTTTTACCGTAAAATCTGTTAGATTTGATCGAACTGTTATATCACCCAAGTTCTGGATGACCCGTTTCATTTTAACTGAATTTGATAACGATGGTGGTGGGTTATACCGTCGAAGTGCCATCATAATTGCACCTGGTTTCACCTCTTTTTTTAGCATTTCACTGATGGGTTCAGTGAGCTCAATGGCCAAGGCACTAAAATTAATAATGTTTCTGGACAAAGCCTCTTCAAGATAGGGTTGGGAAATGAGGATATCTTCAACACAGTTAGAAACGGTTTTCATGATTTTAAAAAATAACTGTTAATTATTTAACATTTTGTGTAAATATAAATCTTTTTTTTAATAAATAGTTGATATGTGAATCTGGCTTATATTTTTGCAACAAAATATGATAGAAATGTAGACCCTCAGGCCAAAATTTTAGCTGTTCAAAAAGGGTGGTATCATCAAAACCGTATGATATAATGAAAGTATTAAAGTTTGGAGGCACATCAGTTGGTTCTGTTGAAAATATGCAACATGTAAAGCATATTATAGCAGATGGATCCAAAAAGATTGTCGTGTTGTCTGCGATGTCCGGCACCACAAACACTTTGGTTTCCATAGCGAACGCGATACGACATAATACTCCGGACGAGGCCATAGAAAAAATAAATTCATTACACGAATCTTATTTTGCTACAATTGATGGGCTTCTTTTAGATGAGGCATTAAATAGTGATGTCAAGCATTACGTTACAGAAATTTTTAATTTTTTATTGGAATCAACGTACACTGAATTTTCAATAACCTTAGAAAATGAAATATTAGCCCAGGGAGAGTTGCTTTCAACTTATATGTTCAATGCCTATTTAAAACAGGAAGGGATTCGTTCTGCTTTGCTTCCGGCTTTAGATTTCATGAAGATTAATACGTCTAAAGAACCTGATTTAAATTACATTAAAGATCGATTTAAATTGACATGGGAAGCCATTTCCGATGTAGATATTTACATTACACAGGGGTTTATTTGTTTAGATGAAGCCGACAAAGTTTCAAATTTACAGCGTGGTGGCAGCGATTATACTGCAACTATTATCGGAGCTGTAATTCGGGCCGAGGAGGTCCAGATTTGGACAGATATTGACGGGATGCATAACAACGATCCCAGATATGTTGATAATACATATCCTATTTCAAACCTGTCATTTGATGAAGCTGCCGAGCTGGCTTATTTCGGTGCAAAAATACTTCATCCACAGACGGTCTTACCGGTGCGTCAAGATGGTATTCCAGTGCGTCTAAAAAATACTATGGACCCTGATGCCTTTGGGACTTTAATTTCAGGAGACACTTCTGAAAATGGCATTAAAGCCATAGCTGCTAAAGACCAAATTACCGCCATTAAGATCAAGTCGGGGCGTATGCTGCAGGCTCATGGATTTTTGAAAAAGGTCTTTGAAGTTTTTGAAACACACGAAACTTCGATAGATATGATTACAACATCTGAAGTAGCGGTTTCACTAACCATTGATGATGATAGAAATTTGGATAGTATCGTTGCAGAATTGGAACAGTTCGCGTCTATTGAAGTGGATACCGATCAGACCATTGTGTGTCTGGTAGGGCATTCTATTGTAAATCATGAAAGCACGTTTAAACTATTTCAGATTTTGAAGGATGTGAAAATTAGAATGATTTCCTATGGAGGCAGCCGAAACAACATATCCCTTTTAATTCATTCAAAAGATAAAATTACTACGCTGAACAAACTAAACGATTATTTATTTGAATTAGTCACTCTTTAAATTACCGAAACTTAGTTTTGTTCCGATAAAAGGGGGCGATCGTAAGATCGCCCCCTTTACTTTTATTTATCATTCTTTATGAATTCATGATGGCTTCAATCTCATCTGCTTCAATGGGAATATTTCCCATTAAATTAAAGGGTTCACCCTGCTCTTGAATTACCACATCGTCTTCCAGGCGTATGCCAAACCCTTCATCTGGGATGTAAATACCAGGTTCTACAGTGAATACCATTTGAGCTTGCATCGGTTCGGTTAAAATGCCATAGTCATGCGTGTCCAACCCGATGTGATGACTTGTGCCATGCATGAAGTATTTTTTGTACGCCGGCCAATCGGGATTTTCATTTTGTACATCCGCTTTGTCCAATAGCTTCAAGTTAAGCAATTCGCTTGTCATTAATTTCCCTACCTCATTGTGGTATTCGGCCCAATCCGTGCCCGGAACCAGCATTTTGGTGGCTTCTTTTTTTACAGTGTTGACGGCATTGTATACTGCTTTTTGTCTATCAGTAAAGCGCCCAGAGACGGGAATGGTCCGTGTCATATCGCTGGAATAGTTGGCATATTCCGCACCAACATCCAACAAAATTAAATCACCCGATTTGCATTGTTTATTGTTTTCAATGTAATGCAGAACATTGGCATTATATCCAGAAGCAACAATTGGGGTATAGGCAAAACCCTTTGAACGATTTCTTAAAAATTCATGTATGAATTCTGCCTCAATTTCAAATTCCCAAACATCGGGTTTTACAAAATTTAAAATTCGCCTAAATCCTTTTTCGGTAATATGACAGGCCTTTTGTATCAGATCTATTTCTAAAGCGTCCTTAACGGATCGTAAACGTTGTAGTATGGGAGCACTTTTAGCTACGGCATGGGCCGGATATTTTTCCTTTAACCATTTGGTAAATCGGGCCTCACGAGTTTCTGTATCTACCGAAGCGCGATAGTGTTCATTGGTATTGATGTAAACGGTATCACATTGAGTCATAAGTTCGAACATGATTTTTTCCATATCTTTTAGCCAGTATACCGTTTTTATTCCACTTACCTCAAAGGCTTTTTCTTTAGTTAATTTTTCACCCTCCCAAATAGCAATATGCTCATTGGTTTCCTTTAAAAATAATAATTCGCGATGCTTTTCCTTGGGGCAGTCTGGAAATAAAACCAAAACGCTTTCCTCTTGATCTACACCGCTCAAATAAAAAATATCGCGATGTTGTTCAAAGGGTAGGGTGCTATCCGCACTTATGGGATAAATGTCATTTGAATTAAAAACCGCTAAACTATTTGGTTTCATTTTTGCCGTAAAGTTTTTTCGGTTTTTTATGAAAAGGGTGTTAGTTATGGGATGGTATTTCATAGGAAAATCATTTAAGTCCATAAAATTAAGTAAACTGTCATTATTAAAACAATATTCCAGGTAAATATTAAGGAATTATTTAAGAATCATTCTAAATAGTAAAAACATGATATATGTTATTTGCCTATAAATGTGCCCATAACTACCTTTGTGCAACTTTAAAAAACTAACTTTAAAATAATGAGCCGATTTTTTAAATCTTCAATTGGGAGAAAAGTAGCGATGGCGCTTTCAGCATTCTTTCTTATGATATTCCTGTTACAGCATTTTGCGATTAATATTTTGTCGGTTTTTAGTGCTGAACTTTTTAATGAAGTTTCCCATTTTATGGGGACAAATTGGCTCATACAATTTGTGATGCAGCCGGTGTTAATTTTTGCAATTATATATCATTTCATTATGGGATTTGTATTGGAATTAAAAAACAAAAAAGCACAAGGGGTCCCATATTATAAAAACAATGGTGCTGCAAATTCTACTTGGATGAGTAGAAACATGATTTATAGTGGTCTTGTTATCCTTGCTTTTTTAGTTTTACATTTTGCCGATTTTTGGGTCCATGAAATCAATGTAAAATACATTAACATAGCGCCGACAGATCCAGGCCGTTATTATCATGAATTGACGGAAAAATTTGTCCCCATTTGGAGGGTAGTATTTTATTCGGTAGCCTTTGTTTTGTTGGGGCTTCATTTAGCTCATGGGTTTACTTCTGCTTTTCAGTCCATTGGGTCTACTGCAGGTCGTAAAAGAGCACTTCAGAAATTAGGTAAGGCTTATTCGATTATTATACCGTTAGGTTTTATAATTATTGCGCTTTATCATCATTTTAATCACCATTAATCAATAGCGATATGGCATTAGATTCGAAAGTACCAGAAGGTCCAATTCAAGATAAATGGACAAACTATAAAAATAAAATTAACCTTGTAAACCCTGCAAACAAGCGTCATATAGATATTATTGTTGTTGGAACGGGTCTGGCAGGTGGTTCAGCATCGGCAACTTTGGCAGAATTGGGATATAATGTTAAGGCATTTGCTTATCAAGACTCCCCGCGTCGGGCACACTCAATAGCCGCCCAGGGCGGAATTAACGCTGCAAAAAACTATCAGGGTGATGGCGATTCAACGTACCGATTGTTTTATGACACGGTAAAAGGAGGTGATTACCGGTCTCGTGAAGCCAATGTGTACCGATTGGCTGAAGTGTCATCCAATATTATAGACCAATGCGTGGCTCAAGGGGTGCCGTTTGCACGTGATTATGGAGGACTTTTAGATAATCGCTCATTTGGAGGGGTTTTAGTTTCTAGAACATTCTATGCCAAAGGACAAACAGGACAGCAACTATTGTTGGGGGCATATTCTGCAATGAACCGACAAATAGCGCGTGGTAAGATTGAAATGTACAATCGTCACGAAATGTTAGATGTCGTTATTGTCGACGGGAAAGCACGGGGTATTATTGCTAGGAATTTGGTAACCGGAGAAATTGAACGTCATTCAGCACATGCGGTTGTAATTGCATCTGGCGGGTATGGAAATGTTTATTTCTTATCAACCAACGCCATGGGGAGTAATGTGACTGCCGCATGGAAAATCCATAAAAAAGGAGCTTATTTTGCGAATCCCTGTTATACTCAAATACACCCAACCTGTATTCCACGTTCCGGAGATTATCAGTCTAAATTAACCTTAATGTCGGAGTCGCTCAGAAATGATGGCCGCATTTGGGTGCCAAAACATTTAGACGATGTAAAAGCTATTCGAGAAGGGCGTAAAAAACCAACCGAGCTTTCTGAGGACGAGCGGGATTATTATTTAGAAAGACGATATCCCGCATTTGGAAATTTGGTGCCTCGTGATGTAGCTTCACGAGCAGCTAAAGAACGCTGTGATGCTGGTTATGGTGTGAACGCTACCGGTGAAGCAGTGTATCTGGATTTTGCCTCTGCCATTGAGCGCTATGGAAAAGAGCAGGTGAAAATCCATAATATCTCCAATCCTTCTAAGGAAAAGATTACAGCGCTTGGTGAAAAAATAATTGAAGCGAAGTATGGTAACTTATTTCAAATGTATGAGAAGATTGTAGACGAGAATCCTTACAAAACTCCGATGATGATTTATCCGGCTACACATTATACTATGGGCGGTGTTTGGGTAGATTATAATTTGATGACCACTATTCCAGGGTGTTATTGTATTGGAGAAGCCAATTTCTCCGATCATGGAGCCAATCGTTTAGGAGCATCTGCATTAATGCAAGGACTGGCCGATGGGTATTTTGTATTACCTTATACCATTGGAGATTACTTGGCTCAAGATATTCGAACCGGGAAAATCCCAACAAATTCCCCTGAGTTTGAAGAAGCAGAAAAAACAGTTAAAACCAGAATTGATTACTTTGTCAATAACAAAGGGTCAAAATCGGTTGATTACTTCCACAAGCGCTTAGGAAAAGTCATGTGGGATAAAGTAGGTATGTCGAGAAACGAAAAAGGCTTAAAAGAGGCCATGGCCGAAATTAAGCAAATTCGAGAAGAATTTTGGAAAGATGTAAAAGTACCGGGAAATGCTGATGAAATGAATCCAGAATTAGAAAAGGCTGGTCGAGTTGCAGATTTTTTAGAATTAGGAGAATTATTTGCTAAAGATGCCTTAATGCGCGAAGAATCTTGTGGCGGACACTTTAGAGAAGAATCCGTTGAAGATAGTGGAGAACAGCAAGGGGAAGCAAAACGGAATGACAAAGATTTTGCATTTGTTGCAGCCTGGGAATACAAAGGAGAACCAGCAGATGCCGTCTTACATAAAGAACAATTAGAGTTTAAGGACATAGAATTAAAACAACGTTCATATAAATAAGAAAGACTATGAATTTGACACTTAAAATTTGGAGACAAAAGGACGCTTCTTCTAAGGGGCAAATGGTTGATTATAATGTTACGGATATATCAGAGCATATGTCTTTTTTGGAAATGATGGATGTGTTAAACGAACAGCTTATTGATGTAGGTGAAGAACCCGTAGTATTCGACCATGATTGTCGTGAGGGAATTTGTGGGATGTGTTCCATGTACATTAACGGGCAAGCCCATGGACCTGATAGGGCCATAACCACTTGCCAATTACACATGCGCACCTTTAAAGATGGCGATACCATTACTATTGAACCATTTCGGGCAGCAGCCTTTCCCGTAATTAAGGATTTGGTTGTAGACCGAAGTGCTTTTGAACGTATTCAACAAGCAGGAGGCTATATATCTGTGAATACTTCAGGGAATACACAAGATGCCAATGCCATTCCTATTTCAAAGTATGCCGCAGATGAGGCTATGGATGCAGCTACTTGTATTGGTTGTGGTGCTTGTGTAGCAACTTGTAAAAATTCAAGTGCGATGTTATTTGTTGGTGCCAAAGTTAGCCAATATGCCTTATTGCCCCAAGGACAAATTGAAGCAGCAGATCGTGTGAGGAATATGGTAGAGCAAATGGATTTGGAAGGTTTTGGAAACTGCACTAATACAGGTGCTTGTGAGGTGGAATGTCCTAAAGGGATTTCTTTAGATAACATTGCAAGAATGAATAGGGAGTTAATAAAGGCCTCTGTTTAAATTCAATTAAAAAAAGAACTTAGAAGACCTGTATCGCGAGATATGGGTCTTTTTTGTTAGCTTTGGGGCTGTACAACTGAACATGATAAAAATTGTTTTAATTCTTTCCTTTATATCCTTGGTGGGTAATACAACCGGTTACGCCCAAGAAGCTGTATTTAATACCAAACTCTTTAATAAAGAGGAGATGTTAATACACGTCAAGAATTTATCGTCTGATGCATTTGAAGGTAGACGTACTGGAACAAAAGGGGCTTCTAAGGCAAGAAACTATATTATGCATACCTTAAAAGGCTTAAAGATTAAACCTTTAGGAAAGACTTATGAACAATCCTTCCTGTTTTCAAAAAATCAAATAGAATATCAAGGGGTTAATGTCTTGGGACTTATTAAAGGAACTTCTAAATCAAACAAGTATATCGTTGTGAGTGCACATTATGATCATGAAGGGATTAGAAATGGCCTGATATATAATGGCGCTGATGATAATGCATCTGGCGTTTCAGCCCTTTTTAGTTTTGCTGAATTTTTTAATACCTACCAACCCAGACATTCAGTTATTCTGGCCGCTTTTGACGGGGAAGAATTAGGGCTTAAAGGGTCGAAGTATTTTACGAATAATACTATTGTTCCTGTTAAAAATATCGTTTTAAATATTAATATGGATATGATTGGTCGAAGTGATAAGGAAGAGCTGTATGTTGTGGGTTCCAATACGCATATTAACTTTAAATCACTGTTTTTCAAAAAGGAACCGTCGTGTTGTACAAAGCTCAATCTTGTAATGGGTCACGATGGTCACGATGGAAAGGATAATTGGTTGTATTCATCGGACCACGCCTCCTTTTATGAAAAAGGAATCCCTTTTTTATATTTTGGGGTAGAAGATCATGAAGATTATCATGAACCAACTGATGATTTTGAAAAAATACAACCAGAATTTTATGGTAAGGCGGTTTCTCAGATTATAGCTATTTTTAAAAAATTGGATTTAATGTCTTTTTAGAAATATGCTTTTAACTGAATACTACCGGTGTGGATGGTACTGCTGGTTTTAGTTTTTCTGCCAAAATAACTTAGATTAAGATCCAAAAAGCTGGTTATTTTTTTTTGTGCCAGTAGAGTCCATGTGAAATTAGTGCCCGGCTGTAACCCTTCAAGTATTTGATAGGCGACTGGTGAATTTGGATTTCCAGTAAAGGTATTCGAAAAATAATTGAATTCACCATTGACAGCCCCTTTTTCATTTTTCGTAAACGCAAAAGAAATCCCATATTTTTGTTGTTGCAAGGTTTCTTGATTGCCTATGATGTTATCTTTATTGGCGTATTGATAGAATACATCTAATCTGGAATTATCCCCAAAAAGGTAAGATAATTTTGGACTAAATTTAGTTACATCAAAATTGTAATTCTTACTTTGAAAGTTTTCACTCTGGCTTTCATTGTTTTCAAAAGCTGAGGTAAGTGTAATGAGCCAGTTTTCTTGTACTTTATGAGTGAAATTAAATTGATGACTTCTTAAATTGTTTTCAATAAAACCAATGGATAAAATGTTTCGTGATTTATTTGAAAGTAAGGTGTAAGAGCTGGTGTAACGTTGTTTACCTCGGTTAAAAAACAGAACATTTCTAAAATTTAACTGTAAACCTAACTGATTGTTGCTATTGGTTTTAAAAGGATTAAGATTAAAATCAGTGTCATCTCGTTCAATCTTTCGATCTATTAAATAACTGGTTTGGTTGTAAAAATGCGACCAAAATTTTTTAGATTGACTGGCATCAACTGCCCAATGTGAAGGGTTTATGGTCAACGTTTGACTAAATCTATTTTGATGGGTTTTAATAAAAACACGGTTTGGCAATAAAACACGAATAAACTTACCCTGATCTTGAAATTGGGCAATTTCAAATTCTTCGAGTTCCTGAATGCCGTTATTATTGTAGTCAATCCAGGTGTAAGAACCTTGTCCGGGTTCAACCTCAACATACGTAAAATCTTGTTGTGGCAAGGTCCCGGAATTGGTTTCAAAAATGGTGTTCCATTGAATAAGGTTTTTAAATAGCTTTTGGTGGTACTGCAAACGAGAGTTCAAAGATTGCTCATCTTTTTTGTGGTCTTCTTCATCTTTTAAAGTTCTATAATTTATGTACAGCGCCAAGTTGGTATTTTTGTTTTGAACAAGTCTTGAATCTAAATAAACAGTATTGGATGTGTTCACCCTTTGTAACTGGTTGTTTCTAATGCTGTCGTTAATGCGATATTTATAGCCAATTTCTGCATATACCTTCGTACTATCTCCAACGCCAGTATAAAACTCATAGGATGTGTATTTTTGACTTAAAGGGGTAAGAGTTTGTGTTGAAATTTCCTCTTGTTCATTATCTTCATGCCCAAACTTGGTGCCTAACCAGCCTTTTTTTAGACTATAGCTAATCCGATTGTAAGATCTTAAAAAAGTAGATGAATGAATACTTGAATTTGCATTTAAAAGGCTAAGATTTGAAGCAATTTGAAATTTATTCAATAATAAACTGGCGTTAAATACATGTCGGTTGCCATTAAAACCATCTGAAAAATTTAAATGCTCAAATTGATAATCCAGAGATCCCTTTTCCGGGTGATGCGTTCTAACACCCGAATAAATTAGTTTTTGATTTCCCAGATTACCAGCAATTTCATTACCAGTACGTTGGTCCAAATTCCAATCACGGTTAAATTCTGCTTTATATAAACGCTGAATAGTCCTGTAATTGGCATCAATATAATCGACATCAACAAAAGCATTAACGGTCCAAGCACTATCCTGTTTAATTAAGGATTGTTCTGCTTTAAATTTTCCGGCAAATCCATCATTATTGCCATCATCGATTGTAGAAAAAAGATTCAAATCGTTTTTACTCCCCGAAGCTTCAAACCTTATATGGGTTTTGTCACTGGGTTGATACGTACCATTTAAAACAGCTACCTGTAGTTTTGTTGGGGCAATTAATTGAACAATAGGAGCATAGTTGCCAAGTCCACTTCCTACAAATTCATAAATATTGTTAATGGCATTTGTACTGCTTAAAATGTAGTTACCCTGGCCATTACCAACCAAACTAAATGTTACACGATATAATTCATCTTCGGGATTATTCGAAAACACAAAGGCTTCAACACCTTCTATCAATTCCTTTTTGTATAAAATTCTGTTGTCGCTATAAGTTTCCTGAACTTCAGAAGGAGCAACCATTAAACTTCTATCATCACCGGCTTCAGATAACAGTTGTACTTGTGTTTCAGATAGATTTTGTTGAAGGGGTTGATTTTTGGCATCATTCTCAGAATATACCGAAACCCCAAATTCAAGCTTTTGGTCTTTATAATGACCACCACCATAAGCTACCAGACGAGAATAATTACGTTCGCTAAACTGATAATCAACAGTGATACGCATTTCGGAAGTAATTGGGAATGTGGAATTAAACAAGAGTTCACCGGCATTATAATCTATGATATAATCTTGATCCTCACCCCGCTTAACAGGGACACCATTTACATAAACGGTTTCACTTCCTGAAACAATAAGGACAAACAATTCACCATTTGATCCCTGTAATTTATAAGGACCTTGATTCCCTTCTTGACCTGTAAATTGACTGGTCGTAAATTGGCCTCTTACCAGTGCCCCCGCCGCAAACACATTGTTCTTTACGGGGTCCTCGCCAAAATTTGTATTGACAAATAAACCTTGAACCCTTTTGGAAAATTTAGCAAAATAAGAGGTCGTGTTCTGTAAATCAATATCGCCGGCACGAATATTCCACTTATCGCTAAACAATTCAATAAAAACTTGATCAAATTCGTCCAATCGCTGTGAATAACCACTTTCTTGTAATGGAATATTGGCATCTTGAATAGAAGCTCTCAATGAGACCTTGTCATTGAGTTTTCCAGTAATTTGTAAATCGAGTTCACTGTTCAATACCGAATTTTGATTATTGCCTATGGTAACTCCTCTCGTAATACTTCCGGAAGTGGTCAGGCCATCAAAAGGAATAAAATTTGAATTGCGATTGGTTTCGGAAAGTTTATAGAGTTTTTGAATGTTATCCGTGCTTTCAACAATTAGGTTATCATCCAATTGTTTATATGTTTTAGTTAGAAACTCCGGAAATTTTAAATAATTAATAAAGATTGTGTCGGTTGGAACAGGTTTTTTGAATATTAAAAGAGCCTTTGAAAAATTGGTGCTGTAATATGAAGAATCTATAGGGGAACCATTCTTTTCTTTAATGAAAAACCAATTTGGGTTTATGCTCACGCTATCCATTTGAATGGTATCACTCACCGCAACCTTTATGGTTCTGTAATTGGAGTTCCCGTCTTGTGAATATCCTGAGACCACAAAGCAGAATGCCATAAAAGTAAATGTGTATTTCATCACGTATTTAAACAAACAGTTTAACCTTTTATTGTTAATAGTTTTTATTAAAACTCTTATGGTCATTAATAGTGTAAAAGTAACGTATTATTTATTTTAGCTGAAATTAACAAAGGTTTTTCCAAAAGGCCTGCTGACTCAAAAACCGAAAGGTTTAAATTAAAAGTTTTATTATTCATGAAAATTATATCATACAATGTCAATGGTATTCGTGCAGCATTAAATAAAGGGTTTTTAGATTGGTTAAAGGCAGCCAATCCGGATGTCATTTGTTTACAGGAAATAAAGGCCTTAAAGGAACAATTGGACCTGGATCTTTTTACGGAGGCGGGGTATTCTTATCAATATTGGTTTAGTGCTGAAAAAAAAGGGTATAGTGGAGTTGCCATTTTGAGCAAAATAAAACCAGATCATGTTGAGTATGGCACAGGATTTGAATCCATGGATGTCGAAGGCAGAAATTTGCGAGCCGATTTTCACGTCCATTCCGCAGGGGTTGAAAGTGTTTCGGTCATGAGTTTGTATTTGCCTTCAGGAACCAACGATGCCCGATTAAACCATAAGCTAGAATATATGGCTCTGTTTCAAGACTATATTAATACCCTAAAAATAGATATTCCCAACCTTATTATTTGTGGTGATTATAACATTTGCCATGAAGAAATAGACATTCATAATCCCAAAGGATTAAAAAATGTTTCAGGATTTTTACCGGTAGAACGGGAGTGGATAGGGAATTTTATAGATAGCGGTTTTATTGATTCATTTCGCTTTTTAAACCCTAATAAACAGCAATATAGTTGGTGGAGTTACCGGGCCAATGCAAGGGCTAATAACAAAGGGTGGCGACTGGATTATGCAATGGTCGCCAAACCTTTACAAGAAAAAATAAAAAGAGCCGTTATACTATCGGATGCAGTCCATAGTGACCATTGTCCGATTTTAGTTGAAATTGATCGATAAAACAAATAAACACTATTATTGAACCCAAAAAAATGATAAAAAAATCCTTACTTACCGTTTTAACCATAGCTTTTATGACAAGCTGTGTTTCGCCAAAAATTTACAAAGACCTAGAGGCAAAATATGAAAATTTAAAGAAAGAGAATCGTAAACTTTCGGATGAAAATGAGTTACTGAACAGCGCTAAAAATGCAGCAGAAAACGAATTGAAGCAACTTAAATCAGCCTATGAAGAAGCTGTAGCACAGCGCGATAAATTACAAGCCGATTACAGTGCTTTAAAGGCTAATTATGAAGCCTTAAACAATTCTTATGATGCCTTAGAGAAAAACAGTTCCGCTGCTATAGCGGCTAACTCTCAAAAAAACAGGGAATTATTGGCTCAATTGGAGGCTAAGGAGCAAGCCTTGGCCGCTGAAAATGCACGGTTGGAAAAGATAAAACGAGAACTTGAAGAACGTTCTAATAGAGTGGCAGAACTTGAAAATGTGATAGCTGCAAAAGATGCGGCCATGTCTGCTTTAAAAAATGCGCTTTCCAGAGCCTTAACGGATTTTGAAGGGAAAGGGTTAACCGTGGAGCAACGCAACGGAAAAGTATACGTATCTATGGAAAATAAGCTGTTGTTTGAATCTGGAAGCTGGGCCGTAGGTTCAGAAGGACGAAGGGCCGTAATGCAGTTAGGAAGTGTACTTGGCGACAACCCGGATATTGCTGTGCTTATTGAAGGTCACACCGATAATGTACCTTATCAAGGTTCTGGACCCTTAACGGGCAATTGGGATCTGTCCACCAAACGCGCCACTGCTATTGTTGATATTTTAAGAGAAAATAACCATATTAACCCAGAAAATCTCACGGCTGCTGGTCGGGGTGAGCATGCCCCAATAGCCACTAACGACACGCCAGAAGGTAGAGCAAAAAATCGTCGTATTGAAGTTATTCTAACTCCAAAACTAGATGAATTGACACGGTTGTTAAAGGATAATTAGAAGATCATTAGATTTTTACATATTGAGGACTGTGGTTCTTGAAAATACCATTTGATAAGACTATTTTTTTTGACTATGATTTTAATGGACGCTTAGTTATTCCCCTTTAGGAATACGCAATACTTTACCAGAACATACAGTATTCAAGCTTATATTATTTTATAAAACCTTTAAAAGGCATGACGCTTTTAAAGGTTTTTTTATCTTTAAACGTTTGTTGTTATTAAATCAAAATATTTAATGAAATATACCATCTTACCACATACTAATATAAAAGTCAGTAAATTATGTTTGGGAACCATGACCTGGGGTCGTCAGAATTCGGAGGTTGACGGTCATGAACAATTGGATTACGCATTCGATCAAGGAATTAATTTTATGGATACGGCGGAACTGTATCCCGTGCCCGCCACACCAGAAACGCAAGGGCGTACCAGTGAAATTATTGGGACTTGGTTGAAAAAAACAGGTTATAGGGATAAGGTGGTCCTTGCAAGTAAAATAGTGGGTCGTACGAGTGATTATGTGGCACATATTAGGAAAACAGGCTTTAGCCCAAAATCTATACAAGAGGCCATTGATAAGGAATTAAAACGTTTACAAACCGACTACATTGATTTGTACCAATTGCATTGGCCAGAGCGATTAACCAATACCTTTGGAAAGCTGGGTTATGTTCACGATCCAACTGATGAGTGGCAGGATAATTTTAACGACGTTCTCCATTCCCTTGAGAAACATATAAAAGCAGGAAAGATAAGGCATGTGGGGTTGTCCAATGAAAAAGCCTGGGGTGTCATGCGATATCTTGAAGAACATAAAAGCCATAATTTGCCCAGAATGATTACGATACAAAATGCATATTCCTTATTAAACCGAACTTTTGAAGGTGATTTGGCCGAAGTGGCCATTCGTGAAAATGTAGGTCTGTTGGCGTATTCAACTTTGGCTTTTGGTATGCTGACGGGAAAATACACCGATGGAACTGCGACGCCGTATTCCAGGTTGAACCAATTTCCTCAATTGAAGCGCTATAGTGGTGAGCGTACCCGAAGGGCTACCGAAAGATATGTGAAATTAGCAAAAGATTACCGTTTAAGTCCAGCGAAGATGGCACTTGCTTTTGTAAACCAACAACCATTCTTAACTTGTAATATAATCGGAGCCACTAGCTTAGAGCAACTTAAAGAGAATATTGATAGTATTCACATAAATTTAAGTGACGAATTAAATGCCCAAATCAATGCCATACACGATAGTATTCCAAATCCGGCACCATAATTAATTGTCGTAATTTACAATAGGATCTCCAATAATAATTGGTTATTTAAAGTATCCTCTTTCGTTTAGAAAAGTTAGAGGTTAAATGGGGCATTGAAATGTCAATAAAAAATATTTTTTATTGACAAAAACACAAAAACTGACAAAAGTAAGTTTTTAATAAGGTGTTATAATTTAATTTGCAGGATGAATTATAAATCAGATTTATTATGAAACTTAAAATATTTTTTTTGAGTAGCATATTGTTATGTCTCACAGTGACTTGCAAAAACTCAAAAGAACCATTGCCTTTAGATCAGGAACATAAAGAGCAACATTGGAGTTACTCCGGTGAAACATCCCCGGATCACTGGATGGAAATAGAAAAAGACTCAGACTGTGATGGGACATACCAATCCCCCATAAATATTATACACAAAGATGTGGATTCTGTTAAAGTGGGTGACAATTTGAGCATATTATATACACCAACAACACATATTAGTAAGGTAGATAATAATGGACACTCCATACAATTCAACTTCGAGGAGGGAGATTCCATAAAATATATGCACAAGACTTATTTTTTAAAACAAATTCATTTTCATGAACCGTCAGAGCATAAAATAAATGGTGTTATTTATCCAATAGAATTGCATCTTGTACATGTTAGCAATACAGGAGAAATAGCAGTTATAGGAGTGTTCGGAGAAGAAGGGATTGAGAGCGATTTATTTGAGTTTTTTGAGAGTTTCTTGCCTTTGAAAACAGGTGATTCGAAAGAAATACATCAAAAAATAGATTTATCAAGTCTTTTTCTAAAGGGTATTAAATACTATGCGTACAAAGGGTCTTTAACGACACCACCCTGTACGGAAAATGTGAATTGGATTGTTTTTAAAGAACCCATTATTTTATCTGAGGCAGAGGTACTAAAGTTAAAAAATAATATGCCTCTAAATAATTACAGAAATGATCAGCCTTTAAATGAAAGAAGGGTGTTATACCATTATTAGTAAATGCTTATATCAATAAAAAACCCTTTGCTTGTACAAGCAAAGGGTTTTTTAAATTATTTAATTTGATTACCATCTTTATCGAAAAAGTGGTACTCAAGGTATGTGTAAGCATCTCTTGGTAAAATTTTAACCCATTTTTTGTGTTCAAAAAACCATTTTGAACGCACAGATGGAAAACCTTTAGTTAAAAAGGCTGCTATAAAGGGGTGTGTGTTTAAAGTCACCTTTTTATAGTCTTTTTTAAAGAGTCGTTCAAGATCGTGCGTTATTTTTTGTACTATGCCTATAGGGGCTTCAACCTCGGAGCCATTAATGCCGTTAGGATCTTCCTCGCGGGTTTTAATGTTCATTTCTGGTCGTACACGCTGTCTTGTTATTTGTATCAACCCGAATTTACTCGGGGGCAATATTTTGTGTTTGGCCCTATCGTCCTTCATTTCATCACGAAGGCGATTAAACAGGGTTTGCCTGTTTTCGGCATTGGTCATGTCAATAAAATCGACCACAATAATCCCACCCATGTCACGTAAACGTAACTGACGTGCAATTTCCGTGGCAGCAATTAAATTCACTTCCAGGGCCGTTTCCTCTTGGTTATTGGCTTTATTGGATCGATTGCCGCTATTTACATCTATAACATGTAGTGCTTCGGTATGTTCTATTACCAAATAGGCACCTTTTGCCATAGAAACGGTTTTGCCAAATGAGGTCTTTATTTGCCGTTCAATCCCAAATTTTTCAAAAATGGGAACATTAGATTGATACAATTTTACTATTGATTCTTTTTTTGGTGCAATTTCCTGCACATAATCTTTTATTTGATAGTAAAGCACTTCTTCATCCACGGTAATGCCCGTAAAAGAGTCATTGAATATGTCTCGTAAAATGGACGAGGCCTTATTCATTTCTCCTAGGACTTTACTAGGGTGATGTGCTTTGTGTAGCTTTTTACACATTGCTGTCCAACGGTTCAGCAAATGTTGTAAATCTTTATCTAGTTCAGCTACTTTTTTGCCTTCTGCTACAGTACGAACAATAATACCAAAACCAGCTGGTGTTATACTTTTTACCAGTCGTTTTAGTCGGTCTTTTTCGTCTTTATCCTCTATTTTTTGTGATATGGAAATACGGTTTGAAAAAGGGACCAAAACAATATATCTACCGGCAATGGAAAGCTCTGAGCTTATCCTTGGCCCTTTAGTGGATATAGGTTCTTTTACGATTTGCACTAATAGCGATTGATTAGATTTTAAGACATCAACAATTTTACCATTTTTATCGATATCTTTTTCAAATGGGAAATTTTTCAAAGAAAAATCTTTTAGTTTACCTGTGCTTACACGTTTGGTGAATTTTAAAAGGGAAGGTAATTTAGGCCCTAAATCATGATAGTGCAAAAAAGCATCTTTTTCATAGCCTACATTAACAAATGCAGCATTTAGTCCTGGAACAGCTTTCCGTATTTTGGCTATAAACACATCGCCAACAGAAAAGTTGTTACCATCTTCATCTTTCTGTAATTCAATTAGTTTTCCATCTTTTAATAAGGCAAAATCAACATCGTTGGAACTAGATCGAATGATCAATTCTTTTTCCATTTGGTTAATTTTAATCCACCACGTTTGTTCGTGACAGATGGATTATACAATATTTTGTATCTGAAACGCTAGAAAAGTTTAGCATTCAGATGAACACCTTGGTATTAGTACAATAAAAAATCATAAATACATTCAGGTGTTATTTTCACAGGATTTTTAATCCATGGAGCTCATTTATATGGATAAGCTCATTTCAAAGAACGTTTGCGTACTTTAAAATCGAAAAAAGTAGTTAATCTAACTACTTTTCGATTTATTTTTTCTTTTTGTGACGGTTAGCGCGTCTACGTTTTTTACGTTTATGCGTCGCTACCTTGTGTCTTTTGCGCTTTTTACCACTTGGCATAAATAGTATCTTTAATAATTAATAATTCTTTTAATGCGTTTATTTAACTTCCACATTGGTTTTAACGCCTTCCACAAAAACTTTTGCGGGTTTAAATGCAGGAATATTATGAGCTGGTATCTTAATAGTTGTATTTTTGGAAATGTTTCTTCCTGTTTTTTCAGCTCTAGTCTTTATGATGAAGCTTCCAAAACCTCTTAGGTAAACATTATCACCACTTTCTAAAGAAGTTTTAACTTCTTCCATGAATGTTTCAACAGTTGCTTGAACATCACCTTTTTCAATTCCTAATTTTTCAGAAATTTTTGCTACTATATCAGCCTTAGTCATTTTAATATTTTGTTTTATAGTTATTATTATGGTTTTTAAAGGGATGCAAATATAGGAATTTAAAATTCAATATTTCAAACCTAATTCATTAAAATTTAAGATTATAAAGGTTTATTTTAGCCATTGTTAGATTTTTTGTTCATGCCATTTTCCTCTATTTTAACACATTGGTACTCAGTTAATAAGCGTGACCTGCCATGGCGGGAAACTACTAATCCATATTATATCTGGTTGTCCGAAATTATTTTGCAACAAACCCAGGTGGCCCAAGGGTTGCCTTATTATGAATCTTTCATTGCCCATTATCCCACTATTTTTGACTTGGCCGGGGCGGAAGAAAGTGAAGTCTTAAAACTATGGCAGGGTTTGGGCTATTATTCAAGAGCCAGAAATTTACATGCTACGGCTAAATATATCGCAAATGAACTTAACGGTATTTTTCCAAACAGTTATAAAGACCTTTTAAAATTAAAGGGCGTTGGTGATTATACAGCAAGTGCTATAGCCTCGATATGCTTTAATGAAGTTGAAGCCGTTGTTGATGGTAATGTGTTTAGGGTCTTATCGAGATATTTCGGTATTGATACCCCGGTTAATACCTCTTCAGGTAATAAAGCGTTTAAAGCATTAGCTCAGGAATTGATCATTAAGGATAATCCTGCCCTGTTTAATCAGGCAATTATGGAGTTTGGGGCGAGACAATGTCGACCTAAAAACCCTGATTGTTTGAGTTGTCCATTGCAGGACAACTGCATTGCCTTTAATAGTGGTAAGGTTAATACCTTACCTGTTAAAATAAAAACTCCAAAGGTTAAAAAGAAGTATTTTAATTTTTTGGTGTTTTTGTCTAATGACAGGAAAACTATTTTGGAAAAAAGAACGGGTAGGGGCATTTGGCAAAACCTATATCAATTCCCTTTAATTGAAACCCAAAAAGAAATTAACATTAATGAATTAACGGAAATACTTAAAGGGCATAAACTAGTAAAAGACAATGCTTTTGATTTAAGTTTGTACAATGACGCGATGATCATTCATAAATTATCTCATCAACATTTATTTACCAAATTTTGGATTGTTCATGTTTTGGAGTTAGGAGTCGAAGGAATCACAGCGAAGGAAATACATAAATATGCCGTTCCAGTATTAATTGAAAATTTTATGGGCCATTTTAAATTTTAATCATAAAATGTATGAGTTTGGGTTTTATTTCAAAAAGGACGGCCGCAAGTCTTAGGTAATCTGAAAAACCAAGGTAGGTGCAGCTAATTAATTTTACTTTTTCAAAAGACATAGGCCGGCAATCATATTTTTTTATTAATTTTAAAAAAATACAAAAGCAAATACCTAATTTTGCTTTTTAAAACGAAACGAATTTATGTCTGGAACACTGAATAAGGTAATGCTAATTGGGCATTTGGGAGATGAAGTAAAAATGCATTATTTTGAGGGAGGTGGTTGTGTGGGCCGTTTTCCATTGGCGACCAATGAAACCTATACCAATAGGCAAACCAATGAGCGTATTACCAATACGGAATGGCATAATATAGTGGTGCGTAACAAGGGAGCTGAGATTTGTGAGAAATATTTGAGCAAAGGAGATAAAGTTTATATTGAAGGGCGTTTGAAAACCAGAAAGTGGCAAGATGAGAAAGGGAACGACAGGTATTCAACTGAAATACAATGTACCGATTTTACGTTTTTAACAACCAAAGCAGAGAGTGAAGCCCAAGCAGCTACTCAAACGGCTCATCCACTACAGGAATCTGTTCAGGATTCCAACATAGAACCCATAGGTGATGAGGATGATGATCTTCCTTTTTAAAAGAAAGTTATTTATTGTTTAACTAATATCTTGTTTGTTTGGATCCCGATCCTTCGAGTTGTTTGCCATTGTTCTTAGCCATTGATTTTTCCATGGCAGTTGGTTTTCTATTGTTAATTGTCTTGTTAATCTGTTCTGCTTTGATTTCTGGTGCCGAAGTGGCTCTGTTTTCTCTTAATCGAACAGACCTTGATGCAGGCATGGAAGACAACCCCAAACGCATTCAAATAATTGCCGGTCTTTTAGAACGTCCCAAAAAGCTTTTAGCTACCGTTTTAGTGGCCAACAATTTTATCAATATAGCCATTGTTATATTATTTGCCTATTTAGGAGAGACCATTTTTAGTGAAGTTGATTTAATTTTTGACTTGGTTCTCGTAAATATAAGTTTAAAATTTCTTTTGGAAGTCCTTCTAGTAACGTTTTTAATCCTTTTATTCGGAGAGATTTTACCTAAAATTTATGCCAGTAGAAATAAGCTTAAATTTGCCTGTTTTATGGCTTATCCACTCCGTGTGTTAGATGTGTTTTTTTCTCCAATTAGTTTACCCATGAGAAGTACAACTCTGGCAATTCATAATAAGTTTGGAAAAAAGAAGTCCAACTTGAGCGTGGATCAGTTGTCGCAAGCCTTGGAGCTTACTAGTGAAGATGATACGACTAAAGAGGAGCAAAAAATTTTAAAAGGGATCGTGTCGTTTGGTAATACGGATACGAAACAGGTCATGAGACCTCGTATAGATATTTTTGCCTTAAATATTGAGTCAAAATACACCGAGATTATGCCTGAAATAATCGAAAACGGATATTCCAGAATTCCAGTATTTGAAGATAATATGGATAACATTAAGGGGATACTCTATGTTAAAGACTTACTTCCGTATATTGATAGAAAGCAGTTTGATTGGGCAAAGTTAATTAGGGAACCCTTTTTTGTGCCGGAAAATAAAAAGCTCGATGACCTTATGGCGGAATTTCAAGAGAAGAAAGTGCATCTGGCAGTTGTTGTTGATGAGTATGGAGGCACTTCCGGTTTAATTTCATTGGAAGACATTATTGAAGAAATTGTAGGAGACATAAGTGATGAGTTTGATGATGAGGATCTGACTTATTCTAAACTTGATGACCATAATTTTGTTTTTGATGGTAAAACAGCTCTGAAAGATTTTTATAAGGTTATAAAAATTGAGGATGAATCAATTTTTGAGAATCATAAAGGAGAGGCTGAGACTATTGCCGGTTTTGTACTGGAGATTTCGGGGAGTTTCCCAAAACTGAATAGCAAAATAAATTTTGGAAATTACGTTTTTACTATAGAGGCTTTAGATAAAAAGCGTATTAAACTTTTGAAATTCACTATAAATTAGCGCACAGATAGTACAACTGAAACAGGAACATTTAATTTCTATGTTTATAAAAATAATGTGTCACCATTTGTCTAAAGGACTGTTAATCATAAATAGCTTGGTATTCATATCTTGTGGAGAAAATGCTGTTCCCAAACCAAGAGCCTATTTGCGCTTAGAATATCCTGAAGCCAAATATATTAAAGCTGAGATTGATTTGCCTTTTACATTTGAAAAAAATAATCTGTCAACAAAACAACACGTAAGAAAGGTGGAAGGGACCACCCCAAGTTATGGTATTGATTTGGGCTACCCGACTATGAAAGGCACGATTTATTTAACCTATAAAGCGATTGAAGGCAGCAGGGAAAATTTGATTGCTTTTTTGAAAGATGCCCAAAACTTTACTCAAAAGCATACCATAAAAGCAGATGAAATTAAAGAACAGGCATTTGTTGATAATTCGAGAAAAGTCTATGGTACGCTATATGAAGTTGGGGGGAATGCCGCCTCTCAGTCCCAATTTTACGTGACGGATAGTACCGATCATTTTTTAACAGGTTCCCTTTATTTTTATGCAAAACCTAATTATGATTCCATTCTTCCAGCAGCGCACTATTTGAAACAAGATATTAAGCACATTATGGAAACAGTGAGGTGGAAATAAAAACACCATCAGAATTCAAATATGACAGGTTCCTGAATAAAGCATTTATGCTTTTCCTATAACCCTTCGACATCCTCAGCTTTATCAAAAAAAAACTTCATGGTTATTTGACTGAAAAATGACCAACAGTTTTCATATCAGTGACTTTATAGGCATCCGCAACACTGGTTACCGTTTTTTCTATTAAATCTAGGTTTACGAGAGATTCGTTAAACTCTACCATAGCTAATTTTTTTTCAAAATCAACCTTTGCATAAGTAACACCATTCATTTTGGCTATTTTTTTTTCAATAGTTGCAGCGCATCCTATAGCACAGGTCATACCTTCGACGGTAAATTCAGCCTTAGCATATCTCATATTTTGGTCCAAAGCACTTACAGTTTCTGTGGTAACAGTTTTGACTTCAGGTTTAGCTTCATGTTTACAATTTGCGAATAAAAGGGTTAAAACAGTACAAATAATTATGTTTTTAAAAGTTTTCATAGACTATTTTGATTCAATTTTAAACAAAGTTACTAAATAAATACTATTGATATTAGGTTGTTTTCTAAGTTAAATTTTAGGATTTCAAAATTAAGTGAAAATACAATGTCCATTTTAAAAATTGTTTTATTCATGATTTTTCACGAAATTTAAATGGATTAATTCGATTTAAATTTGAAATGATTGTGATTGCAAAATTTCCATACCAATCGAAAGGATTCGTTTAAAATTAAATTTGACTTATTAAATAATAAAAATAAAAGATGAAACAATTAACCCTTCCTATTCGTTTTGGCTTAGTTACAAGTGCAGTTTTAATTGCTTATTTTTTATTATTGTCCTTATTGCATAAACATGTCAATCCGGTTTTTAGCTTTTTCAATGCGGTTATTACGGCGTTTGGTATTTTTGAGGCGATTAGGGTTTATAAGTTACAATATTTAGAGGCATTTTCGTATGGCGAAGGGTTTAAAACAGGACTAATAACTGGTGGCGTAGCTACAGTGTCATTCACGGCTTTTTTCCTGTTATATGCCAGTGAATTAAATACCGATTTTATCCCTCAATTGTTAAAAACAATCAAGGGGGGGTTTGATACTAATGTAGGCATGGTCACAGCTGTTGTTGCTATTATGGGTTTTGCAACAACAGTAATTTGTACACTTACCATTATGCAACTTTTCAAAAAAAGTAAAAACATCATTCCAAAATAAAGAAAACGTTTGTAGATTAATTAATTAGCAGTATATTTGCACCCGCCTTCCGATAGGCAGGCTCAATTTTAATATACTTAATTAATAAAAACGTTACGCTATGTACGCAATTGTAGAGATAGCAGGGCAACAATTTAAAGTTAAAAAAGACCAAAAAGTTTTTGTTAATCGTTTACACTCAGAAGAAGGTAAGAAAGTAGCTTTCGATAATGTTCTTTTGGTTAGTGATGATAACAAGGTAACTGTAGGCGCCCCAGCTATAGACGGAGCACAAGTTAGTGCAAAAGTCCTAAAGCACCTTAGAGGTGATAAGGTTATTGTTTTCAAAAAGAAAAGACGTAAAGGTTACCGTGTTAAGAATGGTCATCGTCAAGCATTAACTGAAATTGTAATTGAAAGTATTGTTGCTTCCGGAGCTAAACCTTCTTCAAGCAAAGACACCAAAGCGGCTGCTTCAAAAGCCGATGTTTCAACAACCTCTGCTACAGTGAAATCAGAGTCAAAAGCAGAGATGCCCAAAAAGGAAGACACGCATCAAGATTTGAGTCAACTAACTGTTGCTAAATTGAGAGAACTGGCAAAAGAAAAGGAAATATCAGGGTATTCTTCCATGAAGAAAGCTGAATTAATAGCTGCTTTAAGTTAATATAAAATTATAAAATCGAAATACAATGGCACATAAAAAAGGAGTTGGAAGTTCGAAAAACGGTAGAGAATCAGAATCGAAACGCTTAGGGGTTAAGATTTTTGGTGGTCAAGCTGCTATAGCAGGAAACATTATCGTGAGACAAAGAGGCAATACGCATCATCCAGGAGAAAACGTATACGCTGGTAAAGACCATACATTACATGCTAAAATAGATGGCATCGTAAAATTTACTAAGAAAAAAGACAATAAATCATATGTTTCAATTGAGCCTTTTGAGGCTTAAGAAACGATTCTTCTCTTAACAAAAAACCCTTACTGTTTCAGTAAGGGTTTTTTGTTTTCACCCCCTTTAACTGCAATCAGGATATATCCAATGATATTCAGAAACACCACTTGTTTAAAAAGAGGATTTTATCCCCAGGAGTTGGTCACAGGGGACTTCAAAAGTCACAACTGCTTTAAGTAAAGATATCATTCAAGTCGACATGTTATTGGTCATGGGATGAGTGCCTAAGTTATCTATCTTGATGCGGATTGTAGAGTAATTATAAGTTTTAGCTTAGAAAAATATGAATCACCTTTCAGGCTTTAAAATATCCTTTATAATTTTTAAATGATGATTAGTATGCATTTCTAAAAATCGAAGAGTTTGTTTTGAGGTTAACATGCCAAAAATAAAGTGTTTAAAATAAGCGTTTTGCGGAAGAGATTTTAATCGTTTAGCATGGTGTCTTGCAATTTTTAATTGATTAATTAAGTCCTCTGTTGTAATAACCTCAGGAGGCAATACCGATTTGGGCGATCTGGCTTTACCTCTTGGAATATACCCTAACGGGAATAATATAAGTCGCCAAAAATTAAACTGTTTTTTGTAATCGGCAGGATTAGAATTTTCAATCCAATTGCAAACGGCAATAAAAACTTTTAATGAGTGATCTATCTGCCAACCTACAGAGGCCTTTGAAACCATTTCATTTCTTTTGTCCTTAAGTGAAATGTAGGCCTCCAGTTGATCTAAAAGCAGATTTAAGGTATTCATCCGTTTAATGGAGTTTGACATTTTAAGGGGGATTGTAGTCTATTTTAGAAAATTAAATTTACAAAAAAACCCAAACATTCCTGTGTGGGATTTTAATTATGCATACATGTTGAATTTCACTTATAGAGCCTCTGAGTAGTACAACATTTTAGTATCTGTAATATTCTGGTTTAAATGGGCCTTCAACTTTAACGCCAATATATTCCGCCTGATCATCGCGAAGCTCGGTCAATTCTACGCCAATTTTAGCCAAGTGTAATTTGGCTACTTTTTCATCCAAATGCTTGGGGAGCATATACACTTGATTGTCATATTTGTCATTATGTTTCCAAAGTTCAATTTGAGCCAGGGTTTGATTGGTAAATGAGTTGCTCATAACAAAACTTGGATGACCAGTAGCGCACCCCAGGTTTACTAACCTGCCTTCTGCCAGAACAATAATATCTTTACCATTCAAAGTGTATTTATCGACTTGTGGCTTAATGGTGTTTTTGGTATGTCCATAATTTTTGTTTAACCATGCCATATCAATTTCATTATCGAAATGCCCAATATTACATACAATAGCCTTGTCTTTTAAAGCTTTAAAATGTTCGCTTGTAACAATATCCTTATTTCCTGTTGTAGTAATCACAATATCGGCATGTGGCGCAACGGTTTCAAGTTTTTTAACCTCAAAGCCATCCATGGCTGCTTGCAGAGCACAAATAGGATCGATTTCAGTAACGGTAACTATACTTCCAGCTCCCTTAAATGAAGCCGCTGTCCCCTTACCCACATCACCATAACCACAAACTACAACACGTTTTCCTGCAAGCATGATATCGGTCGCTCTACGAATGGCATCTACAGCACTTTCGCGACATCCATATTTATTATCAAATTTGCTTTTAGTTACACTGTCGTTGACATTTATGGCGGGCATTGGTAAAGTTCCATTTTTAACACGCTCATAGAGTCTGTGTACCCCTGTTGTGGTTTCTTCACTCAAGCCTTTAATTCCCAATGCAAGTTCTGGGTATTTATCCAACACCATATTGGTTAAGTCACCGCCATCATCCAAAATCATGTTAAGAGGTTTTCTGTCTTCTCCAAAAAATAAAGTCTGTTCGATACACCAATCGAATTCAGCTTCGGTCATGTCTTTCCAGGCATAAACAGCTGTTCCTGAGGCGGCTATGGCAGCAGCGGCGTGGTCTTGAGTAGAGAAAATGTTACAAGAACTCCAAGTCACTTCAGCACCTAATGCCTGCAAGGTTTCAATTAAAACCGCTGTTTGAATGGTCATATGTAAACACCCTGCAATCCTTGCGCCTTTTAATGGTTTTATTGCGCCATATTCTTCACGTAAACTCATTAATCCCGGCATTTCGGCTTCGGCGAGTTCTATTTCCTTTCTTCCCCATGCTGCAAGCGATATATCCTTTACTTTGTTGGGCATGTATGCTACAGTTTTAGTACTCATAGTAATTTTTGTTTTTTAGGTTTTATAAGAGTAAAACCCTTTTGGGTTTTGCATTTAAATAATTAAATTCGCTTACCAAAAGTATCTGCTTTTAGTGGACGCAAAGATAACCAATAACTTTCAGATAATTAAATGCCTCTATTTAAAACTATTGCTGTAAACTCACAAACTACTGTTAAAATCTGGAAGATTACAGAATCTTATAAGGATTTAAAAAATGCGATACAGTTAAAACCAGAAAATGAAATAAGGGTCTCTGGAATGAAGAGTGAGATTCACCAACGCGGGTTTTTAAGTGTAAGATGTTTGCTTAGGTCATTAGGATATTCAGATGTCGATTTGTATTATGATACCAATGGGAAACCACATCTCATGGATGGTAAATTCATTTCAATAACGCATTCCTTTCAGTTTTCAGCGGTAATTATTAGTGATGAGAAGGTAGGGATTGATATTGAGAAACAACGGGATAAAATATCGTTAATAGCACACAAGTTTGTTGATTATGAGTTTGATTATTTGAATGAAAGCGCCGTGGACTATATTAAAAAATTAACCATATTGTGGTGCGTTAAGGAATCATTATACAAACTTTTTGCTACTCCCGGGTTAAGTTTCAAAAGCCATTGTTTGGTCATTCCGTTTTCGGATGACGAGGATTTTACAACGGCCTGGATAGATTTTAATGGAAGGAAATGTAAATATGTGACGCATTATGTAGAGTTTGAGGGTTTTACTTGTGCATATGCTCTAAAAAGTAAGTAAAAATATTTGTGGCTATAAAAGACTTCACTTATCAAAATATAATAAAATCTGTTTATGCGAAAGAAAAACTTCTGGCGGTTTTAATAGACCCAGACAAGTTTAATATCGCAAACACGAAGTCTTTTTTCGAAAAGGTAGAGGCATCTATTGTTACTCATGTTTTTGTTGGAGGCAGTACTGTTGAAGATAAAGTTACAGATAGCGTTGTTGAAGCGATTAAACAGAATACAAGTTTACCAGTAATCTCATTTCCAGGAGATATCGCGCAGATTTCAGAAAAGGCTGATGCATTGTTGTTTTTGTCATTAATTTCAGGAAGAAATCCGGAGTATTTGATCGGTAAACATGTCGATGCTGTTTCAAGATTAAAGGAAGTCGATTTAGAGATTGTCCCGACGGGATATATTTTGATTTCGAGCGGAAAAATAACGGCGGTTGAACAAGTGACCAAGACCAAGCCGTTATCAAGAAGTAACCTACAGCTTATAATTAATACGGCAAGGGCAGGAGAGCTTTTAGGCATGAAATTCATGTATTTGGAAGCTGGAAGTGGAGCGGAGCAACCATTGCCTCCGGATCTTATTTCAGCAGTAAAAAATGAATTAAATATTCCACTCATTGTGGGTGGGGGTGTTCGAAATAAAGATCAACTTGAAAAGGCCTTAAATGCTGGAGCCGATATGGTTGTTATTGGTACGGCCTTTGAGGAAAATGAATCGTTTTTTTATGAATTGCGCAAATAGTTCATCATGCTGAAAGGGCTTTAGCAAAGAATAAATTTAAATTTAAAACAGCATCTCATTTTTTTGAGGAGCTTCAGAAGAGAATGAAAATATCAGTAGAATTAACTTTAACACCATTGCAGGATGATTTTGAACCAGCAATTATTCATTTTATTAAAAAACTAAGATCATCTAACTTAAAAATTCTGGAAAATCCATTAAGCACGCAAATTTACGGGGATTATGATGAGGTTATGCAACTTCTAACTACAGAGATAAAGGAGGTCTTCGAGCTTATTGAAGGCGGGCTTTTGTATATGAAAATTGTAAAATCTGACCGACGCGATTATGAACCCCATTTTTGATTTTTTTTTAGAACCCTACTATAACAGATCCCCGCATTTAATCGTGTTGGAATCCATAGCATTTTTCTTTGGTATAGCAAGTGTCGTTTATGCAAAGCGAGCAAATATTTTAGTTTATCCAACAGGGCTTGTTGCTACAATAATAACTGTTTATATTTTTTTTAAGGACGAATTAATGGGAGATATGATGATGAATTTTTATTATTCGGTTATGAGTATTTATGGTTGGTGGAATTGGTCAAGAAAGAAGGAAGATAAATTTGTAGTGCCAATTTCTAGAACAAATACGAAAGAAAAAATTATAGGGTTTGGGATGTTCTTATTAACAATGATCGTGACCTATCTTGTTTATAGGGCCTACGGAACAGTTATCACCGCATCAAATTACATAGATATTTTTACGTCAGGCATATTTTTTACAGCCATGTGGTTCATGGCCAATAAAAAATTGGAAAACTGGACACTTTGGATATTAGCAGACATTATTACAATACCTCTTTATGCTTATAGGGGTTGGGGAATGTTATCTTTACAGTATCTTATTTTTACAATATTGGCCATACAAGGGTATTTAGCATGGAAGAGGAACTTAAACAATCAAGAGACATTGAGGCAAACTGCTTAAAGGTGGTTTTATTTGGACCTGAATCGACAGGAAAAACAACACTGTCCAGACAATTGGCAAGACATTACAATTCGGTTTGGGTGCCGGAATATGCACGTGAGTATCTTCAAAACAAATGGAACAACGAACGCCAAACCTGTGAAGCTAAGGATCTATTGCCAATTGCAAAAGGCCAAATGCGATTGGAAAACAAATTAGCCAAAAAAACAGACACCGTTTTGATTTGCGATACTGATTTATTAGAAACCAAGGTCTATTCTGAAGCCTATTATCTGGGTAGCTGCGATCCAATACTGGAAAAATATGCATTGGAAAACACTTATGATTTATATTTTTTAACATATATTGACACCCCTTGGGAAGCGGATGATTTAAGAGATAAACCGAATCATAGAATGGCCATGTTTAAGGCATTTCAAGATGAACTGATCCGGCAAAATAGACCGTATGTTCTTCTCAAAGGGGATAAGAAAAAGCGCTTAAACGAAGCCATAAAACATATTGATGTGTTATTAAAAAGACGAGGTATTGAAATTGACTGATAAAGACTTAGTTCAAATCCGAGAAAACGGTTTAACCGTTGAGCAAGTTAAACACCAAAGTGATATAATTAAAAAAGGTATTTCTTATACAAACTTGGTTGAAGCGGCGACTGTTGGTAATGGGATCATAAGATTATCAACGAAAGAACAGAATCATTTCGTAGAAGTTTATGAGGATCATCTTAATAATTTGTCGATCGTTAAATTTGTTCCGGCATCGGGTGCAGCGACAAGAATGTTTAAAGTCTTATTTCAGTTTTTAAAAAATTTCGATCCAGAAAACGACACTATAAATGCTTATATCAACAAACATAAAAACTCAGGCCTCGCCATTTTTTTTGCAGGATTGGAAAAGTTGCCTTTCTTTGAGGAAGTAGTCCATAAATTACACGAGTATATTTCTAATTTTAATGACCTGTCTTATGATGAAAAACGTTTGGAATTTATTAAAACCATGCTTAGTGAAGACCGGTTAAATTATAGTGCTTATCCCAAGGGACTGCTGCCTTTTCATAGGTACGAGCAACATGTCGCCACAGCTTTTGAGGAACATTTGTTTGAGGCATCCTTGTATGCGGCTTCAAAAGAATTGGCGAATGTACATTTTACAATTTCACCCAATCATAATAAGCGGTTCGATGATGAATTTAAGTTTATAGAGGAAGATGTTGAAGAGCAAACAAAAACAAAATTCAACGTATCCTTCTCCAATCAAAAAATATTGACAGACACCATTACCCTGACTTTACGCGATGAGCTTTACAGGGACCCTAATGGTAAACTGTTATTTAGAGCATCAGGACATGGCGCTCTTTTGGAAAATTTAAATGCTTTAGATTACGATATTATATTTATTAAAAATATTGATAATGTTACGGTATCAAAACATCATGAGGAATTGGCAAAATATAAAAAGGTTTTAGCTGGGGTTTTGGTTGAAACCCAAAACAAGACTTTTGAGTTTTTACGTGCCATTGATGAAGGGCATGCCGATAATGAAACTTGTGTCGAGATAGTTGAATTTTTAACAAAAACCTTTAATCAAAAAATAAGTCATCAATATTCCAGTCTTTCGACGATCAATAAAATAGCGTTATTAAAAAACAGACTGAATCGCCCCATACGTGTTGGAGGTATAGTAAAGAATGAAAAGGAGCCGGGAGGTGGTCCATTTTGGGTGAAAGATAAAAGTGGAGATATTACGTTACAAATAGTTGAATTTGCCCAAATAGACTTGAAAGATAATACGCAAAAAGAGATTGTTAAAAATGCAACACATTTTAATCCAACGGATTTTGTTTGTGGCATTAAAAACTATAAAGGGGAGGTGTTTGATCTCAAGAATTTTGTAGACAATGACACTTATTTTGTTACCGTTAAATCGAGATTTGATGAAGAAATTAAGGTATTAGAACGACCGGGACTATGGAATGGAAGTATGGCCCATTGGAATTCTATTTTTATTGAAGTACCCCTAATAACGTTTAACCCGGTTAAAACGGTTAATGATTTATTAAAAGCACCACATCAGTATCGATAAACGGTTTGGTTTAATCGTATATTTAAATCTATTTGACCGCAAAGTGTATTAATAGGAAATACTTAAATTAATAATTGTGGATTTATGGCAACAAATCGTTTTGCAAGAATTAGCTTTTAAGTTTATTAGAAGCTCTGGAAGTGGTGGACAGCATGTTAACAAGGTATCCTCAAAAGTTGAATTGAGCTTTAATCTGGAGGCTTCCTTGGCTTTCAACGAGAAACAACGAGCACAGCTTTTAAAAAAACTTAAAAACAGATTAACTAAGGAAAGGGTATTGATTTTACAATGTGATGACAGCAGAAGTCAACATGATAACAAAGCATTGGTCATTAATCGCTTTTTGGAATTAATACAAAATGCATTACAAGTTCCAAAAAAAAGAGTTTCTACCAAAGTACCAAAAGCTGCTATTGAAAAACGATTAAAAGGTAAGCGTCAACTTTCAGATAAAAAAGCAAACAGAAAACCACCGGAACTTTCTTAGAATTATTTTCAAATCTTCATGGTCAATTGATAAGTGTTAATTACTTTTGTTCCGTTCTCACAAAGGGGTGCTTAAAAAAGTTAGTAGGCATTAAGTTTCGGTTAACGGCCCTTGGACTTTTAACCGTGAACTTTTTACTTGTAACTTCCAAAAGGCTGAGATCATACCCATTGAACCTGAGCGGGTAATGCTGCTAAGGAAGGCGGTATCCGCCATTAAGATATGTTACATGATTTAGATTGTTACCTTGAGCCAGTCGAAAGGTCTTCTAAACCATATTTATCAAAATCTATTATTAACAACAAAAGAATAATTACCTCTTTTTATTCGATCTAAATTTAATTTATTTCGAAATGAAAAATTTATTTCTTTTTTTAACACTTCTGGTGCTATCAATTAGTGCTAAGGCACAACCTAGTCAAGTACAGCAAGATTCGACAAAAACAGAAAAATTGGATGCCGTACTGGTAAATGCCATACGAGTAAGTGCCGATTCACCTATTACGCATTCAAACGTGACCAAAGAAGAATTGACAAAGCGTAATTTGGGGCAAGACTTACCAATTTTATTAAACTATCTGCCATCGGTAGTAACCACCAGCGATGCTGGATCGGGAATAGGATATACTGGAATTCGTGTTCGTGGTACGGATGCGACCCGAGTTAATGTTACTATTAATGGAATTCCATATAACGACCCGGAAAGTCAGGGTACGTTTTGGGTAAACTTAGGAGATTTTGCATCATCCACAGAGAATTTACAGTTACAGCGGGGTGTTGGTACTTCAACTAATGGATCCGGAGCTTTCGGTGCAAGTTTGAACCTGTTAACTGATGCCTTCTCTGAGAAGGCTTATGCCGAAATTTCAAATAGTTTTGGCAGTTACAATACGCGAAAACATACCTTAAAAATGAGTTCTGGTTCCATTTTGAATGATGAGGAAGGTAGAAGCATTGAATTTTCCGGACGTTTTTCAAAAATTTATTCCGACGGGTATGTAGATCGTGCATTTACTGACTTAAAATCATATTTCCTTCAGGGAGTTTATAAGGATGATAACACCTTAATAAAAGCGTTAAGCTTTGGAAATAAAGAACAAACCTACCAGGCATGGTATGGATTAACCACCGAGCAACTTCAAGAAGATCGGCGCCAAAATCCATACACCTATGAAAATGAAACTGATAATTATTGGCAAGACCATTACCAATTGCATTGGAATGAGCGATTAAGCAAATTATGGTCTGCTAATGTCGGCCTTAATTATACTAAAGGCAGAGGTTTTTTTGAACAATTTAAACCAGGTGAATCCGCCGAAGATTTTAATAATTTGATAGTAGATGGATCGGATGTTATTGTGCGCCGATGGTTGGACAACAACTATTATGTAGCCAATATAAATATGACCTATAAAAAGGATGGTTTTGAAATCATTACTGGATTGTCCTTAAGTAATTATACCGGCGATCATTTTGGTGAAGTCATTTGGGGGAGCAATTTAGAGCCAAACACCAACATTAGGGATCGGTATTATTCAGGCGATTCTAATAAAAATGATTTTAGTGTATTTTCCAAAGCAACTATTAAGTTGGCCAATAAACTAAATGGGTTTATAGATTTACAGGGTCGCTTTGTACGATATAAAACAAATGGAATAAATTCTGACAGGGTTAATTTTGTAACAGATGCCAGGTTTGATTTTTTCAATCCAAAGATTGGATTAACCTATAAATTTTCTAAGGCGTCTAGCTTTTATGGATCCTATGCCAGAGCTAATCGGGAGCCCAATCGTGATGATTTTAAGGCTGGTGTTACAGAAAACGAAACGCTAAATGATATTGAATTGGGATGGCGATACCATTCCGGTAAACTGGCTTTGAATACTAATGTATATTATATGTTTTATCAAAACCAGTTGGTTTTAACCGGTGAACTTGATGATGTTGGAAGTCCAATACGAGATACAAGTGGAAAAAGTTATAGAATTGGGCTTGAAGTTGATGCCCGTATTCGATTTAACGATGTCTTAAATACATCAACCAATCTCGCGTTAAGCAGTAATAAGAATAAAAATTTTAGAGCTTCAATTGATGGAGAATTGGTAGATTTAGGAAATACAAATATTTCATTTTCACCGGCAGTGGTTATAGGAAATATAATTAACGTTGAACCTGTAAAATACTTACAGCTTTCTCTTTTAAGTAAATATGTAGGTGAACAGTATATGAGTAATGTAGATTCTAACATATCTAAGTTAGATAGTTATTTTGTAAATGATTTTAATATTTCATACGAAATTAAACCAAATGCATTGTTTAAGTCGATCATGATTTCCGGATTAGTTAATAACATATTCAATAAGAAGTATGTTTCAAATGGGTATTATTATACTTATGAGGATACGTGGTCTAATCCAAATCAAGTAATCACGATAGAAGGCACCGGATATTACCCTCAAGCTACCACCAACTTCTTGTTGGGAGCTACATTGAAATTTTAATCAAAATACCTGACAGGCCTATAATAGTCTGTCAGGGTCAATTATATATTCTTAATGTATTACCACTTTGTTCCACGCGATAATTTCGTAAACCACATAACAGAGCGCCGTTATTTAAGGGTTGCCCATTAACTAAGCTATATTCATTCTTATCATCACAGCCGCAGGTAGCGTTCAATCCTGAATTAACAAGAATGGAACAACTGCTTTGAATATGATTGGGGTCACTGGCATCCCATGCATAAAAGTCAGCTCCAGTGCTTGCAATGATTATTCCTCCATTTCCAATGCCGGGGACATAAACCGAGTTACCGGCAAACTGCAGAAGACTGTAAGTAGGGTAGCTCAAGTTTATGGATTCGTTAACACCAATATCCAACAAAAAATTGCAGTTTTCATTTTCTTTGGAAACACTACAACCGAATAAGAAAAACACCAATACCGAAATTGACAATCTCATAATACCTTTTGGGGATTAAATCGTAATTAATTATAAAACGCAAATTACTATAAATATTATGTATTTTTCCTCAGGTTATTTTTATTTTTTATATCAGGTCTAGGATAAAGTACTTGGTGGCATGTATACGTTATATAATTAAATTTTGTATTTTTGTAAGACAGTCTCGTATATACGAGATTTTTTTATATGCTGAACTCCTGTGCTCATTATAGTCGAAATAGGTTTCAGCATCTTTTATTATGAAAACAATGAAGTTATGAGTAAAGTATCTTATTACACAGCCGAAGGATTAAAAAAATTAAGACATGAGTTAAATCAACTTAAAGATGTTGAGCGCCCGAAGGCTTCACAAGCTATTGCCGAAGCCAGGGATAAGGGAGATTTAAGTGAAAATGCTGAATACGATGCTGCTAAGGAGGCACAAGGACTTTTAGAAATGAAAATTTCAAAGTTGGAAGAAACTTTGGCCAATGCACGATTAATAGACGAATCGCAGTTAGATACCTCCAAAGTATTGGTGCTGTCTAAAGTAAAAATAAAGAACCAAACTAATGGTATGGAGATGGTTTATACCTTAGTAGCCGAAAGTGAAGCAGATTTGGCTTCTGGTAAGATATCCGTTAGTTCACCGATTGGAAAAGGACTTCTGGGAAAATCTGTTGGTGATGTTGCCGAAATTAAAGTCCCTAATGGCGTTATGAAGTTTGATATTATAGAAATTTCAAGATAATTCGCCTTAATCATGTACTATATAAAGGAGGAGTAACACCTATTGCTATTATTACCTATGAATCTTGAGTTTTAATTGGTAATCTTTTTATATTTACAACACTCACGAAAACATTTTAAAAAATATGGCTTCAATTTTTACCAAGATAATTAATGGTGAAATTCCGTGCTATAAAATTGCTGAAACCGATCAGTTTTTTGCATTTTTGGATATTAATCCCAATAGTAGAGGTCATACCTTATGTGTTACAAAGCAAGAAGTTGATAAGATTTTTGATTTAGATGAAGCCACTTACAACGGATTAATGTCATTTTCACGTCGAATTGCCAAAGCAATTGAAAAGGCCATACCGTGTAAACGCATTGGCGTTAGTGTGATTGGATTGGAAGTACCCCATGTGCATGTGCATTTAATACCGCTTCATACTATGGAAGATGCCCGGTTTATAAATAAGACGGCTTTAACACCTGAGGCTTTTGAGGAGACAGCCAATGCCATAAAATCACACTTATAGTCTATGGTAAATCGTTAAAGTTAGTATTGAAACGATCACTAGGAGCAAGGCTGTCAACAGAATCCATGACGCTCTTTTTAATTTTACGGAAGATTTATATGGCGTTAATGCTTTTTTGTGATATTCAAAAACCTGTTCGAATTCATCAGTCCATTGCACTGGGTAAATAGCACTATTGCACGTTTTACATTTGAGATCATGACTAATCTCAGAAGTTATATGTTTATAAAGATCAGTATGAATAATACGTTGCTTAAAGGTTAAAAATAATCCATCATTATTATAGCAAATTGGACAGTTGTTTTTAATGGGAACTTCTTTAATTTGTATAAAATGGTCTTTCATATTAAGCCTGTTTTAACGAAATCTGTATGGTTGTGCCTTTTCCAATTTCGGAGTGTAACACCTTAATTTTTCCATTATGGAAATCTTCAATTATACGTTTAGTGAGCGATAACCCCAAACCCCAACCTCTTTTTTTCGTGGTGTAACCTGGTTCGAATATTTTGTTATAATCTTTTTTTAAAATTCCTTTCCCTGTATCCCGAACTTTTATTCTTATATTATTTTCAATTTGTGAAATTTCTATAGTGAGTTTCCCTCTGCCTTTCATGGCATCAATGGCATTTTTCACGAGATTTTCGATGGCCCAACTGTATAGTTGCTTGTTTAAAAATACAGGAATTTCATGGTCAGGGATGTTCATATCAAACTCTACAAGATTAGAAGACCGTACCTTAAGGTAATCAAAAGAATTGGTAGTTTCTTCAATAATATCGGCAATTTCCAAAGCCGGAACCGACCCTATTTTACTAAATCGTTCCGTAATGGTCTTTAAGCGATCAACATCTTTTTCAATTTCAGTAATATAACTCGGATTGACTTGTTCGGTTTTTAAAAGTTCTGCCCAGCCAATTAAGGACGATAATGGCGTGCCTATTTGATGGGCTGTTTCTTTGGCCATTCCGGACCATAACTTGTTTTGACTTGCATTTTTATTGCTTCGATAAAAGAAATAAACCACAGCACTGAACAGAATAATAATAAGCAACAGGGCTAATGGATAATATTTTAATTTGTTTAAAAGCGGAGAATTCCCGTAATAAATGGTCGAAAGGACCTCATTATTATAAATAACTTCAATAGGCTGGTATTCATTTTGAAACCTTGAAATAAGTTTATTAATGTAAAGCGTGTCGGTACTTTTTTCATGGGAAATGTTATTAGAATCAAAACTTCCGTCTTGATTAACGATAATCATTGGAGTTGTTTTATTGCTTTGTAAAATTTCAATGGAAAGTTCTCCGATGTCTTCGTTAAGGTTTGTACTCTTGCTTAATTCCTTTTGAGCTTTGGCCCAAATTTCCATTTTACTTCGCTCTTCAGCTTTAAAATTTTGAAAAAAAACATAAGTGTTCCAAAGAATCAATGAGACAATGACAAATGATGCAATTATCATTATCCAGCGCAATGAGTTTTTGTACTTGGTAAAAATCATTAACTATGCTTATAAACATGTAATATAATGCAATTCTGTTAATATTATTGTGCAAGTTGTTAGTAAATCTGTTTTTAGTTACATGACAGATTGGTTACTTTTGTTGAAACTCGGAACATCGGAACAATTGATCACCTCATTTGACCCCAATACGTTAGAAACAAAAAAAGTACACAGTTATTTGTTGAGTGCCGTGGCACCAAGACCCATTGCATTTGCTAGTACTGTTGATGCTCAAGGCAAACCTAATCTGTCACCATTTAGTTTCTTTAACGTCTTTAGTGCTAACCCGCCAATAATGGTGTTTTCGCCTTCACGCCGTGTTAGGGATAATACTGTAAAGCACACCCTGCTAAATGCCGAGGCAACTAAAGAAGTCGTTATTAATGTGGTTAATTACAATATTGTTCATCAAATGTCATTGAGTAGTACTGAATATGCACAAGGTGTCAATGAGTTTGAAAAGGCCGGTTTAACCATGTTGAAGTCCGATATAGTTAAACCATATAGAGTGGCGGAATCCCCCGTACAATTTGAGTGCAAAGTAAATGAGATTATTCCTTTAGGAGAACATGGAGGTGCTGGAAATTTGATTATTTGTGAGGTGGTTAAGTTTCATATTAATGATGAGGTGTTAAATGAGGATTTGACAATAAATCAGGAAAAATTGGATCTGGTATCCAGGGCTGGGGGGAATTATTATAGCAGAGCTAAAATAGGATTTTTTCAGATTCCCAAACCACTTTCAACCATGGGAATAGGGGTTGATAAATTACCCGATGAAATAAAAAAAAGCACGGTGTTAACAGGTAACGATTTAGGCATGTTAGCCAATGTTGAGCGTATACCAAGTCAGGCTCAAGTGGAAGCGTTTATGACCGATAAGTTACGCCGTTATCCTAACCTCAAGAATGCAACGAGAGTGGAAAAACACAAATTGGCACAAAATTATTTGAGCTATGGTGATGTAGAAAGTGCCTGGAATATCTTATTAAGTTAAAAACAAATAAATAATTATATAAATATTAAATGATGGAAGTTCAAGGAAGAATTAAAATGATTGGCGAAACCCAAACATTTGGAACCAATGGGTTTAGAAAAAGGGAAATAGTACTAACCACAGAAGAGCAATATCCACAGCACATATTGATCGAATTTATCCAAGATAAAACCGACTTGCTCAACGATTATCAAGTAGGGCAGCAAGTAAAAATCAATATTAATTTGCGCGGAAGGGAATGGATAAATCCACAAGGGGAAACTAAATATTTTAATTCTATTCAGGGCTGGCGCATAGAGGCATTACAACCTGAATCTGTTGGCGATAATTTACCCCCTGTTCCGCCGGCTGATGCCTTTGAGCCTGTGGAAGACTTAAATGATGACGATCACGACGATTTACCATTTTAGTATTTGTCGTACCTTTGATAGAAGTGATTTTATGGACCTAACCTCATTGTTTAGTATAACTATGAGGTTTTTTTTTGAAAAATTAAAATGACCTATTTAACCAATGAACTATGGTTCCCTCCAGTAAACGAGGCAACTCGGGAAGGACTATTGGCCGTTGGTGGAGATTTGTCGACTGAACGATTGGTATTGGCCTATAGATCGGGCATTTTCCCTTGGTTTGAAGCTGGTAATCCCATATTATGGTGGTCGCCGAATCCCAGATTTGTTTTGTACCCAAACAGGTTGAAAGTTTCTAGGAGCATGAAACATGTTATGAGAAAAACCGCTTACAAGGTAACCATTAATAAAGCCTTCAGTGTTGTAATTAAGGAATGTTCTAAAGTGAAACGAAGTGGGCAAACCGGTACCTGGATAACGAATAGTATGATTGATGCCTATATTAATCTACACCAATTGGGCTATGCCAAATCAATTGAGGTATGGGATAATGCTAATTTAGTAGGAGGGTTTTATGGAGTTGATTTAAATAATGGTATTTTTTGCGGTGAAAGCATGTTCACTAAAGAAAACAATGCCAGTAAAATAGGCTTTATTACATTTATTCAAAACACCAGGTACAAACTAATCGACTGTCAGGTATACACCAGTCATCTTGAAAGTTTAGGAGCCGAAGAAATATCCAGAGAAGCTTATATGGAATACCTGTAATTTGGCTTTATAAAAGGGATCAACTCCCTTGAAAATTCCTTAAATTAAGATCGTAAAAGCCACTATGAAATTATTTGAATTACTTAATCAAAATGAAGAATTCATGTGTTCAATCGTATTGGATTAGGAATTCTTACAGTCTGTTTTTGTTTCATTCTAGGATGCAAAACCAATAAAACAGTTACAAGTTTTTCTGCCACCATGCTACCTAATGCGGTAACAGATCTAGGCTATAAACTAAAATGGGAGGACCCATTTAGCACATTAAGCCCTATGAATTGGACAGTTGGATGAAAAGATTCACTTTCTGGAGATATGGTTCCCGGGGCAGAAGGGCGCTATCTGCTAAATCGTAACTATGACGCCTATTTCACCCATGAAGATGTTTATATCGAAGAGGGAGAATTAGTATTGCGAAATCAAAAGCGTAAAATAGTGGGAACCAGTCCACAAGAAACATTCCTCTACAGTTCCGGTTGTGTCATGTCCATGCATAAAATCTATTTTAATACCGACTATTTAGAGCTCAAGGCGAAATTTCCTATTGGTACAAAAGTATGGCCAGCCATATGGTTAATCCCAGAAGATTTAAGTTGGTGTCCCGAATGGGATTTGTTCGAATACTTTGGTTGTCGCAGTGATTTAGGGCAGGATCTTATGGGCATGCATTTATGCTATTCTTCATGGCCAGAACATAAGTGGAAATCCGATTTATTATAGATTTCAATAAAAAATATAAGGCCCGAGAGTGGCACATATCTGGGTTTTTATGGACTTCGGAATATGCGGTTTGGTTTATCGATGGTAAGGAGGTTCGTCGTTTGGACGCAAAAGGTATTGTAGATTGGCCTTCAAAAAATATGTATCTTGTACTTAATAATGGCACACGCTCGGAATCGCCAGAGGGTATAACTAAATGGCAAAATTATTTGAGGATTGACAACATTAAACTTTTTACCAAATAAGATAAATGTTTAAAAAATAACTCCTGGAAAATTTTCCCATATTCGACCTTACTAATCTGAGCGTATTGTGCAAGACTAATAAACAAATTAAAATGATAAAAAAGATTAGCATTACCGGACTTATTCTACTTATGATGCTAAGGGGATTTGCCCAGGAACCCCCTTTAAAAATTGGAATAGCGGGATTGAGTCACTCCCATGTTCATGGTTTACTTTCTGATTTAAATCGAAATGACATTAAAATTGTGGGGATATCAGAATCCAACCAAGAACTCGCTAAGCGCTATTCAGAACAATATGGTTATCCCATGTCGATGGTATACGATACTTTGGAGGAAATGATTGCGCAAATGCAGCCTGAAGCGGTTGTGGCTTTTGGGTCTATATATGAACATTTACATGTTGTTGAGGTTTGTGCTCCCAAGGGCATACACGTGATGGTAGAAAAACCAATGGCTGTAAACTTACAACATGCTAAGAAGATGGAAAAACTGGCTCAAAAACATAAAATTCAGCTACTTACTAATTATGAAACAACATGGTATCCAACCAACCACAAGGCTTATGAAATGCTCCAAGAAAATCGAGTCGGAGCTCTGCGTAAAGTGATTGTACGAGATGGGCATAAAGGACCTAAAAAAATAGGGGTCAATAAGGAATTTTTGGAATGGCTAACCGATCCAGTCCAAAATGGTGGTGGAGCGATTACTGATTTTGGCTGTTACGGAGCAAATTTGGTAACTTGGTTGATGAAAGGGAAAAGCCCTAACACCATAACTGCCATAACGCAACAACAACAACCTGAAAATAATCCTAATGTAGATGATGATGCCATTATCATTTTAACATATAATAATGTTAATGCCATTATACAAGGGTCCTGGAATTGGCCCATAGGGAGAAAGGACATGGAAATTTATGGTTTGGATGGTGTTATTTATGCAGATAACAAATACGATCTTCGACTTAAATATTCAAGAGGGTATGATGAATTCGAGCAAGAGACTTTTACACTAGAAGATCGTCCTTCACCCTTTAATGACCCATTTGCCTTATTGGAGTCAGTAGTCAGGGGGAAAGTAAAATTAGATCCGTATGCTTTAACATCACTTGAAAATAATGTTATTGTTGTAGAAATATTAGATGCAGCCGTTAAAAGTGCAAAATTGGGAAAAACGATAAAGATAAAATAATGAAACAATCACACCTCATTATATCTAAAACATCCTATTTCATGATCATTTACCATACCCGTGGCTTGCATATGGGCATAAACTACAGTGGTTCCAACAAATTTGAAACCCCGTTGTTTTAAATCTTTGCTAATAGTGTCACTCAGAGGCGTGTTGGCAGGCGCATCTTTATGGCTTTTTAAAACATTTTTTATGGGCTTCCCATCTATAAATCCCCAAATATAATCACTAAAGCTACCAAATTCCTCTTGAATTTTTAAAAAAGCCTGAGCATTGGTAACCGTAGCTTGTATTTTAAGTTTGTTTCTTATGATGTTTGGATTAAGTAACAAAGCATCTATTTTGGGAGGTTTATATCCGGCAATTATTTTGTAATTAAAACCATCAAAAGCTTCTCTAAAGTTTTCCCGTTTGCGTAAAACAGTAATCCAACTTAAACCTGCCTGAAAGGTTTCCAAAGTTAAAAATTCGAACAATGTTGAATCATCGAATACGGGAACGCCCCATTCTTTATCATGGTATGCTTCATATAGCGGGTCTCCGAGGCACCAGCCGCATTTGTGTTTTGAACTCATAGAATTTAGTGATGTAAATGCTTAAAGCATGATAAATATCATCTTATAGGTTAGGGCAAGATATTAAATTTGTTTTAATCAATTCAAAAAATAATGGATGCACTATTAGCAAAAAGCCTAGGTAAGAGTATGTCTTACGAAACCTACAGGGATTTAGTGAGACAATTGGCAATAGATAATTCAACAAGTGGACTTCAAAAAACAGAATCTAATATCCAATTCACTAAGCTTAATGATAGGCGAATGAAACGTTGGGATAAAACCATTGAACTTTCAGAAGAGACCATTGAACGTATCAATTCATTTCAGGAAAAAGTGACCTGGTTAGTTATAAGTGAAAGCTGGTGTGGGGATTCGGCTCATATTAATCCGGTATTAAATAAAATAGCACAGATAAATAATAACATTGATTTAAGGTTTGTTTTGAGAGATGAGAATCCAGAGCTTATGGATGCTTTTTTAACCTATGGAAACAGATCTATTCCTAAACTTATAATGATTGACGATGCTTCAGGCAAGGTGTTAAGTACCTATGGTCCTCGACCAAGTGAAGCAACTTATTTTGTTAATCGATTTATTTCCAAAAACGGTAAGCTAACACCCGATTTTAAAGAAGATTTACAGCATTGGTATAATAAAGACAAGGGTAAAAATATCTTGGATGATATTACAGAAATGCTTTGTGAAACTTCCTCTAATTTTTGCCTATAAAATAAAAAGTAATAGAGCCTATTTGGGACGCTTTATTGGGATCGGCACTAAATATGGATTCTTTAGCATATTCTATTGCGTGATCAATTAGACATTGATTGCTTGAATTCGAAGAGGAATTAACGTAGGTATCAGTTACGTTCCCTTCAGCGTTAACGGTAATATTTACTACAATTTTACCATCAACTTCACATAAGTATACCGGTATTGGGATGTAAACTTTACTGCGGTCTTTTAACGAAAAACTAATAGTGCTTTTTGCATTGTTACTATTATCCTGTTGTTGTTTGAGGAGGTCTTTCACCTTACTGAATTTTGAAATCTCCTCATCCTTTAATTTTGAGTCTTCAGTTTCCTCATAGTTTTTAGAAGCTGTGTTAGGGCCTTCGGTGTGACTGTTGGTTTTGGGCACGTAATCTTCGGGTGGAGCAATAGGTTTATAGGCCTGTGCAAACTGTTTACTTTCTTGGGATTCATTAAAGGCCTGATTGGTTTCGGCTTTAGAAGCATTAAGCCTTTCAATAGCTTCAAGGATTTTAATTTCTTCTTCAGTAAGTTCTTCCTCAGGTTCAATCATATAATAACTTTCAGCCACACGTTCATTTTGTTTTTTAAGGCTCAAATTGAAGACAGAGAGGACAACGGTTCCAGAAATAAGAAACGTTATAAGCAGGGCTTTATGTTGATCTGTTAGGTGCAAATCGCATTATTATGATTTGGTTTTGTAAGCCAATATACGTAAAATAATGCATTTTAGCCTTTTAGGGTATCTATAAACACATTTATCGGGGCCGCTTCCTCCACTTTAAAATCACCTATTTTGGTACGTCGTAAAGCCGATAAATGTGCTCCAGATTCTAAGGCTTTACCAAAGTCATTCGCAAGTGAACGTATATAAGTACCTTTGCTGCATACTACTCTAAAATCGACATTCAATGCGGCAGTATTGAGTCCGGTATGTCTATCAATGTTTAGAATATCAAATGCTGAAATGTTGACTATTCGCGGATTGATTTCTACGGCTTCATTGGCTCTTGCAAATTCGTACAAGCGTTTACCATCTTTTTTCACGGCAGAATACACCGGAGGCAATTGTTCTATGTCTCCAACAAATTGCTCTGCGGTTTTATGAATCAATTCTTCTGTAATATGTGAGGTGGGAAAGTTTTTATTTATACCGGTCTCTAAATCGAATGATGGCGTTGTACTGCCTATGGTAAAGGTGCCTGTGTATTCTTTTACTTGAGATTGAAATACATAAATTTGCTTGGTCATCTTACCAGTACAAATCAGTAAAAGTCCGGTGGCAAGAGGATCTAAAGTTCCTGCATGTCCCACTTTTAGTTTTTTAAGGTTGAAGGCGTGCTTAATTTCCCAACGTAATTTATTGACTACTTGAAAGGAGGTCCAGTTCAACGGCTTATCGATAAGCACTAGTTGTCCAGAAAGGTAGTCGTCTTTAGTAAGCATAAAACAAGATCTATATCAGTTTATCCATGAAATCCAAACAGCAATTAAACCGACAACAAGACAATATGCCGCAAAGTAACTTAGTTTACTTTTTTTAACTAAGGCTATCATCCAGGTACACGCAAAAAGCCCAGAAATAAACGCAGCAATAAAGCCAATGGACAGGGCGGTGAAATTTTGACTTTCGGTTGAAATATCTCCACTCAAAATATCTTTTGCAATCTTACCAAATATGAGTGGAACTACCATTAAAAATGAAAAACGGGCAGCTTTGGTTTTGTCATTACCCAATAGCACGGAGGTTGATATTGTTGCCCCAGATCTTGAAATTCCGGGAAGCATGGCAACAGCTTGCGAAACTCCAATTACAAAAGCATTTTTAAAGGATACCGGTTTGTTGGTGTTTTTAGCTTTATCGGCCAAAAATAAAAGCATGGCTGTTACCATTAGCATCCAGCCAACCAGAAAGATATTTCCACCAAAAAGCTGCTCTAATTGATTTTCAAAAAAAAGACCCACAACTACAGCAGGAATCATTGAAACAGCAATCTTTACAAAAAATTTTAAATCGGCGTTCCAATTAAAATTTAAGGCACCTCTTATAAGTTGATAAATATCTTTTCTAAACACAACAATGGTACTTAGAGCTGTTGCGAAATGCAATACCACCGTGAAAAGTAAACTTTCTTCCGGGACCGATTGATCCCCCAAAATGGCCTTACCAAGCTCTAAATGTCCACTAGATGAGACGGGTAAAAATTCCGTTAGTCCTTGTAAAATACCGAGAATGATCGAATCAATTATATCCATGGCGCAAAAATAGCTAATAAGGTTTTGTAAACATAATGAGAAATTATAAAAATGGGATCAAATGAAAATCCAACCGATGATCATAATTATAAAAATTCCAAAAACACCCAAAAACAGGGTAGAAATGGTTTGCGTTTTTAATGCGGTTGAGGTGTCCATTCCTGAAAATTGTGCGACTACCCAAAAAAAGCTATCATTTAAATGAGACACGGTCATTGATCCTGCACCTATAGCGAGTACGGTTAATGCTCTTCCTAATGAGGAATTTAGCCCAAACGATTCTAATATGGGAGCCATAATGGCAGCGGTAGTAATTATAGAAACAGTCGAAGATCCCTGTGATGTCTTTAAAACCGCAGCAATTAAAAAGGGCAAAAAGAGCCCTAAATTAAAATCAGAAAAAGTATTTCCAATAATATCACCAATGGCAGTTGCTTGTAAAACAGCACCAAAAGCACCACCAGCACCAGTAATTAAGATAATAATACCTGCTTCTTTTAAACCACTTGTCACCCAATGGTAATGAGTAGCTTCTTTTACCTTAGGTTTTAATTTAAAGGAAAGAAAGACCCCAATTAATAAAGCCATTAAAGGATTCCCTAAAAAGTTCACAAGTTTTGAAACCATACCCTCACCAAACGGCTGTGCCGGTAATTCCGAAAGCGATTTTAAAGCAATTAAAATGATCGGGATTAGTATTGGTAAAAATGCGGGTATCGTATGAGATGAGTTTTCTGTTTTAGAGTTTGAAAGCGTATTATTTTTATCCGCATCATCAGGAATGTCTATGAAGTGTTTCTGCACATATTTAGCCCAAAAGTAACCGACTAATGATACCGGAAACGCCACAATAAGTCCCAAAAGAATAACCAAACCTAAATTCGCATTTAATGCGGCAGTGGCGGCTAGTGGACCTGGTGTTGGAGGCACAAAAACATGTGCTGTATACAAACCTGCAGCCAATGAAACCCCTAAAACTATAACAGGTATTTTGGTGTGTTTACTTATCGCTTTGTTTAATGAAGACAAAATGATAAATCCAGAATCGCAATAGACGGGTATCGAAACAATAAAGCCAGTGATATTCATGGCTAAAATCGAGCGACTTTTTCCAATGGTTTTTAATACCCAATGCGCCATGGTTTTGGCACTTCCACTTTTTTCTAAATAAGCACCAATAATGGATCCAAAAGCAATGATAATGCCTATGCTTCCTAAAGTTTTACCAAAACCCGACGTTATGGAAGTTATTATTTCTTCTTCGTTTAGTCCACCAACAAATCCCATGACGATGGCAGCTAACAATAACGACAAGAACGGATGAAATTTGTACTTTGAGGCTGCCACCACCATCACTATTACAACCATCACTAATGCAATTAAGATCTTCATATTTCCTATATTTGACAGGACTAAAAGTACTAATAAATATGATCAATGCGATTTGTACTGGCTCCCGATAAGTTTAAAGGCTCTATAACAGGACTTCAATTTTGTGAAGCTGTTGAAGATGGTATTCGTACTGTGATTTCAGATGTCGATGTTATAAAATTGCCTCTAGCTGATGGAGGTGATGGTACTATTGAAGTCGTGAATTATTATTTAAAAGGTGAACCCATACAGGTTCAGGTAAACAATCCTTTTTTTCAACCGGTTACGGCATCCTATCTGTATGCAGAAAAAACAAACACAGCCTTTATTGAAATGGCCGAAGCATCGGGGTTGAAGATTCTAAAGCCGGAAGAATTTGACTGTAAAAATGCTACCTCTCTTGGAACGGGGGAATTGATACGGGATGCCATGGAACGAGGGGCAAACAAAATTCTGTTGGGAATAGGGGGAAGTGCAACCAACGATTGCGGTATGGGAATGGCAATGGCATTAGGTTATCGTTTTCTGGATAAATCTAATAATGAACTTAAGCCAATAGGAGCTAACTTATTCTTGGTTAACAAAGTTGATTCAACTAATGTAGACTCAAAATTACATACAATTAACTTTAAAATAGCTTGTGATGTTACCAATCCGCTATATGGTGAATATGGTGCGGCAAAAGTTTATGCGAAACAAAAAGGGGCAACCTTAGATGAGGTTAAAATGTTGGATCACGGCCTGCAACAGTTTTCCAGGGTTCTAAAGCGACAATTTAATGTGGACGTCCAATCTATTGAAGGTGCCGGAGCGGCTGGAGGCATGGGCGTGGCGTCAAAAGTTTTTTTAAATGGCACTTTACAATCGGGAATTGAACTGATAAAGGACCTCGCATGTTTTGATGAGTCCATAAAAGATGCCGATTGGATTATTACGGGTGAAGGCAAGTTAGATTTACAAACCTTATCGGGAAAAACCATACAGGGGGTAAGGACGTCGGCAAATTCGAAACAAATTAAACTTGCTGCATTTTGTGGTGTCGTAGAATTAAATCGCATGGCCACAAAACATCTTGGAATACACTATATTGATGCAGTAATGAATTATGCCAAAAATCTAGATGATGCCATGGAAAACACTTATTATTATATAAAACAAATGGCAAGTGAGTTTGCAAAAAAGGTATTTTAAGTTGAATTATCTTTTGAAATATAGTCGAAGCCTTCATGTCAAACAGCATTAAAGAACAAAAAGGCATCCCAATTTTTAGCGGTCTAAATTGGACCGCACTTCAACATGATCATAAAGGGAAAGCTCTATTTTTTATCCGGATTCAAAAGAATGGTATAAACCTGAATCCCAAACCCAATAAGTACTAAAGTAGGGGCGAGACGGATGCGACGCCAGGAGAAAATTTCAGGATTAAAAACGTTGGGATCGTCGCTACCACCGCCAGACATTAAAATAAATCCCAGGGCAATACAGGCCAAACCAATAAACATGAATCTGTAATTCTTCTTACCAAATACAAATGCTGGTTTTGAGTGTTCCTTACGTTTTTTTTCTCCCATAGTTTTATATGACTAGGCTTGCAAATTAACAGATTTATTTATAATAGAAGTGTTAATGGGCTTAGAATATTTAAAAAATTGAACTTTACCTCGATAATTCCTTTGGAAGGCCTATCCTGTGAATGTATTGACAAAAACTAATAATAAAGGTCATCTGTCTTTAAATTCAAAAAACGTTGTGTGGCAAAGTGTGTACTCACCCAGGTGATTATAATTCCCAATATAAAAATGAGGATAAAAAGTAATCCCACCAATATGGGGTTGTTTAATAACCCTAATTCGGTAAAAGTTCTGTTTAAATAGTAAAGCACAATTCCCATTCCCAATAAAGCCAAAAAAGCACCAATGATACCCAGGCGAACACTTTTCCAAACAAAAGGTCTACGAATGAATTGTTTGGTGGCCCCAACCATTTGCATCGTTTTTATGGTAAAACGTTTGGAATATACAGAAAGCCTGATGGAACTGTTAATCAATAAAACCGCTATTAAAGTAAAAACACTACTGATCACCAAAACCCAAAAACTAATTTTTTTAACATTATTGTTCATTAAATTAACCAAATCGTTATCATAAGTTACTTCATCAACAAAATTTTTACTTAGGGCGTCATTTGCTATAATCTCAAGATGTTCAGAAGTGACATAATCGGCTTTCAAATGCACATCTATCGAATTTTGCAACGGATTATAGCCTACAAAATCCATAAAATCCTCCCCATTTTCAGCTTTCATAAATTCGGCGGCCTGCTCCTTGGAAACATATTCGGTTGATTTTACATATTCTGCCATTGCCAAACTTTTTTCAAGCTGATTGGTTTCTACCTCTCTGGCCGTATCTTTTAAATATATAGTCACCACCACCTGTTCTTTAAAATGATCTGACACTTTTTTGGCATTCAATACTAACATGCCCAACAAACCCAATAAAAATAGAACCAGAGCAATACTCAACACTACAGAAAAATAGGAAGAAATAAGTCGACGCTTTTGGTGTCTTTCAAAAGATGAACTCATAAAATGTTGCGTTTGTGCGTAAAAGTAATAAAGTTTCCAATTTCTTTCATGTTACAACGTCTAAACTTTTAGAATTGTTGTAATTACCTAATGTGATGTTTCGGCTGTTTTAGTTTTACTGACTAAATAGACACCGGAAATAACCAAAATACAGCTTAGGATTTTAACTAAATTGATGTCTTGTGCATAAGTGTTATCGACCAATAGGAAGGAAGATAAACTCACAATGACAAAATTTACTACAGGCTGTAAATAGATATAACTGCTATTCACTGAGGGCGACACAAATTTAAGAGCATAAATATTGAAAAGATATGCAAAAAAAGTTGTGAAGATAACCACAAATCCAATAGCTAAAAAGGTGTTCAAGGTAAACGCATTAACATCTGTTGAGATAAATTCATGTAAGCCAAACGGAAGCATAAAAATAAAACCGAATAGAAATATCCAACTTATTAAGGTTAAAGGGTTGTACTTTGTTATAAGAGGTTTAACGATTACCAAATAGAGAGCATAAGCCATTGTATTTAAAAACACAAGAATATTGCCTAAAAGAGAACCAGTTCCAGGAGGACGGCTCCCATACAGAATTAATACTATAGCACCTGTGGCAGCTAAAGCGGTTCCCCATAATTTTACGGAAGTAATTTTTTCATTTAAAACAAGAACACTAAATATTAAGACCAATATTGGTGTCGAGGTCATGATTATAGAAGCGTCCACCGGCGAGGTAAGGCTTAGGCCATTAAAAAATAACAGTTGATTAGTCGCGGCTCCCAAAAAACCGCAAACTACGAGGCGAAGCATATCTTTTTGATCGACTTTTTCTTTTATAAATGATTTAACGATCCAAAACAGGATTGTACCACAAAAAAGACGAATAAATACAAAAGCTGAGGGGCCAATTTTATCGGGCATAATACCCTTGGCGACAATATAGTTAATACCGTAAATAAGATTGGCGCCAAACAGGGCCATATGAGCTTTGTGGGTCTTAGAAATCAACAGGATTAGGGTTTTAAGATAAAGCAAAAATAGTGCTATTCTTGAATAAATTGAGTTTTAACCATACAATCGATCCATTAAATAAAACCAAAGGTTTTCCAGTTGGTATTTAAACCTTAAATTTGCGCTTTCAAAAAGTATAAACACAAGGGATGAAATACGATTTTAACACAATCGAGCAGAAATGGCAAGATTACTGGGCTAAAAACCAAACGTTTAAAGCTGAAAATAATTCCGATAAACCTAAATATTACGTATTAGATATGTTCCCTTATCCGAGTGGAGCAGGATTGCACGTAGGACATCCTTTGGGATACATTGCTTCCGATATATATGCTCGTTATAAGCGCCATCAAGGTTTTAATGTGTTGCATCCACAGGGTTATGATAGTTTTGGTCTCCCTGCGGAGCAGTATGCCATACAAACAGGACAGCATCCTGCTATTACCACCGAAGAAAACATTAAAACATATCGTAGGCAATTGGACCAGATCGGTTTTTCGTTCGATTGGTCACGTGAAGTACGGACCTCAGATCCTAAATATTATAAATGGACTCAATGGATTTTCATTCAATTGTTCAATTCATGGTATAATAAGGCGCATGATAAAGCTGAGAATATTTCAGAATTGATCAACATTTTCGAGTCAGAAGGTAATATTACTGTTAAAGCTGCTTGCGATGATAATGTGCCATTGTTTACCGCTAAAGATTGGAAAGCTTTTTCCTCTGAAGAACAGCAGCGAATATTATTACAATACCGATTGACTTATTTAGCGGAAACTGAAGTAAACTGGTGTCCTGCTTTGGGAACTGTATTGGCAAATGATGAAATTGTCAATGGTGTTTCCGAGCGTGGTGGGCATCCTGTTATCCGTAAAAAAATGACCCAATGGAGCATGCGTATTTCGGCCTATGCTGAACGGTTGCTTCAAGGGTTGGAAACTATAGACTGGACCGATTCTCTAAAAGAAAGTCAGCGGAATTGGATTGGGAAATCAGTTGGTGCGAGTGTGACGTTTAATGTCATTCCAAATGCTACTCGGCACCCAATCAATGGCTCTCATAAAATAGCGGTATTCACTACGAGACCTGATACTATTTTTGGCGTGAGCTTTATGACCTTGGCACCAGAGCATGAACTTGTTTCCCAGATAACTACTCCTGAACAGAAAGTTGAAGTTGAGGCCTATATTGAGGCAACAGCAAAACGCAGTGAGCGTGATAGAATGGCCGATGTGAAGACCATAACAGGGGTATTTACAGGCGCTTATGCCGAACACCCCTTTACAAAGGAACCCATTCCCATTTGGATTGGGGATTATGTATTGGCGGGTTATGGAACCGGAGCGGTCATGAGTGTACCATGTGGTGATCAACGGGATTATGATTTTGCAAAGCATTTTAATATTCCAATACCCAATATTTTTAAGGATATCGATATTTCTGAAGAAGCATTTGCAGATAAAGAGCGTACCATTATAGCCAATAGTGGTTTCCTAAACGGTTTAAATTTTAAAGAGGCAACCCGAAAAGTGATTGAAGAACTTGAAAAGATAGGGCATGGAGAAGGCAAAATCAATTATCGATTGCGTGATGCCGTATTTAGCCGTCAGCGGTACTGGGGTGAACCCTTTCCTGTGTATTACGTCAATGGCATGCCGCAAATGATAGATGAGCAATACTTACCATTAACCTTACCTGAAGTTGAAAAGTATCTCCCTACTGAAACGGGAGAACCCCCACTAGGGAATGCGACATTTTGGTCCTGGGACACTAAAAACAACAAAGTTGTTTCTAATGATCTTATCATTTCAACAAAGGGAGGAGCGCCTGACATGGAGTCGCATAACGGTGTTTATCCTTTGGAGTTGAACACTATGCCGGGATGGGCAGGAAGTTCACAATATTTTAACCGTTATATGGACCCTCATAATGAGCAGGAAATCTTCTCGCAGGAGGCCGTTAACTATTGGCGGCAGGTCGATTTATATATTGGAGGGAGTGAACATGCCACGGGACATTTATTGTATTCCCGATTTTGGCAAAAGTTTATGTTTGATTTAGGGTTAGTCCCACACGATGAATATGCCAAAAAACTGATTAATCAAGGGATGATTTTGGGAACGAGTGCATTTGTGCATTACACTATTATTAGTTCACCTGAATTAAATCAAAAATTTTATGTTGCAATTCAGGAAAAAGATGTTGTTAACTATAAGGAGATAGTTGAAAAACATCTTGGTGATACTAACTTGAAAGATGCAAAGTTTCTTGATTTATATGAAATGCATGTTGATGTTTCTTTAGTAAATGCTTCGGATGAGCTGGATATTGAGGCTTTTAAAATCTGGCGACCAGAATTCAAAAATGCAGATTTTATTACTGAAGAAGATGGGACATTTAAAGTAAAGCGAGACGTGGAAAAAATGTCCAAGTCCAAATATAATGTTGTTAATCCGGATGAAATATGTGAACAATATGGAGCAGATAGCCTACGCTTATATGAGATGTTCTTGGGACCGTTAGAGCAATATAAACCATGGAACACGGCAGGGATTTCAGGGGTGCACAGTTTTCTAAAAAAACTATGGAAATTATATTTCGATGACCAGGGATTTAAAGTAAAAGATAGAGAACCATCAAAAGCGAGTTTGAAGACGCTCCATAAAACCATTAAAAAGGTACAGGAAGATATCGAGAATTTTTCGTTTAACACTACAGTATCCACCTTCATGATTGCTGTTAATGAACTGACTGCCCAAAAGTGTAACAGTAAAGACATTTTGGAACCATTACTGATATTAATTTCACCGTATGCACCACATATAGCTGAAGAATTATGGGAGGCTCTTAGTCATAAAGAGTCTATTTCAACGGCCCTTTTTCCAAAATTTGATGAAAGCCATGTAATGGAAAGCACTAAAAATTACCCGATTTCATTTAATGGAAAAATGCGCTTTACTATGGAATTGCCATTGGACATGAGTAAAGAGGCCATTGAAGAAGTCGTTTTAGCAAATGAAAAGACACAGGAACAACTCAATGGGCGTACCCCTAAAAAAGTGATTGTTGTTCCCGGAAAAATTGTTAATATAGTAGGTTAAGGGTTTTTAATTAATCACCAAAGGATTGTAAGGAAAAGTTAAATCATCCATGAATGATATAGAAATTATCGGATTTATTGCAGCCGTGTTAGCCACCTCTGCTTTTTTACCTCAAGTGTACAAAACATGGATAACCAAAGACGTTAGTGGTTTGTCCTTGCCTATGTTGTTCCTGTTTTTTATTGGTATAATGGCATGGTTGGTTTACGGTATTTTAAAACCAAGTTTAGCCATGATATTTGCTAATGGGATAACATTAATGTCATCATTTTTATTGATTTATTTCAAAATAAGGTATAGTAATAAATAAAAAGTACTGACAAACTTTCACCCTTTTTTATTGGTGCGGTTATTGTTATTATGAATACAGTTTAAAATTAAGAAATATGTTAGGATATTATATCATAATTGGAGCCATCGCCCTAGTAAGTTGGGCTGTTAGCAGTAAGTTAAAACGAAAATTCGAAAAATACTCAAAAATTCATTTACGCAACGGAATGAATGGTCGCGAAATTGCAGAAAAAATGTTATCCGATCACGGGATATATGATGTTGAGGTTATTTCGACACCGGGTCGATTAACGGATCATTATAACCCGAAAAATAAGACCGTGAATTTAAGTGAAGCAGTTTATAATCAGCGAAATGCTGCGGCAGCAGCAGTTGCAGCACACGAATGTGGTCATGCAGTGCAACATGCTAAAGCTTATAGCTGGCTGCAAATGCGGTCTACTTTAGTACCTGTGGTTAGTGTGTCTTCCGGTATGTCCCAATGGTTGATTATAGGGGGTTTGGTACTGGGGGGAGCTGCTGGAATGGGTTTAGGCTGGTGGGTAGCTGCTGCAGGCGTAGTGCTTATGGGCTTTGCGACCCTATTTAGCTTCATTACCTTACCCGTAGAATATGATGCCAGTAACCGAGCCTTAGCTTGGTTAAAAAATAAGAATATGGTATCTCAACAAGAATATGAAGGTTCTGAGGACGCCTTAAAATGGGCAGCCAGGACTTATTTGGTTGCAGCAATTGGAGCCTTGGCCAATTTATTGTATTGGGCATTCCAAGTGTTCGGAGGACGAGATTAATGATGCATTAAAAAAGATACATAAGCCCTGAAATTGTTTCAGGGCTTTTTTGTTTCTTTACCATTTATTAAAATTTTGGCAGTGTATGTCTTTATCATATTATCACGAGCAGGTTTCAAAATATCAAATAGAATCAAAACGGATATATAAAAAAATGACCTTGTTCAGTATGTATCGAGTGATTGTATTTTTAATCTCGGTTATAGGTGTTTACTTGACCTTCCAGCAATGGCATGTTTCCCTTTTTATAGGTTTGGCAGGCACTAGTGTCTTTCTGGTCTTGCTCTCAAAATATACTGATTTAAAACGTTTGCATAGGTTAAATGAGGTTTTGGTAGCTATTAATGAGGAGGAACTTAACATTGCTTCAGGGAATTTCCATCATCGTGATACAGGCCTGGACTATGAAAACACCGATCATTTTTATAGTTCAGATATTGATCTTTTTGGACGCGGTTCCTTTTTTCAATTTGTAAACCGAACCTCAATTAAAGAGGGGACAGATCAATTGGCTAGTGCTTTAAAGGCTAACCATATTGAAGAAATTGTTTTAAGGCAGGAGGCTATTAAGGAGCTGAGTAATAAACCGAAATGGCGTCAATTCTATCAGGCGACTTCAAGTTTAGTAGAGATTCAAACCCCAGCGCATGACATTATTACTTGGTTGAAAAACCATAGACCATTTCTGCCCAAAGCTATGCATTGGTTGCCTGCTGTATTCAGTATATTTTCCGTAATAATAATAGTATTAACAGCATTGCAAATTATTGGAAGTCCTCTTCTATTGGCCAATTGGCTTCTTATAGGTTTGGTAATCACGGGGTGGTATGTAAAGAAAATTAATGTATTGGCCTTAAATTCAGATAAGACGAGGGAAACCTTTAAACAATACGCCCTGCTTTTGGAATTTATCGAAAATGAATCCTTTTCTTCCGCTTTATTAAGGCAAAAGCAGAAAAAAATCCAGTCGCAGAATGAAAGGGCATCCGCTATATTTAATAAGTTATCAAAATATTTGGATGCTTTAGATAATAGAAATAATTTAATTGGTGCTATTTTTGGTAATGGCTATTTTCTCAATGATATCAGGAATAGTTATAAAATTGATCATTGGATATATCAATATGCCCATAAATTACAGGACTGGTTCGAAGTGGTGTCATTTTTTGATACCTACAACACGCTTGGGAATTATACGTTTAATCATTCTGAGTATGTTTTTCCTGATATTAGAACCGATGGACCAATTCTTAGCGCTGAAGATTTAGGACATCCATTATTGGATAAGGCCAAGCGGGTGGATAGTAATTTAACCATCCATGAAGAACAATTTTTTATTGTTACCGGGGCCAACATGGCTGGAAAAAGTACGTTTTTAAGAACAGTATCTTTACATATAGTTATGGCTAATATGGGATTACCGGTATGTGCAAAAAAAAGCTCCTATTGCCCCATAAAGCTCATCACCAGTATGAGGACTTCAGATTCATTGACCGATGACAGTTCGTATTTTTTTTCGGAGTTAGCGCGTTTAAAGTGCATAGTAGATGCCATAGAAAAAGAACCTTATTTCATTGTGTTGGATGAAATTTTAAAAGGCACCAACAGTACTGATAAGGCTATTGGTTCAAGAAAATTTGTGGAAAAATTGGTAGCGACTAATGCAACGGGAATTATAGCGACCCATGATTTAAGTTTATGTGATACAGCACAAAACATGGATGACGTGAAAAATCACTTTTTTGATGCCGAGATTATTGATGGGGAACTGTATTTTGATTATAAATTAAAACCAGGAATTTGCCAAAATATGAATGCATCCTTTTTACTTAAAAAGATGAATATTGTTTAAATAACGTGCATTTTGAGTTTAAAAAAAAGATATGATATCGGGATTGTAGGTGGAGGGATAATAGGTGTTGCAACAGCTTATAAACTTCAATTAAAATATCCACACTTCAGAATTATTCTTATTGAAAAGGAAGATCAATTAGCAGCGCATCAAACGGGTAACAATTCAGGTGTTATTCATTCAGGTTTGTACTACAAACCGGGTTCATCCAAAGCTAAAAACTGTGTTAACGGTAGAAGACAGTTAGTAGATTTCGCAAAAAAGTATAATATAAAGCACGACATCTGTGGAAAAGTTGTAGCCGCAGTTGATACAGAAGAATTGCCCCGTTTGGAGCGGATTTTTAAAAACGGTATGGCCAATAACACAGAAGGTATTGAAAAAATATCGGCTAACCAATTAGCCGATATTGAACCTTTTGTAAAAAGCATAGGAGGCATTTGGGTCCCCTGTACCGGAGTTATTGATTTTTCTGATGTTACAAATATGTTGGCCAAATTAGTACTAGGCAGGCAACCTAAGAGTAAGTTGGTGTTTGGAGAAGAAGTGAAGGCTGTTAACCATGGTTCCAATACTTCAATAGTCGTGACAACAAAAAACAAATATCAGGTTAATCATATTATATTTTCTGGAGGCCTTGAGTCGGACCGATTAGCAAAAAAAGATCATGTTTACCTTAAAGAACGGATTGTCGGATTTAGGGGGGATTATTATAAATTATCGGAGTCAGCCAAAACCAAAGTTAAACATTTAATTTATCCTTTGCCTAACCCGGCCTTTCCTTTTTTAGGGGTGCACTTTACCAGAATGATTCATGGTGATGTTGAGTGTGGGCCCAACGCAGTTTTGACTTTTAAACGGGAGGGTTATGGAAAAAAAGATTTTAATTTTAAGGATACCTATGATGCGTTAACGTATTCAGGAACATGGAATTTATTGTTTAACCATGGTAGATTTGCAATTAACGAATATCAAAGAGCATTTTCTAAGAAGCGCTTCTTATCTACGCTTCAACGTTTAATACCTTCATTAAGTCTTAAGGATATTGAACCCGGTAGATCTGGAGTAAGGGCCATGTTGTTAAAGGAAGACGGGACCATGGAAGAGGATTTCAAAATTATATACCACCAAAAAAGTATTCATGTAATCAATGCACCTTCACCAGCAGCAACAGCATGTTTAGCCATTGCAGATACCATTCGAGATATGGCAACAGGATATTTTAATTTGGGATAAGGTAACCATTGTGTTAAGGTTAGAAGCCTTTACTCCATCATTCATTTTTAAGTTGAGGATATTTGGTTTGAAAATATATCCGGGTGCTAGGTAGAACATACCAATGCCTTTTTTAATTCATGTTTATAGAATGGTAAACGTACTGTTTGGAATCTTTATAAGCCATTTGGTTCATCGTCTTTTAAGTATTTTAGTTTTTTTGGGCATGTTCAAATTATGTCTAATTTGAGTAGAAAACCTATCTCACAAGTATAGGTGCAAATCTTGTTTTAGGTGTTATTCGTATTCGTATCACTTTACTTGTTTCCTGAATACCACGGTAAAGACAATCTTTTCCTTAGTCCGTCCCCATACTTTTGGCTATCGTTTATTTAAATCATTTGATGTTGCTCACATATTTTGTCTTAAGGAAATAGCATGGATTCTATGTTTTCATATTTATTGCTCTAACTTTTCCGGTAATGCACTGTTTATAAAATCCAATAAAATTTCGATAGTAAGAACCTACAAACAAGATTTACTTACTAAATTAGGGGGTATAGATTATTAATGTTTTTTTATGCAACATGCCTCTAAACTTCCCCATGTAGGAACTACAATTTTCACGATTATGAGTGCATTGGCCAAGGCGCATAATGCCATAAATTTATCACAAGGCTTTCCGGATTTTGGAGGTGATCCGAAGCTGAGCGATTTGGTCTGTAAGGCCATGAATTCAGGGTATAACCAATATGCACCCATGTATGGAAATCTTGAGCTTCGAATAGCTATTGCTAAAAAAATGGAGTTATTATATCAAACTGAATATCACCCAGAGAACGAAATAACCGTTACCGCTGGGGCAACCCAAGCCATTTTCACCATCATCAATACGTTTGTAAGATTAGATGATGAAGTGATTATTTTTGAACCAGCTTACGACAGTTATGAACCTGCAGTTAAATTAAATGGTGGTAAACCAATTACAGTGCAGTTGGAAGCTCCGGATTTTGAAGTCAATTGGAATGCAGTAAGGGAAAAATTGAGTTCACGGACCAAAATGATTATTATTAACACGCCGCACAATCCATCAGGAACCGTATTTTCGAAAGACGATATGCTGAATTTACAAAAACTCACTAAAAACACCAACATTATTGTGTTAAGTGATGAGGTTTACGAACATATGATTTATGACGGTGAAAAGCATCAAAGTGCATGTCTTTTTGCAGATTTAAAGTCAAGAAGTTTTGTGGTGTCCTCTTTTTGTAAAACATTTCATAATACAGGGTGGCGTATAGGCTATTGTTGCGCCCCAAAGGAACTAATGGATTTGTTCATGCAGGTACACCAATTTAATGTGTTTTGTGTCCACCATCCAACCCAAAAGGGAATAGCGGATTATATGCAAGAGCCTAAACACTATTTGGAATTAGCATTGTTTTATCAAAAGAAGCGCGATTTATTCCTAAGTTTAATTCAGGACTCAAGGTTTAGGTTTAAGCCGTCAAAAGGCACGTATTTTCAGGTATTGGATTATTCTCAAATTACAGAGGAGTACGATGTGGATTATGCCAGGCGTTTAACCATTAGGTCTGGTATAGCATCAATTCCATTATCGGTTTTTAATACTAACCACATGGATAAAAAAATACTTCGGTTTTGTTTTGCAAAGAAGGATGATACCTTAAAGCGGGCAGCAGAAATTTTAAACACCATTTAATCATGCAAGAACAATTAAAAATAGCTTGTATTCAATCTGATTTGATTTGGGAGAATCCAAAAAAAAACAGAAAACTTTTTTCAGAAAAAATTAAAACCATTACGGAAGAAGTTGATGTTATCGTACTTCCAGAAATGTTCTCAACCGGATTTACTATGAATGCCTCAAAAGTTGCCGAAACCATGGAGGGCGAGACGGTGGCCTGGATGCAAAAAAAAGCGGATAAAACAGGATCTGCCATTGTTGGAAGTCTTATTGTTTTGGAAAATGACAAATTCTATAACAGGTTGATATTCGCCGAGCCATCGGGAGATCTGCATTACTACGATAAAAGACATACTTTTACTTTAGCTGATGAGGATCGGGTATATAAGGCCGGACATAAAAAACTAATAGTTGAATATAGGGGCTGGAAACTATGCCCATTAATATGTTATGATTTACGTTTTCCTGTCTGGTCTAGGAATGTTGAGGAGTATGATGTCTTACTGTATGTGGCCAATTGGCCCAAACCAAGAATTCAGGCATGGGATATCTTACTCAAGGCTCGAGCTATAGAAAACATGTGTTATTGTATTGGGGTTAACCGAATTGGAATGGATGAAGCACAAAATGAATATTCTGGTAATTCTGCAGTTTATGACATATTGGGAAATCCAATAACATCCTTAAAACCGAATAGAGAACAAATAGAAATTGCCATCTTAGATAAAAAGCACATCGGTTTCTACAGAAATAAATTAAAGTTTCTAAGTGACAGGGACCACTTTAATTTGGAGTGAACTGAAGAGTTTCTATCAGGCCCCAATCGGAGCGTACCTCATCAGACATTTCGAAATGACTCACGTGCTCGGGCTGTATCTTATTAAGATAGTTTCCCGTGTCATATTTTTTATTGCCGTTAGCATCATGTATAACCCTTATAAAATATTTCCCAGGGCTTAAATTTAAAAAATCCAAGGACTTTGCCTCTGTGGTATATTGTTCGACTTTTACATCGCCCTTGCTGTCGGTTAGCTGTACAATAGCCGGATATTTTGCGTTGATAAGATTAATTCTAACATAACCATAATCTGAGACTTTTTTAGTATTGACAGAATAGTTTAACGTGTCATTGGTATTATCGAAAAATCCGGTTAAGGCATTGGGTAAAATTTGGATACGATATTTATTGTCTTCGGTTTTCAGAAAATTTAAAATGTAAGTATTTTGAATAGTGTCATAGTTGCCGGTAAAGGCTACATTTGTTGAATCCTTATCTAGGATATTTATTTTAGTTTCATCAAACTTGATGAAGGGCGTTGATCCACTAATTTTAAATGGTTCTTCGAATGCAATATTACCAGAAGGGGCAACAGAAATCGTTAAACTATCACGCTTTTGTTCACTAATCCTAACCGTATAGTCTGTTTCAAAATTTAAATGCGAGACCCTAAAGATTAAGGAATCAACTTCCATTCGGGGCTTGTACCAATAGTATAGTGAATCGGTTTTTTGATCTTTGGTTATTCTATGTTCGAAACTATCAGGCACTTTTGAAATTAAGGTAATATCCATGTCTTTGTAATCTCCTTCAAATCCAAATGCGATTTTTTCTCCAGAGATTAACTTTGGTCTTATGGATTTAAAATCAAGCGCTTCCTTAAATAATCTCAAGGTATAAGTCGTATCTGTTGGGACACTTATAAACTCCCGGTGAAACGCTATTTTATCGGTTTTCTGTTGAAATTTGTTGTCCCCATTATTATCTTTAAGGGCAATAAGTAAGTACTTACCCTCCTTAATATTTTCTATAGTAAACGAAGTTAGACTATCCAGAGTATTGGTAATATATTTAGGAACTTCTTTATAAATAATGGAATCATTAAATGTGGAATCGATCTCATAAAGCGCCACATTTACAAAGGATTCCGGCTCTTTATCAAATGCATCTTTAATAGCACCATTTACCGTTAAAGAGTCGATGTAGTCGCCTGTTGAGAACACATAGCGATAATAGGAATAGGGATTCCCTTCATTATTATCTTGAATGCTGTTTCCAAAGTTAAATGCATAGGTCGTATTGGGTTGAAGGGTATCGAAAATGGTAATTGAAATGTATTTACTGGCTCCACCCAAGGGCTTAATTAAGGGCTGAGTTTTCATAGGAGGAGAAATAATGAGCTGCTTTTGTAAATCCTTTAACTTCACATATTCATCAAAATAGATTCTTATTTCATTAGAATTAAAATGTATCGAATAATTATCCGGATCTGATTTTATAATTTCGGGAGGAGTTTCATCTTTAGGACCGCCTCCAGGAGTACCTTTATTGGCACAATTAATAAAGAATAGGCTTATTAAAACTAATAAAATTATATTAGGGAGCGATTTCTGCATGGGGTATTTTAAATTTTAAACAAACCTACATAATTTTACAAATATAAAGCACAATAACTTTAGGCTATTGCCATACATGCGATACTGATTTTAACATTATTGTTTTGTGTCAATAGTTTAATACATGCTTCCATGGTTGCTCCTGTGGTTATGATGTCATCGACAAGTAAAATGTGCTTATCTGCAACGGATTTCAAGTTTGTTACGGTAAATAATGAAGCGCTATCTTGCCAACGCGCCCATCGCTTTTTCGTGACTTGCGATTTGGAATTTGTGATCTTTAATAAAACATCTTCTTTATAAATGGCATTGAGGTGTTTGGCAATTTGTTGTCCAAATTTTGACACCTGATTGTACCCTCGACTTCTTAATTTTTTTTTATGAATCGGTACCGGGATAACAACATCAATGGTTTTATAGGAGTCTATACCTTTAAGTTCTCCACCAAGCCAGTTGCCCAAAACAAAACCAATCTTTTCGTAGCCCCTGTATTTTAGCCCATGAATAAGTTGTTGAACAGGGCCTTGTTTTTCAAATCTAAAGAGTGCTGTGCCCTGTTCAATTTTAGCTCTTCCATAAAGAACTTTCCCAATGGTATTGTCGTTGTTAAAATGAAAATTAGTAACCGGTAATCGGTGTCTGCAAGAGGTGCAAATAGTATCTTGATTATCTTCAAGGGCATTTAGGCAAGCATGGCAAATGTTAGGGAAAAATAAGTTAATTAAGGACTTAAACATGCTTTAAAATTGAAAGATAAAAATCAAAAATTAAACACAGTAACACGAATATAGATATTTATTAGTGAATTTGTTGCAAATTTCAATACAGAACGCATTAAGTTTGTGGCTGTTTTATATTTTTGCACTTATGGCAAATCAAGATGATACATTTAAGAGAGTAATCTCTCATGCGAAGGAATATGGGTATGTGTTCCAGAGTAGTGAAATATATGATGGTTTAAGCGCAGTATACGATTATGCGCAAAATGGAGCTGAGTTAAAGAAGAACATTCGTGACTACTGGTGGAAGGCCATGGTACAAATGAATGAGAATATTGTGGGTATCGATGCTGCTATTTTTATGCACCCAACCACTTGGAAAGCTTCCGGACATGTTGATGCGTTTAATGATCCTTTAATAGATAATAAGGATTCCAAAAAACGCTATCGTGCAGATGTTTTAATTGAAGACTATTGCGCAAAAATTGAATCAAAAATCGAGAAAGAAGTATCGAAAGCGGCAAAACGATTTGGTGATGCGTTCAATAAAGATGAGTTTCTGTCTACCAACCCAAGGGTTTTAGGGTATCAAGAGAAAATTTCCAGGACCTTGTCTCGTATGGCTAAGTCTCTGGAGATTGAAGATTTGGCAGACGTTAAAGCACTTATTGAAGAGTTGGAAATTGCAGACCCTTTAACAGGAAGTAAAAACTGGACCGATGTTAAGCAATTTAACCTCATGTTTGCTACTAAATTAGGGGCTTCAGCGGATAATGCTATGGATTTATACTTGCGTCCTGAAACAGCACAAGGTATTTTTGTTAACTTTTTAAATGTTCAGAAAACAGGTCGTTTGAAGATTCCGTTTGGTATAGCGCAAACTGGAAAAGCGTTTAGAAATGAAATTGTCGCCAGGCAGTTTATTTTTAGAATGCGTGAGTTTGAACAAATGGAAATGCAGTTTTTTATCAAACCCGGGACACAACAGAAATGGTATGAACACTGGAAGGAAACCAGACTGAAGTGGCATTTAAGTTTGGGTATGGGAGCGGAAAACTATCGTTTTCATGATCATGAAAAATTAGCACATTATGCTGATGCTGCTGCTGATATTGAGTTTAAATTCCCGTTTGGGTTTAAGGAATTGGAAGGCATTCACTCACGTACTGATTTCGATTTGAGTCAACATGAAAAATACTCCGGTAAAAAACTACAATATTTTGATCCCGAAGAAAATAAAAGCTATGTTCCATATGTGTTGGAAACTTCAATAGGATTGGACCGTATGTTTTTGGCCGTGTTTTCAAATGCCTTACAGGAAGAGGAATTAGAGAATGGAACAAGCCGCATTGTTCTGAGATTGCCCAGCGTGTTAGCCCCTGTAAAGGCTGCAGTGTTACCATTGGTAAAAAAAGATGGGCTTCCAGAAATTGCACGACAAATTGTAGAAGATTTAAAGTGGGATTTTAGTGTGGATTATGATGAAAAGGATGCTGTAGGACGTCGTTACAGAAGGCAGGATGCCGTTGGAACTCCGTTTTGTATTACCGTAGATCATGACTCTTTGACGGATAATAAGGTGACCATCCGCCATAGAGATTCCATGGAACAAGAGCGTGTTAAAATTGAAGATTTGCGTCATATTATTAAACAGGAAGTTGATGTACGTACCTGGTTAATGAAAATGATATAAAGTTATTTTTCAAAACGAATAAACCTAAAAGGGTGTTGACGCGTTGTCGTTTATCCTTATTGATGGTGATAGAATTTTTATCACAAACCATAAACTTGGGCATAAGTAAAAGATTTTCTCTTAAAGAATTATGTAACCCTTTAAACCTTTACCTGTCGATCAATCTCTTGATTAAGTGATATTAAGGATTCTGTTCTAAAAACACCGCCAATTTCCTGTAAACTATTCAGAAGCTGAATGAGATGGTCATTATTTATGCAAAGCACCTTTAAAAACAGGTTCCAATGGCCTGAAGTGTAGTGACATTCCAATACTTCAGGAATACGATGGAGCAACTTAATTATGGTGTGAGTATCTCCTTCCTTGTCCAAGTAAACCCCTACAAAAGCACAAGTTGTATACCCTAGGACTTCAGGATTAACAATGAGTTGTGATCCAGAAATAAGTTTTGCCTTTTCCAGTTTCCGTAACCTTTGATGAATGGCAGCACCTGAAATTCCAACATTTCGGGCTACCTCCAAAATAGGGGTGCGCGCCTCTTTCATTAGCATACGGAGTATTTTTTTGTCGATGCCATCAATGGTAATGGATTTAGTCTTTTGTCTCATGGATGTTATTGATTTGAAAGATAAAATTAGGAATTTACTTTTAATTTGTAATTATAATGACTATGCTATCCCTAGAAGACAGGGATCATTAATTATTTAATGGATTATAGCCCAAATAAGGCACTTCTTTCTCTTTAAATACAATACCAAAATTTTTGAGTTCTTTTAAAATGGGTTGATACACTTCTTTGGTAATTGGAATATGAACACCTGGTGTTTTAATGTGTCCATTTAAAATGGCTAAAGTGGCCATGGCAACAGGTAACCCTACGGTTTTAGCCATCGCTGTATAGGTTTGATTTTCACCTAAAACCACCATATTGGAATCGATTTGTTTTTTTAATCCATTTAACTCATAACCAAATTTATGATACATCACAATCATATCCTTATCCTTTTCATCAAGCGTCCATTTTTCGGTGAGGATTTTTTCTAAGATTTTGGCCGGTGTGGCATTTTTTAATTCTACTTTTTTAAGGGCATTGAAAATATCGAGTTCCTGAAGCTTGTCCCAGACAATATCATCCTGATCTATTTTTAAGGCATGTCGTAGTTTCAACTCTACAGAATCGTTGTGGTGGTAGGGTAGGAAGGCGTTAATAAAATCACGATAGCTCATATTTTCACTATCTTCAATAGTATAGCTGTCGTCCGTCATGCCCAAAACAACAAAAATATTCCATGCCCTGCTGAAGCCTACTCGTCTCATTGTACCTCGGTACAAGGTTCTTATATTATCCAATCCATAAGCACTTTGGTATTTTAGGGAGTCGCGATTAGCATAGGCTTCAAATCTCCCAAAGCCATCAACTTCCAAAAATTCAGTGCGCCTGAATAATCTGTGGTACGGGATATATTTGAAAGTCCCTTCTTGTAAAAATTTTGCAGCACCCCCTTGACCCGCAAGCACCACATTTCTTGGATTCCAAGTGAATTTATAGTTCCATAAATTAGTGTCGCTTTCCGGTGCAATCAAACCACCAGTAAAGGATTCAAATAGGATAATTTTCCCTCCCTGTGAGCGGATACGATCCAGAGCTTGCATGGCACTCATATGATCTATACCGGGGTCAACGCCAATTTCATTCATAAGTATAATGCTGTTGGCTTTGGCGCTGTCGTCCAAAGCTTGCATTTCAGGGCTAACATAAGAGGCTGTAACCATATGCTTTTTGTACTGAATACAATCTCTGGCCACGTTTATATGAAGCCGTGCGGGCAACATGGATACTACGATATCCGCATTTTTTATAGCCTTGGATCGTGATAAGCCATCCAAGATATCCAATGCTATGGCTTTGGTATTGGGATGGTTATTGATGACCTTTTGTGCATTTTCAATATTAAGGTCACCAACGGTAATAAATAAATTTTCCTCAATCGATTTATCCATTAAATATTTTAGAAGGAAAGACGTAGATTTACCGGAACCAATAACTAAAATTTTGCGCATATTAACTGAGGTTGATTAATTTTGCTTTTACAAACCGACCTAACCGAAGTTTTAACCATTTTGTTTTACGAAATTAACAAAAAAAAGAAGTATTTATTGTGAATAATTAAATATGAATAGAAAAATATTAATTGTTGCCGGTATTATGGGACTAACCGGTGTTATTATTGGAGCATTAGGCGCCCATGCCCTTAAGGAGTTGATTTCTGTTGAAGCGCAACAGTCATTCGAAACAGGAGTTCGCTATCAAATGTATCATGCCTTATTTTTACTATTTGTAGGGCACTCTGAAGCCATTTCTTTTAAATCGAAGAAGAGCATATTATATCTTGTACTTTCTGGCGTGTTGCTATTTTCTGGATCTATTTATGCATTGGCAACAAATACATTAACTTTATTTAATTTTAAATCCATAGCCTTTATTACACCTCTAGGAGGCCTCTTATTAATTTTAGGGTGGCTTGTATTAATTATTAATTTATCAAAAAGTTAAGTCAAAAACACACAAAAACGTTAAAAAATTTAAAATAATTGTCTTATTTTTGCGATATAAATAATTTTAGAGCAGAATATGGAAAACTCCGGCTCACCAACAAAATCAATTTCGTTGGAACACTATGGTATAAAACATGCAAATGTTAATTATCAGTTATCACCAGAACGTCTTCATGATATTGCGATAGAAACTGGACAAGGTGTAGAAGCTTCTTCTGGGGCATTGTCGGTTAATACAGGTGAATTTACAGGACGCTCCCCAAAAGATCGATTTATTGTAAAAGATGATATTACTGAAGACAAGATATGGTGGGGTGATGTGAACATTCCTTTTGATTCTAAAAAATTCGATAAGCTTTATAATAAGGTTACAGACTATCTTGGCGGTAAGTCCCTTTTTGTGAGGGATTGTTATGCTTGTGCGGATGACCATTATCGTTTAAATATTCGTGTAATAAATGAATATCCTTGGAGTAATCAGTTTGTATATAACATGTTTTTACGTCCAAAGGAAGAGGAGTTAGACCATTTTTCTCCTGAATGGACTGTGATTAATGCCCCGGGGTTTATGGCAGATGCGCAAGAAGATGGTACACGTCAGCATAATTTTGCGATTTTAAATTTCTCTAGAAAATTAGCTCTAATAGGAGGTACGGGATACACCGGTGAAATTAAAAAAGGTATATTTTCTGCTTTGAATTTTATACTTCCGGTCTTTAAGGAAACTTTACCAATGCACTGTAGCGCAAATGTTGGGAAAGAAGGGGATACCGCTATTTTTTTTGGTTTATCCGGTACAGGTAAAACCACATTGTCCACAGATGCTAACCGAAGCCTAATTGGCGATGATGAACATGGTTGGACCAAAGAGAATACCATTTTTAATTTTGAGGGGGGATGTTATGCGAAAGTAATTAACCTATCCAGAGCGAATGAACCTGAAATATATGATGCGATAAAAAAGGGAGCGATTTTAGAAAATGTCGTCTTAGATAAGGAGGGTCATGTGGATTTTGGCAATACTTCAATAACGCAAAATACTAGGGTGAGTTACCCCATATATCATATTGAAAATATTCAAATGCCTTCAATAGGCAAAAATCCTAAGAATATTTTCTTTTTAACGGCCGATGCTTTTGGAGTAATTCCACCAATATCTAAATTGACACCTAGTCAGGCTGCCTACCACTTTATATCTGGTTATACGGCAAAAGTAGCGGGAACTGAAGCAGGTGTGGTAGTGCCACAGCCCTCGTTTTCGGCTTGTTTTGGAGCTCCTTTTATGCCATTACACCCTGCAAAATATGCCGAAATGTTGAGTAATAAAATGATAGAAGCGGGAGTAAACGTGTGGTTGGTAAATACAGGATGGACAGGAGGACCTTATGGTATTGGAAAGCGTATGGAATTAAAATATACACGCGCCATGATTAATGCGGTTTTAAACGGAGACCTGGGCTTATACAATTATGACGATTACCACATTCATTCTGTATTTGGGGTAGCACAGCCTAGAAGTTGTCCTGGAGTGCCAACAAGCGTACTCAGTCCTCGAGCAACATGGAATGACGATGATGCCTATTATAAAACAGCATTTAAATTAACCAATGCCTTCCGTGAAAACTTTAAAAAGTTTGAAGCCCATTGCAGTGAAGAAATTCGACGAGGGGGACCACAACGGTATGCATTTTAAAAAAGAAAGGGATGCTATTTAACTCACCCCTTTTAATTGGTTGCAATTGAACTTTATCTCCCCTTGTTTACTTTTTCAATGTATTTTTCCAAAGCCATAGTCATAGATGGTGTTTCGGGTGTTGGTGCTTCAATATCAACGCGCAACCCCTTTTCTTTAACAGCCTTTATCGTGGTGTTTCCAAATACAGCAATTCGTGTATCATTTTGTTTGAAATCCGGAAAATTTTGAAATAACGATTCGATACCAGATGGACTAAAGAAAACCAAAACATCATAATATACATCCGCTAAATCCGAAAGATCACTAACTACTGTTTTGTAAAAGGTGGCTTGTTTCCAGTTCACTCCTAAGGCATCCATGGTTTCAGGAACTTCCGGTTTAATTTTATCCGTATTAGGTAATAAGAATTTCTCGTCCTTATACTTCTTTATTAAGGGAGAAAGCTCAGCAAAGGTACGTTTCCCAACATATATTTTACGTTTTCTATATACCACATATTTTTGAAGATAATAGGCTACTGCTTCAGACTGACAGAAATATTTCATGGTATCTGGAACCTTAAAACGCATTTCTTCTGCAACTCTAAAAAAATGATCTACGGCATTTCTACTAGTTAAAATTATTGCCGAATAATGGTTTAAGTCTACTTTTTGATGTCTAACTTCTTTTGCCGAAACTCCTTCAACATGAATAAAGGGTCTAAAATCTATTTTTACCTTTTGCTTTTCTATTAAATCGAAGTATGGAGAATTCTCTATTTTAGGTTCTGGTTGTGAAACCAAAATCGTTTTCACTTTCATATGCACAAGTAGTTTGTTCTTTCTTTAATCTAAAATAAAAACCTTATATAAAATAACATAGGGTGCTATTTCAAGAGCGCAAAGATACAAAATAAAATAGAAAAAATTGTTTTTTATTAAACTTTGATGTCGTTTAAATGAAGTAATTAACCCTGCAATATTCACAGTAAACAAAATGCCAAATGCTATGTAAAAATGAACCGCAGAAGGTTCAAAACTATAAATTAAAATGGCATTTATGGGGAGCAATATTAGGCCCAAATAATTTTTATAGGATATTTTTTGAAAGAGATAGGTGTCTATTAAAGTATCGATTTCAAAAAGACTACCCACCAGGCGCTCAATTAAAACCTTTATCAAGAAAAATGAACCGATGCCAACGGTTATTTTAAACAAAAGATTGATATAAAGGCCATTAGTTTGATTGTAAAGTTGAAAGACAAGAATTATAAAAACACCTGCGGATATAATTAAGTTAACAAACAAAAGAGCATCAAACTTATCTAAAAATTTCTGATCACGGGCATAAATTTTAAGGTATTTTGAGTTGGTGAACATATAAATGAAGTCATTGAAGCGCTTAACAGAAACAAGTTTGGCAAGTGCAACTATGAGTAAGCAGCAAACCAATAATAGAGTAAATAGCTCATTTGAAGACACTTCACGAATCATGGAATAAAATTATTATAATTATTCAATACCTGCCTAATTATTAAGGAATATTTAAAATAAATAAAAGGCTAATACCGTACATTTGCTAAAAACTATAAGCTATTAATGATGCATAATGCTATTGTCATTATTCCAACATATAATGAAATAGAGAATATTGAGTCTATCGTTAAGGCCGTATTGTCACAGTCGGAGGACATACACATTTTAATCGTTGATGATAACTCACCTGATTTAACAGGCTTGAAGGTCAAGGAATTACAATTAGAATTCCCGGATCGCTTGTTTTTGGAATCCCGTATGGAAAAGTCAGGTTTAGGAACCGCATATATTCATGGATTTCACTGGTGTTTGAATAAGCATTATGACTATATATTTGAAATGGATGCCGATTTTTCCCATAATCCAGACGATTTAATTAAGCTTTATAATGCTTGTCATGTTGAGGGGGCTGATTTGTCCATTGGATCCCGTTATATAAGGGGTGTAAATGTAGTTAACTGGCCTTTAAGCAGGGTGCTTATGTCTTATTTGGCTTCTATTTATGTGCGGATTATTACGGGAATGAAAATACACGACACCACTGCTGGATTTGTGTGTTATAAAAGAAGGGTATTGGAGGCTTTAAATTTAGATACCATTAAATTTATTGGCTATGCGTTTCAAATTGAGATGAAATTTAAGGCCTACTTAAAAGGATTTAAAATTATTGAGGTCCCGGTAATTTTTACAGACAGGACAAAGGGTGAATCCAAATTGAGCTCTGGGATTATATCTGAAGCTATTTTTGGTGTCATTTCAATGAAGATTAAAAGTTTATTTAAAAAGTAAACAAGTTACGGCTATGAAGACAACATTGATAAAAAATGCAAGAATTGCGAATGAAGGAACTATTTTTAAAGGAGACCTATTAATAAAAGGGGAATACATAGAACAAATTGACGAATCTATTAGTGCGAAATCTTCGGATGTCGTTGTAATTGACGCAGAGGGTAAATTATTGATGCCGGGTGTAATAGACGATCAGGTGCATTTTAGGCAACCGGGTCTTACACACAAGGCGGATATCGCATCTGAGTCCAAGGCTGCTATTGCCGGAGGTATCACCTCATTTATTGAAATGCCTAATACTAAACCACAAACCACAACTGTTGAAAAGTTAGAGGAAAAATTTGAAATTGCTTCTAAAACCTCATTTGCAAATTATTCTTTTATGTTTGGCGGGACCAATAATAACTTAGATGAAATCCTAAAGGTTGATACCAAAACAGTTGCTGGATTAAAGTTATTTTTAGGGTCTTCAACAGGGAACATGTTGGTAGACGATCCTGAGGTATTGGAAAAGATTTTTAAAAGCACCAATATGATCATATCGGTACATTGCGAAGATGAAACAACCATAAAACAAAACCTTAAAAAGGATATAGAAAAATATGGAGACGATATCCCAATTGGTAGGCATCCTATCATAAGAAGTGAAGAGGCCTGTTATATATCGTCTTCAAAGGCAATAGAACTGGCTAAAAAAACAGGGGCCAGATTACACGTTTTTCATTTATCAACAGGCAAGGAGACCCAATTATTCACGAATAAAATTCCTTTAAAAGATAAAAAAATTACGTCTGAAGTTTGCGTTCACCATTTGTGGTTTTCGGATGAAGATTACGAAAAAAAGGGGACTTTGATCAAATGGAATCCAGCTATAAAAACTAAAACCGACAGAAAAAAACTTTTAGAAGCGTTATTAAACGATCGAATTGATGTCATCGCCACTGATCATGCGCCTCATACTTTAAAGGAAAAACAAAATAATTATACCAAAGCGCCTTCTGGGGGTCCGTTAGTGCAGCATGCCTTACCCGCAATTCTGGAAATGTACCATCAAGACAAAATCTCAATTGAAAAAATTGTTGAAAAAATGTGTCATAACCCCGCCATTTTGTTTCAAATCGAAAAGCGTGGATTTATAAAAGAAGGTTATTTTGCAGATTTGGTATTAATAGATTTGAATAATCCATGGACGGTTAAGAAAGACAATATTTTATATAAATGCGGGTGGTCCCCTTTTGAAGGGACCACGTTTAAGTCCAGAATAACCCATACCTTTTTAAATGGTACCTTGGTCTACAATAACTTTAAGTTTTTTAATACAAGTGCTGCAAAGCGATTAACTTTTAATAGATGATAGTAAGAGGCATTTTAGTATTGATGTTCACCTTTTTTTTAGTGGGTTGCTATAAACTTAAAAATCCACCAAAGCCTAAGAATTTAATTCCTAAGGAAAAGATGATCAATATTTTAATTGATATTAGGCTCATGGCGTCTGCAACCGGGGTAAATAAAAGAACACTGGATAACAATATAGCGCACAAAGAAGAATACATTTATAACAAATACAATATAGATAGTTTGCAGTTTGCTCTTAGTAATGAATATTATGTTTACCATATCGAAATTTATGATGACATTTACGCAAAGGTTAAGGATAGTTTGGATGCACTAAAAAACCTATACAAAGATTTAGAAGAAAAGGAATTAAAAATAAAACAAGAGCAAGACTCCTTAAAGGCTTTAGTAAAGAGGGACTCCTTGAATTTAAAGAAAAGCTTGGACTCTATTGGTGCAATTCGTAAAAATGATTCTCTGACAGAAATATACCTGTCGGAAAAAATTAAAAAAGAAGGACTTATTGATCCTGTCTCAGATAATGATGGCCAATAGTGGAAATTGTTTGGTCAATAGGTTCAAAGGAATAATCTAGGGCCCTTTCAATTTTTGCACTGCTGTAAAGCTTTTCTTTTTGAAGTGCTTTAACGATTTGCTTGGTTAGGGTTCTTGGTTTTTTGGTTAATATATGGATTAGCCAATCCAATTTCCAGGCTAAGTTTAAAAGCAATGCCGATGCAGTTCTTTCAGGGGGTTTTTGGTTAACCGATACCGACAAACTCTTCAAAAAACGTTTGTATGACCAATTTTCAGCCACCAAAATAAAGCGATCGTTTTGGATGCTACTTTGCATGAGGCGTATCATAATAGTTACTACGTCTTTTACATTTATTAGGGCAATAGTACCCTTAGAATAAAACGGAATTCCTTTACGTGCTTTTTTAAACAAACTTCCGGTTCCATTATCCCAAATGCCAGGACCTAAGATAACCCCTGGATTTACTATGACAACACTTAAGCCTTCTTGTGATCCCCTCCAAACCTCCATTTCAGCACCATATTTGGTAATACCATAAAAGCTATTGTCTTCTTCGGGATTCCAAAATGAATTTTCAGTTATAGGCTCACCGTTCGTAGTAATTCCTAATGTCGAGATAGAACTTACATAGCACAGTTTGTTGATTTGCTGCTCCAAACAAATGTTTACAACATTGGCCGTACCCTCAATATTTATCCGACGTAATTGGTAATACTTTCTGGGATCAAAAGACACAAAAGCAGCGCAATGATAAACCATTGTTACACCGCTAAACGCTGTGGTTAACGATGGAATATCAAGTAAATCTGCCTCAATCCAAATAATTTTATTCAATAGCAAATCGCTATCATCAGTATAAGTAGAAAAGACCTGTCTAACATTTTTAAGTGAACTTTCACTACGATAAATAGCCTTTACTTGCTTGTTGTCTTCAACCAGCCTGTAAAGGAGATGTGCCCCAACTAATCCAGTACCCCCAGTTACTAAAATCATGCAACTAAAGTAAAGAAATATTAAGAATACAATAGTAATTATTAGCGTATTTTTATATTTGCCCTAGTTTAGCAAAAATTAAGGTTTATCATGAAGAATTTTGTGGAAGAATTAACATGGCGAGGTATGATACATACCGTTATGCCAGGGGCGGAAGAGCACTTAATGGAAAGCATGCGCTCTGCTTACGTAGGATTTGATCCAACGGCAGATTCTTTACATATCGGTAATTTGGTTCCTATTATGTTACTGGCACACTACCAGCGTTGTGGACATCAACCTATTGCTTTAATTGGTGGTGCGACAGGAATGATAGGTGACCCTTCAGGTAAATCGAATGAACGTAATTTATTAGATGAAAAAACATTACGCCATAATCAGGAATCTATAAAAATACAGTTGGCCCATTTTTTGGATTTTGAAAGTGAAGCAAAAAATGCAGCTGTTTTAGTAAACAATTACGACTGGATGAAGGACTTTTCCTTTTTAGATTTTATTCGCGATGTTGGTAAACATATTACCGTAAACTATATGATGGCCAAAGATTCCGTGAAAAACAGAATTTCATCTATTGATGCTTCAGAAGGCATGAGTTTTACAGAATTTACATATCAATTGGTACAAGGGTATGATTTTCTTCACCTGTACAGAACCAAGAATTGCACGCTGCAAATGGGAGGTAGTGACCAATGGGGTAACATCACTACCGGTACCGAATTGATTAGGCGTATAGGTAATGGTAAAGGCTTTGCGATTACCTGCCCTCTAATAACTAAATCCGATGGTTCAAAGTTTGGAAAATCCGAAGGAGGAAACGTATGGTTGGACGCTAATAGAACGTCACCATATAAATTCTATCAATATTGGTTAAACTCGAGTGATGAAGATGCCGAAAAATATATTAAGATTTTTACGTTTTTAAATGAGGAAGAGATAAAGGATGTAATTAAACAACATAAGGAAGCCCCTCATTTAAGGGTACTCCAAAGGTGTTTGGCAGAAGAAATAACAACCTTAGTGCATTCTAAAGATGATTTAAATAATGCTATTAAGGCAAGCAATATTTTGTTTGGAAAATCTACAAGTGATGATTTAAGACAATTAAATATTCAAACTTTTTTAGATGTTTTTGATGGTGTTCCACAAACTGAAATTCCCGCATCCGAAATTGAAAATGGATTGGATATTATTGCCGCCTTGGCTGAAAAAGGGGGGTTTTTAAAATCCAATGGAGAAGCCCGTCGGGCATTAAAGGAAAATTCTATTGCTGTAAATAAGAAAAAAGTAGGCGAGGGCTTTACCATTTCTACTGCTGATTTAATAAATAATAAGTTTGTATTATTACAACGTGGTAAGAAGAATTATTTCGTTTTAGCAGTTAAATGATAAAAGACCCAATATAATAACATTGGGTCTTTTGTTAACCAACCAATTAACTAAAAAACTTTTCTTTTTCTTAGCTTATTTCTTTGGACGTAGAGTTCATATAAAACTTACTTAGCCCCATAATCTTATTTTTTAAATTGTATTATACGCCAGTTTTTGTCACCTTTATTAAGCACGATCTCCTCATTTTCTTCATTCCATAAGTCAAGTGTATTTGCCCCCCATGCCTTGTAAAATAAATAAAGTTTGTCATGGATAATTTTATAAGTTTTTGGGTCAATGGAAACTTTTTTCCCTTTCAAAGCTACTGCATAGGCACAATAACCTCCGTATTGTGGCATATATTTTTCGGGATTGTCCCTAAAAGTTATAAGGTTTTCCTTTGAAGAAAATAAATAGGTTATGTTATCAACATGAATGGCCAATTTTTTTAAGCCTTTTTTAGGTTCATTGTTAAAATAAGACACTACATCGTACCCCTCTACGGCAAGTCCCTTTTTGGAATTGTAATCTAAGGTCTGACATAGAGCAGGTATACTAAGCAGTACAAATAAAAAATTCACAAGTTTCATGATAATGAACTCATATCTAAGTCGTTCGAAGGTTTTAAAGATTACAGAGGGGATTTATTTTAAACTAAATTTAGGTAACATGCACAATTAAAGAACCATAAGATTACAACCTCTTATGTCTGCATGGTCAAATCGGCCGATAATTTCAAATGTGCCATTGGAAAATACGCGACCTAAATCCTGAGTGGCAATGAAAGCACAGGAATTTATGTTTGCCAAATCAATTACATTAATACCACCCACGACACCGTTTTTTTGGATGGTTAAGGCATCCTCCGGATCTCGCGCGAGAACCTGCATCCAGGGGGGACACGTAAATATACCGTCCCCATGAGAATAGGCCTGGCTTAAAAGTTCAGTCATACCATATTCACTATGTATGGTGTTAACTCCAAATCCATTTTTTAATATCTTGTGAAGGTCATTTCTAATCAACTCCTTTCGTCTTCCTTTCATACCTCCGGTTTCCATGATTATCACATGTTTTAAAGATAATGGATAGTGTTCTGCCAAATCCAACAAAGCAAAAGAAACTCCAATTAGCAATACTCTAGTATTCCGAGCGTCTAAGGCAAGTAAAGTATCCTTTAGTTCTGGTAGATTATTTAAATAAAATCCACTCTCAGGCTGATTGGATTGTTTAATCAAATGGTCGACCATATAAATCAAAGAAGACCCTTCGCGTTCAAGATAAGATGGTAAAAGAGCTAAAATTACATAATCCTTAATGTTACCATAAAACCTTTCAAAGGTTCTCTCAAAACTTTGTCGGTATAGCTCTAAGTCGGTTACATAATGCTTACTTGTTTTAGTATGTGTAGTTCCGGAGCTAATAAACGTTTTTTCAACATGATGTTTTGAACTTATAACGACGTGCGATTTAAAGAACTGAATGGGCAAAAAAGGAATGTCCTTAATACATGTCACTTCGCTGGGATGAATGTTTAATAAATCACAAAATGAGCGATAAACACGATTATTTTCGAATTGAAATTCAAAAACTTTAAGTGCAAAGCTTTTAAACTCTTCATGGGTTTTTATGTTAAAAATGGCTTTGGAATCTAGCATTAAAAATTACATGAATTCAGAGAACAAAAGTATATAAAATAAAAAAGGCGTTACCATTGGAAACACTTTAATGGCTGTGATGAATAAAATCCCAAATTTATTTAATCACTAATTTTCGAGTTTCAGTAATGTTGTTTTCGGTAATTTTTAAAAAATAAACGCCTGTTGTTAGGGGGGAAATGTTTAACTCTTTACCTGTTATGGTAGTGGCATATATTTTTTTGCCAATAGCATTAAAGAATTCTATATGTTTGATCATATTTAGTTTTGAGGTAACATAAATAACTTGTCTGTTACTGTTCACAGGATTGGGATATATAGACAAATGTTCTATTTTTTGCTGTGCAATATCCTGTGCATAAACTCTGGGAGCAAAGGCAATAATTAAAAAAAGGGAAAGGGTTAATGCGTAGTTTTTTGCCATAGTAGGATTTTAGTATGTTAAATTTAGTAAATAATAATCAAAAGTTATACCAATTATTAAAAAAAAGATTTCATAAAATTAGCTAAAGGTTAACCCTGCGTAACTAGGATGTTACTATAATGTTATATGTTTTTAATTTTTTATAAGTTTATAGATTAGTCTTATCTTTACTCATAATATTGTAAAGAAATTTTATTCTATTGGGATGGATAAAAAAGACATTAAAATTCTATTGGTCGATGATGAACCGGATATTCTCGAAATCGTGAGTTATAATTTATCCAATGAAGGGTATCAAATTTTGACTGCCGAAAATGGTATAGAAGCTGTGAAGAAAGCCAAAAAAGATCAGCCCCATTTAATTATTTTGGACGTAATGATGCCGGAGATGGATGGTATTGAAGCTTGCGAACAAATAAGGAAAATCCCCAATTTAAAAGATACAATCATTACTTTTTTAACTGCTCGAGGAGAAGATTATTCTCAGGTAGCCGGTTTTGATGCTGGAGCTGATGATTATATTACAAAGCCTATAAAACCTAAGGTTTTGGTGAGTAAAGTAAAGGCATTATTAAGACGATTTAAGCAAGAAGAAAAGGACAATAAACTTAAAATTGGAAATTTAGTAATAGATAGAGATGAATATAAAATAAGCTTGAAAGGAGAAGAAATAATTTTACCAAGAAAAGAATTTGAATTGTTATCTTTGTTGACTTCAAAACCCGGAAAAGTATTTAAGCGAGATGAAATTTTGGACAAAGTTTGGGGTAATGAAGTTGTTGTGGGAGGAAGAACTATTGACGTACACATAAGGAAACTAAGAGAAAAAATCGGTGATGATAGTTTTAAAACAGTAAAAGGAGTTGGTTATAAGTTTGTAGATTAATGCAAGTTAAATTAAAAAAACCGTACAGGTTTTCGGCAAAAACATCGCTTTATATTGCACTGTTATTAACACTCATAACGAGTGTTTTTTTATATTATTTTTTTGAATTGAATTGGGTTTTGTTGGGTTTTATTTTAGTAGTAAGTTATACCTTATCTTTTGTTTTAATTCAATTTCGAATTGAACGGTTAATTTACAGGCGTGTCAAACAAATTTACGACGACCTTACATTATTAGAATCCGCAAGTATCCATCGAGAGGCCATTACTACCGATATGGGCACCTTAACCAAAGAAATAGATAAATTTGCCAGAGATAAAAAGTTAGAAATTGAAACCCTTAAGGTCAGGGAGCAATATAGGAAAGAATTTTTCGGGAATGTGTCCCACGAACTAAAAACGCCATTGTTTACTGTACAAGGCTATATTCTGACACTATTAGATGGTGCAATTAACGATAAAAAAGTAAACCAGAAATATTTAAAGCGAGCCAGTAAAGGGGTAGAACGACTGGTGTACATTGTGAAGGATTTAGATATGATTACCAAATTGGAAATAGGTGACCTTAGTCTAAATATGGATGTTTTTGATATTGTTGAATTGGTTAAAAATGTCTTCGACATGTTCGAAATGCGTGCCGCTAAGAAAAAAATAACATTGACATTTGATATTGATTATAAAAAACCAATTCTTGTTAATGCAGATAAGGAACGAATCCAACAAGTGTTAACAAACCTTATAGTGAATTCAATAAAATATGGTCAAGAGAAGGGTACTACTGAAGTTAGTATTGAAAATCTAATAAAGAACAAGGTCATTGTGCGTGTAACCGATAATGGTGAAGGGATTGCCAAAAGCCATTTACCACGATTGTTTGAAAGGTTTTATCGGGTAGATAAAAGTGGCTCCCGCAATGAAGGAGGATCTGGTTTAGGGCTGTCAATTGTAAAACATATTATTGAAGCCCATAACGAAAAGATTTACGTTGAAAGCGAAATCGGTGTGGGAAGTGAATTTTCATTTACCTTGGAAAAGGCTATTAAATAATTCTCCATAATTGGTTTTTGGAAATTCAAACTGAAGTCCCTTGTATTGGTGGACTTCTCTTAGTTTGTGTGATGTGAATTCCGATTGTAAACAATAGGGCGCTAACCCTTGTTCTGCCAGTCTTTTGGCTAAATATTCTTGTTCAAATTGACCAGGCGTTGGGATGAAAAACGCTTTTTTATTCAACTTAGATAAATCCATAATCGTAGTATATCCAGACCTAGAAAGTATTAAAGCACTCTCATTAATCGTCTTTTCCAGTAGACGGGCGGTCATAAAATTATAAATCGTCATTTGGTTTATAGTTTGTATGGATTGCTCAGCTTCAACGATCCCTCTAACAAAAACTATTTTACCCGAATGCGTTTTTAGTTCAGTTAACAATTTCTTTTCAAGAAGGGTGCGTTGTGGTTCAGGTCCGGAAATTAAAACTAATAAATCATTTTTAATGGGCGTCTGAATTTTCGCAAATCTACTTAACGGGCCAATATATTTTATGGGAATTTTAAAAGATGTTATATGACCAAGTTCGCCGCTTAAATTTAAGGCTCCTTTCATATCGGGAATCCAACATTCATTGAATTTTTTAATAAAACTTTGATGTAATTTTGAAGTTAGCCAAGTGGTACAGCCACTTAATACATTAACTTGATGTGTTATGATTACAGATGGTAGTTTTTCATGGTATACGCCTAGCCTATTATCCGAAATAATTCCCCAAATATTATGTTTTCTTATTATTGTTTGAGTAATTTTTTTTTCGGCTTTAATGGCGCTCAATAATTTAGGTGAATCCATTAAAACCTTAATCTTAAAATACCTCCCATTTTTAGGATAACTCACATGATAGGAGGGTAACTCAAGAGAAGTTAGGTTTGGGAATTCCTTTTTTAAAAGTAATAAAGCGTCACCATCGCTGGCAATAATAGGTTCAAAGCCCTCTTCAATTAAGGCATGAACAATAGGGATGGTTCGAGTGGCATGTCCCAGTCCCCAATTTAAAGGCGCTACTAAAATTCGTTTTTTCATAGTTCTGGTTTCGCTTGTCTCTCCCGGTAAAATGGCATCAAGTTTGGGCTTTCACCAATCGCCCAAAAAAGCAAAACGCGTTTCGCTCAATCCCTCATGTAAAAATTACAATTAAATTCAAATATAGATATATTAACACTCTCACATATTTCCTTAATTTTACCAAATAATTAAATTACAAAATCATTAGTGGGTAGTAAAAATAAGTTAAAACGATTTATAGAAAACGATTCATTCTCCAATGTGTTTCAACCAACTCGAGATGAATTGGTTAAAAAAAAATATCCTTTAAAAGGACAATGGCGGAACGAGGTTTTTGAAAATGATAATCCGTTGGTTTTGGAACTTGGCTGTGGTAAAGGGGAATATGCGGTTGCTTTAGCAAGGCAATACCCCAATAGAAATTTTATAGGCATTGATATAAAGGGAGCTCGTTTTTGGAGAGGAGCCAAAACAGCGATAGAAGAACGCATACCGAACGTTGCATTTTTGCGTTCACAAATAGAGCTCATAGAACATGCCTTTGCTAAAAATGAAGTTGATGAAATTTGGATTACCTTTCCGGATCCTCAAATAAAATACAAGCGTACCAAACATCGATTAACAAATATTCAATTCTTAAGTCGATATAAAACCATACTTAAACCCGAGGGCATCGTTCATTTAAAAACCGATAGTGAATATATGCACGGTTATACACTTGGCCTTTTGCATGGAATGGGACATGAAGTTCTTTATGCGAATCACGATATTTATAAATTAGAAGGCAGCCCTCCCGAAGTGACGGGTATTAAAACCTTTTATGAATTGCAGTATTTGGAACAACAAAAACCAATTACCTATATTAGATTTAAACTCAACTAAGTTGGATATTACTATTACATTCTTTTTAGGACTCGTTATTGCACTTATTGGGGTTATTCCCCCTGGCCTTTTAAATATGACCGCTGCTAAGATTAGTTTGAAAGATGGACATATTAGTGGTATTATGTTTTCCATTGGCGCTTGTATCACTGTTTTTGCTCAGACTTATATTGCTGCCATTTTTGCACGCTATTTAAGTAATCATGTCGAAGTTATTGAAATTTTGCAGCGAGTGGCATTTGTTGTTTTTGTATTGATTACCGTTTACTTTTTATTCATTTCAAAATCGAAACCTCAACATAGTTTAAAGCCAAAAATAAGAAGTAAGCATAGTAGGCTTTTTCATGGAATATTTTTGTCCGCCCTTAACGTATTTCCCATTCCTTTCCAAGCTTACATGACCATTACCTTAGCATCCGTTGGATGGCTTGAATTCGATAAAATAAGTATCGTGTCTTACGTTTCGGGTGCCGCAACGGGAACCTTTGTTATGTTATATATGTACATTTTTTTCTTTGATAAAATAAAGAGCAAATCTTTCACATCACAGAAAAGCATGAATTATATTATTGGATCTATTACTGGTATCATATCCCTTGTTACCCTAATTAATATCATAAAGGATTTGAGTTCATGAAGGAGGAGACTTTAAATTTCTTCGAAAAAGTATATGAAGTGGCCCAACAGATACCTTATGGCAGGGTGACAAGTTACGGTGCCATAGCAAAATATCTCGGAGCCGCTAGAAGTGCACGTATGGTAGGGTATGCAATGAATGATTCTTCAGAAAAAGATGTTCCAGCCCATCGTGTAGTGAATAGAAAAGGGATACTTACAGGTAAACACCACTTTAGTGGAACCCATTTGATGCAGCAGCTTTTAGAAAGTGAGGGCCTTCATGTTTCTGATAACCAGATTCAAAATTTCGATAAAGTTTTTTGGGATCCTTCTAAGGAATTGTAATGAGGTTCAAATTTTTATAAAATTCTCAAATATCAGCATAAATAAAACTTCTAACTTTAACCTTCTGTCTTACAGCTTTATTACATATCTTTGCATTTTAGAATGATTCTTAATAAAACACATGAAACTTAACAAACAAGACATATTAAAGGCATTAGAAACTATTACAGTACCTGGAGAAGGACAGAACATGGTAGAAAGTGGCGCAGTAAAAAACGTGATTGTTTTTGGTGATGAGGTAGTGGTAGACATTACTATAAAGAACCCTAGTTTGCAGGCCAAAAAACGTACTGAGGTTGATATTTTAAAGACTATTCATGAGCTGGTATACGAGAAAGCTAAAATAACTGTTAATGTTAAAGTTGACGCTCCTAGTCAACCTAAAGCTAATGTCATTAAAGGGAAACCAATTGCCGGTATTCAGAATATAATAGCTGTCGCATCGGGAAAGGGAGGCGTAGGGAAGTCTACAATAACCGCTAATTTAGCCGTTACATTATCTAAAATGGGCTTCAAAGTAGGTGTTTTAGATGCCGATATTTATGGGCCTTCAATGCCAATCATGTTTGATGTTGAAGCAGAAAGGCCTTTAGCGGTAAATATTGATGGTAAATCTAAAATGAAACCCATTGAAAATTATGGCGTAAAAATGTTATCTATCGGATTTTTTACCCAACCCAACCAAGCAGTAGTTTGGCGTGGTCCTATGGCTGCTAAAGCATTGAATCAAATGATTTTTGATGCACATTGGGGCGAGTTGGATTTCTTACTTATAGATTTACCTCCAGGTACAGGAGATATTCATTTAAGTATTATGCAGGCTCTTCCCATTACGGGGGCTGTAGTGGTAAGTACCCCTCAGAATGTGGCATTGGCAGATGCCAAAAAAGGAGTCGCTATGTTTCAGCAAGATAGTATAAATGTACCCGTATTGGGGTTAATTGAAAATATGGCCTATTTTACTCCTGAAGAATTGCCGGACAATAAATATTATATTTTTGGAAAAGAAGGAGCTAAAAATCTATCGGAAGATTTGGACGTCCCTTTTCTAGGTGAAATTCCTTTAGTTCAGAGCATCAGGGAGGCCGGAGATATTGGTCGGCCTGCGGCGCTACAAACAGCTACGTCAACGGAAAATGCCTTTGAAAGTTTAACTAAAAATGTAGTACAGGAAGTGGTTAGGAGAAACGATAATCTACCACCTACTGAAGCGATAAAAATAACAACAATGGCTGGTTGCTCGGCGGTTAAAAAATAGGTCATGACTACAGAAGAACTTAGAGTAAATATAGAAAAGGCCCTTGACGAAATCCGTCCTTTTCTGCAAAGCGATGGTGGGGATATTTCTTTATTATCCATCGAAGATGATAAGTTGGTTAAGGTCCAACTCACCGGAGCCTGTGTTGGCTGTAGTGTCAATCAAATGACATTAAAGTCCGGTGTAGAAATGACTATTAAAAAATATGCACCGCAAATTGAGCAGGTGATTAATATTGGGGTTTAGGACGTTAACTCTTTTTCGTCCTTTAAAAAGGCATATAAGTTATTTGCAGTTGCAAAGCAGGTATTAATTTTAGACACTTCATGACAATATCTGGAATCAATTTCATGATTCGTGCAATTCAAATTAGACAAGTCTATCTTTTCGAAATTTTTATTTAAAGTTTTACATTTATCAAACAGTTGATCAATGGTTTTGTAAGCGTCTGGGTTAACCCCCCTCTTAGATAAATAACCTTTTAAAAAATTCATAATTGCCATTTGTGAGTTTTTACAAATGGAATATGCAATAATATCTTCTTCTGGTCTGTATAGCTCCTTATTGGCCTCGGTAAGGTTCTTAAACGCTTTTTCAAATAATTGGGTAGATTGATTTTTCATAATATTTAAATTTAAGAATTGAACTAATCCAGAACCCGGTTACTAAGGGTACTGGATTAGTTAATCCATATGATATCCAATAGATAAGACCTTCAGTTAATCATTAAAGGTTTCTGTAAAGTTCTAATCGCTCCCATTTGGTGTCTACTTCTTCCTGTGCTTGCTTAAGAAGATCAGCTCCTAATTCCGCATTATCCTTGACAACTCTGGAAAAGCGCGTTTCAGTATACATAAACTCTTCTAAAGGAGCTTCAGGGGCCTTTGAATCCAGTTTAAACTTCTTGCCTTTGGGTTTTGAAGGGTCAAATCTAAACAAGGGCCAATATCCTGTTTTTACTGCCATATCCTGATGATCTGCTGCATCTCTAAGATTATATCCATGATCTCCACAATGCGAGTAAGCAATAATAAGTGATGGACCATCATATGCTTCTGCTTCCTCAATTGCTTTTAAAGTTTGCAGATCCTTTGCCCCTATAGCAACCTGTGCGACATACACATTTCCATACGAAATTGCTTGTAAGGCTAAATTTTTCTTGCCTGTACGTTTGCCGGACACTGAAAATTTGGCACTTGCACCAAGCGGTGTTGCTTTAGAAGTTTGTCCACCTGTATTGGAGTAAATTTCGGTATCCAATACCATAATATTGATATTTTCACCTGAGGCTAATACATGGTCAACGCCACCGTAGCCAATATCATAGGCCCAGCCGTCACCACCAAGAATCCAAACGGATTTCTTGCGTAAATGATCTGCCAATTGTGATAGTTTTTTCGCATCTGGACTGTTAATAGTAGCCAACTTGGCTTTGAGCTGGTTTAAATTTTCAAAGTTTTCTGCCTTTTCAGCCTCGGTTTGTTCAGGATTGTTTAAAATGGAATCAACCATTTCAACACCAATTTCACTTTCGAGTCCTTTTAACAGTTTTATGGCGACTTCCTGTTTTTTTGATAAGGCCAGTTTCATACCCAAACCAAATTCAGCGTTGTCTTCAAAAAGTGAATTGGCCCAAGCAGGACCTCTACCAAAAGCATTCTTTTTGTAAGGTGTGGTTGGCAAATTGCCTCCATAAATTGACGAGCATCCTGTGGCGTTTGCAATTAATATACTATCACCATATAATTGAGTTAACATTTTAATATAAGGTGTTTCACCACAACCTGAACAGGCTCCTGAAAACTCAAATAAGGGTTCAAGAAACTGCGATCCTTTAATGTTAGTAATCTGCAATTCAGACCTATTATAATCCGGAAGGTTGATAAAAAAGTCCCAATTGACATTTTCATTTAATTCTACCTCCAATTTCTTATGCATATTAATGGATTTAAGGTCTGGGTTCTCCTTGCTTACTGCCGGACAAACCGCTACGCAAAGATCACAACCGGTGCAATCCTGTGGAGAGACTTGTAGAATATAAGATTCAGTTTCACTGTTAAAAGGTCTGCCTTTCGCGGGAACAGCTTTTAAAGTAGATGGCATGCTTATTAGTTCATCATTGGAAACTACCTTCGCCCTGATAGCTGCATGCGGACAAATAACTACACATTTGTTACATTGGGTACACAGGGTTTCATCGTCCCAAACTGGAACGAAATCTGCGATACCACGTTTTTCAAATTGGGTGGTCCCTGTTGGGAACGTGCCGTCAATGCTGAATGCGCTAACGGGTAATTCGTCACCTTTACCTGCTAAAATCTTACCTAATACCTCTTTAACAAAAGGATCGTCCGAACCGGTCATTATTGGTTTTAATTCGTCATTGCTGGTAATTTGTTTTGGATAGTCTACTTTTTGGAGATTTTCTAAAGATTTATCAACTGCGTTAAAATTCATTTGAACGACTTTTTCTCCTTTTTTTGAATAAGATTTTACAATAGCATCTTTAATTTTCTGGATTGCCTCATCTTTAGGTAAAACCCCTGAAATTGCAAAGAAACAGGTTTGTAAAACCGTATTGGTCCGTTTCCCTAATTTAGCGTCTTGGGCTACTTTTGAGGCGTCTATCACATAAAACTCTAAGTTATTTTTTATGATCTCTTCCTGCATTAATTTTGGAAGTTTATCCCAAATGGTATCCTTATCATATGGTGAATTTAACAAAAAGGTCCCGCCTTTTTTAACATGGTTAAGAATGTCATACTTTTCAATAAAATTAAACTGATGACATGCTACAAAATTGGCCTTATGGATAAGGTAAGTTGAATAAATTGGATCTGGGCCAAAACGTAAATGAGAAACCGTCTGTGCACCTGCTTTTTTAGAGTCATAAACAAAGTAGCCCTGAACATAATTATCTGTAGTTTCACCAATGATTTTAATCGAATTTTTATTGGCTCCCACAGTACCATCAGATCCCAATCCAAAGAACATACAGTTAAAGGTGTTTTTAGAGGTTTTAAACCGCTCACCAATCTCTAAACTGGTATGGGAAACATCATCATTAATCCCAACGGTGAAGTGATTTTTAGGTTGATCGAGGTCTAAGTTATCCAATATAGCTTTAACCATTGCCGGATCAAACTCTTTAGAAGACAACCCATAGCGGCCGCCAACTATGGTTGGCATTGCACGATCACTTTCATTAAAGGCCGTAATAACATCCTGGTAAAGGGGTTCTCCTATGCTGCCCGGCTCTTTAGTTCTGTCCATTACGGCCACTTTTTTAACGGTTTTTGGCAACGCCTCAATAAAGTGGCTTATGGAAAATGGCCTAAATAAGCGTACGATAATGGCTCCAACTTTTTCGCCCTTTTTAACCAGGGCATCTATGGTCTCAATAACCGGACCTTGGCCGGAGCCCATGATAATAATAATTTTTTCTGCTTCTGGATGACCCAAATAGTAAAATAGACTATAACGTCTTCCCGTTTGTTTGTAAAACTCATCCATAGTATCCTCTACAATGCCGGGTACTTTATTGTAATGACCATTCGCTGCTTCCCGAGCTTGGAAGAAAACATCTGGATTTTGTGATGTGCCACGTATTACAGGATTATCAGGGTCTAAAGATCGTTTTTTATGTTTTAGAATATCTTCTTCAGGCATCATGGAAGTAATTGTATCATCTGAAATGGCATCAATTTTTGATATTTCATGAGACGTTCTAAAACCATCAAATATGTTTAAGAATGGGACTCTGGTTTTTAGGGTAGCTACTTGGGCAATTAAAGCCAAATCTTGGGCCTCTTGTACCGACCCCCCAAAAAGCATGGAAAACCCGGTTTGTCGTGTAGCCATAACATCCGAATGATCTCCAAAAATGGAAAGAGCATGGGTGGCTATAGTCCTTGCGGCTACATGAATAACCGTTGGCAATAATTCACCTGCAATTTTATACATATTGGGAATCATTAATAAAAGCCCTTGAGAGGCGGTAAATGTGGTCGTTAATGCACCCCCTTGCAATGATCCATGAACGGCGCCTGAGGCACCACCTTCACTTTGCATTTCAACAATTCTTGGAATGTTTCCCCATATATTTGTTTTGCCGTTTGCGCTAAAAACATCGACATGTTCTCCCATTGGAGAGGCCGGTGTTATGGGGTAAATGGCACAAACTTCATTTGTTTTGTGGGCTATTCTCGCTACCGCTTCGTTGGCATCGCATATTAACTTTTTGGTTTTTGCTTCCATGATATTACACTTTAATAAATTGTGTCGAAAAGTAACTATTATAGCATTTAAATACTATGACATATGTCAGGTATCTTTTAGGATAGCTGTTTTAAACGGGTGGTGCGCATCTATTTTAGAAATAGGAACTCCTGTTAAAAGTGGAAATATCTTTTGAAAAAATGCATCCATAGGAATATGGATGGGTTGATCATGTAGTAGGGGTTAATCAATTTGGGGTTTAAATAAGATCAGAATTAAAAATATGAAACATAGGGAAAGTCCTGAACAGTGGATGTATACAAAAACACACCCAACTCACTAGAAGGGTGTGCTCATTCTAAATTAATTGAACAAATTACAGTTCAAGGGGTAAGAGAACATATTTATTCAGCGTGTAACCAAGCCTTTTTTGCTAATAGTTCTTCTTCAGATTCTACGTGATCTTCATCTGGGACACAACAATCTACGGGACAAACTGAAGCGCATTGCGGTTCTTCGTGGAATCCTTTACACTCGGTACACTTTCCAGGTACAATAAAATAGAACTCATCCGATATTGGTTCGTTTTCAGCATCGGCATCCACTTCTTCCCCACTTGGTAATGATACCATGCCAGTTAAGGCTGTTTCGTCAGAATAGGACCATTCTTGATCAGGTTCATAAATTGCATTGTTTGGACATTCTGATATGCAGGCATCACAATTAATGCATTCGTCTGTTATAATAATCGCCATAATATCTTTATTTTTGAAAAATGATTCGTTGTAAAATTAAAATTTCATTTAATACTTTCATGTGACAAATATCATATTTATTGTTAAAAAGTGAAATTATTTTTGGGACGCCATCATTTTAAGTTTACTAAGATGTGGTAAATTTAGTTAATTTTAACTTTATTGTGGTATGATGACACCAAATATAAAACCCCGACCAGAAACTTTAGAGGCAGTTATCATTAGATTTGTTGGAGATTCCGGTGATGGTATGCAATTAACGGGGACCCAATTTTCTGATACGTCGGCCATGTTCGGAAATGATATAGCTACCTTTCCAAACTACCCGGCAGAGATTAGAGCACCCCAAGGTAGTTTGTATGGGGTTTCCGGATTTCAGGTACATATAGGAAGTGTTGAGATTAGTACTCCTGGAGATGAAGTAGATTTATTGGTAGCCATGAATCCCGCTGGTCTTAAGACGAATTTGCATGCCGTTAAGCCTGGACATACTATTATCGTGGATACAGATGCATTTACTAAAAAGAATCTTGAAAAAGCGCAATATGAGACGAATCCTTTAGAGGATGGCAGTTTAGCAAATTATAGAGTTATTGAGGTGGCCATGACATCCTTAACTAAGGAAGCCGTTAAGGATATTAGTGGCTTGGATAATAAAAGTATTACGCGTACTAAAAATATGTTTGCCTTGGGCATGGTCTATTGGATGTATGATCGTTCGTTGGATCATACGATTAAGTTTTTCAACAAAAAATTTAAATCCAAACCTGAAATTATTGAGGCAAATACTAAAGTGTTAAATACAGGATTTTATTTTGCTGAAACCTTGGAACTCATTCCAAATGCATATACTATATCTCCGGCTAAAATGGAATCCGGAACCTATAGAATTATTATGGGAAATACAGCCACTGCCTGGGGTTTTCTAGCAGCGGCTGAAAAAGCAAATTTAGAATTGTTTTTAGGGTCCTATCCAATTACACCGGCATCAGATATTTTACATGAATTGGTGAAACATAGGCATTTTGGTGTAAAGTCGCTTCAAGCCGAAGATGAAATTGCTGGAATTAGTTCGGCCATAGGAGCTTCCTTTGCAGGTAATTTGGCCATTACTACGACCTCAGGGCCTGGTTTAGCCTTAAAAGGTGAAGCCATTGGATTGGCAATGATGCTGGAACTACCTTTGGTAGTGGTAAATGTACAGCGGGGAGGTCCATCGACAGGGTTACCAACTAAAACAGAACAATCAGATTTACTTCAAGTCCTGTATGGAAGAAATGGTGAAAGTCCAGTTATTGTTTTAGCGGCAAGCACGCCGGCCAATTGCTTCGATTATGCCTATCAGGCGGCAAAGCTTACAGTAGAGTATATGACTCCGGTTATCCTATTGACCGATGGCTATATAGCGAATGGCTCTGCTCCGTGGAAGATTAAATCCGTGAAGGACATGCCTGAAATTAAAAATAATATTGTTGAAGAAGTTACCGATAATTGGCATCCTTATGATAGAAATGATGAATCATTAGCTCGTAATTGGGCCATTCCAGGTACACCAGGATTAGAGCATAGAGTAGGAGGATTGGAAAAAGACCGCGTTAGTGGTAATGTATCCTATGTCCCGGAGAATCATGAATATATGACGAAGATAAGGGCCGAAAAAATTAAGCGAGTTCAAAATTGTATACCGGAGTTAACAACAGAGTTTGCCGCTAAAGGTGATGTGTTGGTAGTAGGATGGGGGGGTACCTATGGGTCCTTGCATTCAGCGGTAAAACACATCCATGGAGAAGGTGTCAGAAATATAGGGTATGTACATTTTAATTATATTAATCCGCTTCCAAAAAATACCGAGAAAGTATTGAAGCAGTTTAAAAAGATTTTGGTTTGTGAATTAAATAGCGGACAGTTGGCTAAAGTACTCAAATCTAATTTTAATGGTTTGGATATTGTGCAGTTCAATAAAATTCAAGGGCTTCCATTTAGTAATGGTGAGTTGGTTGAAAAATTTAAACAAGTATTAAAATAATATGGAAACGACAGTAGAAAAATATACGTATAAGGATTTTGAAAGTGATCAGGAAGTTAGATGGTGTCCAGGTTGTGACGATTATGTTATTTTAAGGGCTGTACAAAAAGCATTGCCTGAAATTGGAGTAAGAAGGGAGAATGTGGTTTTTATCTCTGGAATTGGCTGTTCTTCTCGATTTCCATATTATATGAATACTTATGGCATGCATGGTATTCATGGTCGGGCTCCGGCAATAGCCACTGGAGTGAAACTGGCTAATCCGGATTTAAGTGTTTGGGTAATCACTGGAGATGGCGATTCTATGGCGATTGGAGGAAATCATTTTATTCATGTTTTGAGAAGAAATGTGAATTTAAATGTGATTCTTTTTAACAATGAAATTTATGGACTTACTAAAGGGCAATTTTCACCTACATCATTAGTTGGACAAAGAACAAAATCATCGCCTTATGGTAATACTCAACCACCTTTTTCGGCAGGTGAATTAGCCTTGGGTGCCAATGCACGTTTTTTTGCACGCATTGGAGGCAATGTCCCAAAGGATATGTCGGAGATTTTTATTGAGGCAGAACGTTTTAAAGGAACATCATTGATTGAAGTCTTGCAAAATTGTCCCATATTTAATGATGGTGCTTATGAAGAATTTACTAATCGCGCGGTAAGGGAAGATAAGCAATTATTTGTAGAGCATGGGAAACCAATGATTTTTGGCAAAGACAGGAATAAGGGACTTGTATTAAATGGTATAAAATTGGAAGTTGTCAATATTGGTGAAAATGGGGTGACGGAAGAAGATATACTCATACATGACGCCAAAACTGAAGATCCAACATTACACCAAATGTTGGTAAGATTAAGATATCCATTAGTGACTGGAATCATAAGAAGTTTTGAGGACAAGACCTTTGAAGTGAGGGAAAACGAAGTGACCAAACAAGTGAAGGAGGATTCTAAATTTGTCAAGGCAGACGATTTGTTCTTCTCAGGAGACATATACCAGGTATTTTAAAACATTTGAAAATGGGTTCAGAAGCGATTATTGTATTTTTTTTAGCTGGCGTTGTTTTGGTAGCAGGAGCAAATTTCCTGTCTAATTTAATTTCACCAAAATCAGATAGTCCTCAAAAAAGAGATCCTTACGAAAGTGGTATGAAAACCATTGGTCCAACTTGGGTTCAGTTTAAGGTTGGATATTACTTATTTGCAATATTGTTTTTGATTTTCGATGTGGAAGTTGCTTTTTTAGTACCATGGGCTGTGGTTTTTGGTGATTTTGGAGGCATTGCTTTTATTGAAATTTTTATTTTCTTATTTATATTAGGTTTAGGACTGCTTTATGCATGGAAGAAAGGAGCGCTAAAATGGGAGTAGACAATACATATAAAATTCCAGATGATTTTCCGGGTAAAGTGATTCCGGCTGGTAATGGTGCCAACATTGTAGTAACTTCACTGGATAAAATTATTAACTGGGGCCGATCGAATTCGCTTTGGTCACTCTACTTCGGCACAAGTTGCTGCGCGATTGAAATGATGCAAACCGGAGCAGCAAGGCACGACTATTCAAGATTTGGTTTTGAAGTAGCACGACCTTCTCCCAGACAGGCCGATCTTATCATAATTGCAGGTACCATTGTAAATAAAATGGCGCCGGTTCTGAGACGACTTTATGAGCAAATGGCGGAGCCCAGATATGTAATAGCCATGGGTGCATGTGCAATTTCCGGAGGGCCATTTTTTTATAATACCTATTCGGTAGTGAAAGGGGCAGATCATGTTATTCCCGTGGATGTTTATGTTCCAGGTTGCCCACCAAGACCGGAAGCCTTATTGGAGGGCATGTTGATGCTTCAGGATAAAATTAGGACAGAAAGTATGAAAACCAAGAAAGATCCGATTGATGGTTTTGATGAAGGAATCTATAATAAGTAATTATGACTAATGCAGCCTTAAAAGAATTAATTGGAAGCTGGTTTCCAAATCCGGAAGTCCCTGTAGATGACAAACCTGAAAAGGGAATTTCTGAAGTTCAAGAACCCCAAGAACCGCAACCTTCTAGCCTATTGGAATTTACCGAAGAAGGCTCTGAATTCTTAAATATCATTGTTCCTGCCACGCATTTGCATGCGCTTATGTTGAAATTAAAAACACATCCCGATACCCATTTTAATTACTTGTTTTGTCTGACTGGAATGGACTGGGAACCTGCTCTAGGAGTGGTTTACCACCTGGAGTCTACCGAACACAGACATATGGTTGTTGTAAAAGTTAAAACTGAAGATCGAGACAACCCGAATTTCGATTCGGTTTCCGATATATGGAGGACCGCTGAGTTCCACGAAAGGGAAGTCTATGACTTTTTTGGAATAAAATTCAATAACCATCCTAATTTAAAACGGCTTTTCCTTACAGACGAATGGGATGGCTTTCCTCTTAGAAAAGATTATGTAGACGACATAAACATGGTTATAAAGTAACAGCTATGCAAGAAACCACAACCATAAATAATTTCAAATCAGAAGAATACTTCATTAATATGGGTCCTCAACATCCCGCCACCCATGGAGTACTAAGACTTTTATTGACTATCGATGGGGAAATTATTAAGAAGGTTGAGCCGGATCTGGGTTATATACATCGTTCCATAGAAAAAATGTGTGAACGGGATAGTTACCAGCAAATTGTGCATTTAACGGATAGAATGGACTACTTGTCCTCACATATTAATAATGAAGCTGTATGTCTAACAGTAGAAAAAGCTCTTGAACTAGAGGTTCCAGATCGCGTAAAAGTAATAAGAACGATTATAGGAGAACTTACTAGAATAGCATCTCATTGCTTATGGTGGGGTGTTATGGGCATGGATGTTGGAGCATTAACGACGTACTTCTACGGATTTAGAGATCGTGAGATGATCAATGATATTTTTGAGGAGACTTGTGGAGCACGATTGACCATGAATTACAATGTACCGGGGGGATTGATGTGGGATATTCATCCCAACTTTGTAAACAGGGTAAAGAAGTTTATTGTCCATTTTAAAACTAAAATCCCTGAATTTGACAGGCTTTTAACTGAGAATATTATTTTTCAGAAACGGACAAAAGGTGTTGGTGTACTTTCCAAAGAAGATGCTATTTCGTTTGGAGCTTCAGGGCCTGTAGCAAGAGCATCTGGGTATTCTTGTGATGTTCGAAAGTACCATCCTTACAGTGCTTTGGATAAAGTAACTTTTACTGAAGCTCTGCAAACACAAGGAGATACCTTCGCACGATATGTTGTGCGTATCCAGGAGTTGTGGGAATCCCTGTCCATAGTAGAGCAATTAATCGATAATATTCCGGAGGGAGAACATCGCGTGGCCACAAATGCAGTAATTAAATTGCCAAAAGGAGAGTATTACCAAAAAGTTGAAACGGCAAGAGGCGAATTAGGCGTTTATGTTGTAAGCACTGGTACAAAAAATCCTTACCGTTTGAAATTTAGATCTCCCGGGTTTTCAAATTTATCCTTGTTAAATCATATTGCAGTTGGAGGGAAAATAGGAGACCTTGTCGCGACAATGGCAACTTTAGATTTGGTAATACCTGATATTGACAGATAATTAAAGACAATGAAAATAGATTTCATCTTAACAATGAATTTGCATAATTGGCTAAACAGCATAATGCCTGAGACCGCGGCTCAGATTACGGAAATGATAATAATTGCTATAATTTATTTGGGTATTTTTTCCGTTGCCGGTTTATTCTTGGTGTTCATGGAGCGACGTGTGGCAGCATGGTTCCAATTGCGTATTGGGCCTAACCGAGTTGGTTATCAAGGATTGTTACAAACTATGGCTGACGCTTTAAAATTGGTTTCGAAGGAATTGACAGGAACGGTGAAGGCAGATAAATTTCTCTATAACCTGGCGCCCTATTTTGTTATTATTTCGTCGTTAATGGCCCTCGGTCTTATTCCATTTTCAAAGAGTTTTCAAGCATTCGATATCAATATTGGTATTTTCTTTTTAATTGCGGTGTCTTCCATTGGTGTCATTGGGATCCTACTGGGTGGTTGGGCCAGTAATAATAAATATTCCCTTATTGGTGCAATGCGAAGCGGTGTACAGACCATAAGTTATGAACTCTCCGTCGGGCTGTCCCTGTTGACTATGGTTTTACTAACAGGATCATTACAGCTTTCTGAAATGGTTGAAGTTCAAAAACACGGATGGCTCATTCTTCAGGGGCACATACCAGCCGTAATAGCATTTATGGTATTTATGATAGCCGGGACAGCCGAAACCAATCGGGCACCTTTCGATATGGTTGAAGCTGAATCGGAATTGGGAGCTGGGTTTCATACGGAATACTCTGGAATGAAATTCGCCTATTTCTTCTTAGCAGAATTCATAAATATGTTCATTATAGCGGCAATTGCAACAACGGTCTTTTTTGGAGCTTGGCTATCACCTTTTGGAATTACAGAGTCCTTGCCGTGGTTGGGAATAATTTGGTTCTTAATAAAAACTTTTGCGTTGGTATTTTTAATGATGTGGTTTAGGTGGACCTTTCCGAGGTTAAGGGTTGATCAATTATTGACTCTGGAATGGAAATATTTATTGCCAATTAATTTAGTGAACATAGTGGTTATGGCATTGATTGTCTGGCAAAAATTAACGATTCAATTTTAATTATGAGCTATTTTTCAAACATATATCATGGTATTAGAACTTTGCTTACAGGAATGAGTGTAACGGGAAAGTATTTCTTGAATTCCAGAAAAGGGGCCATTACCCAACAATATCCGGATAACAGGGATACGCTAAAGATGTTCGAAAGGTTTCGAGGTGAGGTTATTATGCCTCATGACGAGAACAATGAACATGCCTGTACAGGCTGCCAGAAATGTGAAATAGCCTGCCCAAATGGGTCTATTGAGATTATCTGGGACAGAGGTATTGATGAATACTCAGGAAAAAAGAGAAAGAAGATCGATAAGTTCGTCTACCACCTTAGCTTATGCACAATGTGCGGCCTATGTATTGATGTGTGCCCTACCGATGCTATTAAATGGGGACAAAATTTTGAAAATTCAGTTTACGATAGAACTAAGCTCACAAGAGTTTTAAATAAACCTGACTCCAAATTAAGGGCAGGCATAGAAGATTAATATCTTATGGAAAGAATACTATTTTATCTTTTGGCTTTAAACATGATAAGTTTTGCCATAGCAGCCGTTAGTACTAGAAAGATGTTACGTTCGGTTATTTATTTACTTTTCGTATTGGTGGGTGTAGCAGGAATCTTTTTCCTGATTGATTATAACTTTCTTGCGGCCATACAACTAACGGTATATGCCGGAGGAATAATTGTTCTCATCATATTCTCCGTATTATTGGTTCATCATATAGAGCTGAAATTGGAAATGGCAAAACCCAAAAGGCAGATTGCAACAGTGATTGCTTGTTTACTGGGCATAGGCTTGTTTTTAACAACCATCTATTCGTATCATTTCAATGTAGTAGAAAATAACCTTACTACGACTACTTCAGACATTGGTTCAAAACTACTAAGTTATGGTGAAGGCGGATTCATCTTGCCGTTTGAAGTTATTAGTGTACTGTTATTGGCTGCCATGATCGGAGCTATTATAATTGCTAAAGGAAAGAAGTTAAACCCAAAAACCCATACGTAATTATGATTGAAGGTATTTCCATTTACGATGTCTTAACCTTAACTACTATTTTATTTTTTATTGGTGTTTATGGATTTCTTACAAGAAAGAATCTGATATCGATTTTAATATCGGTAGAAATGATTTTGAACGCATCAGTTGTAAATTTTGTAATTATAAACAAATATTTATATCCCGATATATTACAGGGTGTTATTTTTTCAATATTTATTATTGCGGTTGCCGCTGCAGAAACGGCACTGGCTGTAGCCATAATTATAAATCTTTACAGGCAGATAAGTTCTGTTGAAGTTAAAGATACTGAAGTGATGAAGTATTAATTGATTTAGTATATGAACATTAGTTACATAATATTAATTCCGGCCATTCCATTGGTGGTTTTTTTACTACTTGGAATCTTTAATCAAAGGATTAAACCCTCAGTTTCTGGTTATGTTGGCGTATTTGGATTATTGGCCTCAGCATTGATGTCAATTTATGCAGCCTACCAATATTTTTTTGTAAGTGGTAATGTCGATGGTGTTTTTCAAACTTTTTCTCAAAAGACTGTTTGGATGAATTTTACCGATAGCCTTCACATCGACATGGGTATTTTAATTGACCCCATATCGGTTATGATGCTCATTGTTGTATCAGTTGTTTCCCTTATGGTACATATTTATAGTAGGGGTTATATGAAAGGTGATGACGGCTATACCAAATTCTTTGCCTTCCTTTCATTATTTACCTTTTCCATGTTTGGTTTGGTTTTGGCTACCAACCTGTTCCAAATTTATATTTTCTGGGAATTGGTAGGGGTGTCTTCTTATTTGTTAATAGGGTATTATTATACCAAGACCTCCGCTATTGCAGCCGCAAAAAAAGCTTTTGTTGTTACCCGTTTTGCCGATTTTGGATTTTTAATCGGAATCTTAATTGTAGGATATTATACCGGAACATTTGATTTCGAAACATTAAATAATCCTGAAGGTAGTGCCATATTAAATTGGGCTTCATCTTCTTTTATGGGGTTGTCTGCTTTAACCTGGGCTTTAATATTGATTTTTATGGGAGGTGCAGGTAAGTCTGCTATGTTTCCATTGCACATATGGTTGCCCGATGCCATGGAGGGTCCAACGCCCGTATCGGCATTGATACATGCGGCAACAATGGTGGTTGCAGGGATATTTTTAGTAGCACGGTTATTCCCTATGTACTACTTTGTCGATAATGGCTTTGTGCTCAATATAGTGACATATGTTGGTGCCTTTTCGGCATTATTTGCTGCCATTATTGCAATTACTCAAACCGATATTAAACGCGTTCTGGCCTTTTCTACCATGTCACAATTGGGCTATATGATGTTGGCCTTAGGTGTTTCGGGTTATGACGGTCATGAGGGTGTGGGCTTTATGGCTTCAATGTTCCATTTGTTTACCCATGCTATGTTTAAAGCCTTATTGTTTTTGGGAGCTGGTTCGGTAATCCATGCGGTTCACAGCAATTATTTAAAAGATATGGGGGGATTACGAAAATATATGCCCATTACGAACACCACCTTTTTAATTGCAGCTTTGGCCATTTCGGGAGTGCCACCTTTTGCGGGCTTTTGGAGTAAGGATGAGATACTGGTTGCAGCTTTTGAACAGGATAAACTGATTTATTTTGTTGGGGTATTCGTTGCCGGGCTTACAGCTTTTTATATGTTTAGAATTTACTTTGGAATTTTTTGGGGAAAGGATAACACCTATGAACATACCCCCAAAGAATCACCTTTATCTATGACCTTTCCACTTTTGGTTTTAGCTTTTCTAAGTATGACAGTAGGATTTATACCATTTAGTGAATTTATATCGCCTAATAAGGTAGGTTTCGAAGCCCATTTAAATTATCCTTTGGCAGCTGTTGCCACTGTAGTAGGATTAATTGGGATTGCCTTGGCTTGGGTATTTTATAAAAAAGAGAACTCATTAGCTGATAAATGGGCGATTGGATTTGGAATGTTTTATAAGTGGACGAGTAATAAATTTTACTTTGATGAGATTTATATGTTTGTGGCTAAGAAGATATTTTTTAAAAGAGTTTCAGAGCCCATTGCAAAATTTGACAGAAAGTATGTTGATGGGACCATGGTTGGTATTGGAAATACGACGGTGGGAACATCAAAAAAAATTAAAGGATTGCAGTCCGGTAGAGTACAGGATTATGCCTTTGCATTTATTGCGGGAGCGGTTGTTATAGGATTGGTGTTTATTTATTTCTGGACATGATAACAAATTAATATGGATATTTTATCACTTTTTATTCTTGTACCTATAATTAGCATTACGGTATTATTGTTTACTAAAAACTTGAGACAGGCCAGAATTACAGCCATGATCGGAAGTATAATTCAACTAAGTATGGCCATTAATTTGGTGTTTAGTTATTTTAAGGAACGGGCTGTAAATGATAGTCTCATGGTGTTTACTAAAGATATAGTTTGGTTTGCACCTTTTAATATACATTACAGTGTTGGTGTTGATGGCATTTCAGTGGCTTTGTTACTGTTAACCTCTATTGTGGTTTTAGCCGGGGTATTCATTTCATGGAAAATGTTTGATTTGCCAAAAGAATTTTTTATTTCTCTTATTGTACTGTCAATTGGTGTTTATGGATTCTTTATTTCAATGGATCTTTTCACCATGTTTGTCTTTTTCGAGATTGCTGTTATTCCAATGTATTTACTCATAGGTATCTGGGGGTCAGGACCAAGGGAATTTTCTGCCATGAAATTAACATTGATGCTTATGGGTGCATCTGCTATTTTATTGATTGGAATTTTGGGGATCTATTTTAATTCGGATGCGGATGGTGGAGCCTTAACATTTAATATATTGGAAATCGCAAAAGTTAACATTCCAATCGAGGCACAGAAGTTATTTTTTCCGTTGACTTTTGTTGGTTTTGCAGTTATAGGAGCCTTATTTCCATTTCATACTTGGTCTCCCGATGGTCATGCATCAGCTCCTACGGCAGTTTCAATGTTACATGCGGGAGTGCTAATGAAATTGGGTGGGTATGGCGTTTTTAGAGTGGCCATGTATTTGTTACCGGAGGGCGCAAAAGAGTGGTCGTGGATATTTATCATCCTTTCTGTAATAGGGGTAGTTTATGGCGCATTTAGTGCTATCAAACAAACCGATCTTAAGTATATTAATGCCTATTCTTCCGTAAGTCATTTGGGATTGGTCTTGTTTGCACTTTTAATGTTAAATAAAACGGCATGGAATGGGGCCATAATACAATCGCTTTCACATGGTTTTATGACCGCTTTGTTTTTTGCATTAATCGGAATGATTTATGAAAGGACGCATACGAGAAATATTGCTGAACTTGGTGGCTTACTTAAGGTAATACCTTTTATTTCCACTATATATGTGATAGCTGGATTGGCGTCGCTGGGGCTTCCGGGATTTAGTGGTTTTGTAGCCGAAATGAACATTTTTGTAGGAGCTTTTCAAAACGACAGTTTATTTGTTAGAATAGCCACGATTCTTTCTGTTACGGTTATAGTGATAACGGCAGTTTATATTCTTAGAGTCGTTGGTATAATGCTTATGGGACCTGTTAAAAATGTAGCTTATCTAAAGTTAGAAAGAGTTACATGGTTTGAAAAATTGGGAATATTACTTTTGTTAGTCCCTATAGTAGGTATTGGTGTGGCACCACTTTGGATTAGTAATATGATTTTAGAAAGTTTACAACCCTTTATACAGGGCTTATTATAAAATTAAAGAACACAACTAAAATGGATTTCAGTAACTTTTTGTTAATGCGGTTTGAGGTCATACTATTGGCAGTTATTTTATTACTGATAATAGGAGAGATTTTTATAACTCAGGCCAAGAAAGATGCCGTTATACATCTGGCGATCTTTTTATTTGGAATACATACTGCTGTTGGTTTCTTTAATTTAGATGATGGTAGTTTGTTCGGAGGGATGTATCGAACCAACACCTTAATTCAGTGTTTTAAAAGTATTCTAAATGTTGGAGTTTTAATTTTATTGTTACAATCTGGTGATTGGATACAGGAAAAAATAATGAAACACGGAAGAGGTACTGAGTTCTTTGTCCTTCTGTTCTCTTCTCTTTTTGGAATGTACTTTATGATCTCCTCTGGAGATTTCCTTATGTTTTATTTAGGACTGGAGTTATCAACACTTCCTGTAGCCGGTTTGGCCGCTTATGAAACCACAAAGCGTATATCCAGTGAAGCCGGTATAAAATTAATACTATCGGCAGCTATGGCTTCGGGAACAGCACTTATGGGGATATCATTATTGTATGCCACAAGCGGATCGATTTACTTTAGTGATGTTATTACAGCTATAAGCCCTGATAGTTTAACCATCTTAGGTTTTGTTTTATTCTTTTCAGGTCTTGCATTCAAAATTTCATTAGTACCATTTCATTTTTGGACGGCAGATGTATATGAAGGATCTCCCATAGCAATAGCCTCCTATTTATCCGTTATTTCAAAGGGTGCAGCAGTTTTTATCTTAATGATTTTATTGTTCACAGTATTAAAACCTTTAATCGGAATTTGGGAAAAACTGCTTTATATTATTGCAATTGCTACCATGTTTATAGGGAATTTGTTTGCACTTAGACAGCAAAATATGAAACGCTTTTTAGCGTATTCTTCAATTGCTCAAGCCGGTTTTATCCTTTTAGGATTGATTATAGGCAATCAACTGGGAGCAGCAACCGTAATATATTTTGTTTTAATTTATATATTTTCAAATTTGGCCGCCTTTGGTGTTGTTCAAGCCATATCTCTTCAAACAGGTAAGGAACTTATGAGTGATTATGAGGGGCTGTATAGGACCAACCCTAACCTAAGCTTAATTATGATGCTTGCATTGTTCTCTTTGGCTGGAATACCTCCAGTTGCCGGATTTTTTGGTAAATTCTTTTTGTTTACAGCAGCCGCCAGCGAGGGGTACTATTTTTTGGTCTTTTTAGCGGTTGTTAACGTAACCATCTCCCTGTACTACTATTTATTAGTAGTTAGGGCCATGTTTTTACGAAAGAGTAATAATGCGATACCATATTTTAAGAATAAAATATATATGAGATTGGGGTTATTAATAACCGTTATAGGTATTTTAATTCTTGGTATTTACAGCCCGCTATATGAATATATTTATGAATTGAGTATTAACCTTCAATAAAAATACGATGTCATTATCTGGAAAGCATATGTTTGGTAATATTGGGGATACAAGAGTTACTTTTGTTGAAAAAGGGGTCACTGAAAACAGAAAGGAATTCTTGAAGGATTTATTAGAGTATAACGGATTCGAGGTCATTACTGAAGAAGATAAGAGAAAATCGGAAGAAGACCCTCAATTGTATACCGTTGCTGTTACTGATATGGTTTTTAACCCAACCATATGGGTGTTTCAGCGAAAGCTGGAAACCTTCGATGGACGAAAAGTAACCAGAGGGTATTGGAATCAAGAAACTAAAGATGCCAAACCACAATATTGGAATAATGGATCATCCAAACAAGATATTTAACTGGTTATATACGATGTTAATTTTTGTGGTCCTTCAAGTAGTACTCTAACAATTTTGAGGACACCATCATCTGTGGTTTCTATATGCCATTTGATGAGTGAAATCATCCCATTTTCAATTTCAATACCTGTAATACTTCTGGGATGCACGCAACTCCCGTCGTTAAAATAAGCGACATCTCCTGGTTCTGGAAAACGTGGCCTGTGGGTATGCCCAACTATAGTAAGAAGGTTGTTGTTGTCTCTAATCCATCTTTTAGTTCTTCGTTCAACCTTTATAAGTTCTCTGTAATTTTTAGCAGGACTTGTCGGATCTGCAATGCCCATCACGTTTAAAGGTTTCCAAAGTATGCGTACCATAAACCTGCTCAATTTCCAGAAAACAAAATTCCACCAGTCGGCTTGATGTCCATGAGTTAAAAATAGTAGCTGATCGGATTTGCGATGTTTTAATACAAGGCCTTCATGATAGGTTATTCCCTTAAGTAAATCTGTTGTTTCACCAGATTTAGGTTCAAAATAGGTGGACAAATGCTTTTCAACATACTCGGGATTTTTGTATACCATATCATGGTTGCCCCATATCATATGTAATCTACCCGCTAGATAAAACCGTTTTAACAAGAGATAAACATTTTTATGAGCATTAAAAATGGCCTCAAATGACAGGTTTTCCCATAGTTCATCACCATCACCGATTTCGAGATAATGAAATCCCTCATTGAAGTAATGCTTTAGGGCATGGTAATAGATGTTTCTGTTGTTGGCAAAATCATCGGCAAAACTATTATCCCCCCGATGACAATCACTAAACAAGATGAATTTATCATCATCATCAAAATAGATTACCTTAGCATTTTGGTAAGCATTGTTCAGTCTTTTGTTAGTTGAAAACATAGAGGTAAATGTAAACAATAATCTTTAATCATTTTGAAGGTTCGTTTAACCATAAAACCTTAATAATTAATTAGGTATACATAACAGGCTGCCTTTTATCCCATCAAAAATTTTTGTTAAAATTCTGAATTGCTCAATGAAAAGCCTGCTGTACTCCAAATGTGATATTGTAGTTTTGCTTTAACTGAATCCCATTTAAATCTTGGTAAAGTGGTGTTGAAATTTCGGCAGAAACCCTAAAATCTCTTAAGTGACCATTGGTAATCATATAGTTTAAACCAAAACCAGAATTAACGATTGTTGCTCCCGAGTTAGAACTATCCGCTGTGCTTACCATCATGGGATTTAGCAGTGGGCTTGAGCCATGAATTTCATCAATAAACAGACCTTCTATTCTTATGGAAACACTTAAATTATTTCCCGCTCTAGCAGACAGCCAATGGTTTAGACTATAACGGTTTCCAAATCTGTAATCTTGGTCATTTTCATTTAAACTTAAGGCTGCCATAAGTTGGTGCCCCCAGGATAATTTATTGTTCTGTCCCAAATAAGTTAACCCCAAATTTACGCCAAAGGACCCTGTGCCCGTTTGCATGGGGTAGGGTAACTGCAAAGCATTACCCATAGACATGGGTAAAACGGCTTTTTCTTCTATGCTTCCGGTGGGTAAAGATAGGCCTAATTGTCCATGCATGGCTTTTTGATTTTTATTAAATATCCTATAAAGGGTATTTATAGAAAGGTCACCAAATCCATCGGTTCGGGTTGAAAATTGATTACCGTCACGCATTTGTAAATTCATGCTCTGTTCTAAGTAATTAGCCATAACCATAAAGGTTAAGGTATTCGATGGGGCATACATGGCCCCCAGCATATGCATGTTCATAACCATATCTTGAGGTGCTACCATGTATTTGGCATGTGCGTCAGCATTTGTTTTATCGTTGGTGCCTTCTCTTAATTCTCTCATGTCCATAGTCATATAGCGATAAGAAATCATAACCCCTCCTTTGTGATGTATGTGATCTCCCATTACAGAAATAGGCGCATGACCGTCTGCTCTGTTATTGGTCCATAAATTCGGTTGCATGTGTGCTTCATGATTATGATGCTCATGCTGAGCATGTATATAAGTTGTTGCAACGCATAGCATTGCAATGAAAAAATGTTTCATTGTATTATGTTTAAAATATTTACTATGTATAATGAAGTCTTTGATAAAATCTTCTAAAGAGAAGAAGAAAACGGATTAGACAAGCTCTGGAGGCTGTGACTTATCCTGACAATAGTTAAATTGATATAGACGATTATAAGAATATATGCGATTAACGTTCAAAGAGCAAATTGATAATCCATTGATTTGAAAAATGGTAACAAATCCTATGGGGTAATGCTCCATAGAAACAGACAATGCCGAAAATGGTTCTTGTTCCTGCTGTTTTTTTAGTTCTTTGGTTAAATGACATTTCCCATTACACTGCAGTTCAGGTTTTTCCTTATTCATACACAAAAAATTGGCAATATACTCATGGTTAAGAGCATATTCCAAATAAGGTTGTATAGGCCTTAACATGGCTATGACATACAAGAAAACCAAACTTACAGCAACTGTTTTATGCAAGGCAAAACTTTTTACAAATATAAGTTTTGTAAGTACATTTATGAGGAGATAATCAGTAAAACTTTAATTCTTTAATTGAATTTATATGTGGTAAGGTTGAGATAAAAAAGATTAATCTTTTAGCTTATTTATGGCATAAGGCAACATGAGTTCTACAAATTTGCTGTAAGCTAATTTTGAGGGATGTAACCCATCTGAAGCCACTAATTCAGGTTGTTCTAATCCTAATCTTGTAATGGGTGTGATATTTATATAAGTAATACCATTTGTTTCACAATAATTTTCAGCAAAATTATTATAAGAATCAATGTCGGATGAAATGGACTCATTTCCATTCCCAAAAGGGGTATAGGCATAGTCTGGTATAGAAATAACTATGCAGTTATTTTTGTCACTTTTCCCCTTAGCAATGGCTGTATTTACAAGTTCCGGAAATTCTGATTCGTATATGGAAAAGGATTTGTTTTGATACTGATTATTAACACCTATTAAGAGTGTAACTAAATCATATTCATTAGTGATGTTTTCCGTTTCAATGGCACGAATTAAATTGGTCGTAGTCCATCCAGTGGTAGCAATAATTTTTAGTTCAAATTGATAATTGGCTTCAAATTTACGGACAAGACTGTCCTTTAATTGTTCAGGAAATTTACAACTTTCACATACGCTTTGCCCGATAGTATAACTGTCACCTAAAGCTAAGATTCTGAAAGTGGTTTGAAGGCTTTCCGATTCATTGAAATCTTCATTAATATTATTATCCTGTAAATGTTGTGTAGAACAACCCAGGCCTATAATAATAGAATAACATGCCAATACATAATTAATCTTTTTCATTTTTGAATTTTTTGCAAAGATATAAATTAATGAAATCTTGCAATTCTATAAAAAAAGATTAATTATGTATGGATTTCTTGTTTTATGAATTATTTAAATGCATTAAGTCCGGTGATGTCCAATCCGGTTATTAATAAATGGATATCGTGGGTGCCTTCATAAGTAATGACGCTTTCAAGGTTCATGGAATGGCGCATAATACTGTATTCACCTGTAATACCCATACCACCTAGAATTTGACGAGCCTCTCTCGCAATATGAATAGCCATATCAACATTATTACGTTTGGCCATGGAAATTTGTGCTGAGGTGGCACGACCCTCATTCCGTAATACCCCTAATCGCCAGGTGAGCAGTTGCGCTTTCGTAATTTCAGTAATCATTTCAGCAAGCTTTTTTTGTTGTAATTGAAACTGTCCAATCGGTTTTCCAAATTGAGTGCGCTCCTTGCTATAGCGCAAAGCAGTATCATAACAATCCATGGCTGCACCAATGGCTCCCCAAGCAATACCATAACGAGCTGAATCCAAACAACCTAAAGGCGCACCCAAACCTGATTTATTGGGTAGTAAGTTTTCCTTAGGGACTTTAACGTTGTCGAAAATAAGTTCACCTGTAGAAGACGCGCGTAAGGACCATTTATTATGAGTCTCAGGTGTTGAAAATCCCTCCATACCACGTTCAACAATTAGTCCATGAATACGGCCTTCTTCATTTTTAGCCCATACAATTGCAATTTGGGCAAAAGGGGCATTACTGATCCACATCTTTGCACCATTTAATAAATAGTGGTCTCCCTTATCTTTAAAATTAGTGGTCATCCCGCCAGGATTACTTCCGTGGTCGGGTTCTGTTAATCCAAAACAACCTATCCATTCCCCACTGGATAATTTTGGCAGATATTTTTGACGTTGTTCTTCATTACCGTATTTCCAAATGGGATACATGACTAAAGAGGATTGTACAGAGGCGGTACTGCGTATACCGGAGTCGCCTCGCTCGATTTCCTGCATGATTAATCCATAAGAAATTTGATCTAATCCGGCACCACCATATTCCATGGGAATATACGGTCCAAAGGCACCTATTTCGGCCAAGCCATTTATTATTTGTGTTGGAAATTCTGCTTTTTGGGCATAATCTTCAATAATTGGAGACACTTCGCGTTTCACCCATTCCCGAGCAGCATCACGAACCAATTTATGTTCTTCTGTTAAAAGTTCGTCTAGATTATAATAATCAGGGGCTTCAAATAAATCTGGTTTCATGAAATTAAATTTTATTCAGTATTTAGGCAAAATTATTTAAAATTAAGAATAAAACACGGATTTTACTAAGAATAAAATAATTTAAATGGTTACATGTTTAAATAAAAATCTTGAGTGAGATCTTTATATTTCTGGGTGTATTGGTGTCTTTTAGCTTCAATAATTAATTGGGTCCTTCTAGCATTACCTTTGCGGAACGAAAACCTTAATAAACTGCGTTTAATTTGTGAACTTGGTGTCCCCTTAACATGCATAATGGTAATGGGATATAGTCCGTATTTAAATGCAGTTGCAATGAATTGATCTTCTTCTTTAAAAGGGATGATAACAGAAAAATTACCATTATCAAGCAGTAATTTGGAGACACAGGCTATTAAATGGTCGAAAGGTAAGGCGTCTTGAAATCTGGCCAAATTGCGAGGATTGTTTTTTGTTCGATAGTCCTCCGAATAGAAAGGGGGGTTACAAACTATAAGATCATACTTGACTTCGATTTCATCAACAAATTTGTTGAGTGAAGTATGGTAACAAAACAGCCGATCACTCCATGGCGAATGTTCAAAATTATCAACACACTGTTCATAGGCATCACCATCAATTTCTATAGCGTCGATAAGTTTGGCTGAACTGCGTTGTGCCAGCATCAAACTAATAATTCCAGTTCCAGTTCCAATATCTAATATGGAAGCGGGATTGTGGTCAATAGAGGCCCATGCGCCAAGTAATACCCCATCTGTCCCAATTTTCATGGCACATTGATCTTGTTTAACCCTAAACGCCTTAAAAACAAATGGCTTGTTCGACATCTTGATTTTTGGATACTAAATTATGAATAAGTAAAGGGTTTAGAAAATTACAAGAGTATTTTTAAATGTTAAAAAGATGTAGATAAACTATGTTAAAATTTATACTTATCGCATCTGTTTTTAGTTATATTTACGTAGTTAGTTTAAAAAAGTTGAATTGTTAACATGAATATTTCAGAGAAAGTTATTACTAAAATCAATAATGTATTGATGATGAACTATGAAGCAGAAAAGATTTATTTAGATGCTTCTGAATTAGTCGATGATAATGAGTTTAAGGCTTTTTTTAGTGAACGTGGCTTTGAAAGAAATGAATTTTCCAGAGCATTACAGAAAGAAATTACTAAACTTGGCGCTGAACCACAAAGCTTCGATAGATTAAACAGGCTAAGTAGCAGGTATCATATTATTTGGAAAAATATGAGACCCTTACTGAAGAAGGGTAATGAGCGAGAATTGCTGGATCAGGTTTGCAGTGTTATACAATGGAGTATTGATAATTATAATAGCTTACTACAGGAAATTAACTTGAGTTTGTCTTTGTGTAAATTGTTAGTGGGACAGCGTGATATACTCCATGTCACAATGAATGCCATTAGAGCAAATAGAACTCTTGCGGTATAGCCTAAAAATTTAAGTCAATTAGGCCTTCGGGTGTTTCAACCAAAATGGTTTTAGTATTCCGATCAACTTTAAGAATAAATTCATCGTTCATGGGAATTAAAATTTCCTTTCCATTGCTTTCAATTTCAAAAAGTGCTTGAGCAGAGCTGTCGTTTATAGATTTAATGGTTCCCACATCACCGTAATTTTTATCCTTTACGGCAAATCCAATAACTTCATGAAAGTAGAACGTATTTCCTTCTAGTTTTGGAAGGAGATCTAGAGGTAAAAAAAGATTACTTTTCATAATAGTGTCAGCATCTGCTTCCGTGTCAACATCTTCAAATTTTATGCGAAGTAGCTCCGATTTGTGTAACTGGGCATATTCGACGAAAAAAGGGACTAAATTGTTTCTCAATTCCAAAAAAATGGTCTCTAAATGCTCATAAACCTCTGGTTGATCTGTATCAAGCTTCGCCAAAACTTCCCCTTTAAAACTGTATTTTTTTACAATTTTACCTAAATAAAAACAATCCTCTTTGTTCATGATAAATCGTTTAAAATGTTGACCTGAACTGACATTACCAGATACTCAAAATGACTTTTCCGAATCTTATGATACGTTTAATGAACCTTAAAAATCGTTAGCATTACTGGAAAAGGTCATAACGTATTTTAATAAAAAAACTCCGATATGAATATCGGAGTTTAAAAGTATGAAAAATAACGTTTTATTCTTCTTCGTTTGTTGCTTCAACTTCAGCAGCAGGAGATTCTTCTTCCTCAACTTCTTCTTCAACAACAGGTGCTGCTGCAGCTATCCTAGCTTCATTAACAGCTTTTTCAGCAGCCAAGGCCTCTGCCTTCGCTTTTGCCTCAGCTTTAGATAAGCCATCTGCTTTAGCTTGTACTTTTGCAGCTTTTTCCTCTAACCAGGCATTGAATTTTTCTTCAGCCTGTTCTTCTGTTAAAGCTCCCTTTTTAACACCGCCGGCTAAATGTTTCTTTAATAAAACACCTTTGTAGGACAAAATGGCTCTGGCCGTATCAGTTGGTTGAGCCCCGTTTTGTAACCATTTTACGGCACCATCAACGCTTAAATCAATTGTTGCTGGATTGGTATTAGGATTGTAATAACCTAATTTTTCTAGGTATTTACCATCTCTCTTTGATCGTGCATCTGCTGCAACAATCCAGTAATAAGGTTTCCCTTTTTTACCGTGTCTTTGTAATCTAATCTTTACTGGCATAATAATTAATTAGTTGAGGTTCACGACCTCGGGTTATTAATAAGGGCGCAAAGATACTATATTTTTTTAATTATTTCATGTTTTTATTTTGAAAATACCACACTGTTTTAGAATAACAAACATACGGGTGATGCTATTTTTATCTCATGCATAAAAGACAGTGTTCCGGTGTTGTTATCTATTTTAAAAACAGAAATATTTTCACTTCTTTGATTGGCAACCAATAAGAATTTACCTGTTGGATCCAAAGTAAAGTTTCGAGGCCAATCTCCTCTAACGCCAATGTTTTGAATTTTTTCAAGGGTTCCTTTTTCAATATTTCTTTTGAATACAACTATGGAATTTTCGCCACGATTGGAACCGTATAAAAAACGTTCATCCTCAGACAGGTGAATATCGGCACAATAACTTTCAATATTATAATCGTCTGCTAAAGTTGAAATGGTCTCAATCCACTCGAATCCATCATTTGTTTTTTGAGCCGAAGTAATGGTACTCGAAAGTTCGTTTATAATATATATAAATTTCCCATCCGCTGTAAATGTGAAATGCCTGGGTCCGGATTTGGATGGTAATGGCACAATATTGGAATCTAGCAGCTTAAAGTTATGGTTTTCTAAAGTGTATTCGTACACGGCATTTTTTCCTAAATCAGCTACATATAAATACGATCTTAAAAAGGCCGCGGAATGAGCATGGGAAACAATGGAATCGGTATTGTGGTTTATGACTTGAAAAGCAGGGTTTAGTGTGCCATTGTCATTAATTGTAAATAAGGAAACATTACCTCCGGAATAATTGGAAACAGCGGTTTTATTGCCAGCATCATTGATGGCAATATGGCAGGGGTGGGCACCATGGCTTTCTACCGTATTGAGATGGGACAGCAAACCATTGGAATCCACCTTGAAAGCGGATACCGAACCTTTTTTGGTCTCGTTAACGGCATATAAATAGTGGCGGTCTGGTGAGTAGCATAAATACGAAGGATCTGTTGTTTTTGCAGCTAATTGCAAAGCGCCAAGCGCACCGGTTTCCGTATTAAACTGGAATTGGTAAATGCCTTCGCTGTCGCCGGACGTATAAGTGCCAACGTATAAAGGGATTGTCGGGTTTGAGCAACAGACAAAGGATAAGCCTGAAAGGGCTAAAAGAAATATCTTATGCTTCATGGTTTTCTAATTGAAAGGGTATAAAAGTATAAATAATTTCCATAGGGACTCAACGTATTATAAACGGAATACTTTTTTTAAGAAAAGATAAGGTAAAATAGGCTAAACTATTTTGAGTGCACTTAAAAATTATGATTATTTCTTTAGTCAGAACCATTTCTCTATAGCATTCTTTTTGTAATTTTCATTTTATGCTGCGGTATTTTTGATTTATTCATATTTTTCAATACGTATGTAAGTGTTTATTGAGTTTTGTTAAAATGGTGTCCAATAGTGTTAAAGTCACGTTATAAATACTAATTTATGTTAATTTATTTGACATGAGGCACATATTCCTGTATACTATAGTTGCAGATGTGAAACAATACGCATCTCTAAAGAATTTATTGAAATTTAAAAATGCAAATGATAATGAAGTACACTGAAAAAATTTCAAAAAAATTAAATGAATTATTAATTAAGAATTATGATGCGGAAAAAGGATATCTTAATGCCGCAAATAGCATATACAGTCCAAGATTGAAATTATTCTTTGAGAAATGTGCCACTGAACGCAGTGAATTTGCCAAGGAATTAAGGACTGAAATTTTGCGATTTGGTGAAGAACCTCAGGCTTCAGGTAGTTTCAAAGGAATAGTCCATAGAAATTGGATGACCTTAAAATCGTTGTTTTCATCAAATGATGAGGAAGTTATTCTGGAAGAGGCCATAAAAGGCGAAAAAGCAAGTTTAGAAGAATATAATGAAATTCTTAAAGATGAAACCTTACCTTCTAGTACGGAATCATTATTAATTAAGCAAAAAAACGCACTTAAAGAGGCCATCAATACCGAAAGAGTGCATGAAGAATTGGTATCATAAATAATTAATCCTAGATAGATAAAGCGCAACAAAGCATGTTGCGCTTTTTTTATTGATGATAATGTAATACTTATGATTCTTCCACCTGATATTGGAATTTATCGATTCTACGCTTGTTTATACCTGCAATGATTATAAGAGCTATTATAAAACTTAATACAAACCAAAGATAAATTGGGAATACCGGTGTATCGCCACTGCCGTAGCTATGCAATCCTTTGGTGAAATAGTAATTGACACCGATAAAAGTCATTAGCACCGATCCAAAACCAATAATAGATGCCACATTAAAGATAAATTCACCCTTAATTTTTGGGGCTAACCGTAAGTGAATGATTATGGTATAGACCACTGTGATAACCAAGGCCCAGGTTTCTTTAGCATCCCATCCCCAATAGCGCCCCCAGGACTCATTGGCCCATACCCCACCTAAAAAGGTTCCTACCGTAGCTAATAATAAACCTATAGTTATAGTCATTTCATTTATATAGGGTAATTCCTTGGTTATTAAAGATAATCTCTTATAATTATGATTCGTTTTCAGAATATAAATAACCATGTTAAACAGCCCTAATACCAATCCTAGTCCTAAAAAACCATAACTAATGGTTAATGTTGCGACATGAATTATTAACCAATACGATTTGAGAACAGGTTGCAAGTTTGTTAATTGTGGATCGTAACTGCTATGACTGGCGGTCATTAAGGTCAAAAATGCCAAAAGGGTAGTGGCTGCTAAAGTAATCCTGGAATATTTGCTAAAACTAAATCCCGCCAATAAACTTGCCCAGGAAACTAAAAGTAATGCTTCGTACCCATTACTCCATGGCGCATGTCCGGATAGGTACCATTTCATGACCAAACCATAGGTGTGTTACATGGATCCTGCGAATAGGAATGCTATAAATATATTTAAGGTAATGGATAGGATTTTAATACGATTCGAGCATAAATTGTCAATGAAAGCCAGGAACAATAAAATCACACTTAATATTGAATATAGGTTCCCTAGCCTTATAAAAATGTTGGCGTTATTATAACTAATTTCATGTTACCATTCCTATTTTGCGTATTTTAAATAAAATGTATATGATATAGCATATAATAAACCAAATAGAAAAAATCAACGCACTAATAATAAGAATGAGTGGGATTGGCGCATTTGCCGCCGCCGCCCAAAGTGATCTTTTTTCGTGAAATTGGCTTGGTGAGGGCGATGGTACTCCCCATTTTTTTATGGTTTCAAGAGTCATATCGTTGTAAAGATCTGAATCCATTAATTTAACCAAAATGGCAACATTCCCTTCGGGATCACCCGGAAGATCATTTGGGAATTCAACTTTAATCGTGCCGGTTTCATCCGTGGCATTAAAAAAATCGCCAATGGGTAAATTACTAAAGGATCTCTTCACATAAAAATAAAGCTCAAGGTCTTCTATGGGCTCATCGTTTTTATTTGTTGCCGTCGCAACAATGATTTTAGAATCGGCATCTTCAATAAAGGATAACTCTATTTTTGCGTCTTCCATCATGTCGTCCTCTTGCGCTAAAACTGTATTAAAGCTGAAAAATATTATTAGCACTGACCATGATATTTTTAAAACCCAAATAATATTAAACAACGTTGCTTTCATTTTTTAAAAATTTAGTATTGGATGGCGTTTTGAAACATGTTCATGCTTTTGAATCGGTATAATGGGAAATAGTTTAATAAGAATGGTAATAATTAATAAAAACCAGGCAAATGAAGCAAGGGTTATAGCCCATTCTTCCCAAGTCGGATTGTAATGCAAATAGGATTCATCCACTCCTTGAATAGGTAAATATGGATGCTGAAGAGATGGAATGACAATTAAAAACCGTTTAAACCATGCTCCCAATATTATAAATGTTGAAATTATAAATATGGGTAAGGATCGCCGCATGCCTTTAAAAAGCAAGAAAACTATAGGTAAAACCAGGCCGCCTAATTGAACAAACCAATACATTGGTGCATATTTACCAACAAATAACTCTATAATATGTTCTCCTTCAACCCCAACCATTTTAAATGCAGGTCCTAAGTATTCGTTAATGTTAAAGTATAGGTATACCAATGATAATAAAACCAATAGCTTACCCATTTTATCAAAATGAGCTTCTGTAATATAAGCCTTTAGATGAAGAGACTTTCTTATAAAATACATAGCAATAATTATTGCTGCTGCACCAGCCATAAAAGCCCCTGAAACAAAGTATGGCCCAAGGTTAGTACTATCCCATCCAGGGCGCCATGTGGTTGCAAACAGCCAAGATGTAACCGTATGTATGGCGAAAGCAACAGGGAGTACCGAAATCGCTAAAATTTTAGTCACCTTTTGAAGCATGTCAAGTTGATTGGGGTGGTTTCGCCAATTAATAGCCAACATGCGGTATAACTTTTTTTTCCATTGGGGGATTGCCGTTAATCGATCACGACAAAGGGCAAGATCCGGGAGTAAAGACGAATAAAGTAATATTAAACTAATCACCAGATAGGTAGAAATAATGATCACATCCCATATAATTGGCGACTGAATTCTTAAATATCTAATGACATAAAAGAATCTATCCGGTCTTCCCATATCCACAATTATAATGACAATGGCACATATGATAGCAGATACAGCAATAATTTCAGAAATTCTTGTAAGGGGCTTTGACCATTCATTTTTATTTAGTTTTAAAATAGAACTGAAGAGGGATCCTACAAGACTAATGGCAACGAAGAACACAAAGTTAGAAATGTAGATACCCCATGAGGTATAATCTCTCATGGCGGTAACAATCAACCCATATTTTAGCTGGCGATAATACCCATACATTCCTATTAAAATAATAAGAATTAAAAAGGCAATCCATAGTTTATAATTCAATGAGGTTTTTATGATATGTCTTAAAAGATCTTTTTCTCTTCTCTCACGAAACTCTTGTTGATGTTCACTTTGCTTGCTCATGATGTGCTGTTTTCTGAGTTTTCTTTTTCAAATGGGAAGAGTCGATCAACGGGCGGTAAATAATAAACACGGGGCTTTGTTCCTAATTCTTCCATGTATCGGTACCCAGCCTTGTCTTTTAGAAGTGTACTTAATCTAACAGTCTCCTCTCCGTTGGTTACAGAGTCTTCAAGTTCGTTTCCAAAATAAATGACCCCGTTAGGACACGCTGTAACACAGTGTGGAAGTTTATCTTGTCGGAGCATTTCAGGACAAAAATCACATTTTGCCACGGTACCTTGTTTGCTCGGAAGACTGGTTTCTGGAGAATAGGGTATGTCTAATTTGCCTTCAGGAGGGTTACCCCAATTGAATACCCTTGCCGAATAGGGACAGGCAGCCATACAAAAACGACAACCAATACAACGTTCATTATCAATCAATACAATACCGTCCGTACGTTTAAAGGTGGCGCCAACGGGACAAACTTTTACACAGGGGGGGTTGTCACACTGAAAGCATTTTTTTGGCATCCAATAAGGAGAAGATTTTTCATTGTCTTTCATTTCAAGAACCTTTATATAGGGTCTTTCCGGAGTTAGATTATGATGTTTATCGCAGGCCTGAATACATTTTCTGGCATTCTTGCATTTACTTAAGTCTACAACCATGACAAATTTTTTTCCGGGAATACCTTCACGTGCTTCGTCTGGTGGTGCGCCATGGTACAAGTGTTCCATGGCTTCAATTTCTGAATTGGGCACTTGGACTAGTTTGCCATCTGGAGTTAATAAGGTTGATTTTTCCGATGATTTATCCTTACAGGAGGAAAGTGAATTAAATGCTAGCCCGGTTGCTGCAAGAATACTTCCAGTGGACAGTTTTTTTAGAAACCTTCTTCTAGAATCAGGGTGTATTTTATCGTCTTCCATAATTACTGTTTGAATAAAACCAACAATCTATTAGAAGACTAAATATAATGCGTAAAACCTTGAAATTTGATGACTTATGTCATGTTTGGCATTTTTGATTTTTGATAAAAAACTGATATTAACGGCGTTTAATTCGAAAAAAAAACCGAACATGTCGTTCGGTTTTTTTTCAAATGGAAGCAAAAAAATTATTCGGCTAATGTTCGCATATAATTTACTATTAGCCATCTGTCCTCGTCCTCTGGAATTTTTTTCGTGTATTCTGGCATATCATCTTTTCCAAACGATGTTTTGTAGAAAAGTACGCCATCCGTTTGCTCCTGGAATTCTTCACTGGAAAAATCTCCTAAGTCTCCATTCATTTCTGCAGCTTTAGGGCCATCGCCATAACCTTCCTTTCCATGACATGATTTACAATGCTTACTGTATAAGGCCTTTCCTATAGCCAGATCTTCATCAGGATTCGTCGGATTCTCCATATTTACATACTTTTCGGGTATATTCCAGCCATCCTGAAATACTGCTGTAAAGGAATATAAACTCAATATTAAAATTCCTATAAATGTTAATGTTTTCAATACTTTCATGATATTATAATTAAGATTTAGATATTTTCAATAAGTTAAAAAATAGATATATAATAAACCCCCATATTCCAAAAATTATTAAATTCGGGAATATTAGCAAAAACAACGGTGTTTTATTTCGTGGCGACCACATGGTTCTGTCATCGAAGGTCGATTCCTCTATTATGGGAGAACCAAAAGGCGCCTTAACAACTGCCTTTAGGGTGCCATATAATTCACTATCATTTAATATCACCTCAATCATTAAATTTCCATTAATTCCTGGAATGTTTTTATCAATAGCTACAATAATCGATCCATTTTCATCGGTCATGTTAAATTCTTTTCCAATTCTTAAAGGTCTAAACAATCGTTGAACCTGAACATTGAGTAATTGGTCACTTAATACACTGTCTGTTTTTGTTTCTTTAAGCATGGCACTAATGTAATTAATGCTATCTTTGGTTATTAAATTTGTTTGGATGGAGGCATCTTTAAAGCTAATGCTTTTAGAAACCTTTTTATAGGCGTCATTTCCTTTAAACTTCACAACGAAATTATAGGTATTGGTCGAGTCTGATGCAATGGTATTAAAATCATTCAAAACAAATTTACATTCACCATTCCTGTCAGTTGTAGTCGAACCTAATTCGACATTCTCATCGTCAATTTCGTTGTAAACGGTTAAATCGATGTCGGAGACGTCAATATTTTCTCGATTCACCCTCGAAAAAGCTTTTATATTAAAATAAGACAGACTGTCTATAATTTTAATATAGTCTACTTTTAACCGTACCGTATTTTTTTTAGCTTTTTGGGCATAAACTGAGGAGAGACCGGAAGAGGATAAAAACATTCCGATGATTACGAGAAAAACAACAGGAAATTTTGGCATCTTTTTCATGATTCCGTAGTTTTCTTATTTGTGGTCATATTCTTTTCAAATGCTGTTCGTTGTATGGGGATAACTGGCAAATAACGAACACATAGCGTAATAATTAATAAAGCCATCGCTAAAGTTGCAAAAGTGATAATCCATTCATGGGCACTTGGGAAATAATGGTGCCAGGATTCAGGGACACCTTCAATAGGTAAAAAGGGATGCAAAAGAGTTGGGATAACGATAATGTATCGTTTCCACCAAGAACCAAGAACTACCATTAAGCCAACGATGAACATCAGTCCGGGCCTTCTGCCTTTTTTAAATAATAAAATAACCAGAGGTAAAAGCAGACCAACGATCTGTGAGAACCAAAATAAGGGAGCCCATTCACCAAAAACCAAGGAATTTAAATGGATGTCTTCTTCAACAGGCGCTGTAAAAATTGGGATTAGATACTCATTAATGTTGAAATAGAGGTAAGTTAGACAGGCCAAACCCAAAAATTTTCCCAGCTTATCAAAATGATAATCCGTGATATAATGGTCTAAACCTCTAACCTTCCGAATAATGTAAACCATGGTAACTAATGCGCCTAATCCCGCAACAAAAGCGCCTGAGATAAAATAGGCTCCCATATTGGTGCTATCCCATCCAATTCTATAGGTAGTCGAAAACAACCATGCATCTATAGTTTGTAGAATAATACTAACAGGGATAATTAAAATAGCTATGATTTTAATGGATTTTTCTTGTATTGACTTCTGACGTTCACTGCCCGTCCAGTTTAGTGACAATTTACCATACCATTTGCTGAATTTGGGTTTCGTCTTCTCGTAATATTTTTTAAGAATACCCAAATCGGGTAAAAGTGGAAAATACAATAACAGGAAACTCAAGGCAATGGTGGTTGGAATAATAATGACATCCCAGGTAATTGGGGATTGTAATCTTGCATGAATAAACAGGTTTAACAATCTGTCCGGGCGTCCCATATCAATCATAATGGTTAAACCAGCCATCACAATAGACGCGAACGTAATGATTTCAGCAATTCGAACTAAAGGGGTTCTCCAGGAATTATTCGTTAATCTTAAAATAGCCACGGTAACAGATCCTACGAAACTGGTTGCAACAAAAAAGACAAAATTTGAGATATATATGCCCCAAAGTGCATAATCTCTCATGTTAGTGACTATCTGACCACTTCTAATTTGGTCAATGTATGCAATGAGTCCCAGAACAATAACAATAGCCAAAAAAATAACCCAAATTCTGCCCCGTTTCCCAAATTTTCTAGGAGCTAAATTTTCTACAAGAGTATCATAATTTTTCATGGTCATTCAGGTTTTTCAGAAATAGTGGGTTTTTCAACCGATTCAAATTCCTTGTAATTTTCCAGACCTTTGTCAAATTCGACTAAACGATTTACAGGGGGTAAATAGTAAACGCTTGGAGCAGTACCCAATTCTTCTAACAATCGGTAACCGGCTTTATCTTTGAGTAATTTGCTCAGACGCAATGTTTCCTCGCCATTGGTTACGGTATCTTCATATTTATCTCCAAAATAGAATACACCATTCGGGCAGGCCGTTACACAGTGCGGCAATTCATTTTCATGTATTTGATGAGGGCAAAAATCACATTTATCAGGAGTCCCTTTTCTACTTGGAACACCGGCATATTCTATAGATGGATTGTCATGACATCCATCTACCATGTTCAGGGTAATCTCGCTCATTTCACCTTGTTCAGGTTCACTCCAATTAAAAACACGAATGGAGTAGGGGCAAGCCGCCATACAGAAACGACAGCCAATACAGCGTTCATTGTCAATTAAAACCAATCCATCTCGTCTTTTAAAAGTGGCATCAACAGGGCAAACGGTAACGCATGCCGGTTGGTCACAGTGCATGCAAGTTCTCGGCATCCAATACGGTGCCGTATCTTTAGATTCTTGCATTTTATGGACTTTAAGCCAGGCATTTTCGCCGGTGACATAGTGATGTTTATTGCAGGCAACAACACATTTTAAGGCATTTTTACATTTAGCCAGATCAATAACCATTACAAATTTCCGATTCGGAAAGCCTTCTCGAACATTGTATTTGGTGTCATGGTCTTCTGAGTGTTCTATTTCTATAACCTCCGAAGCATCCACTTTAATTATGGAGCCGTCGGTAGTCATTAATTCAACTTTGTCCTTGCTATCTGTTTTATTTGAAGCACCTAATTTTTCAGATAGCTGTGACAAACCAAGTCCACCAATAGCAGATGCGAACCCTATCTTAAGGCCTTTATCAAGAAATTTACGTCTGGAGTTTTTGTTATCTTCCATCATGAATTAATTTTCAACTTGCATTACTGCTTTTTTCCCAGCCATTTAAGAAGAGATGTATTGGAAACATCTTTCTTTATGATTTTTGATTTTTTTAGTGTACTTACCTTAACCTTAACGGTTGTGCCATCCGGTTTTAATAAGGTTTGATAGTCTTCTTCATCCGGGGAAAGAATGGTCCTGTCATTTGGACTACCCATTCCGAAAAAAGGCAACAATAAACTACCCCCCAATATGGGTAAAAAACCTCTTCGAGACAGTTGATGTTCTTTTACAGAATTTTTATTCATAAAGCCTTAAAAATTATAATTACGGGTTATGTTAAACCCAAATAAGGTGCCACCATTAAGAAAATCATTGGTGTTTTTCATGTAATTAAATTGAGGTAATATGCTATTAAAGTTGGTCATAAATATTTGGAAGGTATGGGCTGAAGTAGAAAATTCTGCACCAAAACTAAATCCTGTAATATTGTACTTATCATCATTAAACTGTGTTACAGGGGTACTAATATCCCATATGAGTGCGGTTTGAGGGCTCACTTTATAGCGCCCACCAAATGCTATGGAAAAACGATCATGTTCACCATCATAACCATAATTAACCGCGTTAAAGTGAGATAAACTTGGTGCGATTTGCAATGACACCTTCGAATTAAACCGTTTAGCAATAATGAGCTGATGGAAGTAAGAATAGCGGTCTTGTTTTTTCAAGAACGGCCCGTTGTTGGCATCCGGAGGAATAAAGTCCCCATTAGGATATTTGGTATCAAAAGACCGACCATCTATGGCAATATTTCCAAAATAGCTGATATTAACAGGTATACTTCCGGATCGGGTTTGTTGTAGTAACCCCACCTTTAAATTGAAGTCACTCATTCGATTCTTTTTGGTGATACCGTATCCTACCGTTACCCAATCTAAAACCGCATAGGATAGAGCGATTCTTATATTGGAATTTGCGCCATAAATTCCTGCCAGAGAGTTCTTTTCTTCTATAAGGCCAAATCGGTGCTGCATCATCACTTCCAAGGTGTTTTTATTAAACAGGACATTCGAGGCATTATCAATTAAAGTAGCGCTTTCAAAAGCAGGACGGGCGGGTTTTTCCACAATAGAGTCTTTAGCCTTTTTTTGGGAAAAGCACAAAACCGGAATTATTAGGAAGACGAACAGTAATATTTTATAATTTTTCATTGTAACATCTTTAGTGTTAGTTATTCTCGGCGCCATCATCAATCCACTTTTTAATTAAAGCTAACGAATTCGCATCCACATTTCTATGACCATTATCCGCCAGTTGAATGTAAAGTCTACTCGTGCTGCTGTTCCCGGGGTTAACATATCCTGCAAGTAACGATGTATATGCGTTTCCGGCCGTTAAGTCTGGAGCTTGCCCGGAAGTATCATGACATTGTGTACAATTATAGGTTACAAATATGGGCGCAATATCATCTACAAAAGAGACTACAGTGCCGGGATCAATAACCACATCATCTTGCTCTATTTCTTCCGGGAATTCGTCATAGTAACATGAAAATAAGACCAGTGGGATAATGCTAACGAGAACTATTTTAAATAGTTTTTTCATTGTAATTAATTTTATCTTTAATTCATCAACTTCAATTTTATTTAAAATTGATTAACCGACTTAATTAGGAGACATGCAATAGCTTAGTTATCAGGCTAAACTATTGCAATCATCCAATTATTGTAAGTTAGCTATGGAATTTTTAATTAATGATTTTGCATAATTAGGGTTGTGGATACCATGACTTCTATCTTCTAAGATAAACAAGAAGTTCCAGGCAGCTTCTGCATCTTTTAAGTCAAACAGACCGGTTTGCGGATGCCATTCATCATCATCTGGATCATTTGGATCTCCTTCATCTAAATGAACAATACCTACAACCGGAACAGGAGTGACACCGTCAGCTTCAAAAATGGGTTCGTCGTTGTCGTCAATAGCCTGACCTACTACTTGCTCTAGTAGTGCCCCTAATGTTGCCATATCTTCTTCTAAACCGGCAACTTCCAGGTCTTGTGCATTGCCGCTATGGCAATCTGTACAATTGTTTCTTGTAGGATTCCAACTGTGACCAAAGGAGCCATCTGTGGTATGGCGCATATGGCAATCGATACACGCAGCTGTATCGGTCCTGTGCGCAGCTTGCTTGACTGCGGGGATATCTTCAACTAAAGTGAACGTAGTGTAGGCTCCTAACAGTCCTTCTAATAGAGCGGTTTGTGGACCGTGGTGTGGTCCCCAATGGCCACTGGTTTGCAAATATTTACCGGGATAGTCATCTGCTATAGGTGTACCCCTTCTAGGTTGGTGACAGTTGGCACATAAATTACTGGCATTGCCGTAATCTAGAACATAATCTGGCAGAGCGTCATTTTCAGCAAATACTCGAAATTCCACTGCATCGAGTGTTCTAACGGCATAATCGTTACCGTCTTTTTCAAAGTCGAATGAACGGTGGTCATCATGGCAGCCGTTACAGTTTAATGGATTTGATATTCCATAACCACCAACGGCTACTGCTCCTGTCTCTATATAATCAATGAAACCTTCATTATTATGGCATGGAGCACAACTTTCTCTGGTGCCTCTAGTCCATGCTTCATAAGAATACCCTGGCTGGCCACCGTGACCTGAAGTTAAGTATGCATCAAAAATTCCTTCTCTATGCGATGTGCTGTGGCAGTCGATACATTCCTGAACACCAACTCCGTCAAGTCCATCGAGGCCATCGAGGCCATCAACCCCATCAACCCCGTCAATGCCATCTTGACCTGGAATCGCGGTATAATCACTTGTACATTGGAATAACATTAAACTCGATGTGATAACAATCAAGTTAATAATGAGCTTTAAATTTTTCATGATGATATTTGTTTATTAAAAGATGCACGAAAAATATAAATTAATGGTCCCCAAAACTATGACAAATGTTAGGTTTTGGTGTCTTTAAAAAAAATTGTGGCCAGGAGCAGTAATTTTTTATTTTATCTTAAACGAATTCAGTGAGTACTGGTATTGGGGGATTATCAACTCCCTTACACATTGAATTTTCCCGGTTAATTGTGCAGACAGGCCAGGTAATTGCATGTTCGGTCTTCTAATTGGAGGGTTGGTGCTGAGTTTGTTTTGTAAAAATTTGGAGAAAATTATGGCATTTTATTCTGTTTACAACTGTTCATAACTTCACTTTAATTAAGCTGAAATTCTATGTATTTTTATGCTTTTCAATTGAACTCTTAGTAAACGATCAAATCAACCGTTAAAACCATTTCATGTATTTAATTTTCGATACGGAAACTACCGGATTACCGAAACGTTGGGATGCCCCGATTACAGATGTAGAGAATTGGCCAAGGTGTGTGCAAATAGCCTGGCAATTGCACGATGCCATGGGTAATTGTCTCGATCATCAAGATTATTTAATCCAACCTGAGGGATTCAATATCCCCTATGATGCCGAAAAGGTCCATGGGATTTCATCAGAATTGGCACAGGAACAGGGCAGGCCCATAGCGGACGTTTTGAAGAAATTCAATGAGGCTCTGAGTCAAACCAAATTTGTTGTTGGTCAGAATGTGACGTTCGATCTCAACATTATGGGTGCGGAATTTGTGAGAGCAGATGTGGCCAGCCCATTGCAGAAATTGCCGGTATTAGACACGTGTACAGAGCATACGGCCGAATTATGCCGTATTCCCGGGGGTCGTGGTGGTAAATTTAAACTGCCCACCCTGGCCGAATTGCACGAGTACCTGTTTAACGAATCGTTTGCTGAAGCCCATAACGCCACAGCTGATGTTGAAGCGACCACGCGTTGTTTCCTGGAGTTGGTTCGTTTAAGAGAATATACTCCTGAAGAGCTGGATGTTACCCGCGGTTATTTTGAAAAATTTGCCAAAGAAAACCCGGGGCAGATTCAGTTAATGGGTTTAAAACACATCAATCTTAAAAAGGAAAGTTCAAAAATACGGGAACGTTTAAAGGCAAACCAGTTTGGGGATGTATCATCGGCTAAAATTAAGCAGAACGTCTCCAATTTAGCCGATGTCGATTTTGTACATCTTCACAATCATTCCCAGTTTTCAATTCTGCAATCCACCATGAGTGTATCCGATTTGGTTGAAGCAGCTGCCAGTCACCATATGCCTGCCGTCGCTTTGACCGATCATGCCAATATGATGGGGGCCTTTCATTTTGTGAATGCAGTCAACAGACAGAATAACCTTATAAAGGCCAATATCAAGAACGCCGAAAGCAAAGGGGAATTATTAGAGATGCCATTAATTAAGCCTATTGTGGGATGTGAGTTTTTTGTTTGCGAAGATCACCTGGAACGAACCAGAAAGGACAATGGCTATCAAATTGTGCTCCTGGCAAAAAATAAAAAAGGCTATCATAATTTGGCCAAACTGTCCTCCCATGCATTTATTGACGGATTTTATTATGTCCCCAGGATTGATAAAAAACTCATTAAAAAATACAAAGAAGATTTGATTGCCCTTACCGGAAACTTATATGGTGAGGTCCCCAGTAAAGTGTTGAATGTTGGTGAAAACCAGGCAGAAGAAGCCTTGTTATGGTGGAAGAATGAATTTGGTGATGACTTGTATATGGAGGTGATGCGTCATAACCAGGAAGACGAAAATCGGGTTAATCCTACCTTGATTAAATTGGCAAAAAAGCATAATGTCAAATTGGTTGCGACTAATAATACCTATTATCAAAATAAGGAAGATGCCAATGCACATGATATCTTGTTGTGTGTTAAAGATGGTGAAAAGCAGGCTACACCCATAGGTAGGGGAAGAGGATATAGATATGGACTTCCCAACCAGGAATATTATTTTAAGTCTTCCGAGGAGATGAAACATCTGTTTCATGATCTTCCTGAAGCCATTTTCAATATTCAAGAGATCGTGGACAAGATTGAAGTTTATCAATTGGCTCGGGAAGTCTTGTTACCGGCTTTTGATATTCCTGATCAATTTAAACATGAAGAGGATAAAATTGATGGGGGCAAACGTGGTGAAAATGCTTATTTGAGACATTTGACTTACGAAGGCGCCAAAAAGCGATATGGTGATGAACTCTCAGAAGACCTCAAAGAACGCATTGATTTTGAACTAAGCGTTATAGAAAACACAGGGTATCCCGGATATTTCCTAATTGTAGAAGATTTTATCCGTGAGGCCAGAAACATGAATGTATCGGTTGGTCCCGGAAGAGGTTCGGCAGCAGGCTCGGTTGTGGCGTATTGTTTATGGATTACCAATATTGATCCACTCAAGTATGATTTGCTTTTTGAGCGTTTCTTAAATCCGGATCGTATTAGTATGCCCGATATCGATATCGATTTTGATGATGAAGGGCGAAGCCGTGTTATGGACTACGTTATTAAAAAGTACGGTAGCAATCAGGTGGCTCAAATTATCACCTATGGGACCATGGCGGCGAAATCTTCCATTAGGGATACGGCCCGTGTATTGGATTTACCCTTATTTGATGCCGACAGAATCGCGAAACTCATCCCTAATATGTCTAAACTCAATAAAATATTTGATTTAGATGATAAGGAATTAAGTCATAAATTTCGTGCTGAAGATCTGGAAAAGGTCCATCAGCTTTTAAATATTTCAGAGGGTGATGATCTGGAGGCAGAAACGGTGAATACGGCAAGAACCCTCGAAGGCTCTGTTAGAAATACAGGTATTCATGCCTGTGGTGTTATTATTACTCCGGACGATATTACCAAGTTTGTTCCTGTGGCTACGGCTAAGGATTCGGATTTATATGTCACCCAATTTGATAACTCGGTGGTCGAATCGGCTGGGTTATTGAAAATGGATTTTTTAGGATTAAAAACCTTGACACTGATTAAGGATACTGTAAAAATTGTTAAGGCCAAACATGATATTGATCTGGATCCGGAACAGTTTCCACTAGATGATGAGAAGACGTATGCCTTGTTCCAACGCGGAGAAACGGTTGGGGTGTTCCAATACGAATCTCCGGGTATGCAAAAGCACCTTCGTGATTTAAAGCCTACCGTTTTTGAGGACCTCATTGCTATGAACGCTTTGTATCGGCCCGGGCCTATGGAATACATTCCCAGCTTTGTACGCAGAAAGCATGGCGATGAAGAAATAGATTACGATTTACCCGCCATGGAAGAATATCTTAAGGAGACTTATGGTATTACGGTGTATCAGGAGCAGGTCATGTTACTGTCGCAAAAATTAGCCAATTTTACTAAAGGTGAGGCTGATGTTTTACGAAAAGCTATGGGTAAAAAGCAAATCGCCGTGCTGGATAAAATGAAGCCTAAATTTATTGAGCAGGCAAGTGCAAATGGCCATGACGCAACCATTCTGGAGAAGGTATGGAAGGATTGGGAGGCTTTTGCAAGTTACGCCTTCAACAAATCGCATTCCACTTGTTATGCGTGGATAGCCTATCAAACGGCTTATTTGAAGGCTCATTATCCTGCAGAATATATGGCAGCTGTACTGTCCAATAATATGAACGACATTAAGCAGGTGACCTTTTTTATGGAAGAATGTAAACGCATGAAATTAAATGTATTGGGACCTGATGTTAATGAGTCCTATTACAAGTTTTCCGTAAACCAAGATAATGCCGTGCGTTTTGGTATGGGTGCTATTAAGGGTGTTGGACAGGGTGCCGTAAGAACCATTGTTGAGAATAGAAAAAAAGACGGACATTATAAATCCATTTTCGATTTGGCCAAACGAATAGATTTGCGGGCAGCGAACAAAAAGGCTTTTGAAAATTTAGCTTTGGCAGGAGGATTTGATTGTTTTAAAAGCACCCATCGCGCCCAATACTTTCATGATGATGGTGATGGGATTACTTTTTTGGAAAAGGCCATCAAGTATGGCGCAAAGCATCAGGAAAATGAAAATTCTGCGCAAGTCAGTTTGTTTGGTGATGCGAGCGAAGTACAAATAGCGGAACCTCAAGTTCCGCCATGTGAAGAATGGGGAACCATGGAAAAATTGGGAAAAGAGAGAGAAGTGGTGGGGATCTATATTTCCGGTCATCCATTGGATGATTTTAAAACCGAAATGAATGCCTTTTGTAATGCAACGGTAGCTCTCTTTAATAATTTAGAACCTTATATTAATCGTGAACTCGTGTTTGGTGGCGTGGTTACCGATGTCCAGCATCGTGTAAGCAAGCAAGGTAAAGGATGGGCCTTATTTACGGTTGAAGATTATAACGATAGTTTTGAGTTTAGGATTTTTGGAGAAGAGTATTTAAAGTTTAGACATTTTTTAATGAAGAATAATTTTGTGTTTGTCAAAACCTTTGTGCGTGAGGGCTGGATAAATAAAGACACCGGAAAACGAAGTGAACCAAGATTGCAATTTAATAATTTTCAATTATTACATGATGTCATGGAAACCTATGCCAAAAAGATTTCCATTCAAGTGGATATAGACGATTTAAAAAAGGAAAAAATTATGGCCTTAAAAGAGTTGATTAAAATGCATCCTGGGAACCAGGTTCTTCATTTTATGGTATATGATAATCAAGAAAAGATAAAACTTACTATGAGCAGCAGAAAGCAAAAAGTAAAAGTTTGTCAGGAATTAATAAATGAGTTAGAGGAACAGCATGTACATTTTAAGTTGAATTAATTTTTATTGAATGTGGGCCCCATAGAGGTTATAAACCAGGCGTGAAAATATCACCTCTGACAGGGCTAGAAAGAACTTTAAATAGTTTTGTGATTTAATCCTGTGCGGACCGAGGTTTTTAGATAAGCCGATAATTTATTGACCTTGTTAAATTTATACCGTCTGCTTGAAATAGCTTTTTTTAATGACGACAATAATGAAATATGGGTGCAATTAAATGTCATTAAAAGGAAATAAAATAATGTAATTTAGCTATAAGTAAAACAAATTGATGCAATGTAAGTTTTAGTTTTTTTTTTGACTAAGTTTGTGCAATCAAATAATTAAGCATAAAATATAGTATTATGGCATTAGAAATAACAGATGCAACGTTTGAAGAAACCGTTTTAAATAGTGATAAACCTGTTCTGGTGGATTTTTGGGCGGCCTGGTGTGGACCTTGTAGAATGGTTGGGCCAATTATTGAACAAATTAGCGATGAATATGAAGGAAAAGCTGTTGTTGGTAAAGTAGATGTTGATGCTAATCAAGAATTTGCAGCCAAATATGGTGTACGGAATATACCAACAGTATTAGTGTTCCAGAATGGAGAAGTAGTAGGAAGACAGGTAGGCGTAGCGCCCAAAAACGCCTATACAGATGCCATAGATTCATTATTATAGTTGACTTCAAAAAAGAAATAAAAAAAGGTTTGCCAATATGGCAAACCTTTTTTTATTTTAGACGCAGATAAACTAACATGATAGAAATAATCGCTAAAAATTAAAAAGCATGATTTTATTTATCATCGAAGTCTACATATGTAAATTTAAAAAAGATGAGTAAAAGATCGAAAGTACAGGATGCTATTGATAAAAAGTTCTTGGAGGAACGCAAAGTGTTTTTATGGGGTCAGGTAGATGATGATTCAGCAAAACACGTGATAGACAGGTTATTATACCTTGATGCTATCGAGACTAAAGATATAGAATTAGTTATTAATAGTCCGGGAGGGTATGTAACCTCCGGATTTGCAATTTACGATTGTATAACCTCCTTAAAAAGTAATGTTTCAACCGTATGTTCCGGTCTGGCAGCATCAATGGGATCTATATTATTGTCGGCAGGGACCAAAGGTAAACGTTATATTCAACCTCATGCTCGTGTTATGATTCATCAACCAAGTGGCGGTGCACGAGGACAGGCCAGTGATATTGAAATTACGGCCCAGGAAATTTTAAAAACAAAAGAATTGAGTGCTAAAATTTTAGCAGACAATTGTGGTCAGGAAGTCGATAAAGTGATGAAAGATTTTAATCGAGACCATTGGATGGATGCCAAAGAATCAGTGGCTTATGGTATTGTTGACCGAATCATATAATTAAGGTGTTGAGATCTTAAGGAGAAAATTATAGGTTAAACATGCTATGCCCATTTATGTTACGTAATGAACTTACAAGTAGAGTTAAATAAAGCGGAAGGTTTTAAGAATTTGGAATTACTTGCCAAGCAAGTAGTGGAGGGATTTATTGCGGGAATGCACAAAAGCCCGTTCCATGGGTTTTCTGCTGAGTTTGCTGAACATAAAATATACAATCGTGGGGAGAGTACCCGTCATATCGATTGGAAATTGTATGCCAAAACGGATAAATTGTATACCAAGCGATATGATGATGAGACAAATTTGCGCTGTCATATTATCTTAGACAACAGCAGTTCAATGCATTATCCTGAAGCGGATGTCTTTTCTCTGGACCGTTTGAACAAAATAGGATTCTCCGTGTTGGCTGCCGCAGCATTGATGCAGATTTTAAAGAAACAACGTGATGCTGTTGGATTGAGTATTTATAGTGATCGCTACCAGTATTACGCACCGGAAAAAGGCAGTGAGCGTCACCATCAAATGTTACTGAACCATTTAGTGGAGGCGGTAATCTCTAAACCGCTCAATAAACAAACGGAAACTTATAAATATTTGCATGAAATAGCCGAAAAAATTCATAGACGTTCCATGATTTTTTTGTTTACTGATATGTTCCAAACCATTGAAGATGATACTAAATTGTTTGAAGCCTTAAGACATTTAAAATATAATAAGCACGAAGTCATTTTATTTCATGTTATTGATAAAGAAAAGGAATTACAATTTAATTTCGACAATACCCCCAAGCGTTTTATAGATGTTGAAACAGGTGAGCATATTAATTTATATGCGGATACCATTAAAGACAGTTATCACCAATCGGTAGCTAAATATTTTGAGGCATTACGATTAAAATGTGCACAGTATAAAATAAAATACGTTGAAGCCGATATAAATAATAATTTCAATAATATTCTTACCACCTACCTCATAGAGCGTCAGAAATTTGCCTAATTCGAATACATTAAAAAAATTAAAAAAAGGTTTGACTTATAAAAAAAGGCGTGTATATTTGCACCCGCCTGAATGATTAATGTCAGTGACATGAGTCGGGCAGGTCCGCAATAAAGCAACGGTCTGGTAGTTCAGTTGGTTAGAATATCTGCCTGTCACGCAGGGGGTCGCGGGTTCGAGTCCCGTCCAGACCGCAACTAAGACGTTGTGTTGTTTATCCCGAATAGGGATAACGTAGTGAAAGCCTAATAAACTTAGGCAATCCAATGAGAAGCTTTCCTTTTTTTACATAGTAAAAAACGGGATGCTTTTTTGTTTTTATACATGGTGTGCATTTTCTTTCTAAAAAATACTTACCAGATATGGGATTTATAATTTATAGAAAAAAGGTTTGACAAAGTGGTTCTAAAAATAAAAGTAACCCCGATTTTAATAAAATTTCAACGATTTTTAAAATTTATTTTGATAAGTTTTACTTGTGTCTAACATCTGATTGCAGTATTGATTCTCTTGATAATATTGCAAGAAGGATAAAAAAATAACCCAAGATAAACTTTTACTAATGCAGGTCCACATCACGGTTCTTTGAATAATCATAATTTACGTTTTTGGAAATCAAGACTCAAATCAGATGACTGTCCAGCAGTATTTAGTGTAGGGACAGGTCAAAACTTGCCAAAATTAAAGGTAGTTGAAGATTTACATGAATTAGGATATAAAATTTATTCTACTAACTATGTGAATGGAATAAAGGAATTTATTGAAGACAATGCTCCTGAAGATTATTCTACTTTATTAGATAATTTTTCAAGTATTTGTGATTTATATTCTGAAAAAGAAAATGATAGATTTAGAGGTGATAAGAATTTCAATATTACTGAAACTCATATTGATGTGATGTAAATACTAATGCACCTCTAGCCTATGTGTAAAGTCCCGTCCAAACTAAAACCTTGGGCCCTTTTGGAAGCGTTTTTGTTTATTTAGTGCCTACAATAGGTTTGATAAAATAAGGGCTATCCTTTTGGTTCAAAAAGCAATTCCAAATAATTTTTAAAATGTTGTAATTGTTTGGGTACAATTTCAGGATCATTTAATGCTTTAGAAAGCACAAATGCACCTTCAAATATCACTGTGAACTGATCCGCTAAAGATTGCATGTCCACATCTTTTTTTGATTTATTATCCACCATTATATCCTCAATAAGCTCAATAAAAGTATTTCTCCATTTCAGGATAGACCCTGAAATTATATTCAAAGTTTCTTCATCAAACTGATTTGATTCATAAGTATATGATGCATATAAACAACTTGGAGGTTCCTTTATACCTGTCATCATATCAATAAAATGCTGTAAAAATTGTAAAAGCCTATTAAGTGGTATTTCTTCAAGATATTCTGTTTCTTGCAACGCCCATTCTAAATGGTTCATATCCTCTTTGGCATAATTTTCAATTAACGCTTTTGCCAATGCGTTTTTAGTTCTAAAATGATAAAAAAATGCTCCCTTGGTAATACCTGTTTTATCCAGTATTTGGTCAATGCTTGTTCCTGAAAAACCATAATTCAATACTAATTTTTTTGATTCTTCAAGAATTTTTTTTCTAGTAGGTGTTCCGTCTCTTCCCATATCCCAAATATATAAAATTTTCTTAAAATTAAACAAACTAGTTGGTATATAAATAAATATTAATATATTTGTACCGTCTAGTCTGTTAAAATAAAATTATTATGAAAAAATTACTTTTAGAATTACCATCACCGTTAGAGATCATACTTGATCCACTATCATTGGCTATTTTAGGATTGTACATTTTGCTTATTCTTTGGGAGGCTATTTTCCCAGCAAGAAAACAGCCTGAAGTTAGATTTTGGATATTGAAGGGACTAACATTTTTTACTATTTTCTTTTTTGTTGCTTCTTATTTGCCATTGATTATAGATCCGTATTTATCTCAATATCAAGTTTTCAATTTGAGTAATTTAGAAATAATTCCCGGTGCATTAATAGGGCTTATTACTTATGAACTTGCAATATACTTATATCATGTTTCTATGCATAAATTTGATTTTCTGTGGAAAGTATTCCATCAAATGCATCATAGTGCGGAACGTTTAGATACTTATGGAGCTCTATTTCATAGCCCACTTGATGCGATTGGTTTTACATTAATGGGAAGCATAAGTTTGGCTTTATTAGTTGGTATACCTCCTCAGTCTATTACAATAGTTTTATTGGTAATAAATTTCATAGCATTTTTCCAACATGCTAATATTAATACCCCACATTGGCTTGGATATTTAATTCAAAGACCTGAGAGCCACTCTTTACATCATGGCAAAGGGTTGCATAAATATAATTATGCCGATTTACCAATTATAGATATGATTTTTGGCACCTTTAAAAATCCAATGAATTATGAGCGTGAAAGTGGTTTTTATCATGGAGCCTCAGGTAGAATAATGGAGATGTTGATGTTTAAGGACGTAACCAGACAAAAAAAATAGAATATAAATGTTTCAAAAAATAATATTAAAATCAGTACTAATTATCGCAAGTCTTTTTTCTATAACAGCATGTCATAATGATAAAGAGGACTTCAACGATTCAAAAATACGTTATTTTAGGTTTCAAAGCTGTCCGGAAAGTAATCATGGTAATTGGCAGGATTCATCTTTTGTTGCTGCAACCTCTAACCCTGTTGTAATCCAACAATGTCTGGAACAATTAGGGCAACCTATTGAATCCAGAATGCTTTTTCCCTTAGGTAAAATTGAAAACGGAAGTGGAGGTTATAACACAAATAGTACCCATGAGTTTAATTGGCACTTTGTAGAGGATTCATGGGAGTTAGTTGAACTAGGTATTGAGATTTACGATGGTTGCCCTTATTCTGATGTTGAATTAACCGACTATGTAAATAATCTTGGCAGTTATGGAGGTTGGAGCAATAGGATATTGGAAGAAATAACGATGCTTTAAAAATTAAATTGTAATGCACATTATCAATAGCCAAATATTTAAACAACAAAAACACATTGGAATAATGCTTTTGATTTACCTCCTAATTTGTTCCTGTTCTAAAGATGAAAACGAGATAATTTCTGCACCTGTAGATCAAGTTTTTCGTGTTCCTATTGTGGTTCATGTTCTTCACAATGGTGAAATTATTGGTGAAGGTTCCAATCTTTCTTTTGAACGGGTTAAGAGACAAATTGAAATCCTCAATGAAGATTTTAGAAGAAAAGCGGGTACAAGAGGTTACAATGAACACCCAGAAAGTGCAGATGCTAAAATTGAATTTATTCTAGCTAAAAAAGACCCCGATGGAAACAATATAAATGGAATTAACAGGATAAATGTAAATGCTATAGTTGTTCCTGATTTAGGCTATAATCAAAATAATTATGCCCAATATATTTATTGGAATCCTAATAATTACATCAATATTTGGACAACACCTTTACCTGAATCTTCAGAGTGTCTTGTTTTGGGTGCTGCAACTGGACCAGAAACAGATTTACCAGGAACCGAATTATTGCTAATTCCACAAGAAGGAGATTCAGAGGGGATTTTAATCAACTGGATGCATTTTGGAGAATCTAATATAGATTGTAAAGCACGATTAGGCAGAACGTTGACGCACGAAATGGGTCACTATTTTGGTCTGCTACATACTTGGGGTGGAGGTGATTGCTTGAAAAATGATTATTGTGATGATACCCCTTCAGTTGATAAACCTGTATATAATTCTGCTTTTATGGGATGCAATGGAGAACATGTAATGGTAAACAATTACATGAATTGGTCTGATGATGACCTGATGAATATATTTACAAATGACCAAATAAACAGAATGCATTACGTTTTACAATATCATGAAGGGCGACATGATCTATTATCCAGTCCTGCCCTTAAGTAATAGAAAAATGAATAAGATTTTAACCGTCGTATAGTTATCTATTATTTCTGGAGAACAGTTTTAGATTTATGGTTTTATGATAAGATTGGCTATGTTATTTACACCAGATATTCTCCAATACTTTAAAAGTTAATTTTCATTTGAACAAGATGAAAGCGGAATAATTATTTTTTAGAAGCTATGGACATTGATTATTATCTAGTAGATGTATTTACTAAAAATCCATTTTCAGGAAATGGATTAGCTATTTTTCCAAATGCAGTTAACCTTGATAAAAAGGCAATGCTACTTCTTACTCAAGAGATGAGACAGTTTGAAAGTATTTTTTACTATCAAAAAAGCAAATGCAATTTTCAAGCATTTATTTTCACTATTGAGGAAGAACTTGATTTTGCAGGCCACCCTTTACTTGGTCTAGCAGCATTGGTTCATGAAATGAATTATAAGAATTGTAAAAAAAGTGAAATTAATGTTGAGCTGAATAATAAAACAGTTGATTTAATAACGAGTAAAAATAATGGGTACTATACGGCAATAATGAACCAGGGTTCTCCTGAATTTATATATTCATTGAATGAAAGCGAGGAAATGGCTTTTTTATCTTTTTTAAGTTTAGAGGCTAACGATAAATATCAAGAAACCACTCTTGAAGTTGTTTCTAACGGTTTACCCTATTTAATAGTTCCTGTTAAAGCATCATCTTTTACCAAAATAAAGATTTCCATTTCAGATTTAGAGAACAAACTATCTAAAGTTGGGGCAAAATTCCTATATGTACTTGATATAGAAAATAATAGAGGAAGGACTTTTGACAATAAAGGAAAGGTGGAGGATATTGCCACTGGAAGTGCGGCTGGACCAGTTGGTGCTTATTTAATAAAAAATGGTTTTGAAAAATTTAATTCTATAATAAAAATTAAGCAGGGAGAATTTCTTAATAGAGAAAGTGAAATCCGACTATATGTAAAGGAAAACAACGGAACATTTGGTGATATTTTAGTTGAAGGGGATGTAGTTCATGTAGCGTCAGGAAAGATAAAATATAAGCATCTTAAATGAACACATGTACCATTAAAATATTAGAGATTTTTTTTAATAAAAGTGCCATTTTTAAATTTGGTTTTAATTTTAATCCAACCTATAGGAGAACTGCAGGTAGAGTTACATATGTTTCAAAGAACTTGCAAATGGTTAAGATTAAGGTTCCTTTAAGCTCTAGAAACAAAAACTATAGAGGTACAATGTTTGGCGGTTCAATGTTTGGCGCAACAGACCCAATTTACATGATTCAGCTTATTACAATTTTAGGTGATGAATATGTTGTTTGGGATAAAGCTGCCTCAATAAAATTTAAGTGTCCAGGTAATCAGACATTGTATGCAGAATTCAACTTATCTGATGAATTTATTGAAAGCGTAAAAACCGACATGAAAGTTTATAAAGAAAAAATGTACAAATTAAGTGTCAATTTAAAAGACAAAACAGGAATAGTTTATGCAGAAATAGAAAGAAATATTTATGTAGCCAGCAAGAAATATCACCAAAATAAAATTAAAAGAATAATAAAACAAACCAATTAGATCTAAGACCTTTAGGTGCATATTCTAAATTTGTTATGATATGTATTGAGCTATGGAACACAATTATATGGCATATTTAAATAATATTTATGAGATTGAAAATAAAAGAATTTGATGGTCTAACTTTAAGAGAACTATACGAAATTTTAAGATTAAGATTTAATGTTTTTATTCTTGATCAAAATAGTATTTACAACGAGTATGATCAATTAGATTATAGAGCTACTCACATATTTATTGAAGAACAAAAAGAAATAATAGCTTATTTACGAGTTTATAGAAGAACTATTCATGAAGTTTGTTTTGGAAGAGTTGCTGTTCATCCAGACCATAGAGGAAAAAAGCTCGGTAGGAAAATTATTGAAAAATGCATTGAAATGGTTAAATCCAGATGGAAAGCTCAATATATTGTAATTGCTGCTCAAGATTATTTAAAGTCTTTTTATGAATCTTTTGGATTTATAAAATCTTCAGAAGTTTTTAATGACGGTGGAGTCTTCCATATTAATATGACTTTAAAGATATAGTTGCATCATCTAGGATTCAATTTTTTGAATTTGAAAGCGCTTATCCAAATAGCTTAAAAATTAATACCATACAAATTAAAGAAAGGTAAGAATGAAAAATCCCATTGATATATTCAATAAATGGTTTTTTGAGGAAGAAAAACTAACAAGTGTAACAATTCCAACAGCTGTCTGCCTTTCAACAAATGGATTAGATGGATTTCCAAATGCAAGAGTCGTATCATATAAAGAAATTAGTGAAAATAATTTTATAATTACGGGTCCATTAAATTCCAGAAAAGGCATGGAGATAGAGAGGAGTAATAAAGTTGCACTTACATTTTGGTGGGCAGAGACTGAAAGACAAGTTAGAATTCAAGGGTTAGCTTCTAAGTTGTCTGAAGAATTAGCAGATAAAATATTTAGAAGTAGAGATTTAAATTCACAAATTGTATCCTCAATATGTAAACAAGGAACAGAAATAGATGAATTACAAAATCTTGAAGCTAAAATATTAAAAAGAATTTCAAAAAAAACATGTGTTTCAAGACCAAAAGAATGGGGTGGATACTCCATTAAGCCTTTACGTATTGAGTTTATGGAATTCAAAAAAAACAGATTTCATATTAGAAGCTTGTTTGAGCTGGAAAATGGTAGTTGGATTATAAAACAAATACAACCTTAGAAGGTTAAAAATGAACAATATGAAATTTAGCGATTATAAAATTAAGCCATTAGAGAATTCCGACGTTGACAACTTTTACACTGTAATGGAAAAAAACAGAAGTAGGTTAGAAAACTTTTTTGCAGGTACAGTAGCTAAAACAAAAACATTGGATGCTACTAAAAAATTTGTAAAAGACATAGAACAAAAAATTAAGAACGATGAGTATTTCCCCTTTGTGGTTATAGATATAAATTCTAATAATATAGCTGGGTTTATAGATGTGAAAAATATTGATTGGAATATCTCAAAAGCAGAACTAGGATTATTTATGGATTATGATTATGTAGGAAAGGGCATCGCAACTAAGGCATTTCAACTCATTGTCGCATTTTGTTTTGATTATTATAAATTTCATAAACTGTTTTTAAGGACCCATCCTTCAAATATGGGTGCCATTGCTGTAGCTGAAAAATGTGGATTTAAAAAAGAAGGATATTTAAGGGCTGAATATAAGACTACTACTGGAAAGGTGGTAGATCTGCTGTACTATGGGTTATTAAAGACAGATTTAAAAACCTTGAATAATGCAGTACAACATTAATTATAGACGCCTGTATTGAAACTTTAAAAAAATGAAAAATTTAGCACCAGATATAAAAAGACAAAGATTGCTGATAGAAGGATTCTATTCTATTGAAGTAAATGAGTCAGTTATTAAAAGATATTTTAATGAAATAACCCATCATCTTTATTTAAGAATCTATGGAGATCCTATTATTTTTTCTCCCTCAAGTTTTGATGGGAAAAAAGGGAATCAAGGGTATGATGCATTTGTGCCATTAATTGATTCAGGAATTTCTCTCTACGTCTGGTCACCTTCAAAATTTTTATCACTCATAATATATACATGTAAGAATTTTGACGAAAAAGAAGCTATAGAATTCACTAATAAATTTTGGAAGATTAACGAAGTTGAGATGATGTCTTTTTAGCTTTATTCTAGGGCTATTATTATTCTTAATAAAGTCCCGTCCAGACCGCAACTAAGATGTTGTGTTGTTTATCCCAAATAGGGATAACGTAGTGAAAGCCTAATAAACTTAGGCAATCCAATGAGAAGCTTTCCTTTTTTCTTACTAAGAAAATCGGGATGCCTGCCCGCTGGCAGACAGGCTTTTTTGTTTTAGGGCGTTTTGTTTGATGACAATACCCTATTCTTATTTGATCGGATAATCTGAATAAATTTGATGATAAAAATTATTTTTAGAGTTATTCCCAAAACAATTAAATAGATTGGTTTAATCAGGTTTTGTTCTACCCCCTTCAGGTACAGGCCAATAAAAAACAATAATAGTCCAACAACTAAAATAAAAAGCTCTGTTCCTGGTTTATATTCCCCATTTCTCGCTTTTAAAATGATGTAAATTAACTTACATGTAACACCAGTAATAATGAAAGCTAATCCAATGACTTCCAGCTGTGTCATTTTTTTAAGAAGAATACCAACTACTAATAAAATAATCCCCAGGAATAATAATAACTTTGATTGCATAGTATGTCTTTTAAAGGCTAAAGTATTATATAACATAGTCTTTAAGAATGACATTTATCATGTAAATTAAATTACTTAACTACTAGTAGAGGCTTTCCTTTTTTCTTATTAAGAAGATTGGGATGCCTGCCCGCTGGCAGACAGGCTTTTTTGTTTTGAGATGTATAAAAATCATCGCTTTAAAGTGAAATGGCCTTTAAATTCTCTTCCATCTTGTAAATACACACTAAACCAATAATCATCTGAGGAGAGCAAAGTGCCTTTAAAAGTTCCATCCCACCCATTTGAAGTTGTTGTCAGTTGTTTTAAAAGTTTGCCATAGCGATCATAAATAAAGATATCACTCCCAGTTTGAAACTGACCATTGACACCTTTAATTTGCCATGTATCATTATTCCCATCTCCATTAGGGGTAAAAAACTTGGGAAATCCTATAATTGAAATATCAATAGAACTGGTGCCGCAACCTTTTTTATCTCTTACAAACAAAGTATGTATTCCAGAGCTTACATTTTCAAATACAGGTTCGTCCTGATAAGATGAAAACTCATTGTCCAAAGTAAACTCATAATTACCCAGTCCCAGATTGGATGTATTAATGGTAACGGTATTGTTGTTAGAAACATCAACAATAGTAACATTGTCTGATGTAATTTTGGCCAATTCTGAAGCGTTCACAACAACTTCTTTTGTCCTAGAACAATTGGTGCCTACTGTTCTTGTTAAATTAACAGAATATGTTCCAGGGGTAGATACGGTTAATGTAGGGGCGTTGGATAGAATAGTGCCATCTTCATAAACCCATTCATAGTTAAAAAATTCTAGGAAATTACTTTCAATAGGATCAAGGACTAAAGTAAATGTTGGGTCTGAGGAACAAACTATTTGTGGTGATTCTATGGTGAATTCAGGCAGAGGCTCCACATATAAATTAATATGGGCCCCTAGACCGATACAGTCATTATCAACTTTGCTGTCCACCCTCACATAGATTTGTTGCATATATGGATAGTCAATGTTTCTGTAATCAGAAATATCAGCAATTGGATCTGTCTCTGCCAAAGCATTTGACAGGTTTTGATAATAATTGATCGCCAAATCTTGCCCCGATGGGAACAAGGATTCAATGTCCGAGTTCACAGAGCTAAAATCAAAAGAAGATACACCATCCTCGGCATGGTCACAGGCATAAAATTTTCTAACAAAATCAATGGGGATCTGAGTGGTGGACACAATCAAAATGACTTTGGCGGTTCTAAAGCAGCCATTACTGTTTTCCACACGGGCATAAACAACATCTATGCTTACTACTTGATTGATATACATGCTGATATTGTTAATGGCATTGATGCCTGAGTCAGTGTCAGCCTGATCTTCATAAAAGGTAATAAACTCATTCATATAGTTAGCACTGATTTCAGCATTAGCTTCACTCAGGTTAAAGGCACTAAACCCATCTAGGTCATCATCACATTGTTTAAGTTCCACAGAGTGAGTTACCGTTGGTAGGTTGTGGACTACCAATTTAAAAGAAGTGGTTCCCGAGCAAACTGCATTATTTTTATTTGAAACCATAATATGGATGGTTTCTGAAGAGTTGGTGTTTTGATAATTGGTTGGATCGACAATCTGGTTTTTCATGGCAGCATCTGTAAAATAGGAGAACTCAAAATTCAATGCTGTTACCCCGTTTAAGATCTCTGTCTCTTTTTGGGTTAGATCCATCATAATCAGGCCATCTGTATCACTACCAAAACTGGTATTGTCGCATAAAGAATATGTAGAAATGTTTTGGCTGGGATTTGGTAATTCAAATACTTGAATAGTAAAACTTGTGCTATTTTCGCATTGATAATTATTTCGGTTTTTAACACTTGCAATAATAGTTTCAACACCAAAAGAGGTTGTATTGGAATAATTTACAGGATTAGCTATGGTAATATTGGCATTATAATCCTCTATGGTGGCATAATAGGAAACCTCAAACAATGTGGTGTCTTGACCATTCAAAATAGTAGAGCTTTGGGAAGTTAAATCAAAAACGGATATCCCATCGTTATCATCATCACAACCAACCAAATCTTGTGGTCGGTATGTAACAGGAGTTTCAAAAATGGTAATGGTCTTTGAATCACTAGCTGTCTGTAAACCTGATGTTACAGTTAACGTTACTGTATAATCACCAGGGCTTATATAGGTATGTTGGGGAGTATCTTCACTAGAGGTGGTTCCATCACCAAAGTCCCAAAAAAAACTATCATAAGTATGTGAACTATTGAAAAGAAATTGGGTAGGTTCACCCAAACACACATTTTCTGTTTGAATGCCTATATTAAAATACGATTGGATAAATTGAGGGAAGTGACCAGCTTTTTTACCATTTAGATAAATTGAATTACCAATGTAATTAGACGCCAATCCAGATTTATTGGGATCATTTATTACACTTAAATATAAATCTATATCTAAACTATCCCAATAATCAACAGCTGAACAGTAAATCTTATTATCAGGTCCTAACTGTAAAAAGTGTGTTTTTTGAGTATTCGTTAATTGATGTTTTGAACCTATAATATCAGCAGTATTAAGATTAAATTGAAAAATTGTTTCTTCTGTTGCTATGTAAATAAAATTTGAAGACGAAGAAAATTCTCCACTATATATAAATTGGTTTGATATTAAATTGATAGGATTGTTTAAAGTACCATTAGTATTGTTAAACTCCAATAAGGTCGCTTCATTAAAATCCACCACATTGGCAATTAATTTTTTCCCGTTGGGAGCTAATTTTATACTACCCCTACCTAAAGATGATAAATTGGTTATAGGTTGACTAATAGTTGGAACCATATTAACACCATTATCTGTGACCAAAACAGAATAAAAATATGGGCCACCATGCGTAACTACCCAAATATCTTTGCCATTACTATGAAAGGTTGCACTTATAGATCCGCCAGTAAAAGGCAAAACACTAATTCGCTTTGAAGATGTAACAGCACCCAAACCACCATCAAGAGACATATCAATTTCAGAATATCTTAATCCATCATCGTCTCCAGATGTAAATAAATAATAAATGTTAGAATTACCAGGTTTTGGTACAATTAAAGGGTTCACTAAACTTAAATAATCAGCAATGTCATCAAGATTAGTTCCGTTTTGCATTACTTGATGGTTCTTATTCCACACTGTTGGGCCATCGCAATAAAACAATAAATTTCCATTTGAATCTGCTATTGAAGCAGTGCCAAAAAAATTATTTGGATTATTTTGACCATCTGTTAAAACGACAGGGTTGCCACTATTAAAATCCAAGCCCGCTTGAGACCCAAAATACCAGATGTTGGCTTCTTTTTGAGAAAAGCATAACTGTATACACAAAACACTTATATAGAAGTAATGCTTCATAAGAGAATGCAATTATCTTGAACAATCCCAATATTTTATTCTTACAATAAGGTTTTAAGTAAAGTAGTAAAGGACGCCTATAAATGTAAGAAAAATACAGAATCGAATATAAATAATTTCTATAAATATTTGGTTTATAGTGGTTAACGGGTATTTTTGCTTAATTTATAAATTATGTTGATACGCAATTTGATATTAATTTAGACCAAACGTAAAAACACCTTAAGAGATTAGGGCATTATTTGGCACTTAGAAAAGTTGTGTTGTTCAAGAGCAATCTAGGAAGTAGTTATACCAGAGTAATTTGGTAATCCAATGAGAAGCTTTTCTTTTTTCTTATTAAGAAGATTGGGATGCTTTTTTGTTTTTATACATGGTGAGCATTTTCTTTCTAAAAAATACTAACCAGATATAGGATTTAAAATTTATAGAAAAATGGTTTGACTATCGTAATTGATAATTTTTGTGTATTTTTAAAATATATCAGGGTTTATGTTTTTCTAAAAACGTAAGTTCTTTTTTATTTGTTTAGTCCTATTTTTAAATTCTAGTTATGAAACATGTAATCCTATCATTTGTGGTATTTTTCAGTTTTGCTTTGACAGTCCAATCTCAAGTTTTAGAAGATAAAACCAAGCAGTCTCCCCAGGAGGTTTATGATTATCATTTTAGTAAAATGAGATCAAATAAAACCGCTGCTTGGATAACTTTAGGAGGTGGTGTGGCCATGGTTGTAGGAGGGATTGTATGGAATTCTTCTGCATTTACTATTGGACCAGATAGTGAGGATGTTACCGATGGTCTATGGTTGTCCTATTTAGGTGGGGCTACCGCCTTAGCTAGTATTCCTTTATTCATTGCAGCTGGAAAGCATAAGAAAAAGGCTGAAATCCAGTTGAAAAATGGAGCTGTAGGACTAATAAAAAAAATAAAATATTCAGGAATTTCATTTTCAGTTAATTTTTGAGATTTAACAAATTTTAATTCCAATGAGAGGCTTTCCTTTTTTCTTATTAAGAATATTGGGATGCCTGCCCGCTGGCAGACAGGCTTTTTTGTTTATCGAGGATTTTTCAAAATGAATTATCAAAGTTTATTTCTTTACCAAGATCGGCACTAAATAACACAAAATTCTATTTTGATTTTTTAAGACTATATTTATTGAAATTATTAAAACTCATAATTAGAATTTCAAAAAGTATTGGAATTCTTATATTAAATATAATTGCTCTATTGTTATAATCAATTAAAACTCTAATAATGAGGTATTTAGTTTATAAATGTCGTTATTTCATCATTTTTGTTCTTTTTTGCTTTTTATGTAGGTGCAATTCTCAGAATATAAAGAAATCTGGCATTAACATAACTAAATCTGAAGTTCGTCTTACAGATAGGGGATTTCATATTTTTTTAAATGGAATTCCTTTTTATATTAAGGGCGCGGGTCTCGGAGATAATGGCAGTCTTGAATCCTTAAAAGAACATGGCGCCAATGCAGTTAGAACATGGAGTACTAATAATGGGAAAGACGTATTAGACAAGGCTCATGAACTTGGCTTGAAGGTGATGATGGGAATTTGGGTTGGCTTAGAACGACATGGATTTGATTATAACGACGAAAAGGCAGTACAGGAACAATTGGAAAGAATTCGCAAACGTGTTATAGAGTTGAAAGATCATCCTGCCTTGATAGTATGGGGAGTTGGAAATGAAATGAATCACCATTCACAAAATCCTAAGGTTTGGGATGCAGTGAATGAGATATCTGAAATGATTCATGAAGTAGATCCATATCATATAACTACTACACCTTTGGCAGGAATGGATAAGAAGGATGTTGATTTGATAATTAAAAGAGCCCCGGATTTAGATTTTTTGAGTGTTCAGTTATACGCAGGAATTGAGGTACTTCCAGAGCTAATTGCAAAGTCAAATTATAAAGGTCCTTTATTGGTTACAGAATGGGGAGCAACAGGCTACTGGGAAGTGAGTAAAACGGAGTGGGGAGCCCCTCTGGAGAATAATAGCTCGATTAAAGCCGATTTTTACGGCTCGCGATACCAAAAGTCTATATTATCCTTAACACAACAAGTTATGGGTTCTTTCGTATTCCTCTGGGGTCAAAAGCAAGAAAGAACGCCTACCTGGTTTGGGATGTTTATGCCTAATGGCAATGAGACAGAATCGATTGATGTTATGCATTATTCATGGAAAGGGGAATGGCCAGAAAACCGCACACCAAGGTTAGTAGATTTTACATTGGAAGGGCAAAGAGCGATAAACAACATTAGGTTGAAAGCAGGAACAACGTACTCTGCTGAGGTAGAAGTTACTGACCCTGATAATGATACATTAATTTTTAGTTGGGAAATTATGAGAGAAAGTGAATCAAATAAATCAGGTGGAGATGCGGAGTATATTCCAGATGTTATCACTGGATTATTTCCTGTAAATACGCATAATACGGTTAACTTTTTAGCCCCGCCAAAATCAGGAGCTTATCGATTATTTGTTTATGTGGAAGATGGTAATAATCATACAGCACATGCCAACATTCCATTCTGGGTAGAGGATTAGGCTTTTATACTTTTGTAATAATTCTTTTCTATTTATTAAATAAAATGTGGCCTAATTCGATTTAAGGTATTGGAGGGATAATACAGATTGTGGATTTTGATTTCTTAAATGGTATATAATATACTGATTGTTTGAGTTACAGTATGACGGAAAAAATTGCAAAAGAAAGCTCTGAGTAATTAAAGCTTTTTTAACACAAAGATGTTGTGCTGTTCACGCCACAAGTGAGATGTTGTTTCCCAAGTTAGTTCGAAACCAATGAGAAGCTTTCCTTTATTCTTATTAAGAAGATTGGGATGCCTGCCCGCTGGCAGACAGGCTTTTTTGTTTTAAAGGGGATGTTCATTTCTGCCTCCATTTTTTGATATTTAAATAGGTGCTGATAACAAAAGCGGATATAAAAATTAAGACAGTTCCAGTATCAACAACTGAAACAGATATATCCACGTGAATTATTTTTAAAATAAGAAAGTGTATATATGATGAGCTTATATCATCATAACCAAGCATCTCACGTACTTGCCAGTGCCAGTCCGTAAAAATACAATACCCCCAGCCATACCATATACCAAGGATAAACCATGAAAATGCAGTGAGTGACAATACAATAAGATTCGCCAAATGCCATCTTGGTATAATCCACCCAAGTACATTAAATAGTATAATAAAGGTGTGAAATACAAAAAAGAATATATCAAGTATTTTAAGAATAGGTTCTGGCACGTTATTAAAGGTTTTATCACTTCCATTAAAAATAATTTAAATATTGCTTGAATAGGGGGTTTTCTTTAATAAAAGTATCCCACGAGGTATCCCATCATATATAAAAGTATCCCATTAATTAAAACTTAAAACCATGAAATTGAACACATTATATATTTTTAACAGGCATAAAATGAATAAAAAAGGGTTTATGCCCTATAAATTGTAGGCTTACATTAAGTAAGCGTAAGAAACATTTTGCAACTGGAATTTTCATAAACCCTAAAAATTGGAATTCTAAGAAACAACTAGTAGAACCACCGGAACCTGATGCTGAACTAATAAACACACAATTGAGCCTGATTAAAACAAAATTGAGTCAGGCTTTTTTGTTTTTACAGGTTAAGGGTAGTGATTTTACAGTTGACGACATCTATAAACAATTCAAAGGTGAAACCCCTAAGAAGGAGTTTGACGGTGAACTATGGATTAATATGCATAGAAATAAAACCAAAAGAATTCATAAAGTTCCACTATTACCAAAAGCTAAGGAGGTCAAGGACAAGTATGAGGATGATACCAATGAATATGTATTTCCAAGTATCTCTAATGCTCATTTTAATGGGTATTTAAAGGAGATTGCAGATGTAACCGGTCTAGGGTTTCTTGACCCATCATATAGCCAGAAAGACCTTTGCAAGCACTGTATTGCTTTTTAATAATGTGCCAATGGAAGTTGTTAGTAGGCTTTTAGGTCATAGTAAATTGCAGACTACTCAGGATAGTTATGGGAAGGTTGTAGAGAGGAGGATTAGTCAAGAGATAAATAGATTAAAGGGGAGTGGTTAGCTTCCCTTTCTAATGAATAAGTTTTAGCAAATTATTATTTAATATTTTTTGTTAAAGTAGCCTAGTTCTTTACAACGGTTTGGATAAAATGCGTTTTAATTCATGTTATCTTTTGATAGAAGCTGTACTATTTTGAAGAGGCAAACATTAAATATTCTTCAATTTGATATTCATCCCTGACGAAATATTTTCCAAAAAATGTATTGTTAACAACAGACATATGTTTCGTTAAGTCATCGGCAAAAAGCTTACTTGCCCGACCGTCATTTGGAAAATAAAGAGATGCTGTATTCCTATTGTCAAAGGAATATATTAGAACAAAATCCGCTTTTTCTTTTAGATTATTATTGGTTGTGCCCCATCCACCTGATCTTAATGGTTCTCCAAACGTCACATTCCATCCTGGGTATTTTCTATATAGGGGAAGGTACTCTTTTTCCACCCATTCCCTGGCTTCCTACTTCGTGATTCCATCTTGAAGCTTTAAAAATCTAGGTGCAATAATCCATTCTTTATCCGACACATCATTTTTTTCATCAATGAATCCAAAGATGAACATAATTGTGAATACTGTCAGTACACCCAATAAATATTTTCCCATGTTATTTAGATTTTAGTAATTATTGAATCCATTGCTTCTATCAGTGAGTTAATGAAATGTAGTGGCATTTAACTACTATGATATCAAACACAATGTTATGTTTGGTTTTTATTTTATTCTGGTATCATGGAAGCCAGCCCTTTTCCAAATACCTTCATCTTTGATCCATATATTTGTTATTCTTATTTCGTGTTCTTTTTGCTCATCTAATTTAGATGTTGAAAATGAAATTTTACCTGTTACAATTGCCATGTCATCATAAATTTCTATCTCAGTTTCATCCATTTTATAATTCTTAACAATCAATTTACCGCTTTCTATTTCATTCTTCCTTTTTACTAAATAGGCCAACCAATCATCTTTTCTAATTACTTTTGAACTGCTATTTGTGTGTAAATAATTGTCGGTAATCATTGATTCTAATTTATCAACATTGCCATCTATAAAAGCGGCATTAAATTCTTCTATTCTTTTTATTAGGGTTTCTTTTTCCTCTTGGGAATTGAATTTTTGAGTGACTTCATTATTACAGTTCAGGACAAAAAATAAACTAAGAATAACTGCATTTAATTTATTTTGCATTTTCATTTTTTGTTAAAGTTTTGCCTAGTTCTGCACAACGGTTTGGCTATGACCTACCCCTAAAGATACAGATTTTGTGGAAAGGAGCTTTTTGGGGATAAATAGGTTAAAGGGGAGTGGTTAGCTTCCTTTTTTTAAATCATTTCTTTGCTTGTTTTTATGATTCATAACATAACACCATTATAGAGGTAAGAAGTTTTAAATCTGGGCATTGTCTTGATAAGTATGCACCTAAAATTGATTAGTCAATTCCCTACACTCCCAAAATAGCCAGAGTCATTTCAAAGGTATAATGAAGCACGACGGGCCATATATGCGGCGTGACCAGGTTTTACTGGGCTGACCTTCATATACCTTGTTAGGCTCTGGTTTATTTTTCTTTCTATAACCCAACCCCAAAATCAAAATACGATACATCCCATCCATCAAGTGCATTTTTTAAATCATCAGAAGGACTTCCATAGATTTCCAAAGAAATCGTTGATAGCTCAACCAATCCTCCCAACAGTTCACCAACATTAGCTATATGATCCAAACCCGCTTCTGAATCTACATATCGTTCTTTAACTATGCATTCGGACTTTTGGTAATTGTAAAACCAGTCATATTGAATTGTTCCTTTATCTTTTTGTTTAACCAACTCCACACAGGAGTTAGCTAGTTTTTTAAAGTCTTCCATTTTACCTGGTTTAATTTTTAGTCTTGCACTTACCTGAATATCATTCATGATTTTAAATTTAGAATTAGTTTAAAGCGTATTAATGAAACAATTATAAATTTCCATATTGGGCCAGTACCTAACGTTTGGGATATGATTCCATTACAGCCTAAAGATAACATTTTTTGTCTTCAATGGGATAACTTTGAAATGCAGAAGTTAAAAGGGGAGTGGTTAGCTCCTCTTTGGTTTTAAGAAATGAACAATACAGGTTTTTAGCACTATAAAGAGTCATTTGTCAGGGGGTCCTACTATTTCCACGAAAATGCCATCAGGATCTTTAATAAAGACAAGTTGATAAGATTCTCTTTTAACCCAACCTACTTTTTCAATACCAGATTCACTAATCCTCTCCATGACTTCTTTAAAATCTTGAGCATTATAAAAAAGGGTAATATAATTTACACCTGAATGGATATCAATACCGTTATCATCCGCTTGTTTTTCTGTCTTGTCAAAATACGCAAGTTTCAATACGGTAGCACATGAGAGATCTTTCATTTTGAACTGCCTAACGGAGAAAGGTTTACCATTTGCTGCACCAGCATCATTGCTCCATTGCTCATCCAAACTAAATTCTCCGGCTTCTTTCATGCCAAGAATATTTTTATAAAAGTGTTCTGAAATTTCAATGTCGCTTACTACTAATCCAATTGCAGCTACTCCCAAGTCTGTATTTGATTGGGAAAAGGATGCGAGGTTAAAAACGAGAAAGCAGTATAAAAAAATTATAGTTTTCATAGTTGAATGGAGAATAATGGTTTGGCAATGATTCTTAAAGATACATATTTTGTACAGAATAGAATTAGGCTGGAGAAAGAGAGCTTGAAGGGGATTGAATAGCTCCTTTTTAATATTTTGAACCAAGGATTCATCAAACATTAAAAATAGGTGCTAGAGTTAATTGTTGACCTTTTGCGAGCGCTATGCTTTTAATCTCAGCACATTCCGATACCTCTGAAACTGGCGGAGCATTAGAGAAAGAATATGGCAGTTGCTCAATATTCAAAATCTCGGACAAATGTTTGTGCCTCTTACTGTCTTTTAAAACATAACTAACAAATGCTTTCATTGAAGGTTATATTTATAATGGTAAAATTACAATGAAACACATCAATGAAATTTGATTTTAATCAGATTAAGGAATGAAAAAATCCAACGGTAATAAATACTAATAGTACTTCTTTTTAAAAAAGAATGCTACACGTACCAATAATATCAAAGCTGGTACTTCAACCAAAGGTCCGATAACCCCTGCAAAAGCTTGTCCAGAATTGAGACCAAATACTGCAATGGCTACAGCTATTGCCAGTTCAAAATTATTTCCAGCTGCAGTAAAAGCTACGGATGCTGTTTTATCATATTCACTTCCCATAGCCTTCGTAAAAAAGAAACCTGTTATGAACATTATCGTGAAGTAAACCAATAAAGGAATGGCAATAATCAAAACATCCATTGGGATTTCAACAATCAGTTCACCTTTTAAAGAGAACATCACCACAATGGTAAACAATAATGCAATAAGTGTTAGAGGTGAAATGGCAGGAATGAACGTTTTGGCATACCATTCTTCATCTTTTAATTTTACCAATATCAACCTGCTCAAAATACCCATCAAAAAAGGAACCCCCAAGTAAATAGCAACACTTTCAGCAATAGTGGCAATTGAAATATCTACTATAGCCCCTTCAAAGCCAAACAAAGGGGGTAATTTGGTAATAAACAGCCACGCATAAAAGCTGTAAGCAAAAACCTGAAAGATACTGTTTAAAGCTACCAATCCTGCACCGTACTCTGCACTTCCTTCAGCCAAATCGTTCCAAACCAATACCATTGCAATACATCGTGCCAATCCAATCAAGATTAAACCGACCATATATTCAGGGTAGTCTCGTAAAAATATAATCGCCAATACAAACATAAGTATGGGACCAACTACCCAGTTTAGAAATAAAGAAATAGATAGAATCTTGACGTTTTTGAATACTTTGGGCAGTAAGGAATAATTGACTTTTGCCAGAGGTGGGTACATCATTATTATTAAACCAATGGCTATAGGAATGTTTGTTGAACCTTTACTGAATGAATTTATAACATTTGGAATGGATGGGAATAAATACCCTAAACCTACACCAAAAACCATTGCCAAGAATATCCAAATTGTAAGGTTCTTGTCCAGGAAGCTTAATTTTTTTATTGCCTCCATTTATCTTGAATTGGTTTGAACAGAATAAAAACTCCAATGACTACCAGTAAGATTTCCCCAATGGCATAAAGAGGAAATTTGCTGAAACTATTTTGAGAACGCAAATTTTGGTTAATTTTTCTAAAGAATTTTATCATTGAGCAGCAATATTATTGATTGAAGAAAGATACTGAAAATGTCTGTAAATTATAATTAAGTGCTAAAAATAACTCAGGAGAGTTTTGGTAAAGTGGTGTAGAAGAAGATTAGTCTTGAGATAAATAGAGTAATGGGGAGCGGTTAACTTTTATTTTTCCTTATCAAGAAGATTGGGAGGCCTGCCCATCGGCAGACAGGCTTTTTTGTTTTTATATAACTTGTATAAGTTTTTATTCAAAATTTAGCACTACCCCAATAATTGAAACTTGCGGGTTTCCATCCAGGAATATACATGGTTTCCATTTTATTGATTTTTAGTCCATTATTCTCAATAATGTTAGGGATGTCTTTATTAAGAGTACATCCTCCTCCTAACTTTTTCCACATAGGATTGATGAAATTCTGCCATTTTTGGACGGATTTATCAGGAGCTTTTCCATGTTCACAAAAAAGAAGTTGTCCATTAACTTTAAGAACCCTTTTAATTTCTTCAAATGTTTTGGTGGTATCAGGAATTGAACACAAAGTATAGGTGATAACAACATAATCAAAACTATTATTGTCCATTGGAATATCTTCAGCTGAAGTTTTAATAAATTTAAAGTCAAATGGTAAACCTTTAACATCAAATTTGTTTTCATTCCAGATTTCTATGTAGGGGTCAATTGCAGTAAGATGTTTTACATGTACTTTATCATAAAACGGTAGATTTAAGCCAGAACCTATACCAATTTCCAGAACATTCCCATTGGCTAGAGGGATAATTTTTTCCCTTTGCTTTCTTATAGGCTTTTGTCTGCACGCCCAATCTATTGCTTTGGGAAGTATGTATTTATTGTACAATCCCATAACCTTAATTTACAAAAATATTGTTTCATGGACAAGTCGTGGGAAAAAAGGATTTTTTAGAAAATAATCCAATGAGAAGCCTTTCTTTTTCCTTATCAAGAAGATTGGGATGCCCTGCCCGTTGGGAGACAGGCTTTTTTGTTTTAGGCAGAGATATTTTAATTTAAAACCAGATTAAGGGCTATTCTTCTTAAGAAACCATTATTTGTGGTGTTTTGACTGATGGATATCATTTTAGCTGTTACTGGTATTCAATACCTTAAGAGGTATAATTTTCCAATACCAAAAAGTATCCGTCATGAAAAAAATTACCTCACTATTTTATTTTACTTTAACTATTATGAGCTCCTTGGCTTTAATGAGTTATATTGAAATTAGTAAATCAATCTATGAACCCATAGCTTCCATAGAAAGTTCAAGTTTTTTGAGATCATCCGGTTCTCCGGGCAATTATACAGGATCACCTGGTGATGGATTTTTTGATTGCACAGATTGCCATAGCAGTAACCCCGGAAATTTTGGTTTAAATGCTTCAATAACCACTAACATACCTATTACTGGTTATGTTTTAGGAGAAACGTATATTATAAACGTTTTAACAAGCAGTTCAGGTGCAAGTGGTTGGGGCTTCGAATTAACTGCAGAAAAAGCCGGTGGAATTAAAGTAGGCACCTACAACATAACAGGGGCAATGGGTTCTCCCAAAATAATTACTTCCGGAGGTTCTGTTACGCATAGCAATGAAAATTCTAATGAGTGGAGTTTTAACTGGACCGCTCCTACAGTTGATGAAGGAGATATCACTTTTTATGCTGCAGTAGTGGCCGCAAATGGAAGCGGAACAGGCGGTGATCAGGTCGTTACAACCTCTGAAGTTGTAGTTCCATCGACTTTAGGTCTTGATGAACATAATAGCTTGGCATTTAAAGTCTTTCCAAATCCCACAAGAGATAATCTAACTATAAATTTACCAAATGATATATTTGGTGGATTTGCTGAAATATTTGATTTTTCCGGGAAATTAGTTAAAACAGCTGAAATTAGTAGCATTGTTAATGAATTGAATCTTAAAGATCTTTCATCAGGAATGTATGTGCTTAGATTGACGTCTAACGGAAAATCAGGTTTTAAAAAAATCATCAAAGAATAGTACTACATACTTTAATACGATACAGGAATGCCAAAAGAAAATCCTTTTTTCCCTCACATCATATGGAGATGCTTTTTAGTTCGATGGGGTTTCACCTGTTTTAGTGGTCTTTTTATTGGATCAACTACCATCTCAAAAGGGTAACAGTTTCCAAAAGCCGAGTCCAAATTATGAAAAAAATATATTTGGCCTATGAACTAAAATCCCAATATAATCGTACATTATTAGGTGTTAACCCAAATCGAAACCATGAAACCTTTACTTTTTTTCGTCTTTATCTTTAATTTTTATCTAGTTTCAGGCCAGATGGCCTTTAATACAGGAAGTGTCCAGCTGGATTCCGATTTAAATAGTATAAATACCCAGGCTCGTAAAAATAGTCATGCTTTTGAGACAGATATCAAATTATCTTATGATATTTCAGATAGACAACTTAATTATATGAGCTTGGATTTACATATGGCCCCAGGAGAAATATTTTTATCTCTGGAAATTTCTCGTATCGTAAAAGTATCTTTAGATGAGGTATTATCGATTTATCGAACAAAAAAATCTAAGGGCTGGGGAGTAATCGCCAAACAGTTTGGCATAAGACCCGGTTCTCAAGAATTTCACCAATTAAAAAATATTGCAAGTTCAAAATCAGGTAGGCCCAAAGGGAATAAACACAAGAATAAAGGGAAAGGTTAGAACATCGATTAATGTCATTAGGCTGTTTTATTATTTGGGGTTTAGGCTATGCTCCTTTTAAAGGTGTTGGCCTCGAGAGTTCATGAATTTTCATCTAAACCAAAGCCTTCCCTGTTAGCAGAGGCTTTTAGGTAATCAATCATAGCCATTATATGTTCCAATAGGTTAAATATCTCCATAACCCTTCTAATGGACCATATCTGTTTTTTTTAAGCCAAATGGAACTTATTGCACCAAGTACCAGATGAATGCCAACGGCCATGAAAATCACAGATCCAAGCTTAAGCTTTCCAAAAAGATCAAATCCAAAATGGTAAAACAGGCCAATGCATATTATAGTCTGCAATATGTAATTTGTAAGTGCCATTCGGCTATAATATTTTAACGGCGAAAGTACATTCCTCCAAAATGATATTTGTAATAAAAGCATTATGCCAGAGCCATATGCCAAGGCTGTCATCACAATAGAAACGGTTGAAATTAAAGCGCCGATAAAACTAAACCAAGGACTCCATCCATTTGTGTAAACCTTTGTTATTAAAAAGTCATTAATCCAGGGGCACAAAATGCCAAAACCAAGCCCAATTAAAACGACTGTTTTAAAAACAGACCTATATGTCTCTTGGTTTTCGAATAGTTTTAGCTTTGCCAAGATAAAGCCAATCAGCATATAGGGAAGAACAGCCATAAACCACAACCAATTGATCCATGAGGACGTACGTCTCATCAAAGCATAATCCATATTAAATGTCATAATCTCTAAAAAGTTCTTTTTCGAATACATCGCAGCAGCGATATCGCTGGTATATAAATTCCAGCCTATTTCAGAGACCTCATAATCAAAAGGCGCTGAGTTCTTTAATTGTTCAGATATAAAACTATCATTTTGTTCAAGACTTAATGTGGAATCCCGTAAACTGGACATGGTCAATTGCAAATATGGTAAAGCCATGATAACCAAAGCAATAACCAATATGATGTTATGTGGGATCTTCCTAATGAATAACAGCAATACGCCGCAAACGGCATAAATATTCAAAACTTCCAAAGGATCAAGAATTAAATGTAGTAGGCCAAACAGAAATAAAACAACCATACGTCTTATATAAAACCTTTTAAAGCCACCGAATTTTATAAATTTAGATATTTGCATGGCAAAACCAATACCGAATAAAATTGAAAATAAGCAAATAAATTTCCCCCTAAAAAAGATTTCCACTACCTCATATAAAGCGGATTGATCAATTGAAGGATCCCTTTGTTTTAGAAATTGTATGCCGCTAAAGTCTAATATATTGACAAAGAGTATACCCAGTAAGGCAAACCCGCGTATGACGTCTAGGGCTAATATTCTGTCCTTTACTTTAACCGGGGTAAGATTGTTGGCCTTATTATATTTCATTTCCTATATAAGGGATATATAGGGGCTGCATTAAATATAACAAAAATAGTGGTTAATTTAGAGTCAAAATAACAGATTAAATGGCATTGATAGGATAATCCGGTATTGTAATAACCAACAAAAAGCTTTTGCAGTCTGTTATGTCAATAGATCATTTTGAGGCTCCCTGTACATTTTGATGATTGCAACCCTAGCAAGGTTCACATCAATCATTTTTCATTTTAGAATATAGTAACAAGAGAAGGCCTAATATAAATATTGGAAATCCGAGAATTACAGTCACATTACCATATTCCCAAACTAACCAAGCGGTAAGAAAAAGACCAATCCACCATGAGGCTAAAATAAGCCCTGCCAATTTTTCATTTTTCCATAAGTAGTAATATCCAATGGAAAACCAAAGAAAAAGAACAAATACCATGACAATCCCAAAATTAGATTCTCTCATATCAGAATCGTATGGAGGAAAGGCTTCATCAACAAAAATCAAAAAGTAAAAAAGTGCTGCCACTGAGGTAACAATGCGTAATATGTTTCTAAAAGCTTTCATAGTAATAAATTTAGAATATTATTCAGCTTAAAGGTAAGTTATTTAAATACAAATAAATTGAGTTTTCCTTTTTTAAGATACTTGATAATCCCGGACATATTGATATGGAAAATAAGCCAGTTCAAAGGTGGTCCTGGGATAGCTCCGATGAAACTTTATCTTGTAAAAGAGATCCTGATGAGGGAATTAGGAATACTGAACGCGTTCTACAACATGTTATGCTCCAACCATTTTAGGTATAAGCAATATAGATTAATTCAGTTAAAATGGCCATATTCTTTGCAAAGTGCATGCCTTCCAATAATTTTTTTTCTTTCCCTTTCTCCTTCCAAAACTGGTGTATGGTAAGGGAGGCAACAATTAAAAATAGGGATAGGCCAATAATTCCTATTATCATGAAATATCCGGAAGCTAGCGACAAACCACCGAAGATGAGTAGAATACCACTAACTTTAACCATGAATTTTGGAGCAATTAAGGCGCGTCTTGCAGAATACGCCTCATAAATTTCGGCGTTGATTAAATGACTTATGCCATTAAGAATAAAAAAAACGCCTAATAAAATTAAAAGAATGATTTTAATCATGGAATAATTAAAATACAGCTTTATAGGATGATTATAAATCTACAAATTAATTTCAAAACAGCTCCATAAATAAGATACTCAAAATGGAATTCAACTTGTAATTTTTAAATCTCTTTCTTCTATCTTCTTTGGTATTGAGGGTTTACCTCAAGTGATGTAATGTCTGCAATAGGTTTCTATACAAGTAGAAAATTAGTCCTTATTTGGAGTCCTAATTGGCTATTCCTATAAGGGGTGCATTTCTTGCCGTTAAAAGATATTACATGATTTAAATTCATGAAAAGGCAATGACTCATTCCCAGGTGTTATGGATTAAGTGTCCAAATTTTTACATAAAAGAAATTTTAGGACATGAAAATGATATAATATAAATACCTTTAACATATGCCGTAAAAAAATATCAGAATACTATTTGGGCTGCAAACGCCTTTAAAGGAATAGAACATGAAACATTTTATAATTTGCTTTTCGTTTATATGCCTTATAACTAATGCAAGTTATGCACAAACCAAAATTGGGAAAGCAGAAAACAGCCTTGAAAATAAGGATGAACAGGCGACTTCAAATGACCAGGAGGACTGGGATGGTGAAGGCAATGACTTTTTTGTAGGGACCTTTGCTGAAGTAATTGCAGAAGCCTTGTTATATGTGAGTTATTATACCCTAATTGAATCGCCATTTGAAGGTGAACATCGTGGCAGTCGTGCCTCTTTAACCAGGCATCCTTATAATAAATCTAACAAGGGGAGTTACAGTTATAACCTGGATGAAAATTATAGCACCTTTAGGACAGAACTTTCCAGCCGATATATTTCCGAAAACAACGCTTTGAAAGGCATGAATTTAGCTTTGGAAATGCGATTTATTAAACGATTGGGTGTTGAATTGGACTACCACCAGTTATGGGAAAGAAATTTCAATTTCGGCAATGATAATTTGGCCTTTTACAACATGCTTGTAAAATATTATCGCGTTCGTACCGAGAAACTGGATGCCTGGTGGGGTATTGGGACCACCTATGTTGATGGTATGGTGGATCAATTTGGATTTATGTATGGTTTGGGCGCAGAACTGTTTTTTGCCAAACCGTTGAGTCTTATAGTTATTTTTAAACAAACGTTTATAAATTCGGAAACCGTGAATACACTCAACTTGATGTTAAACTACCATATTCGTCAATTTAAAGTTATTGGGGGGTATCAAGGTCTTAAAATTGGCTCACAGCGCTTTTCCATGATCACTTTGGGGACTGGCATATTTTTTTAACTTTTCTGCAGGTTCCACATAAGCCTTTGATTAATTGTAATTCTGGTGTTTAAACCCACCAGAATTACACCAGATCGTACTCCATACAACTTTAGATAAGGATGACAACCCATTAACGAAATAAAACGTCGTATGGCTCATCAAAAGAACATGAATAAGGACTAGATAAGGCTATTTAAACGAATAAGAAATACCTATGTTCTGGTTTACCCTTATGAATTTATTCCTTTACGACTACGGCATCAAAGGTGTCAACCAAGGCTATAAATAGAACGCAAGGTCCATTATCAAGACACTTTGCACGATGTGGTTTTCCCGCGGGGCCGTATAAATAAGACCCGGCCTTGACGACCACGGGATCTTCTCCTTCATATTGTACCTCAAGATCACCGCTCATTAATATCATCCGTTCCGGGGATTTATGCGTATGATTAACCACCTCGGTATTCGATTCAATTTTAAAATATAAATCCAGGTTAGGTTGGGTCATTTCTCCGTGGAGAATTGTAAAAGAACAATCAGGAAAAAAATCCGGGGCAGCATGCCACATAAGACTTTCGTCTTGATGGGTTTTAGAGATGGATAATTCTGCCATTTCGTGGGTATTGTCTTGTGCAAGAACAAAGTTTAGTTGAAATAATGAAATGAATAATACCGATTTAAGGGCAGTCTTAATTTTTATAGTTCTCATAATGGAGTGTTGGTTGATTATCCTTCAATATACAAAATTTTAATTTGTTTGATAATCAATGAAGAAGTGCCAGTTGTTTGTTTTTAGATCAATAGACACCTCATTTTTTTAAAAGTATCATAACTTTCCCCTACTCCCTTAATGGTAACATAAGATTGTTTCCCTATCCAAACAAAGGATTATTAGTTTCTTAACCTATAAAAGCCCTTTTTGTCCTGTCTTTAACACGTCATGGTTCAACCTTTAAAAGATGACTTAAGCGGATTTATGGTATTACCCTTTTGGCGATATTTAAGTAAAATGGAGTTAAAAAACAGGAATGCTCCGTTTTTATTTAAGGTCTATGTATTAGCAATTTCCTACGCATGATTTTTGGAATTAGGGTCATTGTTGGGCTAAACCATAAGAACAAAGTGTCGTAAGCTCAGGTGACCAACATAAGAATCATAAAAATGAGAGGTAAAAGTACATAACTTGACATAAGGGCAAAGTGGTGTCAAAATCCTATTTAAGCCACAGCTTTTTTATCAGGTTCCAGTAAAATACCTGAAGAATGTTGCTGTCCTTTTTTTTGCAAGTCCTGGCAGTAATTATCAAGTTTCACCAACGACGTATTATAGAATTGAACAAAACCTTTTTTCATAAATACATTAAAAAGTAATTTTTTAATTGGATTTAATTTTTTTAAGATGGTTAAATTGGTTCTTGTTAAACGATTTCCAATTCGCCTTAAGGTTACTACCATATTGGCGTTGTCGGTATGGTTAGTGTCTATCCAGGTAATAAAGTCTTTAGTTATATTAAAACTGTGTGACGTAAAAAAAGGATCACTTTCGTCATCATTCATAATACATCTGTGGGTGCTTCCATTTTTAACGATATCACCGTTTGTTTGATCACTTCCTTTCACATTATGTACCCATAGGTGCTTCGCATTAACATCTGAAACCACATCAAATACCAATTCAAGGGGCGCATTTATTACGGCCTCAGCCGAAAGAATTTTACTCATATGGGGTTCAGGAGCATAATCTTCTATAGTTGGTTGTGGGATATGTGATTCCAGGGGAGCTAACGGTAAATAACAAAATTTAATTTGACCAAAGTCGTAACTTCCCTTCCCGTGACTTGGTTTTTCCCAGCCAACTTGTTCAATTTCTACCCAAGAGGAACATGAATTAATAAGTTGATTGGTGATTAAAACATATTCTTTTAAGGGGATATCATTTTTCATTAAACGGTGGGCTACTATCACATCCTTGCCAAAGAGCTTAGATCTATTCTTTACTTGATTAATGGATATATCACCATAATGGATAATGAATTTTAAATTCAGGCCTTTAGATTCCGCACAAGCGCCACATTGGCAAATTCTTTGGGATTCATATTTTCTCAAACACGCGTGAAATTTAATGTACATTCTTTGCACTTGTGCCAAAGTTTCAGCGGCCGTAGGCTTTTTACCCTTTCTGTAAAAAAGGATAGCATCTCCCTCAACTTCCGAAATTTGAAGATTCATTTCGTTGGCATCGATAAGGGTTTCTAGAAGTTCTTTAATAATGTGTTCACTATGGGATATTTCGGTACTATGTACAAATTTGGTAAACCCACTTATATCAGGAATGAAAAGGAGCGTTGGTTCGGCGGAAGAGTCATTTATGGAATTCATTGTACTCAATACTTTAGATACGTTAGCTTGTAAATAATGTTATGTAATCTTAAAAAACAGATACTCAGGTCTTTAATGATTAAACACAATAACGCTTAACTAAGTGTAAGACCTAATTTTAAATATGAAGACAGTCAACTGAAATAGAGCTTACCCCCATACTTAGTTCGACACATGAATAGTCAGGGGCCTATTTTTAAAAAGATACTCAAATATAGCGAATTTATTCGGAAAAATATAAATGTAATCCAAGCCATAAAGTGATGGTATACCGGTATTATTGATTAATCAAATTAAATTAGAGTTGGGGTTATAGCGTTTGATTTTTATATTTTTTCCTCCTGATGGAACCTCATAATCCAGGTTGCGATGCCCATTATTGCGACATAACATTTTAAATGGACTGGTTTCCCCTTTTTTTCTATAAAGCATTTTTTTAATTAGAATCCCCTGGTTTAAGCCCATAAAATCTAAGCTTTAATCTTATTCCAAGGAAGGATTTTAGTAAACTTTTAGTTTCAGCTATATTAAAAGATAAAGAAAAAGTTTTAGGATTGATAGAACGTCAAATGGAAACAAAAAAGATTTCTCCGGAAATAACTTTTCTTTATCCGTTTCAGTTTCTCCATGATGACATTCGGTTTAGAAAGCTCATAGCAATCATGAATCTACCGCAATCAAGTCCTTTTTCTTCAAGTCTTTAGGTAAAAGAGACTTTATTCGTAATCGTTACAAAATTAAGAATGAGTAAGGCGTTTTGTTCTGATTTTAAGGCAAATCTGAATTTATGATTTCCCATTGTGCGCCTTCAACCATAATGAACTGGTTTTCTTTTAAGGAAACCACGGGTATATTTTGTTCAAGGGCAAAATTCAGGATGTCTTTATACACTGCCTTATAATCCGGATGGTCGTAATGGGCTAACGGGACCAAGGGGAAAACATGTAAACCCCGATAAGATTTTAAATTTGGTGCTTCCAAAGGGTTATCAGCAAATTTAACAAGTTCAATGTTTGGACCCATGAGTATGGAACCGGCACTTGTTCCTACATAAGGAACCCCTTGATGTATTTTTTCAATTAAAAACTTGTCAAATCCAGATCGTCTGACTTCTTGTAACAGATAGAAGGTATTGCCGCCACCTACCCAAATAATATCACAATCCTTAAAGGCCTCGTCAAGGTCATTTTCTGATAATATGGACAAGTCTATGGGTTTAACGGCAAAACCTGATTCTTCTATTTTTTTAATATTTTCAAATACCCAAGGAGCATTATATCCGGCAGTGGTAATGTACCCTATGGACCGACCGCTTGGTGCAAATGGAAGCAAGGGGATGAGCTCATCTAAAACGACAATTGCATTGGATGTGAGATAAAGTTTGATAGGGGTAGACCTGCCAGTGGTTTTTACAACCATTTCAGGTGTTTTACCGTCCTTATTGTTGTGTATGCAAGCAACGAGTAGAAAAAAAAGACTGAATAAACTGAGGTAAGATTTCATTTAAGTTTTTTATTGTTTAGAATAGTATGGAACGGTCAATATAAATCTACGAATAAATGGATTAATATCGGTTGATCTTAACATATCAGTATGTAATATAAGCCTTTTAAGTCCCTTCTCGTTCACCATTGAACCATGATGAGTAACAGTTCTATTAAATGGATCTATTCAAATATTGGATTATGTTGAAGCGAATATTCTGTATAAATAGAGCGTTTAATGTGTGACGGTACGTACAGATTTGTTAGTATTGAGATACCGGCCTATATCGAGTCATTTTTTTGTTTTGTAACCTTACCAATATATATAAAATCCAGAATTTTGTATCTTGTAAGTTACTAACGAACACCAGTACTATTATGTTCGATTCCTATAAACATTTTCTTGAGACTCCTGGCTATCATAAAATAATAGGGGAAGATTATTTAATTGTCGAGTTTAAATGTCCAATTAAAGAAGAGCTTTTCGACGCTTGGTCGGAATGCCATAGTATCGTATATGTACTTAATGGACAGAAGAAGTGGATTACACCTTCTGCAGATTTTTTAGTGAAAGAAAACCAGTCGATATTTGTGAGGAAAGGGGCGTTTAAAAACCAGCAATACTTTGAAGACAGCTTTTGTGTCCTCATGTTTTTTATGAAGGATGATTTCATTAAGCGTTGTATGGAAAATGATATTGGCAACGAAATCGCTACATTTAAAAAGGTAGAGCATCCCGATGTTGTATATCGAATAAACGTTAATGAAAGTTTACAGGCACTGTACCATTCGTTTTTTTCATATTTAAAGCTGCCCAGTAAGATACCTCAGAAAATCATTGAGCTGAAATTTAGGGAAATGCTCTTAAATATTTGTTTGGATAACCAAAACACGGAAATAAAAAATGTGCTCTACACCTTATCGCTCCACTCAGGATACACGATCGAAAAGATTATGGAAGAACAATATTTCTATAACCTGAAGGTAGAAGAATTTGCCAGGCTTTGTGGAAAAAGCCTGTCCTCCTTTAAGCGTTATTTTAAAAAGGCTTACCATACAACACCGGCTAAATGGCTATTGGCGAAAAGACTTGAACTGGCTCGTGAACTTATGGTAACCACCGATTTTACCATACAGCAAATATGTTACGATTGCGGTTTTGAGAGCGATTCCCATTTTAATAGAAGTTTTAAACAGGAATATGGACTAACTCCAAATAGTTGGAGACAACGTAAAACCCAATCCATAAAGGTTAATTAAAGTAATTTTTAAAATACGATTCCATCTTTTTACTTTCCTATTCTGGTCAGACTCCTATTTGTCCCCTTTTAAATGGACAAACACTGTATGGATAAACATGGTCGTACCACTATACAGTGCTCCTGAAAACAAGTAAGTAAAAAGGATATTTAGGAAGTTTGGTAGATACTCTTGGTTTACCATAATGGGTTCTTGCGTAAGCAAGGACACTAAAATACCGACCCAAAACGGGAGGCACTGCATACAACTGGTTAGGTATTTCCAGAAATTGGGACTGTGTTTCTCGGTAAAATCTCTTAAAGGCTCAAATATTTTACCTTGGGTTACAATGGCAGACATGCCATAAACGGTTAATATCGATATAATGAATTCCATAATTAAAGGATTGATGTTAAACAAAACGATCATGCAAGTTCCTGATGTCGTGAGGTATTTCAGGAACTAGCATTGGTCTTTTAGAAAACATAATGAATTGCTATCAAATTGATTTTAATCCTCTTGTAATTTGAGCCAGGCGGAATGGCCACCTTCTAAATTATACACCCCTTTAATGCCGTTTTCTTGAGCATGTATGGCCGCCATATAAGACATCACACCACCCGTACAGCAGAACAAAAAAGGTCCTTCAGTATTAAATACCGAATCCGGATGGCCATGTCGCGTTTCAATCTCCTGTTTTAAGGCGTCCAGGGGTTTATTAATCGCCGTAGGTATGGCACCTTGACTTTCAATGCCCTGTGGAGATCTTACATCAACAATGGTGTAGATTTCCGAAGCAATGATGGTGTTTAACTGCTTGACCGGGATTTGTTCGATACGTTCTTTTGAATATTTAACATCCATGATTTTAATTTTTTAAGATGGTACAATGATTAAATTAAATGGAAATGGTCTCTGCACCGTCTAGAATGAGTTGGTGTAATGCCGTAGATCCCACCAATTCAATGTTATCTATAAGGTCGTCCGGAGTGTAACCCCTTACTGCCGAACAGGGGGGACAGACCATAATTCTGCACTGGTTGTGCAGTACGGTTTCAATCATATCCTTCATGCTTGGGTCTTTTGGGTTGAGATGCGCATGATTATAGGCGCCTTTCCTTACCCAGTCCACACCGGAACTCACTAAAAAGATACTGACTTCTAATCCGGATTTAATACCACCATTGGCAATACTCCAGGCTACAGATGCTCTCTCGTCATCCATGCCTTTACTAATTAATACGACTACTTTCTTTTTTGTACTCATGATTAAAATATGTTATTGGTTTATGATGGTACAAATTAAAAGCACTCCAAGAGGAATGGATGTCCTGAAAGGGTCAACAAATTGACTTGTTGGTTCAAATGAAAATGCGACGTTATTTCTAGGCATTTTAATGCGGTTCTGGAATAATATTACAGTAAGATGCATGAGTATTTTTTAGCGTCAGGGCCAGAGGATGGTATATTAAAGTGTTGGAGATATTTAGAATGAATTATTAGAAATGTATTTTGTAAATTGCGTCGGTTAAAATAGTGCGTCATTATATGATTACGTTAAAACAACTGGCTCAAGAGTTAAATGTATCGATTTCTACTGTTTCGAAAGCTTTAAATAATAGTGAAGAAATAGGAGAGGAAACCGTACGACGGGTTAAGGAATTGGCCGAGCGCTACAATTATTCACCCAATAAGGTAGCCCTTAGCCTCAAGCAAAATAAAACCAAAACCATAGGCGTGATTATTCCGGATATTCTAAATCACTTTTTGGCCAAAGTATTATTTGGAATAGAGCGCGAGGCCACCCAAAGAGGATATCATATCATGACCTGCATTTCTAATGAGTCTCTGGAAAAGGAAAAGGAAGCTTTAAAACTTCTAGCCAATGGCAGTGTGGATGGTTTTATTTTATGTGTTGCTGAGGAAACACAAATTAAAAACGAAATCGAGCATTTTAAGAAGACCATAAATCAAGGCTTACCCATTGTCATGTTCGACAGGGTAGCGCATGATGTGTTTTGTGACAAAGTTATTGTTGATGATTTTGATGTAACCTACAGGGCCGTGAAAAGTTTGTTATCTGAAAACCGAAAGAAAATCGCCTTTTTTAGTAGTGTTGACGATTTGAGTGTTGGGAAGTTAAGGAGTCACGGCTACAAAAAAGCCATTCTGGAACATGGTCAACAAGATGTTTTGGAATTGAAAATGAAAAAGGACGACGATTACCAACAGAAGATCAGGGCATTTTTTGAAGAACATCGAGATGTGGATGGCATATTGTCTGCCGATAGTTCCTCAGGGGTCATCGCTATAAATACGGCCTTGCATTTGGGGTTAAAGGTGCCTGAAGATATATCGGTTATCGGATTTACAAGTCAATCGGTATCGGAGCTTTCCATACCAAAGCTCACGACCATCAGACAGCACGCTAAACAAATTGGGGCCAGTGCAGCAGATTTGCTGATCAAGCGATTGGAGAAAAAGCATGATGCGTTATTGGATTTTAAAACAACAATTGTAAAAACCACCTTGGTAAACAACCAGTCAACCCTTAAAACTGTAAGTTAAATACCCCTACGTTCGTCGATTATTTGCATTTCATCGATATAATGTGCATTTCATCTAATTTTTGTTATACAGAAAGCACTTTAACCTAATTTAGTAGCACTTAACGGATAAATCAATGTTCCCCTCAAGTCCGTAAAAAGTATTAATCCATTTTTTAGACCGCAAGGTCGAATTCCCTCAACACAAGTTTAAAATGAAATCTGGGCCTTGTTATGCCTTCGATTTTAAAGTTAATGATCCATTTTTTCCCTCGTTAAAGCTTCCGGTACATCCGGACACTTTATCACGACATGTATTTAAATTTTTTTAAAACAAATAGAGAAAAATTGTATAACCTTAAAATCGAATCAATATGAAAGCCTTAAAACTAACGTTACTTATCGCAGTGTTATCTGCAGCCCTGACATCATGTACCAAACAGGATTTAAATGAAGATGATGTATTAATTTCTCCTGACGCCATCGAAATATTGGATACAGGCGGACGTATTCATGACTAGTTTATAGTTTAATATTAATAATAAGAATTATCACCCATACTAATTGTATGGGTTTTTTTTGTTTTAAAATGTTTTTACAAAAATTATAAATACATTTGGAAGTGAAGAAGGTAAATCACTTTAATTGAAGGTTAAATCACTCTATATCATACTTTTTTTTAGTGTTGTTAATTTGCATGCGCAATTGGAACAAAATATCAGTAAGATTGATTCCATCCTTGGCCGTGTTTCAAAAAGCAAATCTTCGGATTCCATTTTTATTGCCAAAGAGTATTATAAAATTGGGGAAATCTATCGTAAATCATTGCTGAGTGACACCGCCTATTATTATTATCAAACAGCAGAAAAGGTATTCAGAAAAAATAATCTCAAGTATGAATTGGCCCTGACGCTTTATGGAATTGCCGTATGTCAATCAAATAATAAGGATTATACGGGTAGTGAGGTGACAGCAATTGAGTCTCTGACCTTATTAAATGAATTCAATGAAAGTAATGAGATCAATCGATATAAGGCCTATATTTATAATACTTTAGGGATTAATTTTGATCAGCTCGGTAATTTTGAGGAATCTGAGAAGTATTATAACAGATCTCTTGAAATAAAGCGAGATTTGGAAGGTGATTATGAAAGAAGTATTGGTAATACAGAAAATAACTTGGGAGGTGTATATATTGAAGCTGGGAAATACGATTTAGCTAAGGAACAATTCGATAAAATTTTATCAAATTCAAATTTAATTCGAAATAACCCGGATATATACGTTTCGGCATTAGGGAATTATGCCAATACACTGTATCTCAATAAAGAGTTTAACCAATTACCGGGACTCTATCTAAAAGCGTTAAAGATTTGCGATAGTACCAATCAGGATTACCACTCCATTGTCATCCACCAACATTTAGCGGAATATTATCACTTTAAAAAGCAAAAGGATTCTGCGCTTTACTATGCGTATAAAGCCAAGGAGATCTCCGAAAAATACAATAATGACGACTTATTAAAGTCTTTGTTGATCCTCTCTGAGATTGAAGACAGCGATAAGGCAGCTGCCTATTTAAAATCCTATATCAAATTAAATGACAGCCTGCAAAAGGCAGAGCGCGCCATCCGTGATAAATTTGCCAGGATTCGATTCGATACCCAGCGCGTGGAGCAGGAAAACCGGCAGATTGCCAAGGAACGCATGTGGTTGATGATCATTTCCATTATTGTCATCATTGCCTCCCTGTTGCTTTACCTGGTGATTCGGCAGCGCAACAAGAATAAGGAACTGCAGTTTATACAGGAGCAGCAACAGGCCAATGAGGAAATTTACAATCTGATGCTCTCACAGAATGAAAGTATTGAGGAGGCCAGAACACTCGAAAAACAGCGCATTTCCAAAGAACTGCACGATGGTGTTCTGGGACGCCTGTTTGGGACACGGTTGAGTTTGGATAGTTTGAACATGAACCCCAATCCAGACGCGGTTAAAACCAGAAGTCAGTACATTCAGGAACTCAAGACCATCGAGGAGGACATCAGAAAGGTGTCCCATGAATTAAACACCGATTTTGTCTCGGGAGCAGGTTTTATTGATTTATTAAAAACTTTAGTGGACACCCAGTGCATTGCCTATGGGTTAAACTATTCTTTAGATTATGATGAGGTGATCAACTGGGATGCGATATCGAACAAAAAGAAGATCCATATCTACAGATTGGTCCAGGAGGCCCTGCATAATATCTATAAACACGCGAATGCCGAACATATAAAAATTAGCTTTAAATTAAAAAATAATGTAATTTGCCTGGTTATTAAAGATGATGGTTCCGGATTTGATTTGAACAAGGCGAAATCGGGTATCGGATTAAAGAATATGAATTCACGAATAGATGAAATAAGTGGCGAAATAAGCATAACTTCGGAAATAAACAAAGGGACTACGGTCTCCATTAAAGTTCCCATATCTTAGCAGCAACCATGACTGAAAAAATTAAAATATTGATGATTGATGACCATCCCATGATTATCGAGGGGTATCAAAATACTTTACAATTCACAAAAGCTGAAAACCAGGAATTATATATCGATATTGCCAATAATTGCGATGAGGCCATCAGGTTTATGGATGAGTCGGTTTTGAAAAATAGACCCTATGATGTACTGTTTGTGGATATAAGTCTTCCACCATCAAAAGATGGGAGTATGAATTCGGGAGAAGATCTTGCAGAATACGCCCGTAAGGTATTACCAAAAGCGAAAATCGTTATATTAACGATGTTTAATGAATCCTTTAGAATTCACAACATAATAAAAACCATCGATCCTGAAGGGTTTCTTATTAAAAGTGATTTAACGTCAAGCGAATTGGCCAGTGCTTTTCAAGCCGTACTTTTCAATCCGCCATTTTATAGTGGTACCGTAAACAGTCATATCAGGAAAACATTAACCAGTGATATAGTTATTGACGAAAAAAACAGAAAAATTCTTCACTTGTTATCTCAAGGTGTTAAAACTAAAAATCTGGCATCACATTTAGATATGTCCCTTAGTGCTGTAGAAAAAAGAAAGAAACAACTTAAAGATTTATTTAGTATTGAAGATGGTGAAGATGAGACCCTTTTAACGGAAGCCAGAAAACAAGGATTTGTTTAAAAAAATGGTCTTTCGAAAGTAAGGCTATTACTATGTTTTACATATTAACCGTAATATAGTTACGGTTTTTCCGCAGTAGAAAGTTAAAACTATTGATTAACTTTGATGTATCAACACTACAATTTAATTAATCCCTCAAATTTTTTGTTGATAATAGCAATTTACATAAGCCCCGTGGAGGTGAGAGACCCACGGGGCTTCTTCCATAGATTCTAAAAGGATCGATCTGATGTTATATCAATAGTCTTACAAAAAGTCCTAAATAAATAAGCGCCACAAAAAATTTGATAAAGGTGGAGGTTAAAAAGCCAATAAATGAACCGAGGGCTGCTTTGAAGGCGATTTTAGTATTTGTTTTATGGTATAACTCTCCTAATAATGCTCCCATAAAAGGACCGATTATAATACCACCTGGAATGGGTGCGATTAATCCAATGATCAGGCCGAGAGTCGTGCCGATTATTCCGGATCTACTCCCTCCAAAATATTTAGTGCCTATGGCGGGAATGAAATAATCTAAGAACCAAATGAGTATGGCTATAACTAAAGTAACCGTCAAAAATGGTATATTCATTGGAATAACGTCCGTTAGGTGAACCATTAATAAACCTATCCAGCTGGTTAAAGGGCCTGGTAATACAGGTAACACACTTCCTGCCAGTCCCAGAAACATAAATAATAAAGCAATTAAAATTAAAGCGATGTCCATGAAAAATCTAATCGTTTATATGACGCGAAGGAACATTAAAAGTTACTACCTTCCTTTTTTTTCTTAAAACGGGTTAAAAACTAAAAAAATCGTATTTTTCGGGTATAGATTAATCCATGATCAGATTCTGTATTTTTTTAATAGGCCTTGCACTGTATTCCTGCGAGTATTTTAATGTAAAGAAAATATCACCGGAGGCTATATTAAATGAAGAATTGCGGACCTTCAACTGGGATGAAGTGGATGCCTATCCCAGTTTTACTGCCTGCGATTCTTTTTCTTCCAAACAGGACCAAAAACAGTGCTTCGAACGGATTTTGACGAAGCATATTATGACTAATTTACAACAGGAATTGATAGTGGTTACCCAGGATATCAATGACACTATGATTCTCCAGTTTCAGGTGTCGGAGACAGGAAATTTATCACTTCAAGGCGTACAAATGGATTCCATTACAAGCAGAGAAATTCCTAATATCAAAGACTTACTTTTTAGGAGTTTGGATTCGTTACCAGAAATTTTTCCAGCTGTAAAACGTAGGCAAAAGGTGAAATCAGAATTTAAACTACCCATTATTATTCAGGTTAATTAACCCTATAAATTCATCTTGTATCCTATCGAAAAATTTACTGGAAAATGCCCGTTGTTTTTCACAAAAACAGAAAATAACTCGTTGTATATAAACGTCATATAGCCGCTGCTTGAAACTTTGATGTCACTGCCTAAGCCAAAAATAAAGGGCGCTCTAAAGGCATTGTTTTTAACGGTCATGTCTTCTTCATTAAACACGGCCGTTTGTTTTGAAAAGGTATAGGTCGCCATTTGTAGATTCGCATAAATATTAAATTTGGATGGGTTGATAAACCGAAATCTATACCCCAAAGCAATGATGGTAGAAACATAGTCAAAGTCATCGTGTTTTAATGTCCTTTCAACACTTATGAAACCGGATTGTCTGGGGAGCTCCTTTTTTTCAAAGAGCTCTAACTCCACGCCAAAAAGTGCGGTTTTGACATTACCTGGATGGTCCACCAAAGGATGGTTTGTCATTCCGGTAAAAACACCTATTCTGGTTTGGGTTTTTACTTTGTCATTGGTATAAGCAAAACGTTTGGTTCCTTTACCATTATAGGCTTTAATAAATTGTTTAAGACCGTATTTGCTAAACGCAACCAACTCGGTAGACATGTTGGACCCTTCGGTTAATTTCTCTAAAGTATGCCTATATTCATTAAAATAAGTACCATCAATGTCCTTTGAGTTAATAAGCTCCTGAATGTGTTCATGGGCATCTTTAACAAAAAAACGGAATCTGTCATTCTGTTTTAACAGTAATAGATCCAAATCGCCTTCTACTTCCAGGCTCAATTCCAAAGATTCACCGTTAACCGTATACGTTTGTTGGGCTAACATGTTTAAGGAATACATAAAAAAAGAAGCAAGTAAAAAGGAAAGCTTTTTCATTTTTCAGGGCTGTTGCGCTTAAGTAAATGTACTAAAAATAATGATATCATCTCAGGATTTAAAGGTTCTGCCTTTCCATGAATAAGAAGAAAATGAAGCAAGGAAAGCTATATAAACACTAAAAAATGAATAGATAATAAAACTGAGCCAATAACTATTAAGCAGTTCTTTTTGGTTGAAAAATAATGTCGTTCTATAAATTAAGTAAAAGTCTACAATGAATTTGATTATCCATACGTATAACAGTTGTTTAAAATTGACAGCCCCGATACAGGTAAGAAATAATAGAGCCATAATTAATGCGTTCATGATAAGGACAACAAACCCGGTAAATTTTCCGAAAATATGGTTATATGCCGTTGTTTTTGAAGCCCAACGAACACGTTGTGCAATGTAGTTTTTCCAGCAACTTTCCGGATAGGTTTTTACAATAGCTTTTTCACATTTTAAATAATTTACGTTTTGGGGATAGGTTTTAAACGCTTTTTCCAAAAGGAAAATATCATCACCACTGGCAATATGGTCATTCCCTTTAAAACCCTGAAGTTTCAAAAATAAGGCACGTTCATACGCCAAATTGGCCCCATTGGATAAAAATGGAAGATTTAAGCCAAAACCACCAATAGTTGCGCCTTGTAAGCTGAGTATGTCCAAAGATTGATATTTACTTAGAAAGCTATTATTTACAACGTATGCTACAGGCCCAACCACACATTTGCTATTGGTAACCTGTATATAATCATCAAAACTGTTCAACCAATACTTTGGCAATATACAATCGGCATCCGTAGTAATTATCCATTCTTTTTCCGAAACCTTAATGGCAGAGGTTATGGCGTCCTTTTTTGGAGCATGAGTATGTCGAATATTTTTAATGACCCTGATGTGGTCGTTTGGTAAATTTGAATGATTGTTGATAAAGTCCGTTATGATTTCAACAGATTTATCAGTTGAATCATCATCAACAAAAATTATTTCAAACAGGTGTTTTGGATAGTCTAAAGCGCTAATGGATGTCAATAATGCGGGTAAATTTTCGGCTTCACATCTAAAAGGGATAATTACAGAAAATGGTGTTACAGGAGTACTGTTCTTCAGGTTATGGACTTTAACGCTTTTGAACCCCCAAATAAATAAACCAATTAAAACGAAGTAAATAAGGGTTATGGTTAATGCAATATTGATCATGGCCAAAAAGGTCCTGTTAAAAAATAGGATACAAGCATTACGTGACTTAATGTCCCGTACACAAAAAAGAATTGTTTAGTTTTGTAGGGTTGCATATCCGTAATTGAATGCAAAATAAGCGAATAAAACAGTATGACCTCAAATTTTAAATGGTATAAGTTTAATTTTTTTGTATTGCATTGCATACTTTTTGTAAATACAGGGTTTACACAAGATACGAGTACCTTTAAAGCACAGGTGGCTTTAGGGCTTAATAACCCTTCAAGAGATGGCTTTGTTATGGGTTACGAAGGACAGCGCTATAACTTTCCAACCGTGAATTTGGGCTTGCAATATATGTTTAAACCGCGTTTAGGGGCTAAGGCAGATTATGGATTCAGTAGAATGTCCAATCAAGATGATGCACAGGAATTTAAGCTGAATTATTCCCGAATCAACATTCAGTTAGTTTATGATGCTTCCGGAAATTTAGGCTTTTTACCATCCAGGATGGGTGCGTTTTTTCATATTGGCCCTGGGATTTCTATAGTAAAGCCGTTAGGGAATTATACCCAAAATAACACTTCTTACTTTAATGCTATGGCCGGTTTGGAGGTTCATTATGGCGTGTCAGATAAATTATCCATGTTTGTAGATGTGTCTTATATCAATGGATTTAGTAAGGATTTCGAACCGGAATTAAATGGTTTTGGGTCGTTTAATGGCCATGTATTGACCTTAACATTGGGTGCTTCTATCTCCTTAAGTGGGTGTTATTATTGTGAATAATATGGTTAGAGAGTGTATAATTTTAGGAATTGATCCAGGGACGACCATTATGGGGTTCGGACTCATTAAGGTCGTTGGAAACCAGATGCAGTTTATGCAATTGAACGAACTCGATTTAAAAAAATATGATGATCATTATTTAAAACTGAAATTAATTTTTGAACGAACCATAGAACTTATAGATACTCATAATCCGGATGAAATTGCTATTGAAGCCCCTTTTTTTGGAAAGAATGTACAAAGTATGTTGAAACTTGGGCGCGCTCAAGGGGTGGCTATGGCAGCCGGACTAAGCAGGGAAATTCCCATTACGGAGTATTCACCCAAAAAGATTAAAATGGCCATTACGGGTAATGGAAATGCCAGTAAAGAACAAGTTGCAAAAATGCTGCAAAATGTATTGGAGCTTAAAATGTTACCTAAAAATCTCGATGCAACCGATGGCTTGGCAGCCGCAGTATGTCATTTTTATAATTTAGGTAAAGAAAATGTTGGTAAGAGCTATTCCGGATGGACGGCATTCGTAAAGCAAAATCCTAAAAAGGTAAATCGTAAATCGTAACCGGATTCGGTTTACATATTTTTTATTTAATTTCACCTGAATATTACCCATTGAAACGACTACTAAATGAGTGGCATATATTTCCATATCCCTTTTTGTAAGCAAGCTTGTTATTATTGTGATTTTCATTTTTCAACATCATTTAAAAAGAAGGGTGACCTTATTGCTGCTTTATTAATGGAGTTGAACTTGAGGAAAAACGAACTTAAAAATGAAACTATTGAAACCATTTATTTTGGTGGAGGGACACCATCTGTTTTATCAATTCAGGAATTACGGAGTTTGATTGAAGCTGTTTATGACCATTATCCGGTGTCCAACTCCCCCGAAATCACCCTGGAAGCTAATCCTGATGATATGGTCATTTCAAATGCATTGGATTCATTGAAATATCAAGACTATAAAGATTTAGGGATAAACCGTCTTTCGATTGGAATTCAATCGTTTTTTGAAGACGATTTAAAGCGTATGAATCGTTCACACTCGGCAGAGGATGCCAAAAACTGTTTATCAGAGGCGACGAAATATTTCGATAATATCTCAATTGATCTCATATATGGGATACCAAATATGGATGTGGAAAAATGGAATAGAAACTTAGATATGGCATTTGACTTTGGCATCAAACATATTTCCAGTTATGCCCTAACCATAGAACCAAAAACGGCCCTGGATCACTTTATAAAAAAAGGAAAATATCCGTCATTAAACGACAATTTGACCTTGCAGCATTTCAATCATTTGGTAGAGCGTGTAAATAATGAAGGCTTTATACACTATGAGATTTCAAATTTTGGAAAGCCCAACTATTTCTCGAAGCACAATACCGGTTATTGGCAAGGGAAATCCTATTTGGGTTTTGGACCTTCAGCACATTCGTTTCAAGGCAATCAACGCACTTGGAATATATCGAATAACGCAAAATATATACAAGCCATTCAAAATGAGACATTACCCAAAACCATAGAAAACCTGACCATGACAGATCATTTTAATGAGTACATCATGACAGGGTTGAGAACAGTCTGGGGTGTCTCCCTTGATAAGATTGAAAACGAATTTGGGAAGGCCTATTTAAATCATTTAAAAACACGCTCCAAAAAATTCATTGATAGAGATCTCCTGATTATTTCGACTGATTATAGTGAGAGGAATTCTCATAATGGAATCCTTAAAACCACTCCTAAAGGGAAGTTTTTAGTTGATGGTATGGCTTCGGATTTGTTTATGTTGCCATAATTTTGACATCTTTTTTTATAACCTTTAACCTTCCTCTTGAGAATGTAATACATTTAAGGGGGTGAAAGATTTTATGGCCCAAAAACCTATGGAACTCATGTCATAATTAAGTCATTCAGAACGTTACATGGTGTCTTTTGTATAAGAACCTAATCGTAAGCTCTTTTCAATAAATTTTCAGAATTCTTTTCTAAAAGAATTAAATTTATATATTAAAGCTTATTTGAGCCTAATTCGATATTTCCAATTTAATTTTTTATGTTAGCCACAATTCAATACCATTCAAGAAAACTTAAAATAGATTTTAGAAAACCTTTAGATATATCCATACCCTTAAGAGCAGCAAAAACAAACGTTAATGCCTGGTATTTAAATGAACCAAGGATTGAACCAATAAGTGAAGGGGAATGGGTGGCTACAGTTCGCCAAGGGGCAAGCATCAATTTTAACAACATTCATTTTAACCCTCATGCCCATGGCACCCATACGGAATGTGCCGGACACATTACAAAAAAGGTACATTCCATAAATAAGAATTTAAATCAATTTTTCTTTATGGCTGAAGTAATAACAGTTGCTCCGCAACCTTTGGAAGAAGATCGCATAATATCCAAAAAACAAATACAATTTGCTTTGGGCAATAAAAAAAGAGAGGCTCTTGTTATACGAACAATACCCAATACCAAGGAAAAGTTGACCAGACAGTATTCACATACCAATTGGCCCTATTTAACTGAAGAAGCTGTGACGTATTTGGTTAAAAAGGGAATTAAACATTTACTAATAGACCAGCCCAGTATCGATAAGGAAAAAGATGAGGGAAAATTAGTCGGCCATAATGCCTTTTGGAATACCAAAGGAAAGATTAGGATGGATGCAACAATAACTGAATTTATTTTTGTGCCCAATGCCATTAAGGACGGTGAGTATTTTTTGAATATACAAATTGCGCCATTTGAAAATGATGCCTCGCCAAGTAAACCGATTTTATATAAAATTGAAGACTAATGCAATTATTATTAAAAATTGAAGAATTGTTTATGTTCCTTTTGGGAATACTTCTATTTGGCCATTTGGATTTTGCCTGGTGGTGGTTTTTGGTCTTACTGTTAGCACCAGATTTAGGGATGTTGGGTTATATAGTAAGTGTAAAAGTTGGAGCCATTTTGTATAACCTGTTACACCATAAGGGCATTGCAATTGGGGTTTATATTGTTGGTGTTTATGTGCAAAATCAATGGGTTCAACTGGTGGGGGTTATCTTGTTTTCCCATGCTTCCATGGATAGGATATTTGGCTATGGTTTAAAATATTTCACTAATTTCAAACATACCCATCTGGGTGAGCTAGGGTCATGATCATGGTATTATGAATATTGAGCAACTTCGGCAGTACTGCCTGAATAAAAAAGCAACCACTGAAGGATTCCCCTTCGATGATAGCACCTTAGTGTTTAAGGTGCTTGGTAAAATGTTTGTTATAGTCCCTTTAGATCAATGGGATAGAGGTGAAGCATCCATTACCTTAAAATGTGATACCGATTACACGGTAGAGCTACGTGAACAATTTGAAAGTATTTACGCGGGGCCCTACGTGAGTAATAAACACTGGAACACTGTTGCAATTTATAAAGGTGAACTTCAAGCCCAATTTATTTTGGAACTCATTGATCATTCTTACATGATGGTTGTCAAAGGATTGCCTAAAAAACAGCGGGATACCATATTGGGGAAGTAAGATTATTCAAAATTTTATTGTATATTTAATTTCTCTCCCAGAAAAATGATCGATAGCATGTTTTGAATGCCTTGGTTAGCATATGCTTTAATTAAGGTTTAACCCCACCCATAATCTAACAACAAAATTTTTAATTTATTATTTATACTAACTTTAATTTTATCAAATTATGAAAACGACTAATCAATTTTTTTCAGCAATTGTTATGCTTTTGCTAATTGTTCCTTTCGCCAACTTTGCACAAGAAGATGCAAGACCGGCATATGTTACGGTTACCAAATCGTATTGGAACAATAATTACGAGGGTTCTCCGGAGGAATGGAAGGCTGCGGAAAAAGAATATATGGAGAAGGTTACTAAAAAGAATGAACATATATCTTGGGCGGGATATTTTATGCATTTAATGACAGAACACAGTAATGAGGTTATCTATGCGCAATCCTATCCAAGTTGGGATGCTATAGATAAAGCTGCGGCAAGAAATGCTGAGCTTGAAAAAGAAGCATGGCCTAATGACGATGAACGTTCGGCCTTTTTAAAGAAGCTGGGTTCTGCCTATTCCCTATTTCATTCCGATGAGATTTATGCCACCATGTCCGGTGCAAAGCCACTGGAAGGGGAAGTTACAGAGGACATGATATTATATGTGCGTCAAAATAAAATGGCTTTTCCCGAAGGCGGATCCATGGACGAATGGGATGGGCTCTATAATAAGGTTGTCGAAAATGTAATTAAAAAAAATGAGTATTTGAAAGCGTATTATCCCGAAAGACATGCGTGGGGCTCAGATCGCAGGGATTTTAATGAAGTTATGTATGTAGAATCTATGTGCGATTTGGAGAAAATGCTCGATAAACACCAAGAATTAATGGGTGAAGCTCTAACCTCAGACGAGCGAAAAGCGTTAAATAAATATTTTAAAAGTCATGGGGATTATCTATATTCTCCAATAAAGCTTTAAGAAACGAATTCGTATAATACTCAATAAAGGCTGTCAAAAAAGGGACAGCCTTTTTTTCTGAGCTTGTATCAGAACACATTTAGATGTAATATTGCTAAAAATTAAGAAAAAATCAATGCATGTTTTAGCAACTTTAAGGGAGAGAAGCAATAATACATGTGAGTTATGTGGGACCAAAGAAAACCTTAAACAATACACCATTCCCCCTTCATTAAATGAAAATGTTGACCGTGATGTTTTGGTATGCCAAATATGCTTGGATCAAATTGAAGGCCATACGCCCATGAATCCAAATCATTGGCGATGTTTAAACGATAGTATGTGGAGCGAACATGTTCCGGTCAAAATCATGGTCTGGAGACTGCTGCAAAGACTTCGTCAAGAAGGATGGCCAAAGGATTTGTTGGATATGATGTACTTAGATGATGCCTCCTTGACTTTCGCCCGCGCCACAGAAGATGACAAAGAGCCAAGTGAAAAAGTCATTCATAAGGATGCCAATGGTGTCACCTTAAAAGTTGGGGATTCTGTGGTTCTATTAAAGGATTTAAAGGTAAAAGGCTCAAGTATGGTTGCCAAGCAAGGGACCGTAGTGAGGAACATTCGCCTAGATCCGGATAATGAAGACTATATTGAAGGCAAGGTGGGAGGACAACAGATCGTAATCATTACCGATTACGTTAAAAAAACCTAGTTGTTTTCATCTTTTTTTCGAAACAAGCCAAAACCAAATGGTAAAATCAATATAAGGAAGAGATATTTCCCGGTGACTAAGCCATAAATGGTGATTCCTGCCAGGAGTACCATGAGCAGTATTTTAAGATTGTAATTCATAGACTATTATTCCCTAAATTCAATATTTAAAAGGGATCAAAAATTTATTAAGACTTCAATATATTACCGATTACCAACCCGTTTCCTGTAGTTTTATTTTAACCAATGGTCTATAATGTCAAATATTTTTTCCTGACTCTCTTTATCAAAATTTTTAATACGGGTTTTATGGTCTCCTTTGGGGAGAGTAAATTTGTAAAGTTCCCTGCGTTTTGCAGTCCCATTTAAATTCACCGCTGTTGCGCTCCAGGCATCGTATTCACCATATATAAAAAGCATTTTTTCAGCAGAGGTGTCTAAAAATGATTTGATCTCTTTCATAGGTATGGGATTAAAAGGTTTGGAGATGCTATCGGGAAATGCCCAATCAAATTTATAAATTGCATCGGTATTTAAATAGTCTTTAAACGGGCCCGTTTCATAACCATAGATACCCTGTTCGGTAAGGGCGGCCCAAAAATAGGGTTGGAGGTACTCAACGGCCGAAGCTTCGAAGAAACCATAGCCTACCACATCAATCAGATGATCATAAATCGTTTGAATGCTGGCCGTTTTCAAGGGAATGTTGTCCAGATCCTTTCCCCACTGCCAAAACGCAAAAGCATATTCCAGAATCGTATAGTCTAAAGCCTTTTCAACTCCAAATTCCCAGGATAAATTCTTTTTCTTGGCGACGGCTTTCATCTGTTCCAGTAAAGCTGCTCTATTTTCAAAGCATAAATCCTGAAACGCCTTTATCTTCGCTCGATCCTGATTGGTGCCAACCGTTTTTAAGAATTCATATATTCTGGGGTCTTCCCGTTGAAAATTTAAAGGGCCAACATAGCAAACACAGGCGTCAACATTTTTTGGAAAAAATCGCCTATGGGCCATGGCTGTCTGGCAGCCTTTGGATATTCCCGTTGAAATAAATTTTGAATGCGGATAAACGGCTTGACGTATCGCATCTATTATTCTAGCCTGATCTCTCGCAGCATTCGCAATAGTTAAGGTATTCCAGTCAATGTTTTCCGGTCGTGATGTATTAAAATATCGATGTTCAATGGTCAGTTGATTGGTTTTATAATGATCCGCCAGTTCATTTGCTTTATCGTTACCTATACCATATCCTCTTAAGTTAACTATTACCGGTTTGTTTGTGTTTTCGAAACCTAAATAAACCCGTTGTTTGAAGGTGCCCTTGGAAAGATCGTTGTAATCAATAGGTTGTTCAAACCAGATCTCATAATTCTCATCAAAATGGCTAATTGGATCACGCTTTTCAATCTTTACCACAATGGGAATACTTGCCAGCTTTTCAAAAGTCGATTTATCCGCCTGAGTCGATGTTGGAGATGCAATTTTACAATGGGTTAAAATAGATACAAGAAGAAAGAGATAGAGTATATGCTTAGCGTTCATAAATAACAGTTTTAAAGAGATTTTTAAGTAGTATAAGGGCCATGTCTAACACGAGATATCTGTTGTAACTATTCAAGGCAAATTTATTTTTAGAAGTTACCAAAAAAATATCATAATAAAATCAACCTCAGGAGTTAGTAAAATGCACCCGACACTCAAGAGCCGTGATGTCTTTATTCAGATTAGTTTGTACATAAATTTTGAGATAGGTCACCGTACAAAACGTAAAGAACAAGATTCCATGACAAGTAACTTAATATGAGTAATTAGTGGTATCTAAATATACAAAATTAGGTAATATCGTTTAAAAGCACCTAACAAACCCATAAGATGTTACCGTTTATCGAAAAATCAAAAAAATGTGAAATATATTAAATATATTTGACTGAAAATCAATTTATTGTACCCTGAGTCTAATTAATTTTTAACCTCATTATGTGATATGGATCTGCGAATTACCAGTTATGGAAATTTTTTAAAAGTTAAAGGTGTTCTTAATAAACGAAATTTTCATTTGTTTGAACGCGAACTTAACCTTATTTTAAACAGGGGCAACAAGATTGTAGTTAATGTTGTGGGAATTGAACATATTGATCGGTACGGCATAAAAAACCTATTGGAATTACATCGTTTGGCTGTAATGAACAAAAAGGACGTGTCTATTATAGGCAGTGGACCAACCCGATTATACAATAAATTTAAATCGGAGACCCTAGTCTAACTTACAAAATACTTTTTTGTTTGCTAAAAAATGAATCCGCTTGCAACTGCAATATTTCTTTGGCCTTTTTACGTTTGTATTGATATAATTCCTCTTCAGATTTAAGATCGTCGTAAATACGATTGTTTATGGCATAATCAGTATTTAGCATGACTTCTCTTTGTTTTTTGTTCTGCAGTACTTGAGATCTTATAGCAGATTCTTGTTCATCCAGTTTATAGTCGTAGATACCTTTTGGTGACAACAGTTTGGCAAAAATGGGAGAAGTTTCAATTGCCAAGAAAAGGAGAAATATAAAGAATGATGGTAACCAGGGCAGTTTATCCAAAGCATTTACCCGAGCCATAAGGCCGTCAAAATTGTTGATAATGGGCTGTGTATTGGTAATTTTATTTTGCAACGCATTTTGCGATGCCGAAATTTGGCCTTCAATGGCTAGTATTTTTGAACGATTTTCTGTCCTTAATTGTTGGAGTTCGGCCAAAGCAGCATCATGTTTATCTCGTTTTTCCTTATAGACGGGGCCTTTGCCTAAAAGCATGGTTCCAGCAGTCCCTTCGGCTTCGGAAATGTAAGTCTCATACAGTCCATTAACTTCTTCTTCTTTAGAATGGATCGCTTGTTGTAAGGATGTCATTTCACTTTTTAAAGCCTCAATATCCGGTCCGTACTGTTGTTCGATCTGGTGTTTATTGGCAAGGGTCATTTCATGCTTTTCGGCCAACAATACCTGGTCAATTTCCTTCTTAAAAATTTTAAGTTCAAGAGGCTTGGCAATAACTATAGCAATAATAATAGCCAGGATAATTCGTGGAGAGGCTTGTATGAGTTCGTCCATCAAATGCCCTGTTTTTTTTATAGTAGAAACAATAAAACGGTCTAAATTAAAAATAAGCAGCCCCCAAATAAATCCAAATAAAATAGCAACGACTACATTGTTGAACACGGTAAAAAGGGCATAACTGGCTGCAATAAAAGCCATAAGAGCTGTAAAAAAAACGGTCGCACCAATGCCGGCATATTTGTTTTGTTCACCTTTAGAGCAATGCTCTAAAATAAGGGGATCACTACCCGAGCAGATAATAAAAAAGCGGTTTAACATAACGTGATTGTTTTTTGATTGTTCCTTTGGCTTCTCTGCACTATTGGCAGAAAATGGCATAGGATTGATTATGTATTAGAACGTGAAATGGGATGAATTGTTACATTTTAATGTAAAAAAGAATGTACAGTTTATAATAGACCAGATTTACTTGAGCGGAATAATAGGGTTCCTCCTTATGTGACTTTTGTAACATACGGTATGGATTATATGGTCTAATTTTGATATATAAATTAATAATCATGACCACAACAGTAATAATAGGAGGGAACTTTGCAGGGATGACTGCAGCTCTCGAGTTGAAACGTAAAGGCAAAAAGGACCATAGAGTAATAATGGTAGATAAATCGCCATTATTTTTGTTTATTCCATCATTAATTTGGGTGCCTTTTGGAAGGCGGGAAATTAAGGATATATCTTTTAGAAAGGATACTATCCTTGAAAAAAAAGGCGTTGAATTCATCCATGCCGAAGCCTTGCGCGTAGATACCGATAAACAAATTGTTCTTTCCGATAAGGGTGAAATACCATACGACCATTTGGTTATTGCCACCGGACCAAAAGTAAAATATGATGTGGCACCGGGTGTAAAGGAATTTGCACATTATATCGGTACACCAAATGGAGCCATGAAAACCAGAGCTGCATTGGACGCTTTTAAAAAAGATCCTGGTGATATTGTCATTGGAGCAACCCAAAATGCAGGCTGTATGGGTGCAGCCTATGAGTTTTTGTTTAATGTTGAAAAGTGGCTGCGTGAACAGCATATTCGTAAAAAAGTAAACCTGTATTGGATTACTCCGGAGACTTTTTTAGGACATTTTGGTATCGATGGCATGACCGGTGGCCAAACGATGCTTAAATCCTTTATGAAGATGTTTAATATACACTATAGAACGGAGGTTGGTGTGAAAGAGGTTCTAAAAGATAAGGTTATTCTTAGTACAGGTGAAACGATTAATAGCAAGTTCACCATGCTTATGCCTCCGTTCATTGGTGTTGATTTTGTTTCAAAATCTGAAGGGTTAAAAGCGACACAAGCAGGATATATTCCTGTGGGTGACAATTACCGACATACCGAATTACCCAGTGTCTGGGCAGCTGGTATAGCAGTGGATGTTAAGGTGCCTTTTAAACCCGGTAAAGTGCCTTTCTCGACCCCTAAAACGGGTTACCCTTCTGATGAAACCGGTAAAATTGTCGCTGAAAATATCCATAGAGTTACCCAGGGTAAAACAAATCTAAAACAAAAGGCATGGGGTAAAATACCTGGTATTTGTGTGATGGATGCAGGTAAAAAAGAAGTTATTATTTTAAGTAACAATCTTTTTAAGCCACGTCTTTTCGCCATAATGATACCCAATGTCATATTTGATTTTTCTAAAGTATTATTCGAAAAGTATTTCCTTTGGAAAACAAAACATGGGTACTCTCAATTACCATAGTGTGGTTTGATTGAAGACAAGGGGTTATCACTTAGGTAGTGTTGTTATTTTGATAGCTCCTTGTTTTTCTTATTGGATCGAATGCTTTCGATAACTACGGTTAAAAGGATAATGAATCCACCAATATAGGTATTCCAACTTGGTATTTCGTTTAGAAAAATAAAGGCAATGACGATGCCTAAAATTGGTTGAATGCTGCTAATGATACTTGCTGTACTCACCGTAAAATGCCTTAAACTATTCACTAACATCGTGTGTCCTACGGCGGTTGTAATAACTCCGAGAATAATAATATAAGGGTACTGCGTCTTAATGTTAGACGTGTCTTGAAGCCATAATACAGGTAATAATACGACACTGATAATCGTAATTTGATAGAACATAATGGCAGTGCTATTGTAACGCGATACCATTTGCTTGGAGATAATATTGCGTATAGAAAAGAACAAAGCCGAGAGCAACCCAAATAATGCACCCCTCACATGGGCACTTTCCAAATTAAATTCCGGTGCCAGGATATAAATCCCAAACAAAACCATTATTCCCAGTAATATATATACAGGATCAAATTTTGTGTCTATAAATAGGGGTTCTATTAGAGCCGTTAATATAGGGTATACAAACAGGGACAACATACCAATAGCCACATTTGAGAGTTTCAGGGCATAGAAATAGGTTATCCAATGTGTTGCTAAAAAGAGCCCGCTTAAAATGAAAAGGATCAAGTCTTTTCGTGATCTCAGCACCAAACGGTATTTTTTATATCTACAAAACCCATACAACAATAATGAAGCTAATATGGAGCGCCACCAGATGATGACAGGAACAGGCATATCAATGAATTTGCCCAACGCACCGGATGTACTAATAAATAAAGTGGCTAATAAAAGAAGGAAGATATAGTTTAAATGACTGTTCTGCATCAATTCAAATAGGTTAGTAATTTAGAATCTGTTCGTACACTTTAGTGCTGACAAGGGCGTTCCATGTCATTCTTTTATAGAAACTAGTAATGGTATTAAAGCAATTCAATACCTTATTCATTGAGAAAGCTCCGTAAAGTATTTGTAAAAGAACGGAATGGTTTCTATACCTTTTAAATAATTCCAAATGCCAAAATGTTCATTAGGAGAGTGTATCGCATTACTATCCAGACCAAAGCCCATTAAAATGGTTTTGCTTTGCAATTCTTTTTCGAAAAGGGATACTATGGGAATACTACCGCCGCTCCGTTGCGGAATAGGCGTTTTTCCGAAGGTTTTCTGGTAGGCCTTACTGGCGGCTTGATATCCTATATGATCCAAAGGAGTGACATAGCCTTGTCCACCATGATGGGGAATTACATTGACTTTTATACCTTTTGGAGCGATACTTTTGAAATAATCCGTAAATAATTGCGTAATTTCCTCCCAGTCTTGATGGGGTACCAATCGCATAGATATTTTGGCAAAGGCTTTACTGGCAATAACGGTTTTAGCACCTTCTCCGGTATAGCCTCCCCAAATGCCATTAACGTCTAAGGTTGGTCTTATAGAGGTTCGCTCATGGGTTGAATACCCGGCTTCTCCATAGACCGCATCAATATTCAAGGCCTTTTTATAATCTTCTAAGTCAAATGGAGCTTTTGCCATTTCTGCTCTTTCAATTTCCGAAAGTTCTTCGACCTTATCATAAAATCCCGGAATGGTGATATGGTTGTTAGCATCATGCAACGAGGCAATCATTTTCGACAAAATATTGATAGGATTAGCTACGGCACCACCATAGAGGCCGGAATGTAAATCGCGATTTGGTCCAGTAACTTCTACTTCAACATAACTTAGGCCACGTAAGCCCGTGGTGATGGATGGTGTGGTATTGGCAATCATTCCCGTATCGGAAATCAGGATGATATCATTTTTTAATTTCTTCCGATTATTTTTAACAAATACACTTAAGCTAGGACTGCCGATTTCTTCCTCCCCTTCAATCATAAATTTCACGTTGCAAGGCAATTGGTCGTTAGCAGTCATGTACTCCATGGCCTTAACATGCATGTACATTTGACCTTTGTCATCACTGGCACCCCGAGCAAAAATAGCACCTTCTGGATATTTAACCGAGGTTTTAATAACAGGCTCAAATGGAGGCGAATGCCATAAATCTAATGGATCAGGTGGCTGTACGTCGTAATGCCCATAAACCAGGACAGTTGGTAAATGTGGATGAATTATTTTTTCCCCATAAACAATGGGATGTCCTTTGGTTTGGCAAATTTCAACTGAACTGCAACCGGCGTTTTCTAAGCTTATTTTTACAGCTTCAGCCGTTTTTAAAACAGCATTCTTATAATTAGAATCTGCACTTACGGATGGTATTTTCAGCAATTCTATAAGTTCATTGATAAAACGGTCCTTGTGCTTCGTAATATAGGATTGGATGGTGCTCATGGAAGGTATAATATAGTTGATTTCAAAAGTATAAAAAAAGAATGTTTTTAAGGGTTTCAGGGTTGCATTTTAAAAATCTTGATTATATTTGCATCCCGATATTGGGATTTAGCGGGCGTGGTGGAATTGGTAGACACGCTAGACTTAGGATCTAGTGCCGCGAGGTGTGGGAGTTCGAGTCTCCCCGCCCGTACGATAGAGCTTCTTGGAAACAAGAGGCTTTTTTTATGGATTACCTTTTTATGGGACTATGCCATGGAGGCGAGAAGTTTATCCTGAGCGAGTTTACCCTGAGCGTAGACGAAGGGAAGGGAGTCTCCCCGCCCTAACGATAGCGCTTCCTGGAAACAGGAGGCTTTTTATTTTAGGTCCAATTTGCCTTTTATATGTTGAAAAATAATAGCAACAGATTCGGCAACCGTATTTACATGGGATACTACCACATCCGGGTTTTCCGGAATTTCATAGGGAGCCGATATACCGGTCATATTTTTAATTTTTCCTTGCCGGGCTTTTTTATATAAACCTTTAACATCTCTTCTTTCACATTCTTCCAGACTGGTGTTTACAAAAACTTCGATGTAATTATCCAATCCGACAGTGTTCCTAATAAAATTTCTGTCCTTTTCATAGGGGGCCACAAAAGCAGCAAGAACCACCAAGCCGGCATCGACAAATAGTTTTGATATTTCACCTATTCGCCTATTGTTTTCCGATCGATCTTCGGGAGAGAACCCTAAATTTTTATTGATGCCACGTCTTATGTTATCCCCATCCAAAACATAGGTGTGAATATGCATCAGGTTCAGTTTTACTTCCAATGCATTGGCTAATGTCGATTTTCCTGAGCCCGATAAACCAGTAAAAAAAACCAAAAATGAATTATGCCCATTTAATTTTTGACGCTCCTCCTTGCTAATTTTGTATTTGTGGTCTGTAAGATGTTTTGTCATTGTTTTGAAGATCTTCGTTTATCTAAGCCAAAATTTATTTTATACCATGCCCGTTCATGTAAATAATATAATCCCATTTTTGTAAGCACTTCAGCAAGGCCAATGCTAAACCCGGTTAATGGATTGCCTGTAATAATCCATGCGATTAACATGGTGTCTAAAGTTCCTATGATGCGCCAGGTTACGGTTTTAAACAAATGTCTTTTCTGGCTTTCGGTTACATTAACTTTATACCAAAGTTGTTCATGACCATAGTACAGAATCATTTTTGTTACCAGCTCCAAGCCACTAATTTTAAGCCCCGATAATGGGTTTCCTGTTATGATCCAGGATAATACAAAGGTATCGAATGTTCCAATTATTCTCCAGGTTATTGCCTTTGCTATATGTCTTTTGTGTATGTTAGAGGACATCTTTTACCTTGAAACTAAAAAATAACTGTTTAACAAATTTTCCCTGTTGTATGTCATTGGTTTGTCCGTTTGCTGGTCAATTACCTTTAATCCAACAGCTTCACAAATGGCCTGACCCGCTGCGGTATCCCATTCCATCGTAGGCGCAAATCTAGGATAAATATCCGCTTTCCCTTCAGCCATTAGACAAAATTTTAATGAACTGCCCTTAGAAACAATGTCCACCTGCTTGCCTTTTTCTTTGAGACTTTCAACATAATTCAGAGTCTCCTGATTCATATGGGATCGACTACCTACCACCCGTACTTTCGTATGGTGTTCTAAAGAAAGCTGTATGGAATGCTCGTCTTGAAATAGAATGTGCTCCAGAGGGTGGTTCACATCTTGGATAACCGTTTTGTATGCTCTTGTTTTATTTGAATTGGTGTAATAGAGTGCCTTATCTACAGGTACATAAATGATGCCTAATGTTGTTATTCCATTTTTTATAAGTGCAATATTTATAGTAAACTCACCATTCTTTTTTATAAATTCTTTGGTGCCATCAATGGGATCCACAATCCAGCATTGGCTCCAGCTTTTTCTTGTGGAGTATGACACTTGTTTACTTTCTTCACTTATAATGGGTATGCCAGTTGTTTCAAGTTTATTTCTAATAATTTCGTTTGACACCAAATCTGCCTGTGTAAGTGGAGATTTATCGTCTTTATAACCTATTGAAAAATCCGAATGGTAAATTTTAAGGATCTCTTCTCCTGCAATTAGTGAAGCCCTTATGGCTATTTTCAAGTAGTGGTCTAGGGTCGACATGTTATCAAACATAAGGAATTTTTTATAATACAAACTTTTAGGTAAAGACTAAATTTAAGATAATTAAATCGATTTGAAACATCATTTAAAACAAGGGTTGCATGCGGATTGAACCTAGGGAGAATCTTGTTTCGAATGTAAAATAAATGCACCATACAAGGGGGATTAATCTATATTTCCTGATTTCATAAAATCCTCATTTAAAATTTGACTCAGGTAAAAAATGAGATCTTTGGCATTTGCCTTTGTAAAAATCATCGGGGGTTTAATTTTTAGCACATTACCGCTGGGACCATCCGAACTCATTAAAATGCCATGGTCTTTCATACGGTTAACCAGGTAATCAGTCTGTTTTGGCAAGGGGTTCAAATCGCTATCCACTAACTCTATTCCCAAAAACAAACCTTGACCACGAACCTCGCCAATAATGGGAAATGTTTTAGCCAGCGTTTTTAATTCTGATTTTAAAAATTGGCCTATAAGCCTGGCATTTTCCTGCAGGTTTTCTTGTTTCACAATCCTCAAAACTTCAGCCCCAATGGCGCAAGATACCGGATTACCACCAAAGGTGTTAAAATATTCCATACCGTTGGCGAATGCATTGGCTACATCTTGAGTACAAACCACCGCAGCCAGAGGATGCCCATTCCCTAAGGGCTTGCCTATTGTAATAATGTCAGGAGCGACATCATGCAATTGAAATCCCCAGAATGTTTTTCCTACACGACCACAACCTACCTGCACTTCATCAGAAATGCAAAGCCCGCCGGCCGCCCTAATTTTCTTGTAGGCTTCATTCAAAAATCCTTTGGGCAGTTCAATTTGACCTCCACAGCTAATAATGGGTTCAATAATAAAAGCACCAACACCACGTCCTTTTTTTCTAACTTTATCTATTTGTCTTTGTACTTCATCGGCATAGGCACTGGCCGTGTTATTCCCCCTGTATTTGCCTCTAAAGGCATCGGGGATCGGAAAAATATGGGTGTGCTCCGGAGCACCCTGTCCGCCCTTACTATCAAATTTATAGGATGATATGGCGACACAACTATTGGTATTGCCATGATACCCAAATTCCGACGCTATAATATCCCGTTCACCGGTAGCTGCCTTTACCATTCTAATGGCCAGTTCGTTGGCTTCGCTTCCCGAATTTACAAAATGCACTACATTTAATCGTGGTGGTAAGGTCTCTAAAAGTTCTTTTGTCAGGGTGTTAATATACTCATGTAAATAACGTGTATTGGTATTGATGAGAGCCATTTGATCCTGACCTGCTTTTACAACGCCATAGTTCTCATGTCCAACATGGGCCACGTTATTTACGGTATCCAGATAGCTTTTGCCATATTGGTCTATAAGATATTGTCCTGAGCCCCGAACCATTTTTACAGGGACTTTATATTGAAGACTTAGGCTTTTTCCCAGATGTTGTTTTCGGTAACGAATCAAGTCATTATTAGAAACTGAATTCTTTTGGTCAAGGGGTCTTAGTTTAAACAGTAGGTTTGGATTCGGACAAATCCCTTTCCAAACCTCCATTTGCCTGTGATAGGCGACTCCGGGAAAATCGGTCTTATAATCCAATAAGGACAACATCATTTGAAAATGAAGATGGGGTACCCAATTGCCATTTTCGGGATAATTACCCAATAAGCCGATGATGTCTCCCTTTTTTATAAGATCCCCAACGTTATGCCTTGTGGCACTTTTTACACTTAAATGCCCATAAAGGGTATAAAAAATTAAGGTGCCACGAGCATGCTTTAAAACAACCAGGCCCCCATATTCCTTATCTCCGGCATCGTTTACAGCCATGACTACTTCGCCATCAAGCAAAGCACAAACAGGAGTACCATGAGGAATCCAGAAATCAATCCCTAAATGTATGGTCCGGCTTTCCTTACCACTATTACCAATTTTATGGTAAGCCGAAGAGGTGTATAGAACACGGGGTTCCAAATAACCTCCGGCGATGATTTTATGGGGAACCTTTTTTTGAAGCTGGTTAATTTTAAATTCGAAAAGGGCTAAATCATTAAATTCTTCCTGATGCCCTACCCATTTGCCCGATACACTTAAATCAAGAGAATGAATGTCATTTTTGCCAATACTAGGGAATAGATCCGAAAGGTAAAAGGTATTGCTTTCGGACCATTCGATAAATTTTTCTTCATGGGGATGCGCTGTATAACCACAGGCCCATCGAAAGCTATAAGTGGCAAATGCCATTGAAGTTAAATGCCATTTTTTCAAGACTGCCCAAGCGGGTTTTTCACTTATAAGTAGGTACTTATTATCGGGTTCTTTAATTTTATTGATAGCAGATTTGGTAACCGAAATCACCAAACGCATAGCGATGGTAATGTACAGGTAGTCCAATTCTTCTTCCAGCAAGGGAAAGGCACTGTGGTATCCTTTAACAACGGGAAGGGCCGCATCCAGAGGATCGTTGTGATTCATCATGGCGTAGGCACAGGCGATTGCCAAATCGTTAATAATTTGTGTGTAAACTGAGTCGCCATAATCGATGGCAGCTTTTACAGTTGGCTTGCGCAGATCTTCTGAAACAATAATATTGTTGTCGTTTGCATCGTTATGTACCACGGCTTTTCTTAATAAGGCATAGGGCTTTTGTGAGGCTTCAAATTGCTCCAGAAATGAACTCAGGATATCTTTTTCCTCGCCCTTAAATAAAGCGATATGGTCTTTTGTCCAAAGCGCCTGGGCCACATCCCATACAAATTCACGGTGCGCCATGTCATGGTCAAACCCCTGTAATGTTTTTGTTAAAAGGCCAAACTGTTTCCCCAAACTAAAACGTAAATCATCCAATTGTGGATTAACATCGCTCCAAATCCTTCCGGGGATCCAAGTTAACAAACGAACATGACGCCTGTGTCCATAAGCATCAGTAATTTCAGATAGGCTTTTACCGTAAATGTCTTGAACCACTTTAGGAGCAATCAAATGGCTGCCAGTAGCTTCAATATATTGTAATAGCTGTTGCTGAAAATCAAGTAGCTCCAGGGTGTCATTGGGGCGTGAAATTTTCAGAATGTAGTCGTTGGAAGCTAAGGTCTGTATTTTAAAGTTAAAATCCATTTCACCCGGTAAAGGCCATGCTGATCCTTCGAGGTTATAGAGCCTCAAGAGAATCCCTTCGGCTTGTTTAGAGGATATGTTTAATCTGCTAAAATTCATTAAATCGAAAGCATAAATACCGTTAGCTTTTAAACTTTAAATTTATGATATTCCTTTGTTAAATAACGATTTTTATAAGTAAAGATGTTGACTTATTTAATGTTCAATTCACTATGGCAATACCCATTTCAAGGGGGGTTAAGGGGTGGTATCTGCAGTTAACAGCAAAACGGTTAAACTAAGGGCGCCCTGTGCGCCTATAACAAGGGCTTGTTCAATATCTGCGGTTTTTGAAGGGCCTGAAATAAAGACTCCAAAGTTAAAGTCTCGGATTTTCTCATAGGCTTGATGCATGTAAGGAACTATTGCTTTTTCTTCTATAACAAAAACCAGGTGCTTGGTAATAAAGGGCAGTACGCGTATGGGGAATTTTGAATCATCAATCCAAACAGCGCCATTTTCGGCGACGGCCAAATCACTCTTCACCATCAAGATATCCAAATCTTCCAAGTCATGGGGTCTTTCAATAGCATCGAAAGAAAACGTGTTGATTTCATGGGTATTTTCAAGTGTAGAATGAGTAAATCGGGCATTGGGTAGCAAGGTCTTTAGTTTTGAATGCACCGCTTCCATTGAATCTATGGGACATACATTACCCCCAACGGCCTCAAGCGTTTTAGTAAATGCAGGTACTACATCCAGACCTTCATCAAAAATGCTTGGGTCAATATGGAGTAAATCCATAGGTTCGGGTTTATTCGCTTTTATTTTTGTTAATATTTGAGATCTACTATCCATTATTTTTCATTCTTTTTGTGTTTTCTCTGTTTTGATGCCATTCGGTAAAACTCATTTTAGGACCTTTGGGTAATTCTCTTGATTTTCCCCAAACATTGGGTTTGGCATATAAAATGGATTTGGGTAAGTTCCGCAAGGCCCATCGGCAGAATTTGGCGAAGCGATTAAATTGTGTTGGATTTGAAAAGAGGCTACCCATAATTTTCATAGATTTCCGTTTTAGCATAGGCTGCTTCATTTCCTTGGTTATAATTTGTCGCCATTTATACAATTGGGAGTGAATGTCAATTTTAACAGGGCACACATCAGAACAGGATCCACAAAGGGTAGAGGCAAAGGGCAGACTACTGTGCTTTTTTAAATCTTTTCCAGGGGAAAGAATAGAGCCAATGGGTCCTGGTATGGTATAGTTGTAGCTATGTCCGCCACTACGTCTATAAATGGGACAGGTATTCATACATGCACCACATCGTATACAGTGTAACGATGCCCTGAAATCAGGTTTGCCCAATTGCTCAGAACGTCCGTTGTCGACGATAACGATATGCATTTTAAGGCCTTTTGCTGGGGTTTTAAAATGCGAGGAATATGTCGTTATGGGTTGTCCGGTAGCCGATCGAGCCAGTAAACGCAAAAATACCCCTAAATGATCTTGCTTTGGAATGAGTTTTTCCATTCCCATACACGCTATATGAACTGGGGCAAGATGGGCTCCCATATCGGCATTACCCTCATTAGTGCAAACTACAAAACCTCCGGTTTCGGCAATGGCAAAATTTACTCCGGTAATGGCTGCATCGGCATTAATGAATTTTTCACGAAGATGTTTTCTAGCTTTTTGGGTAAGGTATTGAGGGTCACCATTGCATGGTTTGGTGTTTAAATGTTGTTGAAATAAATCATCAACTTCATGCCTGTTTTTATGGATGGCAGGTAAAACAATATGACTCGGAGATTCCTTCGCTAATTGCACAATGCGTTCACCCAAATCGGTATCAATAACTTCAATGCCACGCTCTTCCAAAAAGGGATTTAGGTGACATTCTTCCGTAAGCATGGATTTGCTCTTAACCACTTTTTTTGCCTGGCATTCTTTTAGAATACGGTGTACAATTTTATTGTGTTCTTCAGCATTTGTGGCCCAATGGACTTCAATACCATTGCTAAGAGCATTTTTTTCAAATTCAATTAAATATTGGTCCAGATTTGCAAGCGTGTGGGCTTTGATTTGATGCCCGAATTCACGCAGCGTTTCCCAACCTTTTACTTTATGCGCAGAAAGATCCCTTTTGTGTCGTACAAACCATAAGGCTTTGTCGTGCCAGTCGACTTTCTTTTCGTCTTCATTAAAGATATTTGCTAATTTTGGGTGACTCATGGTTGTTTTGTTAACTGCCACTATTTAGTATTTCTGCAATGTGCATCACCTTTATGGGTTGTTTGTTACGCATTATTAAGCCTTCTAAATGCATTAAGCAGGACATGTCTGTTGCGGTAATAATTTCTACACCGTTGTTAAGGTGGTCTTTTATTTTATCCTTACCCATTTTAATGGATACGGCTTCTTCGGTTACGGCAAAAGTACCGCCAAACCCACAACATTCGTCAGCCCTGTTAAGCGGCATAATTCGAACGCCCTTAACCTGTTGTAGCAAATCCTCCATATACGAATAATGGTTTCCAACACGTTCTGAGCATGACCCTAAACGTAAACCGCGGAGGCCATGGCAGCTTTGGTGTAAACCAACCCTAAAGGGGAAAGTGGCGCCCACATCCTTAATTTTTAACACATTGATTATAAAATCGCAAAGCTCGAATATGTTGTTCCTCACTTTTTGGGTGGTAGGCGTTTGCTCCATAATGTTGTAGTGTTTTTTTACGTGATAGGCACAACTGCCGGACGGGGTCACAACATAATCGAAATCCTTAAAGTTTTTCACAAAGTTTTGGCATGCTCCTAAAGACTCTCTTTCATAACCAGCATTGGCCATGGGTTGTCCACAGCAGGTTTGCCCGGAAGGATAGGTCACCTGTACATTTAGTTTTTCCAGAAGTTCGAGTGTCGCTATACCCACCTTAGGGTATAATTGATCGATATAACAAGGGATGAATAGTCCTATGCTCACTGCGTTTTATTTAAGCTGATAAATTTTTTCCATTAAAAGCCATTTTTCACCCGCTTTGGCAACAGGCAAGGCTTGTTGATACCGCCACATTAAGGTTTCCCATTCTTGTACGTGCGGATTATGAGCATCCATTTCTGCTTTCTTTTCAAAAGAGAATGAAGGATTAACTTCCAGAATCATAAACAAACGGTTGCCAACACAGTATATTTCGGCATTATCGATACCTGCTGCTTTAATACTTTCTGAAATTTCCGGCCAAACGTTTTTATGGTGTCTTTTATATTCTGCAATAAGCTCAGGATCGTTTTTTAGGTCTATTGCCAAACAATATCGTTTCATTTAAACATATTTTATAATGCCCTATCCAAATGGGTGTATCCGCCGTCTACAAAAATGAGCTGACCAGTGGTATGACTTGATCTATTCGAGAGTAAAAAGGCCACGGTATCTCCAATTTCTTCAATGGTGGTCATTCTGTTCTCAAGTGGAATTTTTTGGGTAATGTCCTTTAGTTTTTTTTCGGGATTATCGAAGGTCTGAATCCATTTTTCATAGAGGGGCGTATAGCATTCGGCCACTATGACGGCATTGACTCTTATGCCATAAGGCAGTAATTCTAGGGCCCATTCACGTGTTAAAGCATTTCTGCCACCATTGGCTGCAGCATATCCCGAAGTTCCTCCTTGTCCTGTAACGGAGGTTTTTGAACCAATATTTACAATGGCTCCCTTACTTTTTTTCAATTCGGGTAATACATAGTGTGCCATGGAATAATAGTGTGCCAGGTTGCGCTTGAGCGATTGTATGAAATTCTCGTAATTGCCACCTTCCAATCCAATACCATCGTTTACACCTGCATTATTTACCAGACCATCGATACGCCCATATTTTTTTATAACTTCCAATACTGCAGCTTTGCATTGTTCATCATCGGTGAGCTCGGTAACGGCATATGTTAAATTCACACCTTTTAATTTATGGGTATTGACAACGTCTAATAAGCTTTGTTCATTCCGGCTAATCATCACAGGAATGGCCTTTTCCTGAATGAGCGTTTTAACGATCCCTAATCCTATCCCTTTGGACCCTCCCGTTACGATAATGACTTTATCCCTTAAATTTAAATTCATTGTATTTCTTTACCTATAATTTTGAAACACCAGGCAAAACTATTTTCGTTCCAAGATGATAATATATCTTCCGGAAGGTGAATTTTTAATCCTGATTCTTTGCTGTATTCCCATTTTAAATCGCTGGTATACCCTAATACATTTATGGTTGAATTTTCCTCGGGTTCAATAGAATTTAAAGTGACTATTTTATCTGGTTTTTTCAGGGTAATGGCATAAATAGTGTTCGTGTCTTTTTTCTTGGTAAAACGAAGGTCTTCCCCTTGTTTGAAGTTGTTTTTGAGACGTTCGGTTTTATAGATGGCATCTCCGTTGGTTGATAACCACGTCCCCATTGCCGTTAAACGTTCAACACTGGGTTGTGGAATGAGGCCTTCGGCTGTGGGTCCGACATTTAACAGGTAGTTACCTCCTTTGGCAACAATATCAAGGAGGTTGTGTATGAGTACGGAGGCAGATTTCCAATTCTGGTCATACGACTTGTATCCCCAGGTGTCATTCATGGTCATGCACGATTCCCAATCGGAGGAGGCTGTACCTTCCAAGATTTCCTGTTCAGGTGTGCCAAAATCGCCAGCATAATCCGCATCATCTTTGGTCATTCCCTGCATGCCTTGTCTCCCTTTATCCACTCTGTTATTAATAATGATAGTTGGTTTTAACTCCCTAACATATTGGTATAACGCTTTACCCTGATCGTGAGTGAATTCTTTAACCCATTCGCCATCAAACCATAATATATCCGTATCATATTGGGTTATGAGTTCCTTTATTTGAGGCTTAAGGTAATTTTCCAAATAGTCCTTAAATTCTTTTTTGTCCTCCTCGTTTATTTCTCGATCTCCTGTGTAGGTATCGCTTTGCGCTTTAGGGTGGTGCCAATCCATAATGGAGTGGTAGGTGCCAAACTTAATCCCATGATTTTTACAGGCCTGAGAAAGTTGTTTTAAAATATCTTTGCCATAAGTAGAGAAATCAACCATATCGTATGAAGATACCTCACTGTCCCAAAGCGCAAAGCCATCATGGTGTTTTGAAGTGATAACCACATACTTCATGCCCGCACTTTTCATAAGTTTGGCCCATGCATCTGCATTAAAGTTTACAGGATTAAACTGTTTGGCATAAATTTCATAGTCTTTAATCGGAATTTTAGCTCTTAGCATGATCCACTCCCCAATACCTTTTATTTTTTCTCCGTTATGAATGCCCGCAGGCACAGCATAGGGACCCCAATGGATAAACATGCCAAAACGGGCATTACGCCACCAGGCCATTCTCTCATCAAATTCAGCTTTAGATTCGTTTAAATAATCTGTTTTAATCGCTTCTTTATCAACAGGGGCTTTTTGCTGTTCATGATGTTTGCAAGAAACAATTAGGGATATCAGGAGCAACGATACCAGAGTTCTAGAAAGTAATGTTTTCATTTTAATTAATTTAAGTTTAGCAGTGATAAAAATCCCGGGCATTGATTCCCATAATTTTTGCTTTTTCATAATTCGAAAAAGCACTTATATAGTCTTGTATTATACGCAACTGTTGCTCGTATTTTGCCGCTAACAGACAAACAGGCCAGTCGGAGCCATACAAAACCCTATCGGTCCCAAAGGCTTCAAAAATCACGTCTAAATAAGGTTTAAAGTCAGATATTTTCCATTGGGTTAAGTTGGCTTCGGTGACCATCCCTGATACTTTACAGTAGACGTTCGATGCTTTTGAAAGGGCTATAATATCCTTTTTCCATTGGTCTATTTCCCCAGTTTTAATAAAAGGTTTCCCCATATGGTCCAATACAAATTTTTGATTGGGAAATCTGTGTGCCAATTTTATGGCGGCGTTCAATTGATATGGAAAAACCAGGATGTCATACGTAAGATTAAAACGTTCCAATTTGCTTATGCCATGCTGAAAATCTGTACGCAACATAAAATCATTAGGTTCGGCCTGAACAATATGGCGCACCCCTTTTAACAGCTTGTTTTTTGAATAATGTGATAAACGCTCTTCCAGGTTGTCATTCAATAAATCTACCCATCCAACAACACCTTTTATAAAAGGGCTGGTTTTCGCGCAACTTAAAAGAAATTCGGTCTCTGTTTCCGACGGGTCTGCTTGTACCGCAATGCTCCCATCAATTCCATTTTTTTTAAGAATAGATTGCAAGTCCTGTGGCAAAAAATCCTTTCTGATGGTTGCCATAGAATCATCTATCCAGGCATCACGGACGGGATTGTAATTCCAAAAATGTTGATGGCTGTCCAGGGTCATGATATCACCTTGTTATAAATGGATTTTAGGTCTAACGAATCTCCTTTTTCCTTTTGTAAAGTAATCAAGTCCTTAAAAAGAGTTTTAATTAATGCCCTGTTCTTTTTATCCGTTGCGATATTCTTTAGCTCCAGGGGGTCATGCTTTAGGTTATACAACAAGATTTGCTTCGTTTTTGGATAAAGTATTAATTTGTAATAATCTTTTCTAATCATTCGTTGAGATCTTGCTTCATACACCCCATAAATACCATTGTATTTGCTTTTTTTGTCCTGATCTTCGATTAAATTTAAAAGACTATTGAATTCGATATACTCTGGTTTTTGTACACCGGCAAGGTCCAATGCCGTGGCCATGATGTCCTGTAAATACACACCGGCATCTACTTTTTTGTTTTTGGGAAGATCTGGTCCAACCATCATCAAAGGCACCCTTATGCTGTGGTCGTACATGTTCTGTTTCCCCATTAAGCCATGTTCCCCTACGGATAATCCGTGATCGGACGTAAAAAAGATATAGGTATTGTCCATTAGACCGTAATCTTCCAAAGCATTCAAAATAGCTTTAATCTGATCGTCCAGATGTGTGGTAATGGCATAATACTCTTGCCGGTTTACTTTTACTGCATATTCTGTTCTGGGAAAAGGCGCTAATTTTTCATCTCTTAAATTTTGCCCGGCTCCCATAATTTCGGCGTAAGGGTATTCGGGAAGATAACTTTTGGGAACAGTAATTTTTTCAAGTGGGTACTGATCCACATAAGCTTTGGGAGACTGCCTGGGATCGTGAGGCGCATTAAAAGCCACATACATAAAAAAGGGCTCTTTTTTTTGAGCTGCACTATCAAGAAAAAACAGGGCATCTTGCTTAACTAATTCACTCCAATGTGTACCTCCTTTCCAATAGCCGCCAAATTCTTTTTTCCAGGGTTTCCATAAGGTATCGGTTTTATCCTTCGGGCGATCATAGCCCTCAGGGGTATCAAAAGGCATGCCTCTAAGGACATGACCTACGTGATTAAATATTTTTTCAGGTTTGGCTTGAACATGCCATTTACCGGTCATGTAGGTGTCATAACCCTGGGTTTGCATTAATCGTGGCCATGTTTTATCCAAAGCGTCGTCCTGAGAATAGGCTTTGGAAATTTCCTGAGCCCGCCATATCGACCGCCCACTTATCATCATAGCTCGGGAAGCAAGGCATATAGCCCCATTCCAGCCACCCATATTAAAGGCATGTGTAAAAGTAACGCCCTCATGGACCAATTTATCCATAGTAGGGGTGAGGATTTCTTCATTACCTAAGGCATGGATCGCTTTGAAACTTTGATCGTCCGTGAAAATAAAGACAATATTGGGTTTATTCCTAATTTCAATGGAATCCTGTCGGTTTTTACCAAGTTGTGTACATCCCAAAAAGGTTGAAACAAATAAGGCTATAATAATTAAACGGTGTTTCATAGTACTAAAAACATAGGTTCTTTAATTTATTCAATGAAAGCTTTAGCTACCTGTCTTGAAACCCCTAAACCATCAATACCCAGTTCCATGACATCTCCAGGTTTAAGGTATATTGGAGGATCGAAACCTAATCCAACCCCGAAAGGAGTCCCTGTTGAAATGATATCTCCCGGGAGTAAGGTCATGAATTGAGAGATATAGGATACAACTTCTTCGACATTAAAAATAAAATCGGAGGTCGAAGAATGCTGTAATTCTTTACCATTAACCTTTAACCAGAGGTTGAGGTTATTGGGGTTCGGAATTTCATCTTTTGTGGCAATGAATGGACCAATAGGGGCAAAGGTATCACAACTTTTGCCCTTGCACCACTGACCTTCTTTCTCTATTTGAAAGGCCCGTTCGGAGATATCGTTATGAAGCACATAACCGGCAATATGGTTGTAGGCTTCCTCTTTTTTAACATAAGATGCTTTTTTACCAATGACTATAGCCAATTCTACTTCCCAATCTGTTTTTTCACTTCCTTTTGGAATTATGACGTCGTCGTTGGGACCAACCAAAGCAGACGTGGCCTTAAAGAAGAGAACGGGCTCCCTGGGAATAGCCATGCCTGCCTCCTGGGCGTGTTTGGCGTAGTTCAGGCCTACACATACTATTTTCGAGGGACGCTGTAAAGGCGCTCCCAATCTAACCCTATTTTCTACTTTCGGACAAAGGTCCTGATTTTCCTTTAACCATGCTTCCAAGCGTTCAATACCGTCACCACCAAAAAAGGTTTCGCTATAATCCTCTCCAAAACCGGATACATCCAATCTAGCACCGTTATCTAATTGCACACCTGGTTTTTCAAGGCCTACTGCTCCAAATCGTATGAGTTTCATTTAAATTATAATTATCTACTTTATGTATAATCGTTTTTTAATTGAACATTTATGTTCAAATGTCCATCCTTGCCTTTTTATCCGTTTAATTTAATAAATCCACCGTCAATAGGAAAATCTGTCCCGGTAATAAATGCGGCTTCGTCTGAACATAAATATAAGGCCAAATGGGCAATTTCTTCAGGTTTACCCATGCGTCCTATGGGTTGGGTTTTTGAAAGGGCATCGAACATCTCAGCCTCATTCCCCGGGTAATTCTTTTTTATGAATCCGTCTACAAAAGGGGTATGTACCCTTGCCGGTGAAATACAATTACATCGAATACCGGATGCAATATAATCCTTAGCTATCGAATAGGTCATGGTCAATACGGCCCCTTTGGACATGGAATAGGCAAAGCGATCCGAAATACCAACCGACGAAGCAATAGAGGCCATATTAACGATAACACCGCCGCCTTGTTTTTTCATGATGGGGACCACGGCATGCAAACAGTTGTAAACGCCTTTAATATTCACATTGTAAACCCGGTCTAAATCCTCCTCTTTGGTGTTTTCCACATTCCCAACATGGGCGATTCCGGCATTATTGACAAGAATGTCTATATTACCATGCTCCGCGATATTTTTGATGGTTTCCATAACTTGCTCATGATTCGATACATCACATGGGTAAATATTAGCTTTGCCGCTAATTCCAATACTATCCGGGATGACACTCTTGTCATGCTCAGCATTCAATTCCAGTATATGCACATGCGCGCCTTGATCAGCAAATACAGTAGATATCGCCTTGCCAATGCCACTGGCGCCCCCGGTGATAATAGCCGATTTTCCTTTCAGGCTGAATTTTGACATACTCATTTTATTAAGCATCTGATTACAAGCGGTAAGGTAATACTTTTATGGCTTGTCTAAAAAAAAAGCAATAAAAGTATCAATGCCAATACTTTTATTGCCCAAACAAAAAACAAAATCAAACTATTTACTCATCTATACTATGTTTGGCATAATTTACTCCCATGGCATCAAATCTTTTAGAAAAATGCTGTAATCTGGAGTGGAAATCATCCCAATTTCTTGACTCTTTTGGAGTCCAAACGACTTCCGACAAGGCGGTCATCCGTGGTAAAATCATATATTCAACATAATCGGTCGTTTTCATATATTCCGTCCAAACATTGCCTTGAGCACCTAAAATAAATTTACCTTCCTCATCAGTCAGCTCTTCAGGAGTTGGCTCATATGCATACACATCGCCAACCGTAGTTTTTCCTCCTATCGCCAAAGGTTCATTTTCTATATCTTCGGATTGATAATGATCAAAATAGCAGGAGCTGTTCGGGGTCATTATCACATCATGGTTTTGCTTGGCCGCTTCAATACCGCCTTCTATACCTCGCCATGACATTACCGTTGCATTGGGTGCCAAACCTCCTTCTAGAATTTCGTCCCAGCCGATGATGTTTTTACCTTTTGAATTTAGATATTTCTCAATACGTGTTATGAAATAACTTTGTAATTCGTGCTCATCTTCCAAACCTTCGGTTTTAATTCTTTGTTGACAATTCGAACATCTTTCCCAATTTTCTTTTGGGCATTCATCACCACCGATATGAATATATTCTGAAGGGAATAAAGGAATAACTTCATCCAGTACATCTTGAAGAAAAGCAAAGGTCTCTTCTTTACCGGCACAATACACATCCGGAAAAACACCCCAAGTTTCCTGTACGATTTTGGGTCTTCCTGCATCCTGAATGGCTTTGCCTTTTTCGGACATCATGTCGTTGGTTACCACGGTTGGTTCCTCCGGAAAACAACTTAAATTCGGGTAAGCAGCTATAGCTGCACTACTGTGCCCGGGTAACTCTATTTCCGGAATAACAGATACATGTCTTTCGCTGGCATAGGCCACGATATCTTTGATTTCTTCTTGCGTATAAAAACCACCGTAGGGGATTTGGTCATTTGCCGTACCCGGATGGTGGCCTACAATGGTGCCATTTCTAAAGGCTCCAATTTCTGTTAATTTGGGGTACTTTTTAATCTCTATCCGCCATCCTTGGTCTTCCGTAAGATGCCAATGAAAGGTGTTCATTTTATGAAGAGCAATTAAATCGATAAAGGTTTTTATAAAATCTACCGGAAAGAAATGGCGAGCCACATCCAGATGCATCCCTCTGTATTGATATCTGGGATGGTCTGTAATGGTAACAGCCGGGAGGGTCAATTCGCCGAGGGGATTGATTTTAGATTCAACAGAAGCAGACATTAATTGCCTTAGCGTTTGAATGCCATAAAATACACCTTTAGCAGTTTTTCCTGAAATAGTGATCTGGTTATATGATACCGAAAGGGTATAGCCCTCTTCGTTCTCAATAGTGTCATCCAGTTGTAGTTGAATATTCCCATTATCTCCGGTATTAATGGTGACACCGGCAGAATAGCTTAACATTTGAGCAAGAAAACCGGCCTCGTTCTGCAGGGCATCGCTCGCGGAAATTTTCGTTTTTGAATCAACTAAAAATTTCCCGTTTGAAGGTTGTATTGAAACGGGCTGGGGTATGATTTGATAGTCTTGATCCTTATTTTCTGTGTTTTTGTACTTATTGTTGCATGAAAAAGCAAATAGGATTATAAATACTAGAATGATTACTCTCATAAGTTATTTGTAGGATGTTTTTATGTTAATGTACTGTGTGTAATATATCGTCTGTGGCTTCATGTCTTTTAAATACCCTTAAACCATACCATGCTATATATAGGAAACAGAGCAGGGGTAGGATAAAGGAGAAATTAACTTCTGAAACTCCCAAAATTTTGGTATCGGCCACACCATTGCCTCCGGCATCTATAATTATACCTTGAAGCTTAGGCATAAGAGCTCCACCCACAATGGCCATAACCAGACCGGCCGAACCGATTTTTGATTGCTCTTCGGTTAAATCTCCTAAGGCTATTCCATATATGGTCGGGAACATTAACGACATGAAAAATGAAATGGCCACTAGGCTGTATAAACCGAATAGGTCTTGTATAAACATAGTTCCTAAGGTAAATGCCATGGCCAATAAAGCAAAGTACATCAGTAGTTTACCGGAACTAAAGAATCGTAACATGTAGGTGCCAACAGCTCGACCAACAATAAATAAACCAAACGCTACAAGTTGGTAACTTCCTGCTGTAACACTATCAATACCAATGCCTTCGGCATATTGGTAAATATAAGTCCAGCACATGATTTGGGCGCCTACATATAAAATCTGCGCCAATACTCCAAGTATATACTTTACGTTTCGAGCTAAGGTTGCAAAGGTGTCACCTATACCGGGCATGTCACCTTCATCCTTGGATTGAGGCATTTTGCTCAATAAAAAAATAACAAATACGGCTGTAATTACCAACCCTAGAATAACATAGGGGTTACGAATAACCATGAGATCTGAGGTTCTTATCAGTACTTTTGAAGCCTCATCCAGGGCACGGAAATTCTCAACGTCATCTGACTGTAAATTTTTTAAAACAAATTGCTGAGCCACTAACAAACCTGCTATAAGGCCTACCGGATTAAATGCTTGGGCTAAATTCAAACGTTGAGTTGCGGTTTCCTTAGCCCCCATGGCCAAAATATAGGGGTTGGCTGCTGTTTCTAAAAAGGCAAGGCCAAACGTTAAAATGTACAGGCCAATACAGAAAAATAAAAAACTTTCTGTCTGTGCCGCAGGAAAAAATAATAAAGCTCCCGTAGCATATAAGGCTAACCCAATTAGAACACCAATTTTATAAGAATATTTACGCATAAACATGGCTGCCGGAAGCGCCATGCAAAAATAACCCCCATAAAACGCCATCTGAACCCAAGCCGCCTGGGAATTTGAAAGTTCCAACACTTTTTTAAATGCCTGAACCATTGGATCCGTTACCGCATTGGCAAAACCCCATAGCGCAAAAAGAGAGGTTACTAAAATAAAAGGTATTACAACCTTTTTTGATACTACTGGAATTTTACTAAATGTATCCATAAATTGAGCAGTCTGTTATGTGGGCTTAAAATACTAAACCCACGGGTTAATCTTAATTTTTTTCGCCGAACAGCTTCTAAAAGGCTCTCGATATAGTTTTTCCCACTATTAATTGAGCGCTGTTTCGCGCCTCTTAACGGGTCTTGATGTCTAATTCTGCAATGGACATCTGTTGGGCATCGTCAATTAATTTTATGCCCTCCAACTTGATATAGCGACCGCTTACCGGATTAAAGGTAATCATTTGTTCTATGGGATTGTTTTTAATATTGCCAAACTCCCCTTGTGCCGTTGGTGTCCAATGGTTTTGGTCATTACTGACGTAAAATTTATATTGGGATATAATGCCCACGGGCCAGCGCCCTGTCATGGGTACATAATTAAATCCTGAAATGTTGTACACTTTGCCAAGATCTATCACAATGTTTTGAGTATTACTACTCGATCCGGATAACCAGAAGGAGTGGTTATCATCGTCTATGCATTTTTGAGCCTCGGAAATATCTCCGGAGCTAATTTTAATAATTTTCCAATCTTTTTTGCTAATATCAAAATACCAGGACCTGGTCGAAGTTTTCTCGTTGTTATCCGGATTATAGGCTATGGCCTTTAAAGTTGTGGGTTCATTTATTATGAAGGAATCATGGTATTTGGTGGAAAGGGATGAAGGCTCCGAGCCATCAATGGTATAAAAGATTTCAATGTTCTTATCGGCCACAGACAAGGTGACATTACCTTCTAAATTGCGGTTAGCTACGGGTTGAGTAAGTAAATGAGGCGCATGGTACAAGGCCACGTTAGACAGGGTTATGGCTGCTTTGGCTGAAGAAATTGTCACTCTAATTTTTAATGCTTCCACCGTGTCGAATCGTAGGATCCGTTTATTACCAATGGTCGTTTGTTCATCAATTAATTTCCATATACCATCCACTTCGGCTTCAACGGTAAATGCTTTCACGCGTTGCCCAAGGGGGATGTATTCCTCCAATACTATGCGGTTAACCTTTGTTGGTTTTTCAAAGCTTAACGTTAGGGCCGCCTGGGTAATGTTATCATCTGTTGCCCAATAGGTGTCGGGATTATTGTCTTTGACAAGAAACGCCTCAAACCTGGAACTATTACCGCGAACATTGGTAGCCGTCACTTGTGTATAAGCAGCTAAATTGATAGAAAAGTCTTTATCCATTTGTGTTTTAAAGGCCATTAATTGGCTTGCATCATTTTCGTGGACTAACCCTCTGTAATCTACGGGAAGATTCAGTAATAATGAGGCATTCCTTCCTATGGATTCGTAATATATTTTTACCAAATGCGCTAATGATTTTACTTGACTGTCTTCTGCGGGATGGTAATACCATCCCGGACGAATGGAAACATCACATTCGGCAGGAACCCAATGCGTCCCATCCTCATGGCCGGAGCGCAATTCAATGTATTTTTGGTAACCTGGGTAAACTTCATTACGTCTTAGCAAGCACCAATTGGTTTCATTGGCCCAGCCTTCTTCATTACCAACCCAACGCACACCAGGGCCACCATCACCAAAAATTACGGCATTAGGCTGCAATTCCCTTACAATCGCAATGGCTTTATCCCATTGGTAATAGGTTTTGTTGTCGATTTTTCGAGTCTCATTGGCCCCGCCATAATAGCCTGAACCACCATTCGCACCGTCGAACCAAACCTCGAAAATATCACCGTAGTTTGTAAGTAGTTCCCGCAACTGATTATGAAAATAGGTCACATATTCAGGTTTGCCGTAGGCCGCATGGTTTCTGTCCCAAGGAGATAAATAGATCCCCATTTTTAATCCGTATGCCTTACAAGCTTCAGACAGCTCTTTTAGCACATCACCTTGACCATTTTTCCATGGAGAATTTTTTACGGAATGTTCGGTATATTGAGATGGCCATAAACAGAAGCCATCATGGTGTTTAGCGGTAATAATAACCCCTTTCATTCCTGCATCCTTAATGGTTTTGGCCCATTGTCTGGTATCTAATTGGGTTGGATTGAATTGTTCGGGTTTTTCGCTTCCATCGCCCCATTCCATATTAGTAAACGTATTCATGTTAAAATGAATAAAAGCATAATATTCCATATCATGCCAGGTTAATTGTCGTTCGGATGGAAGGGGGCCGTAAGGTTCTGGTGCTTTGATCGTTGTGCAAGTCAGACAAAGTAATGAAAGAATTAATAGGAATGACGCTTTGAACTGCATGGGCTTTAATTAAAATTAGGGTTTTCTATGAGAAAGGTCCAGGCATCATGCGAGGGTAATTCATTATAGTGTATGCCTTTTGTGTTAATGATCAGGGTATTGTTGTCGTAGGTCCAATCTAAGGTCTTATCCAGGCCTAACATTTTAACTTTGGCATCCTTACCCGGATTTGGAATCGTCAAAATTAATTTGTCTTCAGGCCATTCAAAACTTATGGCGTATAAATGGCCTTTGTTTTTTGTGTAGCACAAATAGGTTTTTAGGGAAGTATAATTTCCTTTTAGTCCATGTCTTCTTTGTTCCTTATCCAAATAAAAAGCCGATTCAGGAACCACCTGTTTTTCCAAAGTCTTATTTTGCCATAACAGTTTTATGGATGCGTTAAGATCTTTTTCACTGTACCGTATTTTAATGGGGTAGGCTGTACCTGATTTTAATTTTAAAATGCCCTTGTTAACAGTGCTGTTATTGGCGTCCATGACTTCAGATTGTGTGCCTTTATTGGTGGCATCTACGTTGATGATTAGTTTACCATCAATAAACAGGCTTGCCTCGTCATCTGCTTCAATCTCAAAGGTATAACTCCCGGTTTCCGGTACCACAATAAATCCATTCCATTCCACAGAGAAATGGTCTTCCTTGAGGCCCTTTACAGGGGAGTTTCTCACCCAATTAAAGTTGATGGTTTCATCAATACGTTCTATATGAATTTCTTTTTCTACTTCTGGAGTCGAATAGGGCTCAGCACCATATATCGCATCGCCATTAATGTGTAACCAATCGCCTAATTGTATCAGGCGCTCTTGCTGAATGAGAGGAATTTGTCCATCAGCTTTGGGGCCCACATTTAAAATCATGCCGCCCCCATTGGCCACGGACTGTACAAAGCGATGTATTAATTCCTTAGAGGTACCATAGGCCTCCAGATCTTCGTTACGGTTTAAACCAAACGATCTCCCAAGACCCCTTACTTCGGTCCATGGTCTATGGGTTACTTTTATCCCTGCACTGTACTCCGGGGTTAAAAAGCCAACATCTAACCCACTGCCCCATCTATTATTGACAATGGCGTCCTTGCCCACCACAGTATAATACCAATGGATGAGTTCTGCAGAATGCCATTGCTCAGCACTATTAAACCATTCGCCATCGGCAAAAATAAGCGTGGGTTTATAGGTTTTAACCAATTCTTTAAATTGTGGAATCATGTAATGGTCCACATATTGGGCTATGCTATCATGAGGATCCGTGTACCAGCGGTGCAAGGGGTGGTTCCATTCGGCTAAAGAATAGTAAAGTCCCATTTTTAGGTCAGTTTTTCTCACCGCTGTGGTCAATTCACCGACAATATCCCTTTTTGGACCGACATCCATACTGTTCCAATTTCTATTGTACTTGCTTGGCCAAAGGGTATAGCCGTCGTGATGTTTGGAGACCAACACAACATATTTAGCACCGGCTCTTTTAAATAAGGTCGCCCATTCCTCCGGATTAAACAATTCAGCTTTAAATAAGGGTGCAAAATCCTTGTAGGTAAAGTTTTGGCCGTAGGTATTTTTCATGAAGTTGGTCCGTAAGCTGTCTTTCACCTGAAGTCCCCTTAAAAACCATTCGCCATAGGATTCTTTACCGCCATATGCCGGCACAGAATATAACCCCCAATGAATAAAAATCCCCAGCTTGGCATCCTTAAACCATTCCGGGTAAGGACGCTCAGTGATTTCTTTAGTGTAATCCAGTGTACTGATGCTCTGCGAATACAGCATTTGTGTTAATCCAATAAACATAAAACACCAAACCAGGTTCTTTCCCATATATCTAAATTTAAAATCTTTATTACATATCATTATTTAAGCTACCCTTTATACAGGTTACAACCCTTAAGTTCTATGATTATCCCCCTGTGTTTTTAATCCCATTGTCGGATCCTTCCTGATTATTAATTAATTCGATTTCTGCAAAGACGGGTAAATGATCAGACAGGTATTTACAATTATTGGAGTCACTTAATATGGCATATTTCTTTACCTCGATATTGGTCTTGCTGGTAAAAATATAATCGATTCGATTATTGACGGGGACATTAAAATTAAAGCCATTAAAGGTGCCTTCCGGACCAAAGGGAGGAGCAAGACTAGCCCATTTGGCATCGTTAAATTGCCGCGATAAAAATGTAATAGGTTCGCTTTCCGGTTCTAAATTGAAATCACCGGTTATAATCACCGGGTCATTTTTTTTATTTAAACGTTTTATGGTATCCACAAGAAGTTTCGAACTTTCCTTCCTTGCAATAACACCAATATGATCGAAGTGCGTATTAAACACCCAAAATTGGGCTTCGGTTTTTAGGTCTTCAAATAGGGCATAGGTGCATATGCGCTCCATAGAGGCGTCCCAGCCCACCGATATTTTTTCCGGCGATTCAGATAACCAAAAGGTATGTTCTTTAATCACTTTTAATGCCTTGGAATTATAAAAAATAGCGCTGTATTCCCCTTTAGTTTTGCCATCATTTCTACCAACCCCAATATAGTTGTAATGAACAAGGACACTATCCAGATAGGATACCTGATGATGCAATCCTTCCTGAATTCCCAGAATATCGGGTTCATAAAAAAGGATTTGATGACTTAAAAGGTGCTTTCTTTTAGTCCATTGGTTCTCACCATCATTCGGATTGTCGTACCGGATGTTATAAGTCATTATTTTGTGGGTTTGGCCAGGCATTGTCAAACTTAAAAAAAGAAAAAAGCCCATTAAAAATATAGTTTTCATTATATCTTGAGTTTACTTAATTTATGATGACTTCATCTGCAAAAACCCAGGAGGCTAAACCCGAGGCGTTATGCCATAGGGGGGCCTTCTTATAATTAACGGCTTCAATTTTAATAAAGCGGAAATTGGTCTTACTTATATTCAGGTCAAAGGATTTAATATCGTTAACTTTACTCGTCTTACGCAGGGGCTCGTTATTGATAACTGTTCCCAAAAGGGTGTAATGGTCACCATCCACTGAACCGTAATACCTAACTTGTATTGGAAAAAATACAATGTGATTCGTTACTTGTAAGAAGGATGTAGAAAGATAACTTATTTCTTCCTGGGTTTCTAAGTCGACGGTAGCGATAAGATCATTACCCTCAAAACCCAGCCAATTAGCATAAAAGTTACTGCCTCCTAAAGCACCGTCTGTTAAGGCCTGGGGGTTTTCTTCAGCATATTTTTTGGGTTTGGTCAATAAAGTTACAGGTTTTCCTGAAGCTTTATTGGGCTGCATGGCCACTTCAATAGATTTGGAATAGGTTTCCCCATAGTCCTTAACCGTATAACCCATTTCGTTCATTTGGGTAATATTGGCTTCTTTGCAGCTTTTTATAAAGTGTTGGATTAAAGTTAGAGAAGATTCATTTAAAACAAAATCATCTGAAAGATGTTTTCTACAGGCTTCTAATATGGCATAATCAACACTTAATCGCGCAGCTTTGACCCGTTTAAGAACCTGAGGCTTGTGGGCTACGGATTTTTCGGCATTATCAAAAAGGGTTCTGTAGTTTTTAAGAAGGGTTGGACTTAAATAGCTGTCAAAGGCCTGTGATGGGTCGCCGTATAAGAACAAAAAGAATTCGGGAAAGTTTTGTAATTCAGCATGAATCGTATTGATGTATGCCTTAACATAAACTCCGGCTTCGTGATAGTAGCCATTGGTAAATTCAGTGATGAGGTCATCAACAATTAAGTCAGGATTCCATAACAATTTTGCCATGAGATAGGAGCGCAGTTCAAACAGTTCACTTGGATTATGGCTGTGTTGTTCAAATACCCATTTGGTGTTGTTGTTTCTAAAAAATTGGATATTGGGTTGCAGTGTTAGCAAGTTTGGGAAGGGGGCCAAAAAATTCGTGAATTGTGTCGTATAGTCCCAAATTCTTATATTTTTGGTAAGTTGACTCCATCCTTTAAGGTCGTTAGCAAAATCTTTGCACTTGTCTTCAATGGGGGCACTTCTATCGCATTCGATGGAGCAAAGAGTAATAAGGACGTTGTTTAATGGTTTTGTTGTACAGGGTTTTCGGGTGTATTGATAAGCCAGTGTTGAAATGGTCTTTTCTGGAAACGCCTTGGCAACTTCATTGACAAACCGAATCATGGTACCGGCATGGCTCCCCTCCTGATGGTCTATTTTTTTACAGTTCTCACATTCACAATACTGCGTGTTATCATTGCTGCTAACAGAAATTACCGACATTTCGGGGTATCTGTTAAACAGGGCATTAACGGAATCTTTGACTATTTTTAGCACGTTACTGTTTGTCAAACACAACTGTGTTGGCAGCCGTTTGTTTCCCCTAAGGGCAAAATACTCCGGATGAGTATCGTAAAATTTGTCTTCAGGGATGAACTTATGAAATGTATGTACGCGACCTTCTGGTACATAATAGGGAAACGCTTTTGTCGTCACTTTAAGTTTATCCGCAAATTCGGGGTCTTCATAAAATAATTTAGAGTGCACCGTTCTTGTTTTAATTTCGGGTGTATAATGGTATGCTAAAGGTAAATGCAAAGCAATGGTTTCCATTTTAGGAATATCATCTACTTCGGGAGCATACCACTTACAACCCAGAAAGCGTTCCAAAAATTCGTATACGGCATTTCTGGTGGCTTGGTCTGATCCTCCTGAAATGAGGATGTTATTACCTTGTGCAATTATTTTTATTTGTTGGTCGTCAAATGTTCCCTCAGTACTATTTCCCACATAAATTTTGTCCTTTTGGCTTTGAGAACTTTCATTAACAATAGCTAAATTTGCGCCACTAATTTGTTGAACATACTTCTGAAGAATTTCTGCAGATTGATAGTTGCTTTTTGTGGGAGAATCTATATATACAATGTCATACTTGGAAGCACCATTTTTGACAATGTTAAGCGTATTGTCTTCACACGAGCATAGTACCAAAAATATGAGTATTAATTTAATGCTAAATCTAAACATGATGCTTATTTTAAATTAATTTGAAGTTTACCAGAATTAACCAATTCATCATGACTGACAAACCATGTTTTTTGAGTGCTATTACCGATGGTTATGGAACCGATATGTCCACTACCCTTTTTCTCGATTATCAAAGATTTATTTTTATAATAGTTTTCATCGAGATGAATCGTTATTTTATCAAAAACCGGAGTGGTTATGGTATATAATGGTTTGGCCGGTAACACCGGATATAGACCCATCATGCTATAAATAAGCCATGCCGACATGGTTCCTGTATCGTCATTTCCCGGCAGACCAGCGGGCTTGTTGGTAAAATAAGTTTTTATTAATTCTGAAACACGGTCTTGGGTCTTCCACTCATAACCACTGGTAAAATTATATAAATAGGGATAGGCGATATCGGGTTCATTGGCCATGTCAAACTGGTTTTTTTCAAAGACCTCATCCAACTTGTTTACAAATTGATGTTGACCTCCCATACTTTTCATGAGCCATAAAATGTCATGAGTTACCATAAAGGTATATTGCCATGAATTACCTTCAATGAAACCAAGATTTTTTTCAAAATTTGCGCCCTTGTTTGGATTAAAAGGCGCGTACCATGACCCATCATGATTTTTAGGACGAAGTAAGTTAAATTCTTTGTCGAACAGGTTTCTGTAGGATACAGCGCGCTTAGAGAACAATTTATAGTCGCTAGTTTTTCCTAAAGTTTTGGCTAATTGCGCGATCGCAAAATCTGATATATTGTATTCCTGAGTTGTGGATACAGAACCGCTTTGGGTCGTCCTGGTGGTAAGATACCCTTTTTGTATATAATCCTTTATACCGGGGCGAAGCGGATTATTTTCCAATTGCATGGCACTTTTGCGCATGGCCCTGTAGGCCTTTTCAATATCAAAATCCTTAATTCCTCTTAAATATGTGTCTGCTAATACAATCCCGGCGGGGTCACCTACCATGGTTGTCGTTTCCGTAGCATTGAGTTCCCATTTGGGAAGCCAGCCACTTTCATCGTAAATGTTCAGTATGCTTTTTACCATATCCGATTGTTGTTTGGGATAAACAAGGGACATTAAGGCATGTAAGTTTCTATACGTGTCCCAAAATGAAAAAACGGTGAATCTGGTCCCATTGGTTTTCGCTGTTTTACGTTCGGCCATGGTAGGGTATTCACCATTGACATCATTAAGGGTGTTGGGGTGGATTAAAGTGTGATATAAGGCCGTATAAAATATGGTTTTATCATCATTTGTACCTCCCTCAACTTCAATTTTTGATAAGGCATCGTTCCATTGTGCTGAGGTTTTTTTATAAACGTCAATAAGGGTCATCCCATCAGTTTCCTTCTCGAGATTTTCGCGGGCGTTTTTAATACTGACATACGATACCCCTATTTTAACTTCAACTTGGGTCGGTTTATTAAAGTTATAGGTAAAATAACTGCCAATGCTGTCTCCTATAACCTCTTTTCTGTATTGTTTATAATAACGTGTTTTGCCATTGTATCCCATCCATTGGCCTTCTAAGCCATCGTAAGGCTTGGGTTTTTTCCAAATGCCAAATTTATCAGCAGGTTCACTAAATTTAGCCACAAAATATACGGGGTACGATTCGTCAGGTTTATAATAGCAAAACGAACCCACGTTACGTATGCCTTCAATTTCAGTAGGCGAAACAATTTTTAACATGCCTCCTTCTTCATTGGTTAAGCCCAGACCCAAATTAATTAGGATATTGGCTTGTCCCTCTGGAAAATAGTAATTGGAAACGCCGACTCGTGTTGAGGCCGTGGTTTCAACTTTCAATTTGTATTTATTTAATGTCGTGCTGTAATATCCCGGTTTGGCAATTTCAAAGGAATATTCAGAACCGTATTTTAAATGATCCGTTTCCAATTCACCCGTGGTCGGCATGGTTAAAATAACCCCCAGATCTGGGCATCCTACACCACTCAGGTTGACGTGGCTAAATCCCGTTAAAAATGAATTTTCGTGCACATAGGGATTGGAGAGCCAACGACTATCCTTTTCCATCGGGGCATTTTGGGGTCCAGCCACATTAAATGGGGATACACTTACCAAACCTCGTGGCGCCATTGCGCCGGGATGGGTCGCTCCAAAATTTGAAGTTCCTATAAAAGGGTCAACATAATCTACCTGTGCTTGGCTTGGGAATACCAGTCCCAAAACACCTAAGATTACGAAAATAATTTGGGTTGATAATTTACTTTTTTTGATCAAAATGAAATTTTTATTAGTTTACTAATGGACTTTGCTTAATACCTTAGGTTTACCTAGAGTTTTTAGTTCAATATTCATCTCGGATGTGTCATTACCCAAGAATTCACAATCTATCGTTAAGGTGTGTTTCCCTTTAGAGATTTCAAGGCCGCTGACTTCCAATGCCACAGTGTTTATCTTGTTCCAATGCTGGTCAAAAAGGATCAGCTTATCACCTCCTTCATATCGTACTATTTGATTAGGGGACAAGGGTATTGGTAAAACCATTTTTTTATAATTATCCAACTCCATAATTATGTTACGACAGCTAGTGGACTCAGATAATTTGATGGTAAATTGCAAAGGTTGTTTTTTGAAGGGGTTGTCAAAATTAAAGGAAGAATGTAATGGTTCTCCGGGTTGTTTCTCTTTTTTGGTATGACTAAAAGAGGCGATGTTTGTTGGTAAGAGATGCCAACTGTTTTCAGATATCATTTCAAGATGGTACTCCGTTTTTAAATCTTCCATTTCTTGTTTTAGAGCTTTTGGAAAGGCACCACTCAATCTTGCGGATTCCCATTGTTGGACAAGCTCAAGAATGTTTTCGGATTGCCCATGGGCACTCAGGGTTTCTTTAGAGGTTACAAAGGCAAATCCGGCATCAAAAGCCGCCGAACGAGCCAACATCCATTCGATGTCCTCAAGGCTAATTTTTGGGGTCATTTGAAACCATCCTAACATACCTGGCATAAAATTTCTTCTGAAATAAGGTTGATTTTTCATACGGTATTCTGTTTGACTCTCTCGAAAACCCGCATACCATGGTTCTCCCCAGTTCATCCTGGTATAAATATGCCAGAAAAAATGCGTCGTTCTACTGGCGTCAATTATTAATCCGTTTTTTAGGTCGTCGTTTAAATGCGCATACCAAACATAGGGCATCATGGCCTCACCATAGTTACCTAAACCGGTTGATTTGTTGCCTTCCAGACCATCAAATGAGATTTGTCTTAATCCGGTAGTATTGTACAGGTTGGCGATATTTTTAGAGATTTCTTGTGTTAAATCCGTATTGGATAAAAATACCTTATAAGCATGATCCAATAATTTAGCAATGGTGGTCCCTTTACGGTGTGCTGATCTTTTGGTATTAAAGGCACCTCTCTGGCAGTCCAACAACATCCAGGGCTGACGTTCGCTAACCTCGCCATATCGAATAAGTTCGTCGTTGATTCTAACCGTTCTTAAGTTGTTGTTTTTAAACTGATTGAAAAATTCGGGTGATGCAATGGGGATCTCTGTCTGATGGGCGTCTAAATCGGAAAGAATTACAGATTGCCCGACTTCCGCTAATCTTTTATCCGGTACAGGGGTTACATAGGGATCGTTAGTGCTTATAAAGTTAGACAGCGTATGCACCCCAAGAGATATTCCATGTTCTTTTGCTTTTTCGACACAAGCTTTTAATCCGTCATAGCCGTCCGGGAAATGGTCCTCAAATAATTGAAAATGCCCCCAGCTCTCAAACGTTTTCCCATAATGATAAAGGTGTTTTAACCCTGCTTTTTTTGTAACCTCAATGGCGTCATCTATGTGGTCTTGATCAAAGTCCATGATGATGTAGGAAGCCGATGCTTCCGGAAGGGTCTTCATCCACTTCCCATCTTTGGTAGGATGGGGCAGTCCCTCGGCTTTTTCAATACTACCGATAGTTTCCAATGCCTGATCTGAGGCTGTTCCAAAAAAGGCAATTTTGGAACCTATTACGCCGCCGTCATCATATTTTGGAGCGAGAAACTTCTCATGACCTAAATTTTCAATGATGCGGTCTTTATATCGATTTCTGCAATATGTTTGTAAGCTGGATCCATTAGGTGTCGGTTTTGCCGCTTCAATCCTATATAAAACATGGGGTTTGTCATTTGAGTTGATATTTGTAATATCGTCTTGGGAAAAAACATCAAACTCGGGCATGCAGTCATTATCGTTATAGGGAAACCCTCCTAAAGTTTTAAGATTTAATGCTTGAATGCCCAGGGCGAAGTCATGGTTACGAACCACACCTATAGTTTCCCCAATGGTTTCCCCAATCGTAGTGGGGTATGGCCCCCAGGTGATAACATCGAGTGGTCCGGCACCATGGATGTCTTTTAGTTCAAAGGTGAAATAATCATCTTTGGATTCAAATTTAATTTTTGCAACCATAGACGAGCCATAATGCAGGCTTATAATATCTTCTTGAATGTCCATGGCATGGGGATAATGAAAGACACTATCCATTCTTATGGACATCAAGTATGATGGATCTGTGGTATCTAAATAATTCTTACTGTTAGTGTTATCCGTGATGCTTTTAAAACGGCCATTTTTATAAAACTCCAATTTCAGCGTGTCATTTTTAGAAGTTAATTCTAAATTTTGATCCGTACAAGAACACCAAACCATGTTTAAGCTTAGCAGAGAGAGTCTTAAAAATTTGATTAATGTCATGTCGAAAATTCGTTTAAAGGCGCCTGAATTATTTATGATTCGAGTTCGTTAATTTTAAATGTCCATGCATATTTGCAAGTTGGCATGTTTTGCAGCGATTCAGGGATTATTATTTTGAAACCCTCATTGAGTTTTTTCCATTTTAAATTCTTTTTAGATCCCAACATACGAATCTGCGTCCCTGTTTTGGGATTTATGGATTTAATAACAATTTCTGATGGGACCCTGTCTTCTCCTTCTCTGGCCAAATAGATTAAAAAGACATTCCCGTCTTTATTTTGGGTCATGCAAATATTGTTTTCCTTATAGGGGGAAATGGGTGCGGTATTGTAAATGGCACTGCTGTTAACCGTCATCCAATCGCCATATTCCTTTAAGAGCTCATAGGCACCCTGTTGCCATTCACCCTCAGGACTTGGTGCAATATTTAACAATAAATTGCCGCCTTTTGCAACAATGTCAACGAGCATGTGGATGCCTTCCTTACCGCTCATATAGGATGCGTTTGGTGTGTAGGACCAGCCACCTCCCGAAATAATGCAGGATTCCCATGGGTAAGGCAAGGTTTTTTCCGGAACGCGATTTTCAGGAGTTAAATAATTTTGATTTTTTCCATGGACGGCCCTGTCCACTACGATTAAACCGGGCTGCTTTTCACGAACCTTATCCACTAAGGCATCCATTTTTATATCCTGATTTACAATCCGGTGTTTTAAATAACCGTCTGATGTATTAGAAATGGTGTGTTTATACCATTCATTAATTTCAGCTTTTGGTGTTTTAGCAACCCAGCCACCATCCAGCCACAGGATATCCATTTTCCCGTAATCGGTCATTAATTCCAGGATTTGATTATGGGTAAATTCAACATACGCATTCCATTTTTTGGGATAGTCGGTCGGGGAATAGTTGACGTTTCTATCCTTGGGTGGAAAGTAGGGATCCCAATAACTTTTTACGTTCCAATCTGGTTTGGAGAAATAAGCGCCGGTCCATAATCCTTCCCCTCTGAAGGCTTTAAAAATTTCTTTAGCAATATTGGCTTTTGGATGTGATGAGAATGGGGTGTTAGGCGATGTGATTTTATAATCGGTGTATTTTGAATCAAACATACAAAACCCGTCATGGTGTTTGGTGGTGAATACAACATATTTCATTCCCGCATTTTTTGCAGCCCTGGCCCATTTATCCGGATCGAATTTCACTGGATTAAAGGTAGTTTGAAGGGCTTCATATTCTTGTTTATAGGCAAAATAATTTTGAGGATTACGGCCTTTTTTACGTTCACACCAACCGTATTCTTCAGGGCATAAGGACCAGGATTCAACTATTCCCCATTGACTGTAGGTCCCCCAGTGCATGAGCAGCCCAAACTTCAATCCTTGCCATTGTTCTAATTTTTTTATAACCAAGGGATCCGTTTCGGGGACATACCGTTCGTCTTCATAAATGGCCTGGGCCAAAACCACATTTTGAGTGAATATGAGAGCGATAATGAGGCTTAAAAATGGCTTGCTATAAAAGGTCATAACTGTAATGTTGTTATTTTATGGAATTTATGAGTTTCTTTTTGGTCCTTCTGTAATCTGCTATTGATAAATTATAGTCGGTATAGCTTTTAAACAATTTTTTTATAATCTTATCATAGTTATGAGATTGCTTTTGTTTTAACAGTTGCAGAAGATCATAGTCTTCACAACCCATACGATGGGCTTCAAAGCGTATGGACGAAAGCGGTCCGTTTGTTCCGGGATAAATGATATGGGTATCTCCAGCGGGCAAAAAATTATTTGCAGTTGCTGCGGGAGAAGGATGATGTACCACACTTTGTGTAAAAGGATCGGATTGATATTGATTCAAGCCCCAGTGCAAATACCCACCGGTGTTATAAAAAGCAGCACCCCAACCAAAGTATACCTGTCGTAAACGTTCCATATCCAGAGTTCTGTTTAGCCATTGACCACCCGGTATCAAACAGGTATATACCAAAACTTTTTCATTTTGTTTTTCCCGTTCTCTAAAAAAAGATTCGTTGTCTTGAAAATCATTTATTAGGGGGCACCAAATATCTATGGCTCCCACCAAACCATCCCTGTCATTGGTCGCTTCCATAATCCTGACTTCGGGAAACAGGCTTTTTATTTGTTCGGCAACATCTTTATAGCAGGCTGCATTATTTGAAGTGGGTTCATCAGCAATATGCTGTAACCAGTTTTTTTCTAAGTGATTGGATTTCACAAAATCATAAATGACACTTATTATGGCTTCAATATCATTTTTACCATTTTCAGAATAATAGCCCTTTTTTGTTAAAATAACCTTTAACTCAGGGTCACTCCAATCATCATTATCGCCTCGGTACATGAGGTGTGGTGCTTCAAAATATTTAAATCCTTCACTTTTAAATATATGGATATACCGTTTCATTTTAGCGTCTTCAATAACAAAGTTCCCATGGTCATATTTTAGAAGTTCATGAGGAATGGTAATGGAATTTTGTCTGCCGTGGGCCATGAGTTTAGCATATTTTCTCAACATAGTAAACCATGGTTCAGACCACCGAATGAGATCGTGCTGCTTTTCCATTTGATTTAAATTAAACCAATTGGTATAGAAAAACTGGCTATCAGCTAAGGTTGGAAGCACTACAGGATGAACCTTTATTTTAAAACGAGCGGTGCCCTGAACTGATTTTGACCGCACCTGAATATCAATTTTGTGAATTCCTTTTTCCGAAATCATGGAAGGCGGAAGGGCTAAACGTAATGCAGAAAAAGTCGATTTACTGGTCAATACCCGATGGGACAGTGGACTAATAACTTCAAATATCTGAAATGGAGCCCTGCGGATTACAAAAGGATTTGTTTTATTTAAATATTGTTCGGTACGGCTATCTATTCCTGTATTTTGTTCCACAGGAACATCAATGAGCTCGCTCCATACACCTTCTAACGCTTCACCATTTTTTGATGCGGTAACCGTAAATGTTTCTCCAATGGGGATTTTTAACAGTAAATGCACATCTGCCAAACCACCGATTACAACGTCCTGTTTCAGTTTTGGCCTAAAATGACTTAGGTCATTCACGTCCGGATAAATAGCCTGTAAGGGATCTACAAGCCATAATTGAGCAAATGATCCATTTGCTACTAAAAGCAGAAAAAAGAGTACAACACTTTTCATTTAAATGTACTGATGATATAGCGATCGGTCAGAACCGGTCTTCTAAACTAATTTTTATTCTTTACTCATTGAAAAGGGCGTGTTTTCAAGTTTGTTTGCCCATGCCTTATTAGGCGTGTCCTTCATTTCAAATTCAACTTCACCCCCATTTTGAATGGTCTCAAAATCAATATAGCTATTGTTCCATGGCGTTCCGTTAAGCCTAACCGTATTGATATACATGTTTTTCGAACTGTTGGTAGGGGCAGAAATGGTAAACGTATTACCGTTTTCTAGAGAGAGTGTAGCTTTTTTAAATAGGGGAGCGCCCATAACATATTGATTTACTCCCGGAGTAACGGGATAAAACCCAATGGAACTGAACACATACCATGCCGATGTCTGGCCATTATCTTCATCACCACAATAGCCGTCTGGAGTGGCACTATATAACTTGGTCAAAACGTCTCTTATTTTTTCCTGTGCTTTGAATGAGGCACTAGCATAATTGTATAAATAGATCATATGCTGAATGGGTTGATTGCCATGGGCATAATTCCCCATATTGGCAATTTGCATTTCACGTATTTCATGTATGGTAAATCCATAATAGGAATTATCAAAATCCGGAGGCATGGAAAATACCTCATCCAATTTTGAAATGAAATTAGCTTGGCCTCCCATCAAATCTATTAACCCTTGTATATCATGAAATACAGACCAAGTGTAGTGCAAACTATTTCCTTCTGTAAAGGCATCCCCCCATTTTAAAGGATTAAATGGCTTTTGAAAATGGCCGTTTTCATTTTTACCCCGCATGAGGTTGGTCGAGGCATCAAAGAGGTTTTCATAGTTTTTCGATTTTTGATAAAACCTGTTTGCGATGTCATGCTTCCCAAGTTTATCTGCCATTTTAGCTATGGTGAAATCGGCATAGGCGTATTCCAATGTTCTTGCAGCATTCTCTTTAATGCCCACGTTATAGGGAACATAACCCAGTGAATTATAGTAATCCAGCCCTTCCCGACCTACAGAATTTACGGGACGCCCTTCAGAGACTCTGGCATTTTTTAAAATCGCTTCGAATAGGACTTCAATATCTTTTTCCTTCACATGGCCCTTTAAATAGGCATCAGCAATTATTGGCGCGGAGTTGGAGCCAATCATACAGTCACGATGTCCGGGACTTGCCCATTCCGGCAGCCAACCCGATTCTTTGTAGGTGTTTGCGAGACCTTCCATGATTTGACTATTCAATTCGGGATACATTAAATTGAAAAATGGGAACACCGCCCTAAAGGTGTCCCAAAAACCGTTATCCGTAAACATGTAGCCCGGTAGAACTTTGCCATTGTATGGACTGTAATGAACGATGTTTCCGTCAGTGTCGTATTCATAAAATTTCCTCGGAAACAATAGGACGCGGTACAGGCACGAATAAAAGGTTCTAATATGATCAATATTGTCATCTTCAATTTGGATCCTGTTCAATTCTTTTTCCCAGGCCAATCGTGCTTTTTCTTTTGTATCTTCAAAGGTGTCCTTTCCTATTTCCGATTTTAAATTCAATTCAGCCTGCTCCATACTTATAAACGATGATGCCACTTTAACATGGACCTGTTCTCCTTTTGTGGTTGAAAAGCCAATAATGGCTCCAACATGTTGGCCCTTGTTTTCAGTGGAGTTCTCCATGAGCGTCCAATCATCGCCCCAGGTATGGGTAAGGTCAAAGTCCTTATCGAATTGTGCTACAAAATAATTGTGAAAATTATCGGGAACGCCACCACTATTATTTCGACAGAATCCTACAATTTTGCGCTCCTCGGGAAGGATCTTAACCCAGGAACCCTTAAAGAAGGCATCGAGTAAAATATAGGATGAATCGGCTTCTGGAAAAGTGAATTTAAAATGGGCCGCACGCTCCGTTGGGGAAACCTCGGCAGTTACATCATAATCCGCTAAATATACGCTGTAATGATTGGGCTTTACTATTTCAGCTTTATGAGAGAAATAAGAGGCACGATCATCTTCCTTGTATTTTAAGTTCCCGGTAACCGCCATCATTGAAAAGGCAGCGTAATCGTTAATCCATGGACTTGGCTGATGGGTCTGTTTAATACCTCTTATCGTTTTATCATCATATTTATAGGTCCAACCGTCACCCATCTTAGCGGTTTGAGGGGTCCAAAAATTCATAGCCCAAGGCGTGGCAATGGCCGGATAAGTATTCCCGTTAGACAAGCTAAAATCCGAATCGGTTCCCATTAATGGGTTTACATAATCAAGATAAGACGTGCGGGGAGACTCCTGGGACTCTTTTTGTGTACATGAAAAGAAACAAATGATAATTAAGAACCATGTGAGTAATGTGTTTAGCATCGTTAATCAGTTTAGTATTTTAGTTACTGTATAAGTATTTCGTCCACAAAAAGCCATGCATCGGTTCCTGCACCTTCATGCCAACTGGGGAGTGTTTTAAAGTTTTCTATAACTACCCTTAAATATTGGGTCTTAGTGTTGGGAATATTGACCGTATATTTTTTTATTTCAGTGCCATTTCCATAGCGCCCCTGCCTGTTAATGTTTAACTCGCCTATTTTTTTAAATTCTGAATCTTTGTCTAAAGATGAATAGACGCTCAGCTTTTTAGGAAATAGAATCCAGTTCCCCACATTTTCCAGACAATTTACTGAAATTTTATCAATTGGTTTAACCGATTCCAAATCAATGGTGGTGTCCACATTATCCCCCGAAAAACCTATCCAGTTTCCATCTCTAAATAATGTACTGCCTTCTTTCAGGTCGAATAATTTATCACTTCCGGGGTAACGATCGTCGGGTTGTTTAACCAAAGTGTATTTCGATACTTCCTGTTTTATTTTGAAGAAATTTTTTTCTATGGTTTCGCTTGGCAACCAACCTTCTTTAAAGGCCTTTATCTTTAATTGCACAGGACGGTCTAAAAATATTTTGTCTTTGTACAAAAGGGATGTGGTATCAGGTTCCGTTCCGTCTGTGGTGTAATACGTTTTTACATTTTTAATTTTAGAGACTAATCGAATCGAAATGGTATCTACAAATAAGTTTTTATCGTTTAGAAATGTAGGCGCTTCTAAATTTGTAATTTCAACGAAATCCTTATCGACACCCGAAAATATTTGGGTGTCGTACTTCGATTGCAAAGACGCAATGGTAGTATCATCTACAAGGGTTTGCCAAACATAAATATGCTTTGGAACAATGTGTTGCAATAATGCAATTAGTCCATCATTCGTAATTTCGGTACCATAGACGTTTAAAGTTTCAAGTCGCTTGGCCTTCTGTAAATGCTTTAGGGATTCATCGGTAATTTTGGTGTTGTTTATGTGTAACTTTTTAAGGTTTTTAAATTTGTTTAACCCGGAAGTCATATCATCCGATAAATTCGTATGACTTAAATCCAATTCTATTATTTGATTTTTAAGCTTTTCCAAAATTTTAAGAGCGTCGTTGCTAATGGTTTTATTTTCAAATTTAACGCTCAGTTCAGGTTGTTTAGGAACTAATTTGAAAACCGTAAAACCTGCTTCTTTAACCTTGTTGACATCCCTCAAGGAAGCTTCTTTGATATTTAGATCTTCAAAAACAAGGTATTTTTTAAGCAGTGTATTTAAGGTATCATTTTTTGGCAGATGAACCATTTTATGCTCAAAATCGGCATTATTGTTAATCCAATACGTCAAAAGCCACTGCTCGTTATTCGTTAGCTGGGGTTTGCCTTCTGGAGGCATATGTTTATCATCTGAAAGGGGCAAATGGATGCTTTTATAAAGTTGACTATTTTCGGCATCCCCTGCAACAATGACCTTTCCGTTTTCTCCACCCTGCAATATATTTTCTGGTGAGTTCAAAGCCAATTCCCCTTTTCGTTTCGTGGGATTGTGGCATTGGATACATTTGGAATCAAGGATTTTAAAAACCACATCGTCAAACATATGAAGACTGTCAATATGGGTGATGGGTTTTATTGTTGCGGGAGGTTTGGCATATTGGGTTAAAAAATCACTGCCATGGGTAAGGATACTTCCATGGTGACCTGTAATTGCTATAGCAATTAAGCTAAGTGTAAAAAATGGTAAAAAAAGTTTGGACCCTGCTTTACTTTTTGATTGGCTCCATAAAAAGAGTCCTGTTATTAGAACAGTGGAAATGACCCCTAACCATAAGTGGTTATTTAGCGTGTTGGTGTCATAACCGCCCTCAAAGGATAAAAAATATCCCAAAATGCAGGCGACTACAGCAAAAAAGGAAGAAAATCCCAACGCATATTGTATTACCTGTTTAGGATAGTTGTTGGTAATCCGTCCTACAATCTCTATAAAGAATGTTAGGATCAAGGCACCAATAGGAAGGTGAAGGATTACAGGGTGAAATCGACCTAAAAATAGAATAAACCTTGAAGGTTCTACAAAAACAACAAGTATTACTAGAAGCAATACCGTAACTGTAATAACATGTTTTGTTTTTAAAAATTTCATCTAATACCGTTATTGTTTAATACCCATTCGTCCATAAAGAGCCATGCCTTGTTATCCTTACCCTCATGCCAATCTGGAATAGACGCTACATTTTTAACGGTAACATGGATATGTTTTATGGTGTCTCCGATGGTAATTTCAACATTTTTCAATGTTGGGGGTAACATACTATCCAAAGGTTGGAGGTTTACATTTTTATGTGTAAACTTTGTACCATCGGCAGAGGTTTTTATCATTATGCCTTCTGGTGGGAAAATCCAGGAACCCGGGTCGCATAAATACCCAATATGAATTGATTTCACAAATACCGCATGTTTTAAATGCACTGTAGCATCGGCAATGGTATCGAAACCTAACCATTGGTCATTCATAAAATCCAACGCTCCTTTTTTATTGTTATGTAATGTTAGTGATCCAACACCTTGATAACGCTTATTTGGGTTGGTATTCCAAATGATGGTATCTATTGGAATACCCCTTTTGTAAAATTTTATTTCCGCAATATCACTTTCTTTCCAATCAGGATGGTAGGCCCGAAACTTATAGGTTCCGGGGGATAATACTTTCAGGGGGGCTTTATATTCTGTGGTATTTTCTGTTGGATCATCCCCATTAGTCGTATAATATATTTTACTCCCCTCTAATTTTAAACGTGCAGTAAGATACGCGATGGAATCTATTAATTGGTTTGTAGCTTCCAACCTGGGTTGAACAATGCGAATCTGATCTTGTTGTAAATAAACACTTTCGGTCTTTTTTTTGCAACTCCATGAAATAAAGACCAAAAGGGATACCATGACTATTAGCTTCATACTCTAATTAGTTTAATAGGGTAGGTTTGTCCTGAATTCCACTGAGCGACATACAGGTTTTCGTCATCATCGATACACACATCGTGTGGATGCCGGAAAAGTCTAATCGTTTGGTAAAGTTCCTCTAAATTACGATTGTTATATGAAGGTGCAGTTGCTCCCGGGCATGATACCACTTGGTTTTTATGATCCATTATTAATAGAAATCCGGAGTCCGCATTTGGTGCTTTTTTTGATTTTAGAACGGCAAAATAGATATGGTCGCCGTGAACAACAGGTCTGCAAATCAATGCTCCGGGAACCGGTATGGAAGATAAATAGGTGCCATCCAAACTAAAGCGTTTGAGAATATTCATTTCTCTCGCCGAAATTAACAGCGCCGGGTTGGTCTTATCTCGGTTGTCGTAGCAAATACCATGCGCATTTAAAAATTGGGAATTACCGGTACCACGCCCACCGAAAATATTCAGTAATTCACCTTTGTGATTGTAATGGGTGATGTATTGATTTCCATACCCGTCGGCAACATAAAAATCGCCATTCTCCAATACTGTAGTTTCAGTGGGTTTAAAGTCTTCTTTTTTACTATAATGTCCCGTTTCTTTTGGGTAATCTATTTCAAAAACAACTTTGCCGTCAATAGTGGTTTTAATAATTTGATGCCTGTCATAATCGGTTATCAATAAAAAATCTTCTCCGTTCTCTTTGCATAAGGTCAATCCATGACCACCGGGAAATGCCGTACCCCAGGTTTCCAATAATTTACCCGATTTGTCGTAAATGATGATATTGTTTTTCGTGTGATTGGTAAGTAAAACTATACGTCCCTTGGAATCCTGAACCATTTCATGGCAATCCTTAACGGGCGTTTTTAAAGGATCTAAATTCCCCCAATTCATATCCACCTTATATTGGTGTGTATGGTGTCCGATGATGACATCTTTTTGTTTGCTAAACGAAAATGCGTTATTGTACAATGGAGATAGCAAAATTCCCAGAGATGCACACGACGATTGTTTTAAAAAGGTTCTACGGCTCATAGATTACACTAAAATATCATTAACTACATGACCTGAAACATCGGTTAGCCTAAAACGCCTACCCTGATGTTTGTAGGTAAACTTGGTATGGTCAATACCCATTTGATGCATAATAGTCGCTTGTAAATCATGGACATGCATGGGATCTTTAACAATGTTATACCCAAAATCATCGGTTTCACCATAGGTAAATCCAGGTTTTACACCACCACCAGCCATAAACATGGTGAAGCATTTTGGGTGATGGTCCCTGCCGTAATTCGTTTCGGTTAAAGTTCCCTGACTGTAGTTGGTTCTGCCAAACTCTCCTCCCCAGACTACCAGGGTGTCTTCCAATAATCCTCTTTGTTTTAGATCTAATATCAAAGCAGCAGTACCTTGATCAATATCTTTTGCTTGCCGTTCTATTTGAGAGGGTAAATCAAAATGCTGGTCCCATCCCATATGATATAGTTGTACAAACCTTACATCTTTTTCTATCAATCGCCTTGCCAATAAGCAATTAGCAGCATAGGTACCGGGTGTTGAAGCATTAGCACCGTACATTTTTATGATATGTTCGGGCTCATCATCTATATTCATGGTCTCAGGAACCGAAGTCTGCATACGGTAGGCCATTTCGTATTGGGCAATACGACTGTTAATTTCAGGATCCCCGAATTCTTCTTCTTGTTTATGGTTAAGTTCACTAATATAATCCAGCATTTTTCGTCGTTCACCACGAGTCATGCCTTCCGGATCTTTTAAATATAATACAGGGTCTTTCCCTGACCTAAATTGAACACCCTGATGTAATGAACTTAAAAATCCATTGCCCCAAAGACGGGAATATAAGGGTTGTGAAAAGGGACGTCCTGTACCTCTGGACAATAGGACGGTGAATGCAGGTAAATTTTCATTTAAGCTTCCCAGGCCATAACTAAACCATGAGCCCATACTGGGTCTACCCGTTTGTTGGGATCCGGTCTGAAAAAAGGTAATGGCCGGATCATGGTTAATCGCTTCTGTGTGCATCGATTTAATGAAACAGAGTTCATCGACTATTTTGGCGGTATAAGGCATTAAGTCACTTACCCATGCTTGTGATTCACCATATTGATTAAATTTAAAATTGCTTCCCACTAAGGGAAATCGTTCCTGGCCTGAGGTCATTCCCGTTAAGCGTTGTCCTTTTCTTACCGAATCGGGAAGATCTTGCCCCCTCATTTTATCCAGTAAAGGCTTGTAGTCAAACAATTCCAATTGTGACGGGCCACCACTTTGAAAAAGATAAATTATACGTTTGGCCTTGGGGGCAAAATGAGGTAAATTAAGTCCGGTAGCCTGATTAAATTGATTCTGACCAGAGATGCTTGAGAAAGGATCCAATAATGAAGCCGCAGCCAAACCACCAATACCAAATCCAAGTTTTTTTAGAAAATGCCTTCGGTTGTTATTAATAAAATGTTTATTGAGTTCTTCCATTGTTTTATCCTTTTACTATTGCTTCATCTAGATTAAATATCAAACTCGTTAAAGTGGTAAGGGCATAGAGCTCCTTTTTGGATTTGTTTAAGTCTGACTCCTTTGAATTTTCGGTTGTGATTTCAAAATTTTCTTTTGACGATTCCAAATAGTCCATCAACTTGTCGGTTTCTTCTTCGTCGGGATATCGCGAGGTAATTTTCCTGAAAATGGTTTTTACGCGATCTTCATCGTTTAACGATTCTGCACTTAACAGGTCTTTTGCTAAATGCTCAGAGGCTTCGATAAGCTGAGGATCGTTTAACATGACCAGGGCCTGAAGCGGGGTACTTGTTTTTTGTCGCTTCACGGAACAAATATCTCTCGTAGCAGCATCAAAAGTAATCATGGCAGGAGGCGGTACGGTTCGTTTCCAAAAGGTATACAAACTGCGTCTGTATTGACTTTCGCCTGCATCCATAATATATTTTGTAAGACCTTGACCCGAAGTGGTTTCCGCCCATAAGCCCTCTGGTTGATATGGTTTTACACTTGGGCCACCGATTTTATGAACCAACAGGCCGCTAACTGCCAGGGCATTGTCTCTAACCATTTCGGCGGTTAATTTACTTCTTGAGCTACGCGCTAAAAGAAGGTTGTCAGGATCAATTTCCAGGAGTTCCGGACTTGCTTTGGACGATTGTTGATAGGTACTCGACATGACCATCATTTTAATCATTTGCTTTATATCCCAACCTTTTTCCCTAAAGGTAACGGCTAACCAGTCTAACAATTCCGGATGAGTAGGTAAGGCACCTTGATTTCCAAAGTCGTCGACCGTCGATACAATGCCTATACCGAAAATTTGTTGCCAAATTCTGTTAACGGCAACTCTTGCCGTTAAAGGATGGTCTTCACTGAAAAGCCATTCCGCCAACCCTAATCTGTTTTTGGGGAGTGTTTCCGGAAATGATAATATGGCTTTGGGTGTGCCCGGACTAACTTCTTTTGTAGGCGCATCATATTGCCCTCTGTTTAAGATAAAGGTTTGTCGTTCGGTGGCCCCATCCTCCATAACCATAAGCTTAATATCCGGAATGGAATCCGGCTTGTTGATAAAAGATAAACTTTCCTCAATTTCCTTATCCGTAATCAGAAGATTGGGTTCTGGTATTTCGTCGTATTCAATTCTGCCCTTTTCTTTTACCTTATTGAAAAAACCATACATACTGTAGAACTCTTTTTGTGAAATAGGATCATATTTATGGTCATGACATCGGGCACATTCCATGGTCAAACCAAGTAGGGCTGTTGAGGTGGTAATGGTTCGGTCAATGACGTATTCTACCCGGTATTCTTCATCGATCACCCCACCTTCCTGAGTGATTTTATGGTTTCTATTAAAACCAGTAGCTACAATTTGTTCCAAGGTTGCCTTGGGAAGCAAATCGCCGGCAATTTGCCATTTTATAAACTTGTCATAGGGGAGGTTTTTGTTGAAGGCATGAATGACCCAATCGCGCCACGGCCACATAATGCGTTCCAAATCGTCCTGATATCCATGCGTATCGGCATAACGGGCAACATCCAGCCAGTTGGAAGCCATTCGTTCGCCATAAGCTTCTGAAGCCAATAATTTATCGACCACTTTTTCATAGGCATCTTCATTTGGATCCGAAATAAAGGTATCAATATCCGTTATGGAGGGAGGCAATCCGGTAAGATCGAAATAGACTTTCCGAATTAATTTTTCTTTTGATGCTTTTTCTGTAGGGACCAAACCCTTTTCTTCCAAATTGCTTAAGATGAAATAATCTATGGAATTACTGGGCCATTTCGTGTTTGAAACCTTAGGGATATCTTTTTTTATTGGCGGGATAAAGGACCAATGGTCTTTCCAAACGGCACCTTGCGCTATCCATTTGGTCAAGATCTTTTTTTCATATTCGGATAGACTCAGGTTGGAGCTTGGAGGGGGCATTACCTTTTCAGGATCCTGGGAGTTGATTTTAGATACCAATCTACTGGCTTCAACATCTCCCGGAACAATAGCGTGTCTGTCTAAATGCTCACCAATAGCAGCATAAGCCCCTTCTTTAGTGTCCAGTCGCAATCCTGCTTCACGGGTACCTTCGTCTGGCCCATGGCATAAATAACAACGGTCTGAAAGTATGGGTTTTACATGAAATATATAATCGACGGTTTCAGGTAATTTCATATGGGATGGAGCAGATCCTAAGTGGGAGGTATCATTGCTTTGTGGTAAATATGCAGTCGTATTTTTATTTAATTTATACTTAATCAGTAATAATATGATAAAGGGGACAATAAAATACAATGCTAATTTTAATGACGTTTTGTCTTGGGATTTGAACATTGTAAGGTGTTGTTAATTAATAGATTAATTTAAAAAAAATCTTGTTCTTGTTAAAATATAATGAATATTTTAACAATTGGCTTCTAAGATGACCTTATGTACAAAAAATTCAAAAAATTTTCGACGAATAACAGTCGTACATAGCTGGAAGCGATAAAATTAATTGACTACAATCTCATCAACAAAGAGCCATGCACCTCCACCACTTGGAGTCTTTTTTAGGCTTACTGCCTTAACCTGTACATGCGTGGCCTGCTGTTTATTAAATCTAATGGTAAAGTCTTTCAGTTCAATTGTTGGATTGACTTTAAATGGTCTGTCGATTTTGCCTACGGAGCTAAAGGATTTACCATCGGTGGACAATAGTACCTCGATTTGAGTCGGAAAGTAAATGGATGGACCTTGATTTTCCATGGTGCCTATGGTCACTTCCGATAGTTCTGTCGAAGATTCTAAATCTATGACCAGATCCATATTGTTTCCAATCCATGCTTGCCATTGTCCATCATGAAAGTTCTTTGTTCCACGAACAATATTTACCATATTATTGGCGCCCTTACCTTGGTAGCTATTGCTGTACAAGGTGTTATAGGTTACTGGTTTGCCTACCGCTTTATGGTAATTAAATGTTTTGTTAAAAACTTGGCCTACAGGGGCATTATGGTCGTAGCGAGAGGCCCTAATGGTGGTTGTTGAATCAATTTCAATGGGCATGGTGTAGGATGTGCCGGAGGTTTCAAGATGATCATCATTTAATGCATATCGGATATCCGTATCTGGAAATTCGGTCTTTAAGGCAACTGTAATCACATGAGTAGAATCGTTTACTTCGGTTTCTGCGGTAATAGCGTATGCACTTCTGGCATAGTTAATGCCCTGATACTCATAACGCTTAAATAAAGGGACTAAGCGCGATGAGAATTCCGCCCAACTTCTGTTGGTTTTTGGGCTCCACAGGGTTTCGGATAAGGCAGCCAAACGCGGAAAGATCATGTATTCTGAATGGGCCGTTGTTGGAATGTACTCAGCCCATAAATTCGCCTGTCCACCCAAAACATGTTCGGCCTGAGCTTGGGTCATGGAATCTACTACGGGGTCAAATTCATAAACTTTGCTCACCGGCGTAAATCCGCCCCAGGCTTTTGGTTCGGTATCCATAGGCCCTTGGTAATGGTCAAAATAACAATGCGTTCCGGGCGTCATGACAACATCATGTCCTTCAGACGACGCTTCCAGTCCCCCTTTTACTCCCCGCCAACTCATTACCGTAGCGCCAGGGGCTAAACCACCCTCTAAAATTTCATCCCATCCAATAAGAATACGTCCCTTGGAACTTATAAAGCGTTCCATGCGTTTTATGAAATAGCTTTGAAGTTCCTCTACATTTTTTAATCCCTCTAACTGCATTCGTTTTTGACAATGTTTACAGGTTTTCCAATTGGTTTTGGTGGCTTCATCGCCGCCCACATGAATGTACTTCGAAGGGAACAAGGCCATGACCTCTGTTAGAACGTTTTCCAAAAACTCGAAAGTCGATTCTTTCCCGGCGCAATAAATATCTGTTATTGGCCATAACCCACCGGATGGCACGGTTACGGGTTCTTCCAAACAGGAGAATTCAGGATAGGATGCAATGGCACTGGTCACATGGGCCGGCATTTCAATTTCGGGAACAACATTGACACCTCTACGTTCTGCATAAGCTACAATATCTTTAATATCCTCCTGGGTAAAATACCCGCCATACAGGTTGTTGACTTCCTCTTTTTGTGGTGGTCTGGCATTCCAGGGCTTGTCTTCTTGGTCTACTCTATAAGCCCCTATATCGGTGAGCTTAGGGTACTTTTTTATTTCTATACGCCAGCCCTGATCATCCACTAAATGCAGGTGTAAGGTGTTCATTTTATGGTAGGCCAAACGATCAATGGTTTCCATAATATATTCTTTTTGAAAGAAATGACGGGATACGTCCAGCATCAATCCACGCCATTTAAAACGCGGGGAATCAGTAATCATCACCTGGGGGACTTCCCAAACAACAGATTCAATAGGTTGTTGACTTTCAATTTCAGATGGTAGCAATTGCCTTAGGGTTTGGATTCCATATGAAAAGCCCGAAAAACTATTGGCCTCAATGGTAACGTGTGTGTTGTTCACATTTAACGTGTAAGCCTCGTGGTCTAAATTTCCATTGTTTTTAAACTGAATGAAATTAGTGGACGGTAAGTCTTTAACCACTTCTAAATCCCAGTTTGCCGCATTCTTAAACCTATTCAGCAGGACGTCTGCAGCTCCCAAATGGTCGTTATTGGGCACATAAAGTTTCGTTTTTTCAGTAAATACAAAATGACCTGAACCTAATTTTAGGTCCTTTGGTTTCGGGATGATATGGATGTCCTTTTCGGTAATCGGGTTCGACGCCTTGTTTTGGCATCCCAAACAGCACAGGGCAAACAGGATAATTAATGATTTTAGAGCCCAATTAATTTTAGTTTTCATTCCATTCCATTTTAAATGACGCATCTTCCATTCGGTTACCCTGTTTCCCATCGCAAACAGCATAATCAAACCCGGATCGTAAACTGTAGCCACCATATTCTCCTTGTTTGTTAAGTGCAATAAATCCAACTTGAAGGTAGTCCATGTCCTTATGGTTTTTATGGATGGTATAAATGCGCTCCACAATTGTTTTACAAGCTTCAGTTGGTGATTTCCCCATCCGCATTTGTTCAACAACCATGGCACTACCGGCGGTCCTTATAACCGCTTCTCCAAGTCCTGTTGCTGCTGCAGCTCCAACCGTGTTGTCTAAAAACAGACCTGCTCCAATAATGGGTGAATCTCCAACACGTCCATGCATTTTCCAAGCTGCACCGCTTGTGGTACAAGCACCGGAAAGGTTGTTGTTTTCATCAAGAGCCAGCATACTTATGGTATCGTGGTTTTCTATGTTAATAATGGGTTTGTAGTTTGATTGTTCAAGCCATTTTTTCCAATCCCGTTCAGATTCCGGAGTAAGCAAATTCTCTTCCTTAAACCCTTTTGACAAGGCAAATTTAAGAGCGCCCGCTCCCGTGAGCATCACATGGGGTGTGTCTTCCATAACCTTCCGAGCTACGGAAATAGGGTGCTTAATACCTTGTAAAAAGGATACCGATCCACAGTTGCTATTATGATCCATGATGCAGGCGTCTAAAGTCACCTTTCCTTCCCTGTCGGGTAGCCCCCCCAAACCTACACTGCGTTCATTGGGATCGCCTTCTGAAACCATCACACCTGCTTCTACGGCATCTATTACCGACCCGCCATTGGTAAGGACGTTCCAAGCGGATTCATTAGCAGAAAATCCATGTTTCCATGTAGAGATAATAATGGGTTTAACGGTGGCGTAATCTGCTGGTAAAACGGGGGCCTTTTGTTCGCCTTTTGCAAGGTCCTTACAACCTATTGTGGTACTTATACCCAGGGTTCCCAAAGCGGTCTTCTTTATAAAATCCCTTCTATTTGCCATAATTTTAATGATATATTTTTGATGATATGCCTTTCTTAAGTTGTCTTTCTTTAACGGGTTGATGACCCATATTGAAAATCAAAATACCGCCAGCAAGAATGTCTTGATGCGTTATATAATTCCTATCGAGGGCTTCCCCATTCAAGTGTATCGATTGAATGTATTTATGATCAATGGAATTGTTATTTGCTTCAATGATAAACCGTTTTCCATTATCAAGATTAATCGTCGCTTTGTCGAATAGGGGGGACCCAAAGCTATAGAGGCCCTGGGCCGGATTAACAGGATAAAATCCCAATGCACTCAAAACGTACCAGGACGACATCTGCCCGCAGTCTTCATTGCCACAATGCCCATTAGGTTCGTTCTTGTACTGGGTTTCTAAAATTTGCCTGATGCGATGTTGGGTTTTCCATGGTCTGTCAATATAATTGTATAAATATCCAACATGATGGCTGGGTTCATTGCCATGGGCGTATTGTCCTATCATACCGGTACTAAATATGGGAAGTCGGTCTTCGGGAAGCGGATTAAGACTAAACATCGAATCCAATTTTTGTTCAAATCGGTCATTTCCACCAACGGCTTTTATGAGGTCTTCTATGTTTTGAGGAACATTCCACATATACTGCCATGCATTGCTTTCACAAAAATAGGGCGTATATTCTTTGGGGACAAAGTGTTCAATAAATTCACCGTTTTTATATTTCGGACGCATAAAGGTACTCTTGCCGTCATAAACATTTCTCCAATTATTAGAGCGTTTTAAAAAATAATGATAATCTTCAGGCTTATGTAATGCCTTGGCAAACATGGCAATACACCAATCGTCGTAGGCATATTCAAGGGTTTTGGAAACCGACCAGTTTTCATGGTGTCCATCAATAGGGACATACCCGATTTGTTTATAAACGTCAATTTGTCTGGAGTCGTCCATCGCACTGGCTTTACAAGCTTCAAAGGCCAAATCGTAATTAAATTCGATTCCTTTAAAATACGCATCAACAATCACAGGGACCGCATGGTAACCAATCATCATATTGGTTTCGTTTCCTTGCAGGGACCAAACCGGCAGCAATCCCGTTTCATTGTAGTGGGCCAACATGGATTTGATCATGTCGGATACTATATTAGGGTGTAATATGGTATATAATGGATGAGCTGCTCTGTATGTATCCCAAAGTGAAAAGGTGTCGTATCGGTTAAATTGATGAGCTTTCATTATAGTATCATTGGCCCCTTTATACTTATTATTTAAGTCACTTAAAAGGGTTGGCGCCAACATGGATTGATACAACATGGTATAAAAAATAGATTTTTTGTTGCGGTCCGTGGTTTCTATTTTTATTTTTTGAAGCGCCTTTTCCCATAGGCTATTGGCCTCCGATTTATAAGATTCAAAATCGAAATGGGGTGCTTCTAAGGCAATAGATTTTCGAGCTCCGTCTAGATTTGCAGTAGATAGTCCTGTTTTTAAAACGATGGTTTCACCTTCCGAGGTGTTGTAATTTAGTATTATTCGCGTGTTTTTACCTTTTGCTGAATGCATTACCAAAGTATCATTCTGAAAAAGTTGATAGTTGTTAAAGGGTTTTGACAACGCTATTTTGAAATAGACCCTTTGGTCTCTGGCCCATCCCGTCGATTTACGGTAGCCTTCAATTGTGGTCTGGTTTACCACCTTTAAATAGGTGTCCACCGGGGCATCCCAATTGAGAGCATATCCTAAATCGATGTGGATTTGAGATAGGGAATCTTTGGGAAAAGTGTATTTATGAATGCCTGTTCTAGCTGTTGAGGTTAGCTCCACCTGTATGTCATAATCCAGGAGTTCCACGCTGTAATACCCGGGAGATGCCTTTTCTTTCTCATGTGAAAAGGAAGAGAACGGTTTAAAATTATTCGCTGCGATGCGTTTTGAAAAACGACTATTGGTAGGCATCACCAAAATATCGTATAAATCACCTGCACCCGTACCTGTTAAATGCATATGGGAAAACCCGGATAGTATTGAATCTTGATAGTAATAGCCTGCAATTCTATCCCATCCCGGGATGCCTATATCCGGACTCAGTTGTACCATACCAAAAGGAACAGTTGCTCCCGGATAGGTGTTTCCCGGGCCATCGGTTCCAACAAAAGGGTTAACAAATGTGGTTAATTTTTCCTGAGCTATATAGGTTTTCTGGGTACAACTAAACAGTTGTGCCATCAAAAGGATTAAAATGAAACCGTGTTTTTGCAATTTTATGATTCTTTTAGAGACCTGTTGTACCGTAATTAAGGACGAGGTCTTAATATGTCATCCCAAACGGCAACCTGTTTTTTACTATTTCAAGGTCGCCTTCACCTCTTTTATGGCCTGAAGATACGCATCTGTCAACCCGTTTCCATCAAAAAAAGTAATGCCTATTGCTCCATTTTCCTTAGCTAAGACAATGGCCTGTTTTAGTTCTTCAGCCGAATTAAAAGGGGGTAAGTAAACACCTGTATTTAAAGCGATGTTTTCAGATTCTATGTCGGTTACACCTTGTTTGGTAGCGTAACCAATCCAGTCTATTTCTTCATTATAGAACCCATGATAAATCATGGGGTAAACTTCATCTATATCCCATTTATCCCATCGTTGGCGCACCATATGGTCTGCCATTTCAGGATATGGGAACACCGCCGCTGTCAGTCTTTTATTGTATCGGTGAACAATTTTGTAAGCGTCATCGACCACCGATTTTATGGCGTTTAACCTAAAGTTCTTCCACTCCATATCAATAGCGGTGTTTTCAATGTCTCTAGGATTTTTATGATGCATTTTTTCAAAGGCATTGATGCATTCGTCACAATAGCAAAAATCAAATTCGGCCAGTTCTTCATCTTGTACCAGGTTGTATTTAGGTAATAATCCTATCGGTAAGAAAATATCGGGAAATCGAATATAATCCAGATGAACACTTTCAATACCCTCAACTTTGGCCAATCCTTCCACCAAGCCAAGTACATGATTTCGAGAGGCTTCTCTTGTAGGACACAACCACTGGTAGTAATCCACATACGGACGTGTATCGAAACAGGACTTTCCATCTCTGCTAACGACATACCAGTCCGGGTGCTGCAAGGCAATAGAATCTCCGGGACGATTCATGGCCATAATCCAGGCGTGAACTTGCAAGCCTTCTGCTTTTGCCAGGGGGACCAAGCGCTCCAATTCTTTGGGGTCGGTTCCCGTATTAATTAGAACTTCATCAATACCCCCGGATTTATAACGCTTGAATTCTTTAACGTAATCCTCATTGGATGTATTAGGGTTGGAGGTAATCCATGTTCCAAAATCAAAATTAGACTCAGCAAGAGCGGAATCTTGTTGGGGGATATCCTGTTTTTCAGTGTCTTTTTGATTGCAGGCGACTAGAAAAAGTAAACATGCAAAAAGGGTTGATCGTAACATTGTTGAATGAGTTTAAGTTATTGTTCTATAAATTTACCATCTTCTTTAATGAATAACACCTTATCCGAAAAAGGACTTTTCACCGAAATGGTCCATCCCAAATGATAATTTTCAAGGTTTGGACTGATGGTTTTACCGTCTATTAGTATTGGAGTTTTAGCAATGAGGTCCACGGAGGTTGCCCAATTATCGTGTATCTCATAATATGCTTTTTGAGCGCGATATAGTTTATATAATTCCCATTTAACCTTTTCGTCGTTGGGAATGACAAAGGTATCTTCCTGTCCAATGTCCTTTGATGAAAAATACACATAGCCCCAAAGCTCCGGAACATGCATATTGATAACCCCGGTAGGTGACCACACCCAATTATACTCAGGTAAAAATTTACCGGTATGGTCTTTTTTACGCGAGTAAGTACCCCGGTTTAATTCGAAATTCCAATTGACCCTTGAAAAATTAACCCGCCAAAATTGGTCTTTTGGAACATTGTTTTGGTTAAACCCCATCCTTAAGGCCTTAAACGGTATCGCCATTTCCATGGTCCAGCCTTCATCTGTATCTTTCGAATTGTTCAAGGTCCCCTTAACATGTACCGCCGATTTTAATCCCGTACAATTCCAATCGTTTAACACCGCATTATTGATTTCCCTGTAAGGCTTTCCAAGAAATAGATCCCATACCGTATTAAGGGCATTAATTTCCAGTTCATAATAATTGTGGGTATCGCCATCCGGATCTATAAAAATCTCGAAGTCATTGTTGTAAAAAATAATGGTATCGCGCTGTTTGAGTGTGCCCCAAACATGAGGTTCTTTAATATCGGCAAAAATGTAAAAATAGTTCTCATCCCATAACATTTTTACACGGGTTTGGTAAGTAGGGGTTTTATCTCCTTCTATATCTATAAAATCGTTGGTCCATTCGGCTTTCTTCCAGGCGTCTTCCTTTGCTATTCCGTCAATCTCAATGGTTTCCGAGGTTTTTACCGCAACATAGGTTTGTGGGACAATTTCCATTTTGGATTGCGCACAACCCATAACTGCAGTGCCTATTAAAATGATACTTAAAAAGTTAAATCTGAAATTCATAATTATGAGTTATAAGCTATTCTCTTTGGTAAATTGAACCACCTCCGATAATTTTCCAAAAGCCAAGGCAACAACCGTATCGGCAGCTCCATAGTAGATGGCTAATTTGTCTTCAGTGCTATCATGCAAGGCGGCACATGGAAAGACAACATTGGGCACATCCCCGGCCATTTCATAATCTTCAGCGGGACCTAATAAATAGGGTTGCGTCCTGTATTTCACCCGATCAGGTTCATTTTCATCCAATATTGCTGCTCCCATGGCATAACGAAATCCGTTGCACGTTTTAATAACACCGTGATAGAACAGGAGCCAACCATCATCCGTTAAAATGGGAACAGGCCCTGCACCTATTTTAGTACATTGCCATGCGCTGTCTTCAAACGCAGCTGTTTTCATAACACAACGATGCTCGCCCCAGTATTTCATGTCGGGACTATAACTAACATAAATATCGCCAAATGGCGTATGTCCATTATCACTGGGACGGCTGAGCATGGCGTATTTCCCATTGATTTTTTTTGGAAATAAAACCCCGTTTCTATTAAATGGTAAAAATGCATTTTCACATTGAAAAAATTCTTTGAAATCAAAAGTGTATCCAATACCAATAGTAGGGCCATGATAGCCATTGCACCAGGTAATCCAATAGCGATCTTCTAAAAATACCACTCGGGGATCGTATTTATAATCGGATTCAATCATACTTGTATTTCCTGCCTGCATTTTAATGGGTTCATGATGGATGTCCCAATGTATGGCATCTTTGCTGAAACCCGCAAAAATATTCATTTGAACGGCTTTGTTATCGCATCGAAATACCCCTGCATAGCCCTCTCCAAATGGAACCACCGCACTGTTGAATATGCTATTGGAAGAGGGGATGTCATACCTATTGATTATGGGATTTTCGGTATATCGCCATAAAACCTCTCGACAACCTTTGGGTTTGTCTTGCCATGGGAACGTTCTGTTTTGCATTTTAATTTTTATATGTTTTTACTTTATCTAACCAGGTGAACTTTAAAATAATTGAAGTTATAGCGAATACGAATAAGGTCCATAAAGCTTTAGGGTAATCCCTGACCATAAAATATATGGGCAGTAATATCATACTGGATTGCCAAACAATACCAATGGCACAGTTAAGCATGTCACTTGTAAAACCAGTATTTTTCTTAAAGCTGTCATCTTCAATTTTCAGAATTTTATAAACAGGGTCCCACCAGCCCCAAGGTCTTACGTTGCTATAGAAACTTTTTAGGGTTTCCATATTTGTTGCCGGTGTCAACCAAGTACCTAAAAAGGAGCCTAACAGCGATACAAAAAACAGTATAGGGAATACATATATGGCAGGAATTTGAGCTAAATCGTAAAGCCAGGAACCCATTTCGAAATTCGATTTATTCTGATCTAATAAAAATTGCAAGGTTGCAATAATTAATCCGGCTAACATTCCCCAAAAATAACCCCATCCATTGAAGCGCCACCATACCCATTTTAAAAAATTCGCAGCAACATAACCCCCGTATAAAGCACTGGTAATCCATAAAGTTAAGGAATTTATGGATTCTGCAAAAAAGCCCATGATAACACCAATAATGACTATGGCAAAGGAGGCTAAATGACTGGCTTTGACATAGTGCTTTGGTGAAGCTTCAGGTTTGAAATATTTTTTATAAATATCGTTCACAATGTAGGCCGGACCGGAATTAACAAAGGCTGAAAAGGTAGACATGAATGCGGCCAACAAGCCTGCCAGGAGTAAACCCTTAACGCCTACAGGGACATGAAAATTGATGACTTTAGGTAGGATGATTTCTAAATCGTTGGAAGTAATTCCGGATAAGTTACTGAGTTCAGGCGTTAAAAACACCAAACCAATAACTACAATACCACCTATTAACAGATAACGCGGAATGAAGAGGACAAGATTGGTAAATCCACTCATGTATGCCGCCTCTTTTACGGACCTGGTGGATAAGATACGCTGCATGTCATAGCTGGGAGTTGGTCCGGCTATGCTTGCAAAAATTCCCTTGAACAAGGACATACCTATAAAAGCACCAAACATTTTATACCCTTGAGAATCGATGAGATCGTTAAATGATTGGAGTTTACCGTCCCAAAAGCCCTCCAGTTCCCAACCAAAGAAAATGGAATTCCATTCTTCCGGGATAATGGCATATATCTGTGCATCCGAAATCGTAACAAAAGCATAAACAGCAACCAAAACACCTGCCAGTACCATGATTACATATTGTAAAACTTCGGTGGCAACAACCGAGAACATGCCACCCTTAATGGTATATATAGTGGTTAAGAAAATAATGATTAAGGCATAACTCTGTTCTGAAGTCAGCCAAATACTTTGGCCTAGGGAAAGGGTTAAATCCCAGGGCAAGATGATGGTCATGAACTTCCCAACACCTTCAAAAAAATAAGCTATAAATCCAATCGATGCTATAATGGCAAAAATAGCGACGATGAGGTGAGATGCCCTGCCCGGCTTGTCATCTCCAAAACGTGTGAGAATCCACTCTGATCCCGTCATAATATTCGATCTGCGTATCCAGGCAGCAAGGAATACCATAATAAAGATTTGGTTCCAAATCGGCCAAATCCACATAAACATGAAACTCTTGGCCCCATAAAGAAAGAGAATACCAACCATCCACGCCGTTCCGGAAACATCAAACATGCCTGAGCCATTGCTTAACCCCAAATAGTACCATTTTATGCTATTACCCCCTAAAAAATAGGAATCCAAACCTTTAGAGGCTTTTTTGGAGATCCAAATTCCAACACCTAAAGTTAGGGTTATGTACAGGGTAATAATTACAACATCAATTACATTCATCGTTTTTGGTTAGTGATTTAATAGTTGATAAGCATATAAATCTGTTTTTTCACGCTTTAAATCCTTACTATATGGTTATGATAATCGAACATCATTGATTAACCCCCCAGTTAGTATTAGGGTGGTCTCCCATAATAAAATGTAAAGTTCCACCTTGCAAGATTTGGTTATGGGAAATGGAGGTGTGGTTAAAGGGTTCACCATTTAAAGTAGCCGATTGAATATAGATGTTTTTATCCGAAACATGCTCAGCTTCAATAGTAAATGTTTTATCCTCCGAAATTTTTATCGCAGCTTTATCGAAAATGGGGCTGCCAATTTCATATTTTGTCGAGGCCGGGTTCATAGGGTATAGGCCAATTGAACTCAAAGCATACCAGGCACTCATTTGACCACAGTCCTCATTACCACTTAAGCCATTCGGAGTTGTATTGTATTGCGTATCCAAAATATGTCTTACCCAATATTGGGTGCGCCACGGTTTACCGGCCTGGTTAAACATATAAGCAATGTGATGGCTAGGTTCATTGCCATGGGCATACTGACCAATAAGACCGGAAATATCTGCTGAAATATTACTGCCTGTTATTTCGGAACTTTCTGTAAAAAGTTGTTCCAATCGTTTTGTAAAAGTAGCATTACCACCATGTAATTCCGCTAATTCTTTAACATTGTGAGGAACAAACCAGCTGTGTTGCCAGGCATTACCCTCGGTGTAATCGGTTTGTTCCCTATGGTTGGAATATTTTGGGTCGAAAGGCTCGTTCCACGACTGGCCATCATCAGATTTGCCTCGCATAAATCCGGTCTGACTATCGAATAAGTATTGGTAAGCCTTGGAGCGATTTAAGAAAAATGCATAATCCTCATCTTTTCCCAAAGCCTTAGCCATTTGAGCTATACACCAATCATCATAGGCAAATTCTAAGGTAATGGTTACCGATTCATCGAGCAGGTTATAGGGAATGTAACCATATTTTTTATAGTATTTTAATCCGCGGTCGTCCTGCATCATGGTGGTTTTCATGGCCTGGTAAGCCTTTTCGGCATCAAAACCTGTGATCCCTTTTAAATAAGCTTCAGCTATGACAGGAATGGAATGATAACCCGTCATGGTATTGGTTTCATTGGCATAAAGCGTCCACACCGGAAGCGTATTTCTGGTCTCAAAATAGGCTAACATCGAATGGATAATGTCTGAAACCCTTTCCGGAGCGATCAGGGTAAGCAAGGGGTGCTCGGCCCTAAACGTGTCCCAAAGGGATAGGGTAGAGTAAGCAGTGTATTCACTGGCGGTCTCAATATGGTCATCTTCTTTTCTAAACTGACCATTTTTATCACTAAAAGTTACCGGTGCTACCTGAGCATGGTACATCGCCGTGTAAAATAGGGTCTTTAGGGAATCGACCGAAGTTTCAACCGTTATTTTTGATAAGGCATCATTCCAGGTTTGTTCGGCATGAGATCTTACTTCTTTGAAATTAAAACCGCCCGGATCAAGATTCAACCTTGCATTGTCAACACTCACCGAAGATAGTGCTACCTTCGCCATTAATTCAGAACTGTCGTTGATGTCAAAAAACAGTTGAGTGGCTATTTTTTCACCTTCAGAAGCCTTTTGGTCTATTAGGGTGCCATCCCGAAATAGGTGATGTTCATTAATGGGTTTGGAAAATTTGGCCACAAAGAATACCTTTTGATTTTTAGCCCAGCCCTTACTGAAACGATAACCACTTACCGTGTAGTTATCCTCTATCGCAATTGAAGAATGGGTGACTTTATCCCAGTTAATGGCGAAGCCCAAATCTATAATTACAGATTGTGGGTCATTTTGATTGAATGTGTATTTATGATACGCTGTACGTTGAGATGTTGTTAATTCTACCTGAACATTCGGTTCCTCAAGAAATACTTGATAATACCCGGGAGATGCCGTTTCATTTTGATGATCGTATTTGGACTTGTAAGGTATAGAATCTCTTGAAACAGGAGTTATTGATAAGTCCACTTTTTTGTTGATGGGCATAAATAGGATGTCGGCGAGATCCCCGATACCGGTACCGCTCAACGCCAAATGACTAAAACCAACGGCGATGGAATCGGAATAATGATATCCTGAACACCAGTCCCATTCACTTATACCGTTAATCGGTGTAACCTGTAGCATACCAAAAGGCACAGTGGCTCCAGGGTAAGTATGACCATGACCGCCTGTTCCAATAAAGGGGTCTACATAGGCTATTCTATGGGTTCCAGTAATGGATTTTTTAGGAGTTTTATCATCCGTTTTACAGGAATAAAATAGTATTAAAACCAGAATTATACGCGTGTAATTTTTAACCATGTACTAATATCTTTATTTTAATGCTTTTAGCTAATTATTTTAGACTAATAACTGCGATATGTTGCTAAACAACAGTATTAGAAATATAGAGTACTCCCTTGAAATTAATCTACAAACTTTTCATGCATCCCTTGTTTTGAAGATATAAAACAGGTGTATTTCAGGGGATACTATGTAACCTTGAGGGTGTTAGGTCGTCATAATGCATACGACAAACACTTTTATTAGTATCTTTGTGATAAATCATGGGTAATATATTGGATATCAACGATAACATAAATTCGCCACTTCAGCTGCAACTGAGCTTCAATAAACTTTTAAAGCAATACGAAGCCTTGTCTGCAAGTGATGATTATAGCATTGCTTCTAAGGCAAATGAAATTTTAAAAATAGCCGATACTTATCCGGAATTAAGAGAGGGATTTAGTGATTTATCTCTGCTTAAGACCAGGGAAAAGGAAATACGGGCCATTTTGCAGGATACCTTCAGTCCCCTGTTAACAAAAAATGAAATCAAAACGGCTTCATTGCCATTTCATGATTTAATTTTTAATGCTTCAGAACGTTTTAAAAATATCATTAAAACAGCCGGGAATGATTTTCAAGTGCATATTAAAAATATGCCGCAGGATGATATTTACATCGTTGCCTGTACCATAATATTGAATTTCTGTTATGGTTATGATCTCAATTTTAGAAGACCGTTTTATTATGAGATACCTGATGCAAATGGTATCCTTAGGTATTATAAGATTTTATATAATGCTGATTTTTGTGAAATAATACCCACGGATAAGGCCAGGAACATAACACGACAGGATTTCGAGGATTTATTGGATAATTTTGATAATATTGAGCTATGGAAAGAAAAGTTTCCTCCCCATAGTTACGTGTTCAAAGGATTTGTTATTTCAAATATTTTCGATGTCACCGATGATCAATCCATCTCCAATATCAAGTCCAGTCTTATTATTGATGAAACCTGTATGGATGAAAGCTTTGTGGAAGGGTTTCATGATATTTTCAGTTCCCTATTGGGCATTAAGGGGATCAAAGTTGGCTTTTCCAGTTTTAACCGTGAAGAGAATACCTTCGAGCGGGTGTACGGTGTTGGAGCCAATAGCTTCTTAATTAATAATGCCGATAGTAAAAGCTGTGAGGACTGTTTATGTGAATGGTCATACCATAAGATTTTAAAACAAAACAGTTACATCTCCATATCGGACGTCGATAAGAAATATAAGGTGTATAAGGATAAAATCCCTCAAATAGCAGCCTTACAACAACAAGGTATTAAAAGTGCTATTTTTGCTCCGGTTGCCAATGATGACGGTCTTATGGGAATAATGGAAATTGTCTCCTATAAGCCTTATGAGCTAAACAGCATTAATGCGAACAAACTGGTTGATGTTATGCCGTTTATCGTGTCGGCAGTCGAGCGTTCCGTCTATGAAGAACAAAACTTAATTGAGGCTATCATACAACAGGAGTGTACTTCCATACATCCCAGCGTATCATGGAAATTTAAAAAGGCAGCAAAACAATTTTTAATTGAATTCCAAAAAAATAAGGGCTTGAAACCCTCATTTAGTGAAATAGTTTTCGATAATGTCTATCCTTTATACGGACAAATTGACGTTAAGGGATCCTCTAATGTGAGAAACAAGGCAACTCAAAAGGATTTAGCCTTACAGCTTTCGCTGGTGATTAATGCATTGGATAAGTTGCCCCAGGAAGAACAATTGCCCATTTATGAGCAATTGAAGTTTCAAATTGAATCTTACAATACGGAGATTAGTACTAATTTTAAGGTTGATACCGAGCAGGAATTAACGGTTTTCTTTAAACAGGATATAGAGCCTTTATTTCAGTTCTTTTTGGAAAAAAAGGATTTTGCCAGGGCAGAAATCGAAGAATATTTTAGTCGGATAGATAGTAATTTGGGCGTTGTTTATCATTATCGTAAAAAATATGACGACACCATTGCACTGATCAATAAGAATATGTCAGCTCTAATTGACGAAAGACAATCCGATGCGCAACGCATGTACCCCCATTTTTTCGAACGTTTTAAAACCGATGGTGTGGAACATAATATGTACATCGGTGAAGCCATTACCAAGGAAGAAAGCTTTAATCCAATTTATCTGTATAATTTGAGGTTATGGCAATTACAGGTCATGTACGAAATGGAAAATGATTTTTACCAAAACCAACACGAATATCCAATTGGTTTGGATGTGGCTTCCATGATTCTGGTTTTTAACCAGCCACTATCTATTAGGTTTAGAATGGATGAGAAACAGTTTGATGTGGATGGAACGTACAATGCGAGATATGAAGTAGTTAAAAAGAGAGTGGATAAAGCCTATATAAAAGGGACTGAAGAACGGGTGACTACCAAAGGTAAAATGAGCATCATTTATTCTCAGAAAGAAGATGAAACAGAGTATTTGAAATATGTGCGTTTCATGCAGTCTAAAAACCAATTTGCGGATGACGTTGAAATCCTGGAACTTCAAGATCTTCAAGGGGTTACGGGGTTAAAGGCGATTAGAGTAAGTCTTATTTACCAGAAAAAAGAAGGCGATCAAAACACCTTTTATACTTACGACGATTTAATAAAGGAAATTAAAGCATAATCCGTCGTTTTGGCCTGGAGCACATTACGGTGTTTCACCTTATGTCCTATCGTATCTTCTGTGGGTAATACACGCTCAAGTGCTGTTTCATTCGTTTTTAATGCCCAGCCAAAGGCAAGAACGGAAATGATCATGCCTATCATAAAAATGGTATAGGTCAGCCTAAGGATTCTATATTTCCGCTCCAATACTTTACCCAAAAAATAAAGATCCTTGGTCAGTGATTTATAAACGTAATCTTTATCTTTTAAGAGTTCGCTGATAGCCCATTCGAATTCCTCCAATTTCATTTTATGAAAATTGCCAAAAAAAGTAAGATTTACATTTTTGTTGGCAACATCCTCTTTCGTGAACTCACCACTGGTGATATTTGGTCTTGTTGCTATAATAGACAGAATCATGGATATCACACAAGACACCGTAAATATAGCAGTCGGATATACCAAATAGGCATTATTATCCAGTTTTGAAATTAAATTGGCTAAAACCAACGATATAATAATGGCGTTTACAGAAAGTAAAATATTGGCTTTGGTATCTGCAATATCACTAAGTTTTATATGATTTCTTAGTGCAACACGGTAAAATGTTTGTATACCCCTTTCAGGACTTTCGTTTTTATACTGTGCCTTATACCTGGCTTTTAACTCCTCGGTTTTATTTTTATTTTTTCTTTTTTTCTTGCTTTTAATGAGTTTAGCTAAGTTTTTCTCCTTTATCGGCTGCCAGTTTTTTAGAGCATAATCCGTATAAAATTCATGTTTTTGAGTTAACACATCAATGTTATTATCCAACCATTCGTTTGGAGAATACGTGGCGATACCTTGAATTTCCAGTTCTTTCCTTAAAAAATCACTAGCCTCCGTAAAGTATGATTTTCCAAAATGAGAAGCGTCAGCATCACGAATAATTTTACCAAGTTCTGTGCTTGGAGAAACATCAAATTTAGTTGCCATGATGCATTCGTTAACAGATTCTATGGTCTGATCATCCACGTTCTGGTCCTTCAAAAAAGCAGTGGCAATCTTTACACTCTCTTCCTCGTGGTTTTCCTTTGATCTGGTATAACCCGTATCATGTAAAAGTGCAGCCAACTCAAGAATTTCAGCATCCTCAGCATTAATTTTTGTATTCTCAATAATTTCTCTTAGACTTCTTAAAACACGCTCAGTATGGGTGTAATTGTGGTATATGAAAGTTTGATCTAATTCATTTTTAAACAAATCAAAAACAAATTTTTCAGTTTTTTCAATTAATTTCGACATAAGGAAGATAGATTTATGTTCACAAATTACTAAAATTTGAATATATTAAGATGTTTTATGTGAAAGTTTTTTTACCCATAGATAATGACCATATTTATTTGAATAATTATTAAAAAGAACACGTATGTTAACTTGGAAAGATGTTATGAATTATACCGTTAATGGTAATCCAGAACCTGAAAATAGAATTCAAAAAACAAATGCAGCATGGCAAAAGCTTTTAACCCCGGAACAATTTAGAATAACGAGGGAAAAAGGGACGGAAAGGGCCCATAGCGGTGCACTCTGCAGTACTTTCGAGGCAGGTAAATACAACTGTGTGTGTTGTGATACACCGCTCTTTGATTCGACTATAAAGTTTAGTTCCGGGACAGGGTGGCCCAGTTTTACCCAGCCCATAAAGCAAAATGCAGTTAAATATGAAAAAGATACCTCTTACGGGATGTTACGGGTTGAGATCATGTGCAATACCTGTGACGCCCACTTGGGACATGTTTTTCCGGATGGACCAGAACCAAGTGGATTACGGTATTGTGTGAATTCAGTATCGATACGCTTAGAAAAAGACAGTTCCAATGACTCATAGTTTACAAAAAGCGACTTTAGGAGGGGGATGTTTTTGGTGTACCGAGGCCATTTTTCAAGAAATTAGGGGAGTTGAAAACGTGGTTTCGGGTTATTCCGGAGGCACTGTGCCGGGACATCCAACGTATAGAGAGATATGTTCCGGGTTAACCGGACATGCCGAAGTGGTACAAATTACTTTTAATGAGAACGTCATTTCTTATGAAGACCTTTTAACCATTTTTATGACGACCCATGACCCAACCACTTTGAACCGTCAGGGAGCTGATAAAGGGACGCAATACCGATCCATTATTTTTTATCATGATGAGACCCAAAAACAAGTAGCTCACAAGGTCATTGAAAAGGTTTCGGCGCTTTATGATGATCCTGTGGTTACAGAAATTGCACCTTTGACCATTTTTTACGAAGCCGAAGCCTACCATCAAAATTATTATAGAAATAATCAAGCACAAGGCTATTGTAGTTTCGTTATTTCACCAAAGTTGGCTAAATTCAGAAAAAACCATAACGACAAACTAAAACGATAACACTATCATATGACGTGTAAATTAGCTGTGGGAGGAGGCTGTCATTGGTGTACGGAAGCCATATTTAAATCTTTAAAAGGGGTTGTAAAAGTGGATCAGGGCTTTGTGTCATCCGTGGAGCAGGAGTCGTTTTCCGAAGCCGTAATAGTGCATTTTAACCCTAATATGATTTCATTAAAACGGATTATAGAAGTACACCTTTACACCCATAACAGTACGAGTAATCATAGCATGAGAGCTAAATATCGTTCGGCAGTTTATGCCTTTTCAATGGAACAAGCTTCCAAGGCTGAAAACGTAATCCATCAAATACAAAGCGATTTTGATAAGCCGTTGGTAACTAAGGTGCTGACATTTAAACGCTTTAAATCTTCCAGAGCATCGGTATTAGATTACTATTATCAAAATCCGAATAAACCCTTTTGTGAAAGATACATTCATCCCAAATTATTAATAGTGCTCAATAGGTTTTCGGAAAATGCATCTTTAGGAAAACCGGCTGTATAACGAATTTTGGAAATCAATATTGGTCATCATATAAAATATTAACCTTATATTTATAATACCAATTAGCCAACTTGATGAATAGTGTGAACTATAAAGGGATAGTATTGCTTGCATTGTTTTTAAGTGCATGTGCCACTTACAAACCAAAGTATGCGAATCCCAATTTCCAAAAAGATGATTTCCCCGCCAAGGCTATCGATAAAACCTTTTATCTTATAGGTGATGCCGGTTTGTCTTCCGGGGGTAACATGTCCCTGGCATTAAAGGCCTTTAATAGTCATGTAAAGAATAAGGCCTCCAATAAGGACTATGTTCTTTTTTTAGGAGATAATATCTATCCTGCAGGATTACCAAATAAGGAACATAAAAACAGGGGGGATGCCGAAAACAGTTTAAACGCCCAAATAAAATCAATAAGCCCTTTTAAAGGTAAAGTCATTTTTATACCGGGAAACCACGACTGGTATGCTAATGGATTAAAGGGGTTAAAGCGCCAAGAAAAATATATTGAGAATGCCTTGGGCAAGAATACGTTTTTACCGGAAAATGGTTGTCCCCTGGAGAGTATCGATGTTAGCGAGACCATTCAGCTTATTATTATCGACACCCAGTGGTATTTGGAAAATTGGAATCATAACCCTACCATTAATGATGACTGCGAAATAAAAACAAGGGAGCGTTTTTTTGAGGAGATAGAGGGAGAAATTAAGAAGGCTCAGAATAAAACTACGGTTTTTGCCATGCACCATCCCATGTATACGAATGGCATACATGGTGGAAAATACCCCTTATCCAAGCAACTGTATCCTACCCAAAAAAAAATTCCTTTGCCGGGTCTGGCGTCATTGGTAACCCAATTAAGAACACAGGGTGGCGTTTCTATTCAAGATCGGTATAATGAACGTTATAACGAACTGATGAGTCGTTTGGAAACCATAACCCACGATGCCAACAATGTCGTATTTGTTTCCGGACATGAGCATACCTTGCAGTATATAGAAAATGAAAAGGTTAAACAAATTGTTTCAGGGGCGGGATCCAAAGAATCTGAAGTAGCTCTGGGTAAGAATGGGTATTTTGCTTCCGGAAAGCAAGGATTTGCTGAGCTTAGCATTTTTAAGGATGGCAGTAGCTGGGTAAGATTTTATGATGCCATGGCAGGTACACCACAATTATTGTTTTCAAAGGAGATATTTCCCCCGGAGGACACGTTTGATGTGTCCCATCTTCCGGAAACCTTTCCACAGGAGGTAGAGGTGTCGATATACGCGAAGGAAGAAACCGATGTCTCCGGTTTTTTTGAGTCGGTTTGGGGGAATCATTACCGTGATGTTTACAGTACGAAAATAAAAGCTAAAGTCGCTACTTTGGATACCTTATACGGGGGATTGGAAGTCGTTCGAAAAGGCGGTGGGCATCAAACCAGATCCCTGAGATTAAAGACAAAAGACGGAAAAGAATTGAATATGCGAGCACTTCGCAAAAGTGCCACACAATACCTGCAAACCGTCTTGTTTCAGGATAAATATATTCAGGATGAATTTGAAAAGACCGCGGTTGAAAATCTCATTCTGGATTTTTATACAGCAGCACATCCCTATGCGTTTACTGTTGTTCCCGATTTGTCTGATGCAGCCGAAATATACCACACCAACCCGCATATCTACTACATTCCAAAGCATAAACATTTGGGTAAATATAATGATGAATATGGAGGGGAATTATATATGATTGAAGAGCGCCCTGAAGATCATTATACCGATGAAGGTCATTTTGGTTATGCCGATGATATTGAGAGCACACACGATATTATTGCTAAAATCCGTAAAGATGAAAAGTATAAAATTGATGAAAAGGCTTTTGTCAGGGCCCGCCTTTTTGATATGCTTCTAGGCGATTGGGATAGGCATCAAGACCAATGGCGGTGGGCACAGTTCAATCAGGATAATGGAGACCAATATTATCGTCCCATACCCCGGGACCGTGACCAGGTATTTTCGAATTTTGATGGCGCCCTACTTGACGTGTTACGGAATATGTCTGGCGCAACACAACAATTGCAAGTATATGATGAGACATTGGATCACCTGGAATGGATGAATGCAGCCGGGATCCGTTTAGATCGGATACTCGCACAGCAAGCCGGTGAGGAGATGTGGATAGAACAAGCAAAATTTCTGCAGGACAAGATTACCGATGAGGTTATTGAAATGGCGTTTCAAAAAGTGCCTAAGGAAGTACAGGATGCAACCCTGGCCGATATAATGAAAAAGTTAAAAGGGCGTAGGACCAATTTATTGGATATCGCCAAGCGGTATTACAAGTATTTAAGTGAGTTGGTCATTTTAACCGGAACGGATAAGGATGACTATATAGAGGTTTTAAGGGAAGGCGATAATAAAACAAGGATTATTATATCAAGAATTATTGGAGGCGAAAAAGGGGAAATCATGGTAGATCGCTTGTTTAATAGAGATGAGACCAAAGAAATCTGGATTTATGGATTGGATGATAAAGATGTTTTTGAGGCTTCCGGAAAAGGAAGTAATTTAATCTTTACACGCCTTATTGGCGGACAAGGCAATGATACCTATATCATGAACAATGGAAGACGAATAAAGATTTACGACCATAAAAGTAAAACCAATACAGTTAAAGAAAACAAAGGAGCGCATATAAAGTTAACCGATGTGTACAATCTTAATTTATTCGATTTTAATAAACATATTGTTCGCGCCAATGTGATTGCGCCAACCATCGGGTTTAACCCGGATGACGGGTTTTTACTGGGAATGTCATTTGTTAGAACCATAAGCGGTTTTCAGCGTAATCCTTTCACGCAACAACATCGTATCAAAGGGGGGTATTTTTTTGCAACCAAGGGGTTTTCCCTGAACTACAATGGTGAGTTTGCCAATATTTTCAATACCTGGAATTTAACTGTTGGAGGCACCTTTACCTCTGAAAATTTCACCAATAATTTCTTTGGCTACGGCAATGAAACCATAAATTATGATGACGATTTGGATTTGGACTACAATCGTGTTAGGTTGGGGATATATGCCCTGAAAGTTGGGATCCTTAAAAAGGGAAGTTTTGGAAGCAATTTTGGATTTAATACCATTGTGGAAGGCATTGAAATTGAAAATACCGATAATCGATTCATCACTGATTTTATGCCTGTCAGTAATTCTGATTTCTATAAACGGCGTTTTTTTGGAGGCCTTGAGGCCGAATATAAGTATGCGAGTTTTGATAATGACATCAACCCGACGCGCGGCATGACCTTTTCCCTAAACCTGGGAGCAAAAACAGAATTTAAGGATACAAAAGCCACCTTTGGATATTTAAATTCTAATTTGGGGTTCTATAATGCATTAACCAAGAATGGGAAGTTAGTTTTAAAAACAGATGCCAGGACCCAAATACGAGTGGGAGACGATTTAATTTTTTATCAAGCGGCGAATATTGGGGGAAGGACAGGTTTGCGCGGATATAGGACCGAACGTTTTACCGGTAAAAACGCATTCGTGGGAAGTGCTGATTTAAGATATAGTTTCCCGTCCTTTAAAACAAATATATTGCCATTACAGATAGGTGTTTTTGGCGGATTTGATGTTGGTAGAGTGTGGTTAAAGGATGATTTTTCCGATAAATGGCATAACGATTACGGAGGTGGATTTTGGGTCACTGCTGCCGAAACCTTGGCCGGTACGTTTAACTTCTTTAATAGTGTTGAAGGTTTACGCTTTTCCTTTGGGTTAGGTTTGAGTTTTTAATGTAATTCAAAAGTATAAAGGCGGCCGCCTTCACTGTGATTTAATTCATCGGTAATATAGACGGTGCGGTCATCCTTAAAGCAAATGCCTTCTTTTTGAGAACTATGATCAAAGGGAAGCACTTCAATGGTTCCATCAAAAAAATTGTCGGTGTTAAAGTCGGTCAGCCGCCAAAGTTTATCATGATTAAGTAACACAATGGTCTTGCCATTTCTACTTACTGCGGCGGAGGTTATTTTATGATGTTTGCCTTTTAAATTAAAATCGGTTACCAGTTGGGCAATATGCGTTCCAAGGGTATTGGGAACTTTTAAAAGAAGACTCTTTTCGTTTTCCTTGCTAAAAATGTAAAAGTTCTGGTTCAAAAGAAAAAACGCTTCAAAATCTTCAGATGCAATCCCTTTGGGTAATTTAAAATGGATGGTTTCGGCATGGGTTTCTTGTGCCAGGTCCTTAACATGGGATATCTTGTAAATGGTGAAGTGCTTTCGTTTCCTGTTGTTGTTGCCAAAGTCGCCAATATATAAATTGCCTAAAGGATCGGAGGTTAAATCTTCCCAATCTTCATTTTTGGCATTGCGTACATCAATATTTTTAATAATGTTCCCTTTTAAATCAATACCGTAGATATGGTTTTTATTGCCGGCATCTTCAATGGTCCAAAGCAAGGGGGAACCAATAACGGTTTCTATGGCAGAAGCTTCGTCCAGGGCATGGTCTAAACGAGCAATGAGGGTTAATTTTCCAGTATCGCATGATAACAACATTAGGATAATGAAAAGAACATATTTAGATGGAAATGACATACCTCAAGAATATAAAATGCAGCGCTTAATGTTGCTAATATAAAATTTAAAACTATTTATCAAAATATACCTATACCATATGGGTTTTTTATAGCTTTAGGGTTTAAAAGTAACACTAATATGACATCGGTTGACGATTTACTTAGTCTTTTGGTTTTAGATCCTACTTCCGAAAATGAATTTGTAGGGTTCAGTAAAACGATTGGAAGTCCTAACGTTTTTGGGGGTCAGGTATTGGCACAGGCCGTTAATGCTGCCTGCAGAACCATGACCCGTAATAGAGTGTTACATTCGCTACATGCCTATTTCCTGGAACGTGGCGATTTGGAAATCCCAATTCATTACAAAGTTACGGTTTTAAGGGATGGCGGAAGTTTCTCCGTACGTCGTGTTACGGCCAGTCAACAAGATAAGGTTATATTTATTTTAGCAGCCTCCTTTCATAAGAGCGAAGAAGGATATAGCCATCAAATAGAAATGAAATCGGGTTTAAAACAACCTGAAGATTTGTTAAGCTGGACCGATATTCTTCGTAAATACAAGAATTTTTTACCCGAAAATATTAAGACGTTTTTTGAAATTAAACGTCCGATAGATTTTAAGCCTACGGTTATTGCAAACCCCATGAAGCGGGAGGATTTACCTCCGTTTAATGATGTTTGGTTCCGATTAAAAGGCGATGTAAAACATCTGGATTTGCCAACGAAACAGCAGATTTTGACGTATATTTCGGATTATAATATTCTGGTTTCAGCGTTTAATCCGCATGCCAGTACCGCACATTGGGGAAACACCCAAACAGCGAGTTTAGACCATTCCATGTGGTTTTTTAGAGATTTCGATTTTGAAGATTGGCTGTTGTTTTCCATGGAATCACCTAACACCCATGGCGCACGAGGATTTGCAAGAGGGCATATTTTCTCAAGGGAGGGTAAGTTGGTGGCTTCAGTGGCTCAGGAAGGATTAATGCGGCCTAAAACAAATACATGAATAAAGCATTTTTAAAGATGGGACATCGCGGTGCCATGGCTTATGTGGCAGAAAATACATTAGAATCCATTGAAAAGGCCTTAAGGTTTGGTATCGATGGTGTGGAAGTGGATGTGCATTTATGCAAATCGGGAGAATTGGTGGTATTTCATGATTTTACCTTGGACAGGATGACGGATGGTCATGGGGCAATAAGTAAACGATCTTTAAAGGAATTGAAGCTTTTGAAGGTCAATGGTAAGTATAGCATACCGACATTGGATGAGGTTTTAGACCTGGTTGGAAAAAATCATGTCGTAAATATTGAATTGAAAGGGAAAAATACGGCGTCCAAAACCTGTGAGACGATCCAATATTACATAAAAACAAAGGGGTGGAAGTACAGCAATTTTTTAGTCTCCAGTTTTCAACACCACGAGTTGGAAGACCTTTATAAAAGGGATAAGACTATTCCGTTAGGCGTACTTACCAAAGCCAATGTTGTTGAAGCTATTGAGTTTGCAGAAACCATACATGCTGTGGCCATTCATCCTAATTTTGCACTTCTAACCTACGAAAATGTAAAGTATGCCCAGGCTTTGTGCTATAAGGTCATTACGTGGACCGTGAATGATAAAGAGACTATAGAACGGATGATAAATTATGGTGTGGATGGTATTATTTCAGATAATCCGGATCAATTATGATTCAAGCTGATGTGGTCATTGTTGGAGGAGGAGCGTCTGGCTTTTTTGCTGCCATAAATATAGCAACATTTAATCCGGAACTAAAGGTAATAATCCTGGAGCGAACTAAAGAGGGATTGAAAAAAGTGAGGATTTCAGGAGGTGGGCGATGTAATGTGACGCATGCAGAATTCATTCCACAAGAATTGGTTTTAAACTATCCAAGGGGTGAGAAGGAGCTATTGGGACCTTTTCATCAATTTATGACCGGCGATACCGTGGCCTGGTTTGAGGAAAGAGGGGTTACTTTAAAGATTGAAGACGATGGCAGAATGTTTCCAACAAGCAATACCTCCCAAACCATTATCGACTGCTTTAAAAATGAAGCAAAAAAATGCGGCATTACCATTAAGTATGAACATGTCCTTAAATCCATAAAAAAGAGGGATAACATCTGGTGTTTGGATACCAATAACGGTAGCTTTTATGCGAATAAGATTCTCATTGCTACCGGGAGTAGTATTAAAGTTTGGAACCTATTGGAGGGTCTGGGACATGCCATCGTTACACCTGTGCCATCGTTGTTTACGTTTAATGTTACGGACAAACGTATTAAGGATATCCCCGGAGTAGTGGCCAAAGAGGTAGACATAAAGGTTTTAGGTACGCATTTGGAGTCCCAGGGGCCATTACTGATTACCCATGAAGGATTCAGTGCACCTGCTATTTTAAAGTTGTCCGCATTTGGAGCGCTGGAGTTGGCTGAAAGGGGTTATAGATTTCAAATACAAATAAATTTTATTAAAATCCCTTATGGTGATTGTTTGGAAGTTTTAAAAGAACTGAAGTACCCTATGGCAAAGAAAAAAGTAATTAAATTTACGCAGTTCGGGCTTCCCAAACGCTTATGGCAACAGTTGGTTTTGGCTTCGGGTATTAAGGCGCATGTTATATGGGCCGATGCTAGTAAACCGCAACTGGAACGGTTATCCGCGCAGTTAACCAAAGCCGTTTTTCAGGTTAAGGGTAAGAGTACCTTTAAGGAGGAATTTGTTACTGCAGGGGGTGTTGATTTAAAGGAAATCAATTTCAAAACGTTTGAAAGTAAAGTGCATAAGAACCTCTATTTTGCCGGGGAGGTACTCAATATAGATGCGGTTACGGGGGGATTCAACTTTCAAAACGCATGGACCGGAGCTTATATTGCGGCACGACATATTTCGAATACAGAATAACATATCTAATGAATACGTACATCGCATTGCTTCGGGGTATAAATGTAAGCGGACAGAAAAAAATTCCCATGTCAGTCTTACGAGAACTATGGTCTTCACTGGGTTTTCAAAAGGTCAGGACCTATATTCAAAGTGGCAATGTATGTTTCCAATGTATGGAAGACGATAGCGAGGCACTGAAAATTAAAATTCAGGACGCCATTAAAAGTGAATTTCATTTTGAAGTTCCTGTGCTCCTCAAAACACCCCAGGCACTTGATCAGATTTTTAATGCCTGTCCCTTTGTTGACAATGAGAAAACGAATAGTTATTTCATATTACTGTATCACAAACCTGACCAAATTTTGGTGGATGAACTGCTCAGGTTTTCCAGTGCTGAAGAACGATTTGTCATTACAGAACAATGTATTTATTTCTACAGCAGCCTGGGCTACGGTAAGTCAAAATTCAACACTAATTTTTTCGAACGAAAATTAAATGTTACTGCTACCGCTAGAAACTATAAAACAATGCTAAAGTTATTATCTTTGTCCGCAGAAAACTAAGTCATGAGAGCTAAAGATTTCATTCCAAAACCTTATCAAAACGCCAAAATTGAGGGGAAGGTTACCTGGTCTTCCCCTAGTAATATTGCTTTGGTGAAATACTGGGGAAAAAGGGAGCCTCAACTTCCTGAAAATCCATCCATTAGCTTTACCCTCAGTAATTGTAAAACCATAACGACCTTAGGATATTCAAAAAGGGAAAATGACGGTAAATTTTCTTTTGAAGTGGTTTTGGATGGAGAAAAAAAAGATGCCTTTAAACCAAAAATAGAAACCTTTTTTAATCGTGTAGAGGCCTATCTACCATTCTTAAAGGACTATCATTTTAAAATTGAAACCCAAAACACATTTCCTCATAGCTCCGGGATTGCCTCATCAGCATCGGGAATGAGTGCCTTGGCCCTGTGTTTAATGAACATTGAACAGACGTTAGTCGCACCGCATGACACCCCGGGTGGAGGTCAGGGGGCCTATGATGAATCCTATTTTTTCAAAAAGGCTTCCTTTCTGGCACGTTTGGGTTCGGGTAGTGCCTGCAGAAGTGTGGAGGGGCCGTTAGTGGTTTGGGGAACGCATGATAAGATAGTTGGAAGCTCCGATTTGTTTGGTGTAACATACCCCTTTGAAGTCCACCCTAATTTTAGCAATTATCAAGATGTTATTTTGCTGGTCGATAAGGGTGAAAAACAAGTGAGTAGTTCGGTGGGGCATAATTTAATGCGCGATCATCCGTTTGCCCAAGAGCGATTTCATCAGGCACATTATCACTTAACGGCTTTAAAGAAGATTTTTAAAGAAGGAAATTTAGAAGCTTTTATCGGTATCGTGGAACGTGAGGCCTTAACTTTGCATGCCATGATGATGACCAGTATGCCCTATTTCATCTTGATGAAGCCCAATACATTAAAAATCATTAATGCCATATGGTCCTTCAGGGCAAAAACAGGGCTGAAAGTGTGTTTTACCCTGGATGCCGGTGCCAATGTGCATGTGTTGTTCCCGGAAAATGAAACAAAGCAAGTTCTCGAATTCATTAACAATGAATTAGTTGCATATTGCGAAAATGGAAACTATATTTGTGACCAAATTGGTTATGGAGCAAAAAAACTCTGAATCGATAGTTGTTTTGTTTAGAAAATTTTGTATTTTGTTAAACAAAATTAAATAATATGATATGAGGGGTCCTCTGTTTTATTCTAAAATATTGCTCTTTGGTGAGTATGGAATTATTAAAGATTCCAAGGGTTTATCCATACCTTACAACTTCTATAACGGTGCTTTAAAAACGGAAAAGAACCTTTCCGAAGAGGCCAAAAAATCTAATGATAACCTCAGGCGTTTTATAGCATACCTTGAAACCATAGATGAAAATTTGGTTGCTTTTGATATTCCAGCCATGAAAGCTCATGTTGAGGCTGGTATGTATTTCGATTCTTCTATACCCCAAGGATATGGCGTAGGCAGTAGTGGGGCCCTGGTAGCAGCAATTTACGATAAATATGCCTTCCAAAAAATAACGGTCTTAGAGAATTTAACACGAGAAAAACTATTAAAATTAAAGGCCATTTTTTCGGCCATGGAGTCCTTTTTTCATGGGAAATCCTCAGGTTTGGATCCCTTAAACAGTTACTTAAGTATTCCGATTCTCATCAATTCCAAAGATAATATTGAAGCAACGGGCATTCCGGCACAACAAATCGAGGGCAAGGGTGCGGTCTTTTTATTGGATTCGGGGTCCGTAGGTGAGACGGCTCCTATGGTGAGTATATTTATGGAAAGTATGAAACAGGAAGGATTCCGAAATATGCTGAAAAACCAATTTATTAAACACACTGATGCCTGTGTTGAGGATTTTTTGAAAGGCGACATTAAATCATTGTTCCATAACACCAAGAAACTATCTAAAGTGGTATTGAATCATTTTAAACCCATGATTCCTCAGCAATTCCATAAGCTTTGGAAAATGGGAATCGAAACCAACGATTATTATTTAAAGCTTTGTGGTTCCGGTGGTGGCGGTTATATACTTGGGTTTACCCAGGATATCGAAAAAGCAAAATTAGCCCTTTCAGGATATAAGTTGGAGGTGGTGTATAATTTCTAAGTGCCATAGCTTTGTCACCCTGAACGCGATTATAGGGTGTTATCAATATTTTTTTAGATGTTATCCCGAAAACAGAAACATATTTTAATCAAGTTTTTTAGTATGTTTTCAGTAGTTCGTGGCTATAATATACTCATTGTCGTTATTGCCCAATATTTAACCTCCATCTACATTTTAGCGCACGACAAACCTTTGAAACAGGTCGTATTTGACCTCAATTTATTAATGCTTGTATTGGCATCGTCCGCCACCATAGCCGGAGGATATATCATTAATAACTTTTACGACTCGGAAAAAGATCTCATTAATAAACCCATAAAATCTCGATTGGACCGATTGGTGAGCCAAAACACCAAGTTGTCCTTCTATTTTGTACTGAACTTTTTGGCCGCCATTATGGCCAGCTACGTGTCATTTCGTGCGGTAATATTCTTTTCGGTATATATTTTCTGCATTTGGTTTTATTCACACAAGTTAAAAAAGTTGCCTTTTCTCGGGAATTTGACATCAGCTGTATTGACCATAGCGCCATTTTTTGCCATATTCATGTATTACAAAAATTTTGAAACGGTCATTTTTGTACATGCTATCTTTTTGTTTTTAATGATTTCTATGCGGGAACTCACCAAAGATTTAGAAAATATAAAGGGGGATTTGGCCCTGGACTATAAGACCATTCCGGTGGTTTATGGGGCCAAGGTCTCTAAAATGATGCTTACCGTATTGATTATTTTGGCATTAATACCCGCCTATTTCCTATTGTTCACCTTCGAGGTAGGATATATGTACCTCTTCTTTTACCTAAGTTTAGTGATGCTGTTCTTGTTTTTGGTACTGCTTTGGAAGTCAAAGACCAAAACCCATTACCTTATTCTGCATAATATCCTGAAATTTATTATTGTGCTCGGGGTGTTTAGTATTGTTCTTATTAATGTAGATGTGGTCTTGAATCGGATTTAGTTGCTCCGTTTATTTTAAATCTCAGAATGCCTTACCATTAATATCGAATGACTCATGGAAATTAGGGTGACCATTCCAAACCCCAAAAATGCCCTGAGCTAACCCTATTGGTAGTTCCTCTAATATTTTCATTTGACTATTGTTGATTTACAATGAAAAAATTCATGTACTTTTGCATAAATTTTATATGATATGAATAGGCATCAAGGGAGTAAGGGAAAAGGGAAACCTTCAGGAAGAGGACATAATACGTATCGAAAAACGAGTTATGCCAGAGGAAATGCCCCTATAAAAAAGAAGGATCATACCAGTGATTCTTCAGACCCAAATGAAATACGTTTAAATAAGTACCTGGCGAACTCAGGTATTTGTTCGCGCAGGGAGGCAGACATCCATATAGCTACAGGTTTGGTAACCGTAAATGGCAAGGTTATTACCGAAATGGGGTTTAAAGTTAAGCCTTCTGATGAGGTACGCTATGACGGATCCCGAATCAACCCGGAAAAAAAGGCTTATGTGTTGCTTAACAAGCCAAAGGGTTTTGCAACTACCACCAGTGAAGGAAAAGGAAGAACGGTTATGGATTTGGTGGCCAATGCCACAAGCTCACGAATTAAACCCATAGGGCGTTTAGGTAGAAATTCTAAAGGATTATTGTTGTTTACTAACGATGAGACCATTGCAAATAAATTTACGAATTCCAACCATGGCGTACCGCGCCTATTCCATATTGAGTTGGATAAAAACTTAAAACTTGAGGATTTTAAAAAGATCCAAAATGGATTTAAAATCGATGGCAAATTAATTACTGTAGAAGAAATTAGCTATATAGAAGGGGCCAGCAAAAAAGAAATCGGATTAAAAATTAAAAATACCGGAAACTCCATAATACGAACCATTTTTGAGCACTTTAATTACGATATTTTAAGTATCGATTGTGTTGCCATTGCACAGCTTACTAAAAAAGATATTCCCAGAGGGCATTGGAAACACTTAACCCAGCAGGAATTGAACAACCTTAAAATGTTGTAAATCCATCTGAAAAAAAATCAAAAAAAAAACAAATTTTTTAAATAATTTGTAGTTCATTTGCACTGTTTTTAGCTGAACAATTTGATATCTGTTTTTACTTTCGGGCTTTTGAACATTAGGAAGTCATTTTCAAAAGCGGCTTATAGATTAAGCAACTGGATTTTAAAGCTAACTTCCGTGACTGCAATTGGTGCTTCCCAGCATCATTATGATTTTGTGCCCACAACACAAAATCAAATTCGTATTTGATATCATTTATTTTTTATTAAGTTAACGTATATTTAATACGCATTTTCCATTTTTAAATTTTTTAATATAGATAAATGAATACAAAGTATATTGATTTAATCAATCAAACTTTTGATTTTCCCCAGGAGGAATTTACGCTCGAAGACAAAACACTTCAATTTCACGATGTGGATTTAATGACTCTGGTAGAAACCTATGGGGCGCCTTTAAAGTTTACTTATTTACCTCAAATATCGGCCAACATCCAAAGGGCCAAAGGCTGGTTTGCCAAAGCTATGGAACGCAATAATTATCGTGGCAAATACAGTTACTGCTATTGTACCAAAAGTTCCCATTTTAAACATGTTTTAAATGAAGCCTTAAAAAATGACATCCATATTGAAACCTCATCGGCGTTTGACATAGATATTGTTGAAAATTTGAAAAAGGAAGGTAAGTTAAGCAATGAAACTTTTGTCCTGAGTAATGGATTTAAACGGGCCCAATATGTCACTAACATTGCACGATTAATTAATAATGGTCATAAAAATTGCATCCCTATTATAGATAATTATGAAGAAATAGATTTGCTTTCTAAAGAAATAGAAGGTCAATTTAATATTGGGATTCGAATTGCATCCGAGGAAGAACCCAAATTCGAATTTTATACATCGCGTTTAGGAATTGGATATAAAAACATTGTTCCGTTTTACAAAAATCAAATTAAGAACAATAAAAAAGTAAAGCTAAAAATGCTTCACTTTTTCATTAATACAGGTATAAGGGACAACGCCTATTACTGGAATGAACTTTCCAAGTGTTTAAAGGTATATACAAGCTTAAAAAAGATTTGTCCCTCTTTAGACAGTCTTAACATTGGGGGAGGATTTCCAATAAAAAACTCACTGGCATTTGAATTTGACTATGATTATATGGTAGATGAGATCATTAACCAGATTAAATTGGCCTGCGAGGAAGAAGAGGTAAAGGTCCCTCATATTTTTACGGAATTCGGTAGTTTTACCGTGGGGGAAAGTGGAGGTGCCATTTATGAAGTGCTTTACCAAAAGCAACAAAATGACCGTGAAAAGTGGAACATGATCAACTCGTCGTTTATAACTACCCTGCCCGATACCTGGGCGATAAATAAGCGCTTTATCATGCTGCCCATTAACCGGTGGCATGATACGTACGAACGGGTCCTGTTAGGAGGTTTGACTTGCGATAGCGACGATTATTACAATAGTGAGCAGCATATGAATGCCATTTACTTACCAAAATATAATAAAGAAAAGCCGTTGTACATCGGATTTTTTAATACAGGGGCCTATCAGGAGACCATTGGTGGCTTTGGAGGATTACAACACTGTTTAATCCCCTCACCAAAACATATTTTAATAGATCGGGATGCGAATGGAAATTTAACAACGACATTGTTCAGTGAACAACAAAAAAGTGAAGACTTGCTTAAAATTTTAGGGTATGACAACTAATGCTCCTGCCCAAAATGTTAAGGAATTTCAAAATTTGAACACGTCAAAATTGTATTATAAGCTGTTAAGTTATACATTTATAAACGAAGAAGTAAGGGGGTATTGCAGCGCTAACATGGTGTTTAAACCAACCTATAGGTAACTAAATTTAATGATAACGATGACGAGTAAAGGACCCATATCACAGTTTATTGAAAAACACTATTTGCATTTTAATGCTGCCGCTTTGGTTGATGCCGCTAAAGGTTATGAAAACCAGTTGGAACAAGGGGCTAAAATGCTTATTTCATTGGCAGGAGCTATGAGTACTGCCGAATTGGGAAAGAGCCTGGCCGAAATGATACGTCGGGATAAAGTCCAAATTATATCCTGTACCGGAGCCAATCTGGAAGAAGATATTATGAATTTAGTGGCGCACTCGCACTACAAGCGCGTGCCTCACTATCGGGATTTAACCCCACAGGAGGAATGGGATCTGCTTGAAAAAGGATTAAATCGGGTAACCGACACCTGCATTCCCGAAGAAGAAGCATTCAGACGATTACAAGAACATATATTTAAAATCTGGAAGGAAGCAGAAACCAAAGGAGAACGTTATTTACCACACGAGTATATGTATAAAATGTTATTATCCGGTGTTTTAGAGCAGTACTATGAAATTGACTTAAAAGATTCCTGGATGTATGCGGCAGCCGAAAAAAATTTACCTATAGTATGTCCCGGCTGGGAAGATAGTACTATGGGAAATATTTTTGCAAGTTATGTGGTTAAGGGTGAATTGAAAGCCACCACTATGAAATCAGGGATAGAGTATATGACCTTTTTGGCCGATTGGTACACCGATAATTCTAAAAATGGGATCGGTTTCTTTCAAATTGGAGGAGGTATAGCAGGTGATTTCCCCATTTGTGTGGTCCCTATGTTATATCAGGATTTAGAACGCACAGACACCCCGTTTTGGAGTTATTTTTGTCAGATTAGTGATTCCACAACAAGTTATGGTTCCTATTCCGGAGCAGTGCCCAATGAAAAAATTACATGGGGTAAGTTAGATATCAAAACCCCTAAATTTATTATAGAAAGTGATGCTACTATTGTTGCGCCTTTAATTTTTGCCTATCTTTTAGACCTCTAAACATAACCCTCTAAAACCTAAACATTAAATTGCTATTTAGATGAAAAATAGAAATGATAATTTAAAACGTGTTATCGTAGATTTTAAAAAATTAACCCCAGAAATACTGGCCCTTTTGGTTGAAAAATACCCGGATGGCTATGATGACGACCAAATCATATCCTTCCGAAATCAGCATAATGAAATCATAGAAGCCGTTGAAGTAACTACCTCAGACACCAAGTATCTGGTTAAGGTCAGTACAAAACTTTCCATAACCATGGAGAATTATGATGAGGACGATTATGAAGATTTTGACCAGGATGATCCCGAAGCTGTCCAAGAGCCAGATATTATAGATGAAGATCCAGAAGATGACAACGATTAATACCTTATATAGCTATGAGAACTGCTGTTTTTAAGTCTTACAAAAACGGTTATTACAAATTTTGGTTTGACAACGGAGACGAGTTGGCTTTTGAAGAAGTCCACCCTCGCGTATTGAAGCAATTCGATTTAAAAAACGATAAAAGCTTAATTGATAAAAACTTTAGAATAACTTTTGTTGAAGATGGCGATGACGATGATGTTATTTACCGGGTAGAGAGTTTGAAACCATTATAATTTTAGTTTATGGAAATAGCATTTCATATGTCTTTACCTTGCCTAAGTGTAAGGGAAACAAGGCGTTTTTATGCCAATTTGGGGGCCTCCTTCGGGAGAAGTACCGAAAGTTGGGTGGATGTCAATTTTTATGGGCATCAAATCACATTCATTCATGCTGAAAAATTTAACTTCAGTAGTCCTAACTATGTGTTTGAAGGCAAGATTTTGCCCGCTTTTCATTTTGGAATAATCTTGGATCGCACAACCTGGCAAACCATTCTTAATACATTGGTTGAACAGCAACTGGAGTTGGTGACCGAAACCTCCTTTTTAACAGATCAGGTTGGTGAACATCAATCCTTTTTTGTTAAAGATCCCAATGATTATATGTTGGAATTTAAATGTTTTAAAAATTCAAATGACATATTCAGTTCATAAATGTATTCTGTAGTTGCCTATCAGGTTGCAAGTGCCATAAACATAAAACAAAGTAGGCAGCAGTTGCCCTGGCAACTATTGTTTCAAGATAGCGACGAACTCTATTTTACAGATGCAAACGAAAAGTATATTTACATTTTTCAATATGGCATGGTATGCTTTTTCAACATGACTAAGCGGGAAATAGAGACCGCTTTGCAGCACATACAACCGTTTTCCATTAATTATATTAAACAAAAACTATCGGACTCGGTTCAGGTCGTCATCGAACCGAACACCTTAAAAGTGGAGTTTGATCAGGTCATGCTTCCCCATTTTGATGAAGAAATGATTCGATTGGTAATGTTAAATACCTCGCAATCCGTTGCCCTGAACAGATATTCCGAAATAACAGAAGAACTGCTAACAGAAACGAATAAGCATACCCTGTATCTCGAGGAGAATGGGAAATTGGATATTTCGGGGAATAAGCTAAAACGGTTTATTGGAAAAATATTGAATATTAAAAATAAGATTTCAGAAAATTTATACATTTTCGATTCCCCGGAAATAACATGGGAAAATGAAGTGCTTAACAAGCTCAATCAAGATTTAAAACAGTCTTTCGATTTAAAGGACCGTTACCGGTTAATTCATGATCGCATTGAAATCATTAAGGAGAATTTAGAACTTTTTAAGGATATAATGGATCATAGGGAAAGCAGCCTTTTAGAATGGACCATTATTATTCTTATTGTAATTGAAGTCATTGATTTGTTTATTGCAAAACTTTTAAATTTTATTTAAATAGGGGCATGGAACCTGTGGTAAGCACTAATGACGACCCAAATTATGATCGGGAATTAACGCCGGCCATGGTGAAGGTGACTCACACGGATCTTTAGTGATAGATGTATTTAGGCTTCCAATCTGGAGGCCTTCTTAATGAAGATTTCCCAAATAAAAACGCTGTATACGATAAGATACTCCAGGCCGATAACCCAGAGGTTTTCGGATTTATCATCGCTGTTACTGTTTAAATAGGCCAAATAGCTAAGAATAATGACGAAGCTCCACACCAAAGGGAATTTATAAGATGTAAATACCGATAAAATCAATAGGGATGCGATGTACCAGGGATGTACTGTGGTGGACGTAAAGTAATAGAAGGATAACACGAAAAGCATGGAGGTTATGAGCTGAACCAATGTTAAATTCCTTCTGAAAAAAGTCAAAATCAAAGTAAATGTCAATACTACAAATGGAATAAATGGACCGATTACGGCAATTTCATTATACCCTCGAAAGGTATACCCAATGGCCCTGGCAATGTAATATAAACTGGCATTAAATTCAAAGTCACTAAACCACAAAGCCACCGTATCCAGATAGGTAGTTATGAGATGAGTTGAATAAAAGGGTACAAAAAGTAACAGGGTAGTAAGGATGACTATCGCGTAGAATGAAACTAATTTTGTCCAATTCAGGGCCGTCGTATTCCATGTTTTGTCATGGTGTGCCTGTTTCGACAGGTCAATGTCGTTTTTAGAAAATACAAACCATTGAAAGAATAGCGGTAGAAAGATTAGGGGAATCAGCTTCACGGAAATGGATAGGGCCAAAATAACAGCTGCCCATGCCCATTTGCCACGATGCAGTAAATACATACTCCATACCAGAAAGAAAATCATGAGACCCTCAAAATGTAAATTTCCGGTAAGTTCTATAATGATAAAAGGGTTTAACATATACCAAAACATAACATGATTAGGGCGTTGCAATTTGTCTAAAAGTTTTTTTCCAAAATGTAATGTTCCAAAATCGGCTCCTATGATTAGTAGGCGCATCACCATTACTGAGCCCATAATACTTTTATTGGCCAGTGTTGCAGCAAGGACAAAGCACCATTGGTTTACCGGTGGATAATTGCTAAAATGACTGGCATTTAAACGGCCCATACCCGCGAAAAGTTCTTGGGCCTGAAATACCGGAAATTCTCCTTTTTCAATAAATGATAACACCGTATGCACATAGGGATTGAATCCTTCCAGTATCATCCGGCCATCCCAAATAAAGCGATAAAAATCTTGAGATAGGTTGGGAATAGCCAAAATAAAAATAGCCCTGAAGCCAAAAGCTAAATAAGTTAAGATTTTGGTGTGGTTCTTAAAGAGGGCTACCAGGCGGTAAAACGAAAAAAATAATACGGAATAAAGGACGATCAGCTTCACATATTCCGTGCGCATCATATGATAGGCGAAGGCAAAATAAAACAGTGCGCTGGCAAGTACCAGGACAAAAGAAGTTTTATAATTATGATGAAACCCCAGATTTAAGCGCATGAGTCAAATATAGTATTATTTGCTTGTAGACCATGAGTTGATGATCTTAAATAAAACACTTAACTTGTCATCAATTAAAATATGTCAGTTATGAAAAAGCCACTAATTCTTGCCCTTTTTGTATGCACGGTATTCTGTACTGCTCAAGACCGCCTAACCGGAAAACTCTTTGCCACGCGCTCCGAGGTGATGGCTCAAAATGGTATGGTGGCCACAAGCCATCCTTTGGCCACTCAAGTAGGCCTGGACATTCTAAAGCAAGGGGGTAATGCGATTGATGCCGCAATAGCAGCGAATGCAACTTTGGGATTAATGGAGCCCACAGGTTGCGGGATCGGTGGAGACTTATTTGTAATCCTATGGGATGCCAAAACAAAAAAATTATATGGGCTTAATGCGAGCGGACGTTCACCCAAGGGGTTAACATTACAATATTTTGAAGACCGGGGAATGTCTAAAATACCATCGACTGGGCCCTTACCGGTAAGTGTTCCGGGTGCGGTAGACGGTTGGTTTGAATTGCATGAAAAATTTGGTACCTTACCAATGACTGCCATTTTACAGCCGGCAATCAATTATGCTGAAAACGGGTTTCCGATGACGGAACTTATAGGGTTCTATTTCAATTTAGGGGTTTCCAGATATCTTGAAGCGGGGTTTCCCAATATTAAGGATAATTACATGCCCAATGGAAAAATCCCTCAAATAGGAGAACTGTTCTACAATACATATTTAGCGAATACGTACAGGGAAATAGCCAAAAACGGAAGGGATGCATTTTACAAAGGTAAAATCGCAAAAGTGATCACCGACTTTATACAAGATCAAGGCGGGTTTTTGACCATGGAAGATCTATCCGACCATCAATCGGAATGGATTGAACCCGTCTCCATTAATTACCGTGGATATGACGTCTGGGAATTGCCTCCTAACGGTCAGGGGATAGCCGCTTTACAGATGCTACAAATTTTGGAAGGTTACGATTTTTCAACCATTGAATTTGGCAGTGCTGAACATTTACATGTATTTACTGAGGCTAAAAAGTTGGCCTTTGAGGATCGCGCAAAATACTATGCGGATATGGATTTTGCCAAAGTACCGGTAGAGACCTTAATTTCGGATGATTATGCTGATAAACGGCGACAACGTATTACAGATAGAGCCTCAAAATATGATGCTGGTGAGATAAGCGCAGGTGAAACCATCTATCTAACCACAGCCGATAAAGAAGGGAATATGGTCTCTTTCATCCAAAGTAATTATCGCGGTATGGGATCAGGAATGGCCCCTCCAAAATTAGGTTTTATGCTTCAAAACCGCGGAGAATTGTTTAACCTAAAGCGGGGATATAATAACACCTATGCCCCCGGTAAAAGACCATTTCACACCATTATACCGGCGTTTATTACCAAAGATGGCGAACCTTTTTTAAGTTTCGGTGTTATGGGGGGCGATTTTCAACCTCAGGGTCATACCCAAATAGTTATGAATATTATAGATTTTGGAATGAATGTGCAGGAAGCTGGCGATGCACCGCGTTGGAATCATAGCGGTTCATCCACGCCTACGGGGAATGTCGCTGACGGTAAGGGTGAAATTCATGTCGAATCCCGGATACCCTACCAAACCATTAGAGCACTCATGTTTAAAGGGCATAAAGTAGGATTTGATCTGGGGGCTTATGGGGGATACCAGGCCATTTTATGGGACACTAAAAATAAGGTTTACCGAGGCGCATCAGAGAGCAGGAAAGACGGTCAGGTGGCCGGGTATTAATGGGATTTATTAAACCTTGGAAGCAATAGATTTAAAAAACACATAACCAAAACCTATAAATAACATGAGGTGGAAAGGAAAAAGTCCAAAATCACCGCCTTGGTTGCCTACAATAAAGGCACTGTACATCCCAAATCCAAAATAAAGCATCAACAGACCTTCAAAAACGACATGTGCCGAGATCGTTTTCTTGATGTATTTATTGTTTTTCCAGTTATCCTTAAACTTACTGATGTTAAATTTTGGCGTTCGGACAAATTCACTTTTCTTTCCAAAATGGCCTTCTAATACGGCAATGGAGTTATGTAAAGAAAATCCCATGGCTATAGAAAAAAATACAAAAAACATGGCGATGTAACGGATAAAGTTTTTAAGACCTCCACCATAAATATTTTTATACATAAACCAATAGCATATAAAGAATATGACGGTACTGATCACAAAAAAACTCATTGCAAAAAAATAAGGTTTTAAGTGCTCATACTCATTTTTAATATAGAGCATGGGAATGCTTAATACACCAACAATAAGAATGTTCAAGAACATGGTACTGTTTAAGAGATGAAGCAGCCCATGTGCCTTGGTTTTTGCTGAAATGTTTTGATTTTTTAAAACTCTCCAGAGCATTTTTTTAAAATTTTCTGCACCCCCTTTATTCCACCGAAACTGCTGGGAGCGTGCCGCACTGATTACTACCGGTAATTCTGCAGGAGTTTGAACATCTTCAAGATATTTAAACTTCCAGTTTTTAAGTTGTGCGCGGTAACTTAAATCCAGATCTTCGGTCAGGGTGTCGCCTTCCCAATTCCCCGCATCGATAATACAGGTTTTTCTCCAAACGCCGGCCGTACCATTAAAATTGATAAAATGGCCTTTGCTATTTCGACCTACTTGCTCCAGCGTAAAATGGGCGTCAAGGGCAAAAGCTTGAATTCTCGTAAGGATGGAATAATTTCTATTAAGATGCCCCCATCGGGTTTGCACCACACCAATGCGCTTATCCTTAAAATACGGAATGGTTCGTCTTAACCAGTCTCTTTTCGGTAAAAAATCAGAATCAAATATGGCAATAAACTCCCCTTTTGCAATTTTAAGACCCTCTTTTAATGCTCCGGCCTTAAACCCTTTTCTGTTGCTTCGCGTAATATGCTGTATGTCCAATCCGGTGGCTTGAAGCTTTTCAATATGTGCCCGTGTGCTAATCACCGTTTCATCGGTGGAATCATCCAAGACCTGAATTTCGAGTTTGTCCTTCGGGTAATCTATTTTAGCAATGTTATCCAAAAGGCGTTCCATCACATACATTTCATTGTATACCGGTAATTGTATGGTGACATAGGGGACTTCTTCGAGGTTGGAAAGATCGAAGGTTTCACAGGTATCGTGTTTCTTTTTTGAAGCGAGATAATTAAATAACAAATTTAATTGTGCCAATGCATAGAAAAAGATCAGCAATAGTGCTGTAGAATAAAGAATTATAACTGTTGTTTCTAAAATCATTTTTTCACACTGTATTTAAAAATCCATACCAATATTTTTATGCCTGCAAATATAGCACCTTTTATTGTACCTGATACTTTTGATTGGCCAATTCTATTTCTATAATGGACTGGTATCTCGGTATATGTAAGATTTTGCCTTAAAACCTTCAATTGCATTTCTACGGTCCATCCATAGGTTTTGTCTTCCATTTGCAGGTCCAGTAGCTTATCATATTTGATGGCTCTAAAGGGACCCAAGTCGGTAAATTTGGCACGAAAAAATAATGCCATTAAAGTCGTGGCAAGCCAATTACCGAATATTTGGGGAAAGGTCATCGCACCGCGTTCCCGTAAATGTTTTACCCGTGTGCCAATTACAAAGTCGATGTTGTTTTCGATTATGGGAGCCACGATTTTGGTCAGCTCTTCAGGATAATCGCTGTAATCACCATCAAGAAATACCACAATATCCGGTTTGTGTTTTTTATGGGATAGGTATTCCATACCCTTCAAACAGGCGTAACCATACCCTCTGCGATTTTCATGTAATACCGTAGCTCCCGCTTGTTGAGCATTGAAAGCGGTGTTATCGGTTGAATCATTATTGATCACAATAATGTCGCGTACGTCTTTGGGGATATCACTAATGACCCGAGAAATGGAATCTGCCTCATTATAGGCAGGAATAACAACATCGATTTTAGCCATATGCCAACGCTTGAATTGCAAAAATACAATAACCTGAGTCGACCAAAAAGTCTTTTTCTAACAGGATAAAAAAGAAGAACATGCCAGGCATGTTCTTAAACTGTTTCAGGAAGGAACCATGAGTATGGATTTAAATAAGCTCCGAAGAAGGCTAAAAACCTGCACAGGTTTATAAGGCATGTGCACAGATGGATTCTATATGGGTCGCATCCGTGCCGCAACACCCACCAATTACTTTTAATTGAGGCAGTTGTGTTTTTAGTCTTGCGTAAAGCCGTCCTAATTCTTCCCGGTCTCCGGCATCAAGCGCAGTGGCCTGATCAAGCGCTTCATGACTTTTACAGGAAGCATTGGCCCTGACACCCTGAATTCTAAACTTCCAGCTGTCGTCTTTTTCTAAACGTTCCATAAAATGTGTTGGGTGAGCACAGTTTATCATATAGTATAAGGGATATTGGGCCGTAGCTTTATCTGTTGTTAATATAGCGTCTTTGAGAAGTTCACCGCTGGGAAGCTGTCCATTAGTTTCAACCGTAAACGATATGACTACGGGGATATTGATCGATTTTGCCGCATGAGAAATTCCAATAGCCTCGTCACTATAGGTCATGGTTATGGCAGAAACGATATCGGCACCCCCCTTCTTCAGTGCCTCAATTTGAGGACTGTGATAGTGTTTAGCCTCTTTAGGGGTCATGGATTCCTTTATGGTGTACCCATCACCCCTTGGACCTACGCAACCACTTATGATGATGGGTCCAACAGACGGAGCATGGGTATCTCTTAAACGGATGAGTTGCCGTATGGCATTTTGGTTAACCGTGATCAAATCGGGAATAGTATAACCTAATTTATATCCCCAGTCCGGATTGGCACGCCATGTGGCACTTTCCAGGATAAACCCGGTTTTATATTTTTTGGCAATGGCTATGTAATCCCTGTAGTATTGATCTAAAGTATTTTGATGTTCCGGGTGATCCAACAAGGTAAAAGCTGCAAAATGTGGCAGGTCTATCCCTTTATTAAAGATAAAATCGGTTTCAAGACCTCCGTCTGTTAAAAAGACGGGGGCCTTCAGTTTTTCAATGATATTCATGCTCCCGGGATTTTGATTTATTGATGTCTTTAAAAGTTAGCATGTCCATAATTTTTGAAGACGCTCCATCGTAAAACCCTGTTTCGTGCTCGTAGCCTTTGGGATTTTTAAAGGATCCAAAGAGGATATCAAAAATGGGCAAGTCCGAATAATTGTGTTTGTGTATGCCTTTTGCATGATGTATGGTATGGCTTTCCGGACGTTGAATGAGGTAACCCAGCCATTGCGGTGTTTTTATATTGGTATGCTGGAAAATACCTAAAAACATGGTGGCCAGTAACATTATGGTGACCGCCTGTGGTGTCACACCAATCAATAGGGCCAAACAAATACTCCCTAAGAAGGTAAAACCAATCATGTCGAACAGACTAAAATAAAAAGCACCGTAAGTATCCATTCGCTCGGCACTATGGTGCATTTGGTGGAATACACGCCATAAGGTGTCGGACTTATGCATGGCCCTATGCCATAAAAACACACCGAACTCGTATAATACGATGGCCAATATTCCCCCACCAACATGTCCAAGACCGGTTAAGTCAAAAAGTTGGAATTTTGACAGAAAGGGATCCGTAAGCAAAGGTAAATAGGATGATAAATAAAAATAAACGGCAAAGGAAAGAAGCCCTTTGAGTTTCCAGTTCTTAACTTTTGGCAAGGGTCTGGCCGGAAAAAGGCCTTCCCACACAATTAAAAGTAAATACATGGCTAAAGCCACTAATGAGATGGGGTCCAATAAAATTTCCAGTGGTGTTGGCATCATAATAGTTTTAATAATTAATATCTGTGTTCACTATTATGGGCGTAAGTTTAGGCCTTACCCTGTAAGTTTTTAAAATTAAATTGTAAGTTTTAGGATTTAGAGGGTCCAATCCACATCAACCTCAGGGGTGTAGGAGCAAAACGAACCGGTTTTTATGGCATTGGAAAGATGATTCCCGAGACTCGGATGTATTTTAGCAATTTTCTTTATACTGCTACGAATGCGCCAGGTCACAGCCGAACGCGCTTTTTCGATGGTTGAACCGGACGTTCTGGTTTTACCTGATAGACCTAAAGACTGCGACAAGTGTGTGAGAATCGCATCATACTCCGCTTTTAAAGGGGCAAGTTTTTCAATCTGATTTAAATCTTCGGCCTCATCTATTTCCTCTTGAAGTTCCTTTATGCGTCTTTGATAGGCTAATTTCGCTTTTTGGTCCATTGTTTTTGCAGAACTCCTTTCGTCAACGGCGGCATTCATGAGGTCCAAACAATGAAATTCTTGTTTTGGATGATTTAAAAGTTTATGGATGTCTTTAAATCCTTTGGCATGTTTTAGCGTTATGCAGTGGCCCTGATAACACATGTCCCAATAGTCGCCCTTGGATTGAAAGGTATTGTTGATAGTGCTTTCAACCGGGCTGTCATCGGTTTGCTCATGCAGTTGTTTTTCAGTCCGTATAAATTCAACCAATGGGGTTAAATACGTAAATCCCTTAAAGGGGTTAACCATCACCAGCCACGCTAAGGCCTCTTCTTCCATAGGCTTTTGTCCGGAATAGACAGCCTGTTGAAATTGGGACAAATAGACCTTCCAACAACGCCACACATCGTCATATTCCTTCAGTTGTAAATAGGCTGCGGCGATATAGGCCGGAAAGTCGGTCCAGGAATTAAAATTTGTCTTTTTACTTAGCGCTATACAGGATTTAAAGTCACCAATGGCTAAATAATAAATGGACCCATGAGCATAGTAATGATCGTTATGAAAGGGATTTAAGTCCAGGGCCTTGAGATACCATTTTAAGGCGTCGTCCGCAAAACCGAGATACATAAGGGAAAAGGCCACCCTGAGTAAATGTGAACAATCATTGGAATTCATTCTTAGCGATTTTCTCAAATAGTGCTCTGCTTTTTCATATTCACCTAAATACACATAGGTTCTGCCCAAAACACCCAGGGCTGTGTAATCGTTGGGATCTAACCCTATGGCCTTCAGGGCGTATTTATGGGCGCCTTGCATGCTTTCATCCCAACGGTTCCAAATGAGGCAGGACCAGAAATTAAAGTAACTTAAGGATAGTCCGGTGTACGCTAATGAATAATTAGGATCGATTTTCAAAGCAGCATTAAAATAGGCTCTGGCCTTAAGGTCATGATCACCGGTCCCTTTTTGTAAGGTATGCATGCCCATCAGGTAATTTTCATAGGCCGCAAGTTCGACGGAACTCTTCTTATAGGAATGCGATAACAAATTATAATTGATTTTTTCTTCAAGGACCGCAACGATTTGTTGTATAATATCGTCCTGGGTTTCTAACAAAGAATCAATGGTCTCATGATATTGGTTCCCAAAGACTAAACTGTGATCTTCCGTTTTTACGAGTTGAATAGAGATTCTAAGATTATCCTTATGATACCGTACGGACCCATAAATTAAAAAATCGGCACCAAGTTTAAGAATTTCCTCCGGGTTAGCTATTTCTTTTATCCTATGGGTGGAATAGGATGAAATAACGGAAAGGCCAATGAATTTTGAAAAATGAGTAATGAGATCTTCAACAAATCCTAAAAAGAGTTGCGTGACCCGTTCGTCATGACTCGTTATGTGAAACGGTAAAACGGCAATGGTTATATTTTTGTTTTTGGGCAACATGTTTGGTGTATATGAACAAGATTCAATACGGATACTAATTTAAGGATTTAATCTCATAATCAGATATTTGATGGGCCTGTCGTGGGTCGTTTTCCGGGATAGGTTTACCGCAAAAGGCTATTGCTAACAGGTGTTTTAAACCGGCTAACCTATTAGTTCTTATGGGTGAGATCCATTAAGTTAACGGCATCATTGCCCGGAAACATGTCATTGGTTTTTATCCGTCCTTTTAAACTGCCGTTTTCAAGTTTTAGAACCCCCCTGGGACAAACGGCGGCACAAATGCCACAACCCACACAGCTGGAGCGCACAATGTTTTCACCTTTCTGGGCATAGGCACGAACATCGATTCCCATTTCGCAGTAGACGGAACAGTTGCCACAGGAAATACATTGGCCCCCATTGGTTGTAATTCTAAATTTAGAAAACAGGCGTTGTTGGAAGCCTAAAATGGCAGCCATCGGACACCCGAAACGGCACCATACCCGATTGCCCAATATGGGATAAAATCCGGTTCCGATGACACCGGAAAAAATAGACCCGATATACAATCCATAGGCGGAGCGTAAATGGCTTGATTTTATTAAAAACACCTGATCGGTTGTTCCGGTATAGTACAGGATAAATAAGGCACCAATGCTTATAAAATAGCCTAGAGCACCATACCGTGCATCTTTACCAAATTCGTTACGTTTAAAAACCATAACTAAGATAAACACGGCAGTGAGCAGAAGACCAACGCCCAGAAGAAAGGATTGTTGTGTCAGCCAAAATGCTCCCGGGTCCTTTCCCAAATAGGTATACACCAAAGCGGTAGTCATAATTACAGAAAAAACCAAAACGGTATGAATCAACCACCGTTCTATTTTCCAGGCGCCCAATGTTTTCGAGGATAAGTGCCTAAAGGGATCACCCGCAGTTTCAGCCAGGGCACCGCAACCGCAGACCCACGAACAATACCAGCGTTTGCCATATTTGTAAGTGAGAATGGGGGATAGGATAAAAATGGACAGTACACCAAAGATTAAAAGGGACAACCCCAGTGTACCGGAGGATAAAAACCCGTTAATGGACCAGCCATCAAACAGATAATAATTCAATGGCCAGATGCTTTTTAAGTCGTAATAGGGCAGATTATAATTAGGATTTTCGTTTAATCGTGCCATAAATTCCGGAATTAAAAAGGCAAAACCCAATTGAAAAAACATGACAGAACCCGTTCGAAGTCTTTGATAGCGGTTATGACGGTATTTTAACATGAATTTATATCCGAAAATTAAAATAGCCACAGTGTAGAGGGTGCCATAAACAAACCATTGGCTGGCGGGTCGGTTACTCAAGAGATGGCTTAGCGGGTCAAATAACGCGATGAGGCCGCTGTTTTCCGATCCATTGGTGCCAAGCCCTAAATAGTCCGGGTAAAAATACAATACGATGTAAAATCCGGTAATGACCAGGCCGGTTATCCAACCTAAGGTGCCTCTGGAGGTTAAGGACCGAAACCAAACCCCGTCGTTCTTAATCCCTTTAAGTTTGGATCCGTAACGCATTCTGGAAAATACAACTGTGGCCAGGCTTATTAAGCCTAAAGACAAGGTTAAAAACAGGACTTTATTAGGAAAGTTTGTATTGAATAAGGCCAGGAGCAAAATAAAAAGACCGACAAAACCGGCCAGAACCGCCAATTTTTGAGACAATGATAAACGGTTAGCATCGGGATTGGCAATAGACATGCTGTAATTTAATTTATGGCTCATAAGGATTCAATTTGCTGTTGGCTGTGGTATGCATGTAAAATATCCTTTTCAAAGCGGGTGTAAAATTCGGGATCGAAATTCGCTTCATTCAGGTTTTGAATCACATAATCCACATCTCTGTTTTCGGTAAGCCATTGGTCAAATACCTCATGGCGCATTCGAATACCAAAGGTATTTATGCCCAAAAATTTACGGGATAGTTTATCGTAGCTCATGGTTATGCATATCGTGTCATCCTCATGCTTCCAGTGAAAATGAGCCTCATGTTCTCCGGGATTGGCAAAAACCCAACCGTAGGTTTGATATTCAATATCAAAAAATTTAGCAGAATTAAACCAATGTCCGGGCTGGTAAGGCTTAGGATGGCCACAAATGGTATGGGCTACCGTTTCACCCATCAGTCTTCCGGTATACCAAACGGCTTCAACAGGTCTTCGTAACCCAATGGCTTCACGTTGTTCGGCGCAGTCCCCAATGGCATAGATATCGGGAATATTGGTTTCAAGAAACCGATTGACCTTAACGCCTCGATGCGTTTCAATGCCGGAGCCTTTAATAAAATCGATATTGGGCGAGACCCCTGCCGTTAGCCCTACCAAATCGCAGAAAATTTCTTCGCCTGTTTCCTCGATAATAACAGATTTGACCTTCCCGTTCCTGTCGGCCTTGATGGCTTTTAAACTGGAACGCAATCGCAAATCGATATGGTGGTTTCTTATGTGTCGGTTAATCATAGCACTCTCGCCTTCAGGGAGTACACCATTCCAAAAACTGGATTCCCTAACTAAAAAGCTCACTGGGATATTTCTGGAGTGAAGCATTTCGGCAAGTTCAATCCCAATGAGACCACCGCCAACAATAACAGCCCTTTTGCATACCTTGTTATCAGGGGCATAGTTTTCAAGGGATTCTAAATCTTGCTTATGGTACATGCCCATAACACCTTTCAAATCTTGTCCGGGCCATCCAAATTTATTTGGTTTACTGCCCGTTGCAATAATCAGTTTATCGTAGGTCATGAGATCGCCATTGGAAAAATGTAGCGTTTTGCTGTTCACGTCAACCGACTTGACATAGCCCTTTTTAAGGGTGATATTATTTTTCTTCCAAAACCAATGTTCATAAGGTTGTGTGTGTTCAAAGGTCATATGCCCCATATAGACATACATCAGAGCCGTTCTTGAAAAAAAATAATCGGACTCGGCCGAGATAAGGGTGATCTGTTTATCGGAAAGTTTTCTTATATGACGCGCTGCGGTAACCCCCGAGATGCCATTTCCGATGATAACGATATGTTCCATGATTTTTGGTTGTGCTCAATTAAGTCGAAGTTAAGGATAAAAACTTAATATCTGTAATCGAATTACATGTGGGGGGTGAATACTATAATTAATTGTTGAATGACATTTAGCATTTTGCCGGCAATGCATGGATTAGAGCCAGTGGCTAACACTGGCTTTTAATTCTTTTCTATGCTCTGATGTTCTTCAGTTGATGTTAAGCAGTCAATTTTCCATTCATTACCATATTTCCTATAAATGGCTGTCCATGCAAAATGAGTTTCTCCTTCAATTGTTTCTCCTTTCTCGTTATTATAAGTGATTTTCACAATTTTATTCACTATGGTATAGGCAAGGGTTCCATCGTCAGAAAATTTGATTACAGGTTCTGAAATATCGTCCCATTTCACAAATTCAACCGATGAAAAGTAATTATTGTATCTTGAAATAATTTCGCTTTTTTTTGGCCTTGAAATGATTCCTTTGTTGACTGAAATAAAGTTTTTGGAAAGCAGATTAGCAAAGGAAATGGAATCTTTGTTAAAATGATAATCTCGCTGCAAGTTATGCAACTCTAAAATCGCTTTTGTTTCTTTATCTCTGTCAAATCCTGTTTGGTTTGAACATGACACGAAAAGCGCAAATATTGGTATAAGCAATAATTTAAATTTCATTGTTTTCAGTTTGTGGCTTACGGCCTCGTATAACCGTCAGTTACGGATTAAATTAGCGATTATTTTCAGATTAAACACTGGCCTTAGCAATTCCAAGGATTCAGCCAGCCCTGAGCGCAGTCGACGGGTGGTCGAATCCGCTGTAATTGCAGTTATACCTTGTTAGCAACTGGCTTTTCTTTATTTTAAATGCATTTTCATTCCCTCGTGAGTGGCCTTAAATCCTAAATCTTCATAGAATTTAATCGCTGTCGGTCGCGTTTTGTCAGTCGTTAATTGTAACAAATGCGCATGTCTTTCTTTGGCTCTATTTATAGCCCACTTAAACATTGTTTTTCCAATTCCGAGTCCTCTTTTATCTTTTCTAATTCTTACCGCTTCAATTTGCGCTCTAATTCCGCCACGATAAGTCAGATATTGAATGAATGATAACTGTAAGGTTCCAATAATTTCAGATTTTTCGTTTTCTACAACAATTAATTCTTGATTTTCGTCAGAGTTAATTTTTTTAAAGGCATTCAAATATTCTTTTGGTAAAGGGTTCTGGAAGTTTTCTCTTTTTTTTCCAAGCTCATCATCCGCAATCATTTCCACAATTATTGAAATATCCATTTCTGACGCTTTTCTAAAGTTCATTTTCAGTTCATTTTTTTGCATGTTGCCAAGGTGTTTGTGTATGAGCAGTAGCGGATTTAATTCGACTATTTTTCGGATAGCAATATACTTTATTTAAACGAAAAAACGGTTTGGGTGCTAACTCAAACCGCTATTACTTGTGCATGTTGTTGTGCTTAGAATTTTGATTCTACAAAATTCTTAGGATTTATTCAAATCCTTTTAAGAATCCAATTAGAAATTTCTTTTAAAGCAATTGGAGAAAATGTTTGCTCTATTTTTCTGTATTCATCCATCTTTCCTATTTTACACTCTTGGAAAAAGTGATTTAAACCTTTTAATTCTATTATTTTGTAATCTTTATTTCCACCTTTAATTAAAGCCTGACGTATTCCATTTTGATTTATTTTTGCATTAACTTGGGTGTCTTTACTGCCATTTAAGGACAAAACGGGGATTTGTAATTTTTCAATTTCGACAGACGGATTGTACTGTAAAAAATAGCGTGACCAAGGCTTTATACTTGATTTTACTTGTCTTTCTATAAATAAATTGATTTTTTCTTCTGGCACATTTAAAGAAGCTAAAATTGGTATTAAAAAATCATTATAATGTGTCGTCAATTCTTGTTCAATTTCTGATTCACTTTTATTCGAGGTTACAATTGCAATGGCTTTTCTTGTGTTTTTTTCATAAGCTTCTTCATCTTTAACCGGAAACTCTCTTAATGTTTTAGACTGCATTACAGATAATTCTGCTCCTGAAATTCCAGTAGAGGCAAGCAACACCATAAATGCAACATCCTTAGAGTTATTAGCTGCCAAAGGTGCGATAATACCACCTTCACTATGCCCAATTAAACCAATATTCTTTTTGTCTACATCTTTTCTGGTTTTTAAATAGGCAATTGCATGCAATACATCTTTAGAAAAGTCTTCTGTTGTTGCACTTCCAAAATCACCTGTAGATTCGCCTTGACCACGGTCATCAAAACGCAATACACCAATGCCTTTCTTTGTAAGATGATCTGCCAATACTAAAAAGGGTTTGTGCCCCATAAACGTTTCATCTCTGTCTTGAGGACCACTTCCACTGATTAAGATTACAACTGGAAATTTTCCGTTTTTATTTGGGAAGGTTAATGTTCCGGCCAATAAAACATTTGCTTCACTGTTTTTAAAGACTACTTCTTCTTCATAATAAGGGTAAGGCTTTACAGGTTCTTGAGGTCTTCGTTGGTCTACTATTTTTACAGCACCTTTTTTTAAATTTAGAGGCATTACTAAACCTCCTTCTTTGTAAGTCCCTTCAAATTGATGTAATTCATTATTGAATTCTGCCTCATAAGACATCCCAACATTTGATCCATCAATTATTAACGCTCCGTTTGTAAAAGTTGTAGCTGAAGGTTTTATACCAGAAATTCTAAAGTTAGGGACACTCATTGTGGTCGAATAAGTAGCGTTTTCCAGTTCGATATTAAAAACGAATGTGATTAATTTATCTCCTCTTTTGGCTGTTCCGCTCCAATCTCCGGAGATATCTTGAGAGTAAACATTTAGAATCGATAATAGAAATGCAAATGCTATTGTTTTCATTTTAGGATGTGTTTTTCTGGTCGAAAAGTATTCGGCTATTAAATTTTAAAAAAAGAATATTGAGTTATTTGGTAAGAGAAATTTTTGAATAGCTGTTAACTACAGCATATTTCCGTCTGCTTTCGCTTGAGCATCCATACGACAACCGATATAGGTTCCAATAAACAGTCCCATGCAGATGCCAAAGGAAATTCCTAAAGACCTTTCAAAACGTTCACCTATAAGCACTCCAACTACAACGCCAAATAATATTCCTAAACTTACACTTGTGTTTGTATAGTAATCCTTGGAAGTCAAAGAAAATGTATCCTTTAAAAAGCTCTTGAATTTACTTAGTGCATTTTTGAAGAACTTTTTACTGTTTTCTGGATTTGATTTTAAATTTAAGTTATCAAGTTCTAATTCGATAGATTGAATTTCATCTGTCTTAAATTCTCTTTTTTCTAATTTGATAAGAATCTCAATAAATTGATTATATATCTTAAGTTCAGATTTTTTGGTTTCCGATGTTTTTAAACTTTCGAGAAAGTTAATGGCGTTTTTTAGTGTCATAATTTTATTGTTTTCTTGATTAGTGGTCCAAATCAAAAATTATTACACCTAAAATTTATTTTTTCCAAATATCTATATAAAAACACTTTATTTAATGGGTTTTAACTTCTTAAACTTTCTATGTCTGTCATTAATTCTTCTAGTTTTTTGAATATTCTTCCATAAACTATGTTTAAATCCCATTTATAAATTCGACCTCCAAAAAGCGCCAGTAAAACTAAGATTAGCAATACGATTGCAATTCCTATTAGTGGGATTCCATATATTAAATAAATATCAGGGAAACTTTTGAGAACTTCATTTACTAATCTTTCTCCTAAAGGCATACCCTCTGCATCTTTAAACCAAAACCCCAAAATCATGGATATAAATATAATAGGGTACAAAAATCTTGAAATTTTCTTATTGATGGAAACCTGTTTGTTAATCCATTGGTTAAATACCTTTAAATACTGGTAACTACTAACACCAAAATCTATTTTATTTAAATCATTTAATAACTTCTTATTGATAATTACCAATACAGAAAGGGTTACAAAAAATATAATACCTGTTATGGGAATACCTATAAAAAATGAGATCACTAAAAACGTAAATGAGAATGCTACAATTGCAATCAAATTAATGCGAAACATTCTTTTAAACTTATCAATGATATGAATTGATTTTTGGTTGTATAGATCATTTATTTGGGGTGCTACTAATGCATCACTCTTAAGAAAACCTTCTTTCCATATATTTTCAATAGATTTTTCCATCTAATATTTTTTTTAATCTAATTTTAATTCTTTTAACTCGTACACCAATATTATTGGGGTTTGTTCCTGTAATTTCAGCAATTTCCTTTTGCGATTTTTCTTCTAAATACAGCATAATAACCGCTCTATCTATTTCTGATAGTTTTCTAATAGCATCGTATAATAAATTTAGAGATTCGTCTGAAAACGCGTGGTTGTCTTCGGTTTCTGCAGATGTTATAGAATCAGAAACAAAATGCTGCACATTGTTTTTCTTTTTTTTCAATAATGTCAAGCACACATTTAATGAAATTCGATATACCCAAGTGCTCCATTGAGATTCTTCACGAAAGTTGTCTTTACTCCTCCAAATTTGTAAACACACTTCTTGATAATAATCTTCAAAATCTTCTTGCGAGTTTGTGTACGCTCGACATAATTTGATGATTATTCCAGCAAACGGTAAAATGGATGTTTTATAAAAATCGCTACTCAATAATATTGTTTTTTTTAGTTAGTGGTATAAAGTAGGAATTATTACAGGCAAATGAGATAATTATAATAAAAAGAATATGCTTTGGAGATATATTATGCCCAACTTGTTTGTGTATGATTAGTTGCGCCTGCCTGCCGCAGGTAAGGGTTTTAAGCACCTCATTGAGCGCATACAAACCGAACTGAAAATCCGAGAGACACGAGCACGAAGTGCGAACGGGGCGTTAGCAAATTTTCAGAAGTAGGGGAGAACAAGCAATTACTTTTAGCCATTGTTAGGTGCTAATTAATTAGTATCAACTCTTATTAAATCTAAATCTTGGAAATCAAAACTAAAGTCTATGTTAGGCGATATCCCTTTCATTTTTATACTTTGTGCTTTGCCTTCTTCATTCAAAGAAAACATTGCAAAAGCATCAGCATTCATATCTTGATATTCCCACTTAACGGCAAATGTATTTGCTCTATAAAAAAACATTTCCCCATTAAGTTTTGGTGATTTATGTGATTTCATCCACAATTTATCCCCTTTTAAAAAAACTTCCACCTTGCCAAACCAAGCATCCTTGTAAATACCCATATAGTCTTCATAATTTATATGAGAATCCGCAACACTTTCAACTCTTTCCCATACTTTTTTAGAAACGGCATCTCCATCTTCTTTTCTGCTTATTAAATAAGCTGCATATTTATCTATCCACCCAAAATCACTTAAACCCAAATAACTATCAACAATGGTGTTTGAAACTGAATTAAAAATGCCAGCACCATCATCACTTGTATTAGTTAAGATAACAACGCCTAAATTAATATCTGGAATCATAATTGTCTTTGATAACATTCCTGGCAGACCTCCTGTATGTGAAACGCTCATATTTCCTTTAATATCCGATAATTGCCAACCTAATCCATAACCAGCAAAATGTGAATTGTAACGTGGATTTCTGTTAACATTAGTTACTGTGTGTATTTTCCACATTTCACGTTGTGATTCTTTTGTAAATAGTTCATTTTCTAAATTATCTCCATACTTTCCATTATTCAAATGCATGAGCATCCAAATTGAAATATCTTCAACATTTGAATAAATACCACCTGCAGCACCATTTATCATTTCTTGAAAATCAGGTAGGACTTTTAATGTTCCTGAATTCGCATCATGAGGTTTTGCTAAGTTTTTTTTATCTGTTATTCTATCTAAAGACGGGTATGAGTTATCCATATTTAGAGGTTTAAAAATTCGCTCTGATATAAAATCTTCCCATGACATACCCGAAACTCGTTTAATAACTTCACCAGCTACTAAATACAATAAGTTATCGTAATCAAACTGTGTTCGGAAAGCAGATACAGGTTTAAAATACTGAAAACTAGATAATAAATCATCTATCGTAAAACTTGAGCCATCGGGAAAAAACATTAAGTCCCCAATACCCAAACCTAGTCCGCTTCTGTGCGTAAGAAGGTCTTGAATATTGAAGTTTTCAGTTACATAAGGATTATACATCTTAAACTCAGGAATATGATCCTTAACTTTGTCTTGCCATGTTATTTTACCTTCCTCGACTAAAATTGCAAGTGCCGCTGTAGTAAAGGCTTTACTATTTGATGCAATTGCAAAATTAGTATGGTTATTTACAGGGCTTTTTGTGACAGATGATTTAACACCATAGCCTTTTGAATGGATTATCTTACCATCTTTTACTATTGCAACTGCTACTCCAGCAACATTGAATTTGTCCATTGCATCGCCCATAATAGAATCAACTTGTTGGGAGGAATATTGAGCGTAGCAAACATTACTAATTAATAAAGAGAAAAGAAGACTTGTAAATATTAATTTTTTCATATCGTGCTGGCTTTTATTGGCATCTAACGGTTTGGCAATGAATAGTACAACCGATCCGGAGTATTACTTCATATCTGGTGTTGTAGCACATTTTCATTTATTATCTCGGTTTCTCCATTCTTTCCAACATTTGATGCATCATTATTTTTAATGGTATTTCGCTATCACAGGCATGACCTTCCCCACAAATGAAATTAATTTCAGCATCAGATTTAGGATTCGATGTTGATTTCAAAAATCTATCAAATAATACCATTGCATTGTTTAAATAATAACTGTCTGCCGTCCCCATCCAAATATGTAATTTTCCTTGCAACTTAAAACCTAACTCATCCCAATTTTCAGACAGGAACAATCTTAAATCATATTTTTTCCAAGCTTCGGCTACATTTTTGTCTAATACTCCTGTTTCAGGATGAAAAATCATTCTTGGCAAACCTGTGATTGTATCTTTAGGACTAAATACGGCATTCCAACTTCCCCACTGTCCACCACTATTATGATATGAATTTTCAATCCCTAAAATGTTTTCTGCCCAAATTTCTGTTCTTAATGTATATCTGGGTTCTCCATTAATATCCCTCATTCCTGGTCTTTCCAAGCCATGCCTGTTAATAAATGCGTTTTTATCTTCATAGATATTCATAAGTTCCATCTGCCTAAAATCAACTGGGTCAGAACAGGTTGACCAAACTCCATTGAAGAATTCAGGATAGAATACTTGTAATGCTAATGATGCCCATCCTCCTGTTGATGTCCCTGTTAAAAACCTTGATGTGGAATTACCTATACAACGGTATTTTGACTCAATGTATGGAATGACCTCTGTAACTAATGCATCACCATAAGGACCATTATTGGAAGAGTTCATTTGGTAGGAGTCTCCAAAAGGTGCTTTTGAATCCAAAAGAATAATAACCATTTCAGGAGTGCTCTCGTCTAATAATTCCTTCTCACTAATTATTTTGTTGTAGAATCTTTCTCCAAATCCGCCTATCATAACCAAAAGCGGATATTCTTTTTCTAAATCTGAATAATAAGATTTTGGTAATGCCACTTGAAATCTAACGGACATGGGTTTTTTCCAAAAATCGGTGAGTAAACGACTTGATATTGATTCGTATTTAAAGTGTTTTTTGTCATCAGGAAGTGTAGCACTACCTACCGTCTTATCCAAAGACAACTGAAAGTGTTGTGTTTTATTGGATGAATCAATATTTATCAACACTGGCTCACTATAAATTTGCTCTTCTTCCATTATTTTCCCATGGGAATCGAATGACTTAAAAAGAGCATAGATATACCAATTTCCTGTTTGAAGTTCAATGATATTTTTGATTGGGAATCCATAAAGATTATTTCCTTCTATGCGTAAAGGAGTATCAGTTTTCCAATCAGAAATATCCACTCCAAATACAGGATTCATTCTTAAGTCTGGATATTGTATTCCATTAAAAATTGACTTAGGCTCTTCTTTGCTGAAAATAATAAAAAGCCGCCCGTTTTCCATGTGAGAATCTCCAACCCAAAGCCTTTGGATAATTTCAAACTCTAAGCTTAAGTTTTGAGCAAAAAGATTTGCTCCCAACCATAATAATACGATGGTTATTATATTTTTCATTTTTTAATGTGCTACAACGGCTCGGCTAAGGTTTGTTGCGTTGGTTGGAAACTAAGATAGTAAAAAGAGCCATACAAAGTTCAGGGCGAGGATTTTCCTATGGAAAGTCAGAAGCAATGAATTAGTTGAGGGTATTTTAAAGGCTGAATCGAATGGATTAATTACTACATAAAGGTAGCGTATCGACATTTACCGAAGAGATTGATAAAGGGTCATTATAATTTGTTAAGAATAGCTCACCATTAGCATACCATTCATTTTCTGTAGACAATACATTATTAGATACTGTGTAAGTTCTTACTAATACTGTATCAACCCACATTGGTCGACTTATCTCCATTAAATTAGATTCTAGTTTAGTTACAACCGCATCTGGTTCAGAGACATCAAAAGGTAAATTAACAAAGCAGTCATTAGGGGTTAAGGTCTTAAATAAAAGATGATAATCAAGAGGTGCATTTTCATTATTAAAAAACCTTATATAGGTTATTCCGGTGGTTGTTTCCCTGAAAAATACAGAGCCCTCATATTGCTCTAAAAAGTTTAACTGTTGATCTTGATTGTTGTCCTCTGAACTACAGCTTAATACTAATAACCCTAATAAAATAATAATCGTGTTTTTCATTTTAATAATTTTGTAATTGTGGCAATGACTTTCAAAATCATATATAATATCATTTATTCAAGCTTCTTTTAAGAACTTCATTATTGTTCATTGGTTGGTCAATAATGAAGTACAACCATTCGGCTAAGGTTTGTTGCTTCTTGTAAGCACGTAATTTAGCAAATACAAACCGAATAGAAAATCCGCGAGACACGAGCACGAAGTGCGAACGGTGCGTTAGCAAATTTTCGTAAGTAGGCCTGAACCAGCAATTATTTTTACACGGTGTTGGTAATTGTTTTTAATTTATTCTTTACTACTAAAAATCCAGTAAATATTAACATTCCGATGCTCGATAATAAATGTACTTTTTTGAAATCCATATTCAATTCAGGGTAAAACTGCAATGCGATTCCTGCATTAATTGACAAGTGAAATAAAATTGCAATAAGAACACTTCCCTTTGAATTAATTACTAACCAAGTAATTATTATGGATAGGCAGATTAGCATAGTAAAATATGCAATTACAGGAATTATAGATATTGGTTCTCCACTAACCAAGGTTCCGAATGGTGCCCACCATAGTGGAATATGCCAAACAAACCATATAAATCCAATAATGATTGCACTTTTCAAGTTTGAATATTTTTTTTGAAATTCGGGCAATAAAAAACCTCTCCACCCTAGTTCTTCTCCCAAAGGTCCAGCATACAATCCCGTTAATAATATTGTTGGTATCGATAGATATGCCATTTTATCAAAATCTCCAATTTCCCCTATAAATTGGCTGTAAAGTGCAATACCAATAATGACAAATATTAGAGGTAAAAAAATTATGTATAAATAATATTTAAAAGGGACTTTCCATATAAAAAGCTTTTTGATTAATTCAAATAAACCTTTGAGTCCATCAAAGAATAGAGTTGTAATTATTCCGGAAATTGTTGGTCCATATACCCCAACAAAAAAGAAAACCAAAAATTTACCAATTGACTCTGGATTAATTTCGTCTGATAGGGAGTTTAATCCAATAATCCAAAGTATCCAAGACCATAAAAAGGTCAGTATTAAAAACACAAATAATTTTTTTCTATTCATTTTTTAAATAAGTGCCAACGGTATTGTGTATGATTCCGTAGCGAGGAAAAATCAGAGATTTTTCAGAGTAGGAATCCTATAACTACCTAAATATACAAAGTTCCCCTTAAAGTGCTAACCGAGCTATGGATTATACACGTTGTTGGGCATTGTAGTTTTTTATTCAGATTAGTTCTGAGGAACTGAAGCATGGATTTGAACAATTTTCCAAGAGTTATTTCTTTTCTCAAGTACACCTGTAATTCTAATATCATTCATTTGAATGTTTTCATTGTCAATGATTAAAATCCAATCACTTACATCCGCAAACCATGCCACATGGCTATTCTGACTCAGATAGACATTCATTTTTTTGGAGGTGATTTTGGCCTTATCAAATGCTTCAAATTGAGCTATGTGATTATTTCTCCATTCAGACCAACTATTGTGGAGGTCGGAAATACTTGTACCAAAACTTAACATACTTTCGTCATGAGCCATTACTTCTGACATGAGGTCGATATCCTTATCTTCAAAGGACTGATACAATCGGTTAATAGCTTCTATTACATTTGTTTTTTCAGTACCTGAATCAACCTTAGGTGTACATGAAAACAATAGACACAAAATTGGTAAAGCAATGAGTGGTAAATTTTTAGTATTCATATTTTAAATATTGGTTTTGTGATTCATTCACTAATATGCCCAACGGTTTGTGTAAGCGTCAGTAACGGGAAAGTGCGTGATTACTTTCCGCTGGCGCACCTCATTTAGCAAAACGAGTTGAATTTCCGATTAGGAAATTCAGCCGTTATTGCGCTTACAAGTTGTTGTAGCCAGTTATTTTAAGCAATCAAAGTCCAAGTTTGTAAAATAAAAATCCCCAAAGAGCAAATGCTAATAAAACAACGACTGCAATTAAAGTTTTTACATTTAGGCACTCTTTTTTTAATTCAGAGAGTCCATTTTCTCTTGCTAAAAAATGTTTGATAGTAGAACCAGAGGGTTTGGTGTTTTTTATAATATAATAATATTGAACTTCATTATTATTGGGTTTTGTAATTAAAGCGACAAATATTAATGACACAACGGAAATTAAAAAAGCCATCATTAATGGGTCAAGTAAATTTGGAAGTGTAATAAGGTTTATTTTTTCCAATTCAGTTATACATATAAAACTTAAAACACCTAGTACCATACTGGTTATTGCTGCTTTATGGTTCATTCGTTTCCATTCTAAACCTGCAATTACGGATGGTAACCAACCAACTCCAAAAAGTGCTCCAGCATATATTGAAATCCAATAGATCGCAGCCGGTCTTGAAATTGCGATACCAGCTACTATTGCTCCAATTATTAATTGTGCAATTCTATTTACTTTCATTAGTTTTTTCTCACTAATCGTTTCTTTCTTCAAATTCTGATATAAATCTCGTGACAATCCAAATCCAGCAATTACAAAAAGTGTAGATGTGGTTGACATTATGGCTGCCATTAAAGCTGCTAGACCAATACCACCTAATACAGAAGGCACGTGCTCTAAAAAAGCAATAATCATAACACTGTCTGTTTGTTCTATTCCAGGTTGAATAACCTGCATGCCACTGGCAGCCAAAAAAATGGGTATTTGCATAAATGCGGCTAAAAAAACGCCAATAAGTGTAGATTTTAGTATTACAAAATCGTTTTTGGCAGGAAAAACTCTTGATACAAGAGCAGGAGTACAAGTAAAAAAGACAATCCAAACCAAGAATTGTGAAAAGGTAAAACTTAAGGGTCTATTTTGTGTTCCCGCTAAAGTCCAATATCCTTCTAAAGTATTTGACAAAGACTTCATTTCTGTAAATCCAGCTTTATGTATCAACCATGGAGCAACAATGGCCGATACTGCAATCATGATAAAGAACATAATTGTATCTGTAACCACAACTCCATACATACCTCCATATAGTGAAAAAGCCAGTAAGGCAATTACAAAAATTATGATAATTAAAGCAAAATTTATACCTGTTAACTCTTCAATTAGAAGACCTGCACCAATAAGTTGAATAACACCATAGCCCAAAAGCCCTATAATCATTATAATGGTGGCAAGACTAGTTACGGTTTTGTTTCTAAAGCGTTCTCTAAAAAAATCAGGCATCGTCTTACAGCCCAAAGCTTTCATATTTCTACCTACGTATATAATGGCCAACAAAGTGCCAATCCACGCTCCAAAAGAACCTGTTGCTGCAATTACAAGTGGCCCTTCAGCATATGATATTCCCGATATACCTAAAAGAGTGACAGCACTTAAATATGTTGCAGCTAGTGTGCCAACTATTAAAAGTGTAGAACCTCTTTCTCCCATAACAAAAAAGTCGTCACTATTCTTTACTTTTCTAGCAATGAAAATACCTGCTAAAACGTAAACAACTATTGATATTATAAAAATGGTGATAGTCATTTATCCTTTAGCTTTTTTTTCTAATTCTTTAATCTTGGGTTTATACTCCTTTTTTAAAATTCGATATACAATTATGGCAGCTAGAACAACCGATAAAATAGCATTAAAGAAAAGTAAAAAAACGTCTTTGTTCATAAACTATTTTATTTGTGTTTCTTTTGTTTAATTGGCTACAACGGTCTTGTGTATGATTTCGTTGCGTGGTTTAATCACATAATTTAGCAAATACAAACCGAATAGAAAATCCGCGAGGACTTTCGTAAGTAGGCGAGTACTAGCAATGAATTATACACGGTGTTGTAGGCAGTTAATTTTTCTTGTTTCTAACCCATTCATTTATATTGTGTCTTAAAGAACTTAATGGAATTGAACCATTTTCCAATATTTTAGAGTGAAACTCTTTAATGTCAAATTGATCTCCCAGCTTCTCTTCAGCCATTTTACGAAGTGCTTTTATTTCTTCACCACCAGTATCATATGACGTCAATTGAGCTGGCCAAACAATACTTCTATAATAAGCACTTAATGCTATATCAGCACTATATCCAGACTCCGTCATAAAATCAATGGCTTGTTCTTTAGACCATCCTTTTGTATGAATTGCAGGATCTACCACTAGGCCTCTTGATGGCCAAGCACGACGTATCATAAGTGCCAATTTGCTGTCGTACAATCCCATTTCTTCTGCCAATTGTTCACTATATCTTCCCCATCCTTCTACATAACTCCCAAAGTATATTAATTTAGAAATTGAATGTAGACCTTTAATATCCTTTTCTAGCCCAATTTGTAAATGATGACCAGGGTAAGCCTCATGAAACGTGAGTATTTCGTTAAAACTTCTTTTTTGCTGTTCAAGATTGTTTAAGTTGATACGGTAATAGGCTGGATTATCTCCCATTGCTGGTTCATAACTTCCAATTCCTGATTCATGAGCCTCGTACGGTTTAATTGTCACTTCTGTAGATGGCAACATAATGAACCATTTTTCTGATTCTTTTTTAGCCTTTTCGAGTAGTTTTGAATTAACCTCCAAAATATCTTCACTTGTTATAAACTTGTCAGATGGATCGTTATTTATCAAATCAATGATTTTAGCAAAATCTCGTTCTTTGTAAACCTCAAAACCAATTTCTGACACTTTTGTTTCATTGGCAGATACGATTTTTTGCCCTAATTCAAACAGCTCTTCAGCTGATTTATTAGTTGTTGTCATTGATCTGATAAATGCTTGGTAACACTCACTTCCATTTGGTAAGGCTACAACTGAAACTTCATCTCTAGCCTTTGGTCTATATTCTAATACCAAATATTGTTGATATTCTGAAAGTGCAGGTAGGATCTTATTGATTACCAATTCTTCCCATTTTTCTTTAAATTTAGGATTGTCATCTCTTTTGGCAGGCGACATAAAGGGAGAGTTTTCAATGGAATAATCATGTAATACTTGGAGTTGTTCGATTACGAGATCCACTATTTCTTTTGGCATGGAATAGCCTTCTGCCAGACCTTTTTTAAGATTGTTGATTTCGGTTGTTACAAATATTGGAAATTTACTCCAACGTTCAAAGGCTTGCACTCTTAATTCTTCTGAACCTATTGGTTGATATTCAGCTAATGAGATCCATCGGGATTTCCATCCACTCAAATGATTTACGTCCCAAAGATTTCTTTTACAAACTCGTAACTCGATACTTGACTCTAATTCTTCTTTTAAAAGCCAATAGGTAATTTTATCTTTTTTTTTAGGGATTTGCCTATCTTTCAATTTTAACAATTCAACATACAGGCTGTCTTCATAATTTTCCCATATTGCTAGGTCTGCTAATTGATTTGAAGTGATACCATTATGGTTTTCAAGTTTTATGTCTGCTTCATAGGCGTTTTCGGGGAATGTTTCCAAAGTCCTTTCATAATAGGAATCGGCCAATTTAGCTATTGAAGGATAACTTTTGTTAGTTTTTGTATTGTCTACACAACTCATCACAGTTATACATCCGATTAAAAGAATAAAATATTTCATGATTGCATTTTTAATTACCTACAACGGTTCGGTGTATGGTTAGTTGCGTGGTTAAGCATGTAATTTAGCAAATAAATCACAGATAGAATATTCCGAAGGAATGTTCGTAAGTCGACAGTGACCAAGCAATTAATTATACATGGTGTTGTGCTTTCGTTATTTTTTTATTTCCAAATCCAATATTTCTAATATTTTATTAATATGCTTTTTCAAAGCTTGTGATTCATAATTATTCGTGAGGCTTAATCCGTAGGCATGAGAAATAATACTCTCTAGTTCATAGTTTTTCAGCAGTTCTCTATAGTTGATTGATAAATTAGACTGTTCTATTTTTCTGTAATTAACGTTTTCATTTGCCAATAAAAAGACTGTTCTATTGCTATCTTCCCAAAATCTTTTAAGGATATCTCTTCCTATTCCGGTTTTGTCAATGAAGGGCATAATAGAACCCGTATAATAGTTCACATATAACAGCTCCATTTCTCGCAATTGATGAACATCAGATGTCCAATTAGTGAGAAGACTTTTCAACTCTTTATTTGAGATTATTTGAATGCTACCCGAACCAACTAAATCTTTTTGGATGGGGTCAAAGGTTAGTGGTAGATGTAGTGAGCCTAATTTAGCTGTGAATAAAGAATCGCTTTCTATTTTTTGATTTGCGAAATAGTTTAAGCAATCTTCAAAGTCTTTCAGCATATCATTTCGTATATCTATCTTGGAGTTTAACTGTTTTAGATTAATGGTAAATTCATTTTTAAGTTGCTTTAAAACAACTTGCTCCTCTGTTTTTATTTTTCTTTGTTGGTTAAGGTTATTAATCCATAATGCAATCAATATTCCTATAACTACAAGAACAATCTCACCAATAGCATAAATTAGATATTTACTGAATTTATTTTCGGCGAGTAATTGCTGGCGAATTTTTCTAAAGAATTTTATCATTGGTTAGTTGTTTGCGATAATGAAGCACAACTTGTTATATGCAAACAATATATGGTTTTATCCCAACACTTTAACCCATAAATAACAATAATCCGTGTTTTTATCCGCAATACCTGTATGCCATAAAATGATAAATTTTTCTAAATCCTAGCGTCTAATAATCCCGCAGGCATTGGAACATCAGAAAGGGTATGGTGCGGATTTCCCTAATTTAATCTATATTTACTCCTAAGGGCACTAGCATTCCCATAAAAACGTAACCCCAATTGTAATGATGCCTCAAGCTAATATCGTTTTTCTCATCGGTCTTTTGGTGCTGCAACACTGCACTAACCCAGCGGATAAAATCAATGGCATAAGTTTGGTATCTGCTGATATGGCGCTTCATAACAACCATATTGAACCGGTACTGCAAGTCAATGCCAATTTTGCAGCTGTCATGCCTTTTGGATTTATAAGGGATCTAGACCATCCCGAAATTGTATACAATACAGAACGCCAATGGTATGGTGAAACTAAAACAGGAGTCACTCAATATATTAACACGCTTAAAACCAATCGGATAAAGATTATGCTTAAACCGCAGATCTGGGTTTGGCATGGTAAATTTACAGGAGATATCCATATGCAAAGTGAATCGGATTGGCAATTATTGGAAGCCTCATATTCCAAATTTATATTGGATTATGCCCAATTGGCCCAACACTTAAAGGTCGAATTGTTTTGTATTGGTACCGAGTTGGAAAACTTCATCAAGATGCGGCCGTCCTATTGGTTTTTACTCATTCAGGAAATTAAAAAGGCCTACACCGGTAAGTTGACCTATGCGGCCAATTGGAATGAGTTTGGACAAACTCCCTTTTGGAGCGTGTTGGATTATATAGGAATTGACGCCTATTTCCCCATAAGTGCCAGCAAAACCCCATCCGTACAGGAGTGCATGGAAGGTTGGGAAACACATAAGGCGGCTATTGAATCCGTTTTTGTCACCACGGGAAAACCCATTTTATTCACGGAGTATGGGTACCGAAGTATGGACTATTCGGGTAGGGAACCCTGGAAGAGTGATGAGGTGTTCGCGCCCGTCAATCTGGAAGCACAACACAACACAACACAGGCACTTTACAACACCTTTTGGGATGAGTATTGGTTTGCAGGGGGCTTTATCTGGAAATGGTTTGTAAACCATGACGCGAGCGGAGGCTCGAATAACAATAGGTTTACCCCGCAAAATAAACCGGTAGAGGCCTTAATGAAGACACAATATGATTAAAAATAGGATGAAACAGAATTAAGTTATGCGAACGTTTGTAGTCGGTGATATTCATGGGGGATTAAAGGCGCTGGTTCAGGTGTTGAATGCCCTGGAATTAAAACATGGGGATACCCTCATTTTTGTGGGGGATTATGTGGATGGGTGGAGTGAATCGGCTCAAGTGATTCAGTTTTTAATGGAACGGTCTCAAAAGATGAACTGTATTTTTATCAAAGGAAATCATGATGTTTGGTGTGAAGCGTGGTTGCGGGATGGTGAAGTTAGCCCCGTTTGGTATATGCATGGTGGTAAGGAAACGATGGAGAGTTATGCCCTGTTTACTGAAGATCAGAAACAACAGCATTTAACCTTTTTCGAAAACTTGAAGCCATATCATATCGATGAGGCCAACCGGTTATTTTTACATGCGGGATTTACCTCCATGCATGGTGTTGAAAAGGAAGTGTTTCAATCGGTTTTGTATTTCGACAGAACCCTTTGGGAAATGGCACTGACCATGGATGAGGGTATTGAAAAGGACTCCAAATTATACCCGAACCGGTTAAAGCATTATCATGAAATATATATTGGTCACACCCCAACCCTAAATTATGGGGTAACGGTCCCTATGCATGCCGTTAACGTGTGGAATATCGACACCGGAGCTGCTTTTACCGGTAAACTTTCGGCCATGGATATTGATACCAAAGCCATAGTTCAGAGTAGTCCTTTACCGGATTTATACCCCAACGAAAAAGGGCGAAACAGAGATTGATGGTCTACTGGATAATCCGTTTTCTGTAAAAGTTGTACAAGGCACCGGCATCGGCTCCAAACCAACGTTTCACATAGATGCTCCAGTACAACAATTGCAGTTTCCAAATCCCATGTTTTCTGTACATTCTGGCAGAGGTTCTAAGTTTTTTGTTAATCACCACAAATTGATTTCTGGAATACAGCGCCTTGATTAAAACCTGATCCTCATAAATCGTATAATGCTCCTGATAACCGCCAATACGGTTAAAAAGAGTCCGGGTGATAAACAAACTTTGGTCTCCACCTCTACAGGCCCTCCAGTTAAACTGGGTAAACCAACCCGCCAGTTTGAGCCACCAATGGGAACTGTCAAACTGCATCCTAAAACATCCGGCTTCGTTGCCCTGATCGATTTCATTCATAATTAAGGAATCAAAATCATGAGGGGGGAAAGAATCGGCATGTAAAAAATAGAGTACGGAACCCGAGGCGGTTTTGGCCCCAAAATTCATTTGCCTGGCGCGACCTTTTTCCGTTTTCAGCAGTTTGATCTTGCGATGGCCTGTACTTATGAATTTTTCAACCAGGGCCCTTGTATGATCCGTACTGCCACCATCTACGACCACAATCTCCAAAATATGTTTGGACGAAAAATTTCGGGTGATGTAGTTTAGTAACCGACAGATAATGTCTTCTTCATTTAAAACAGGTATAATAATACTTATCATTGGTGTTCTTAAGATAACAGACTACCGCGGTAACTTATTTATTTAAACCCCAGTCGTAGTCTTTGTAAGTGAGCGTTGCTTTGTCTGAAATGGGAATATCTACATATTGATTTAAAAAATCAATTAAACCGCCATGTTTTTTAAAATCTTTGGTGTACCATTGAAATAGTTTTGAAAGTTCCAAACGGTTTTGAGATATGGTGTTTTTTTCGGGGTCTGTTAAAAACTCCCGGGTTACGTTCTGTAATTGATCCTCTAATGTTGAAGCGGTATAAGCGGCATTGCGTAATCTGGGACAGGATCGTGAAGCACAGACCAAGGCAAAATGAATGCGGGGTTCATTCATGTTACGTAACACCTCATGTTCAATCGCATTCAGATGATACCATTGGGTTCCCACTTTCCATAACCGTTGCTTCCACGGCTGCTTAATGTCCTTAATGCTTTTTACCGGGTAATGGCGAAGAATTAAATCAACGGTCATGGCGTTATAGGCATTGATCCAAAAGGACAGCTGTTCCTCCTTTGACCAGGAGTCTTGAGGAACGTTTTGACCCAAATATTCAAGGTAATCTGAAAGCGCTTTCCAATCGGTTTTAAAACCTTCGTAGTCCACAGCACCATCTTCGGATACATGTTTCTTTAAAAGGGTATCCCAGGATTTATGACTCATTACAACGGGCTTCTGTGGGTTTTGATCCGTTCCAGGTCCTATAGTTTTAACCCCTATTGGCATTGGCTTCGCAGCGTTATTTGATTCCTGAATAAAGTAACCCTCATTTATTTTTAGAATGGGGTCATGCAGGGTTAGGGGCGTTGGAGGATCTATTGACCTGAGTTCCCAATGGCCCGGCCCATTCCAGCAGCCGGTGAGTAAGATAATATGTAAAATCCGTATTACACAGAACATGTGATTACTTTCCTTTATATCAAAATTTCCTTATCAGCGAATCATTAATGAACGCTTGTTTTTCCATGACCCATAACGCAGGGCCTTAGACCCAATTTTTAGCAACAACCCCCGCCATCATAATGGTATGTGGATGCACTGATAAAAATATCATCCCTGTTCAATTGGGTAAGGGTATGGGCCGTTTTATCACAAATGGCCAATGGCTGATTCTTCAATAAGACATGGCCGTTTTTATCGTCGAAATAGGCTTTATTACCGAAATAAATGGCAGCTTTACCCGTAAACACACATGGACCATCTACTGGCATGGGATCCTTTATGGCGGCCACTTCAATGGATTCTATATAGATCAGCTCCGAAGTTGGATAATGTTGCGGGTCTAAAATGCGGTAAGGTTTTCGCGCTCTAATTTCAATGGTTCCAAAACCGGCATCCGTCAAAGCGCTGATGTAATCTTTTAGGGGGAGGCTACCGCTAAGGCACAGGGCGCGCAAGCGATCGTCCTGTCGCAAGGTGGCATTCATGGGTTGCTCGCATATGGGGTCGCTCATCACCAAACGACCGTGAGGTTTTAAGACACGGTACATTTCAGCGATGGCCCTTTTGAGGTCGTCTTCCTTAAAAATATTGAAGAGGCAATTCTGTGCCGCTACATCAATGCTATTGTTTTCAACAGGTAAATTAAGGGCATTGCCTTGACGCAGATTCACAAATTCCCTTTTAAACCAGTCGTTTTGCCTTTCGGCCTCCATAAAATTCAATCTGCAGGCTTCCAGCATTTCATCGACAACATCCACGCCAATAACCCCATCCTTTTGTCTTGAAAAATAAGCAAACTGCAACAGTTCCATACCGCCACCAACACCAACATAAAGGATTTTAGGCCGATGGGTTAAATCGCGGGCATGCACGGTGCTACCACAGCCATAATTCATATCCTGCATTATTTTTGGAATTTTTAAACCGGGCAATTCCCAAATAGGGTTCGTAGTGCAGCATAACCCTACATTGGGGGATAAGGCAGCTTCTTTATATAGTTCATGTGTGGTGTCCAGATAGTTGCTCATGTTTTTGTTTTCAGTCTCAGGTTTTATAAGGTTTTAATTAATTCTTTGAATAGAATGATCATGTTTGGCTCTGCTTTTGTGGCCGCTGAAATAATGTCAGGAATGCTTATGGGTTCTAAGTTATCCGGATCGCATTCATCCGTTAAAACAGACACGGCAGCCACTTTTAAGTTTAAATGATTGGCGACAATGATTTCGGGAACCGTGCTCATGCCAACGGCATCGGCTCCAAGAATTTTAAGCATTCTGTATTCCGCTCGGGTTTCCAATTGAGGCCCCACGACACTGGCATAAACCCCTACGTGTAAGATCATATGATGACGATGCGCAATAGTTTTAAACGTGGCATTAATTTGAGGATCATAGGGGGCACTCATGTCGGTAAAGCGTTCACCGAGCTGATCTACTCCGGTAAAGGCTAAGGGAGAGCTCCCTTGAAGGTTGATGTGATCTTCAATAAGCATCAGTTCCCCTTTGTTATAATCCAGATTTATAGCCCCTGCCGCATTGGACACCAACAGGGTTTTTATACCCAGTTTTTCCATAATACGAACCGGAAAGGTAACATCCTGCAACGTATACCCTTCGTAGACATGAAAACGTCCTTCCATGACAACAACCCTCTTGCCTTCCAATTCACCATAAACCAATTTACCCTTGTGAAACTCAACGGTCGCCGTTGGGAAGTTTGGAATATGATTATAGCTCACTTCTTTCAAAATGCGTATGTCCTGAATGAGCTGACCAAGACCGGTACCCAGGATAATCCCAATTTCAGGGGCTTCAAAGCCTTTAGCCTTCAAATAATCTACCGTTTCATTAATTAATTTAATCATGGTGATCAAGGTATTACGGATTGCAGTTTTAAGTTTGATTTATAGAAGTTCGACGTGAGTAAATCCTCAATGGTATCGATATCATTCAGAACATCCAGGGTCTGAAATTTTACATGCTTTGCGTGTAATGCCGCTTGTGTTTCTTCCCATAAATGGGGTTGACTCCAGGGTTTGTTTTCAAAAATAAAATCCTGCTTATGGTTTAAGCCTATTAAGTAATAGCCACCATCTTTCGCAGGTCCGAACACACCGGTTGTTTCGTCTAAGGCTTTGAATCCCGAGGCTATGAGTTCTGAACTGATATCCGGGAGATCGGAGCCTATTAAAACGATTTTTTCATAACCCTGTTCAAAGCCCTCGTCAAAGGCCTGTTTCATACGTTCTCCCAAATCTCTGCCTTTTTGGACAAATTTTTGGGCATTGGGCCATATAGCGTCTACCACATCATCTGAAAAGTAAACATGTACCTCTGCATGGAGGGTCCGGGTGGCGTTCTCGGTAAGTTCAACCAGGGCCTGGTACACCTCAAAGGCAGCCCGGTTGCCAATGGCATCGGCCAGTCTGGTTTTAACCTTTCCGTAGACCATATTTTTAACAAATACAATAAGAAGATCCTTAGTCATATACCTTTATACCTTTTTTGAGCCATGAACGCCATTCGTTAGAATAAATATGGATGCTATCCGTTTCTTTATGCTCAAGATTATAAACCGGGAAATTATGGTTTTTCCACTCAAAAATACCACCATAGAGGTTTTTCACATGTGTATACCCGCCTTTTTTAAGGACTTCCGCGATAGCTTCCGATCGTATGCCAATCGAGCAATAAACCACAATATCCGCATTTTTATCGGGCAATAGGCGTTGAACGGAATCGAGATTGAACGACTCATAGCCCACATGGATGGCATGCTTTATATGACTAACGTTAAATTCTTTTTCTTCCCGGGCGTCAAGTACCATTGCTTTTGTTTTGGGCATGGCCAATTCTTGTACCGAAATATAAGGGATGCTCCTGGTATTATATCTGCTTAATAATCCTGAAAGCGTGTCTTGCGGATGCAATTGGAGCGCCCACATTAAAAACCCGGAAAGGATGAGCATTCTCCTTAGAGATGGAAAGGACCTTTGGTCATGGTGGATAGTATTCGCTGTAGTTATCATCATAAAGTAATCAAGCCAGGGTGCCCTGACAACTACTGCCTGCACCTGCGGTACAACCATAGCAGTGTTGTGAAATAACGATGTCTCTGCCTTCAAGAAGCTCTTGATTGTATTCTGAAATATGTTTGATCTTATGTCGGACGGGTAATTCCAGCATTTGATTAAAATCACAGTCGAATAAATACCCATCCCAACTCACCGAAAGTGTATTGGTGCACATGACGTTTCGTACGGCTTCCGGATTAAAGGACTCGACCAGTTGATACATATAATCTTCATAATTTTCTGAAGCAATCAGATAATCTAAAAACCGGCTGATGGGTAAATTAGTGATCGCGAACAAATGATGAAAATGAATTCCAAATTCCTCCAGAAGGATTTTTTTGAAGTCTTTTTCCATGGCATTTTGGTTGGCAGGCAGAAAAGCTCCTGAGGGATTGTATACCAGGTCCAATCGCAATGGGCTATCCGGCATGCCATATCCTATGGCGTTTAATTTTTTTAAGGCACTAATGGATTTTTCAAACACCCCAGCACCGCGCTGCTTATCCGTTTTGCCACGAGTCCAATGGGGCAATGAACTTACAATGTGGATGTTGTGCCTTTTGAAGAATTCAGGCAAATCATAATAGGTTTTATTGGCTTCAATAATGGTTAAATTCGAACGAACAATAAAATCGTTTATTCCCAATTGGGAAGCCTCTTCCACAAACCAACGGAAATTAGGATTCATTTCCGGGGCACCACCGGTAAAATCCAGGGTGTGTGCTCCGCTGCCTTCAATAGCCTCCAGGCAGTATTGCATGGTTTCGCGGGTCATGACTTCTTTCCGGTCGGGGCCCGCATCGACATGACAATGTGAACAGACCTGATTGCACATATAGCCTAAATTAATCTGGAGGACTTCCAGCGTCTTGGCTTTCAGGGGAAATTGACCGGTCTCGGAAATTTTAGTTTTAAACGTGGGCAACCCCCCATTTTGGAAGATGCCATTGGATAAAATTTCCAATTGCCTATGGCTATTGGCTAATTCGTTTTCGCGTTTATGAAGGGATTTTTTGATCATATAAAAAACAATTTTTTTATTCGTTTATTTTTTTGCCGGTCCAAAAAACGAACTAAAACCTGCCTGCCATCCGCAGGTAGGCAGGAAAAGACCTCCAAGCCCGGAAATGGTATAGTGTTCCCAAACCTGTAGTGGGTTTTTAGCCTTCCACATCCCAGAGGGGCAAGCACCATCTTCCACTTTTTGGGGAGGCAGGTTAGGAAGGGCTCATCCATCCAACTTATTCATTTTATTCATCATTTGTACCCCATGCACCAGAGAGGCTCCTCCACGAATTGCCGCTGCTACATGTAAGGCCTCCATCATTTCTTCTTTGGTCACACCGCGCTGAAGCCCATCATGGGTATAGGCATCAATGCAATACGGACATTGAACCGTATGGGACACGGCCAGCGCAATTAAAGATTTTTCTCGTGCCGAAAGGGATCCTTCTTCAAATACACTATTGTAGTACTCAAAAAATTTATCGCCTAATTCTTGGTTCCATTCCCTTATGGCACCAAATTTTTTTAAATCTGCCGGGTCGTAATAGGTGTTTTGCATAAAAATATTTTGTCTAAAGATAAAAATCTAAAACTTGTAGTCGAAATAAAAATGACGACTTAACAATAATAGGGATTATAAACCACAGGAAGACTTAAATCGTTGATATGAAAAATACCCTAAACTTTTTTTGAATAGGGTAAGACAGGTTTTAACAATGGGGAACCAGAAGGAATTACCAATTCGTATTTTGCGCCTTTTTAGCCCCTTCAATGATGCTTTCTACCACTTCCGGATTGAGTAAGGTACTGGTATCCCCCAAATTGCTGGTATCGTTATGGGCAATTTTACGTAAAATACGCCTCATAATTTTACCGGAACGTGTTTTCGGCAGGCCTTCAGTAAATTGAATTTTATCCAATTTGGCAATAGGACCAATGTGTTCGGTAATGATCTGATTGATCTCTTTCCTTAAGTTGTTGTGATCCCGTGTTTCTCCGACATCCTTTAAAATGACATAGCCATAAAGGGCATTTCCCTTTACGTCATGAGGGAAGCCAACAATAGCCGATTCTGCAACTGCCGGATGCTCATTAATGGCATCTTCTATAGGAGCCGTTCCTAAATTATGTCCGGATACGATAATCACATCATCCACACGTCCTGTAATTCTGTAATACCCAACCTCATCCCTCAAGGCACCATCCCCCGTAAAATATTTATTTTCAAAGGCCGAAAAATAGGTATCCTTATAGCGTTGGTGATCGCCCCAAATGGTTCTGGCTATACTTGGCCACGGGAATTTAATACAAAGTCTGCCATTCACTTGATTGCCCTTAAGCTCTTCTCCGTTTTCATCCATTAAAGCCGGCTGAATGCCTATAAATGGTAAGGTGGCATAGGTTGGTTTTGTAGGGGTTACAAAAGGAATAGGGCTAATCATGATACCCCCGGTTTCAGTCTGCCACCAGGTATCCACAATAGGGCTTTGTTTTTTCCCTACATTGTCATTATACCAATGCCAGGCTTCCTCGTTAATGGGTTCCCCTACGGAACCTAGCACTTTTAAGGAGGTTAAATCGTATTTTTCCACCAGTTCCACACCTTGCTTTGCCAATGCTCGAATGGCCGTGGGGGCGGTATAAAACTGATTGACTTTATGTTTTTCCACTATTTCCCAGAAACGACCAAAATCAGGGTAACTGGGGACGCCTTCGAACATAATGGTAGTGGCACCATTGGCCAAGGGGCCATAAACAATGTAACTGTGTCCGGTAATCCATCCAATATCGGCAGTACACCAATACACATCATTTTCCCGGTATTGAAAAACATTTTTAAAGGTGTATGCCGCATAAACCATATAACCGGCAGTAGTGTGTACCATGCCTTTTGGTTTTCCGGTTGATCCGGAGGTATATAATATGAAGAGCGGATCTTCAGCATTCATGATCTCGGCTTTACAATTCGCGGAAGCCTCGTCCAAGAGCGGCTGAAGCCATTGGTCCCTACCCGCTTTCATAGAAATGTCGGCCTGTATCCGTTGCGCCACTAATACCGTTTTCACGTTGGGACAACTTTCCAGAGCTTCATCTACGATGCCTTTAAGGTCGATGGTTTTGGCCCCCCGATAAGAGCCATCACTGGTAATCACCATCTTACAATCACAATCATTAATTCGGGTCGATAAAGCCGTAGACGAAAATCCGGCAAAAACTACGGAATGAATGGCTCCAATACGTGCACAGGCCAAAACCGATATGGCCAGTTCCGGTATCATGGGCAAATAAATGCATACCCTATCGCCTTTCGTTACACCTTGACTTTTTAGGACGTTGGCAAATTTATTGACGCGCGCACTCAATTCGTTGTACGTAATGGCTTCTGCCGATGCGTTGGGGTCATTCGGTTCAAATAGAATGGCAGTTTTATGGCCTCGTGTAGGCAAGTGTCTGTCGATACAATTTTCTGTGATGTTTAATTGGGCCCCTTCAAACCATTTTATTTCCGGTTTTGAAAAATCCCAGCTCAGAACCTTATCCCATTTTTTATGCCACATAAAATGTTCTTCGGCCACTTCTTCCCAAAAATTTTCAGGTTCTCTAACGGATTTTCTGTAAACTTGATAGTACTCCTCTAAATGCTTTATGTGATAATTACTCATTACTTATAGTGTTGTCGGGTTTAATTGAGTTTTAGACGCCTACAATTTTACTAAAATTTTATCAAAATAAGGGTCTAAAACCCCATCTAAGTGATAAATAATCCCACTATAAAAGCTATAAATGTTTCTGATTTTTATGATTTAACCAGGTCATACCGGAACACACGCGACCCTACAGGCCACCGCCTTAATTGGTATCTCGTTTTTTAAGGCTTAAAGGGGGCTTATTTTGTAAGAATAATTTAAATTTTCAGGCAATATGCGATATGCTTTATGAGCCAAACCTCTTTCACTCCAACTATCGTCACCACCAACACCGGTTTGACCATAATCAATGTTAATGTTGACGAGGTCTCTGTTAACAATGTCTGTTGTATGACGTTGCTGTTTGGTTTTACCCGCATCGAAATCGTCATTGTATTGATGGTGCGCACTAAAGCTTAATAGTTTCGATGATCCCTGTATCTTTATACCTTTACCATCGTTGTTAGTAAAACTCACCCATCTCACATCGGTTTTATACCCATTTTCCTGAGGCCGTATGTAGGGAACATATAAATCACTCACAGCGGCTTGATACCATCCAACCAAGGCAGAGGTCTTTCGGTCTGCATAGTTCTCGTGGGGCCCTCTGCCAAACCAGGTAACCTGATCGTAATCGTTTTTAATGATGAAGTTATTTCCAAATCGAGGCAAATGGGGTAAATTGTCCTTGATGTGCTGCAATTGGTTTGTAACCAGAATTTCACCGAGATCATTAATAGCATAGTTCATTATAATTTGGCCTTCAACAGCAGGTAAATCATATATGGTTTCAATATTGAAGTCCTTTACAGACTTCTCTATATTAAGATCAATGTTTTCATTTCCGCTTTTAAATGAGACTTCTGTAAAAACCGACTCTTTAGTGGCTGTATGCCATGCGGCTAATTTTTCCGGGGATTTGGCACCAAAATCGTTATCGGTTGAAGCACGCCAAAAGTTTGCAGTTATGCCATCCATTAATAGGTTACCGTCACCATAATCTAAGGAGGTCAGCATTCCGTTATTGATGTTAAATTTTATTTCGAAATTCGTATTCGAAATAGTGGTAATGGAATCTTTGGTAGACACCAATACATGGTCTTTGTTTTGGAAGCTCGATTCCAACTTTACTGCAGTCAATGGAAATTGTTCGTAAGCCACAACATGATGTCGTGGTAACACATCGGTTTCTTCCGTATTCAGTGCATATAGGTTTAAGTGGTATTCCGAAGCGGTCTCGGATATTTCCGGTAAATCCAATTTTAAGGTTTTAGAATGATATGGAACGACGTCTATTTCAGGTAAATGTCCTGTAGCCATTGGATGGCCATTTTCCAACAGGGTCCATTTGAAATCAAAGGTCTTTAAGTTTGTAAAATCATATTTGTTTACAATGTTTACTTCGGCATTTTCCAAATCAACGGCTTCGAATTTTATATACTGATAGACCTTTTTAACTTCATGAAGCGCCGGATGGGGAGACCGGTCGGGATTAACAATGCCATTCAAGCAAAAGTTTTTGTCGTTCTGCAGGTCATGCCCCCCTAAATCACCGCCGTAGGCCCAAAAGGATTCGCCGGATTCATCCTGTGACAAAATACCTTGATCCACCCAGTCCCATATAAAACCACCCTGCATAGTAGGGTAGGATTCTATGACATCCCAGTAGTCCTGAAAATTACCCAGGCTGTTTCCCATGGCATGAGCATATTCACATTGTATCAAAGGCCTTGAACCATCCTGTTCAACGTAATTTATCATTTGTTTCATGGTCCAGTACATGGGGGCCTGGATATCGCTGTTTTCATAATTCAGCGCACCTTCATATTGCGTTGGTCTTGTCGCGTCCTGCGCTTTTAACCAGTTATAGGTGATATGAAAATTGTCCCCATTTCCGGCTTCGTTCCCTAGAGACCAGGTCACGATAGAGGGGTGATTCTTATCGCGCTCGAACATCCTGGAGGTTCTATCGATAAAAGCCCCTTTCCATTCGGGGAGATAGGCGGGGTGTACGGACTGTTTTTTGAGATCGGTATCCAATCCCTGGTTGGTGGCCCCCAGGCCATGCAATTCAATATTGGCTTCATCAATGACGTAAAATCCATAAGTATCGCAAAGCCTGTAGAAAAAGGGGTTTTTAGGATAATGACTGCATCGAATGGCATTCACGTTATTTTGTTTCATGACCTTCAAGTCTGTCATTGTTAAATCCTCGGTCACATAATGCCCTTCCGTGTCGCTGTGGTCATGGAGGTTAACCCCTTTGAGGAGAACGGGTTTGCCATTGACTAAAAATTGACTGTTTTCAATTTTTATATTTCTAAAGCCCACTTTCAGGGCTGTTGATTCCTCATTGAAGGTAATTAGTAGCGTGTAAAGATGTGGGTTTTCGGCATCCCAGGATGTAATGTTTGGAATAATTTTATTAAAATCAAGCTGATTCTCGCCAATGTCAAGAGCAATTGTTTGCGCTTCAGAATAGAGTTCTTTATCGCCGTCCAACAGTTGTATTGTCAATGGTTTTTCAACCGATTCGTTGCTATTGTTTTCCAGCTCCAAGGTAAGATTGAGCTTACCGTCCTGATACCCATGTTCTAAATCGGCGATAACTTTAACATCCCGTAAGGTTATTTTGTTGGTGGCGTAGACATACACATCGCGTTCAATACCGGATAAGCGCCAGAAATCCTGGTCTTCCATATAACTGGCATCCGACCAACGTAACACTTGTACCGCAATATTGTTTGTTCCCGGTTTCACGAATTTGGTAATGTTAAATTCCGCTGCCGTTTTACTCCCTTCATTGTATCCTACAAATTCTCCGTTTAACCAAATATACATGGCACCGCTTACCCCTGCAAAATGTAAATACACGTCTTTTCCCGTCCAGTCTTCAGCAATACTGAAAGTTCGTTTATAACTTCCGTTATTATTCATGTGGTGAGGTATATATGGCGGATTGGCCGGAAACATATATTTTATATTGGTGTATACCGGAATACCAAATCCTTTCATTTCCCAGTTGGAGGGTACGGTAATGGTATCCCATCCCCTTGTGCTAAAGTCGTCCTTAAAAAAGTCAGTGGGTCTGGCCTGAACACTATCCGCATAGTAAAAGGACCAGGTTCCGTTTAAGGATTTATAAAAGGGTGAATGTTGCCAGCCCTCATTCTTTAAAGCCAAATCCATATTTGGAAACCTATAAAAGGTGGCGGTTGGATCTTCTCTATTAATTTGGAAAATTTCCGGATTTTCCCATTCCGGGTTCTCCCATGGGGGCGCCATATAAGCAGGTTTGTCAACAGGCTTGTCCATACAGCCAAAAAGCACGGTGACAAGAAGTACGAGAAATATAGGTTTTGGATTCATTAAATCTTATGGTTTAGTTGTTTGGACCAGGTGCTAGGTTTTGGGTATTTGATAACCCGCCATTCCCTGAACAATATCTTTATTTATTTTAATTCCAGCATTTTGGTATTCGAATACCCTTTTCCCCTGATGGTTTCAAAAGTCTTTAGCATGTCGGCCAGTTTTTCGGGATGGCGGTCAGCAAGATTGACCCTCTGACTTAAATCATCGTTCAGGTTATACAATTGGAAGGTTTTGGCATTTCCAATTTCAATATTGACTTCAGCAATTTTAGCAGGACCCTGATAGGGTGGGATCATAACCCAATTACCCATTCTCAATGCGGTCCTGGAGGTAGCTTCTATAACCAGGGCCTCTCTTCCCGTATCGCTTTTTCCTAAAAAGGCCTTAAGTAAATCTTTACTGTCAGGCCCTTCCAGGTCACTATTAACCAGAGTAGCCAAAGAGGTCATAAGATCGACCTGACAAACCAGGGCATCCGATGTTTTGGGTTCTATGGTGCCTTTCCAATATACTGCAAAGGGGACTCGTGTACCCGCTTCAAAAAGACTGTATTTACCGCCGCGCAGGACTCCTGCAGGGGTATGGTTTCCTAATTTTTCAACCGCATCGTCATAGTATCCGTCATTTAAAACCGGACCATTGTCACTGGAAAAAACAATAAGGGTATTTTCCAATAATTGTTCCTCTTCCAAGGTTTTAAGCAGTTCTCCAATACACCAATCGGCTTCAATAATCACATCACCCCGGGGTCCCATTCCGGAGGTGCCCACAAAGCGTTCATGGGGTGTTCGGGGAACATGGGGTTGCTGCATGGCATAGTATAGGAAAAAGGGATGATCCTTTTGACGTTTAATATAATCTTGAGCTTCTTTAAGGAAGGTATCGGCCATATCTTCATCGACCCACTTTGCAGAGGCGCCACCTTTCATAAATCCGATTCTGGGGATTCCATTTACAATGGAATTGTTATGACCATGATGCCATTTCATTTTCAATAATTCAGGGTTGTCCTTGCCTGTGGGCTGGCCTTCAAAATTATTCTGGTAATCCACGGCAATGGGATCGTTCGGATCCAAATGGTCTACCTTACCATTCTTTATGTACACCGTAGGAACTCTGTCCTGAGTGGCGGCCATAATATAACTGTAATCGAAACCCACCTCATTGGGTCCGGGGGCGATGCGGGCATTCCAATCGACATTACCGGATCCCAGCCCTAAATGCCATTTCCCAACAATTCCCGTATGATACCCTTTCGTTTTTAGCATTTTCGGAATAGTGGTCTGTGCGGTATCTATAAGCAAAGGTGCGGTTCCCGGCAATATTTTAGCATCTTTATTCCGCCACGGATAGGTTCCGGTTAACAAGGCATATCTGCTTGGGGTACAGGTCGCCGAAGAGGCATATCCATTGGTGAAAAGAACCCCTCCATTGGCCAACTTGTCCATATTTGGCGTGTGGATCTCGGTGGCGCCATAGGCACTAACATCACCATAACCCAGATCGTCGGCGTAGATAAAAATAATATTCGGCCTTTGGACCGCCGTCTGTTCGGAAACCTGCTCATCTTCACCAGACGGATGTTTTTTGCATGAATAAGTTATTACAAATAAGGCAATAAGCGGATAAAGTATGGTTTTCATTTAGTTTGCTTTTTTGATGTGTTCTAATTCTTTTTTCTTTCAAATCGATCAGGATGCATGGTGTTATAAGCCTTATCTTCACCTAGCCCCAAGAAAACGGGATCCATCATACTGTTTTCCCAGGAGGTATACTTTGCTTCAATCGTTTTGGAAGATACACTATTCGGAGGTATTTCAGCATGCGCTTCAGATAAGTCATTGGCAAGGTTAAATAACATGTTTTTACCCTTTAAAGAGACCATTTTAGGGCCTTCACTTTGCCTGACGGCATGTTCATTGGCATCAAATTTTCTCCAGAATACATAGTCATGCGGGGCACCTTGTTCATCACCGGTTACATAAGGTATTAAATTAACGCCGTCTATGGGGTTTCTGGTCTTAATGGGTGTTGAGGTGTGTGCAATACTTGTGGCAAATATGTCCAATGATATCACAGGGGCATGATAAACCAGGCCATCTTTTATTCTATCCGGCCAACGCATAGCAAATGGAACGCGGATACCCCCCTCAAAGAGTTTTCCTTTGCCCCCTCTAAGCGGACCATTGTTGGATGCATTTACATTTTCGGGACCCCCATTATCCGATAAAAAGAAAATCATCGTATTTTCAGCAATTCCAAGGGTATCCAGGGTGTTCAGTATGTTTCCAACACCGTCATCTACGGCACTTACCATAGCGGCGTAGGTTTTTCTGTTATTATCTTTTATGTGCTCAAACCGTTTCAAATAGCGTTCGGTGGCTTGTAATGGCGTATGTGGTGCATTATAAGCGAGATACATAAAAAAGGGTTGACTTTTGTATTTTTTGATATAAGAAACGGCTTCCCTCGATAAGGCATCCGTTAAATAGTCCTGTTCTTCTATTCGGGTATTATTGCGAAGCAATTTGGTCTTATAGGCATCGAACTGTTTTTTAACCTCATATTCGTCTTTTAAGGTCCACTCATGAGGAAAATACTGATGCCCTCCGGTTAAAAAGCCAAAAAAGTCATCGAACCCTCTTTTCAAGGGGCGTAACGATTCATGGGCGCCCAAATGCCATTTTCCAAGGGCTACAGATTTGTAATGGGCTTTGTTTAAAGCTTCAGCTAAAGTTTCTTCAGAAAGGGGCAGACCCATGTTCGGATCGTTTGGTGCAAACAACGGATTTCTTCCAAACCCAAAGCGGTCCTGATAACGCCCGGTGATCAAGCCCGCCCTGCTGGGGCCACAAACGGCATAGCTCACATAGGCATTGGTAAAGGTAACCCCTTCTGCAGCAATTTTATCGATGTTGGGTGTGGGGATATCCTTGCATCCGTTAAATCCAACATCGGCATAACCCAGATCATCAACAAGAATAATGATAATGTTCGGCGAATTTTGGCTTTTAACAGAGACCAACCCAAAAAGTATGAAACTGAAGAATAGGACTATTTTTTTCATGTGTTTAACGACCCTGGAATTAATGGTTATATTAAATCAGTAAGTGCTTCAAATATAGAGTTTTCAAGTTAAATGGAAGGGGATAATGTGCTCAAATTAGGGTAACAATGCGGTCAATATATTTTTTAAATCATTGATTTAAAATGTTTTATGGATATCCAATGATAGGGGTATGCGCGTACCCTCATTAATTTTGACTAATTTGGTCCCTAATTTAAAATATCTCCTTAAATTTAATAGATTGTGATTTACATAAGGTGTAAGGTAAACCATAATCATTTGAGATGCTTTAAGTTTTATCGAAGATGGTGTATCCAATGAAACGCATATTTATTTTAATTTTTGTATTATTTTCTTTTTCTAGTTTCTCCCAGGAAAATAAACTCAACTACGTTATTGATTTCATCACAACAAAGCAGGGACTCTCCCATAATTATGTACCCAGTATTGTGAGTGATGATTTGAACATGAAGTGGATGGGTACCGAAAACGGCATCACCAAATTTAACGGCTATGATTATGAATATATAAAGCCAGGTGAACCCTATGAGGCCCTGTTGAATGAAAATATTGAAGTGTTGTTTATGGACAAGGCGTCTAATTTATGGATAGGAACCAAAAGCGGGGGGCTGTCTTATCTGGATATTAAAAATAACTACATTAAGAATTATAATAATGTCATTGATCTGGCCAATGAGGGTGACTTGAGAATTACGGCCATTTCACAAGATAAAGATGGACACATTTGGGTGGGTACCTGGCAAAACGGTGTTTTTGTCATTGATCCTGAGCATGAGGTTCTCATAAAGCAATATAAGTTTTATCAGGCCATATATAGCATAGAACGGGACTTTAACGATAATATGTGGTTTTGTAGTGGTAATAATGCACATGTTTTAGACTGGGAGAGCCAAAATATCATATCCCACAATTTAAGAAGGCAAGTCACCGATTTACTTTCAGATAAAAGTCGTAATAAGGTTTGGATTGGGGTATCCGGTGCCGAATCTAAACTCTACAGTTATAATTACAATACAGGGTCGATTGATGAGTTGGAAACACAGGTGAGTAGTAATTTCTCAAGGAAATTATCTTTGGACCGATACAACAGATTATGGATAGGTACCTGGGGTCAAGGCGTTTACAGGAGTAATGAAAATTTGACCAGATTCAGTAAAATAGATCTGATTTCCAGTAGTTCAGATAAAATAAGCGCCAATTACAATACCATTTTAAGTATACATCACGATAAAAATAACGTGACCTGGTTGGCCACGGCCAATGGAGGTGTGGTGAAATTAATGGAAGGCAATGGGTTTGAAAACGCCGATAAATTCATAAAAGATAAAAACTTAAAGAGCTATTTAAACTGCACGAGTATTTATAAATCGGAAAGTACCCTTTTTGTAGGAACCTTTTACGGACTTTATTATGGAAAAAGTTTCTCGGATTTGTCCCTAATCGAGGACATAGGAGTGGTAAAGGTCAATGTCCTGTATGAACACCAGAATAAGTTATATATCGGTACTGCCGATGGGTTTTACATTTTCGATCTGGCATCCGGGACAATCCTATTTAAATCCAAGGTCAGGTTTAACAAGGTTACTTCGTTTTTAATTGAAGAGAACACGCTTTATATCGGTTCACAGCAATTAGGGCTGGCCATTGTGGATTTAGATCAGTTGGATGATGTTGGCAACTATACGATATATTCTGAAAGACTTCAGAATGAAAACAAAATTGAAAGCGACAGGATAACCTCAATTAAAAAGGACGATTATGGCAATGTTTGGGTAAGCAGCTATAACGGTTTACACTTGTTCGATAGAAATAAAAAAACCTTCATCCATCAATCCCAAATTTTAGATGGGAAATTACCCAGTGTCATTATTAATGCAACAGAGATCAAGGGAAGTACCATTTGGTTGGCTACGCCTAACGGATTGATCAAACTGAACTACAACGGGAACAATCTTATTATTGAGGATGTCATTACCAAAAATGAGGGTCTGAATAGTGATTTTATTTGTTCACTGACTTTTGATGAGAAATCTAATTTATGGTTGAGTACACATACAGAGATTGTAAGATATAATCCCTATGATAAGATCATTATAAGTTATGGAGACATCAATGGTGTGCGTTCGACGTCCTTTAACAATAAAAGTTTTTTTAATTACAAAAATGAAATCATCTACTTTGGCGGAATCGATAATGTCACGTTTTTTAATCCCGGAAACATCAAGGATTTTATTACCGTTCCGGAAATCATCTTTACAACCTTGAGGGTCAATAATGAGATCATTCAATATAAACCGGGTCATACCATTTTGGAAAAAAACTTTAATTATGCCAGGAATATAAAATTAACACACAAGGAAGATTTTTTCTCCACCAGATTTGTTTCCAACGATTTTTTGGGTAAGCTCAATATTAAGTACAAATATGTATTGGAGGGCTATCAGGATGAATGGATAGATTTACAGAATAGGAATGAAATTAATTTTGCCGGGCTTTCCCCCGGGAAGTATACCCTTAAAGTTATTGCTTCCAGGGATAACCAGTATTGGAGCGATCCCAAGACCCTGGAGATCACCCTACTGGGCTCACCATGGTTGAGTACTCTAGCCCTGGTGATCTATGGGCTCCTTATTGGAGGCATAGCCACTTACTTAATACGTTCCAACAATTACAAATTAAAGCTACAGAATAAACTGGAAATTGCGAGGATAGACAAGCAAAAGGACATGGAACTTACCGAGGCCAAACTAAACTTTTTCACCAATATCTCACATGAGTTTCGAAGCCCCTTGTCCTTAATTATAGGTCCCATTAAAGAATTATTGGATATAGAGCATCTGCCTGCCAAAGTCAAAAAAAATCTGCATTACATTGACAAGAACACCAATCGGCTGCTCAACCTTATTAATCAGCTTTTGGATTTTAGAAAAGCCGATCACGGATTACTTAAACTAAGTGTTTCCCAGGGGAATTTTGTCCGATTTTCCAGAGAGGTCTTTTTGTACTTTAAGGAAGCCGCTAAGGCAAAACGGGTAACCTATAAGTTTCAGTCGAACCATGACGACATTATGTTTCCATTTGATAGAAACAAGATGGAAATTGTGTTGTGCAATATTTTATCCAATGCCATAAAGTACACGAATTCTGGCGATACCATTGAGATGCAAATAGATCAGGATTCCGAGTATTGTATTATATCCATAGCGGATACCGGTATTGGGATGCAGGCTGAAGATATGGAAAATATATTCGATCGGTTTTTCCAAATCAAATCGGCCAATACGGCAAGAATGATAGGGAGTGGAATTGGTCTGTCCTTTTCCAAAAAGATCATTGAGTTGCACCACGGCAGTATTTCGGTAAAAAGTAAGCCCAATGAAGGGACTACATTTACGATTACATTGACCATGGATCCCAAACAATACAAGGGTGCTGTGGATGAAAATTTTATGACTTCCGATAATATTAAAGGGTATAACACCTTCGAGATACCCGAAAATGTGGAAAACCTGAGTCTAAAGGCCAATGAACACACCGTTCTTGTTATCGATGACAATCCCGATATCCTGACCTATTTAAAGGATATACTGGCAGATACGTATAATGTACTTCAAGCCGATAACGGTGACATGGGGTATCAAAAAGCATCCTCAGAAATACCGGATCTAATCATTAGCGATATCATGATGCCGGGAAAGGATGGGATCACCCTGTGTAAAGAATTGAAATCTCAAATCACGACCTCACACATCCCTATTATTTTATTAACGGCCAGAACCTCTACGGTTTTCGAAATAGAAGGCCTTAAAACCGGGGCCGATGATTACGTGAGTAAACCTTTTAATGCCAAAGTCATTAAAGCGAGGATTGAAAGTTTATTGGAAAACAGGGAAAAATTAAGAGCCCATTTCGTAAACAAAGTGCGTTTTGAACCTACAGCGGCATCCATAGAACATGATGCCGATACGGAAAACACCTTTATCCATAAGGCTATTTTATTGGTAGAAAATAATTTGGACAACCCTAATTTTGGGATTGATGATTTGGTTGATGCCTTGTATATGAGCCAATCGACCTTATACCGAAAAATAAAATCGTTAACCGGGTTGTCATTAACGGCCTTTATCCGTTCCATTCGCTTAAAAAAATCGGCACAACTTATTTTATCGACAGATTTGAACTTAAATCAAATTGCCTATGATGTCGGATTTAATGATTACAAGTACTTTAAAAACTCCTTCAAAAAACAGTTCAATTGTGTGCCTTCAAAATATAAGGAACTTATCAATACCTAAAACGCTTCTCGATACAAAGGCGTTACTGTATTAGGGTATTGGATGTATTGTCAGTTCGAGTGATTTTTTGCCAAAAAAATCGTATCGAGAACTATGGTCTGGGAATGCTTCTCGATAAAAATTTGTTCCACTGCGTTTCACAAATTCACTCGAAGAGACAAAGGAGTTACTGTATTAGGGTATTGGATGGATTGTCAGTTCGAGTGATTTTTTGCCAAAAAAATCGTATCGAGAACTATTGTTTTGGGATGCTTCTCGATAAAAATGTGTTCCACTGCGTTTCACAAATTCACTCGAAGAGACAAAGGAGTTACTGTATTAGGGTATTGGATGGATTGTCAGTTCGAGTGATTTTTTGCCAAAAAAATCGTATCGAGAACTATTGTTTTGGAATGCTTCTCGATAAAAATGTGTTCCACTGCGTTCCACAAATTCACTCGAAGTGACATAGGGGTTGTTATTTAATTCAAGGTAATGGACTGTCAGTTCGAGTGATTTTTTGCCAAAAAAATCGTATCGAGAACTATGGTCCGGGGACCCTTCTCGATAAAAATGTGTTCCACTGCGTTCCACAAATTCACTCGAAGTGACATAGGGGTTGTTATTTAATACAACGTGCTGTATTGTCAGGTCGAGTTTTTTTTTGCCAAAAAAATCGTATCGAGAACTATGGTCCGGAATGCTTCTCGATAAAAATGTGTTCCACTGCGTTTCACAAATCCACTCGAAGAGACAAAGGAGTTACTGTATTAGGGTATTGGATGGATTGTCAGTTCGAGTGATTTTTTGCCAAAAAAATCGTATCGAGAACTATTGTTTTGGGATGCTTCTCGATAAAAATGTGTTCCACTGCGTTCCACAAATTCACCCGAAGTGACAAAGGAGTTACTGTATTAGGGTATTGGATGGATTGTCAGTTCGAGTGATTTTTTGCCAAAAAAATCGTATCGAGAACTATGGTCCGGAATGCTTCTCGATACAAATTTGTTCCACTGCGTTCCACAAATTCACTCGAAGTGACATAGGGGTTATTATTTAATTCAAGGTAATGGACTGTCAGTTCGAGTGATTTTTTGCCAAAAAAATCGTATCGAGAACTATGGTCCGGAATGCTTCTCGATACAAATTTGTTCCACTGCGTTCCACAAATTCACTCGAAGTGACATAGGGGTTGTTATTTAATTCAAGGTAATGGATTGTCAGTTCGAGTGATTTTTTGCCAAAAAAATCGTATCGAGAACTATGGTCCGGAATGCTTCTCGATACAAATTTATTTCATTTCATTCCATAAATCCACTCGAAGTGACAAAGGCGTTACTGTATTAAGGTATTGGATGTATTGTCAGTTCGAGTGATTTTTTGCCAAAAAAATCGTATCGAGAACTATGGTCCGGAATGCTTCTCGATACAAATTTATTTCATTTCATTCCATAAATCCACTCGAAGTGACATAGGGGTTGTTATTTAATACAACGTGCTGTATTGTCAGTTCGAGTTTTTTTTTGCCAAAAAAATCGTATCGAGAACTATGGTCCGGAATGCTTCTCGATACAAATTTGTTCCACTGCGTTCCACAAATTCACTCGAAGTGACATAGGGGTTGTTATTTAATTCAAGGTAATGGACTGTCAGGTCGAGTGATTTTTTGCCAAAAAAATCGTATCGAGAACTTTGGTTTTGGTATGCTTCTCGATAGTCCTACTGAGCGCAGTCGAAGTACAAATGTGTTTCACTGCGTTCCATAAATCCGCTCGAAGTGACAAGCAACTCATAGATTCAACCAGGTGCTATTAAAGGCCATTTTCACTGGGATTGCATTATTTAAACCCCTAATTGAATTATATCACCTGCCGATTCATTTCAAATGGTTACATCTTTGTAAAGAGGCTAAATGTCCTCGTAAAATTATAACTCAAACTAATAACTAACGCTTAAAATTTATGAAAACATTACTCATTTACGTTCTGTTGCTGATTCCACTTGGACCCATGGCATTTTCTCAAAATGCCATCTCCGGAATGGTAACAGATGAAAGTGGTTTTCCGCTTGCCGGTGCAAACATTATTGAAAAAGGAACTTCAAATGGAGCCCAGACCGATTTTGATGGGAATTACGCCTTGACCGTTTCTAATAATGCTGTACTGGTGGTTTCTTATATTGGATATCTTACCAAGGAAATACCGGTAAGCAATCAAACCACAATTAACATTGTATTACAAGAAGATATTGCAGCTCTTGATGAAGTTGTTGTAGTGGGATATGGTACCCAAAAGAAGGTCAACTTAACAGGTTCAGTAGAAATGGTAACCTTTAAGGATGAAGTCAATCAGCCGGTTACGAATGCCGGGCAACTTTTATACGGTCGATTTTCAGGAGTGCAATTAACACAAACTTCCGGTAATCCCGGTGCCGATGGATCCAGTATTACCATTCGAGGTATTGGTACCTTTGGAGGCCAAGCACCTCTGGTAGTGATTGATAACATCCAGTATGACGATCTTGCGGCCTTTAACAGCTTAGCACCCTCAGATATTGAAAGTATCACGGTTCTTAAAGATGCAGCGGCACTTTCTATTTATGGATCGCGTGCTGCAAATGGTGTTGTTTTAGTGACGACGCGTAAAGGTGAAGCGGATAAATTTGAAATAAGCTACAATAGCTACTATGGGGTTCAGGACGCCACTGTTAAACCCGATTTTTTAGGGTCTTATGATTACGCCATCTTAATGAATGAAAAATTCAGAAATGAGGATGGCCCCGGTTTTTTACCGCGATATACGGAAGAGCAATTAGAGGCTATTCGAACAGGTTCTTCACCAAATTATTTTGCCGATACCGATTGGGCAGATGCCGTATTAAGAACGGCATCCATACAGAATCATAACCTGTCGTTCTCTGGGGGTAGCAAAAAGTCAACCTACCGCGTGTCTCTTGGTTATTTAGGTCAAGACGCTATTGTAAAAAGTAAATTTAAATATGAACGCTATAATTTAAGCTTCAATATCAATTCGAAAGTTAAAGACTGGTTTAAAATAAGTAGCGTTACCAATGCCTTTTGGAGTCATAATGAAGGGCCAACCGGTGGCCAAAATGCCTTTAGTGGCGATAATGGTATTATATTCCAATTCCAAAGGTCATCCCCGACCATTCCATTATTTTACAGTAACGGAGACTATGGTGTTGCCGATGGCGCCTGGATGAACACTAACGCTTCCCTGCCAACTACAAATGCTTTAAGACGTGGTTTTTTAGGAAATTATGAAAATGACAATATCAATATCAGTCAAAGAATAGGAGCCACAATTAATCTATGGAAGAACCTAAGCTTCGAAACAAGTGGAAGTGCGAACATCATCTATAGAAACACCTCAGATTTCAGTCCACGTCAATTGCAACTTAACTATGATGGTGATATCGTGATCCAAGGACTTAACAACAATTTAGATAACTCAACAAACTTTGAGTATACCTTATTAACAGAGAATATCTTAAGGTATAATAAAACCTTTAACAAGGCGCATAATTTTGGAGCCTTATTCGGGTATTCCGCGACCTACATCAAAAATGACGGTTTCAGTGGCACTTTAAGTGGTTTTCCAACGGATAATATTGAAGAATTCAACGGTGGCGGTATTTTAGACCCTGCTGTATCCGGGGGCGCTTATGTGGATACCTGGCAATCTTTTTTTGGAAGATTACAATACAACTACAAAGAAAAATACCTTTTTGAATTTAATTTAAGACGCGACGGGTCATCACGATTTGGACCGGATAACGCCTATGGTAATTTCCCATCAGCTTCTGCCGCTTGGAGACTATCCCAGGAGAATTTCTTAAAAGACGTTGATGCGATTAGCAACTTGAAACTTAGAGCGAGTTGGGGTATTACGGGTAACGACAGAATTGGCAGAAACATTTGGGAACAAACCTATAACCCAAATCAAGATTATGTATTAGGTGACGATACAAGCGTTGTAGGATTGGCCATAACCAGTTTGGCGAACGCAACCATCAGATGGGAAGAGACCGAGCAATTGGATATCGGTTTAGACTTCAGCCTTTTGAATAATAAAATTGAGCTCGTAGCCGATTATTTTAAACGGGACAGCAGAGATATCCTTTATACGAATTTCCCGGTTCCAAACACCCTTGGGGTTACCAATCTAGGCGCACAAAATGCTGCCTCTATGGTGAATGAAGGGTTGGAAATTAGCTTAAATTACAGAGGAAACATCGGAGAGGCCAGTTTTAGTGTTGGCGGTAATATGACCAAGTTCTTGAAAAATGAGGTTACCGGACTAGGTGACGGTGGAGAAGAAACTATTTCTGGTAATGATATTATCAGGATAGGCGTACCTTTTAGATCTTATTTTGGATATAAGGCCATTGGTGTATTCCAAAGTTTAGAGGAAATAGCCAATTCGCCAACACAATTCGGAAATCAGAACACGGCTCCGGGTGATCTGAAGTATGCTGATGTCTCCGGTCCTGAAGGTGTTCCTGACGGTGTGGTAGATCAAGATGACAGAACAATCATTGGTAATCCTAATCCGGACCTGTTGGTAAATTTCAACGGATCCATAGCATACAAAGGGTTTGATCTTAATGTCTTACTTCAGGGCGTCAGTGGTGTAGACCGCCTCTTGATGGGTAATGGTAATTTGCCAATGCCTGATAACCGAAGTAATGTTCTGACCTATTGGATCAATCGCTGGACGCCGGAAAGCCCCAGTACCAATTTACCCAGAGTTGGAGGCATCGGTAATGAGCGGGTTTCGTCATTCTATATTCAGGATGTTTCCTACCTAAGAGTAAAATCTTTAGAATTAGGATACTCGCTACCGAAAGATGCTCTTGATAAAATTAATATATCCAAATTGCGTGTATTCTTAGGAGCGCAGAACTTATTCACTTTTACAGGATTACAATATTTTGACCCTGAGGGTGCAAGAGGTAGTCAAAGTAACAGAAATGCACCACTTTACAAAACTGTAACCTTTGGTATCAACTTAAAAATTTAAAAAATGAAAAAGATAGTATTATTAATATGTATAGTATTCACATTTAGTTGCAATGATGACTATTTGGAAACGCCCTCATTAACTCAGGTAGCCGAGGGTAATTTTTGGCAGAGTGAAGAAGATGCTTATTTGGCATTGAATGGGGTGTATTCACAACTTCAATCTAGATCCATTTATGGTGGATGTTTAAACTGCTGGCAAGGATTTCCGGGATTTGATGGTCTTGGTGATAATGCCTTTAACCAATACAAATGGGAAGGTCCCGGAATTTTCATGGAAGGCAATTATGATCCTTCCAGAGGACAATTCACAGCCGTTTGGAACGACCATTATCGAGGTATTGCCAGAGTAAACGCCGTAATTAAAAATGTAAAAGACATATCTGAAGATCTGATCCCTGCAGAGAATAAAGAAGCCTTGTTAGGACAGGCCTACTTTTTAAGAGCCCTCATGTATTTCAATTTAGCCGTATTTTGGGAGGATGTTCCACTAATTACCGAGCCACAGACTCTGGAAACAGCGTATGTTGCTAAGAATACTTATGCCGAAGTTACCGAACAGATCAGAGAAGACCTATTTTACGCTATTGGAACCCTTCCTGAAAGTTATCCGGCCAACTTATACGGTTATGCCACCAAAGGTGCGGCTTTAGGGTTGTTTGCCCGTGTACAACTCTATAATAAGCAATATGATGGTCCAACCGGAGTACTCGCCCTTACGGAGCAAGCTATGGGACTGGGATATTCCCTCCACCCTGATTATGCAGCCTTATTTAAGCCTGAAAACGAGACTTCTCCTGAAATCGTATTCTCCGTGCGCTTTTTAAGAGGCCCGGACACCAACAATGGTGAGATTTTTTCCGGAACCTATGGAGGATCACCAAAAGTGGATCAGCGTCCCATGCCGAATCTGGTGAACGACTACTATTGTACTGATGGTTTACCAATAACAGAATCGCCGCTCTACGATCCTAGTAATAAAGGGTTAAACAGAGATCCAAGAGCTAATGGTACGATATACTTTGTAGGCGATCAGTATTTCGACAATCCTGTTCGAAACTTTAGAGGGAACTCACCAACAGGATTTGGTATGCGCAAGTATATAAGAACAGGCCCCGATGCCGATGGAAACGGTTCAGCATCAGAGGGGTCTCAGGACTTTTATGTGATCCGATATGCCGACATCATATTGATGCGTGCTGAGGCAATGGCTGAAACAGGTGATGTTGCAGGAGCTATGGCGATGGTGAATCAAGTAAGAGCTCGTGTAAACATGCCGAGTGTCGAAACCGTAGAAGGTGCTGTAGGACAACAGGAAATGATCGATATCGTGCGTCATGAGCGACGTGTTGAATTAGCCCTGGAAGGCTTGCGATTTATGGACCTGAAACGCTGGGGAGAAATTGAAGAAGCATTCAACAGAGCGATTGCAGATCCCGTTGGACCTTATAACCCTCAATATTTAGGACCACGATCTGAAGTATTCCCCATTCCGCAAGACGAAATTGACGTTAATCCGAATTTAGTTCAACATCCGGTATGGCAATAATTAATTTAAAAACACTTAAAAAGATGAAAAAGTATATATCGATAATCATATTTTCACTGCTTCTAATAGGTTGCGAAAAGAACGTCATAGGAGATTTTGGAGGCGAGGCTACCGCTCCTTTAGCATCTGATCAAGGGTCGGATCTTATTTCTGATGAAGCCAAATTAAAAAAGAAAGGCGCTTCTTTCACCAGCGGAGGTAAAGATTGGTCCTATAAGACCAGCGACCTTAAAGCCCATTGGATGTATAGCTGGGGAAGATTACCTCAAGAGGAAATGCCGGCAAATGTAGAGTTCGTACCGATGTTCTGGGGTAAAGGATCTGTGAAAGACGAGAACCTTGCTGCTGTAAAGCAATATATTGACGATGGTTCAGTAAAGTATGTTTTAGGTTTTAACGAGCCGGATGGTGCAAAGCAGGCAAACATGTCCGTTGACGAAGCCATTTCCCTATGGCCACAATTGGAAACTTTAGGTGTTCCTTTGGGATCTCCAGCAACTGTAGATCCTCTGAATGGTTGGATGGATGAATTCATGAGACGAGTTGACGAATTGGGGTTACGCGTAGATTTTATAGCGGTTCATAATTACGGAGGTCCGAATGCTTTAAGTTTGATCAATAAACTGAAAAACACCTACAACGCTTACAACAGACCCATTTGGATCACAGAGTTTGCCGTAGGGGATTGGTCTGCCACCTCACCAGAAAACAATAGGCACAGTGACCAGGAGGTTCAGGATTTTATGAAGGAGATCTTACCGGCACTGGACCAGATCGATTATATCCATCGTTATTGCTGGTTCCCTTCCAATCTGGAATCAGCTGCCCTCACAAGCTCTGCGCTTTTTGACGGAGAGTCTAATCTCACACAATTGGGAAATATTTATGCCAACCACAGTCCTAATCTGGAAATAGGACCGGGCCAAGACACCGACTACGTACCCCCTGTGGATGAGGGACAGTTGATTATAAACGGAGGCTTTGAATCAGGAAGTACAGACCCCTGGGGAGGCTTTAAAAACCGAACATCAAGACAAAATCCAAAAACAGGGAACTACTGTGGTGAAGTTGAGAATGGTGATGGATCCTTACTCACTGTAGCGCCGGTGGAGGCTGGAAAGACCTATGTTTTTAAGTTTTCCTCAAGATGGTCAGAAACCGTTGCGAGCTCATTCGGTCCCATGTTCAGGAATAATGATGGTAATGCACTTTTACTCAGACTGGATGATGTGCCACTAGGCGATACATGGGCAGATACCGTTTTTGAATATATGGTACCTGATGGGGTTAGCGAATTAAAGATCGTTTTCTACAAAGGAAAAGGAGTCCCTCCATTCTTTTTGGATGATGTCTCACTGAAGGAAAAGCAATAAAAATAAATATTAAGGGTGTGGCCTAAAGGGTGCTATACTATATAGGGCTACACCTCTTTATTACATAATTAATTAACCAGTAAATTATATTGACATGAAAAAAATTACATTAATTATTGGATTGCTATCCATTTCATTTGGTTTTACACAGGAGCTTATCACTGATGGTGGTTTCGAAGATGAAAACATTTCAGGAGCATGGTATAATACAGGCGCAGCTTTATCTTTTCCTAATAATGGTACAGCTTATTCAGGTGCTATAAGAGCTAATTTAGGTAATGAATTTGGAACCATTAGACAAGATATATCACCTACCCTGGGAATAGAATATACGGTTACTTTTTGGTGGAGATTTAACAGAGGTGATTCCACAACACCCGGTTATGTAACAATAAAAGATAATTCCGATAATTCAAACGTTGGTGGACCTGAGACATTAACTGAAGGGACAGACACTTGGACCAAAACAACGTTGATATTTACTTCATCTACTGCTACGAATCTTCGTTTTCAGGTATTTAAGGACAATCGAAATAGCGTAGTTCCAGAATCCACTAACAATGCAATGTGGTTCGATGAAGTTAGCATAGTTCCAACGAGTTCATTATCTGTTAAGGGATTGGAACAGTTTAGCTTTGGAACCTATCCAAACCCAGCAAAAGAGAAACTGTATTTATCTGCTGAAGAAAACATTGGCAAAATAGAAATTTATAGCATACTAGGTCAGCAAGTTATGAATAAAGCTATTAACAGCGATCATGCCGAAATAAATATAGCCGACTTATCCAATGGAATCTATATAGTAAAGGCCTTTATCGAGGACGCTATTGGGTCTTATAAATTTATAAAACAATAAATAACATTAAAACGGAGGTTTCCAACAGGCCATAGAATCAATATAGAATAAAGCAATAAGTTTAAGCTAAATCAAATTAAAATGGTAAAAAACATCCTTATTTATGGCTTTTTCTTTGCTTTGGTCTCCTGTGTAAATTCAAAAACAAAGGCGGACCAACCCGCTCTAACCGTCAATACAACCCATGCCAATATCGAGGAACAAAAACCCAATGTCATTGTCATTTTGGTTGATGATGCGGGATACGTGGATTTTGGATTTATGGGGAGTCAGGATTTGGAGACCCCCCATATTGATCGTCTGGCTCAATCGGGGGTTGTTTTTACCGATGCGCATGTGAGCGCTACCGTGTGCGCGCCTTCCCGGGCGGGCCTCATGACCGGACAATACCAACAGCGATTTGGTTTTGAGGCCAACCATACGGGTGATGAGCAGTCCGGGGATATTGGCTTATCGGATGATGTGCTGACCCTGGCTGATGTTTTTAAGAAAAATGATTATAAAACCATAGCCATCGGGAAATGGCATTTGGGAGAAACCGCATCCGATCATCCGAATCAGAGAGGCTTCGATGAATTTTTTGGCTTTTTGGCCGGAAGCCGGTCGTATTTCCCTATGAAAAACCCTTCTCAAACCCATGCCATTCAGGAAAATGGAGAGCGGGTAGAATTTACGGGTTACCTGACCGATGTCCTCGGCGATCGTTCGGTGCGTTTTGTGAAAGAGAACAAGGATCAGCCCTTTTTTATGTATTTGGCCTACAATGCCGTACATACCCCTATGCAGGCTAAAGAAGCGGACTTAAAACGCTATGAACATCATCCGAGACAACACCTTGCTGCAATGACCTGGAGTTTGGATGAGAACATTGGAAAACTTCAAAATACCTTGGAGTCCCTTGGCTTATTGGACAATACCCTTATTTATTTTTTAAGCGATAATGGAGGTGCAAATAACAACGATTCAAATAATGGATATTTAAAGGGATGGAAAGGCAATGAGTTTGAAGGGGGGCATCGTGTGCCCTTTTTTGTAAGTTGGCCCGGTCGCTTAAAGGCGAACCAACGATTTGATGGCTTAACCTCTTCATTGGACATTTTTCGTACGTCAATGGCTGCTGCAGATATTCAAAAAGATGATGATCTGGTCTTGGATGGCGTTAATTTATTACCCTATCTGGAAGGGAAAATGTTCGGTAATCCGCATGACGATCTCTACTGGAGAAAGTTAGAGGAATCGGCGGCCAGAGCAGGAAATTTCAAACTCATTCATCTGGACGGTTACGGTTCTGTTTTATATGATTTGACCGCTGATTTAGGGGAAACCAAAAACCTCATTCAAGATCAACCTGAAATGTATAATCTGTTGTCAGACCGCTTGTCGAATTGGGAAGACCAACTTATGGAACCCCTATGGCTGGAGGAAAAATCATGGATGCAGGTGACCTATTATATTCATAAGCGCCTTATGCAAAACAAAAAGGTGTTGTATACTTCGCCCACCGAAATGAGCACAGGTACGGCACTGCTGGATGGTCCATCGGATTAAGTTAATGAAGAACGTTTTAAACATGGCCGGGATGACGTTACCTACAATATTTGTAAGACAGACCATTTTGTTTCATCTGTTCAGAGGCCTTATATATGGGTTTTTTATTTTAAGTCAAATCCCGCTTTTCGGAACCAATTATTATGTGCATCCCACCAATGGAAATGATGATCATGACGGATTATCTCAGGTATTGGCATTTAGAACACTGCAGAGGGCCTCGAAAATAAACTTGCAGCCCGGAGATACCTTGTTCTTAGCCTGTGGTCAAAGGTATAGGGGGACACTGAACTTGTCCGGCATGACAGGGACGCAAGACCAACCCATCGTCATTACAGGTATGGTCTGGGCTAATCAAGATAATGACGATCCTCCTGTAATTGACTTCAAAGGGCAGCCCAACGGTATTCTTATAGAAAATTCAAGTTTTATAAGGCTGTCCAACCTGAGGTTAACCGGTAATGGTTATGATAACGAAGATCTAAAGTCCTCCGACATGCGGTGCGGCATCCTGGTAATGAATACCAAGGATCGTATGATGCAGCAAATTAATATGGCCGACATGGTGATCGATACCGTTTTCTATGAAAATGAAGGGTTTCAACGGGGCAAGGACGAGGTCCGAACGGCCAACGGGACCCAAAAATATGGATGGGGGATACGCGTGATCAATCAGGGGAAGGCGGTAATACAACATGTGAAAATTTCCAACTGTTCCATTAGCAACGTGTCGCATACCGGGATAAAACTGACCGGTAATGCAAAAAACATTTCCGAGGTTGACATTCTAAACAATACCGTGACCAAAACTGGGGGTCCCGGAATTCAGATGTCCGGTGTTTCATCGGTATATGTGGCTCATAATACCGTTTCCCACTCCGGGAGTACCGATGACAGCAGGAAATGGGGCAGGGGAAGTGGCCTGTGGACCTGGGGGTCTTCCCATGTGTTGATTGAGAAGAATCAATTTTTATATGCCAATGGTCCGGGGGATTCCGCGGGAGCACACATCGATTTTAATTGTAACGCTATTATTGTACAATATAACATTAGTGCCTATAATGCCGGTGGATTTTGCGAGATCTTAGGAAATAATTACCAGTGTGCCTATCGGTATAACCTGAGTATTAATGATGGCTTTAGGATAAAAGGGGTCGATGGGGCCTTTCAGGAAGGAAAAGTGTTGTGGTTGAGTGGGTATCAGGGTAAGCGCAAAGAAAGGAAGGGGCCGGTAAACACTTATATTTATAATAATACCATTTATACCGATACCACCATGGTCGCCAAAATAGCCATTGATAATACGAGCAAGGGTGTGCTTATTGCGAATAATGTGTTTTACCTGGAGGGCGGGGCAAAAACGGTATTGGGGGATCAGTACAAACCCGAGGTGTCCTCCAGGCGTCGTGTCAAAGATGTATTTTTTAAAAACAACCTTTTTCTAAATCCCGACAATTGGCCCGTGGAATCCGGTATTAGGGATGTTGCCCCTCTGTATGGGGATCCTCAATTTGTGAATAAAGGCGGGATAGACGCTCAGGATTATGTGCCTAAAAATAAGGGTTTAGTCAAGAACAAAGGCATTTATATCCCATTATTACCCAATGACACCATAGGGTTAGGGTCTGCTCTTGATCTTAAAAAGGACCTCTTGGGAAGGACCATCCAAGGTAAGCCGAGTATAGGGGCTATAGACCCTTAGTTAGACTCGAGATTGCTGTCTTTACCCAAAGAGGGAACAAGAAAGATGAATGTCCCTTGTTCCTCCCTTGTTTTAAGGGAGGTGGCTAAAGGTGTAAACCTTTAGACGGAGGGTTTAGAAATAGGCTTAATAATATTGATCATTTAAATCGAACTCCCCTTTCTCCAATTACATAGCCTACCCGCCAGCTCGCCCCATCGCTAAATCTATCCGCCGGATAGATTTCTAACGCTCGGTCGCCCTTGTTTATAAGGGAGGTAGCTAAAGGTGAAAACCTTTAGACGGAGGGTTTAAAAAAACATTATTCTTGAATTTCCCTGTCATTCAGAGCGGAGTGAAACGCAGCGAAGCATCTCGCTTTCATTCGACAAGATTCTTTAGTCGGTCGTAAACGCCCTTCTTCAGAATGACATTACTGTCATTCAGAACGCGCATAGCGAAGAGAAGAATCTCAACATCATGGAACCGGAGTTTTTACTTTTGGAGGTGTTCATTTTTTTGCTTGTCCAAAAAAATTGAACCTAAACCTGCCTGCCATCCGCCAGGTAGGCAGGAAAGGACACCAATAGTAGGAATTTCACCTTCGGTGAACCAAGCTCAAAACTTGGCGTCGCTTAGCTCCTGAATTCCCAAGCTTTTGAGCTTATATTCTTACTATTGGGTCGTTGCAATCCAGATTAGAACTTTTAAATCAAGAGGGGAGCAAGAAAGATTAATATACCTTGTTCCTCCCTTGTTTTAAGGGAGGTGGCTAAAGGTGTAAACCTTTAGACGGAGGGTTTGGAAATAGGCTTAATTAAATCAAACTCCCCTTTCTCCCACTTATCAGTGGGATTCATTCCCCTCTTTACCCAAAGAGGGGAGCAAGTGGGTTTCATAAACCTGGGTAATTTTAAATCAAACTCCCCTTTCTCCAATTACATAGCCTACCCGCCAGCTCGCCCCATCGCTAAATCTATCCACCGGATAGATTTCTAACGCTCGGTCGTCCTTGTTTTAAGGGAGGTGGCTAAAGGTGTAAGCCTTTAGACGGAGGGTTTAAAAAAACAATATTCTTGAATTTTCTTGTCATTCAGAGCGGAGTGCAGCGAAGTGAAGAATCTCAACATCATGGAACCGGAGTTTTTACTTTTGGAGGTGTTCATTTTTTTGCTTGTCCAAAAAAATTGAACCTAAACCTGCCTGCCATCCGCCAGGTAGGCAGGAAAGGACACCAATAGTAGGAATTTCACCTTCGGTGAACCAAGCTCAAAACTTGGCGTCGCTTTGCTCCTGAATTCCCAAGTTTTTGAGCTTATATTCTTACTATTGGATCGTTGCAATCCAGATTAGAACTTTTAAATCAAGAGGGGAGCAAGTGGGTTTCATAAACCTGGGTAATTTTAAATCAAACTCCCTTTCTCCAATTACATAGCCTACCCGCCAGCTCGCCCCATCGCTAAATCTATCCGCCGGATAGATTTCTAACGCTCGGTCGCCCTCTTTATCTCAAGAGGGGAGCAAGTGGGTTTCATAAACTTGGGTAATTTTAAATCAAACTCCCCTTTCTCCCACTTATCAGTGGGATTCATTCCCCTCTTTACCCAAAGAGGGGAGCAAGTGGGTTTCATAAACCTGGGTAATTTTAAATCAAACTCCCCTTTCTCCAATTACATAGCCTACCCGCCAGCTCGCCCCATCGCTAAATCTATCCACAGGATAGATTTCTAACGCTCGGTCGCCCTCTTCATCTCAAGAGGGGAGCAAGTGAGTTTAATGCTTTTGAGATTTAGACGGAGGGTTTAAAATAAAAAATGAGCGCAAATCTCCTAGAGAAAGGGCGCGATGGGACGCTAAGCCGAAGCGTCGAAAAGGGCCCCATGTCAGATCTTAAATAACAGATAAACCGAAATATGTAGCCAATGGTCTAAAAATCAATACTTGAGGTAGTGTTTTAGGCCCGTCGCTTGTTATATAGGTATAAATCAAGTAATAGATTTAACGCAGCAGCCATGAACTAAGTCCCCAATTATACTTGTCTTATGTTATTGAGCCACATTTTTTTGTGGCTCTTTTTTTTTAAACCCTGTTTCCCGCGGGCTGGGATAAGGCCTTTTTTAATGAATGTGTCATGGAGCCATCCCCGGATATACTTTCCCTTTATTGGTAACTTCCTTTAGTCTCCCGTGTCCTCCCAATCGTCTGTTCTAAAGGGCGATGCGGGGAGTCCTTCTATATTAAAGAGGGTCGCCTCAGGGCAACTTTCAAACGCATAGCGCACAGCAACCGGATCTGGAACCTTCTCTGAGAAAACAGTAACAGTACCATTTCTGTTAACTATTGCCGTAGCCGGATAAAACACCTTATCCTTTCCTGCAATAACGAATCCTTCCAGTTTTTTTCCGAAGCTAATTAATCCATCGTTGCATTCACTAAAATACAGATTTATTTCGCCGTTATCCGTTTTTTCCATCCTTTCGTAAATAGGCCCGGAATAGCTAATCCCTTTAATTCCGTAGTCCTTCGCCAATGCCCAATATGCCAATCGCTCGCCAACGAGGCGCTTTTCGGGCGGGTGTATATACTTACAATCTCCAATATCCAGTGTCACTGCCATCCCTGCATTTTGAACTAATTTTAAGGTTTTTAATTGTTCCTCCCTAACGAAGCCTGCATTTTTGCCTTTATATCCATATGGCGCAATTTGCACGAAATAAAACGGTAGGTCGCCACGTGACCATTGGTTCCTCCATTGTTGAATCATTGCAGCAAATAAAGAGGCATAGTTTGAACTATTTCTATTTGCTTCTCCCTGATACCATAAAAACCCTTTTAGGGTATAATCTTGTAAAGGGTATAGCATACCGTTGAATAATAGGGTATCATACTTTTGAGGTTTGTCCTTGGGAATCTCATTTGGAATTTCAACGTTCTTAAATTCCGAAAGTGTTTCCTCGTCCATCCAGGTCTCTACATTGGAACTTCCCCAGGAGGTATGGATTATGCCTATGGGAATATTTAACAGCTGGTTGATTTTTCTACCAAAAAAATAACCAACCGCACTAAAATCCCTCGAGTTTACCGGATTTGATTTTAACCATGCTCCTGAAATATTTTCGACTGGGGTCAGACTTGGATGGCGCGCTACTGTAAACAACCTTATTTGGTCGTTTGTTGAATTTAAAATGGCTTCATGACTTCCAATAACCGGTTGGCTCTGAAATCCTTTTACGGGCATTTCCATGTTGGATTGCCCCGAGCACAACCATACCTCTCCAATAAGCACATCAGTAAAAACAACCTTGTTGCTTCCTTCAATTGAAACAGAGTAGGGGCCACCGGCTTCAGGGGTTTGTAACTTTACCTTCCATTTGCCCTTGTTATCTGTGGTTGTTGAAGCACTTTCATTCCAACTTCCTGCGACCCTTATGGTCGTATGGGGTTGATCTGTTCCCCAGATGGAAACCATCTCCTGTTGTTGCAGTACCATATGGTCCTTAAAAAGAGGAGGCATCTCCAATTGTGAGTAGACTGCGGTTTGAAAAAGTAATAAACTAATTAGAATTCTCGGGGTTATCATTTTAAACATAATTAAATCTTGGTTTGTATTACGGGTACTTAAAACATCTTATCTTGAATGGTTCAGGGCATCAACTTAGGGCCTTATTAAAAATAAGGCATTCAATCCGGGTACGGTTACCTCATTCGTTTTTATAACTTCACCATTGTTGTATTCCATAACCTCATGTAATGGACCGTCCAATATGCCCTCTGTTGGGGGTGCCGCCTTAAGGCGTCTATAGGAGGTGTCGTGGCCGGATATGCTTTTTAAATCGAATTCCAAGGGGCCAAGTGATGGATTGACCAATACAACCCCATTTTCGAATGCTCGATAAATGCCACAAGGGGCATTATAGACCTTTAGGTTTCGTATGGCAAATTCACCCTGTTCCTGAGCTTCAAGAATAATTCTGAGTTTATTCCCGGACCCTCCCGCATTTCTAAAATAAAACATTTGAGGTGTAAACTTTGCCGTTCCCATAAAGCCGGCCAAATCGTTATATAATCTATGCGTATTCATGGGTTCTGCAGGAAATTCCGGAAGACCTTCCAGTTTTACATTTATTTTTCTGGGAATGAGACTGCCTTGGTCCAGATCTTTAAGGCCTTCTATTGCCATTGCTTCAAAAACCACGACCAAATCGCCCTCTGCCAGTTCTATTTCCGGACCCGGTATGACCAGGGTTTCGTAGGCATCCTCGCTTTTTCCGGTTATATGCAGGGCGTGGTTCTTGACCTGATAATGTGCTTTTTTGAAATTGAACTGTGCAAGCCATTCCTTATTAAAGTGTAACCCCGACCCTTGTAAAAGGTCAGGCGTTTGTGCAAAGGTATAGTGCATCTCACCCAAAGGGTTACCGAGCCAATTTATTTGGTTGAGGGTCCCTCCAACGGCCTCGGGAATAAACAGTGGTGCCGAATACGCGTAGGTTACTCCAAGACATGAGGAAAGCGCCATTCCCATGCGGTGAAGCTGGGTGGAAATTTTAGCATCATCAGGATGTCTCAATTTCGAAGTAATATAACTAAACTGGTATTTGGTAGTGTTGTTCCTATTCCAATACAGGTGTTGGTTTATGGTGCGTGATATTTGTCGGTACCCATCATTATAGCGGCATAATCCTTCGGTTTCCATACCGTTTAAAATGCCGACTGCTCGTTGCATGTCATCACGCCATCCATCGGCGGTGATAATAAAGTCATCGCCCAAGGCCGCCCTAATGCTTTTCAAAAAATCAATATCTCCTGCTCTCCAAATATTTTTGCCATTAACGAAACCCCGGTCGGCTTTACCGTCATTGTTGGTATCCCATGTTCCATGTTTGGATTCAAAATAGTTAACGTCAAAACCAATTCCATCCAGATGGTTTAAAATGCCCTTGTCGCTAAACCAGTTCTTCATTTCATTTACAAAAACATCAGCGGCCGAATGGCCGTTGTCATCCAATGGACAGGCGGTAGAAAGGTTATAATACCACATCAAGTTTCCTCCCCAGAAATCACCTGCTATGGGGGCGATATACGTATTACCTTTTTTAAAGTTTCGTTTTGTCGTATGATACATGCCCCGTTTTAGGGTGATACTGTTCGTTTGGTAATCCACTTTTTTAACGGTAGCGAATTCACAGGTATCCCAAAGGCGATTCCCCTTGTCATCCAATTCTACGAGAATGATATCATGGGGCAGTTTGTCAATGCCTCTATCTCTGCCATGGACGGTGTAGGCTTTTTCGGAAAACAGTTGGGCACGTTCAACGGTAATGGAATTTTGATTTTTATCGATATCGGTTAGGGGAAAGGTGCCTTCTTCGTATATCCAGTGTCCGGGAAAATAGAGCTTGTGCATATTGGGGTCGTTAACAGAGCGCCCCTCTCCGTTTAAGTGAACAAGCATCAGCTTTTCGGGATGTTTTTTGGCATAAATATTGGCCCATTCCGCGATAACGGGAGGCATATCCACTTCTTCCTTTAAGTATTTTTTGGTAATACTATTAAAGTTAATGTGTGCCTTTTCCCAGTATTTATAATCATCGCGAACACCAAGTTTGTCGTTTCGAAACGATAAGGTTTTTGGAAATCCCTTGCTAAAAACATCTTGATTTGCAAAAGTTTTGTTTGGTGCATGTTGAGCAGATATTACCTCAAGCATACAGAAAAAGGGAATAGAAAGGATAAAAGGGAGTGTTTTCATGTCATTATCTTTTAATAAATTTTATGGCAACCCCCAATCACTATGGCTTGATGCAAAAACAACTACTGTGACCAGGAAAAGTTTATGAAAGGGCCTCATACGGATTGGGTTTATCATGATTTGTTTTTGGATGACGGATTCATTCACGCGTATCATCATAATATTTTAGGACTTCGGTCAGGGTATTATTGATGTCTTTTTCTTCCTCAGTCATGTCATCTGTCGCAATGGGATGGTCTTCAAAGACATCGTTTGTCACCTTATAAAATCCTCCTGTTTTATACAATTTATATTCGGTGGTCCGTGCAAATTCCTTAAGATTTGTTCGACTACCGCTCCGGGAATACCAACTGTAGATCCATTCTCTGGGACTTGCTTTCTTACCAAGCAATTGGGATAAAAAACTCCGGCCGTCAATCGTTTCGTCTGCCGACAGGTCAATTTGGGCCGCCTCACAAAGGGTTGGTAAAAGGTCGCTAAAATCAATCAGGTCATGACATTCCTTTGCAGCTTCAATAGTACCGGTCCATTGCACCACAAGGGGCACATGTGTACCATGGTCTGTGGTCTGTCCTTTACCGCCTGGATAGGGATTTCCCCTAAACATCGATACAATGGGTTTATCTGTTCCGTTATCCCCGGTAAATAAAATGATGGTGTTTTCACTCAAACCCAGGGCCTCAATCTTCGAAACCACCTTTCCTACGAGCCTATCCATATACGAGACCATTTCCGGAAAGTAACTGGGTTTTCCTTTGTAATCCAGGGAACCCGGGCTTTCGGGGTCCCAGTCTTCCGATGCCGGTGTTGGCGTAAATGGACAATGCGTCAATAGCATTGGATAATAGGCGAAGAAGGGGTCTTCCTTATTTTTTTCGATGAAGTCACAGATAAAATCACTCACGATATCCGGGCCATATGCGCCGTTTCCAAAGTGTTTTACGGTTCCGTTTATTTCCAAAATAGGATTGGAAAATCGTGTATCATGCCCGTCATCATCAGTTCTTGGCTTTGATTGCTGCCAGAGGCAGGATTGATCAAAACCAAAATGTTGCGGCGAATCCGCTTCTTTCCCTAGCTGCCATTTGCCGGCAATGGCAGTCTTATATCCTGCCTGTTTAAAATAATTTCCAAAGGTGATCTCGCCTCTGTCGAGTTCACCAAATTTCGTGTAATTGCGAACATTGTATTTACCGGTCATGATTTGAACCCTGGATGGCGTACATAGCGGTTGGGCATGGCAGTTTTCAAATCGCATGCCCTGGGAGACCAGCCTGTCGATGTTTGGCGTTTGGTAGGAGGTCCCTCCATTTGCAGAGATACACTCAAACCCGAGGTCGTCCGCCATGATCAAAACAATATTTGGTTTATCAGGTTGAGCCGAAAGGTTCAAATGCCATATCAATATGACCGTAATTTTTAAAAAGCGATGTATCATGTTCTTATTAAAAAATGAAACGTATTACATTAATCATAGCTCGATTATGTTTTTTATTTGTCCAGATGCATTTTGGCAAAGGCCATGTACTGTTCCCAGTCATAATCCGTAACGCCATGGCCTCCGCTGCGTAGGTGATAACCAATCGTATGGTGAATCGGATGGTTCACTTCCGGAAGTTCCGGGCCTGGCAATCCCTTTTTTCCGTACAGTTCATAAACGGGAGTGGCATAATAACCCGCAAGATATTCTCCCTTGGGATCGGCCCAACGGTCCTGTTGGGCACTGGCAATATACACCGGTCTGGGAGCCATTAAGGCAATCAACATATGTTGATCTACAGGTAAATTATCTTCATGATCACTGTATTTTAAAAAATTATCTGAAAACCAATGTGGAAACCTCGTATTGATGATTTTTACCGTTTCACCAAACCTTCTTCTTGATAAAGCGGCTCCCATGCAACCGGAGTTATTTGATATGGCAACATCAATTCTGCTGTCGATGACCCCCGACCACAGGGCCGTTTTACCCAGTCTGGAATGTCCCATGACAATAATCCTGGAATCCCGTGTTAGCGGATTATCTTCGATCACATCGATCACCTTGGTAAGGCCCCAGGCCCAAGCGGATATGGCACCCCATGCGTCACTTTTGGGTTGGTCTTCCCCTACCTCGTAAAAAAGGGGATGAATGCCATTTGAAAAATCATTGAAGTCAGGATCGATATCACCGTAATACACAGTGTAAAGTCCAAAACCATTACCAATGATTCTATCTAATGGAAACATGGCACTGCTCGTTCCTCTTGATGCTTCTGTGGCCCTGTGATCGACAACCCCCACGTTAGGGGCATTCTTTTTCATTCTCACCCATGAGTTGGTGATCGCAATGTTGGGATCATTGTTCACGGACTGATTTCCCCGAAAGTTCGGAACCACAAAAACATGCGGTGCAATGACGCCTTTTGGTAAATAGGCCAGTACCTCGATGACTAGTTTTTTTCCATTGTTCTCAAAGGTCAACTCCCATTGCTGCCTGATTGCCGTATTATTCAAAGCAGTTTCACTGTGATCAACAACTTCAATGGTTGGTTTTAATGCCTTATCGGGTAATTTTCCATAGACTTCCTCAAGGAATACATCCAGTATCTCATTTCGTCTCTCATTTTCCCAATCTGCAAGACTTTGAACCTTCTGTCCATTGTCAAGTTTTAATAGCTCTGGAAGTTCATAGGGCTCAACCAGGCTTTCATCAACGTTGAATATTTCAGGTTGTGCCAAAACAGAACAAATAGGGGCGAGAGTTGCCAAAGTAACGACGCAAATTAGTTTATACATGGATATTATATTTACATACGATTTAATCTTAATTAAATATAAGAATTCTACATAAGTTTTCTTTTTTCATCCCTAAGAAACATTACATTTCTGAACGTAAAACCCTAATACATTGAAATAGCAAACATTGGTCAATGACGTCATGATAGTTGGTCAAAATTAAGTTAGTCCGTAGCGTAGGACAGCTGCCAATGTATCATAATTGCTATCTATTGTAACAAAACACCATTTTTAAAACAGATTTGGTTACCTGCAATGCCGATAGTAGCATAACCGATAGGGTTTATTGGTATTACAACATTAAATTTTGACCAAGGATTTATACGATTTCACCTATAACCGAATCGATTTATTTCTTAATTACTTTTGTATTCAAGGAAGACCGACCATCTGTTAATTTTAAAAAATATATACCTGGTTCAAATGCACTAAAATCAAATTCAGTTTTGTAATTGGATATCACAAATTGAGTTCTCATTCTTCCAAAAACATCCAGAAATTCTGCATTCATGTTCCTAAACAGAGATGGAATGGAAATATTTACATAATGACTCACGGGGTTGGGATAAATATTAATTTTAGAAAACACGTCTTCAGACCTCCCTAAAGCACCCACACAGTCCTCATTATATGCCCCACCGGCGGCGATAGCCTCTTCGGGGGTGTCATGATCCAGACCAAGTGGTTCGTTCCTGATATAGGCATTATCCAAGGTCACGTGGTCTAAACAGATATTGGAGGCCATATCGGTAGCCAAAATGCCTCTGGCAAATCCATTTCTTACCGTGGTGTTTTTTACCCGTCCTCCATCAACGTGAAAAAAGGCAATGTTGTCATCTCCGGGAGAGTCAATATAGCAATCTTCAACGACCATGTTAGTGGATACAGAGTCCCCATCCTGATTCATCTGTGGTCCACCGGAAGGGGTAGACATACATGGTGCCTGACCATCGATAGGATCTTCTCGTTCAATGCGACAACCGTAAAGCCCTACATTGCTGAAACCTCCTCTAACCAGTCCTCGACTGCTATTGCGCCATCTTATATTTCTAAAAACCAGATCGCTACCGCCAGCGAACCAATAAATATGTCCCTCACTTTTTGATTTCACGCCAACATAATCTCCCACACTGTAGTGGTCCAGTACCGTACTGGCGTTATTGAGATAAATACGCCATTCATTGCCTGTTAATTGCTCTGGGTATACGGGAGCATCATTTCTCCATCCCCAGGCCACCTGCTGATTATTGTCCCGAATGACCTGAGGATCCAATGGGTTTGTATTGTCATATTTTCTGAGGTAACGACCGGCGTTAAATCGACCGGCACCACCTTCTACCGCAAATAATTCCAATGGGGAGGGAAACCCCTGTTCAATAGCTAAAACCACCTCACCTGCAGCTACTGATACAACAGTTCCCTGAGTTACGGAGTATTGGGGTCTTGTCATGAACATATCCCTGAATTCAAGATGATAGGTGTCTTTTCCTTTTATCATATCATCATTCTTATCTGTGAAAAGGAGGGTGGTTGCATACATACCGGCACCCTGAAAAATAAGTCTTCCCTGAGCACTTTCACTGAGCAAACCGCCATTAAAATTAATTCCAATGTTTCCGCTACCGTCTATTTCATAGGTGCCTGCATCGATCTGTACAATTATCGTGTCGTTGGGATAGGCTGTAAAGTGATTTCTGGCATCAGCAATGATAGCCGTAAATCCATTCGCATCTACCGCATACAGAGCGTTTAAATTCCAAATAATCTCTGTGGCTGGTACCTGAATGGTAAGTAGGACTGCCAATGCAAGTATAATTTTTGTTTTCATAGCGTATTAAATGTGTCCTTTTCTAACCGGGTATTGATATCCATTTAACAGGATGACCATTGATGACCACCTCCCCAGGTTCGGTCGCAATGTTGATTTACATGAATTTTAGTTGTATAAAATCTCATATTGCCGTTACATACAAAAATTAGAAAGGATGCGATAATAGTACAGCTAAACTACCAATAAGCTGTAAAATGGACCTACCAAATTGTAACAATAAATGCACGGAATGTAACATAAGAGGTAGGCCAGCGCCTGGTTACCAACGCAGCCACTCGAAATTGCCATTGCATTTCTTGATTCAATAGCTGCAATTGCCCTATTCACGTAGGAGGAATTAAAAGGGCCTGATAACTTTTAAGAGCAGCTCATGAGTGCTCTCGTTTTAAATTTCAATCCGTTAAGGATTTATAAAAAATCAATGTCGAAAATCCGATTCACCTCATAAAAATAGCGATTAGACTTCCACCTTGGTCGACGGTGTTAATTGTATTTTACATAGGGTTTCAGTTGTGTTTTCAATTGTTCCCTAATCTTCAAATAAGCACGGTTATGGGCCAGATTGACGACCTCGCCGGGGTCATTTTCATGATTGTACAATTCATAACCATCTTTACCGCCGTTCCATTCGGTAAACCGCCATTGTCTGGTTCGAATGCTATAACCTTGGGCATCAGGTCCGCGATACACTTGGCTTATGGCCGGTTTTTCCCATTTATGGTTCGCATTTTTCAGAAATGGGATTAAACTTTCTCCTTCCAGTACATCCGGGATTTGATGTCCCAGCAGGTCCACTAAGGTAGGGTAGAGGTCCAACAATTCTACGGGTTCCGACACGGCCTTCCCACGGGCATCCACACCATGACCGGCAATAATAAGGGGGACCTTCGTGGAGCGTTCAAAGTTTTTATGCTTAAACCATAGGCCCTTTTCTCCTAAAAAATAGCCATGATCCGACCAAAAGATAACAATCGTATTCTCAAGAAGGTTATGCTTCTCCAGGGTATCCAAAAGTTTACCTACCTGGGCATCCACAAACGAAACACAGGCGTAATAGGCCTGTTTGCATTTTAGAGCTTCTTCTGTGGTCATGCCCTTAAAATAATAGGGCCAACTTTTTTCACCCAGTAAGGCCATGGCAGGCACGTCCTCCAAATCACGTTTGGCGGCTTCAAGATCTGGCAGGGTGATCTCCTCGATGGGGTACATGTCGAAATAGGTCCTGGGAGCGACGTAAGGGCAATGGGGATTGAAGAATCCGGCTGCAATGAAAAAAGGTTTATCCTTATTCCTTTCAATCATTTCAACAGCTCTATCGGCAACCATGCCATCCGTATGCTCACTATCCTGACTTACGGGATCCCAATAGGCCATAGATATGCCCAGACCGCCCTTTTTCCCCGTTCTGCCACCGGGAAAACGAATGATGTTCTCCTCCTGCATTTTATCAATTCCGGCCGGATTAAAGCGTTCGGTCCATGAAAGAACATCGTCGGCACCATCTGTGCCAATTGAACCCGGATTCCCATAATGGAATATTTTCCCTACACGCCCGGAATAGTAGCCCTGGTTCTGAAAATATTGTCCAAGTGTAACCACATCGGGTACCCGTTCGCGCAACTGGTCGCGATTACTCAAAAACCCTGTTGTATTGGGTCTTAGACCGGTCATAAGACTTGCTCTACTCGGGCCGCAAACCGGATATTGCGCATGGGCATTGTCAAAACGAACGCCCATTTTAGCCAATCGATCCAAATGTGGTGTTTGTACCTGATCCACACCATAGCTTCCCATATCTGTATTTAAATCATCGGCAGCGATGAAAAGCACATTGGGTCGTGGCGCACCCTGTGCATGCGATAAAAGACCAAACGCCAACCACAGGCACGTGCATGTAAAGGCGCATTTATGTAATAATTCAGTTTTGAGGTTTTTCATTGGGTGTTGTATTAATTTTCATTTCGGGCATGATCAAGGGTAAGGCCTGCCCGTCTTTTTCGGGGTAGAGGGCCCCTTTTTGTTGTAGTTCATCTGCCATTAGCTGCATCATTTTTTTGAGCATTTTCGGCTTGGTATCGGCCAGATTATGGGTTTCAAAGGGATCGTCCGTAAGGTTAAACAATTCGTATTGCGGGGGTCCGGTTATCGGGTAATGGTAAATGATTTTCCAGTTGGATTGTACCAAACTGGTAAAATAGCTTGTACGATGTTTATGAGGGTAATGATTTAGAAACGACTCATTTCGTTCACGGTCTTCTTCTCCCTTAAGCTGTTCTTTAAGAGTGAAACCATCCACGATATGCTCCTGTGGCCAGCTTAGGTTGGCGACTTGGCATAGTGTGGGAAACAGGTCCATTACGGATCCCATTTGCTGTTGTATGGCATGAGGCGCGATAGGCCATTCCTTTTGCCGGGGCGTGGTCTTATCCGGGGTCACCCAGGATGCGATAAAGGGAACGCGCATACCGCCTTCCCAATGATTGCCTTTTTTGCCTTTCAGGGGCGATGCACTGCTGTAATCCTTTTCAATGGGCAGCGGCGCATCCGAACCGTTGTCTCCCAGGAAAAAGATCAGGGTGTTTTTTCCCAGCCCCAGATCGTTTACATGTTGGATGATATCTCCAAGAGATTTATCAATGCCTTCAATTAATGTGGCATAGGCCTGTGCTTTTTCGGACTTTCCGGAATCCTTATAGTGCCCGGCAAAACGGGAATCCGAATAAAATGGCGCATGGACCGCATAATGGGCCATATGGAGAAAGAAAGGTTTCCCTTCTGCCTTGGCCCGGGATATCGCCTTATTGGCTTCCAGGGTTAAGGCTTCGGTTAAAAAAATGTCCTGTCCGTGGTACTTTTCCAACCCCGGTACCGCCCTGTTTTTATTGCCTCCTGTATGTCCAAAAGCTTCAGTGCCGAGATAACTCCCGGGTTGTCCAATGGAACTGCCGGCAATGTTGACATCAAAACCCAAATTCATAGGATCTTCACCCGCGCTGCGGAATGGTCCGAAATGGGCTTTCCCTACATGGATGGTTTTATAGCCTGCCTGTTGTAAGATTTTTGGCAGTGTTACCGAGGCTTTGGTAAGTCCGTTCCAGTTCCATCGAGGGGGGCCATATTTCCCCCGATTGTTATTTTCGGATTTGATCCAATTGGTCACTCCATGTCGGGCCGAGTTTTGCCCGGTTAAAATGGTGGTTCGGGTTGGAGAACACACCGAGTGGGCATAAAAATTTGAGAACCGAATGCCTTGCTCCGAAAGCGTTTTCATGTGGGGTGTCCGGTAATAGTCATTTAAGGGATGGGTTACCGCACGCCCGTTGGCATCGGTCAAAAAAGGAACCGAGGTGTCCATAAGACCCATATCGTCTACAAGAAAAATAATGATGTTCGGTGGGGGATTGTCTTTGGTCTGGGAATGGCATGAACCAAGACAAAGGGATGCCAGGATGGCTATTCCCCAAAGGCCTGATGGTATGCTATGGTGTGCTGTCATTTTGGTGTCATCATATGCTTTTACATGAGCTAAGTTAATCATTTCGTCCGTATCCGAGGCCAAGTCGTATCACTCAAATTCCGGTTGATGTCCATACGCAACACATCGAGGAGGTTAAACATAATTTTTCAACCCTTCCGTAAGTTCAGGGTCTTTCCGGTATACCTGTTTCGTCAAGGATGCCTAACCGGACGGGCCTGTGAAATGAAAGGCAAAAAGCAGTGATGTCATGGCACCAAAACCCCTGTGGGAACACCAGTGTTTACAGGGCTTAAGAAGCCTGCGCAGAAAATAAAATTTTCTGCGCAGGCGGTCCTCCTTTTCTGCGCATAAAAATTTTTTTTCTGCCTAGGAAATGTCCATTTTCTAGGCAAAGAATTTTTTTTTCTAAGCAAGGAATTTTTTTTTCTAAGCAATGATTTTCATTTTCTGCGCGGGGAATTTTTCTGCTGTTCGATATGGGAAAAGGGAGCATGCTTTTTGAAGCACACTCCCTTTTAAGACATTAGAAACTGGAGCTTTACACCTTGACAAACTTCAAGGTATTCAACATGTCCTTAAGACGGGAACCGGGTGTAAAAATGATCTTCCCTCTTTTAATGTTCCCGGCGACCACCTCCTCTTCGGTATCGGCACTGCTGCTGCTAAGGTTAACCCGCAGGTTGCCGAGATCGCCAATCCGTACAATTTGTCCGTGCTCCAGCGCATCGATGCTCACGTCTACCAAAGCATAGAGTACACCGCGAATATCGGCGCCGCTCACCGTGCTAATCTTTTCAATGCTTTTTATAAGGCGTTCCATGTCGCTTTCGCCCTGGAATACAGGAGAAGCATACCATTTTTTAACACCGCCGCCTGCCACGCCGGGTTCGCCACGCTCAATGGCCCTGAATTTAATACTCATAATGTTGCATTTTAAAGGTTAAACATTTTGACTGTGTTGTTTTCATTTGTTTTAAATTTTAAGGTTAAACAACTGGCGATTTCTTTGGCTTCCCCCGCCATTTCAGGAAGGTTTTATAGGGTGATTGTGCCTCAGGACATGGAGCGGTTAAACCCCCCTTCCGGGAGATGTTGGGCTAAAATGCGCTTTAAGGTCCGGGGCCACCGGCCGAAGTCCTATGGGGGTGGTGTTGCGATGCGCACTGCCTTTACAACCCCGAGCACGGCTCTGCAGTTCCGGTCTGCCGACCGGGAGATCCTGAATGCCACAGCCTTAGTTCTTGATCAGGATTCCGGTGACGATCCCGATGGCCACACCGCCAATACCGGCACCTATGGAGCGCCATAGGCCTGTTTTGCGTTCGGTCCTGACCTGTTCCCTGGTGTTAAGCAGTTCCTGCTGGATCTCATCCAGTTTGATATCTGCTAACAGCATTCGGGAACGGACCTGAATATTATGGGTCCTGACCAATCGCAGTAGATCCTGTGTATTGGTGTTTTTCTCCCGTAAGAGAGCCTCCAGGGTGTCCAACATCCTGAGGTTGTACCCGGTAATGGCATTAATGGCCCTGAAGGGGTTGGACCTGATCTGGATGGTATCGGTCGGTAAGTCCAAAGCCTGCTGGCCCGAAGAAGAAGCGTCATGGAAAGATTGGGCCATTGTGCTATGCAGGCTAAGGAGAAGAAGTGTGATGATAAGGTGGTGTTTCATACTATTTTTGGGGTTTTGGGTTTCCTATAGCACCCTACCAAAGCTGATGTGTTCCACACCGGGAAGGGTTTCCAGGTGGTGCAAGGCACAAAACAAACTCTGTGTATCGGTCCATATATTAAGAGTTATCCGGTCGGCTTCCTGAAGGACACCGTGGATCGTGACATTGGCCCGGTTGTTCAAAAGGGCTATGATGTGGGGTAGGGTGTTTGGGTCATAGGTTATGGTTAAGATTATGGTAATTGCATGTTGATATCGCGCACCATCTACCTCGTGGCAGTCATGGTGTGTCATGAGGGTGTAACAAAGATCTGAGGTACATGAGGTCGCTTCGCCAATGCCGGATGAGACTATCGGTGGTTAAGGTCAGCTTGGCGTCCTTATGGGCAAAGGTGGTCAGGTTTTTTTCCAGGGCATCCATGGCCTCTCTGGCCCGAACCAGATCTGCTTTAGTGCGTTCGATCCGTTGCCGGGCCTGAAGGTATTTTACCTCCAACCGTTTACTTTGTTTGTACTGGTGTAGGGTAAGCACTAACATGGCCAGGGATACGATCAGGCCTAAAGCCTTGAGGAGTCCGCGACGGAATTTTTGGGATAGGGATCTGGAACAATTGGAAAATGGTAGGCGCATCATTATGATTTCGTTTATGGGTGATGGGGCGTTGGGGTGTATGCTTTAATCGTGTACGGCCGGGACTACAGGGGTCCGGTCTCCGGGGCGGATAGGGTCATGGTGGCCATCGTATCGACAGGCAGCGGGCTTTTAAGCCATGCTGACCCGTCATTAATTGTAAAAATAGATTCATAGATATAAACATTTGTAAAACGCTGACGAATATCCAGAACTTTTTTAATTCCATTTGTTTAGTGTCTGTTAGGTAACCTCTTTTTTTTGATTTTTTTTTTGAGATGGCACGCCACGGTTACCGTTTATCGACCGGTTAGTCTATACCATCGGCCAGAGTGATATGGTGCTCCAGGGTGTCGGCGAGTTTGTCTAAAGCGATGGTCCGGCTACGGGAGCGATGCCGGATATTGGATACCAACTGGTGGAAATTCTCGAGAGATTCTCCAAATAAGGCTTCGAAGACACGCACGGCATAGATGACGTCGCCCTGGCCATAATTAAGCATCCCGGAAACATGGAGGGCATAGATAATCTCCACCAATTCGGTTTTGGTACCGGTCCATTTCAGTTGAGGTGGTTGTTTTAAACTTTTGGGCGGGCCACCGGGGAGGTCGCTTTGCAGGGCCTCCAGGGCCTCCTGCAGGGTGTCGATGAGTTGCTCATAGGCCAATAGGGTGGCTAAGGTGATGTCGTGACTGGTAGAGAAGGACGGGCTGTTCACGAACATGTAGGGTTCTGCTCCGAGACAGGGTTTATAATGATCGCGCGTAAAATACAGGACATCAAGTTTGGGATCGTTGCGCCGGCAATGGGTATAGAATTCCAGGTGTTCCGTAAGGTATTTCTGGTAGTGGGCCAGGTGCTGATTAAGGTATTTAATTTTGGTCTTCTTACTTCCCAGGGGCCATTGACTCTGTACCTTAAAGTATTGTTTGGTAAATATCCATTCTGAAACAATGCACGGTTTAAACTCTTTAAAGACCCGGACCTCCTCCATAACATCCTTAAAGGTATGGGACAGGACAATTTGCTCCAGTCGGTACAGGGCATTCTGACAGCAGAGGATTTTCTTTTCGGTTTGAGTGATGAGATTGGTTTCCTGGGAGGCAATGGTTTCAATGTCTTTTTTAAAGGTTGTAATAAGGGTATTCATGGTGTATTCGGGATATGGTGATGAGGAGGGCTTTTAATTCATAAGGGGTTTTATTGGGTTTTAGAGATCATAGTAATTGAGGAGGGATTCGGGGTCAACGCGGGTCAATTGGGAGGGTTCCTATCGTGTCCCGGGACGTGTTCACCGGATTAAGCCTTATGCGATCGACCTGTTCCGATTTGGGAGACATGGGTTACCGAACTGTTTCATAATTTAGAAGTATGCATTATACTGAAAAAGACTTCAGCGCTTTTGTTTCTTACGTTATCTGAAGTAAATATACTACAAAATAGTAATAAGCGATGAAATGGCTTACATATTTTTTAGTGTCATCAAAAAAACCAAAGCATTTAAGGCCCAACTTTTGTCCTGGAACCTGCTATGTTGTTTTTGTCGTGGAAGCTATTGGACGGGATGTTGCGTATATTCAAAGACTCATGATTATAAAGCATTCCTGACGGTATTTGAAAGGGTAAAAAAATGAAAGATAGGATAGGCAGCATTTCTGAATGGATTCTAATTCAAGCAAAAAATGCGCTATAGCAGTATTGTTCCGAGGGGGTTAGGGGGGCTCTAATTTTCTATCATGTTGATCTGATGCATTTTGTAAAACTATATACACGATTTAATATAGGCTTGGGGCTTAAAATATAGCCTGTTGATGTCGTGAAAATTATCCCGTATTAAAACATAATAGAAGAGTACGAATACATGGAAGTCTAGTTTTTGTTACAATTAGATTGATTTAACAAAAAACAACTGAAACGATAAAGTAACATCATAATCATTGCCTTTGAATACTTGTAAATATCATATAATCAGTAATATAAGTATTTTTTTTAATGAGTTAAAAACACTATTTGTTTTTCTATATTCTTGTTAGAAACCCTGAAATTTTTACTTAAGGAACTATTTGTGGCTAACTTTACGGAAACTAAACTTGAATATAATATTAAAAATTATTATGGATAAAAGATTAACTAAGATTAGTCTGTTTGTGGCTTTAGCCATTACAGTTTCTAGTACATTTTCCCAATCCATTAAGGGGAATGTAAAAAGTGAGGTTGGCCCTTTGCCAGGGGTCTCAGTAATAGTTAAGGGAACAAATAATGGGACATCCACGGATTTTGATGGAAATTATAGCATCAATGTTGTAAATTCTAATTCAATATTGGTTTTTAGCTATATTGGTTATAAAACAGAAGAAATTCTTGTAGGGAATCAATCTAGAATAGATGTTACACTCCGGGAATCCATAGAAGGATTAGATGAAGTGGTCTTAATAGGTTACGGACAGTCTCAAAGCAAGCGCACTTTATCAACAGCTATTTCAGAGGTGAGTACTGAGCAAATAGAAAACCTCCCGGTTTCAAGAGTAGAAAATATTCTTCAAGGAGCTGCTCCCGGCGTAATTGTTCAACAAAATTCTGGTGCACCGGGGTCCTCATCAACCATACGAATTAGAGGAGTTGGTTCTCCAAATAATTCTGATCCGCTTTACATTGTTGATGGGTTTCCAGTACCAAATCTTCAGCACTTAAATCCAGATAACATTAAAGAGTTGGTTGTATTAAAAGATGCAGCATCAACTTCTGTGTACGGATCAAGGGGTAGTAATGGGGTTATTTTAGTTAAAACAAAATCTGGTAGAAAAAACACAAAACCCGTCATATCTATAAATGGGTATTCTGGCTTTCAGTACATGGGAAACAAGCCAGATCTTATGAACGCCTCGGAATATATTAATTATTATAACCAGGCGGTTGTTGAATCAGGAGGTAATCTCAATGGTAATAGAGGTGCTTTTTCTGAGGCTGAGAGAAACGCGTTGCCAGACACAGATTGGTATGATGCCGTATCAAGAACGGCATCCATGTCGAATCTAGCCGTTTCTTTATCAGATGGAGGAGAAAAATATTCTTATGCAATTTCAGGAGGCATTTTTGATCAGGAAGGAATATTCAGCAGAGCTGGTAAAAGTAGTTTTAATAGAAAGAATTTAAGTGCTTCTCTAAACGCAGATATTAGAGAAAACATACAAGTTAAAGCATCTGCCAGTGTTTCTAAAATGGTAGACTATTATCCGGTTGGTAGTATTGGCAGTATCAACGCTTTACCTTCCATATACCCGACTTATGCCGAAAACGGTGAAATATTCAATCCCGGAAGACAAAGTCCAAAACCTGAATTCAATGGTGTGCCACTTAATGTTATGGGGGAGATGACAAACCCCCTGTGGGAACTAAATGAATTTGTTGGAAGTGAGGGAATTAATGATGTTATAAATTATGGACTGTCTGCTGACTGGCAGCCCATCACAGATTTGAATGTCCGGGCTTCCTACAGTTATTATAAAAACTCAGGTTTATTTCGTTCTTTCACTCCAAGTCTAGGTGCCGTATTTCCAATTCAAGACTTTTTTTTACGAGGATCTTACACAGAAGCACCGTCCGGAATAGTCAGAGATCAAATTACTGCTACAGTTGCTTATACATTTTCCAGCTTAGAACCTAAGGGACACCATTTGGATCTATTAGTTGGTTACGAGGTTATTGAAGAAGAATCTCATTTTGGTGAAAACACAACAAATGTTAGTGATTATTTAACCACAAACTTTGATGATGCCAACTTTTCTCTGGCAACGGATCGCTTTGGGGCCAACTTCACTCCCGCATCAATAATAGAACGTGGTTTAGTATCCTATATAGGTAGGGTAAAATACGATTATAAAAGAAAGTATCTGGCGACGGCCAGTTTGAGGCGTGATGAATCCTCAACTTTTGGACAAAATTTCAGATCAGGCTTTTTCCCATCATTTTCTGTGGGATGGGTATTATCTGAAGAGCGTTTTTTGAAAAATTCTAATGGGATAAATGTATTAAAGGTTAGATCTGGTTGGGGTATATCGGGCGTGGATTCATCGCAGGGATATGCTTACTTATCTACCATAAATTCGAACGTAAGTTATGCAGGAAACCCTGGTTTATCCCTCACAAGATTGGCTAACCCTAATTTGAAGTGGGAAGAATTGGAACAAATTAATGTGGGTCTTGACTTAACGGTTTTAAATAATTCCTTGAATCTATCAATAGATTACTATTCGAAAGAGACCACTGATATTCTTTTAGAGGCCAATACACCAGACTCTAGTGGATTAAATCCATCGCTGGTAAATGTTGGCTCAGTAAAGAATTCGGGGGTTGAACTTGCATTGTCATATAAGAAAAGTTTCGATAAATTTTCATGGAATGCATCATTAAATATGGGATATAATGAAAATGAGGTGACGAGTCTTGGAAACAATGGTCAAGATCTACAAGGCGGATTTACAGGGGCATTATTTTCAGACCCAATAACCTTGACGTCAATAGGAGAACCAATTGGTAGCTTTTATGGATATGTTGTGGAAGGAATGGATGCTAATGGAAATTTGTTATTTAAGGACCTAAATGGAAGTGGGAATAATAGAAGGACACCCGATGCGGGGGATAAAACATTTATAGGAAAACCATTACCCGATTTAACAGCCGGATTAACTTTAGGTTGTGCGTTTTCTGGTTTCGATTTTTCAGCATTTTTTTATGGAGCAACCGGGAATGATATATTTGATGCCACCATTCGCTATACGGCCATTGGTTCAAATAGACCAGCTTCGTATTTACAAGATGGAGCACCAAGAAATATGGCCGTTGCAGCACCTGGAGACCGTAATGGTGAAAATTTGGTGTCAGATTTCCATGTAAAAGATGCTTCCTTTATAAAATTAAAAAATATTGTTTTTGGATATTCTTTGCCGGATCATGTTACTCATAAACTTAGGGCAGATAAAATAAGATTTTATATTTCTGGACAAAACTTATTCACCTTGACCAAATATCAAGGGGTTGATCCAGAAGTGGGAGGAGGCATTTTGTCATCTGGTATAGACACAGGATTTTACCCACAGTCAAGGTCATATCTATTAGGTTTCCAAATAAACTTCTAAAAAAATTAAAATGAAAAAAATACAATCTATTAAAATGAATGTAATTAAAGGTTTCATGATTCTTTTAGTTATTGTGATATCAGCATCATGTGCTGAAGATATCTTAGATAAAATCCCGGTTACTGAAATAACAGCCGAAACAATTAATACGGAGGATAGGGTGCTACAGGCCATTAATGCGGCTTATGACCCTTTACAATGGAAACTCGAAGGTCCGGCAGAGACATTTCAGCAAATGTTTCAAGGGGTTAGAGCCGACGATATTCATTCTCAACAAGCTAATTTTTGGGGAAACGGCGCAGTGTTTGATCAATTTTCTACAATAAGGAGTACAAATCAAAGTGTAGCTGAGTTATGGCGGAAATTATATGCGGGTGTTGGAAGGGCTAATTTTGCATTGGATTTGACACAGGAATTCAATGGCTTTGTTACTGATGGTTTGAAAGAAAGAATTATTGCGGAGGCAAAGTTTTTAAGAGGGTTTTACTATTTTGAACTTGTTAAGCTTTTTGGTGATGTGCCTCTATTTATTGAAGCTATAAGGACTACCGAAGATGAACTATATCTTCCTCGAAGCCCCAAAGCCGACGTATATGCTCAAATTGAAAAAGATTTAACCGAAGCAGCCTCAGTATTGCCTAAAAGAGGAGAGTCGGCCGAGCTTTGGAGGGCTACTTCCGGAGCAGCCCTGGGTATTTTAGCCAAAGCTCAATTATATCAGGGGAAATATTCTGAAACAGTGGCCTCCTGTCAACAAATAATGACTCATGGGTACCAATTAGAACCTATTTTTTCTGATAATTTTGAATTAAATAATGAATTTGGGATTGAATCTCTTTTTGAGATCAATTATGTTGATGGTATTCCAGGCGAGGGCTCAATATCCTGGCAATATATGTTTATGTGGGCCGGGGGCATATATACCTCTTGGGGAAACATGATTCCCAGACAGTCCTTAGTGAATTTTTTTGATAATAGTGATCAGAGAAAAAAAGCTACATTCATTTTGCCAGGCGATGATTTAAATTCTCCGGGATTAGAGAGTTTAGGTTGGTCTCCTGCGCCTTCTGATTTTCAATTTAATGTGGGGTCAAGTGCATTAAATAAAAAATTCTTCTTGACATTTGAAGAATTGTCACCTTTATTATCAAGTTTTGGATCTCCAAAAAATGAAAAAATATTACGATATGCCGATGTCTTATTAATGTATGCGGAAGCTTCATTAATGGGAGGCGGTGGCGATGGAGCCAGTGCCTTTCAAATGGTTACTGATAGAGCTTATGGATCTGGCAATTCGGCCGCCCCGATGTATAATTTAGCCGGCGTAAAGGCTGAACGAAGACGTGAGCTGGCAACTGAAGGGTGGGATAGGTTTACAGATTTAGTAAGATGGGGAGACATTCAATCTGCAATGAGCGCGGTAGGTAAATCAGACTTCAATATAAACCGTGACACTTTGTTGCCAATACCAGACGCTGAGATACAATTGTCAAATGGTATTTTAACACAAAACCCCGGTTACGACAATTAAAAAACATATTATAATCATCAAATTTTTTTGTAATTAAATTATTAAACATAATAACTGTTTTACAGGAAATTAATAAAACAAAAACAATGAAAAATTTAGTTAACATAAAAATTATCCTTTTTGCCTTTATGGCTATCGGTTTATTTTCTACTATGTCATGTGAAGATGAGAAGTTTGACTTAACTATTTTACCAACGCATTATGACGGTATCCAGAATTTAGATGAGGAAGGCGTAGATTGTGGAGGGAGTAGCCCAAATGCATGCCCAACATGTACAGATGGTATTCAAAATGGTGATGAAACAGGTGTAGATTGTGGTGGATCAAATTGCGAAGAATGTCCGATAGGTACACCCAGACTGGATGCATTGACTAGTTCAGGACTACCCTATTATTTCACTTTTGAGTCTGATGAAGCAGGCTTGTTACTAACCACTTTTAGTGCCAATCAAGGAGTTGATATATCCTATGGGGTGGAAAACCCTGATGGAACGGCAAATGATTTGGTGGCACAGGTTATAAGACCTAGCGATGGACGATTTGGAGGATTTGAAGATTATAAATTTTCAGCCCTAGGTGCACCTTTAGATTTTTCTGTTTATCACAAATGGACTCTGGAAGTCTTCATTCCAACTGGCCAGGATTTTTCCGGTGCTTTAAACCCAGAAGTTGTTTTGATATTCATGGACAGCAACGGTAATTTTTGGGAGCGATGGACAGAGATTCCAATGACGGTCAATGAATCAGACTTTGGATCATGGGTCACCTTAGAATTTGATGGTACAGATGTGGTTGGTGCTAATGGCGTAGTTATGCAAGATCAGACCACTTATAATACTGTCGGACTTCGTTTTGGAGGTGGTGGTCATACCGAATCGGGTGTTTTCTATATAAAAGACCTTATTCCAACGACTGAAAATTTTGGAGGACCTTCAACAACGCCCAGAGCAGACGTTTTAGCTGGCTCAGGTTTGCCATACTATTTCACTTTTGAAGCTGATGATGCAGGATTAGTGTTAGAACCTTTTACAGTAAATGCTGATGGAAGCCCATACAATCAGGGCGTTGATATATCTTATGGTGTGGAAAACCCCGATGGAACCGCAAATGATTTGGTGGCCCAAGTCATTAGACCGGATGACGGTCGATTTGGTGGCTTTGAGGATTATAAATTTCAAACATTAGGCACACCAATTGATTTTTCTGTTTATCACAAATGGACTATGGACGTTTATATTCCAACAGGTCAAGATTTTTCCGGTGCATTGAATCCTGAGGTTGTATTGATTCTAATGGATTATAACGCCAATTTTTGGGAACGATGGACAGAGATTCCTATAACTGTTGATGAAGCAAATTTTGGATCTTGGGTCACTTTAGAATTCGATGGTACCGGACGTGTTGGTAATAATGGTGTAGTATTAGAAAGTCAAACCACATATACCAATATAAGCATCCGTTTTGGAGGTGGAGGACATACCGAAACAGGGACCTTTTATGTTAAGGACCTTAAACCAATAGAATAATATCAGATTAGTAGCCATATTGTTTAGAGTTAGTTTTATAAGTTGAAATGGAAAAGGTGCTTTGTTGTAATTGAAGCACCTTTAAGTTAAATGTGAGAGGTAGTTATGAGGATTAATTACATTTTATTATTTATATGTTTATTGGCTATATTTTTTACGTGTGAATCGGAAAGAGACCCGGCACCTTTTATTCCAGTGGCCACTTGTACAGACGGCATGCAAAATGGTGATGAAACCTCTGTAGATTGTGGAGGAATCTGTGGTAGTTGTGGAGAAGAAGTTAGTATTCCAACTGAGGGATATAATGGTTCAACACGTTATGCGGGATATTCATTACTTTGGTCTGATGAGTTTAATTCAGAACAGTTAAACAGTGATAAATGGGGATTTCATTTGGGTACAGGGTGTCCTGATTTATGTGGTTGGGGAAATAATGAGGAGCAATATTTTAGTGATGACAAAGAGAATATCTTTTTAAAAGATGGGAATTTAATAATCACAGCAAAGCAAGAGACTCTAGGGGGTAAAAACTATGCTTCCTCAAGAATTCATACGGATAATATTTTTGAGTTCAAATATGGTCGTGTAGATATAAGGGCAAGTATGCCGACTGCTCAGGGAACATGGACTGCATTATTTATGTTGAATAAAAATTACACCATTAATAACCCCGGGGGTTATTGGCCTAGTGGTGGAGAAATAGACATTGTGGAATATTTGGGTGAAAATCATAACGAAATATTGGGTACAGCGCATTATGGTACGGATTTTCCTAATAACCATAGATTTAACTCCGTATATTTTGAATCACTTCATAACCAGCCTTTTAACAAGGTATATTATCTGTACTCAATAATTTGGGAAGAGAATAAAATTACCTGGTTAGTTAATGATCAGCAGTATCATTCCATGACACCAGCAACGACTTATGCGAGTGGTCAACCGTATCCCTTCAATGATCAATTTTACTTTGTATTTGCCCTATCCGTGGGAGGGAATTTACCAAAAGTTAATCCTGTACCTCAAGATTTTCCAGATTGTTTGATTATCGATTATGTCAGGGTGTATCAAAAAAACTAAAACCATATTAATGATGAAATATAATAAAATGAAAACCAATCCTTTTTTATTGATCTTACTCTTAATGATTCTAGCGTGTAATCAAAAACAGAAAGATGCCACCATGATGGTTCATGTTCAACAGAATGATAATGAACTTGAAAAATTTGAGCCTAATGGTGAAAAGGTCTTATTATTTGTCGGTCAGGAGCTAGAGGCAGTTGGAGGGTTGGAAAATTACAATGAAGGATATTTAGATTATTTTCAGAAGCCTGCTGGTTGGACAACCTATACCAGTATTAATCCTGGTGATACCTCTTTTGGTTATATCCATAAGGGCTTAGATGGTATTTGGGAAACAGCTGATTGGGGGGATAACGACTACAATGCTAGTTTACAGTTATCCAATAATAATTATTCTAATATGGCATTAGCTATTGGTCTTTCCTTTGTTAACCATGAAGAAAAAGTCGCCGAAGGAACACATGATGTTTATATCAATAAGTTAGCAGATTTTTTATTGTCATTAGGCAGGAGACCAGTTTTTTTAAGAATCGCCTATGAATTTGATGGAGCCCCTTGGAATCATTATGACCAAAAAAGCACCATAGCTGCTTATAAAAGAATAGTTGATATGCTAAGGGCAAAAGGGGTTAACAATACGGCTTATGTTTGGCAATCTAGTGGGTTTATGTCCTCCCTGGAACAGTTAGAAGAATGGTACCCTGGTGATGATTATGTGGACTGGTTGGGTGTTTCATTCTTTCATATGTGGCCCAATATAAAAATGTTTGAATTTGCTCGAAAAAAAGGAAAGCCTGTGTTTATTGCTGAAGCAACGCCAACGATTTCCGATCCTAAAGCGATTCCTAATGGAGGGATTACATTAGAAACACAATTGGGTAATCCAACACAAGCTGAACAAGCCTGGCAAGAGTGGTTTGTTCCATTTTTTGAAGCTATTGATAAAAATAGGGATGTTGTAAAAGCTGTACATTATATTAATTGTCATTGGGACTCCCATCGTATGTGGTATGATAACCCGACGTTCAAGAAAATTGATGCCCGGCTTCAATTAAGTGATGAAATCAGTAAAAGATGGGTAGAGAAAATATCTGATGCTAAATTTATAAAGTCATCGTCTCATCTTTATGATGATTTATATAATAACAAATAACATGAAGAAAGTCTTCCATAATGAAGTTTAAAATTTATTACACATAAATGGAGTATATTCAAAACCCAATTTTAAAAGGATTTAATCCAGACCCGTCAATTTGCAGAGTAGGAGACGATTATTATATTGCTACTTCAACATTTGAATGGTTTCCTGGTGTACAGATTCATCATTCAAAAGATTTAAAGAATTGGGAACTTATAGCACGCCCCTTAAACCGAAAGTCTCAATTGAATATGAGGGGAGTGCCAGACTCATGTGGTGTTTGGGCACCATGCCTGTCTTATGCCAATAATAAATTTTATTTGGTTTATACCAATGTGAAGTCATTTGATGGCGTATGGAAAGATACTCCAAATTATGTGGTGACAGCAGATGACATTAGGGGGACTTGGAGCGATCCAATTTATTTGTGTTCAAGTGGTTTCGACGGGTCTTTTTTTCATGACCAGGATAAACTGTGGTTCGTTAATATGATTGTAGACCATAGAAACGGTAAACTTTTTGGAGGAGTTGAGATGCATGAGGTTGATCCCCAAACGTTAAGGCTGTTAAACGAAAGACATTTTTTAACTAAAGGCACTAAACTAGGATCAACTGAAGGGCCACATTTGTACAAGCGGAATGAATATTACTACTTAATTTTGGCTGAAGGAGGTACGGAATATAATCATTCAGCAACAATTTTAAGATCTAAGAGTGTTTTTGGTCCTTACGAAGAACATCCGGATAATCCTATCTTAACCAGCAAAGATTCACCTAAACACACGCTTCAGAAAGCAGGACATGGCTCAATGATAGAAACACAAATTGGAGATTGGTATATCGTGTTTTTAATCGGAAGACCGTTAACGGAACGAGGAAGGTGCATTTTAGGCAGAGAAACAGCTATTGAAGAAGTGGTTTGGAAGGAGGACTGGCCTTTTGTTAATAGTGGAAGTAGATTGCCGAGATTAAAGGTACCTAATCCAAATTTGGAAGTGGCTTCTCAAAAAAAGGAGCATGTCCCAGTCCGGATTATTTTTGATCAAGATAAACTCCCAATGGAATTCCAATCTTTAAGAATCCCAATGACAGAAAATTGGGTATCTCTTAAAGAAAGAAAAGGATTTCTAAGGCTTACAGGACGGGAATCTTTAACATCTACCCATAATCAATCTATGATTGCTCGAAGACTTCAACATTTTAAAGCTGAAGTCTCTACATTAGTCGAATTTGAACCCGACTGTTTTCAACAGATGTCAGGTTTGGTATTGTATTATAATACCGGTCACTATCATTATTTGCACATTACCCACAGGGATGATGATAAGGTCCTTTCTATTATTTCAGCAGACAACTTTCAAAAAATTGAAGACAGAGAAATTGTAGTTATAACAGGGCATAGCTCTGTAGTATTAAAAGCCAGTATTCAATTTGAAAATCTACAATTTAGTTATAAGCTGAAAGAGGATGGCCCTTTCACAAATATAGGTTCAGTTTTAGATATTAGTATTTTATCCGATGATAATGTTAGAGAAGGAAGTGAAAGATACAGGCCCGCATTTACAGGCTCTTTTATTGGGTTATGCTGTCAGGATTTAAGGAGCAACAAGAGATATGCTGATTTTGGGTGGTTTGAATACATAGGAATTGAAGAATAGGAAAGAATAGTTTTTCAGTGATGGGTAATTGGAATTAGACCTGAACGATCCGGATCGGTACATTTACTATTATTAAATTTAAAGACGACTCTAAAACACTAAATAATAACGGCTTTAGTTGAGTTTCTTAACACAAGACTAGTTTTTATAATTTTAGTGTCATAATGTAAATTGGATTCTTCTTGTTCTATTCTGGTTATTAACTTTTCTGTAGCTACTCTACCCATATATTCACCATGTTGATTAATGCATGTAACGGATGGTTTTACATATTTAAATAAGTTTCCATTGGTGTAACCAATAAAGGAAATATCATCCGGTATCTTATATCCTCTCGATTCTGCAATAATCATGGATTCTATTGTTGAAAATTCTTCCAGACCAATGATGGCATCTACATCCTGATAATCGAGAAGTGTTTTAATTTCGGTTTCAAAATCATATTCTTTTTTTACAAGCGTAATTAATTTTTCATTTACTTCTATGTTGTTATCATGTAATGCTTTTTTGTAACCATTTATTCTTAGCTCTACAATCCCTAAATGATCAAGAACTGAGACTATTGCTATATTTTTACAACCTGTTTTTAAGAGATAATATGTTGCATTGTAGGCACAGTTATAATCATCCACAATAATTTTGTCACATTGCAATAAGTCAGAAACCCTATCAAACATAACAATTGGTCCGGCCTCATTACTAAAATCATGTAAATGTTTAAAATATTGTTTTGATTGTGTTTCTTCGGATATTGAAATTAGAATGCCATCAATAAATCCATCCTTAAACATATTTACGGTATCAATTTCTTTGTTCAAATTTCCTTGGGTTATTACGGTTATTAAGTTATAACCGCTTTCATGAGCAACACGTTCAATACCACTAAAAATCTGAACGAAGAAATGATTTAAAATAGTAGGTATTATAACACCTATGGTTTTGGTGGTTTTTTGTTTTAAATTCAATGCGAACGGATTTGGCCGATAATTATGCGCTTTAGCAAAGTTTTGAATTTTAGTGCGCATGGCTTCACTAATTTCGTAACTGTCTTTTAATGCCATAGATACAGTTGACGTGGAAACATTGAAATGCTCTGCGATGTATTTTAAGGTGATTTTTTTAGACATAAATACAGTTCATGGAATAACTAAATATACTGTTTTTTTAACGATTGTCTTAAAGAAATTAACCTGAAATAATCTGTTCGGATAGAGCATTTATGAATCGAATTTAAAATGTTAAATGGATGTAGTGAAGTTTTTACTTTAAGGATAAAGTTGAATTTTAACTCTTGAAATAATAAAAATTATTTGCAATTAAAGTGTTGAAAAACAATAATTTAATATCCAATGTGATTGAAATTTCCTGAAGGTATTTAATGACTTAAAATACCGACATATAGCGGTTAATTTAATTTTTTTTTGAAATCCACGATAGTATGGAATAGATTTGGAAAAAGACAGATTGTATTATTTAGGATTAGATATGGGTAGGTCATCTGTTAAAGCTACATCAGTTCGTGCCAAAACAGGAGAAAAACTTTTGGTTTTGTATAAAACCATGGAGGAAATGCCCATTACTACCCTTCAAAAAGATGGGGGGAACAAGATCCAGATACTTGGTGGCCCTATGTAAGAGCCGAAGCAGATAAAAGGCATTTGGACTGTTTAAGAGAAAGACAATTTTTATATAGATAACTGTGAAAAAATCAATATTTATTGCATTCGTAGTTTCACTGGGAGGATTCTTGTTTGGTTTTGACGCGGGAATTATTTCCGGTGTGATGTCCTATGCCGGACCAGAGTTTGATTTAAGTGATGCTCAATTTGGTTGGGCGGTCAGTTCTCCATCATTTGCGGCCATGATTGCCATGTTAATTTCTGGGAGATTGAGCGATATGATAGGAAGAAAGAGAATTCTTTTAATCGTTGCATTTCTTTATGCTGTATCTGCTATCTTGTCTGCCTATGCTTTATCGTATCAGATGTTATATATGGCAAGAATGATTGGTGGCTTAGCTTTTGGTGCAGCACTAATATTGGCTCCAACATATATTGCCGAAATAGCTTCATCTGAAAACAGAGGGAAACTGGTCTCTATTCAGCAACTCAATATTGTACTTGGTTTTTTTGCGGCGTTTCTAAGCAACTACTTTCTTAATAGAGCCTTTGTTTCCGGAGAAAACCTGTTTTTAACAGCTGAAAATGTATGGCGTTGGATGTTAGGTGTTGAATTTATTCCAGCTATATTCTATTTTATTTTAATGTTTTTTGTTCCTAAAAGTCCACGATGGTTATTTACAAAAGAGAGGAATAAAGAGGCTATTTTAGTTTTAAAAAATATGCATGGAGATGATTTGGCAAAACAAGAGGCTGATATGATTATTAGTAGTCTTGGAGAAAGTAATTCTTTAAGAAGGGAAAAAGTTAAATTGAATGATTTGTTTAAACCCGCTTTTAAATTAGTTCTAACTGTTGGGTTGATAATTGGTGTTCTTCAGCAAATTACAGGTATTAATGCCATTTATTTTTATGCCACCTCCATATTTAAACAAACAGGAATTGGTACTGATGCATCATTTGGTTCAGGAATATTAATGAGTTTAACAACGGTAACCTTTACAATAGTAGCGATATTGCTCATTGATAAAATGGGAAGACGTCCTTTGATGCTATTTGGAATTGCCGGTATTGCCATCAGTCTACTAATCTGTGCTTATGGGTTTAGTCAGGCCACTTACAAATTGACTTCAGAAAACATATCAAAATTTGAATTTGAAGGTAAAGAAAAATTAGAACAACTCTCCGGTGAAACCTTTGAAAATGATCTAGACTTTAAAAACGCCATGAAATCAACCTTGGGAAATCAAGTATATGCTAAAAATGAAGGCGCTATTTTAGAGGCCGCCACAACTATGAATGCATTGTTGGTATTAATTGGTATTATGGGGTTTATTGCGTGCTTTGCCTTTTCTTTAGGACCTGTAATGTGGGTTATGTTGTCAGAATTATTTCCAAATATGTATAGAGGATTGGCAATTGGATTTGTAGGATTTGTGAACTCCTTTGTTAGCTGGTTGGTGCAACAAATTTTCCCTTGGGAGTTATCAAATCTAGGTAATGCCATGAGCTTCTTTATTTTCGGTTTTATTGCTTTAATGGGGTTCTTTATATTACTTAAAATATTACCTGAAACTAAGGGGAAATCATTAGAGCAAATAGAACAAGAATTGGCATCATAGAATATTTTTTTACGTCTTTACTTTTTTGGAGTCCCATACGGTAATTTTTTCGAATTGGGATTGTTAGCGCGTGGATTCATAAATACAATCAATTGGCTAGTGTTTAGGTTTTAAAGTTAAAAGGGATATTATTACATATTCTGTCACATTATGTATCTTATTTGTCCCATAGTGGTAAAGCAACAGATTTGTGACCCCATTAATGAAAACGGATTCAATTAGAATGGAGGACGTCAGTTCAAGGCTGTTGAAAATTTTGGTATCTTAGAGAATGCAATACCAATAGGCATCAGAACACCGTGGACCTTCTATTGGGGGCGTTTTATTTGGGAAAAGAGACCATTGAATTATGCGTTAACTGGAGGGAAATCCCATTTACATGAACAGGGTAAACGAAGCATGCCATTAAGTATATATATCGTCGGAAATAGACAATGCATTGAAAATTGATATGAAGTGTTGGCGTTAAGCTTCATATAAACACTAAAACCTATGAAACGAATGACTAATTTACTGCGTTTAAAAAAAGCTTTATTGCCCATCTGTTTTTTTATCCTTTTTTCATCATGTCTTGAAAAGGAACAACACACGAATACGGATGATGAGGTGCAAGCGGTTGAAAGACCCTTAAATTTTATAATCATTTTTGCCGATGATCTGGGTTACGGGGATTTATCGACATTCGGTCATCCAACCATCCGTACACCCAGACTTGATGAGATGGCCGACCAGGGTCAGAAATGGACGAATTTTTATGTGGGGGCCAGTGTCTGTACCCCTAGTAGAGCGGCAATTTTAACAGGAAGGTTGCCGGTTAGAAATGGCATGGCAAGCCCTGTGAACCGGGTGCTTTTTCCGGACTCCCACAATGGCTTGCCTCCCAGCGAAATAACCCTTGCCGAGCAACTAAAAAAAGCAGGTTATGCCACGGCATGTATAGGGAAATGGCACCTTGGGCACCGGGAACCGTTTTTACCTACAAACCAAGGGTTTGATTATTATTTTGGCATTCCTTACAGTAATGATATGGACAATGTTATGCCATTCAGATCCCGTAATGGGTATTATGCGTTCTGGACTTCCGAAGCCCGGAAAGACATCCATACCTTTAATGTCCCCTTAATGCGGAATACCGAGATCATTGAAAGGCCTGCCGAGCAACATACCATCACAAAGCGCTATACCGAAGAATCCATTACATTCATTAATGAACACAAGGATACCCCTTTCTTTTTATACTTAGCGCATAACCTGCCTCATGTCCCGCTTTTCGCCTCACAGGCGTTTGAAGGCAAAAGTCCCAGAGGCATTTATGGCGATGTGGTTGAAGAGATCGATCATGGGGTGGGACAGATTTTGTCTGCACTCAAAGACCAGGGGCTTGACAAGAATACCCTTGTGGTGTTCACTTCTGATAACGGCCCCTGGCTCATTATGAACCAGGAAGGCGGCAGTGCCGGATTATTGAGAAATGGAAAAGGAACAACCTGGGAAGGGGGTATGAGAGAGCCAACCATTTTTTGGGCTCCGGGCCATATTAAACCGGGCATTGTTACCGGTATTGGATCTACCATGGACTTGTTTACCACCTTTAGCCATTTGGCAGGGGTTTCTATTCCGGATGATCGCATCATTGATGGGGTTGATCTTGCCCCTGTTCTTTTTGAAGGCAAGGAAAGCCCAAGGAAGGCCATGTTCTATTACCGTGGCGATAAGTTATACGCTGCAAGGGTTGGCGCATACAAGGCGCATTTTATGACGCAAGACCAATATAATAATGACATCACGGAACACCAAACCCCTCTGTTGTATAATCTGAATATAGATCCCTCCGAGAAATTTGATATTGCAGCCCAACATCCTGAAGTTATTAAATCTATCATGGAAGTTGTAAAAGCGCATGAAGTAAACATGGTGAAAGGCGCCGACATGCTCAAGGATAGAGGCTAATAGACTCATCATCATACCTACCATAATCCTGACACAAGACAAGATGACCTACAGGTATTCCAAAAAACGGTTCATGGCTTTATAAAAGAAGGAAAACGCAATGCCAAAGTCACCGGACTACCAGTACTCCATAACCTATTTGATTTGGATTACAGCCGGATATCCTTTGCATGCTCTCCCCGGGATGCGACACGATTTGAGAAACCCCGCGGACCAGGTTCTGTCCCGTTTAATAGCTAATCACCAATGCCGGGTTGATTGCATATCTTCCAAAGTCCTTCCCATAAACGGCAATGCCGCCATCCCCTTTGGTTTGAAATGTAATGACCAGGGGGTCACCCTCTTTTTGGAGGGTTTTCAACGTTGATTTTGAAATGGGGACTTTCACCAAATAGCCGTAGGAGCCCGGTTCACGAAGTTTACCGTCTCGTAATTGATTGTGCCAGGACAATACCCCGCGATGATCGGCAGGGTCATCTTCGAGCACCACATCCATAACTTTGGAACCGTTTACCGATACAACAACCTCCGATGAGAATTTTGTTTCATCGGTCATGGGGTATGCATTGGGATTGCTTGAATTGGCAACCCGTGACCCTTTCATGAAATCCTGGTTCTCATTATAGTCTGCATAGTCTTTAACGAACAATTCCTTGGCAGAAAGCTCAATAATAAAATAGGTTTCCTTCGCCTTTTCAATCTTCTCATCGGAAGGCAGGGCAATGGAATATTCGAAAAAGCCCTTCCCGGTTCCGTTGATTTTTTTGCCATCCATAACCTCCCAAAGGATCTTGCTCCACACCGCGTTGGAATACGCCTTCGGTTGCACCTCCAAAAGGCTCACCATAGGCATCTGTTGCTGTGAATCTACGATGAAATGCATAAAGTTTTTGCTTAGGGGTTGTCCAGTAATGGTGGTCAATTCCAGGGTTAACAGGGCCAATCCTGAATATTCAGGCATAGGCAACTCCAATGGAGAGAGCTTTTTTTGAAGCCAGGGCGCATAGGGTATGTTTTGGGTTCCGGAACGGAACACACTGCGTTCACCCAATGCATTGGTAAAGGTTAAACGGTAATTGAGATGCAGTTCCTTGCCCAGGTCTTTATCGGTCATTACAGACAATGTTAAGGGAACGCTGATGGTCTCACCCCCTTCCACATCTTTTGAAATTTCCACTCCGGTGGACAGGTAAATATCCGAATGGAAATCCTTCAATGCCATTCCGGGCACCAATTCCTCTATCCCTGTAAATTTGTTGGATCTGTCGAATTTCCAATAGCCATTCCATTCGTTAATCACATCGTGGTGTTCGGTATAAAGCCATCCTGCTACTTGGGGATATTTCCGAAAGGCGTTAATCATTTTATGATAATCCCAACTCCAGTCCACATCTCCGGTACTGCCTTCATAACCCCAGACATTACCGCATTCAGAATTGATATTAGGCTGACGGGATTGATGAAATCCTTCTTCAAAATGATGGCCGCTGCCGGGATAGGTACTATCGGTCACTTCTTTTAGAAATTCTTCCCATTGATATCCCGGCAAATAGGAATGCCACGAATTAATATCGGTCTCGGTATGCCCATACCCACAACAAATCGAATTGTCTTCCACCAATCGCGTAGCGTCGAGTGATTTGGCCAGATAATACATAGAGGCCACCCAGTTTTGGGTGGACGGCAGATAGCGTCCGCCATATTCATCATCCTGTTTGAGGCCCCAGGTTTCATTAAAGACAATCCAGGAGAAAATGGCGGGATGGTTATAATCCCGTTTGATCATTTCCCTTAAGGTGTACTCCGACTCAGCCTGCATTTTTCGGTCCGGCTCCCCCCAGCTGTTCGGTAAATCGGCCATGACTAAAAGCCCGAGTTTATCGGCCCAATACAGTTTTCTTGGAATCTCAACCTTGATATGGGGCCGGATGCCGTTCAGCCCGATGGACTTGGAGCGCATGATTTCTTCCTTGATAAACTGGTCGCTGGGAAAGGTGTAAAATCCTTTGGGGTGATAGGACTGGTCTAAGGTCAGTTGCAGGTAAATGGGTTTGTTGTTGAGGGCGATATAAGGATAATCGGTACCCGGGAGATTGACCACCGAAATCTTCCTCATGCCAAAGTAGCTTTTCACCCTGTCGTTACCCAAATTGGCGGTAACATCATACAAATAGGGATGGTCCAGATCCCACAGACGGGCATCCGGAATATCCATAGCCATAGATTCAGAATACTTCCCTTTTGGAATGACCATGGAGCGCTTCAAAATGCCTGAATCTGTTTGAATTTGCACTTCCACGGGCAAATCTTCGGTCGCATCCTGAGGCAAATAAGCGGTTACGGTTACTTTGGACTGGTCGATGTCGGGGGTAAAATGAAGGGCATCCAAATAATTCGTCCCCCTGCCTTCCAGATAAATGGTTTGCCAAATGCCCCTGGCATTGCCATAACCCTGTTTTCCATACAACGTAAAGTCTCTTCGGACATCATCCACCCTTACGACCAACCGTTGTGTTTTGCCATAGGTAACCACATCGGTTATTTCAAATGAAAAAGGCGTGTACCCGCCTTGATGCGACCCTATTTTCTGCCCGTCCAGCCAAACGGTGGTCTCCCAGTCGGAAGCCCCGATCACAACAAAGGTTCTTTTGCCCTTCCAGGAGGCATTCACGGTGATATCTCTTTTATACCAGGCGATGTCGGCTTCATCTTTTACTCCGGAGGCCTCAGATCCCCATGGGAAGGGAACGGTTATGGTTTGTTCAAAATCGACGTCTCCATAGTGCCAATTCTTGTCAAGCCCTACATCTTCTTTGTCAAACTTAAAGGCCCATTTCCCATTTAAATTAACCCAATCGACCCGTTCAAAATCTGGCCTTGGATGTTCTGGTAAAGGGATTTTTTGCGCGTGAATGAGGCCAATCAGACCCGTAAGTAAGCCTATTATCAATTTTGTAGGGTACATTAATTTGTTATTTAAGAATTCAATGTCATTAAATGTATAGGAAAATACACGTTTTCCAAAAGGATTTGCGTATGATTTTCATTGCTCTTGTGAACCACCTGGGAGAGGCACTTAAAAACAAAAAAACCCATAACAGTACTATTTCAGGGGTTTAATGTGGGACGTCTAGTCAGGTTAACCGGCATAGATCATGATTATTAATTAGGCTACAGCTTAGAATTACTGTCAAGTACATTAAATAACATATACTATAGTGCGATAATTTGTTCTATTTTTTCTTTTATAATAGGTAATCGTTCTTCATGTATTAAAGGAGGAACATGACAAGAAATAATTTCATCGTATAGTACACTTTCGTAAATCTTAATTAATTCTACTTTTAAAAATTGTTTAATTTCTAAATGATCTCTTGCTACCTCTTCTACTATTGTAGATCTGTTGTTTAGAACATAGATTATATCTTCAAAATCATGACTTAATCTATAATCTGTACCTCTATCTTTAAAGGCTTCAAATTTTGTAGCTAAAAAACATGGTGCCGAAAGCAGGGTTATAGTTTGGTCTTCTACTTTGTGGGTCCATAAATTTTTAAAACCTATTTTATACCATGTATTGGCAGGTCCAATTGGCCCATCTTCCGATGGCATTATATCCATAGAAATCCCTTTATATAAATAACTACATATGGCATGACCTTCTGGATCCGGACTAAACCCCAATTGCGCTAATCGTTCTTGCATTTCTACCCATGAAGCATAATTAATAAGATTTATGGTTACATCTATATCATCGGTTTGCCTAACCTCTTCGGTTGGTTCATCTGCATATAAACTAACAACAGCACCACCAACAAATATCATTTGGTCTTTGAGCTCTTTTAAAGCTTTAGCCACTTCTGCTACGGTTATTATATTTATTATTTTATTTCTCAATTATTTATGTTTACAATAACAATTGCCTTTTATCCAAGTTAGTATTATTGTTAAAAATCCTATCTTTAAGCTCCTTAATCGCTATTTCTTTTTCTCTAGCTCTACCAACTCTTAATGCATCTACAAGTGCCAGCAGTTCATGTAATTTTTTATCGTTTTGAACTGCAACAACCACCGAAGCATACAACGGCGTTATAGCCTGCCCACGTAATTCGCCTTTACCATAAGGCCAAACATAATGTTCGTCACTAACAATAGAATTAGATAAAGGGGATGCTGAGTGCGCCGTAGGCACACCTCTAATTAATCCACCTGGTTGTACTGGAAATACATACTTTATACCGTATTGTAAAAACTCTATCAACGCCATTTTAAATACTTTTTTACCTGAAACATCTATTAATCCTGCAAACTTTGAACGCTTTAGGGATTTACTAATTTCAGACTGACTAATATTTAAGGTATCTGCTAGCTGGTCTTGATACCATTCGGCATTACCATAGGTTATTATTTTTAAAAGCACCACAATATCTTGTGGACTCATAACTTGTTGTTTGGGCTTCATAATCACATATATTCCATATTCGAATATGCGATATTACAAATTATATTATTGAAATACAAGTTTTTAAACCATAATATTCCGTATCGGAATATGGAATAATAAATTAGTTATACCCCATAATTCTCAAAAATAATTTTTTCCATTTGCCATTACTCCGGACTGGAGTTGACTCGAATGTAGGTGTCTATTTCTTTTTGATCACTATTTTGAATTTCACTATTCGTTCAAAAGGATTTTCCATAAGATTATTGTAATTTATAATATTCTCTTCTTGTTAGCATCCTAATCAGCACACTAAAAACCAAAAAACCCTGCAAAACAAATGTTTACAGGGGTTTAATGTGGGGCTTCCGGTAATTGTATCATAAATAAGCTTTCTCGAAAATCCGTGGGTCATATCATTTATTTAATTCCGATTCCAACAAATTATTAATTCGGTCTTGGTCTATTGAAATCCTAGAAGGTTAAGATTTTTTTCAGGATACTAAGGGATACCTTTAAAAAGGTAAAATGTTATTTTTATAAAAATTTTTATTAATTGCTGTATATTTTCGATGTATTAAATGCACATTAGAGATTTTCATATTGTTCTTATTATTCTGTTTTTAGGTCTTGATTTATTGATTGTACAACACATAAATGCTCAAGAAAGACCAAACATTATTTTTATTTTAACGGATGATCAACGTTCTGATGCAATCGGATATGTCGGAAACACGTATGTTGAAACACCCGAAATGGATAAGTTGGCAGAATTAGGCACATACTTCAATACCGCCATGGTCACTACACCTATATGTGCGGCAAGCAGGGCAAGTATTTTTACAGGACTACATGAACGATCGCACAACTTTAATTTTCAGACTGGAAATGTTAGAGAGGAATTTATGGCAAACGCATATCCGGCAGTACTTAAAAATAATGGCTATTATACTGGGTTTTTTGGTAAGTATGGAGTTCGATATGATGATTTGGATAGACAATTTGATGAATACGAATCTTATGATAGAAATAATCAGTATAAAGATCGAAGGGGATACTTCTATAAAACCATTGACAATGATACTGTTCACCTAACCAGATATACGGGTCAGCAAGCCCTGGATTTTATTGATAAGAATGCTACAACCCAAAAACCGTTTTGTTTATCCTTAAGTTTTAGTGCACCACATGCACATGATGGCGCACCAGAACAATATTTTTGGCAAGCAGAAAGTGATAAATTACTCGAAAACACCACAATTCCGGAACCTGTTCTTGATGAGGAAACATATTTTTTGGAACTCCCCCAAAACGTGCGGGATGGATTTAATAGATTACGCTGGACTTGGCGATTTGATACTCCGGAAAAGTATCAACACAGCTTAAAAGGCTATTATCGTATGATTTCTGGAATCGATTTGGAAATCAAAAAGATTCGAGAAAAGTTAAAGGAAAAAGGCCTGGATAAAAATACGGTAATCATTTTAATGGGGGATAATGGTTATTTTCTGGGTGAACGGCAATTAGCCGGAAAATGGTTGATGTACGATAATTCAATTCGTGTGCCGTTAATTGTATATGACCCGAGAGTGGATAAGCATCAGGACATTGACGAAATGGCTTTGAATATTGATGTGCCTTCTACTATTGCGGATATAGCTGGAATAAAATCCCCTGACACCTGGCAAGGTAAAAGTTTGATGCCCATTGTAAAACAAGAAACGAAAAGCATCAATCGGGATACCATTTTAATTGAACATATCTGGGATTTCGTAAGTATACCCCCAAGTGAAGGGGTTCGTACCGAAGAATGGAAATATTTCAGGTACGTAAATGATAAAACAATCGAAGAACTTTACAATCTCAAAAAAGATCCTCGGGAAATCAATAACTTAATCGGAAATAAAAAATTTAAGGATGTAGCCGATAAATTAAGATCAAAAACAGATGAATTAATTAAGAAATATAGCAATCCATACCGTGAGGCACCAAAAGATCTTACCGTAGAACTTATTAGAGAGCCAGAAACGGAAGTCAAAATACTCGACTTGAAACCAGAATTTGGCTGGGCGGTACCTCTTGGTTCCAAGTTTCAATCGGCCTATCAAATTTTGGTTGCTTCTAGTAAAGACATTATCGATGCGAATAACGGTGATCTTTGGGATAGTGAGCGCGTCGCTTCAACACAATCTACAAATGTTGCGTATCATGGTAATCCTCTGAAAATTGGCACTACTTATTATTGGAAGGTGCGCATTTGGGATGAAGAAAATAGGCTGGTTGATTATTCAGAAGCACAACAATTCACTACAGGGAAAAGTGACAGTTACATTATTTCAACTGAAAACAAGTTTGTAGTAGACCGCATAAAACCTGTAAGATTTGAAAATAGAGGGGATTTCTATTTTATGGATTTTGGCAAGGCGGCATTTGCAACTATCGATTTTAATTACGAGGCTAAACAGCCACATACAATAACAGTTAGAATTGGGGAGCAATTAGAAGGTGAGAATATTAACAGAGAACCTTTTATAAAGAGCCATATCCGGTATCAGGACATAAAGGTGGATGTAACTCCCAATCAAAGAAAATATCAGATTCAAATTAAACCTGATGAACGTAATACATTACCTGATAAAGCCATAGCATTACCTGAAGGTTTTCCGGTATTAATGCCTTTCAGGTATGCTGAAGTCGAGGGTGCCCAAATACCTTTAAAAGCTGATGATTTTGAGCAGTTAAGACATCGTACCTTCTGGGATGATGATGCCAGTAGTTTTGAAAGTAACAATGCTATTTTGAATCAAGTTTGGGATTTATGTAAATACTCCATTAAAGCAACCACTTTCAACGGGTTATACGTAGATGGGGATAGAGAGCGTATACCTTATGAAGCAGATGCTTACCTAAATCAGTTAAGCCATTATACCACAGACAGGGAGTATGCTATGGCCAGACGAACCATAGAGTACTTTATGGAACATCCAACGTGGCCCACAGAGTGGCAACAACATGTGGCTTTATTGTTGTATGCGGATTATATGTATACCGGCAATACCGAACTTATTGAAAAGTATTATGAAGATTTAAAGCATAAAACACTTTACGAATTGTCTAATGAAGATGGCTTAATTACTTCAACTAAGGTAGATGAAGAATTTATGTATAAACTTGGTTTTAAACCCGGTTACAATAAGCCTTTAACAGATATTGTAGATTGGCCATCTGCAGGTTGGGGAGGAGATCCAACGAACAAAGGGGAACGTGATGGTTATGTATTTAAGCCTTATAATACAGTAATCAATGCCTTTTACTATGAGAATATGAAAATAATGGCTGAGTTTGCTCAAATTCTTGGAAAAACCCAAGAAGTTTTAGATTTTGAGTTACGGGCAGCTAAAGCAAAAAAAGCAGTTAACGAACAGATGTTTGATAAGGAACGAGGCATTTATGTGGACGGTATTGGTACAGACCACGCATCATTGCATGCCAATATGATGCCCCTGGCTTTTGGACTGGTACCTGACGAACACTTAGACTCTGTTGTCGATTTTGTGAAATCACGTGGAATGGCTTGTAGTGTATATGGCTCTCAGTTTTTGATGGATGGCTTATACAACGCCGACGAAGCAGATTATGCATTAGATTTATTGACAAGTACCGCTGAAAGAAGTTGGTATAACATGATACGTATAGGGTCTACCATTACCCTCGAGGCCTGGGATTTAAAATACAAGAACAATTTGGATTGGAACCATGCCTGGGGTGCGGTGCCTGCCAACGTCATTCCCAGAGGTTTGTGGGGCATCAAGCCAAAAACACCTGGTTACGGAATTGCTATTATCAAGCCACAATTGAGTAAGTTGAAATACAGCAAAATACAGGTACCAACGGTTAGAGGGACCATTAAGGCTGAATATAGATATGAGACTTCAAGTGTGCAAACATATAACCTTGAAATTCCGGGCAATACGGTGGCCGAATTTTCATTAATGAATTTGAAAGGTACGGATGTAATACATAACGGCAAGAAAGTACCCACTGTATTCGATACTGTAAGATTAGAACCAGGAAAGCACGTAATTAGTTTAAAAATGAATTCATTTTAAATGTAGGATTTTAATAAAATGTCTTGGGTTATGGCTTTAATCATAAATTTTAGGATAAAAATGTTTAGGAGTCCGGATTATAAAACCATTAGAATAAAAAAGAACAAAGCTATTTAGGGTTTGAACTTAATTTTCCTGATATGCTCAAAATATGGAATTTGGACTTGGACTCGTCGCCAAGGTTCAACCATGGAGATAATAGACTGGTATTTAGGTTAGCCGATGTATTTTTAATGGCTGCTGAGTGCGAAAATGAATTAAATGGAACAGCCAATGCGTATCAATATAGTCATTCTATAAATTTTAACTAATTTTATTTAATTGTATATAAAGATGAAGCATAAAATAATAATTTATTTAACAGGATTAATTTTATTTGCTTCATGTGGAGTTTTAAAAGAGGATGAAAAGGAAACTTTTAAAAGGCCTAATATAGTATTTATTATGTCTGATGATCATGCTTATCAGGCGATTAGTGCATACAGCGATCATTTAATTAAAACCCCTAATATCGACCGCATTGCTAATGAAGGCATGCTTTTTACAAATGCTTGTGTGAGCAATTCTATTTGTGCCCCTTCAAGAGCTACAATTCTTACAGGTACGCATACACATATCAATGGAAAAATAAACAATTCACTTCCTTTTGATACAACACAAGTAACATTTCCACAGCTGTTTCAGAAAGAAGGATATGCGACAGCTATGTTTGGGAAATTGCATTTTGGAAATAATCCAAAAGGAGTTGATGAATTTATGATTTTGCCGGGGCAGGGGAATTATTTAAACCCCGATTTCATTACAAAAAATGGAGATACTACTATTACGGGCTATGTAACTGATATCATCACAGATTTAGCGATAAACTGGCTGGATAAAAAACGTTCTAAAGAAAAGCCTTTTATGCTTATGTATCTGCACAAAGCGCCCCATAGACCATGGTGGCCAAGTCCTAAAAAGTTTAAAGAGTTTTCTAATAAAGTGTTCCCGGAACCTATTACTTTATTCGACGATTACAAAAATAGAGGTACTGCTGCAAAATCGGCTGAAATGAATTTACTGAAACATATGGGGTATAGTCATGATAGTAAAATCAGACCTGAAACACTTAAAAGCATGGATAAAGTTAAGCCGAAAGTGTGGGAATATAAGGATGGTTTTTACAGTCGGTATAGTCGGGCTAATGAAGAGCAACGCGCTTTATATGAACCTACTTTAGATTTGATCAATGACTTTTTTAAAGCAAATTGGCCAGCAATGAGTAATGAGGAAAAAATGAGATGGAAATATCAACGTTATATGCAGGATTATTTAGGATGCATTTCGTCTGTTGATGACAATGTTGGTCGGGTATTAGATTATTTGGATGAGAATGGATTATCTGAAAATACAATTGTTGTATATACTTCCGATCAGGGATTTTACCTTGGTGAACATGGTTGGTTTGATAAACGGTTTATTTATGATGAATCGTTTAAAACCCCCTTATTAATTCGTTGGCCAAATAAAATTAAAGCAGGTGCCACCTGTGATGAGATGGTGCAGAACCTAGATTTTGCACAAACTTTTTTAGAGGCTGCACAAATAAAATCTCCAGCTTCAATGCAAGGCGAAAGTCTGATGCCATTACTAAAGGGGAATAATAAACTTTGGACCAGAGATGCTGTATATTACCATTATTATGAGTATCCCGGTGTACATAAAGTAAAACGGCATTATGGTATAGTAAACAAAGAATATAAGTTGGTTCACTTTTATCACGATGTTGATGAATGGGAATTATATGATCGTAAAAAAGATCCACAGGAAATGAATAGTATATATGATGATCCTGATTACAATGATATTGTAAACGAACTCAAAATTAAGCTGACAGAACTACGTGTTAAATATAAAGACTCTGAAGAGCTGGATAAGCATTTTATTGAAATTACAAAAGAAAATAAAAAACATTGATTATGAAAAACGAATTAGCACCTTGCTTGGTTGTAATACTATTGTTTTTAACTCATTTAGCTCATAGTCAAAAAGAAACCTTATTTTAATCGAAATCTTTATTGGAACTATCCTCATTACCATGAGTAGACAGGGATGAAAGCTGATTGCGCAATTCGTCCAGGAGATTATAAGGGATCATTTTAAAAAGTTGAGGGAATTGTAATAATTTGTTTATCTGTTACCAAAATCTTTAACATTATGAACCCAAAAAATGATTATTTCCGCGAACTAATAAAATTGGTTTTACCAGAAGAAATATTTGAATATTTTGAGATCGTTAAATTAGAAGTAAAAGAAAAATCTGTAGATGTTAAGCTTGCACTGCGTATTCACACGCGTTGTGTTTAATAATTATTAAATCTTGTGTAATTTTAAAAAGATGCATTATGAGTATAAAAGAAAGAATTAGAGTTGTTTTGATGGTCATTATACTATTTCCTTCAATATTATTTGCTCAAAATAAATCAGAAGAAAGGCCACCAAATATATTCTTTTTTTTCGCAGACGACTGGGGTGAATATGCGAGTGTATATAATTCTTTTCCACCCAATCAGTCATTTAGAACTCCTACAATTGACCAGTTCGCAAAAAAAGGAGTGATTTTTAATAATGCCCATGTAACATCTCCTTCCTGTACTCCCAGTCGTAGTTCTTTACTTTCAGGGCAATACTTTTATCGTACTGGTACTGGTGCTATTCTTACGGGAGCAAAGTGGGACTCGAATATTCCAAGTTATCCTCTTTTGTTAAGAGATGCCGGATATCATATTGGTTACACTTATAAAGTATGGAGTCCCGGTACTCCCAAGGATGCTCCTTATGGTGGAAAAAAGTATGAATATGCAAATGCGGGAAGACGATTCAACAATTTTTCACAAAATGTAACCAAAATGGTTGCGAGAGGTAAATTAATTGATGAAGCAAAGACTGAAATCTATAAGGAAGTCATTCAGAATTTCAGAGATTTTATTGCCGATCGTAAGGACAATAAATCATTTTGTTATTGGTTTGGTCCTACCAACACCCACAGAAAATGGGTCAAAGGTTCGGGGAAAATGTTATGGGGATTAGAACCTGATAGCCTTAAAGGAAAGATGCCTGAATTTCTACCCGATGTGCATGTAGTGAGGGAGGATATGACTGACTATCTCGGTGAAGTACTGGCTTTAGACGCTGTTCTGGAATTGTTTCTGAAAGAATTAGAAGTTATGGGAGAGAGGGAAAATACCATTATTGTAATTAGTGGCGATCATGGTATTCCTGGTATGCCACGTGGTAAATGCAATCTTTATCCTTTCGGCACAAAGGTTCCTCTTCTTGTGCAATGGCCAGGACATGCTCCTGCAGGCAGATATGTAGATGATTTTATTAATTTGATGGATTTGGCACCCACATTCCTTGAACTGGCGGACCAACCAATTCCGGAATGCATGACTGGCAAAAGTATTGTCTCTCTGCTCCAGTCTGATAAAAGCGGACTTATTGATTCTACACGGGATTATGTGATTGTAGGCAGAGAACGCCATGTTGCTAAAGCCCGAGAGGGAAATTTACCTTATCCTCAAAGAGCAATTAGTACTAAGGATTTTTTATATATCATAAATTTTGCTCCTGACAGAGAGCCAATGGGTACTCCTTTTGGACTTGATGGAACAGGTTCTGAACCGTCTTTTGCAGAGTTGGAAAATAATACATCTGTTTCTTATTCAGATTTGGATGCCAGTCCCACAAAAGCATGGATGATTAAGAATCGTAAACAAAAAGAATGGGAAATGCATTGGCTCTTGGGTTTTGGAAAAAGGCCGATGGAGGAACTGTACGATCTTCGAAAAGATCCTGATTATCTCTATAATGTTGCAGATAAGATAGAATACGCAGACGTGCAGAAGAAACTCCATAAACGTCTTATAGATAATCTAAAAGCCACTGGAGACCCTCGGGTTAGTGGAGACGGTCAGACTTTTGAAAAACCTCCTTTCGTTGAAAAATAATAATATTTACATATTTAAAAGTTAACACTTATATGGACAATATGTGAATAATCGATAAATTACTAAACACAACAATGTATCCTATGAAAAGCATTAGCCGATACAGTATTGAAATTAAGGGGTTTAGAACGCTTTAATTTCTTATAACTTGACAGGAAAGTAACAGCAGCTTATAAAGACAGTGTGTAAAAAATCATAATAAATTAAAATTTAAAAAATAAAACTTATGAATATCAAACAGAATTTCTTTGTAATCGCTTTTGTTTTGTTTTCATCTTTTGCTTTCGCACAAAGAAAAGCAGATATGTTAAAAAGCGAAAAACCAAATATTTTATTCATCGCAATTGATGATATGAATGACTGGACCGGCTTTTTAGGAGGCCATCCTGATGCAATAACGCCAAGTCTGGACAAGCTGGCAAAGAAAGGAATAAGCTTTACAAATGCACATTGTCCGGCGCCAGCTTGTTCGCCAAGCAGGAATGCTCTTTTGTTTGGAATTGAGCCATTTAATTCGGGCTTATACCCTTTTTATGAGCTTGGAATACATGATGAGCTGGCAGATAAGTATATAAGTTTACCGCGTTTCCTGAAAGAGAGCGGATATTCGACTTATGGAGCCGGTAAAATTCATCACGGAAGTTTTAATGATGAACGTGAATGGACTGAATATTTTAAATCAAAACCGATAAAAAAACAATTTAAAGAAGGTTTGGGGTATCATCATGGTAAAGGAGGAAAGATGTCATTTAGAGCAACTCTAAATCCGGACGAGGAGCATATTGACCACCAAGTAGCATCTTATGGTATTGATATTCTCAAAGAAAAGCACGAAAAGCCTTTCTTTTTAGCAGTCGGGATTGTGAAGCCACATTTACCATTTGATGCTCCTGTACGGTTTTTTGATGCTTTACCAGACGAAGTTGCTTCGCCTGAAATTTTGAAGAATGATCTGGATGATATACCAAAAGTGGGTAGAGAGATGAAAAAGTCCGGCTCTTTTTACTATAAAGAAAACAAATGGAATGAAGTGAGACGTGCTTATCTTGCTTGTATTTCGTGGGCTGATTATAACATTGGTCGTGTATTGGATGAACTGGAAAAAAGCCCTTATGCGGATAATACTATTATTGTAATTTGGTCAGATCATGGATACCATTTAGGAGAGAAAATGAGTTTTAAGAAATTCACTTTGTGGGAAGAAGCGACTCGTGTTCCGTTTATTATTTATGATCCTCGTATAAAAATGAAGAATAAGCAAGATTGCTATCAACCTGTTTCTTTGATTGATATTTATAAAACACTTGGCGAACTCGTAGATCTGAAAATACCGGAATATGTCAATGGAACTAGTTTGGTTCCTTTACTTAAGAAACCCGAGAAACATACCGGAGAACCTGCTATTACTTCATGGGGAAGAGGGAATTATGCTGTTAGAAGCAATAATTGGCGATATATTCGATATTTTGATGGTTCCGAAGAGTTGTATTCGCACGAAAATGATAAAAACGAATGGTATAATTTAGCTAATAAACCGGAATATGAAAAACAAAAGGCGAAATTGGCAAAATATTTACCAAAACATGAGGCACCACTTATAAAAAAGGATATTGTTCCCTGGAGTGTTGAGGGCTTTGAAAGGGAAAAATACAGACCTAATGTAGGTGAAGAAAAATGATAAATAGACTATTGTGGCTAAGTTGTAATATAAGTGCCCCAATGTTTTACATGAACAGGAATTTTTATTTCGAACCGCACATTTCTATATATTCCAGCACCGGGATACCCCCTTGCAGATAAATCTTCAGGATTAACTTTTACAGCAACGATATTATTTCCACCAAAATTGATATAGGCCGTTATATCTATTTGAGAGCCGATATAACCGTAGGGTCTGTGATATACCTTTTTACCATTAATAAAAATGGTAGAGTTGTTCATAATACCATCGAACTCAAGAGTTACAACATTGTCTTTTTCAATCCCATCAATAGTGAAATATTTTCGATACCAGGCGTGTTCAGAAATAGGTAAACCACCAGTTCTAAGATTATAATCAGGTTTAAAAGGGCCTTCAATCACATAATCATGAGGTACAGATAATGGCCTCCAATTAGAATCATTATACGCCACTGTTGAAGCCAACGAATCCTCAGTTTTTTGAATAACTATTGATCGTTAAAAGAATTTATCTTTCTTAATGGTGTTTCAGTAGTACAACAAGCTAGTATGGACATCACAAACAAAAGAAGTAATAATCTACTCATGATGATATTTAAATGTTTATTATTTTTATGTAATATTCGCTTTCAAGTGTCAATTTTTGATCTGGATAAAATCTCTTTGTTTTATATGATCAGCGAGCTTTGCGGATAATTTTTTGACCAAACTTTTATTTTCTTTTATTTCAGAAATATTTACATTTTCATCCGGATCTGTGGTTAAATTATACAACATTCGATCTGTTCTTTCTCCTGTATGATCGTCAAACCATTCGGTATAGGTATATGTTTGCGTTATGATGGTTTCACCCGTCTTCCAACGGCTAAATACAGCTTCTTTCCAAGATTGATCAGGCTCAGCTACCAAAGGCGCAAAACTTTTGCCTTGCAAATGAAACGGCTTAGATAGGCCTGCCAAATCACATAAGGTCGGATAAATATCAACGTATTCTACCAAAGCATCTGTTTTAACATTACCCTTTTGTCCCGGAACATATAGAATTAAGGGCGTACGTAATACGTTATCGTAATTGCAGTGTTTGACCCATAAATCGTGCTCACCAAGGTTCCAACCGTGATCGCCCCAAAGAATGACAATGGTATTTTGGGCCAGACCAGAATGCTCGAGTTCGTTTAAAACTTTGCCCACTTGCGCATCGACATAACTCACCGAAGCATAATACCCGTGAATTAATTTCTTCATAAAGTCCTGTTCCATTGAGCCTTCATCAGGCACATCGGTATATTCCCTTAATTCTTTAAAGTTATGCATACTTATGTCGGGTGCACCAATAGGTTTATACATATTATCGGGTAATTGTATGTTATCAATATTGTACATATCCCAATATTTCTTCGGTACATTAAACGGCAGATGTGGTTTTCTAAATCCAACAGCAAGAAAAAATCTTTGACCTGTTTCCTTAAAATTCCCCAGGTGTCGAATGGCTTCATCAGCAATCATGCCATCACCATAAATATGATCCGACCCGTCCGGAGCCTCAAAGCTAGGACCATTAATGCCCCATTTAGTTTTAACGCTTTGATTAAGAGACGCCGGAGTAATATATTCTTGCCAACCGTTCCAATCCCCCTTTGGTCGCCACTGCGGAATACTCCAACTACCAACTCCATCCGGGTTTTTATGATATACTTTCCCCAAGGATATGGTGTAGTATCCATTATTTTTAAAATGCATGGGGAGACTAACTACTCCGGGTAAATCCTTATCCTGGCTTATATGGGCATCCTCAAAGCGATATCGATTTGGACGCACACCGGAGAGCAGACTGGCACGGGAGGCACCACAAACCGGTATGTTGCAATAGGACCGATTAAAAATCATACCGGATGCCGCCAACCTGTCAATATGAGGGGAAATTATTTGAGATTTCCCATAACAACCCAACTCAGGACGCAAATCATCCACGACTATAAATAAGACATTAGGCTTTGCTATTTCCTGTGCTTTCGCCATGGCTGATATGACTGCAAGCATAATAAACATTAGAACTTTTTTTAACATAATCAATAATTTATGGCATAATTAAAATAGAAAGGTATGGTCTTGTGTAATGTAATGAATTTCATTTTTACTTGTGCTAAAATAGTAAATACTCATTTTCTATTAATGCTAAAGATAAGCTCCCATATTCAGTATCGTTTTGATTACAGATATCTAATTTTGATCATAACCATTCTTTTGCACATGTAAGCAAGGTAATTGTAGATGTCGACTGCAATAATTTACATGCGTTACGGTTCTATTAAAGTTTTAAGACAGGAGGCTAAAATGATAATGAGCCATATCCTCTTATTGTTAATGGTTATTCAATGGTATTGAAATCAATTTTTCTGTAAAGGTATTGCCATTAGTATCCTTTATTATCACAAGATAAAGGCCCTGCTTTTGATCTTTTAAATTAATTTCTGATTGGTTCGACTTCAAATTAAACACTTTCTTTACTATTTTTCCGTTCACATCGAATACTGTAAGGGAATCCATCGGAAAGGATGATTTTATTGTAAATATACCATCGCACGGATTTGGAAATATTAACGTATCGCTTACAGTCATTTTGGTATTAGACAAAGTACTGGCATAATAAATATCCAAGTTGCTGTCTGCCGAGACCGTAGCCTCCGGTATAGCTGGTGTTGAGTTCTGATTGTTGTAAAAATATCCAACGTCGGTGAGGGTTGTTTGATTAGCAACTGTATAATAATCTGCAACATCCGAATTGGGTTGATACCAGCAGTATCTTTCAACATAATCTAGAGTTTCTAAGTATGGTAAAGCCAGTTGCATGAAGCCATAATTGGTAGCGGTCGATCTGTTGGGGTTGGCATTAAATTCTGTAATCCATATCGGTAACTTATATAGATCATATACCCTTTGCAAGTAATTTTTAAATCTATTAAACACCTGTTGAGGATCGGCATTTGGAGAATTTTTCGGACTTGACCCCCAATCGTACCAATGTACCCCAATAACATCTATTCTGATATCTTGTGCATTGGCTTTGTCATGAAATTCTTTGAGCCAACCAAAAGGTGCATTTTCTCTGCAATTTGGAGACACCAATCGCAGTCCTGTTTTCATTAAATTTTTGTAGGTATTTACGGCGACATCCGTATTGCATAAGTTATTCCATTGTCCGGACTGATCTTCACAATTGTCAGATTCATTAAAAGCCAGTACATGAGTGACTTTATATTTTGATTTATAATTTGCAATGTCACCGTCATCATTGGCACCTCCATAACCCCAAGCCATAGGTGCATATTCTGTTGCCAATCGCGAAGTATTTCCGTTTCCCCAATTATAGTACCAAGTATGATCCATTTCATCATAAATACCACCAATACCTTTTTTCGCAACCCAGTTCCAAGGCACAACCCTAATAAATGAGACATTATTGACCAGATAGTTTGGTAATTCGTTAATAATTAGATCTTCTTCTGAAGCGATATAATTTTTACTTTTACCCGTGCCATCCTCGGTTACGGCAAAGGTTGCCATAAAGCCTTTCTTCAAAAGGAAAGATTCCATTTTATTTTCCATATGGTTAGGAAGACTAACTCCGTTGTGAACATCGCCTATCGAGAGATTAGCAGATTGACCAGTTAAATAGGCGTCATCGAAAATCGTCAGTGCATCAGATGACAAATTATTTCCTCTAATAACAGTACCTATGGCGTAGTAATTATCCAATCGAAGATTAGTTTGATAATTAGCGGCCGCACCATTTACGGTGATCTGACCTATATGATCATTAAGTATGGATTGGGGATTTTTGTTTAAAGTCCTAATCCAACCCATATCAGAGGTAAAATCTATTGCTATACCATTTTGAAAAGGACTGGCATGACTGAGGTTTAGGTATGCGTTACTATTTATAATTACATGACCAGATGACAATGCATCAGCTTCCAAGGCTGAAGATGTTATAGAAAGTGTTCCGGATCCTAAATTAATGATTCCGGAAGCCAAAATAACTTCCAGACTAGAATCGCTTATTTCAAGATCAATATTTATGGGTTGATCAGCGTCTATTGTTCCGATTTCCGGTGGTAGGTCAGTCATTGAATCTTTCCAATTCGTTTCATCAAAAAAATCGTTGTTGGCAGCAAACCCTGTCCATGTTAACTGCTGCGAATAACTCTGAAACAAAGTCATTAGAATAATTAAGATTATAAATTCCTTTTTCATAAAAGTGACTGCTTAATTTATTGAAAAGATTAAGCCCTGAACTCGTACAAATATATAATCATGTTATATGCCCTTTAGGGTATAAATTACTCAATAAAGGGTAACTTAGAGGTCATGCTTCTTGAACTGTCAATTAAATCTTTATATTGAGGCTTTTATTACATTAATTTAAAAAATTGTTTCACTTTAGTAAAAATTTAAGCTATTCTTGCGTTAATTTATCAAACTATTATAGCAGAAAATTGGATATTATAATTATGATAAATAGAAAATTATGGTTGCTTTTTCTGTTGCTATCGCTGGTTAGCATATTCGATTCGTATTCCCAAATTTTTACGGATTTTATCAACACAGAATATATTAATGCCGATAATGGACTTTCTCAAAGTGAAGTAACTTCTATAATTAAGGATAAGAAGGGCTTTATATGGATAGGTACCCGCGGAGGTTTAAATCGCTATGATGGGAATACCATAAAAGTTTTTCGAAACAAAATAGAGAATTCCAATAGCCTTATAAATAACTCGATTGAAACATTATTTGAGGATAGCGATGGATATATTTGGATAGGGACCAAGTCCAATGGTGTTAGTCGTTACAATCCGGAATTTCATAAATTCGAACAGCTGCCAAAAGTAAGATCTGAAACTGATTCTTTGCCTCTTGGCGACAAACGAGTCGTTGCCATAGAAGAGGCAGATTCTAAGGAAATTTGGTTGGGGACATGGCAAAATGGATTTTATATCCTTAACCAAAAGAGAGAACTTTTGGGTCATTTTTTAAGTGATTTAAAGATCAATGACATTTTAAAATCTAAAAATGGCAATATATGGGTGGCTACAAATAATGGCGCTTATCTCTTTTCATCCAAAGGGCACCAAATTAAACATATCCGTTTTGATGGTAGAAATTTAGAGTTTAACGCCATTGCTGAAGATGTACGGACCAATTTAATATATTTTGTTACATGGTCTGAGGGAGTTTTGGAGTACGATAATAACAAAAATACCTTTACCCAATATAAGGATCATCCAAATGTCGATTTAAGAAACACATATTATATAGAGCAGATAAGCGATGGTAGCATGCTGATAGGGACCTGGGGGAATGGTCTTCTTATTTTTGATCCACAAACTAAAGAATTTGACGCCTTCAGTTTTGGTAAAAACCATAATAGAGGTGCAGCAGAATTGTATGATGAAGTCTTGTATATATTTCAAGATGATCTCGGAATTTTATGGTTTGGCACTAATGGAGGTGTTTGCAAAGTAGCACAAAAGGAGAATCAATTTGAAAGTACTCAAAGTAGTAACTTGCCAAATAAACCTGTTTGGAAAATTGAAAAGGATTTTAGAAACAATATTTGGGTTGGATTAAAAGGGGATAAGAATGTCTATTACAGTGAAGACAACCTCACGTCCTTTAAAAAAGTAGTGCCTCAATTCAAGCCCGATCTCCTGGTCGGTGAAAAAGATCATGTCCGGGAAATTTACCAGGCAAGGGATAGCTCACTCTGGCTTGCAAACGTAACAAGTCTGTATGAAATAGTAGAGCATGATGCCAAGTTTTCTATTGTTCCAATTAAAATTAAAGACCATGTAACCTCTGAAGAACATTACCTCACAAAAATCACAAAATTATTTCAGACCATGGATGGTACATTTTGGATTGGCACACAACAAAGAGGGCTAAGAAAATCTTTAAATTCCGGAAACCCGAAAACCCAATCTTTTAAAAAATACCTGAATGACCAGAGGATAAGTGATTTTTTACAGGATAGCAAAGAGCGTTTATGGGTTGGAACCTATCAAGGATTAAAATTATATAATTCTATTTCTGATAATTTCAAGACCTTTAATAAAATTCATGGGAAAACGGGAACACTGAGTAGTGATATTATTATTTGTTTGCATGAGGACAAAAGCGGAACACTCTGGGTAGGAACCCCGAATGGACTGAATAAAGTTATTGAAGCAGGTAATGATAAATTCATCTTTAAATTATATCAAGAAAAAGATGGATTACTAGACAGTTATATACATGCTATCTTAGAAGACGACAACGGGAATATATGGGTTAGCACGAATAAAGGGGTCTCCAGATTTAACAAAGAAGATGGTCTGTTTTATAATTATGATACGAACTCTGGATTATTGTCAAACACTTTTTTAGAAGATTCTGCAGTAAATGGATCAAATGGGAAATTATATTTTGGCAGTATCTATGGAATTAACATTTTAGATCCGGAGACCATTGGGAATTCCGAAATACCGCCGGTCGTGTTAACAGGCCTAAAAGTATCTGGACAGGAAATTTCTGGAGGCACAACAGATGATGAAAATATTGTTTTAGAAAAGGCTATTGAATACAATACTGAAATTATTTTGTCTCATGATAATAATAGACTCACTTTAGAATATGCCGCTTTAGACTTCCTTTCGAGTTATGACTATTCATATAATTATATGTTAGAAGGGCTTGATTCCGATTGGAACACAACCACTAATGAAAACCAAATAACCTACTCGAATTTAGATGCCGGTGAATACATCTTCAAAGTTAAGACCATCAATAAAAACATACAGAAGGAGACACAAGCAGCTAGTTTAAAGATCACCGTATTGCCTGTGTTCTGGAAAACGTGGCAAGCCTTAGTGCTCTATGTTTTAATATTTATAGGGTTATTATACTTATTTAAGCTCGTGATTGAAAGGGAGCATAATCTAAAAAACAAACTAGAAATATCTAAATTAAAAAGGAAAAAGGAAGAAGAACTCATTAGATTGAAAACCCAGTTCTTTACCGATGTTGCTCATGAATTCAGAACACCGCTGTCTTTAATCTCTGGACCTGTGGAAATGATGATGGATGACACTCTGGATGAGAATCAAAGAAAAGGACATCTATCGACTGTTTACTACCACACACAACGGCTTTTAAATTTGGTAAATCAATTACTGGATTTTAGAAAAGTTGAAAGTGGTAAAATGAAATTGAGAGTAGCCGAAGGCAATTTTCAGAGCTTTGCTTATGAAATATACCTTTCTTTTTTGGAGTTAGCCGAAAGCAGAAACATAAATTTTCAGTTTAATGCTGAAGGCGTCATGACACCTCTAACCTATGATAGGCAAAAAATGGAAATTGTCCTGTGCAACCTCCTATCCAATGCTTTTAAATTCTCTCCAGATCATGGTGAAATTGTGTTGACAGTGAGCACCTCAAATAACAAGGACGAAAGCAATCAGTTTCCATTGGGCTATTGCATGATTTCCGTAAAAGATAATGGCACTGGAATTTCGAAGGAGGGTTTAAAGTTAATTTTTAATCGGTTTTATCAAATTTCTAATACAAATTCTTCCAGTCTTTTAGGTACGGGCATTGGGTTAGCCTTGGTAAAAAGTATTGTAAAATTACATAAAGGCCTTATTGAGGTAGAAAGTGAGGAGGGCGAGGGTAGTGAATTCATAGTGAAATTACCTTTGGGGAATAACCACTTCGCGATGGAAGATTTTATTACGGATTTCAAAAAAGCTGAAGATCCTGTTCACTATACAGTCGAAAAAGTGGTGAGCTTTCAAAATGATGTTGTCAAAACCCGTGATGACCAACTTCCAAGTATGTTGATCGTCGAGGATAATGCCAATATTAGAAACTTTGTTAAAACGCTTTTCATGGACACTTATAATACCATGGAAGCGGAAAACGGCAGGATAGGTTTTGAAAAAGCATTAAAGCATTTACCTGATATTATAATTACAGATTTGGCCATGCCTGAAGTCGATGGTCTTATGTTATGCAAGAATCTTAGAAAAACTAAGGAAACCATGCATATACCAATCGTTATGTTAACAGCAAGAACCAGCACAGTATTTCAACAGCAGGGCTATAGCTATGGAGCTGACATCTATGTGACTAAACCATTTAATGCAGCCCTGTTAAAAGTGCAGGTTCAGGGATTACTGACTAACAGGTTAAAACTAAGGGAATATTTTTCAAAGAAAATTACCCTGCAACCAACGGATGTCGAAGTTACCTCCCATGATGAGGAGTTTATTAATAATGCTATGAAAATAGTCGAGGAAAATCTCCTGAATGAAAATTTAAACAGAGAATTTTTAGCCGATAAATTAGCAACCAGCCCTTCGACACTCTATAGAAAAATAAAAACCTTAACCGGGCAGGATACGTCTACCTTTGTGAGATCCATCCGCATCAAGAGAGCAGCCCAATTGATTTTGAATAAGCACGATAATATTGGCTCGATTGGCTATGCCGTAGGATTCAACGATTTAAAATATTTCAGAAAGTGTTTTAAGGATCAATTTGGAGCCTCACCTTCTAAATTTAGTAAAGAATCCACAAATAGGGAAGTCTCCGGGTAGTGGTTTTCATTTTAAAAAAATAGCCTTTAGCTCTAATCAGAATGATTCTTTACTCTCTATTACAGAGGTATTGATTATTGCGAGACTCTTGTAATGGGATTTTGGATTTTAAATATATTAATATTCAAATCGAGCTTGGGAGATTGTGGTGCATTGACCTGATATCTCCTTTTAAAAATGCTCCCAATTACATCTTTCCTATGTTTTATTTGTGAATAACGCTTTCAATGCGGTCCTTATCCGTACATCCCTCTTTTTATAAAAACTCTGTTCCAGGGATATCATATTAAACTGTATCATCGGACATTGGTTCATAAAGAACAAAGTCGTTGCCACGGTTAAGGTTATTTCTAGAACATCTAGTGAAATATCGGTTGATGGTATATTGGAGAGCACAGTCAATATAAAACGTAATCGCTGACAATAGAAGGTTTGAACGTTGTCATCTTGATTTAATCGCAGGCATTAAAGATTATCCTAAGAAGTTAGGGAAACTCAAAGGTTTCTATGATTAAGAAAGGCATATAATCTTATAGCCCCCCCTTTTTGAACGCTCGTCAATCTTAAAATAAAGTAAAAACGTGAAACTTTGTTATGAGATAAATTAATTATGGATGAAAAAATTAATAAAGCGGGAAATAAAAACAAATTACATGGTTTAATTGTTTTTGGTTTGCTAATTGTATTTTTTGTAACACTACTTTATTTGTTTATGAAGTAAACATGAAAACTCATGAATTCGAGAACTGAGTTATAAAAAAAACTAAATAGTTTGATAAGCATACCGCTAAGTTTTGAATCTTATTTATCTGCAACTAAAATTAACTAAAACTAAACATTTTATGAGTAATTCAAAAAGACGCATAAGAATTCGAAAAAACAGGTATGTGCTTTATGCATTCGTATTTTTCATTTTTACATCGATTTCTTCTAGTGCAATTGACGATCCAAATTGGATTTCTGACACAAAAACCATACAACAAAAAATCGTTTCGAGTAAGCTTAAAGATTCCACAGGATTTCCACTGGCCGAAGCCATTGTTATTGAAAAAGGATTAACTAATGGTATGCATAACTCTTTTGATGGAATTTGTTCCTTAACGGTATCCAACAGTTCCACCTTTGTAATTTCTTTTCCTGGTTATGTTCCCCAAAAAATTAAAGTGGCTCAACAGACCAATTATTTTGATGAAACAATTTAAACGATGTTTTATTTTTTATTGAGTTATAAACAGAATTAAGGTAGCTGAAATATTCTGAATTCAAGAACAAGACTTAAAAAACAACTAAGCAACAAAAATTAAGAAAATTAAAACCCTATGAAAATAAAACAAACACGAATTCATTTATTTCTAACAGTAATCACTTTATTGGGAATAAACGGTTTATTGTACGCACAGACTATACAAGTTTCAGGATTGGTTATCGATGACAAAGGACTCCCACTTCCAGGGGTTACGATACTCGAAAAAGGCACAACCAATGGTGCTATAACAGATTTTGATGGGCTATATCAAATAGATGTTTCTTCCGAAAGCACTTTAATTTTTAGTTATATCGGGTTTCAGACTCAAGAGATAAGTGTAAGTGGCCAAAATTCAATAAATGTCACATTGAATGTAAGTACTACTGATTTAGATGAAATTACAATAGTCGCTTATGGACAGCAAAAAAAGATCGCTGTGACGGGAGCCATAAGTACAGTTGAATCTGAAGAGCTTGTGAAATCACCTGCTCCTAATATAGCAAATTCTCTTGCAGGTAAGGTAACAGGTTTTGCGACAGTTCAGTTTTCCGGTCAACCTGGCGCGGATGAACCTAACATTTATTTGCGTGGTATTGCCTCTTTATCCGAGGGACGATCAGTTCCACTCTTTATTGTAGATGGTGTGGAGCGTCCTTTTACATCGCTGGATCCCAACGAAATTGAAAGTATTTCCATATTAAAAGATGCATCTGCTACAGCGGTTTATGGGGTTAGAGGAGCCAATGGTGTTGTTTTGGTCACAACTAAAAGAGGTAAGTTTGGAAAGCCGAAAATATCCGCAAGTTTTTCAACAGGTCTTCAGGAACCAACCAGATTGCTCGATTTTGCAGATAGTTATACATATGCACTGAGATATAATGAAGCAGAACTGAATGACAACCCAAATTTATCTCCTGAAGAACTTCGTTTTACACCTCAAGTTGTAGAAGCTTTTAGGACGGGTTCAGATCCGATCATGTTTCCGAACTTAGATTGGTTAGACTATATTTTAAAACCAACAGCATCACAATCTCAGGGAAACGTTAATTTAACCGGTGGTACTGAAAAAGTTAAATATTTTGTGTCTTTGGGAATATTGAATCAAGATGGCCTATTCAAAACATTTGAGACAGGCTATGATTACAATTTTTCTTTCAAAAGGTATAATTACCGAACTAATTTGGATATTGATATTACCGGCACCACTAAATTGGCCATTACCATCGGGGGTCGCGTTGGCGTCACTAATCGCCCCAACACAAATGGTAATTTTAATGAATTGTTTCGAAACACTTATTGGTCGGTGCCTTTTGCAAGCCCAGGTATAATTGATGGGAAACTGATTCTTATTGGTAACGATTACATTCCTGATAATAAAAAAGATGGTTTAAGTTATTATTATGGCCAGGGTTATACAAATATTACTAGCAATAGGCTAAATTTTGATATCGGTTTAAACCAAAATCTTAATTTTTTAAAGGGATTAAAATTCCGAACAAAATTTGCCTACAATACAGATTATGTCCACAGAAAAATACGTAATTCTTCTTTACCTAATTACACACCGGTCTACTTAAGGGATATCGATCCAAATGCAGACCAAAGTAGTGATGAAATTGTGTTTCAAAGAAATGGTTCTGCAGGTAATTTGGGCTACTCCGAATCTTACGGTACTGATAGAAATTGGTATTTAGAAGGAGGTTTGAGTTATAAAAACTCATTTGGAGATCACGATGTAGGAGCATTGGCTCTTTATAACCAACAAAAGGTATATTATCCTGAGCAGTTTCCAGATATTCCTAGAGGTTTAGTAGGTTTTGTTGGGCGTGTAAACTATGAATTCAAAAACAAGTACTTTTTAGATTTAAGTATTGGGTATAACGGTTCAGAAAATTTTGCAAGGAATAGAAGGTTTGGAACGTTTCCGGCAGCATCTGTGGGATGGGTTTTGACGAATGAATCCTTTATGAAAAACCAATCATTTTTAGATTTTTTTAAACTAAGAGTATCTTATGGTTTAGTTGGTAATGACCGAATTGGAGATCCGGGAACAAACCGTTTTCTATATCTTCCAAATAGTTACGATCCGTCTGATGGGAGCTATAGTTTTGGAACCGATAATCCACAGAACCAGCAAGCTGCTAGTGAAGGCCAAATTGGAAATCCAAATGTTTCATGGGAAACATCCGAAAAACAAAATTATGGTATCAATTTAAAATTTCTTAAAAATAAACTAGGTATTAACGTAGATTATTTTATAGAAAATCGCTCTGACATTCTAACATTTAGGGGTACAGTACCTGGATTTGTAGCATACGACTTACCGGCGGTTAATATAGGAAAAGTTCGAAATGAAGGCTTTGAAATAGAACTCGAATGGAATCATACTGTTAATGACGATTTTAAATATTGGATAAATGCAAACATGTCGCATGCCAAGAATGAAATTGTTTTCCAAGATGAAGTTCCTCAAACAGAAGATTATTTATACAGAACGGGTCTGCCGGTGGGACAACCCTTTGGATACATATTCGATAAATTCTACAATGACACTGATACCGGCAATGACCAACTGCCAGATCATCAATATGACCTACAAGGGGGGGACATGGTATATAAGGATTTGAATGATGATGGTGTGATTGACCAAAATGACCAGAGAGCCATTGGTTATCCTGTATATCCTTTTAATGTTTTTGGTCTCAATATGGGTTTTCGATTCAAGAATCTGGACTTTTCGATGTCATGGGTAGGAGCTACAAATACTTCAAGGTATTTGGGTGAAACCTACCGTGTTGCTTTTGGGGCAACCTTGAATCGTTCATTGCTACAGTACATGGCCGATGGCCGATGGACACCAGAAACAGCCGATTCTGCCACATATCCAAGAATGACTTTGGTCGGCACTCAAAATAATACCAAAGATTCCAATTTCTGGTTGCGTGATGCATCGTATGCAAGGTTACGAAATGTAGAATTAGGATATAATTTTAAGAGTGCATTCTTGAAAAGTATTGGTATAAGTAATTTGAGGACCTACATGAATGGATTGAATCTTATAACCATTTCTAAGCTTGATCTAACGGATCCTGAATCTAGAACAGCTAATGATTCTCAGTATCCGCTTACGAAAGTATACAATTTAGGAGTTAAGGTTAATTTCCTTTAAAAGAGTAAATGAAATAATGAAAAATAAAAAAAGGCACTTATGAAAACAAAGACATTAATTTACATCATTGCATTATTAGCATTGGTTATTAACAGTTGTGAAGAGGTTGAGTTCGGGAATGATTTCCTTGAAAAAGAACCGAGTATAGATGTCACTTCAGATACTATTTTTAACTCAATAGAATTAACCGAACGTTATTTGTGGCGTGGATACGTAACCTTACCCTATGGCTTAAACACAGGTTGGCCTGCCAAACGCAATAAAATAGGTATGGACTTATTAGAATCCCTGACCGATATAGGTACAAGCTTTTTGGCATGGGGTGGTCCCAATAGACTTTATTATAATGGTCAGTATTCTGCAGCGGTAGAAAATGATGCTTCTAACACCAAATATCATTACACTAAAGAAGAAAGCTGGGAAGGTATTCGGATTGGATGGAACATTATCGAGAATGTCGATCGTGTACCAGATGCTCCCACAGAATATAAAGAACAGTTGAAAGCAGAGGCCAAGATGATTATTGCTATTCACTATACGGACATGTTTCGACATTTTGGAGGTTTGCCTTGGGTAGACCATGCTTATATTCCCACCGAAGACACGTTTTTACCCAGATCAACTTCAAAAGAAACCATGAATAATATAGTGTCTCTTATTGATGAAGCTATTCCATTATTACCTTGGACGATACAGGATTTATCTAATTGGGATGGGCGCTTTACAAAAGCGGCAGCTATGGGTTTGAAGGCTCGGGTACTGTTATTTGGAGCGAGTCCTTTATTTAATAGCAATGAACCCTTTATGGCCGGCGAAGCATCTGATAAAAATATGACTTGGCATGGTGGATACGATTCCAATTTATGGACCCGGGCTGCGGAGGCTGCAAAGGATCTACTAGACAATATTAATGCTAATGGAGGATATGATCTCGTCAATACTGGAAACCCAAGACAGGATTTCCAAGATGGCTATTACAAACGAGGAAATGGTGAGATTCTAATTAGTACAAGAGTACGATTTAGAACTCAAGGTTTTTGGGCAACCTCATATTATTTTTTCCAGAGTTCAAACTACGGAGCTGCCGTTCCTACGGGAAATTATGTAGATATGTTTCCCATGGCAGATGGCACCCCGATAGATGCTCCAGGTTCTGGATGGGATCCAAATGACCCATGGGCCAATAGAGATCCGAGATTATATGAAAGTGTTTTGGTAAATGGTGACAGTTATAGAGGACGTACAGCAGAATTATGGATTGGTGGCCGAGAGAGAAGGAATATCGGTCATAACGGAAGCAAATCCGGTTTTAGACAAAGAAAGTTTTGGCTAGATGGAAATACTGCTACTTCTGTGCAATCAATAGTACAATGGCCATATTTAAGATTGCCTGAAATTTATTTGTCTTATGCAGAGGCTTTAAACGAGTCTAATGGAGGACCAACGCAAGCTGCTTATGACGCTGTTAATTACGTTCGAAATCGTGCAGGTTTAAATGGTCTTCCAACCGGATTATCTCAAGTAGAATTTCGGGAGGCCGTGTTAAAGGAAAGAGCTCTAGAATTTTATCAGGAAGAAGTACGTTGGTTTGATATTATTCGCTGGAAAATGGAAGACAGTTTTACCACACCAATATATGGCGTTAATACAATACGTGAGAACGGTCAATTTACATACGAAATTAACGAGCTTCCAGAGCGCTATTGGAAGAACGACTTCTCTCCAAAATGGTACTTAAGTGCGTTTCCGCCAGACGAAATAAATAAAGGTTATGGTTTGGTGCAAAACCCGGGATGGGAATAACTACAACTTGAATACAACTAATCACTATCAAATGAAAAAATACAAACTAGGACAACTAAATAACAAAGCCTTAAAGAATAGCATTATGAACAGTATAACTTCCTTAGGTTTACAACATCTTATAACATATGTAAACTTAAGATTTAGAGGATTTATATGTGTTTTAGCGCTTATCCTTTCGACTCAGGTAGTTATTGGACAGGCAGAAGAAGTCAGTGTATATGTTGAAGATGGCTCGGGCCTTCCTTTGGAAGGTGTGATCATACAATCAATGGATAACTTCTCCGAATTAGTTAAAACAGATGAATCAGGTGTTGCAACATTAAATATTCTTGTTAATGGACTGATAAAATTGACCCTCGGCGATATGGAAGAAACTGTTCTGGTCAAAACCAAAAAAGTAAAAGTACAGTTGAATAATAGCGATAAGAGGGTTAATCTCGGGTTTGGACTTTCAAAGTCTGTAGATGAGACTACATCATCCATAGATGTAGTTTATTCAGATGAACTGGAGAAGAGTTCACTTAACAATCCGCTTGAAAGCCTCTACGGGCAGCTCACGGGGCTTATGGTTCTGCAAAATGGTGGTGAACCATGGAATAGAAACCCTAGTATAAATATCAGAGGACGAGGAACCTTGAACAACAATTCTGTTTTGGTCATAGTTGATGGCTTTGAGAGAAATTTATCCACCCTTGCGCTACTTGATATAGAAAGTGTATCGGTATTGAAAGATGGTACGGCTTTAGCCAGATATGGTCAAAGAGGTGCAAATGGGGTGATACTGGTAACTACAAAGCGGGGAAATAAAGGTAGCTTAAAGGCTGAATTCACTATTGATCAAGGTTGGAATTTCGCGTTTCGTGAGCCTGAGTTCTTAAATTCTTATGATTATGCCAGAGCAGTAAACCAAGCAAGTATTCTTGATGGAAATGCTCCTGTATATTCTGATCAAGATTTATTTGGTTTCCAGAGCAACGAGGATCCCTTTTTACTTCCAAATGTAAACTGGTTCGATGAGACATTTCGAGATTTCGGAAATACCACAAACATTAGTGGCAGATTTTCAGGTGGATCGAAAACACTTAAATACTTCGCTTCTGTAAACTATCAAAATGAAAGAGGGTTGTTTGATAATACCAATTTTGATAATCGCTATGATAGCCAATTGAAATATGATCGTTTTAATTTTAGAACGAATATTGACCTTGATGTGACTAACACAACAAAATTTATTCTTAATGCTACAGGATATATTGATGGTCGAACAGTACCAGGAGCCCAGGTATCTGGTATAATGAATGCACTTTACAGAATTCCTTCAGCGGCATTTCCTGTTAGAACCCCAAACGGAGAATTTGGCGGGACTGAATTTTATGACAATAACCCTGTGGCTCTGGTGTCTTCAACAGGTGTACGCCAACCCAATGGAAGACAAATTATGGTGGATGGTCAAATTATTCAAGACTTAAGTGGCTTGGTGAAAGGGTTATCTGCAGAACTAGCTTTAGCTTACGATAATCAGGTAGTTTATACAGAAAATAGAATTCGTGAATTTTTATATGAAAGTTTATCGTTTTTACGAGATCCTTTAACAGGTGAGATTATTGACAGTTTTGCAACTGTTTTTGGAAGTGAAACAGATTTAAATTTTAGTAGTGGATTTGGAGATCAGGTAAGGCACGCGACGCTCTATGGTAAGTTGAATTACGATAAAATTTGGGGCAATCACAAACTTAATGCATCATTAATGTATCATCAAGACAAACGGGTAAATGATGGGCAATATAATACCTTCTTACATCAGAATTCAATGGTGTCAGCGTCTTATGGCTATAAAAACCGTTACTTTATTGACCATGTTTTATCTTATGCTGGCAGCAGTGTATTGCCCGATGGTGATCGTTTTGGTTTTTTTCCTGCCTTTTCAGCTGGATGGATTGTAAATCGTGAAAACTTTCTGAAAGACAGTAAGACCATAGATTATTTGAAATTAAGGCTGTCATGGGGTATAAGTGGTAATGATTCGATGAACTATAATTTAGCTGAACAGGCGTTCGGAGGCGGAGGTGGTTATTATTTTACTAGCAATAATAACAGCTCGGGAGGCATTTCAGAAGGGCGATTGGCTACTGTAGGTTTAACCTATGAAAATTCCATTAAAACTAATATTGGAATTGATTTGAAATTATTAGGTGGCTTATCCATGACTGCGGATGTTTTTTATGATAAGCGTGAAAACATTCTTATTGGAACAGGTGGCGCCATACCTTCTTTAATTGGGGTTACTACTGCCATAGAAAATGCAGGAGAAGTAAAAAGTCAAGGATTAGAGACATCGCTTTTGTGGAAGAAGGAAGTAGGCGATTTCAAGTACTTCATTGGAGGTAATTTTACGTTTGCCAAAAATGAGATTGTCGAGATGAACGAAGAATTTCAGCCCTATGACTACTTAAGGGAAACGGGGAATCCGGTAGGACAGCAATTTGGTTTAGAGTCTCTAGGTTTCTTTCAAAACCAAGCCGATATTGATAATAGCCCGCAGCAATTATTCTCTGAAGTTAGACCTGGTGATATAAAATACAAGGATCAGAACGGCGACGGTGTAATAGATAATTTAGACGTAGTACCGATAGGTTATGCCGGGGGGTATCCGGAAATTTATTACGGAATAAATTTTGGATATGAAATGAAGGGATTTGGAGTGGATATACTTTTCCAAGGTATCGCTAATCAAACCATTTACTTAAATACACCAAGTGTATTTTGGCCATTAAGAGGAAACGCCACTCTTTCTGATTTTTCTGCAAATAGCTGGACACCTGAAACGGCTCAAACAGCTACTTTACCTAGACTTTCATTGTTAGAAAACAACAATAATTTCCGTAGAAACGACATTTGGTTAACCCGTGGAGATTATTTAAAACTAAGACGTTTTGAGATCTACTATAATTTTCCGGATCATTTGGTTAGTAAGTTGGCGATAAAGAAGGCAAAACTATACGGACGAGGTATGAACGTACTTTCTTTTGATGCCATACGGGATGCAGATCCGGAAGCGATAGGAATTGGATATCCGACGCTGGCCTCATATCACCTTGGACTTAAAATTGAATTTTAATAAAAATACCTATGAAAATATCAAAATATATATACCACGGACTACTCGCAATTCTTTTCTTTTCGGTTAGTAATTGTGATTATCTAGACTACGACGAAACATCCTTTAATCGTAAGGAAGATGTATTCAATGACTTTAACCGGGCTAAAAATTTCGTATCAAATATATACAGTTATTTACCCACAGATTTTAATAGTATAGACGGCGCTATGCGGTCATCTGCTTCAGATGAGGCCGAACACGTGTGGGACCTATCTGATGTTCAAAGATTCAATGAAGGTCGTTTTAGTGCCATACAACCTATAGACAATGTATGGGGCAACATGTATTCCGGTATTCGTGCCGCTAACATGTATTTAATGGAGGCTGAGGGTCAAGGATTTTTGGAAGACCAGTATAATGTAGATTACGAAGAAATTATTGAACAATTTAATAACTATCAGTACGAAGTCAGGTTTCTAAGAGCATTCTTTTATTTTGAGCTCGTAAAGCGCTATAAAAATATACCGCTTATTACCGATGTTTTAACCCCGGAAGAGGCTATAAACGCCCAGCAAAATAGTTTTGACGACATCGTCAATTTTATTGTCAGTGAGTGCAATGCTATTTCTTTAGAGTTGCCGGAAGATTATCAAAACTTTTCTTCGGTTCAAGAAACGGGTAGGGTTACCAAAGGGGCAGCGCTGGCTCTAAAGGCTCGTATGTTATTGTATGCAGCAAGTCCGTTGCACAATACGGGTAACAATACGGCATTATGGGTTAGTGCCGCCGCCGCCGCCAAAGAAGTTATGGATTTGAATAAATACACATTGGAGAATAATTATTCAAATGTTGTAAATGACTACACCAGTAACGAGTTAATTTTTGAGCGTCGTGAAGGGCCTTCAAATGGGTTTGAAAGAAGAAACTTCCCAATAGGTTACGAAGGGGGTAATACAGGAACCTGTCCTTCACAAAATTTAGTGGATGCCTACGAGATGCAAACTAATGGTCTTCCTATTACAAATCCAGCATCGGGTTACGATCCCACAGACCCTTATGAAGGTCGGGACCCCCGCTTAGAAAAAACAGTTATCCTAAATGGATCTACTTGGAAAGACCAAACAGTCGGTAGTTTTCTCGGAGGATCAAATGGCCCACCAATTATCAATGCGACAAAAACGGGGTATTACCTTAAAAAATATGTTATAGAAGCTATTAATCTTCTCCCTACAAATACAACTACCAGAGAACATACATGGGTATTATTCAGATATGGTGAAGTACTTTTAAATTATGCCGAGGCTATGAATGAGGCTTATGGGCCGGAAAATGCTGCCGACTTGGGAATGACCGCACTTGATGCAGTAAACGAAGTAAGACAACGTGCAAATATGCCAAACTTCCCAACAGGAATGAGTCAAGAAGAGTTTCGTGATAAGTTACGCAATGAGCGTATGGTAGAATTAGCTTTTGAAGATCATCGTTTCTGGGATATCCGTCGCTGGAAAATCGGGCAACAGACTACCGATATATTCCAAATGGAAATAACACCGGGTGATTTTGGAGGCTTTGATTTTGAGAAGAAATTACTTGAAACAAGAACTTTTGAAGAGCGAATGAATCTATACCCAATTCCTCAGTCTGAACTTAATAAAAACCAAAATTTAACTCAGAATACTGGATGGTAAATAAAACTTAAAAAAAAGACTATGAATAATATATTTAGAACACTAATCGTTTTTGGAATCATTTTCACGTCATGCGAAAGAAAATTTAATCTTAATCAATTCGGTTACGAAGAAATTGATGCTCCTCTTATTGTCCCTCCAACTCCCGATGCTGAGGCAGTTGGGAAAAAGGGTGTTTGCTTTACACTAAGTTCTGATAGATTTTCAACTAAAATATCCACTTTACAAGCACACTGGTTTTATACTTGGGGGCCTGGACTGAGTGGTGAGGTCTATGACATGAAACCAGAATATACCGAATTCGTGCCCATGCAATGGGGAAAGTGGAATATTAACGATGAAAGAGTTGCTGAATTGAAAGTTTTTAGGGATGCGGGTAAAATGCACTACCTTCTTGGATTTAATGAACCAGATAAAACTGATCAGGCGAATATGACCGTGGATGAAGCCATAGATCGCTGGCCAAAGCTTATGGAAGTAGGCGTCCCTTTAGGGAGCCCTGCAACAACTAACCCTTTGAACGATTGGATGAAAGAATTCATGCAACGGGCTACTGAAGAAAATCTTAGAGTTGATTTTGTTACCGTACACTCTTATAGAGGAGCTAGTGTAGACAATTTTATAAATATGTTGGAGGATGTATGGAACGAATATGGTAAGCCTATTTGGATTACAGAATTTGCGGTGGCAGACTGGACGGCAGCCACACCGGAAGATAATAAATTTAGCCCAGAACAGGTGCTCAACTTCATGAAAGGTGTGCTCCCGAAACTGGAGGATTTAGACTATGTGAAGCGCTATTCATGGTTTTCGTTTAAGGAAAGTTCTTCCGCAGGGACTTCATCGGCACTTTTTGATTCAAATGGAGAATTAACGCCGTTAGGCGAGTATTATGCAGATTTTAAACCCAATGTATTTATTGGGCCCGGTAAGGACTAAAAATTAAACAAGCAACTTTCATGCTGTTATCAGCATGAAAATCAAACAATTACAAATATTATTTATTAACCATTTAAATTTTAACAAATATGAAAACAAAATTATTTTTAACTGCCATTTTAATGGCTTTTGTAGGAGCTTTAAATGCTCAGAATTTGCTTTTGAATGGAGACTTTGAATTATTAGTATCTAGCAATGTCTTTGAAGATTGGCAAAGTACTACATGGGGTGAGGTAAGACAACAAAATCCTAATACTGACCCTGCTCTTGATAGATCCTTTGATGGAACAATTTGTGTGCGTCTATCAGCTGTAAATAATTATTCTGAATTATATCAAACGGTTACGGTAGTGCCCGGGGTGACTTATGATATCACTTATTCAGGGCGTGCACAAGCAGGAGCTGCAAATGGAACCGGCAATACAGGACAAGTATTATATTGTGAGGTGATAGAGGATGGAGGTACTACAGTTGCCATAAGTAATATTGCTACAGATGTAAATACCACGCTTACGACAGCGTATACTGTTCCTGCTGGAATAACTTCCATAACGATTAAATTATATAAAAATTCAGGAATTGCTTATTTTGATAATGTTAGCATCACAGAGAGTACACTAGGTATTGATGATTTAAAGCAATTTAGCTTTAGCTCATATCCAAATCCAGCACAAGATCGTTTATATCTATCAGCCAAAAAAAATATTGATAATATAGAGGTTTATAATATAGTCGGCAAGCAGGTTATGAATCAGGTTATTTCTAATACAACAGGTCAGATAGATATATCAAAACTTGCAGACGGTTTATATATTATGAAAGCTTACATTGAAGATGCTCAAGGCTCCTTCAAATTTATCAAACAATAATATTGAAGTCTTAATAGTGTCAATTATTCGGATAGAGGTTACCTATTTACAAAAACAGATACCTCTATCCTTTTTAATCTAATTACTATAAATAATCCATGCCGAAATACGTTTATCAAATCATTGCAATCGTACTTCTGTTTTCCTGTATCCATAGGTCGAAAGAGGCATCTGTGGAAGAAAGTAATGAAAACTCAAAACCCAACATCATTGTTATTATTGCTGATGATGCCGGTTATATGGATTTTGGTTTTATGGGCTCCAAAGATTTGGATACTCCGGAAATAGATAAGTTAGCTATGGGCGGTGTTATTTTTACTGATGCCCATGTAAGTGCCACCGTTTGTGCTCCTTCAAGAGCCGGTCTTATAACCGGCAAGTACCAGCAGCGTTTTGGATTTGAGGCTAACGGTACCGGAGATGAACATTCCGGAGATATTGGTTTATCTGATGATGTGGTAACTATGGCCGACGTCTTTAAGAAAAATGATTACAAGACCATCGCCATTGGAAAATGGCATTTGGGTGCGACCGAAACAGACCATCCCAATAAAAGAGGTTTCGATGAATTCTACGGATTCTTAGGCGGTTCCCGTTCCTATTTTCCTTTGGAGAACCCGTCGGAAAACCATATGATACAGCAAAATGGAAATCCGGTGAGATTTACGGGGTATCTAACCGACATCCTGGGTGACCGTTCGGTAAGTTTTGTTGAGGAGAACCAAAATGAGCCTTTCTTTATGTATTTAGCCTACAACGCAGTGCATACACCTATGCAAGCAAAAAAGGAAGATCTCGAAAAATATAAAGATCATCCACGACAGCATTTAGCAGCAATGACATGGTCTTTGGATGAGAATATTGGTAAATTAAGACGTAAATTAAAAGAGTTGGACCTATTAGATAATACCTTAATATATTTTCTAAGCGACAACGGCGGGGCAGATAACAACGATTCCAATAATGGTCATCTAAAGGGATGGAAGGGTAATAAATTTGAAGGAGGGCATCGCGTACCTTTTATTGTAAGTTGGCCAAAAAAGATTAAAGGTACCCAGACTTTTAATGGGTTAACATCCTCTTTGGACATCTTTAGCACATCGATGGCTGCGGGAAATATATCGCAGGATTCAAACTTAAACTTAGATGGTGTTAATCTTTTACCTTACCTAATTGAAGATAAAAAAGGAAATCCGCACGAGGCATTATACTGGCGTAAACTTCAGGAAGCAGCGATAAGGGTTGGGCCTAAAAAATTAATTCGTTTAGAAGACTTTGGGTCTACTATGTACAATCTTAATAATGATATTAAGGAAACTATAGATATTTCTAAAATAGATACTCTTGGATTAGAAGATTTAACAGGCAAACTTAGTTCTTGGGAAAAAGAGATGAGTTCACCTTTATGGAAAGAAGACGACGAATGGATGGAGATCACTTATCACATCCATAAATACTTAATGTTAAACAAACCTGTTTTGTATAAAAATCCGATAGAAAAGAAAATTGTAAAAAATAAATAGTTTAGAACCTTTTTTAGTGTTTCAAGAATAAAAAATAATCATTTATTCAAAACATGTTATTTGTTGACTGTCAACTATACCAAGATCTATTAAATAGTTATAATTATTGGTAATGCTATTGTTGCTTATTATAGCTTTTAATTCTTTTTAAAGGTTTCGTCTATGAGATTATTATTTTTGGTTGAATCGAAAACCAGATTCAAAATAGTAACTTACAAACGCTATTTTCAAATTGTTTGAATGTAAGCTGTTATCCATAATTGTAGACCAGAAATGTGAATCAGTTTTGCCTCTGTCCGAGATAATTTCTTAAGAGGTATGATCGTTTCAGCCTTAAATTAAACGCAAACTAAATAATGGTTTATGTTGATCAATTATGCAGTTAAAACTTATAATAATTTAAACATTGATATTTTATTGAAGCGCAATTGTTCTTTCTTAATCATAGTCGCCAAGTTTGTCTCTTAGCATTATATAAATTTCACTGTAAAATTTGCATATAGGAACGGTCGGATGGTCCAATGTCCTTTTCCCGAAATCACTTTATATAAAGGTATTGGAATTGGTGAAATTTTAATTTTATCCTGTTATATTTTTGTTCGACATAAGCTTTGGTGTACAGCATTGTGCAGGATACATTTATGGATCGTTGGTTTTAGTTTTGAGAGATACTGAATGTTCAAATGGCCTTCAACAATAAAAAAGGTGAAGATTCGGTGTTACCAAAATATAGACTAATACTAAATCAATCCATTATGAAAAAGCTTTACTTTTTATTATTTACTTTCATTTTTCAATTCACATATTCCCAGGATCTACTTATAGGAAATCAGGGGCAATTGGATGCCCTGGCCCCTCTTCCTACAACCTTTAATGGATATGTTCCTTCTACCTATATTAAATCGCTTAAATGTGGTTCTATTTTTAATTTTTTTACAGCTAGGAGCTATTAGGTGTAATGTAGCTACTCTCAATTTCATAAGAATACCTTTCGGATTTTTGACTGTGAACTTTTAGGATTATTGAGGCCGACAAGAAACCATAGTATTAAAATTGCTAAAATCTTTTTTTTTATTTAAAAAGTATTGGCTTGATTTATGTAATTGATTGTATTATGCTCAGGATTTTGTACAACTATAGGGTAACATCAAACATATTGTTTGATTAATTAAGAATTGGTTTTAAATTATATATATATAAATAGTCAAGCTAATTTTAAGGATCAATCTGGAAGATATTATTTAAAATAAATAAAAAACTTGCTCGAGTTCTATGGATACCGGACTATTATCTTCATTTGTTTCCATTAAATCAGACATATAATTCCACCATCTTTTACAAACATCAGTGTTGGCTATTTTATTCCATTTTATTTCCGATTCTAATTCAGCATAACCAAATAAAAGATTTGTTTCTTTATCCCAAAAAATACTATAATTTCTCACTTTATGGGACTTTAAGGTATCTTCAAGTTCTTTCCAAATAGGGTTGTGCCTTTTTATGTATTCATCAATCTTATCTGGAAAAACTTTCATTTTAAATGCTTTCCTAATCATTTTGTATAATTATAAATAGACATAATAATAGCTTAACCATATTTTATTTTGATGTCACAGACCAAACGTTTCTTTGCCCTGTAAAAGGCGTCACTTTAAAATAGGTGTCTAAAAATTGGTTGACATCAGATTCCAAAAGGTCTAGTGCAGGGCCTACAAATTCTGAGGTACCCTGATTTTCGATATCTTTTTTAAGTATAGACCTTAATTCGTTAAGGTTAGATTCCTTGATTTTTCCTGTATTCTTCAATGAGCTTCTCATTAAAGAGGATAAATTGGTTTCTCTAATATGATAAACGTATGATAATAATGCTTTTCGCAAACTTGTTAATTCTGTAATGCTTGAATTAAAACTTTCCCTATAGCCATTAGGCACATCATCTTTAATTTCATTGGCAACAGATAATGCTTTTCCAATTTTTTCGGCACTTTTTTCAAAACGAAGTTGAGCATCTTCTAACATCCAATAATGAGGTTCCTCTGTTTCAGACGTTCTCATAAAGCCAGCCCTGCGGTTAGACTGCCAAGAAGGAGTTTCCCAGCTAACGCCTTTAAGTGTAGCGGCAGACATGAGATGAATAGGGTCTATTCTCCCTATTTCTCTTGAATTCCAAGAAATATCCCAAGGATAGAGTTCAATTGCTTCGGATGAGTATTCCCAAAATTCTGCTACTTTATCTGCTACTTCACCGTAGGGCTCTGCCAATTGCTTCAAAGCTTCATTATCTGAAATATCTGGGTTAGAAAAGAATATGGAAGTCATTCGCAAGTTTACATCTTCTCTATTTGGAATATTTCCATAATATTCTTTAATTCCTTTTAGTTTACCAGAATTATTTACTGCTCTTAATGCCTTTAAAGTGGCAAGAGGCGTTGGAATATTTATATAAGGTTCTACCTCTTCAGTGGCACTTCCCATCCATACTTCGCCTAAAACAGGAATATTATTTTCATTTGCTAGGTTTACCAAATTTTTAAACCACCTATCGGCAGGTATTGCAATTTGAACCTCTGCAATACTTGAATGAAGAGATAAACCAACAGATTCAGGATCAAGCTTATCTACAATACTAAAAGTTTGACCTGCTGAAATTTCCCAAGGCTCCCACCACACTCTTCCATCACCATTAAGGGATTTCCAGGTGCTGGCCAATGTATTAATAAATTTAGAAACTCTCTCATCTAAAGGAACGCCATGACACCGTTCACATGGACCATACTCACTGCATAACCAAGCATTTTGATCATATGTATAAATTAATAAGTCATCAACACCAGAAAACTCCTTGTGAAAATTTTTTATGAGTGTAGTATATCTATCAATAGTAGCATCATTAGAAATGCATTGTGATAAAGGTTCATTTGCAGGATATGCTACAAAGGGAGCTCCAAAATGAAAGATACTCCTAAATCCATATTTTTTGCAAATAGCTACTCTATGTTTTAGCTCTTTGGCACGAACCGAAATTTTATCTTTAGTACGTATAAAAGTTTTGCTAGACCCAACATTTTTGTTTAAAGTAGTATCTATATCTATGGGCAATTTGAATTTTTCTGGCAACTCTAAGACATCTTCCAAATTTAATGGATCATCTCCTGGTCTATACCCCCATGCAATATTAAGTTGCATGGTATTGAACCCTAAGTCTTTCATGGTTTGCATATTTTCATCATTCCATTCCACATCGGGATAGGAGGGTGCTCCTAAAAGGCCAACTTTATATTCAATGTCTTGATTTAAAAATTCTTTTTCTTTACCGTCCTTATTTTCTGTAACACATGATGTCAATAGTAAAATAATTAGTACATAATTTATAATTTTCATATTAAATATTTAAGTTGTATTAGTTATTTATTTCTGGTTCATATGGAATCCATGTAAAAACTTTTTTACCAGACCAGCTGTTAGCAGATGCATAGTCTATCATGTCTATATGGCCACTTTCTGTCGGAATTTTGAATTGAAATTTTATGTGATCATAAGTAGGTTGCTTTTCTATGATTTCTACAAGGCCATTTTTTGAAATGATATTTATTGGTTTGTCATAGTTCTCATCTAAATTTTCATCTCTTGTCAATACAATCGGACCTCTTACCAGAGCTTTAAAATGATCTCCTTTTCGGTTGCTACCTTGAGGTGCATCAATAATACGACATCTCATATCTAATTGTAGTTCTATTAAATCTCCCGTTGACCATTTTCTATTTATATCAGCATAAGTGCCGGCACTAGCCGGGTATTCTTTACCATTGATTTTTAGGATTGTGGCAGTACTCCATGCAGGAATGCGTAACTTTAAATTGAAATTCGCAGTTATTTTTGGTGAAACATTTATAGCTATATTTCCTGATTTGGGATAATCTGTTTCAATTTTAAAACCGACCTTATTTTCTTCAGATAAATCAACTGAAGCTAAACCTTTTTCATATAAATTGATTACAGGACCAGAATTAGATTTCATTACTGCAACGTAAGGTAAATATGCCAGTCCCATAGGACCGTTGAGATTACAACAGGTCATGTAGACGCCTGATACATTTCCTCCCCAACCTTCTGCATTAGTTTTCACTCCATTGAGTAAATTAACATAGCTAAAGCCATCCCCTTCGGGTTTCATGGCTCCTAGAAGTCCGTTATAGGCATACTTCTCTATCATATCTACCGTAAGAGGGTCTCCCGTAAGACGTAATAATTGACTACAAAGTTTCATCCAAGTAACACCCACGCAAGTTTCCATCATCCTTTCCATATCTGGATTGGTTTGTTCTACTGCTGTATTATCCCATGCTTCTCCAAGTACTTTTGGATGGTAAGGTTGGTCTCCTCCACCATTTCCAATTATGGTAATTTCTTTTTCTATGATGTTGTGAAAAAGGTTCAATACGGCCTGTTTCCATTTTTCTTCTTTAGTTACTCTGTAATATTCTACCAGTCCCTCAAAAAGTGACATCATTTCATAAGCTTTGGGGTATACACCAGCCATTTTATATGGGTCTACATTATTTAAAGCAGCTTGGAAAAGATTGTAGCCTTTTGCGCCACCTTCATTAACGATATAGGTAGCAAAATCTAAATATTTTTGGTTTTGTGTTAAATTGTAGATTCGCATTGTTGGCTCCAGCAAAGTGCTAGATTCTATTTTATTAGGGCTCCATCCTAAGTCTAATATACTGGTTTTTGGAGGATATCCAACTTGGTCAATGATGCAATCCAATTGCCCAATCATTGAATTAAGTACTGTTGAATCCTTTTGCACATTTGTATAATACTGTAGCATGGCCAACAGCACGTATTTTCGCTCCCAAAGATCTCCACCAGGTCCATCGGGTTGGTTCTCAATTGTAGAACAACTAATACTTCCATTAGGTCTAGAGGCACTCATCATATCTTTCATCGTCTTGTCTAGAATATTTTTAAGTTTTGGGTCTTGAGTATATCTATAAAACATACAACCAGACCTAACTGCTTTACCCCACATTTCTCCTTGTGCAAAAAATGACCTCCCAGTACGAAATTTATCTACAAGTGCAGAATAAGGAACACTTCCTTTAATCCAGTTTTCAATTGATCTTTGTATGGCCTCTTCAAAAATATGTTCAAAATGAACTGAATTTGAAGGGAGTGGAAAAAGAACATCCTTTTTTTGAGCAAATGATAATAAAAAGAAAAGGAGTGCTACTACCGATAAATAAATTCTTTTATGAGCCATTATTTTATTATGTAAAATGTTAATAAGTTAAGTCGTATTTAATCTTGTGGAACAGTCCATACTTTCCAATCGGGATAGCTGATCGATTCATGAGTTCTTGGATTAAAACTAAATTGTAACCATTGCTTTGGGTTTTGTCTAAACTCAATTAGTTTTTTTTCTGCTTCTTTATTACCATTTTCTAGATCTCTTACTAGAAGTTTATCGATTCTTTTAACAATTAATTGAAACTGATCATCATTAATTTGTGCCATTCTTGCATCTTGTGAAGCGAGAGTTAATAAATAATGTATAGATACTCCTCGCAGAGATTTCGATGTTTTATTAACAATTGCTCTCTGTTCTTTGATTTCCTCGATTTTTATCCCATTTTCAGCTATAGCCTTATCAAAAAATTCTACAGCTAAAAAGCCAAGTTTAGCGGCATCTTCTAATCTTAGACCAGCGTCTTCAAAAATCCATGGATGGGCCTTGTTAGAATCTGTTAACATAAAATTAGCTCTTCTGTTAGCTTCCCATATAGGTGTATCCCAAGTTGCATTAGGAATATTTGCTGGTTGCCAACTATGAGTGCCATTTTGTGAGAGATCTAACCCCATTGGCCCTATTAAATAAGTTACATCCCAAGGAAATGCCTCCACAGATTGAGCAACAAGCTCCCATGCTTCTTTCATAAAACCGGAGCGTTTTTCCCCATATGGGGCAGCTATTTTATTAAGTAAATATTCAAGGGATTCCTCAGGAGATTTTACCCAAGCTTTTAGCATTTCATAATTAACCGAAAAGTTAGAACTTTCAAAACCATAATACTCCTTAATTCCTTGAATATTAAGTTCTTTCCATCCATTCAATGTTTCGTATACAAGTCTAGGAAAATAGTCTCCTATCTGATATAAAGGCTTATATAGTGTATGATCAAATTCTCCAATAACGGGTATATTTCTAGTACGGGCTAGGGTAACAAAACGTTTAACTCCCAAATCAGATTTAAAGGATCTATCATTAAAAGGATAAACCTCGTTTGTGGTTGAAGGATTCAGCATTAAACCTAACCCTTTTGTATTAAGCTTTTCTAATATTGCTATAGTTTGACCTTTTGAAATCTCCCATGGTTTCCACCATAATCTTGAACCATTAGGTCTATACTTTTGTATTGTATTATTGAGAAGGTTTAAAAAACCAGGTAACCTTTCATCTAGGGGTAATCCACTACAACGAGGACATGGTCCAAATTCGCTACATATCCAAGCCTGTTGATCGTATGTGTAAACTAAGATGTCGTCAACTTCTGGAAAGGAAATCATAAAATCACTTATCAAATCCACATATTTTTTCTTGATATCCTCATCCATAATACAAGCTGGAAGAATTGGTGCATAGTTGAGCATTCTTGGAATACCAAAATGGGCTATAGTTTTAAAACCAAATTTTTTGGCTTGCTTTATTCTATATTTAAACTTGGCTTTTTGCTCCTCATCCAAATCTTCAAGATTAAGAACTTCATCGGCAGGTTTACCACCCCAAGCTATACTTAATTGTAACATGTTTACTCCAAGCTGTTTCAATTCAATAAGCTGTTTATCACTCCAATCAATATTTGGTGCTGAGGGGTTTCCAACAATCCCAATAAAATAGTCAAATCCAGCAGGTTTTTCATTGAATACGTTCTTGTTAGCCTGAGCGAAGAGGTTATTTATTGATAATAAGAATATTATAATTGCTCTACAATTATTTTTTAATAATAAGTTTTTCATATTATATTTTCTGGTATTGTAAAAAATTTCCAGATTTATCATGATTGCCAGAATCTAATAAGATGTTTATAATACAAACTTCTTATTAGATTCTAGAAAGAGCTTAATAACTCCTAATGAGGTTTTGTTAGTGATTTGCTATTGCACTATTAATAACCTGTATTTTGACTAATATTTCCATTAGACAGTGTAACTTGTGACTGTGGCTTTGGGAAAAACTCTAATCTTGGTCTGTAGTATTGAGAGCGACCTTGGAAATTAAGCAACTCTTCAAGTCTTTCAGTTCTTATCCAGTCAAACCAATTCTCGCCTTCACAGGCGAATTCTAAAATACGCTCTCTGTATAATAATTGTCTAAACTCTTCTTTTGTACTGGCATCTGCCGTTGTGTAATCTGCGGGCACCGCTCTTTCTGGTTCACCATTTTTACCTTTTCTCGCTCTTTCACGAATGGCGTTTAGCGCGCTAAATGCTAGTGGAGTAGGACCATTTACTTCATTCTCAGCTTCTGCCAGATATAATATAAGATTAGCGTACCTTAAATATGGCCAGTTGTTTGAATTATCATACCAAGTACTTCCTGTACTTTGAAATTTTTTCTCAAGAAACATAGAGCCTAGAGGGTCTGTATCGGTCGTAACCATGGTTACTTCTTTTCTGTAATCATTATCCTCAAAGTATGTTCTTAACCAATCTTTGATAAGCAGTCCACTAACTGAAGTTGGAAATGCAGAGGAAATAAGCCCAGGGGTTTGGTCAAAATTAATTTCATATACAGCCTCTGGGCCATTTTCGTTAGCTGGCTGACCTATTGTCACGCTTCCTGATCCACCAGAGCCAGAAAAAGCCGGAGAAATAACTAGGTAAAATAAATTTTGAAAGTCAGGCTCTAGATAATAATTATAGGGAGAAGCAGAAACTGAAGGATTGCCTACATCTACAATTTTTTTCACTTGCTCTAATGCCATAGTCCATTTGGATGTATCTTTTAGTGGATACCCAGCCATAAAAACATATACTTTTACTAAAAGGCCAGCAGCCGAACCTTTTGTTGCGTAGCCATCTCCATAAGCGTTATTTATGTCTAATATAGATTCAGCTGCTTTTAAATCTGATACTATGGCTTCGTAAACATCGGCAATTTCAGATTCTGGTAAAGAGGAACCTGCTAAATCAACTGTTGGACTTAAGTGTAAAGGTACTTTACCAAATAATCTTACTAGATCAAAATATGATACTGCCCTTAGAAAATGAAGTTCTCCTACTAGTGCATTTCTTTTTTCCTCACTATCAAATTGTACACCATCAATCTTATCCAAAGCTAAGTTTACGTTATTAATTAATCTATAATTTGCATCCCATAATAAGCTGGAAAAATACCAATTAGATTCGAAGGACAAGTTTTCCCAGGGGTCACCAGGACCTCTGTTATAATCGCCGGCTGGCCATGTTTGAGCATAGTGTATCCCCCAAGAATACAAATCTAAACTACTATGGATTCCTATTGCTCCTAAAGTTGCAAGTTCTAAATCAGACTGCGATTTATAAAAGTTGTTCGGTGAAATCGTTGTAAGTGGTACTTCATTTAATTCCTCTTCACATGAAGTAAGACAGAATAAGAATAATACCAAGGCTAAATAAATTAAATTCTTCATAGTTTTATTTTTTAAAATTGTACTTGAGCTCCAATAGTCCATAATCTAGTTCTCGGATAACTACCTACATCAATACCAGGAGTAAGAATGCTTTGTCCGTAACCACTAACCTCAGGATCATATCCGCTATAATCCGTAAATGTAAAAAGGTTTTGTGCTGTTAAATTAAATCTAAACTTAGTTTTGGAATTCGGCAATTGATAATTATAAACGAGTGATAGTGTTTTAATCCTTAAAAAGGAACCATCTTCAATTAACCTATCAGAAGTAACATTATTAACTGCTCCTGCTGAAGGTCGAGGATAATAGGCATCTTTGTTTTCAGGTGTCCAAAAGTCGCTTAAGTATTTTTGTGTAGGTACACCAAAATATGATCCATAAGTACCATATAATAAATTTTGATTTAAAATTTCATTTCCGAAATTCCCTACAATCAATGAATTCAATTCCCAATTTTTGAAACTAAAATTATTGGAAATTCCTATTGTAAAATCTGGGAAAGCGTTTCCAAGAAGCACTTTATCAGCATCAGTAATAGCTCCATCTTCATTGGTATCCTTAAATTTTAAATCTCCTTCAAATGTGGATCCACCTAATGTTGGAGCACCGTTTGTAATATCCTCAGCGCTTAGTAACCCATCTGTTTCAAATCCCCAAAAGTCTCCTAATTGACCGCCAACTCTTAGTCTGTGCGTATAATCTGCTTGACCATTTTGGGCATTATAAAATTCTACACCTTCTCCTAAATCTACTATTTCATTTTCATTTCTTGCATAGTTAAAAGCAAAATCCCATCCAAAGTTTTCTTTGTTTAAAATTTTACCGGACAAAGAGATTTCAAAACCTTTATTTTTAATTGTACCAAAATTGGATAATATGGAATTGAATCCAGATTCCGAAGGAATATCTTTAGCTTGCAATAAATCTTCAGTTTCTTTTTCATACAGATCCAATGTAAGGTTAAATCTGTTATTTAAGAACGACAGATCCAGACCATAATCTATTTGTGTTGTTGTTTCCCAAGATAAATCTTTATTTTCAGAGGAATTAGTAACAATACCCGTAGCTTGACCGTTTCTAAACCCAAAATTCAGTGGTGCTAATGTTGATAAAGATTGGAATGGACTTATTGCTTGATTACCGCTAGTTCCGTAACTAAACCTGAACTTTCCAGTTGAAATTACATTACGGAATTCCTCAAAAAATGTTTCGCTTGAAAACGTCCAACCTAAACCAACTGACGGAAAAAATGCCCATTTTTTATTTTCAGCAAACTTACTAGAAGCGTCTGCCCTTCCCGTTAAAGTTAATAAATATTTGCCCTTATAACTAAATGACCCTCTTGCAAATCCTGATACTAATGTCGATTCAACAAAATTTCTTTGAGGGATTGATATGTTTTGGTAAAGAGGTATGAGGAAAAGACCATTATTTGTTGGAATACTTAAATTTTCAGCATTTAATACTGCACCTCTACCATCTTCCTTTTGCAATGTATTACCAACAACGACATTTATATTGAAATCTTCGGTATTTTTATTATAAGTAAGAAAGTTTTCATTTATGTACGAATTTGTTCTCCAATCACTTTGAAATGTTCTTTGTTTAGCATCATAACCAAAGGCCGTTAAGTTATTCCAATAGCTGTCATTGGCACTAAATGTTCTGTTGTATGCCGTTCTCACTGTAAAGTTTAAGTTGTCATTAAATTTGTAAGTCAAATCCATACTTCCTTGAAAAATATTATAACGCCTCTGGTTAATAGTGTTTTCTAAATCTAATAATGGGTTTAATAATCCTGAAGAGGAGCCTCTATCAGGAAGAAGAAGAAAAACTTGATAAAGCTGATTATCTGTTGAAAGTGCTGGACTTGTTATTAAAGATTTTAATATAGAACCACTTGGAGATAGACCTCCAGGAGTTGTGCTTAGATTTGTACTTTCTGCTCTGTCATTTAAATCAGCGGAATAACTGAGATTCACAACTGCTTTTAATCTTTTATTTAAATCGGCATCAAGATTTAATCTAAATGCGCCTTTTCTATATTTTGAAAATTTAACAACACCTTCGTCTTTTAAATAATTTCCAGAGAGTAAATATCTTACAGCATCATTCCCACCACTTGCCGTTAATTGATAATTATTTGTTATGGCAGACCTAAATATTTCTCTTTGCCAATCTGTACCTTGACCCAATTCTTCAGGGTTGGGAAAGATCACACTTTGTTGACCATCCACTGTGAACCTTTCTTCACCATTGTAATAAGGTTCTCCGCCAAGATTTGTATTTGCTAGGTTTATGTGGGTTGCGAACTCTCTTGCAGTGGCAAGTGGAATGGATTTTGGTCTTTCGGCAATCGTAGTAAAAGTATCAAAAGTTATATTGCTTTCTCCTGCTTTTCCTTTTTTAGTTGTAATAATGATTACACCATTTGCACCTCTTGAACCATATATCGCAGCAGACGAAGCGTCTTTTAACACTTCTACAGACTCTATATCATTCGGATTTAAGGAAGCTAAAGCATTAGTTGGAGCAAATCCATTTATTTCAGCTGCAGAACGTGAAGCATCGTTAAATTGAGGTACACCATCAATGACATATAATGGTTGATTTCCCCCAGATAAAGAAGTTGCTCCCCTAATTTGGATGCTGACCCCCCCTCCTGGCTCTGATGAAGTGCTAGTTATATTTACACCTGCCATACGGCCTTGTAAAGCACTTTCAAGATTCGTAATTGGAAATTCTTCTAATTCTTTGTTTGCAACTTTTGAAGAAGACCCTGTGAAATCACTCTTTTTTACGGCACCATAACCAACTAGTACAACTTCTGATAGTTCCTCTTGACTTTCCTCAAGATTAATGTTGATTTCGGATCTTCCATTAACATTTTCTTCAAGCGTTTCGTATCCTAAAAACGAAATTAACAAAACAGCATCAGATTTCGCTTTAATTTCATATTTACCATTAAAATCTGAAACAGTTCCAGTATTTGTTCCTTTAATAGTGATTGTGGCCCCTGGCAATGGTAAGCCTTTACTTTTAACAGTTCCTGAAACTGTATCTTGAGCAGATACTTTAAAACTTAAAAAGAATAGAAAAAAAAGAAGATACAATCCTTTTTCCTTAAAAATACAGACAATTTTCATAAAATTTAGTTTAATTGGTTTTAAGCCTTAGTTATAAATTATTTTTCAAATATATTGAGCGATTCCATAGAAAGCATCCTGTACAATCCTGTTATTATTTAAAAATATAAAGTGATGAAAGTCACTTATAATGGTGGCTTAAGAATAGGATATCAGTTTTATAAGTAAGCGTTGTTCTTTGTATACAATAAGTTTGCTTTAAAGTCATTTAATTTTTTTTCTTAATATATACTACGTTTTCTAAATGGTATCTGCGGATAGATAAAATTCTTTTTGGAATTTGTTTATTGAAGACATAATTAACTTATTGTTAGAAATATTAATGATAATTCTATCAGTATTCTTTTGTCATTTCGAATTCTAGAAATTTCGTTAATACAAATGAATTAAAAAGTATTCTTTTTACTTTTCAAAATGGTTGATTCAACAAGGTGGGTTTATTAACGATAAAAATTCAGCAGACACTTTAATTAAGTGAAATTTATGATAAATAAAGCAGGATTGTGCAGGATAGTTTTTTGATTAGCCATTTATAGTTTTAACGTGATTTAAAATTTGCAAATTCAGAATCTTTTATCAACTAAATAAATTGGTGTTGCCGTTTCAGAATTTTTTAACGAATCTCAAACAAAAGGCTCTCATACAATAAATTACAAAAACCACAGTGTAGTAGTGGCACAAACTTTTGTGTGCTAAATTATAAACGACTACAAAAAAGCTAGTCTTAAATTAATTAATTATGAAAAAATTTTACTGTTTTGTTTACGTTAGTGTTTTATCTTTTTTATTAGCACAAGGTCAACCATTAATTGATGTCCCAAAAGGCATGAGGTTAATTACACCAGTGCACTATTCATATGGGTGTGCCGCAGCTCCAGATGGCACGATCTATTTTACAGAATTTAACAGGCAAATGTTAAGAAGGGTATATGCAAATGGAGTAGTAGAAGTAAAACGAATAGGGCTTCAGGGAATGTACGGCGCTGCATTTGATGATTCGGGAAACCTTTTTATCGGGCGTGATTTGGGTGATGTAGGTAATCCAGCAATGATAACAAAAATTGACCCTAATGGAATAGAAGCAAATATTGTTACTGGAATTACAAGGCCAAGAGGAATAGCAACCGACGCAAGTGGAAATGTTTATTTTGCTACGGAATCACCGTCCCGTATTAGCAGGTGGAACAAAAGCAATGGTTCTGTGGAGATACTTGTAGACAACCTGCAGGGTCCGGCGGAAGGAGTTGCTGTGGCATCAGATGGTACGGTTTACTTTAGTATTTATGGTCTTCCAGAAAGCGGAATCCCAGGTAGTGTTAAAAAAAGAGCGCCAAATGGAACAGTTACTACGATTATAAACAGTGGCATATGGAGAAGTAGAGGACTTGTTATAGACAATAACGATGAGTTTTTATATTTATGTACCGAGGCCAATCAGGGAGATAATGCAAATACCGGGCTTTTAGTAAAAATACAACTTTCTAATGGTCAAGCTACTAATGTTTTGCAAGGTATAGATTATCCTCAGTTTCCCTCTATGGGAGTTGATGGTAATGTTTATTTTACGCTTACCCGAGATAGTTGGTTGGCTATGTATGATCCTTCCGTGACTACTGTTGTAAGCGATTGGAGCGAGAATTCCAGTGTTAAAATTGGTATGAGTGAAGGAGATTGGACTTCTGGTGGCAGTGGAACACCATTGACGATTGAAGTAGATGATACTTTAACGTTTACAGGTAATATTTCAGCTGATGTTACAAATGGTACCGTACATGGTTGGATAAGAATACCTAAAGATCTTTTATCTGTATACTCACACGAATTGTACTTACCATGCTTAACTGCTGAATACCCGACTCCAGGTGTATACAAACTACCAAAGGTTACATATTCCGTAGGCACTGGTTCCTGTTTAATATCAGCAGTCGTTGTAAGAGAGCAAGTTGGACAAAGATGGCCTATGACAAATCCAGGAACTTGTAATGAAAGTCCAGCAGCAGGTTTTTCTGAAGATCCAGACGGATATTTAATTTATTTCTCGTGGAGTACGACAGATCGTATAGAAACAATAGCGCAACCATCTTATAGAGATACAGAGGATACTATGGCAATCATGACTGGAAGTGGTCAAGGGTGGATATATGCTGGCGTACCATGGAATGTCACTGGGCAAACTTGGTTAAATAGCGGTACGGTTATGTCTATACCTAATGAAACAGCATGGGCAGAAAGAGATCTTGGCGCATTTTCTGGAACTTCAAAATATATTTATGTTATGTGGCACAAAAATGGAGGTTTTAGATCTAATGCCGCAAGGTATAGGGTTTATGATTATACGGAAAACAAATACAATGGCACAGTAAATCAGTGGATACATGCAGATGGAATAAGTCATCCAGATGACACCTTTTCGGGATGGTATCTTTTAGGTAATAAAAAGATTAATATCACTCCTGGTACAAGAATCAGGATTTCTCAAGATGCCCCTGTTATTGGTGGACAAGAGTTTATGCAAAGTGATGCCATCCTTTTATCAGATTACCCAATCATTGATAATACTTCCCTAGGATCTGCTTCAAATTTCGAAGCTTTTCCAAATTTATCTGTTTCAAGTAGTGGAGAACAAGGTTTAGGACACCATTGGGGTATGCAAGGTCTTGGCTATCAATATTCAGTTACCAATGGTAATTCTTTTGCCGCTAAATTAGATCCAAACGTTTTTTCGGATTTGTTGGAAGAAGACTATTATGTTGAAGTTTCTTGGGACTATTTGGATAATGATAACGTAAATGTTACTCATGCCAAATACAGCATTAAAGGAATTGAAACAAATGATGTTATTAATCAAAATAGAGAAGCCTCTAATCAAGGTGGTAGTTATGTTGGAGGTAACTCTAAGGGATCATGGTCTGGCTTCTATAGGTTAGATGGAAAACATAATCACACTACGGCTGATCCTATTATAATTAGTGGGATTTATAATAATGCCCAATATGGAGGAAAACGATTTGTGTATGATATGGTAAGGTTTATTCCGGCATCACAGTTAGAATCAAAATTAGCTACAGTAAAGCTTAATACTGAAACCATCGATATAGATAATAAAAGTCCTATGAAGATTTACAATTATCCTAATCCTAGTCGATCAGAGACAACACTGTCCTATGTATTGCCTAACAGTGGTAAAATATCTATAAAAGTATATAATATAAATGGTGTTTGTGTATCTACTCTTATAAGTGAATATAAAAATAAAGGTAGTCATAGTATTAGATTTAAAGCTAATGAATTACCATCAGGGTTTTATTTTTACACCTTAAGTCTTGAAGGCATTTCAACTTCTGGTAAAATGATCATTACAAAATAGGGTTTAATCTGTATATCGAATATCGAAAATTTTAAAAAAACCACTGAGTATTTAGTGGTTTTTTATTATTAAGAAACAACTTTTGATCAAATCCAGTTTATGCGTTTAATTATCTTATTTTTCAATATATTAAATCGTTTTTAAGAATCTCTTTAAAAGTAGTATCATAATATAGAAAGTGAAATAATAAACTCCATTTTATGTAATGTGGTCAAAAATGTAAAATGTTATAAAAAAATTAGAGAGAATCTCTTTCAATAAAATTAAAAGGAACTTTTAATTTTAATTTTTTCTTATTTAAAATAATTTCAGCTGTCGTTTCACCCATTACTTTAAAATCTGTTGATATTACGGTAATTCCAAAAAGTTCTTTTAGAGGTGTGTCATTATAAGAAATAATGCCTATATCATTTCCAATTATATATTCATTATCCCTTACTTGTTTTACCAAATTAACCAAATCAGCTTCTTCAATAGTAATAAATAAATCCCCTCTTTTTAAAACCATGTCGTCGTAAACCTTCTCTAAAATTTCAAAGTCCAACTTATGTTCTGCACAAAATTTTCTAAATCCATGTAAAATACGTCCAGGATAGGGATATAGAGCCTTCTCTGGATATATGAGCATAATTTTTTTATATTTCTTTATTTTTGAAACCCCTTCATTTAGTGCATTATAAATATCTTTTTCAAAATCTTGATAAACTTCTCCCAATGCACCATTTAGCTCTGGTTTTATATTATCTAGTATTATTAATTTTTCCTGTTTTATTTTTTCTAAGGCTTTTATAACTTTATCTGTAAAACTAACATGTCTTAAAGAGTCGGTTTTAAAATGTGGCATGATAACATAGTAGTCATAAGCAGATTTGTTCTTTTCTAATAAATTTAAAAACAAACTTTCGTCGCAATGATAAACATGTAAATCTGTATGGGAATTTGTCCCAATTTTGTTTATAAAATGATTGTAAGTTTTTAGTTTGTAATTGCTTAATTTATTTATTAGGAATAAAATATTGACTTTGGATATTAATGTTGTTCGAGAAATATAAAAACCTTTTCCAGGAATTGACGTTATGATATTTCTTTCTTTTAGAATGCCATAGGCCTTTTCTACGGTATCTCGAGAGAGATAAAACTCTTCACTCAAACTATTAATAGATGGTAATTTTTGATCTATATTGAAATTATCTTTAGAGATATTATCAATGATAGAATCAATAATTTGCTGGTATTTAGGTATTCTTGAATTTTCATCAATATTTATGTACTTATATATTTCCATTAAAAAAGAATTAAAAAATTGATTATTACAAGTTAAGATTAAATTAAAAAAAAGTAGTAAACTATCGGTTTAAAAAAAAATTTGGTGATCATTATAGCTAACTTCCATATTTCTTAATAAATGATATTGCTTTTTCTACCATTTTCAAACTTCCACAAAAAATTGGCGCCCTTTCATGTAGTTCTTTGGGTTTTATATCCATGATTCTTTTAATTCCATCTGTTGCTTTACCGCCTGCCTGTTAGGTTAAAAAAGCTATAGGATTGCATTCGTATAACAAACGTAATTTACCATTAGGATATTTAGTGCTTGTGAATAAATATATATTCCTCCTTTTATCAGATTTCTATGGAAATCTGATACCATTGAACCTATGTGTCTAAAGTTGTAAGGTCTGTCTTCTTCTTCGGCTTGACAATATTTAATATGATCTTAAACACTTTGAGAGCAATGAGCATAATTACCTTCGTTTATTGAAAAAATATTACCAGATTCAGGAAATTTCATCTTAAGATGTAGCAAATAAAAAGTTCCGAGTGCAGGGTTAAGAGTGAAACCATTTACACCATTGCCAGTAGTATAAACTAACATTGTTGAGGTGCCATAAACTATATAACCTGTCGCAACTTGCTCATTACCTTTCTGTAAAAAGTCTTCTTTCTTAACGGGCATTCCAGGAGGAGTAACTCTTCTATATATTGAAAAAATAGTGCCTACCGAGACATTCACATCTAAATTTGAAGATCCGTCCAATGGGTCAATAAGAACAATATGTTTATTATCATGTGCTTTGTATTTTCCTTCAATGGTTATAAAATCTTCTTCTTCTTCTTCTTCACTAGTTATACCACATACAATTTCCCTATTTATTAAGGCAGATTTAAAAACTCCATTTGCATAAACGTCTAACTTTTGTTGGGTTTCTCCTTGTATGTTAGTTTCAACAGAAGCTCCTAAAATATCAACTAACCCTGCTTTATTAACCTCATGACTTATAATTTTAGCGGCTAACCTGATAGAATTAATTAATTTAGAGAGCTCTCCTGAGGAGTATTTAATACCTTGCTGATTATTGATGATGAATTCTCCAAGAGTAATATAATTTTTATGCATTAGACGTTTTTATAGTTTGATATAATAAATGAACATCAAAATTAAGTTTTGAAAACAAGTAAAGAATCCTGTTCTGTCCTGACAAATTTATTTATCAGTTATAAAGCGTTGGCTTTTTATGCCAATCCTTTATTTAATATACGTCTAAAAAACATTTAAAAAATGCAATAAGTGTTTGAATAACAATAATTTACTAAGCGGATTTTAATAAAAATGTATATTTTTAAATACAAATTCAGATTTTGCAGTATAGTACAGGATAGAGAACGGAGTTTTTAAATATATTTTTGGGATATATATTATTTTAATAAAATATGGATCAAACTGTAAAGAATTTTAAATATGTAGATTACTTGTGGGATAAGCAAAAAGCAGATTCTATGGGTGATAATCAAGTGGATCTCTTTTTGTATAGATCGAATATACTTGGAGCTGACTTAAGAATTACTAATTATGGCGGCGGCAACACCAGTTGTAAAACAATGGAAAAAGATCCATTGACCAATAAAGCGGTAGAAGTGATGTGGGTAAAAGGATCTGGAGGTGATATTGGTACCTTAAACCGAAGTGGCATAGCAGGCCTTTACACGAGTCGACTAAGGGATTTGAAAAAGGTTTATGGTGGACTGCAAGATGAAGACCGCATGGTTGGCTTGTTCAACCATTGTATTTATGATCTAGATAGTAAGGCCCCTTCAATAGACACCCCTTTACATGGACTTTTACCTTTTAAGCACATAGATCACTTACACCCTGACGCCCTCATTGCTGTGGCTGCAGCTGAAGATAGTGAGAAAGTGACCAAAGAAATTTGGGGTGATACCATGGGATGGGTACCATGGCAACGTCCAGGATTTGATCTTGGGCTTCAGTTGGAAAACTGTTTGAAGGCTAATCCTGGGATTCGTGGTATCGTATTGGGAAGCCATGGGTTGTTCACTTGGGGAGATACTTCGTATGAGTGCTATGTAAATAGTCTTGAGGTAATTGAAATGGCCTCAGAATACATAGAGAAAAAAATAAAGGAAAACGGCGGTGTGTTTGGGGGGCAAAAAGTGGATAGTCTTCCCGCGGATCAGCGCAAGGCAAAGGCGGCACAATTAATGCCCTTGCTACGAGGGCTATGCTCCTCCGAAAACAGAATGATTGGCCATTTCTCTGATACTGAAATTGTCATGCAATATATTAATAGCAATGATCTGGACAGATTGGCACCCATGGGGACCTCCTGTCCGGATCACTTTTTAAGAACAAAGATTCAACCACTTGTTTTAGATTTGGATAAAAACGAAGACTTATCAGATTCACAGGCGGTATTAATGAAATTAGAACCTGCTTTTGAAGCCTATCGGCAAGACTATGCCGATTATTATAATACCTGCAAAAGGGCAAATAGTCCTGCAATGCGGGATCCTAATCCTGTTATTATTATTTATCCCGGGGTTGGCATGTTCAGTTTTGCTAAAAATAAACAAACTACACGCGTAGCAAGCGAGTTTTACATCAATGCTATTAATGTGATGCGTGGCGCAGAGGCGATTAGTGCCTATACCTCTTTACCCAGACAAGAAGCGTTTGATATCGAATATTGGTTGTTAGAAGAGGCCAAATTACAACGTTTGCCAAAAGAAAAGCCCTTGTCTCGGAAAGTGGCCTTGATTACAGGTGCCGGAGGAGGAATTGGAAAGGCGATTGCAGATAAATTAGTGGAAGAAGGCGCCAATGTGGTGTTAACCGATATTGTTGAAGATAGGTTAATGGAAGCTAATGCTACTTATAAAAGAGATAGTTCTACTTATGCCGTTTGTGATGTAACGAATTCAGCATCCATTGCTGAAGCATTCAGCAAAGCCTGCTTGGAATTTGGGGGGGTCGATATTATCGTCCATAGTGCGGGAATGGCGATTTCTAAACCATTGGAAGAAACAACCGATAAGGACTGGAATATGCTTCAAGATATATTGGTTAAAGGTCAGTTTGAACTTGCAAAACAGGGTGTTGATATCATGCGAAAGCAAAACTTGGGTGGAGATTTTATCTCCATTGCCAGTAAAAATGGCCTGGTTTCCGGTCCTAATAACGTGGCTTATGGTACTGCAAAGGCTGCACAGCAACATATGACACGTTTATTAGCTGCAGAATTGGGTAAGGATCATATTCGGGTTAATACCATTAATCCAGATGGAGTAATCATTGGAAGTAAAATATGGGAAGGCGATTGGGCAGAAGGAAGGGCCAAAGCTTATGGCATATCGGTAGATGACCTTCCGACGCACTACGCCAAGAGGAATTTATTAAATGAAATTATATACCCGGAAGATATCGCTAATGGGGTATTTGCCTGTGTGGGCATATTAGAAAAAACGACGGGTAACATCATTAACGTCGACGGTGGTATGGCAAATGCCTTTGTACGATAATAACATTTGAGTTAGTTAGTAGTTGAGTTGAAATAAGCTTCCATGAATTCTGATTGGGGTTTTTGGGAGTTTATTTTATTTAAAACACAATCAATAATGAAATTACAAAAAGATCAAATCGCAGATTTCAACAAAAGAAGTATAAATTATCATAACGATAACTTCGATTTTTTGGGTAACAATTTGCGTAAAAAAGGATATGATGTAGACCAGATTATAGCAAAATTAACAGACTTTCAAGTCGCTATTCCAAGTTGGGCATTGGGGGCCGGTGGGACACGATTTGGCAGGTTCTCATATTTTGGAGAACCCACAAGCTTAGAGCAAAAGGTGGAAGATGTTGGGATACTACATAAGTTAACCCAGACTGCCGGGGCCGTATCCTTGCATATACCCTGGGATATCCCATCAGATTATAAGGCGATTAAACAGAAAGCAGAGGCTTTGAATATTAATTTTGATTCTGTAAATTCTAATACCTTTCAAGATCAGAAAAAAGCGAAGGAAAGTTATAAATACGGGTCCCTGAGTAATGTAAGCAAAGCTGTTCGAGAACAGGCCATACAGCATAATATTGAGGTCATTCATATTGGAGAAAAATTGGGTTCTAAAAGTTTGACCGTTTGGTTGGCAGATGGATCGTGCTTTCCGGGACAAAATAACTTTCAAACGGCTTTTCAAAATACACAGGACAGTCTTAAGGATATCTACAAGATGCTTCCAAATGATTGGCGCATGCTCATAGAATATAAACCTTATGAACCCCATTTTTACAGTACCGTCATCCAAGATTGGGGGACCTCGTTTATGTTGGCAAATGCATGTGGAGAAAAGGCATATACACTGGTTGATTTAGGACACCACCTCCCTAATTCTAACATTGAACAAATAGTATCTATTTTAATGTTAAAAGGGAAGTTAGGTGGTTTTCATTTTAATGACAGTAAATACGGCGATGACGATTTAACAGTTGGAAGTATTAAACCCTATGCCCTGTTCTTGATCTTTAATGAATTAGTTTATGGGATGAACAACAACCCTAAGAATCCGGATTTGGCATGGATGATCGATGCCAGTCATAATGTGAAGGATCCCCTGGAGGACCTTATACAATCATTGGAAGCCATCCAGGAGGCTTATGCTAAAGCCCTTTTGGTGGATCAGGAAGCACTGAAAGGCGCCCAGTTGGAAAACGATGCCGTAAAATGTCAGGAGATTTTGCAAGGGGCATACCGAACCGATGTAAGACCACTTATAGAAAGAGCCCGTTTAAGTGCAGGAGGGGCCTTGAATCCAATTGATGCCTATCGTTTTTTGGATGTTCGTGGCAACTTAATAAAAGAGAGAGGTAAACATACGGTGGCAACAGGTTTATAATGATGAAAACAGTAACAGCGGTCTTTGATATTGGTAAAACCAACAAAAAGTTTTTTCTCTTTGATAAAAATTTTAAAGAGGTTCATAAAGAATATATCTCATTTGAGGAAATATGTGATGAAGATGGGCATCCTACCGAAAACCTCCCTGAACTGCAAAAATGGCTAAAGAACGTATTTCATAGCATTCTCGAATCAAAAAAGTTTAATGTTAAGGCCATTAATTTTTCAACTTATGGTGCCAGCCTGGTGCATTTAGATGCGAGTGGTACACCTGTTACACCTTTATATAACTATACAAAACCATTACCTGAGCATGTTAGAACGTCATTTTTTAAAAAATATGGTCCTAGAGAACAGTTTTTAAGCACTACGGGTTGCGCAGATCTAGGTATGCTGAATTCCGGGATACAACTATATTGGTTGAAGCAGACCAAACCTGAGGTGTTCCATAGGATTAAATATGCCTTGCATTTACCACAGTATCTAAGCTACATTTTTACAGGAATACCTTTAACTGAATATACCAGTATTGGCTGTCATACCGCGTTATGGGACTACAGTAAAAAGGATTACCATGAGTGGGTTTATAAAGAACAGTTAAACAAGATTTTGCCGCCAATAGTTTCGGCCGAAACTAGCACCAACATGAACTACAATGGTAAACGCATTAGAATTGGTGTGGGTATTCATGACAGTTCTGCCGCACTTTTACCATACGTTCGAAGTATTAAGAAAAAATTCATATTGGTTTCTACCGGAACATGGAGCATTGTTTTTAATCCTTTTATAGAAAACGCCCTTCCATCGAACAAAGACCATAAAGATACGATTAACTATATGAGGATTAGTGGAAAGCCTGTTAAAGCCACAAGACTATTTCTCGGTAATGAATACAAGATACAAGTAGCTAAATTGGATAAACATTTTGGGGTAAAGGACAGCTACCATCGCTCCATAAAATTTGATTATGATATTTATTTTGAATTAATCCAGGATTTCGAATATTGTTTTAAATGGGATAGCCTTGAGGATAATAATATGCCCGCCAAAACCTATTTTTCCTATGATAAATATGAGCATGCTTATCATCAATTAATGATTGAATTGGTTTTGCTTCAGGTGAAATGCATTAAAGAAGCCTTAGGAGATAATAATATCGCCCATATATATATTGATGGAGGATTTAGTGATAATGATATCTACATAAAACTGTTATCTCATTATTTCAGAGATAAACGATTAAGTACAACCAACGCTTCATTAGGCTCAGCGTTAGGGGCTGCCATGGCCATATCAGATACTAAACTTAATTCAAAATTTCTTAAGGAAAATTACGCACTTAAAAAACATGTGCCTTTTATAGTTAAAGTTTTATGAAATTAATTACCAATAAGGTCTTTATTTCCAAATCCAATGTTTTGGGTCATTCCTTAGGTGACATGGTTACAATTCATCCCTGTCAGGTTAAAGCACTCAGACAAAAATTTAAATTGTAGTTATGACCATACCTTTTGATACCCGATATCCATCTGTTGAAGATTTGCGTACCAAGGCAAGAAAGAAAATTCCAAAGTTTGCCTTTGAATACTTGGATGGCGGCTGCAATGAGGATGTGAATATCAAAAGAAACACAACAGAGCTAAGAGAAGTTCAATTAAAACCGACCTATCTTAAGGAACATCATGGATCCTCTTTAAAGACCACATTGTTTGGTATGGACTATGATGCCCCATTCGGGATCGCACCGGTAGGGCTTCAGGGATTAATGTGGCCCAATTCTGCTGAAATATTGGCCAAGGCCGCTTTTGAGCATAATATTCCTTTTATTTTAAGCACAGTAACCACCACCAGTATTGAAAGAGCCGCTGAACTCACCGAGGGGAAATCCTGGTTTCAGTTATACCATCCCACCGAAGACCGATTACGGGATGATATCATTAAACGCGCAGAGGCCGCAGGTTGTCCTGTGCTAGTGATATTGTGTGATGTACCAACCTTTGGGTTTCGACCCAGGGATATTAGAAATGGTTTAGCCATGCCACCAAAAATGACCTTAAGCAATATTCTTCAGGTATTCGGACGTCCCCATTGGGCCTTGCAAACCTTAAAACATGGACAACCTGGTTTTGAAACCTTAAAGCCTTATATGCCTAAGGGACTGGATCTTAAACAGTTGGGTAAGTTTATGGATGCCACCTTTAGCGGTCGGTTGTATGAGGAAAAGATAAAGCCCATTCGCGATATGTGGAAAGGTAAGTTGGTGCTTAAGGGTGTGACTTCGGAGTACGACACGGAAGAGGCCATTCGACTCGGTATAGACGGGATTATAGTTTCGAACCATGGGGGGCGTCAGCTGGATGCGGGAGAATCGACCATAAAGCCATTAGTCACTATTGCCAGGACCTATGGAGATCGTATAGAAGTGATGATGGATAGTGGTCTGCGATCCGGTCCCGATGTGGCCAGGGCCATGGCCAGTGGCGCCAAATTCACCTTTATGGGGCGCTCATTCATGTATGGTGTATCGGCACTTGGGAAAAGAGGAGGGCACCATACCATTTCTCTGTTGAAAACAGAATTACAGCAAGTGATGGAGCAACTGTGTTGTGAAAAGACGACTGACTTCCCCAAACATTTAATAAAATAATTTAAAAACCAAACAAAAGCATGAGTCAATATCACCAAGAAGAAGAAATGCTGGAACACCTGACCGGAGGAGAATTTGAAAGAACACCGGTGCCACAATCAAGATTAAAGGGATGGAAGAGCTTTATAGGCATGTATGCCGGAGAACATGCAGCCGGAACAGAATTTATGATCGGCCCCTTATTTTTAACAGCAGGTGTTAGTGCCTTCGATTTAATTGTTGGGTTACTTCTCGGAAATTTACTGGCGGTTTTGAGCTGGCGTTTTCTAACTGCAGAAATCGCGGTAAAAAACAGACTGACTTTATACTATCAGTTGGAAAAAATATGTGGTAAAACTTTGGTAACCGGCTATAATTTAGCCAATGGGGTTTTATTTTGCTTTTTAGCAGGTGCCATGATTACGGTTTCTGCTACGGCGGTGGGTATCCCATTTGATATGCCCATGCCAAAACTCACAGATACATTGCCCAATGGAACCACTTGGATTGTTATCGTTATACTCATTGGGGCGCTGATATCCATCATCGCTGCCAAAGGGTATGATACCGTATCGAAGGCGGCAAACTGGATGTCGCCCGTTATTGTTGTCGCTTTTATAGCTTGCGGGGTTGTTGCTCTGGATCAATTGGGGGTTTCGAGTTTTGCGGAATTTTGGAAGATTTGGGGTGAAGGATCAGACCCCTTTCCCGGACAAATAAAATTCACATTCTGGCATGTGGTTATCTGGTCATGGTTTGCGAATGCCGCCATGCATGTGGGGATGTCCGATTTATCCGTGTTCAGATATGCGAAAGAAGCCCATTCGGGTTGGACTACGGCGGCAGGAATGTATGTCGGGCATTATATGGCCTGGATAGCTGCAGCACTATTATATGCCGTTTATTTAAAGTCTCCTGAAGCTCAAGCTTTTTTGAATAATGGCGAAGCGCCACCGGTGGCACCAGGACCTTTGGCCCATAATGCCATTGGAATATTTGGAATTATTGCTGTAGTCTTGGCCGGATGGACCACCGCAAATCCAACCATTTATCGGGCAGGATTGGCGTTTCAGGCCATTTTACCCAAACTGTCTACCTTTAAAGTGACCCTACTTGCAGGAACGATAGCGACCATAGCAGGGTTATTTCCGGCTTTTGCCATGAAGTTATTAGGATTTGTTGCTTTGTATGGATTTATTTTGGCCCCTTTTGGTGCTGTCATTGTATTTGAACATTTTTACCACAAAAGAGTTGGTATCATTAAGAACTATGCTGAGGTGGCGAATCTTTCTTTCAACAAATCGGTGTTTTGGGCGTGGGCCGTGAGTTTTGGGATTTTTTATTTTATTTCCATAAAATTTGAGGTGTTCTTATCTTTCGTTACCCTTCCGGCTTGGCTGTTATGTGGGATCCTATTTTTAGTATTTAGTAAACGTTTTCAAAAAAGGAGTTGAGTCTTTTTTCATTCAATACAGTTTTAAAGTAATATGAGATTCCAATTTAACACGCTTTAAATCCATTTAAATTACTATATAATGTCCTAAATTAAATTATGATTCACTTCAGATAAGCTATGTGTATTTGATTTTTTAGAAGATTCAATATTATTTTTAAATATTATGAATTATCATGGTGTGTTTTCTTTCTTTTCATCTCTGTCGGAGAAATACCAAATTGCTCTTTAAAACTTTTTCCAAAATATTTGGGATTAGTAAATCCTACCGTATAAGCAACTTCATCGATTCTTACCTCACTATTTTCCATAAGAATTTGCTTGGCCCTGCTCATTCTCATTTCGTTCAGGATGTCTTTGCCGGACTGGCCTGTTAAGCTTTTTACCTTTCTATAGAAATTAGAATGGCTCATACCCAAACTGCTCTCCAATGAACTTACATTGAATTCTGAATCTGGGATGCCTGCCTCTATAGCTTGCATCAAATCCGCTAAAAATTTCTCATCAATAGAGTTAACGGTAACAGATGAAGGTTCCAGCAAAGTACCTCTGGTTTGAAATATTTTTCTTAGTTGTTCTCTGGACTGAAGTAAGTTTTTTATTCTCAGAACCAAATATTCCATTTCAAAAGGTTTGGGGATATAATCGTCTGCACCGGTCTCAATGCCTTTATATTTAGACTGTTTATCTGTTTTTGCTGTTAATAGAATTATTGGAATATGGCTTGTTTCAAGATTAGTTTTAATGTGGTGGCAAAAGGTCATTCCATCCATATTTGGCATCATCACGTCACTAACAATAAGGTCTAGATCATAATTTTCTGCTATTTCAACGCCCTTAATTCCATCCTCCGCTTCTAACACATTATATTCTTTTATTAGCTCGTATTTTATGTAAGCCCTCATATCTGCATTATCCTCAACGATGAGAATCGTCTTGGCTCCATTTTTAATTGGCTCGGGGTTTTTATGAACAACTTCAGTATCATCTTGTCTATATATATCATCTTCACTTGCTACACGTCCTGTGTTCTCAACAACAGGATAATTCGCGTATGGAATAAAAAACCGAATGGTTGTTCCTTCATTTAATTCGCTTTCAGCTTCAATATACCCATTGTGGGCTTCAACAAGCTGAAGGGTATGTGATAGACCTATGCCATAACCCTTGCCATACGCTGTGTCTTCCTGATAAAAACGATTAAAAACCTTTAATAATTTTTCTTGTGGAATCCCCTTACCTGTATCGCGAACCTCGACCTTTACGAAGGACATAAAATTGGATTCTTCAAGTATTTTATAATCGTCCTTTCTTACCTCTTCAATTAAAATTTTTATTTCTCCGCTTTCGGTGTACTTCAAAGCATTTGAAATAAGATTAAAGTAAATCTTTGATAACATGCCAGAATCAAAACCAATAACCAACTTACTCGACGGACTAACAATGCTATATTTTAATCTCTTTTTGTCAATCGCATAAGTAAAGTGGGCTATTTCCTTTTTAGTAAACCCAACGATGTCTTGCTCTTGAATTTGTGCAACTAATTTCCCTTTTTCTGCCCGTCTTACATCCAATAATTGTTCAATTAGGTAATTGAGCCTTTTCACATTTCTTTTTATCAACAATAATTTATCCTGAATGTCATTACTTAGGTTTTCCTCTTTAAGTATACTTTCAAGAGGCCCTCGAATTAAAGTTAAGGGTGTTCTTAGGTCATGCGATATGTTAATAAAGAATTGGGTTCTTAATTTATTTAGAGACTGAACTTTTTGATTGTGCTCCTGCTCTAACAATAACTTATTTTTAGTGGTGTATCTTATTATGGAGAAGTAAGAGAAGTATACGAGTATTAAAATAATTACAACTACATATAGCACTATGGCGTACCAAGAATATTTGAAAGGTGTTTTAATATGAACAAATAGCGCTTTGGCATTCTCTTCCCACATACCGTCACCATTAGTGGATTTTACTTTAAAGGTATATTTTCCATGGTCTAGATTGGTGTAATTGGCATATTTTGTAGTCTCATCGGTATATTGCCAGGTTTTATCAAAGCCTTCTAACATGAAGGCGTATTTTATTTTGTCGACATTAGGATATAACATGGATGAAAAATCAAATCCAATATTATTTTGATTCGGAAGCAAAAATATGGTATCGGCAATAGCAATTCCTTTTTTTAAAGGGGTGTTTTTTCCAATCTTCTGATTTGGTTTTACGCGTTCGTCATCTATGTAGAAGTCGGTAACAGTGGTTTGTGGTCTTCTTGTGCTTTTTGTTATCTCGTTTGGGTAAAAGGTTGTAATACCGTTAATTCCACCTATAATAATTTCCCCGTCATCAGTCTTGTAAACAGCATGCTCTGAAAATTCATTGCTCTGAATACCATCACTTTCAAAATAATTTTGAAAGCGATTGCGAGAAGGAATAAATTTAGAAAGGCCATTATTAGTTCCAATCCACAAACATTGCTCATTATCTTCAATAATTGAATGGATCATATTGTTCGGTAAGCCATCATTCTTTGCGTAACACTTGAATGAAATATCTTCTGAAGTAGAAGTATAATTTAAAATCTTATTTAATCCTTCATAGGTTCCTATCCAAAAATTTCCCTGGCTGTCTTTAATAATAGATCTTACGTAATTGTTGCTGATTGATCCTTCCGTCAGGTTACTTTTATATTTTTTATTAAGTACAACTTCTTGCTGTTCATTGAGCGCTAGTATATGGAGCCCCCCGCCCTCCGTGCCTACCAACAATTCGTTTGTATTATCATTATAATAAAGGACCCTACAGTTTTGTGGAGAGGCGGTTTCAGAAGTCTTTAAGGGATAACTTTTATCTACTTTAATTTCATTATTAACAATTGTAAAGCGAAATAAACCTTGAAACGAAGCTAACCAAAATATATTATCTCTACCCTTGACTATATAAAATGTAGCAAATGTTTTTACATTACTAAGAATAGTAATCTTATCTGAGTGCTTTTCAACCAAATATAAACCTTGATCCGAGCAAATGAAATATTGATTGTTCTTGTAAGGTGCAATATAGAACACGGTCATATTGCGCAATCCCAATTTAATTACAGTATGATCTTCACGGTTAATTTGATACAGTCCATTGCTATGTACCCCAGCCCATATTTCTTTAGGGGAAGTTAAATAAACGGCTCGGATGAAATTTGAACCATTACCTGTTGAAGTGTTTATTTTCAAATGGTTGAAAACTTTTTGTTCTGAATCAAAATAATTGACTCCGGCTCCAATGGTACCAACCCATAAGATATCGTCTCTGGAAACGTAAAGTGTACGAACAAGGTTGGAATTTAAACTCGCTGGCCGGTAAGGATTGTGTTGAATATGCTCGAACTTTATTTGATTGCTGTTTAACTGATCAGATTTAATGAGATTAATACCATTATCCAGGGTGCCAACCCATATATTGCCTTTCGCATCTCTAGTAATACTTGAACATTTTAGGGACGACAGACCAAATTTTGATACTGATGAATTATAAGTCGTCAATTCTTTGGTAATTAAATTATATCTTATTAAACCATTACCGTTGCTTGTAACCCAAAGGTTATTCGAAGCGTCTTCGGCCAGATCAAAAAAATTATACGAAAAATCCAAAATCGGACTTTCGATGGTTATAGCCCTGTCACTGTGGGGTTCTACAATAATCTGTCGCACCAAACCACTGGTCTGCATCCAAATGCCACCAAGACTGCACTCCTTTAAATTGATAATATTGACATAGGATCCTTCTGTATCAAAATCAAAACTTATAGGTTGTAACTTGTTTTGATTAAGCTTGGTTAAGTCTTCAACAAGTTGAATCCTATATAAGCCATGACCAGTACCGAGAAATAAAAAATTCTCATATTCTAAAAGCGTACTAATATTTAACTTCTGGCTTGAAACAGAAACGGGAATTATTTGGTGAATGGATTCTGTATTAGGGTCATACATGTTTAGCCCATCGTCAGTACCGATCCATATTCTCCCCAACTTGTCTTCAACGAGACTACGAACTGTATTATTTGTTAATGCATTTGGATTATTTCTGTCCGTATTGAATATTTTAATATTGTATCCGTCAAAACGATTAAGCCCATCAACGGTACCAAACCACATGAAACCTCTGCTGTCTTTTAAAAAACAGTAAACCTCACTTTGGGAAAGTCCATCCTTAGAAGTAATATGATGAAATCTTCTGCTTTGTGCGTTGATATTAAAATTCACACAAAATAAAAAGCAGATTATTGCTAATATCCGACATGCTTTCATATGAACAATATTACAAAATAATTATTCTCCTATTATTGGCATTAATTTTGAAAACCAGCAAAGAACAATTATTACCCACAAACTGACCATTTTTTATCCCCTTTTGAACAATTTTGCACCAAAGTAAGACATATTTTAAAACTATATTTGATTATAAAATTGAGTTAATTTGATTAATTGTATTCTCGATGTCTTTTATTGAGCCTAACAAACTAGTATGCTAAAATTACTAACACGTATAATCTGAATTCAAACTATTAAATTAACTTTTATGAAAAACCAACTAAAACTAAAAAAACAGCTGTTTATACTTTTATGGTTCTTTATACCTATTGCAGTTGTTGCACAACAACGGGAGGTAAGTGGCACCGTAGTTAGTGGAGAAGACAGCTTGCCGCTGCCGGGAGTAACCATCATTTTGGGCGGTACGAACACTGGTACGACTACCGATTTTGATGGAAATTATTCAATTAATGTAAGTGGGTCTGATGCCATTCTCGTTTTTAGTTACATTGGATTTGCCGATCAAACTGTCGTGGTTGGAGAACGTCAAACAATTAATGTATCCTTGAAACAATCAATTACAGACCTTGACGAAGTTGTAGTAGTTGGTTATGGTACTGCTAGAAAAAGAGATATTACAGGTTCCACAGCTTCTGTTAAAGGAACGAGTATCGAGAAAGGTAAACCCTTGTCTTTGCAAAGTGCATTGGCAGGACGGGTTGCAGGGGTACAAATATCCCAAACGGACAGCTCGCCAGGAGCGGGGGTGAGAATATTAGTTAGAGGAGGTTCTACGCTTACAGGTGGGAATCAACCTCTATACGTGATTGATAATTTTCCAATCATTCCGGATGATAGCGACCCTTCTCAAAACCCTTTAGCCGATTTTAACCCTAACGATATCGAATCTGTGGAAGTTTTAAAAGATGCCTCTGCGACTGCCGTTTTTGGGGCATTAGGTGCCAACGGTGTTATTCTTATAACTACCAAGCTAGGAAAAACAGGGAAACCACAAATTAATTTTGAATATAACAGTGGTGTTTCTTTAATGACCAATACACCAAACATATTGAATGACCAGGAATATTTAAATTGGCAGATAGAAAGGGGGCCTCAATTAAACTTTATTAATAGTGGTAATCAAGGTAATATACAGCAATGGCTAGATATCCAAAATTCGGGTCAAAGAGGTTCTGTTTGGATAGATAGAATTACCCGCCCTGCCTTGTCAAATCAAGCGGATATTAGTTTTAGTGGGGGTTCAGACGGCATGAAATACAGATTGTCAGCTGGATATTTAGGACAAGAAGGTGTTATTAAAAACTCTGAATTCAATCGTACCAATCTAAGTGCTAATTTAGAACAAAAAATAGGGAAAAAGATAAGGATTGGTTCAAATATAACGTATTCCTTAAAAGAAACGGAGGGTTTAGTTACGGTTTGGGATCAAAATTCAGTGCTTAAAACCGTATTTCAATTGAATCCTTTTATGCCTGATGATTTTGATATTGCTGATTTTCAGGATGACGATGCGACCTTTATTTGGAATGCTGAGAATGTGTTGACATATATAAACGAAGTCCAAAACTTTTCTGAATCAGAAAGGATTTTAGGAAATTTATTTCTGGAATACAAGCTTACTGATAATTTAAGATGGTATACAAGTTATGGTGTAAATAGATTTAGAAACACAGATTCACAATTTTACCCCAGTAGTGTTAGAAGAGGTTTTGATCCTAATGGTTTTGCCAGATTTAGATCACGTCTTTATGATAATACAAATTTTCAAACACGTCTAAACTACAACAAAAGAATTAAAAAGCATAGCTTCAATGCTACTGCCGTGTTTGAAGCCAGAACTCAAGATGTAACCTTACAAACATTTGGCGCTTCAAATTTTGAAGAACAATCGCTGGGACTTTTTGATTTGTCATCGGCATTACAAGCAGATTTTCCGGTAAATATAGTAGAGGAGAATAATGCTTTATCCTTCTTGGCCAGAGTAGGTTATTCCTATGCAAATAAATATTTGTTAACAGCTTCCTTCAGAGGGGATGCGGATTCGCGTTTTGGGCCAAACAACAAATGGGGTTATTTTCCCTCTCTGGCATTAGGTTGGGTTGCTTCCGAAGAGAAATTCATCAAAGATTTGAATACATTTGATTTATTTAAGTTGAGATTATCTTATGGGGTAACAGGTAATAGTCAGATTCCGACGTATCAGTCTTTGGCAAGATTAAATACGGAAAGATATATATTCGGAGATGCTTTGGTGGTTGGTCAAGTACCTGGGAGTGTAGCTAATCCTGATTTAAAATGGGAAACTACGTCTCAATATAATGTCGGGCTGGATTTAGCGTTTTTAAAAAATAGACTTTCAGTAACAGCAGATGGCTATTACAAGGAGACGGATGACTTATTATTGGATGTACAATTACCTTTAACTTCCGGATTTCAAACGGCCATAAAGAATGTGGGTTCTATAAGTAACAAAGGGTTTGAACTGGCAATAAATTCTGTTAATATCGATACCGAGGATTTTAAATGGAATACTACCTTAACCTTCTCCACCAATAAAACCGAAGTTTTAGATTTAGGTGAAAGAGATGAAATGTATTTCTCCAGAGTATTTAATTTTAATTTTAGAGATGAAATTATGTTACGTGTGGGGGAAGAGGTTGGCACCTTTGTAGGGTATATTGAGGACGAAGTTCTTAATAGTGAAAACGAAATTGCTAATAGTCCGGATTCACAGCTTTTAGAAAATATTCCTGGTCAGGTAAAATTTAGAGATGTTAATGGCGACGGTGTTATCAATAGCAATGACCGGGTTATTATTGGAAATACACAGCCAGATTTTATTGGGGGTTTCAATAGTGAAATTACCTATAAAAACTTCGATTTTAGTTTCTTTTTAAGATGGAGTGTGGGTAACGATGTAATTAATGCGAATACACTATTTTTAGATAGAGTAGGAAATGGAAATTGGAATACCCTATCAGGGTTTGTGCCGAATGCGTTCACGCCTCTAAATCCAGATGGAACGGTACACGGTCAAGTACCAGATACATATTCTAACTACATGAAAAGTAGTTTAGTTGAAGATGGCTCGTTCTTAAAGTGCGATTATATTACTTTAGGATACACCTTACCTGAGGATGTCATGACTAATTACGGAGTAAGAACAATGAGATTATTTGCAAGAGTTAATAATCCTTTTATGATAACACGCTACAGTTGGTACGATCCAGAAGTAAGTACCGGTTTTGGAACCGTTGCAAAGGTAGGGCCAGGAGTAGATTTTGCCACATATCCTAGATCGGTAACCTTTACATTAGGAGCGTCTATAAATTTATAAATGTCAAAAAAAATAATCCATGAAAAATTTAAAAAATTATCTGTTAATATTTGCTTCAATGGTATTCTTTGCTGGTTGCGAAGAATTTTTAGAAGAAGAGCCAAAATCTCAATTATCTCCTGAGAATTATTATAGAACGGCCGATCAGGCAGAGGCAGCTGTAGTCGGCGCATACAATGCTTTGCAACGAAATGGTGTCTATGGAAATACTCAATATTTTATTACAACAGACCTTGTTAGAACGGCCAATTGGAATACTCAAGGCGGTATAGGTACCTATACCTTTTCAGCCGATAACGTTCAAGTAATATTGGGTTTATGGAGAGATCATTTTCAGGGTATTAATGAGGTGAATGCAGCTATAACGCATGTTCCCAATGTTAACATGGATGAGGACAGAAGAAATACATTAGTTGCAGAATCCAGATTCTTAAGGGCTATGATGTATTTTAACTTGGTGCGTTATTTTGGTGATGTTCCCTATTTTGATACAGAGACCAATTCTTTAGAAAACTTAGAAGTTCCAAGAGATCCTGCTTCAATGGTTTATGAAAGAATTATTGGAGATTTAGAGTTTGGTGTAGAACACCTGGATACTAATTCAGAAATAACCCAACCAGGTAGAGCCACAGTTGGTGCCGCTAAAACTGCACTTGCTAAAGTATATCTCACAAGGGGTAGTATGGCAGAACGAGATGGTGGTGATGGATCTGCAGATTTTCAATTAGCTGCTAAATATGCTAAAGAAGTGATAGATAGTGGAGAATATCAATTAGAGCCGTATTTCCCAGATGTTTTTATCGTTGAAAACAAAGGTCATAATGAAATGATTTTTGATATTCAATTTAAGGGTGGTGGTATTAATGAAGGCAGTTGGATTGGAGCACATATGGGCTTGCAAGGACCTCCGGACAAAGGTGGAAGTTGGGGAAATATTCATGCTACGGATTATTTTAATACTATTTATGAACCCACAGACCTTGTTAGGCAGGAATGGACAACCAATCAGACAAGGGTCAACGGTAATGGAACTTTAAATTTGAATAGGCCGTGGTGGGAACCGTGGAAAATAGGAAAGTATAGACGTTGGCCGGTTCGCAATGAAAATTATCAATTTAGAGATGCGGATCATAACTGGCCCGTATTTCGATATGCAGAGGTGTTGCTCATTTATGCCGAGGCACTAAATGAAGTAAATAATGGCCCAACTGCTGAAGTTTTTGATGTTTTAAATCAATTAAGAGCCAGAGCCAGAAATGTCAATGGCGATGGTACTAGAGAGTATTTACATAACGATGTACTGCCCAGAAATTTAACTACCGATTCAAGTATTTTACCAGATATTTCATCTGTAGATTACCCGGATTATACATCCATGAAAAATTATATTATGTATGAAAGGGCTCGTGAATTGGGTGGTGAAGCCAAACGTTGGTTCGATTTGGTGCGTTGGGGAAATCTTGTTGAGAGAATAAAATACCTGACAACCACTTCTCCTCCAGAAAGCAGAGGGTGGAATATAACAGCTGATAATGTTGCTGAACATCATAAACTGCTGCCCATCCCAAATACCGAATTACAGGCAAATCCAAATTTAACTCAAAACCCGGGTTATTAAGAGTCTAAATGATAAAATAAACAAAAATGAAATTACGTATAAAATTTTTATTGATATTTCTTACTACATCTATATTTATCAGCTGTAGTGATGATTTAGAAACTCCGGAAGTTGACTTTACAGTCGATAATTCAAGCCCTGTTGTTGGAGAAACGGTAAAGTTTACAATTACAGGAGGTGCAGAAACCTTTGTGATATTTACTGGAGATGAAAATCATGAATTCGAAAAAAGTCATTTGGCAATTACATCAGGAGTGGATGTAGACCAGGAACTTGTAGTGTTAAGATCTGAAGCCTTACCAGACATTAGGGATTTTCTTGAACCCAGTGTAAATACCCACAATGCAAATGCAGGGCCTGGTAATCAACTAAATTTAGATGCAATCATGACCAATATGGCAACTCAGGTAGGGATAGAATATACCAATAAGCTGACAGCCGCCTATATAATTTGGGAGTATTTTACTGAATTACAAGGGCAGGTTGCTAGAGATATAGTAGATGCCTACTATGAAGATAATAGCACTTTGTTAGCTCCCGAAGGAGGTTTTTCTACTGGAGTAGCTATTGATAGATATGAAAAAACACTGGAATATTCTTATGCTAACCCAGGAATGTATGTGGTTACTTTAATAGCGACTAATCTTAGCGATAAACAATATTCGGGTTCGGGTTATCAGGATGATAGAACATCCTCTGGTGATGAATATGATTTGAGTCGCAATATCAAAGAGTTAGTAATTACAGTAACAGAACCATAGAAAGAACTTGTCATTAAATAGTTTAGTTGTTTAGTTTTATTTAACTCCCTGCTTGGTTTTTTCTGCAGGCTGGGAGTTTCTTATTTGTCAATCAATGAAGGTTATACTCAGTTACATATTCATATGCTTTGCCATTATGACATTGTTTTCGCAGACAGAAGAATCAATTAAGATTCCTGTGCAAGATGATGAATATTGGTGGGGAGGTATCAGTTCATTAGGTTATCAGACACCATACGATAAAGATTCTAATTTTTCCTTGAATTTGTATGGTGACAATAAAGGCAATCAAGCACAACCTCTTCTATTATCAAGTAAGGGGCGTTATATTTGGAGTGAGAGTCCCATTGAATATGGTATTTCCCATGGCATACTATCTGTATCCACCAAAAGTGGGCAAATTCATCATGGTACTGCTGGAGGCAATTTGAAATCTGCATACCATTTTGTCTCCAAAAATTACTTCCCGTCCAATGGTAAAATACCGGATGAACTACTGTTCACGCACCCACAATATAATACCTGGATTGAATTGATGTATGACCAAAATGAGGAAGATATCCTCAAATACGCTCAAAGTATCATTGATAAAGGATATCCTCCTGGTGTAATGATGATAGACGACAACTGGCAGGAAGATTATGGGACCTGGGAATTTTCGGCGCGCAGATTTAAAGATCCCAAAGGGATGATTAAGAAATTGCACAATATGGGTTTTAAAGTCATGATGTGGGTATGTCCTTTCGTGAGTTCCGACTCCCAAACCTTTCGCAAGTTGGCAGCGGATGGTCTATTACTTCTTGATGCCGATAGAACGCAAGAAATATTGTGGGCCAATACAAGGAACAAAGCGGCTATTATCCGCTGGTGGAATGGCGCCAGTGCCTGTCTGGATTTGAGCAATCCAAAAGCAAAGGCGTGGTTTAAAGGACAATTAGATTATTTAATTCATGAATATGGTGTAGATGGATTTAAATTTGATGCAGGGGATGCGGGATTTTATACTGAAGGTTTAATTTCATTCAATGAGTCCTTGCCAAACGATCATACCCAATATTTTGCTGAATTGGGGTTGCATTATCCTCTAAATGAATACAGAGCATCATGGAAAATGGCAGGTCTGCCTTTGGCCCAGCGCTTAAGGGATAAAGGACATGACTGGGAAGACTTAGAAAGATTAATCCCAGACCAAATGTCTCAAAGTGTGATGGGGTATGCTTATACCTGCCCGGATATGATTGGGGGAGGTGAATACCAATCCTTTTTGAACACGGCTACTATTGATGAAGAATTAATTGTTAGATCAGCTCAAGTGCATGCCCTTATGCCAATGATGCAATTTTCTGTTGCACCTTGGCGCGTATTAAGTGAGCCTCATGAGCGAATATGCCTTGATATGGCAAATCTTCATAAAAAATTTGGCTCACATATTTTAAAATTAGCCGAAGAGGCCTCTATTACTGGTAATCCCATTGTTCAACCAATGGAGTTAGCCTTTCCAGGTAATGGATACGAAACTATTAAAGATCAATTTGTTTTGGGTGATGACATCATTGTTACTCCGGTTGTTAAAAAAGGGGCGAGATCTAGAAAAGTAATTTTGCCTAAGGGCAAATGGCTTGATGAAAAGGGGAATGAACATAAAGGAGGCAAAACTATTGAGATAAGTGTTCCGCTGGAGCGCTTGCCCTATTTTAAAATGATTTGATAAACAGAATTATATATTCTCAATAAAATGAATATAAAGAATATTAGTATACTTGGATTAATCCTTGCGATTTTTTTTGGACTTGGTCTGAGTTTTAAGCCTGAAAAAAAAGACTCTCAACAACCCGAACTCGAATCAAAACAATTGGCCCAGTCGCCTCCTATGGGATGGAATAGTTTTGACAGCTATGGTGTTTACCTTCATGAAGAGGCAGCATTGGCAAATCTCGAGGTCTTTGCGAAGAAACTAAAGCCTCATGGCTATAAATATTTTGTCATTGACGCCGGATGGTTTGGTGAATTTAAGCTTAAAGATGGAACAATGTATCCTGCTGAAAAGCATGCTACCGAAGTCAATATTAATGAATATGGCTTACTTCAACCTTCGAAAACCTACTTTCCTAATGGGCTTCAGCCCATCATAGATCGTTGCCATGAATTAGGCTTAAAATTTGGAATCCACTTAATGAGAGGTATTCCAAGAGCCGCATATAAAAAAAACACACCGATAAAAGGCACAGATTACCATGCAAGAGACATTGCCGACACCACCAGTATTTGTGAATGGAATCATCAAAATTATGGTGTGGACATGTCAAAACCAGGCGCTCAAGAATTTTACAATTCTCTAATCAATCAAATGGCAGATTGGGGTGTAGACTTTTTAAAATATGACGACTTAGTGCCTTTTCCTAAAGAGGTGGAGGGCGTAGCCAATGCTATTGAGCAGTGCGGAAGACCAATGGTTTATAGCTTAAGTCCGGGTAATAAGGTTGATGTCAGTGCTATAAATTCTTTCAAACGTGCACATATGTTACGTGTTACACCAGATATTTGGGATGACCAAGTGGGTTTAGACCAGTGTTTTGATGCATGGCGAAAATGGCAAGGAGAAGAAGAACCCGGCTTTTGGATTGACTTAGATATGATACCGTTTGGAAAATTACAACTTATGTCCCCAAAGCCAGAAGGTGTAAATGGGCATGAGTCAAAAAAAGACATAGCAAAAAAAATAGAATCCGGGGAATTGAGTAATGTGGAACTTTTGGCTGGTAAAGGTTGGACAAGGCAAAGTGCTTTTACAAAGGATCAAATGTATACCTTTATAACGCTTAGAGCTTTATCTGCATCACCATTGATGATGGGAGGGGATTTACCTACACTGGACGATTTTTCGCTAGAACTAATTACTCATGAAGATGTTCTGGACTGTAATCAAAATGGCATTATGGGTAGTTTGATATATGATGAAGATAATGTTGAAATATGGAAAACTCCCAAAAAAGATAGAAAAGATGGCTGGATTGGAATTTTTAATCGATCAAAATCTTTAAAATCCCTATCGTTTTCAAAAAGTGACTTTAATTTCGTTGATGACGAGGAATATATTATTCATGATATTTGGGCCAACAAAGAAGTAGATAATTTTTACTTTACGATAAACCCCAACGGTGTGGTGTTCTTAAAATATGCTTCTCCCATAAAGATGTAGATAGGTTATTTTATATATTTTGAAATTACTGGATTTCATTATCTGGAATGTCCGATGATATTCATTTTTCAGGCTTATCAAAGCTGAATAATCCTAATGGTATTTTTGAATTTTCCAGTGTTATTAATTATTTATTTTATCACCCCATGCAGTATCGAATTGTCTTTGTGTTTTTTGTTTTCTTATTATTCAATTGTAATGAAGCGAACAAAAAAGAAGTAGTAAGTCCAAATATTCTATTTTGTATTATGGATGATGCCTCCCCTCATATGAGTGCCTATGGTTATGATTGGATCCATACACCTGCCTTCGATAAAATAGCTTCAAAAGGCATTCTTTTTACCAATGCATACACGCCAAATGCAAAGTGTGCCCCATCACGGGCTGCGGTACTAACTGGTCGCAATTCATGGCAGTTGGAAGAAGCCGCCAATCATGTGAACAATTTTCCAAAGAAATTTATGACATTCCCAGAGGTTCTGCGTGAAAAGGGTTATAAAACCGCTAAAACGGGTAAAGGCTGGGGACCTGGAGATCCCGGTGAAATTGACGGCAAACCTAGAGAGTTAATAGGCGAATCTTACAATAGCAATAAAATTAAACCATGGGCCAACAAAATGAGCTCGGAAGATTACGCTACTAATTTTGATGATTTTTTGAACGATGTTAATAAAGGTGAACCATGGTTTTTCTGGTACGGAGCCAGGGAACCCCACCGGGAATATGAATATGGATCCGGTCATAGCGTGGCCAGCAAAAAAATTACCGCTATTGATTCTGTTCCTGCTTTTTGGCCGGATAACGATATCATAAGAAATGATATGTTGGATTATGCCTTAGAGATTGAATATGCGGATTTCCACTTAGGAAAAATGATCAATAATCTTGAACAACGGGGATTGTTAGAGAATACAATTGTAGTTTTCACTTCAGATCATGGCATGCCATTTCCTCGCTGTAAAGCACAAGAATATTATTACTCCAATAATGTTCCATTAGCAATTATGTGGCCTGGTGGCATAAAAAATCCAGGACGAACGGTTAAAGATATGGTTAGTTTTATCGACTTTGCTCCTACCTTTCTCCAGCTAGCTGGAATAGATTTTAACAAGTCTGGCATGCATAGCTCTCCTGGCAGGAGTTTATCGGATATTTTCTGGTCGGAAGAAGAGGAACAGGTAAACCCAGAAAGGGATATTGTTCTGATAGGGAAAGAGCGGCACGATTACAGCCGTCCTGAAAATCAAGGGTTTCCAATCCGGGGCATAGTGTCAAATGATTATTTGTACCTATATAATTATGACATATCCTTATGGCCCGCAGGAAATCCTGAAATAGGCTATCTGGATATTGACGGCTCACCTACCAAGACTGAAATTTTAAGACAGTTCAGGAGTGGGGAAGAAGACAAATATTGGCAATGGTCTATGGGGAAACGAACAATGAATGAGGAACTTTATCAATTAAGCAAGGATAAGGAATGCATGCTCAATTTGGCCAACAATTCCGAATATGAAGATATCAAGAACAACATGAAAGATAGAATGGAGACCATGCTTAAAGAGCAAAATGATCCCCGTATGTTTGGTAATGGTGCTATTTTTAATACCTATAAATTTTCGAATGACCAGGGCTGGAATTATTATGAACGTTTTATGGCTAGTGAGTTTACCATTGAAGATACCAATTGGGTTAATCCTGGTGATTTAGACAAAATGGATTTGTCAGACTATGAATAGAGCCATGAGTATAATCCTCCATTTATTATAAATACCCAGACATTAATATTGAATAAACCAGCCATTCATGAAGCCATCTAAACAATTGGTTTTCGTTTTTTTGTTTATTAGTCATTCAATTTTGGCTCAAGTAATAGAACCTTCAACTGAACCCAATCAAACACAGAAATTGCTAATCGACCGAGGGTATGGCATGTTCATCCATTTTGGGGTTAACACCTTTGCAGATGTCGAATGGTCAGATGGAACCCTTCCCGCTTCAATTTATAATCCTACCAAATTGGATTGCGATCAATGGGTACGCGTTGCGCACGATGCAGGCTTTCGATATATTCTTCTTGTTACAAAGCATCACGATGGTTTTTGTTTATGGGATAGTGAATACACTACCTATGATGTGGTATCGGCTCCTGTAAAAACCGATATTGTTGCAGAAGTGGCTAAAGCGTGCAAAAAATATGGTCTTAAACTAGGTCTTTATTATTCGCTTTGGGATCGTAATCACCCCACTTATAAGGATAAGAATTCGAAAAAATATGTTGATTATATGATTAATCAACTTACCGAATTATTTACCAATTATGGAGCCATTTGTGAGTTGTGGTTTGATGGTGGCTGGGATCGAAAAGTGTCGGATTGGAGCTTAGATCGTGTTTACCGTCATATAAAAAAATTACAACCTCGGTGTGCCGTCGGTGTCAATCATACCATTGAGTTACAACCAGGCTCGAGAAAATTCGCTTTACCCGATTCTATGACTGTCAATAACCATTACACGTTTCAGTATTTTCCAAGTGATTTCCGTCTATGGGATCCCAAAATATCACATAAGCTAGATAAAAAGCAATATTTACACGAAGGCCGATCTTATTATCTTCCATTTGAAAATACCATATGTTTAAGTAAAAGATGGAACTGGTTTCAAAAAAGGGATTATAGGCCCGTCCGCGATTTGGATGAATTAGAAGAACTGTTTTATTGGTGTACCGATATTGACAATACGTTGTTGGTAAATGTGCCACCAGATGAAAGAGGGTTAATCCGAGAACATGAGGCCAATGCCATAATTTCTTTAGGAAAGCACCTGAAATTAGAAAAAGGTAAAGAATTACCCAAAAATGGAGAATTCATTTCTTTGAATAACAAAATTAAGGTGTCCTCAGTAAAAGATAATGATGAAAAAAGTTATGGGGGTCAATTAGCCGTAGACGGCGGAATGCAAACACGATGGATTGCAGAAGACACTTTAGCTACTTTGGAAATCGGATTGAACCCAAAAAAGGAGTTTAATAAAATCTCGATATTCGAATACCAGGATACTCGTAAAGATGAAGGCGATAGCTTTTCAAACTACAGAACTAATAGAATTCAATCTTATAAGATAGATATTTTAGAAGATGATGTTTGGCAAACCATTTATATGGGCGACGAACCTATGGGCGACTGCAAAGTGATTAAATTCCCGTATTCTTACCAAACCTATAAACTCAGATTTAGTGTGCTTGAAGCCGTTGCACCGCCCTCAATAACCGAGTTTAACGTCATTTATATGAATTGAAAATTCCATACTAATCGGATTTCCTAAACAGTGTCAAATTATTAAATAAAATTAAAACGGAAAGATCTGGCATTGTTTTATCTGTGATTTCAATTTATTGTTTGTTTTAATTTATCAAGAGTTTAGCCTTGGCTTTTCCTTTGGAATTCGTAACCTCTAACACGTACATCCCTTTGGAAAGCTCAGAAACATCTATTTTTTCTTCTAGGGTACTTAAATTTGTATTAAATATGAGCTTCCCTGTCAAAGAATATAAAGTGAGATTGCCTATTGATGTTTCACTTTTAATAATTACCTTTTCTTTAACCGGATTGGGAAATATACTTACTCCGAAATCAATTCGTTTTCCCGTCGATAAATTTGGGTCATTAAAAATTACGGTATTGGGATCAACATATTCCGTATAAAAATTACCGTCCTCAAAACTGGTTAAAATCTTACCGTTGAAATAACAATCCTTAAACCAAATATTTTCCCACACCTGACTAGGAACACCTATCATAGTGTTTTGGGGTTTACTATCGCCTTGCGGAACAAAACTTGTAGTCACACCATCATGTTCTTGATGTACATTTTCTATTAAAATATTATTAAGATTGATATTCACCCCTCCGGGATCGTCAATCATAGTAGCATAAAATGGCGGAAAAGCTGGAAGTGGGTCTTCTACCAAAATATTGGTAACCGTTACATTCGAAATAGTTATCCCATTTGATCTTTCACGAAAACTGACTATTCTCCCACCACTCCACCAATGCCAATGAGCACGGTGGTATATCACCTTAACATCCCTAAACGTTGAGGTGCTCCCATCGAGTATGTTCTGCAGAAATAGAACCGCCCCGTTGGCATCGTTCCAAACCACGTTGTCATGTTGGTTTACATTATTGGCTCCGTAATAAAAGGCATCATCCTGTGTCCTAAAAAAACAATCGGAGACCTCAGAGTTTCTGAAAGCGTTTATCCCATCACTATTAACTCTCCATGCTAATATTTTCAGGTTTTTATAAATATTGGGATTGGCTAAGTTATTACTGGAATGGTTCATATTAAAGGTGTGGAAGGCAGGGTCTGCAACCACAAAGCCTTCCAAATGAGCACCCTCAGCCTGACGTGTAAAGGGCTTGGTTGCAATATTGGTGTCATCGCTGGGGGCTCTTACGATATTTTCTCCACTTAGGGTGCCCGAGCCATAGACCTTAAAGAATTTAGAAGCCGAATTTCCCCATGCGTTTAATGGATGAATGGTTCCGTGTACAACAGCATCTCCCGGTATGTACAATACTTCATTGCTCAAAATTTGAAAAGGCATGCCTATATCGTGCACTCCTGGTGCAAAAACAATAGTCTGCCAGCTGGCACGGTCTAGGCTATTAATATCTTCGTTCGGTTGTAAAACCCTGACGGAAGGATCATTTACATCTGGTACCGGTAATAGGGGATTTGCGAACAAGGTTATAGTATGTACCTTAGGCCCACTGTAACCAAATCCGGTATAATTCTCTTCCATCTGCCCGTTTATATCGACGTTGACATTGGCAGGTTCAGTAAATGTTACATAGGCCTTGCCGTCAACGACAACAGCAGGGGAGGCATCGCCTACCGGCCTTACCATGGCCTTGGTTATTGAAGAGCCGTCCTTTTTCGAAATTTCTACTACGACCTTATCCCCATTAAAATCGGATTCAAAGGCGATCCAGGATGCTGTGAAGCCCCTTATAACACCATAATATGCTCCTTCTGGATCTTCTGCTGCTTCCTTCCCCCTGGTCTGCAGAACAAAGGCATCGCGCCAGGCGGTGTTGTCCTCGCTTTCAAACTTCACCCTGCATAGATAATGATCGGAGGCCGACCGACCGGGAATATTGTTGAAAACAACAAGTTCTTGGGCACTTAGCTCTGTAAAATAAAGTAGAAAAAAAATTATGTTCAGTAAAATTGTAGTTATATTCATAATTTATGTTTTTGGGGTTGCGATTGATTTATCATTTTATATTTTTAGGACCTTCTGGTTCATTTAAAGGTGGTAAATAACCCTTAAGTCTTTTATTTATGTCAACATATTTAGGATCCGAAATGAGATTATTATATTCCATCGGATCGCTTAGATGATCATAAAGTTCCTCAACTCCAGTAGGCTCTACATTTATATAGCTAAAGCGTCCATCGTATATTCTATGGGCTTTATATCTATCTGTGGTAAGGGTTGGCTCGTTCCATAATAGATCAGGTACTTGAAGAAGATTAGCGAAACTCCGTCCATCATTTGAAGGGTTTGGAGGTAACCCGCATAAATCGATTAAAGTGGGATACATATCAATAAGGTTGACTACTCCTTCACATGTTTTATTCTTTTGAGTCAGACCAGGCACCTTTACCATAAGAGGAACTCGAGTCGCTTCAATCCAAAGTTGTGTTTTGCCATACTTTTGTTTTTCGCCTAAGTGCCAACCATGGTCTCCCCAAAGCATTACAATGGTGTTATTTGCATGCTTGCTGGCGTTTAACCCATCCATCAATACACCTATGCAATCATCTACAAATGCAATGGTCGCTAAATAGGCCTGAACAGCTTCTTTATGGCGATTGTATTTTTCTGCTCTTTGCCATGAATCAGCAGGTGTATATGCCTGTTTACCATATTTATTCAATATATCGGAAAGATCATCTTCCTTGGTTTCGGGTAAAATAATATCATCAAGTGGATACATGTCAAAATATTTCTGTGGCACATACCATTGCAAATGAGGTTTACTGAACCCAATAGCCATAAAAAATGGGTTTCCATTAAAATCTCTGGTCAAAAGTTGTTCTGCAGCCCATTTTGCGGTTTTATAATCTTGCATTTTCTTTTCATCATTACCTACTGTAGGACCCCAATCAAAAGCCCATGAATGATAACTATCCATATTTTCATTTGGCAGATTTGGTAAACCATTAACTGGACGATTCTTACATATTGGACCTACACCACCCAAATGGCGATGCCATTCATCAAAGGCCCATTGACCTTCATCTTGTTCTTTTGAATTTGGTATGGGATGTTTATGAAATATTTTACCCATAGACAGTGTATGGTATCCATATTTACTAAAGTATTCTGGTAAGGTGATTAAACGCTTAGACTTTGGCGCGTTTTTCAGATTGATATCATTCCTATAAACTCCTGTATTGCTTGGGTATTTACCAGTCAATATTGCTGAACGTGAAGGACCACAAACTGTAGCGGGCGACTGCGCTTTAGACATAACCATAGCACCTTGCGCATTAAGTCTGTCTAGATTGGGCGTTTTTACTTGCGGATGACCCCCAAAGCATCCCACCCAATCATTCAGGTCATCAATGGCGATAAACAGTACATTGGGCTTATCAGGAACTTGACTTTGAACAATTAAGCTTGCAGAATAAAAGTAAAGAAAAAGAAGTAATTTGATAAGCCTCATGATTATTTTTCAAGGGTATAAGTGAATTTTACAGTTTCAGGGTCCACAAATTCTGTGAAGAAATTTCCATCTTCAAAACGTGTTAAGGGCTTACCGTTGAAAGCGCAATTTTTAAATACAATATTTTTAATTTTTCTACCTTCATCTAGTCCCGTTAAGGTGTTTCTAGGTTTTCCTTTCTTCGGATCTAAACTTGTCGATACACCATCGTGTTTCTGATGTATATTTTCAAAAACTAAGTTTTCCATTACTATATCTTCCTTTGAATTACCTCTGGACTCCATTCTTCCATAAAAAGGAGGAAAAGCCGGTAATGGATCTTCCACAAGGATATTTTTTACATGAATATTTGCAAGGGTATTACCTGGGCGCAACGAGCGGAAACTAATAGTTCTGCCACCGTGCCACCAATGCCATTGTGAACGCTGATAGATTACTTTAATGTCATTAAAATTACAAGTACTTCCATCTTTAATGTTTTGTAAAAATAAAACAGCTCCGTTAGCATCTGTCCATACCACATTATCGTGTTGATTCACATTGCTTGCTCCCAGGTAAAAGGCATCATCTTGCACCCTGAAAAAACAATCTGAAACTTCGGAATCTCGAAAAGCGTTTATCCCATCACTATTCTTTCTCCATGCCAATATTTTAATATTTTTATAGATGTTGGGATGTATTCCATTGCCGCTTGAATGATTCATATTGAGGGCATGAAATGCCGGATCTGCTATTACAAAGCCTTCTAGGTGAGCACCTTCTGCCTGATACGTAAAGGGTTTAACCAATTTGTTATCATCATCATCCGGATGCCTTACAATATGCTCACTACTCAAAGTGCCTGAGCCGTAGACCTTAAAGTTTTTAGAAGCATCATTTCCCCATTTGTTTAATGGATGTATGGTTCCTTTTACAACAGCATTACCAGGAATGTAAATGGTTTCATCATTAAGAATTTGAAAACCCAATCCTATGTTATGAACACCCGGAGCAAAAACAATGGTTTGCCAGGTATTACGGTCTAGAGTATTAATATTTTCGCCTGGTTGCAGAACTTTAACGGACGAATCATTTATGTTGGGTTTGGGAAATACTGGATTTGCAAATATAGTTATCGTATGAACTTTGGGTCCTTTATAACCAAAACCTGTGTAATTATCTTCCATTTGCCCGTTTATATCCACATTCACGTTAGCAGGCTCTGAAAAAGTCACATAAGCTTTGCCATTAATAATTTTTGCAGGTGAGGCATCGCCAACAGGTCTTACCATTGCTTTTGTTATAGGAGAACCATCTTTTTTGGAGATTTCGACCACAACCTGGTCTCCTTTAAAATCAGATTCGAAGGCAATCCAAGAGGCCGTGAATCCTCTTAGTATATCATAATAGGCATTCTCTGGATCTTCAGATGCTTCTTTTGCTCGAGTCTGAAGGACATGCGCTTCTCGCCATTCACTATCACTTTGACTTTCAAACTTAATTCTGCACTGATAATGGTCTGATGTTTCGCGACCAGGAATGTCTTCAAAAACGATTAGCTCTTGAGCAGGCAGACTATCAAAAGAGACTAACAATAAGCCCAAAAAATAAGAGTAAAGTAATTTTTTCATGTTAATAAGTTCGTTATTGTTGTTGGCTTATAAATCGTTAAATGATTTGCCATGGGTAACAGCTTTCCAGTTGTCGGTTCTAAAAGGTACAGCAGGCAGGCCTTCTTTATTATAGAAATTAAATTCTGAAGGATTATTTGCCCAGGCAAAACGCACGGCAACCGGATTATTGACCTTGTCTGACCAAACCATTACATTGTCTCCCTCTATTTTTGCCGATGCCTTATAAAATCTTTGGTCCTCTCCAGCTATTTCGAATTCTTTTAGTTGATCGTTTGTGCCTTTTACTTCTAAACCAGAGCCAACATAATCAAAGCTTATAATCGCTTTATCGTCTTTTATTCTCATGGATTTATATTGAGGACCTGAGTGTACAATATTTTTATTGTATCCTATTTTTTGAGCCGCCAAGGCTAATCGTCTACCAACATCTTGCTTATTCTTTGGGTGGATATTGTAGGCTTCCCCCAAATCTATAGCCACAGCCATTCCTGTATTTTTTAAGTCCAGGGCTTTAGTTTGCGATTCACGTAACTCTGCCCAGTTAGAATTCCTTGGAGCATCATTGGGAGCCCCAAAATTGGCGAGCTGAACAAATAAAAAGGGAAATTCACCTTGTTTCCACTCATGTCGCCAATTGTTAATCATGTTTGGAAAGGTTATTCTGTATTCCATTGCCCTTCCTGTATTGTTTTCACCTTGATACCAAATAACGCCTTTCATACCATAGGGCATTAAAGGATGAATCATGGCATTAAAAAGTAAGCTTGGCGATTCATTCGGGGAAATTTCAAAATTGTCGTAAACCTGATCCACTTTAAATTTCCATTTACCGCTTAATGGAACTTTCTCTTTACCAAGCTTTATGAATAAATCATTAGGCGAAGAAGTAAACCCCCCTTTATTTCTCCTGTCTTGAACTCTTACAGTAATATTATTTGGTCCTGATTTGATCACCTCATTCGGGATTGTATAAACACGCTCAGTTTCAAACCCCCAATTTGTTTCACCAACTTTAACACCATTAACCCAAACGATGTCTGAATCATCAATAATGCCTAAGTGAAGTTCTATTTTATCTATGTCGTCTTTGATATTCAAATCAATATCACGGCTAAACCAAACAAGACCATCTAAATTGTCATAACCTTGTTCTTCCCAAATACCGGGGAGTGGTATACTCAACCAATTACTACGGTCAGTTTCAGGTAACATCCATTTCTCTTCCATTCCCATTTCATTTTCTGGGAAAGTTCCAAGTGTTTTGCGTAATTTATTTCTTTTCTTGTCCTTTTCTTTTTCTATATTAAAAGTGTCGATTTTCGCAGCGAAATTTTCATAATTAGGTAGCTTGATCATTGATTCTCGCGAAGTCCAGGTTTCTACACAAGTTGCTCCAAAGGATGTGTTAATAAGTCCGATGGGAAGGTTTTGTTCCAGATGAATAGTTCTACCAAAGAAATAACCAACTGCAGAGAATTCTTTGATATTTTGGGGATTGCATATTTCCCAGGATGCATTTGAGATTTCGGACATTGGTACCGTACTGATTTCGCGGGGTACACTGTATAATCTGATGTTTGGGTAATCGGCATTCTTTATTTCCTTGTTGGCATCTTTTGAGTTCTTCATGGCCCAAGCCATATTGGACTGTCCACTGCATATCCAGACATCACCTATTAAAATATTGTCAAGCACAAGTTTATTATGGCCCTGAAGGATCATTTCAAAAGGACCTCCTACGGACATGGGCTTGAGTGTTAATTGCCATTTACCATTTTTGTCCGCTTTGGTTTTCAGATTTTGTCCATTAAAACTAAGCGTTAATGCTTCTTCAGGATCTGCAGTACCCCATATTTTTAAATCCATATTACGTTGCAGAACCATATTACTAGAAAAAATATCTGCAACACTCACATCAGCCTTTAAGGATTGTGAAGACCAAATAAAAAGGATTAGTGATAATAGAAACTTCATGAATTTCATGGATTAAACCTAGGTTTTTTTAATAATTATTGGCCACTTTTGCTCTGAAGGGAAAGTCTTCATTTTCCTCGTGTTCTCTTTCCATAATTGCAACCAACTCTTTTACGATTTCCGGATGTTCTGAGGCAATATTGTTTTCTTCTCCAACATCAACACTTAAATCATATAATTCCACAGTTGTTTCAGCTTCGTTAAAACAATTTAATTTCACAGCTTTCCATTTACCTTTTCTAACCGCTTTTTTGCCTCCCTGTTCATGAAACTCCCAGTATAAGAAATCATGTTCCTTTTGCTCTTTACCTAACAACTCCGGTAAAAATGAAAGACCGTCAATATTTTCTGAAGCCTGAGCGCCAGTTGCTTCAGCCAATGTTGGCATGATGTCCCAAAAAGCTGAAATGTGGTCTGTCTCAGATCCACTCTTTATTTTGGTTGGCCATCGCACAATCATAGGAACTCTTACTCCACCTTCATAGAGATCTCTCTTATATCCTTTTAAATCACCATTACTATCGAAGAAATCCGGGTCGGCACCACCTTCCTTATGTGGCCCATTATCGGAAGAGAACATAATTATAGTGTTTTCGTCCAATCCTAATTCTTTTAGTTTAGCTATGATCTCACCTACTTGTTGATCAAGTAACGACACCATTGCAGCGAAGGTTGCGTGGGGTTCTGGTTGTGAGGTATAATATTTAACTTCAAAGTTCTCATCGCCATAATTAGCACCTGATTCGGTATTTATAAAGGGGTTTTCTTCAAATTCACCTCTAAATTTTTCTATCTCAGATTCAGGAACAATTAGTTCAGCATGAGGTGCTACATTGGGATAAAACAGGAAAAATGGTTTGTCTTTGTTTGACTCTATAAAGTTCAATGCTTTTTCATGGATTAAATAACCAGAATACGTGTTTGTGTTTTTAAAACCCTCATTTCCTTCTAATACAATTTTTTCATTATTATGCCATAAATGTTCCGGATAATAACGGTGTGCCTGCCGTTGGCAATTATAGCCGTAAAACTCATCAAAGCCTTGCTTGTTAGGGTCACCTTCCGTGCCGACAAATCCAAGTCCCCACTTGCCAAAAGCACCAGTATTATAGCCCGCATCTTTTAGCATTTCGGCAATGGTGTACGTTTCGGCATCCAAAGGGTGCTGTCCTTCAGGAATAAATTCTTTGTTACCTCGAATGGATGTATGTCCGGTATGTTTACCGGATAATAACACACTTCGTGAAGGAGCGCATACGGTACTACCAGCGTAATGCTGTGTGAACAACATACCTTCTTTTGCTAGCTTATCTATATTCGGAGTATAGAATTTTGTTTGTCCATATGCACCAACATCTGCGTAACCAAGATCGTCTGCCAATATGTAAATAATGTTTGGCTGTATTTGTTTTTCTTCTTCAGGGTGCTTCTCGCTTTTATTATTATTTTCATTCTTGCAGCTAAAAAGTGATGCTGTAAAAAACATTACATACAATACATATTTGATTTTCTTCATTTTGTCATTTATTTATTGAATTTAATTAATGATAGTCACATTATTTTGTAAACGCTCATCCAATCTGTACGGCCAACCTTTTCCTCTAGGTAATATATTAACCGAAATTTTGTAGTCGGATCCTGTTTTTGTGTCTTTCGGAATTGTCATACTAAATTCTTCGGTTCCAGAACCCATATCAACTCCTTTTGAAGTTGTAGATACAAGAGTCCATGGATCTTTGTTTAATTGAATAAAAACCCTTAAATCCCTTTTTTGGCTCACCGCATATGAAACACTTACCTTGATTTCTTGACCAGCTTTAAACGCTTTTGGTGCTGTAAGTTTATAAATTTTATCTGTATTATTTTCTACTTCTTTTTTGGACAAAGGCAAGGATTTGAGATTCTTCTTTAATCTTGGAAGTATGTAGTTTACAGTTTCCATGGCTAGTAATCTGTAACCCATTGGGTTGGGATGACGATCGTCGTACCAACCTTCTAAATTGCCGAAAACAGGATCTAACTCAGTTGTTAGAATTCGTACCATATCCGTTTCTTTCCAATTAACATATGAAGAATAGGGCAAGGCCACTTCTTTATAATCCTCTGGAATATCGGAAAGAGGATAAAACCTAACATTCATAGAATTTTCACCGTGTGTTTCTAATGCTTTCTTGTATGCGGGATAAACATCGAATAATTCTAATTTTTCTTCTTCAGCTAATTGTTTAACCATGTTATTTATGATTATTGAGTCGTCTTCATTTTTAAAGAAAGGAATAATGGTAGTTAGAATAATTTTTGCAGAAGGGAAATCAGACCTTAATTTAGCAATTAGATTTTTATAGTCTTTAGGGAAATTTTCTTCAACAGGTTTTCTTTTAAAAGAATCATTAATGCCATATCTCACAAAAATATAGTCCATCTCACCTAATGGTTTGATATCATTATCGTATCGACCACTTTCAACAACCGAAAAGGCTGTTTCTCCTCCTCTTGCAGAATTAATTACTTTAACTGAAGGCGTTTCCGTGTTTTTATTAATAATATCTTCAATAGTAGTTTCAAAAATACCCTTGCCTCCAATAGTTGTACTGTCACCAATTAAAAGTATTCTCACGTTTTCATTTGTTTCAAAATGATAAATCAATGAAGTTGAAGAAAGAAATAATAGGCTTAAACTTAAAATTTTTAATAATTTCATTGTTGTAGTTGTTTTGTGTTCATGTGCGTATTAAAAGTTCTGTTCTTATTTTTATTTATAAATTTTATCGTAAATTTTAAAAAACTCTATTCCAATCCTTTTCATACTTTCGGTTGTATAGTGCCACTTTGGAGGTGGGTACTGTTCATAGTAATACTCTGAATTTTCATCCTCGGATTGAGGAATTAAAAACACCTCGTCGTCATTATTCGCTGTATCAATCATGCCCTCGACAACTTTCCCTTGCCCAACTTGAAACAGGGCAAATGGCATATTGGGCACTTCCAGATCTTCTCTTACTGAATTTATAAGATTTTTTAGATTTTGACCATAGGTGATTGAGGGTTCTTCTCCATAATTATTAATATTACTATCAGCTTCTCCTTGAACCCAAAGCATGCCTTTTATTTCATAATCATTTTCATCGAAAGAATTAAGGATACTTTGAGTGTATTCAATAAAACCTGAATAGAGTTTTGGTTTGTCAGCTTCATCCATTTGGTTGGCTTTTCCTAAAGTCCAATCAGGATTCCAGCAACCATATAAGGACGTACCTCCAATAGATCTTTTAATGAAAATGAATTCATCATCAGGATATTTCTCGGCCATTTCAATTCCAAAAAACAGTTCGGGACCAAATATTTGTGTGAAACCAAATTTATTTTCGATGAATTTACTAGCTGAGCTTAATTGAAGAGGGGAGACGGGTTTGTGATTATAATAAAAATCAATTCTATTTGCCACTTTTTCCAATCGGGCTAAATCATTTTCGCTTAAAACATCACCACTTGCTCTTCCGTCCATATTGGACTGCCCGGCAAAAAGAAATACCTTTTTCGTGTGTTTGGAATCTTCAGGATTTTGGGCTGCACTGCATGCAACCATTATTGAAAAAAGAAATACTGTTAATATGAAATTTTTCATTCGTTTATAATTTTATAATCCTTAGAAAGCTAATGGTGGGTTCGAAATCACCTTCTCCAAGAATTTCGAGATCAAAAGGACGTGTTTTATTTTCAAAATTTGCAGTAATGAAAAAAGTAACCGTTTTTATGTTACCGGTGTTCTTATTCTTTATCGTTTTTTTCTCCGGTCCTTTTTCACCTTGGAATACCAAAGACCAATTCCCATTGTCTACATCTAAATAGGATATTTTTACAGCAAACTTAATGTTCGTTGAAAGGAAGTCGTCATCAATATCAAAACCAATTTTATTACCTTTCCTGGCAACATAATCATAGTACCTATCGGGTTGAACCATCCACATTTTAATGGGGTGATGTATTTTTGCAACGGGTTTGGTTGCATAACCTGGGGAATCCCGTTGATAGACCCAACGCTCAAAATTTTTGACTGGACGTGGCTCATTGCCTTTTAAATAACTTTCTCGCAAAAAGCACCAGGCATCTGGAGTATCTTCGACCGTTTTTCCGAGACTCAAACTTACCCAAGTGAACATATCAGGTAGTATGGAGAATTCATTATTTAACAAATAGTTGCAACGCATTTGAAGAAGCCTTAAGTTGGCGGTAAAGTAGCGGTAGGGGTAAGGCTCTGTATTTATTCCGAAACGGAAGTCCCTTTCCGCTGTTGCCCATTTTTCTTCATACTCTTCATTTTCTTCTCCATGAAATAAATTTTTCTTTATAATTTCATTGGCCTCATCTACGATTAAGTAACCATTGGCATCCAGTTCTTGACCAAAATGTTCATCTGGGATATGGTAGAGATACATTTCTACAAATCCGCGCCGTATTCCAAAGCCTTTGCTCAGTCCATAATTGGATAGGCCACCCATAAATACTTTGTGTTCTACACCAGAGCAGGCATTCGCCCATGCATCTATACGCTCTCTTACATGCGGGATGGTATCATTGGCATTAGCATATTTTTCAGGATAGGGGCCAATACCTTCATCGCCATTAGAAGGAGAGGCATAACCTAAGAAAAGGCCTTTTACTTCTTCCATTTTTGAAAGGCCACTTTCACCCAAAGCTTTTACAAAATTCAAGTAGCGTTTGTGAAATTCTGGATGACTGACTTCATAATTTCTTTTGACAGGGTTTTCTTTTTCTTCTTTTCGAATGGGAATATTGTATTTTTTAATCCAATCGGGAGCAAAGTCTATTGCCGAAAAATGGATTCGGACGATTGATTCATAACCCTTTTGGTAAGCGTTTTTTATGTTATCGATAAGAGGCTTAAAATTTATTTCCCCTTCCTCAGGCTCTAATTCTCGCCATTTTACCCAATGAGAAATAACAGGATTACAGGAAAAATGAATTTCTTGCAACTCCTCAATTTTGTTTTTGCTTAAGCCAAAATTTCTTGCGATACAAAGTTTTGATTTTTCTGAAGGGTTTACCGATTTTGGCAAGGTCCAGTCCCAACCTTCAACCGTATGGTCTTTAGCAATCCATTTTGGGTTATAAATTTCTGAAACGGCTGTTTTTTTATACTCCGGCCAATAGGGATAATTATATTCTATGGTATTAAAATGCTTTTCCTGAGCATAACCAATTATGATAAAAGCCATTAAAGCAATTACGCAAGTAGCTTTTAACGTTCGGGGCCGGCATCTATTCATTATTCGTCTATTTTATATTTAAGAAAAAGGGAGTGTTATAAATAATACTCCCTTAATTATTTTTTTATTGACCTTTCGTGGAAGAAGAATTATTAATCTACTATCAATTTGCTGGTTGAGGTACCTTTTGTATTGGTAACGCTTAATAAATACATTCCTTTAGAATAGGATGATACGTCAAGATTGTATGAAGTAGCCCCAACTTTTTTATTCAATAACAATTTTCCTGTAACTGAATATAAGGAGACGTTTTCTATTGGCGTATTGCTCTTAATATAGGAGATTGTACTTACTGGGTTTGGATACATAATAACACCTATTTTTTCAAATGATTTTGTAGATAATTGGGCAGATGATACTAATGATAATTCATCTATGTAATAGGTGTTTACTAATTTGGACATTTGAGTCCTTAAATCCACAAACTTTGCATTTTTGCCTCCACCAGAATGGGGTACTATTGTAAAACTATTCCAGGCTGTTTGATATGATGTGGACATATCACCAACAGTATATCCATCGACTCCAGCCTCTGAAGATATCTTGCCCCCAGCGGCATAATTAGTCACAGTATTGGCGGTAACTTCAGTGCCGTCTTCATCAAAAGTCCTGAGTGTCATCCAAATGGGGTAAGATTCTGGAACCGTGGCCGATTTTATTTGAAATGAAAATATAAAATCCGCATTACCATAACCGCTGATATCGGTTTGGTTCACAACAAATTGGGTGTGCCAGCTTTGAGTAGAACCACTATTTTGAGTCACAATTTTAAGTGCTTGGGAGCTTCCAACACCTTCACCTGGAGCCAGGCCGCTGGAGGTCTCATCAAAAGCCCCGTCTACCGCTTCATTAACATACATACCGTCAATTGTATATTGCACGTTGTTTGTCGTTGTCATAGGAGTATTGGATTCAACATCAGCATTCGTTAAGGGAACGTTATATTGTCCGTGTGAGAAAGAAAAAGCCATGATGGCCATGATTAGAGTAAAAATGTTTTTCATAATGGTTTTAGTTTAATTGGATTAATGAATTTTTAATTGCACTATAAAGCTATTAATAAGAGCTAATTAAAATTGGTTCTATTTAGTTCAAAATAGGGGAGATTATTGTTCAGGTTAATTATTGGTAATAAACGTTGGTTCTATTTAGTTCAAAAAGGGAGATTATTGTTCAGGATAGAGAAATTATTGAACTGAATTTTAAAATATCCTGAACAATATTGTTACACTATTCTTTAATTAGTTAAAATCGTTAAACCAATAGATTTTGGTAAAAACGTCATGTTGAATTTGTAAACCTAAATACTTAACCAGTTTACCTGCTTCGTTGTGAGGAATTGTCGCAATAATGGATTGTGGCGTCTACCCTTAAACCAATGTATTCCAGGAAACTGTTCCTCCATTGTCTGCGGTATTGAGAATGTTGTTAGCCATATTTTTGCTGTCAATTAATGAGGTAACAACAAATCAAAAGGGTCTTATGGAGGATGTTCTAATGCTTGGACATGAAAGGCACATGTGTGAGTTCCTGGGCCATTACTAGCGATCCGAATAAAACCGTAATTACCAAAGAGATTTTTTCATAAAGTCTTTTTTTATATTAGGTTTTATAGGACTAAGCGTACATTTTGAATCAAAAATACACCGTCTATTTTTATATCAAAATACGGGAAGATATTGTTCAACTATACCCTTAAAAACGTTTGATAGATGTTCATTTAAAAAAAGAACAATAGGCATACCTCATTTAATTAAACCCAATTGTAACCGATTAATCATTAAATAGGCTATTGGCCCGCTAATATTTTCAATTTGGCAGGTTTATACAAAGTGTAAATTTTTAAAATAAACTATAGCGAGAGTTCTTTTTTATATGTTTATTTTATAACGGTAACATCGGTTTGCACTTTTTGGTCTAACCTTTCAGGCCATGCTTTACCCTTAGGAACTAGGACGCTTGATATTTTGTAGTTAGAACCCGGTGAAGCTGCATTATCTGTTGTTAATTCAGCTTCAACAGTGCCTTTTCCACCAGAAACCTTCACTTTGGTTGCACCTACATTGGTCCAGGGATCTTCATTTAATTGAAGAAAAACAAGTATTTCCCTGGCCTCACTCGCCACGTAAGATACGTTCACCGTTATTTTTTTTCCAGTTTTAACCTCAGTTGGTCCTGACAGTTGCGTTATTTCATCTTGTGCATGAGTTACATGAAATGCGAATAGCGTAAAAATGATAACAAAAATTTTTTTCATAATGTCTTATTGTTTTAAGTTCGATTTAATGATTTTTCCATGGTAAATGTAAAAATCAATTATATGAACCAGTACCTTATTTTATGTCAAAATAGGGGAGAATATTGTTCAGGGAGAAAAGGCCTGGAGTTTTAGGGTACTAACATTTACAACACTGTTTTTAACAAAATTTGAAAAGGAGTTTGCACCTGTAAGAATTAAGTTTACAATTATTTAAGTTGCTTGAAGGGAAAAGGGAACTGAACATTGAAAAGGCCTCAGATAGCAAAATTCTGTTGTTTAATGTAAAAGAGCAGAAAAACTCTCACTGGGTGGCAGCGGTTGAAATATATATGGAAATTTATTTAAAACGTGAACTTAAGATACCTGCGGTGAGGCAAGGTTAATAGAAGAGACATTAAATTATAACTATTAGCGAGTTTGAGTCTTGTTAAGACCCCACACATCGATAATATTTGTTATAAACAATTAATGAAGCGGTTATTGAATTTGCCAAAAAGTTATTGTTCTATTAACAAAAACTCTGTCACTGCATCCCAATCAGGAAAATCCTGACTTCCAAAGTGAATCCATTTACCATTGAAATCCTCTGCACCGTTGTTTGGTCTGTCATCAATTAAATAATCTCCAGCGTTTAAGTTCTTGTTATGGGATATTATCAATCTTTTATAGAATAAGCTATCTTTCTCCTTACCAAAGTATTTATGCACCCATTTGAGCTTATGTATCCAAGCACTTGGGTTTAACCATGGAGCCGTAGAAAGTATATATAAGTCGTATTTGTGCGAAAGCTTATAAACTGATTCTATAGCGCCAGGCAAGGGTTCCATCAGTGAAAATATATTGGGAACTTCATCCAATCTCCCATCATATTCAATAATCGTATCGTTGTCTAGTTTATCTATCCCTGTTTTAAAATCAACAAGAACATTGTCCATATCAATGTAGATGATTTTTTTCATTTGATAATGTGGTTTTTAGATGACACCTCAGTATTGCTCTCAGGCTTTATGAATTCCGAATCGATTCATACAGCCCTAAGCGTAGTCGAAGGGTAGTCGAATCCGCCGACTACAGCATAGCGACTGATGAACTCAGCTACAATCAACATGTTGTGAATAAATTGCGGTTATACATTGTTAGCAACTGGTTTTTCTTTATTTAAAGTGCATTTTCATTCCCTCGTGAGTTGCCTTAAATCCTAAATCTTCAAAGAATTTAATCGCTTTCGGTCGCTTTTTGTCAGTCGTTAATTGTAACAAATGCGTATGTCTTTCTTTGGCTCTATTTATAGCCCATTCAAACATAGTTTTTCCAATTCCGAGTCCTCTTTTATCTTTTCTAATTCTTACCGCTTCAATCTGCGCTCTAATTCCGCCACGATAAGTCAGATATTGAATGAATGTTAACTGTAAAGTTCCAATAATTTCAGATTTTTCGTTTTCTACAACAATTAATTCTTGATTTTCGTCAGAGTTAATTGTTTTAAACGCATTCAAATATTCATTTGGTAAAGGGTTCTGGAAGTTTTCTCTTTTTTTTCCAAGCTTATCATCCGCAATCATTTCCACAATTATTGAAATATCCATTTCTGTCGCTTTCCTAAAGTTCATTTTCAGTTCATTTTTTTTGATTGTTGCCAGCGTTTTGTGTAAGGATAGTTGCGCGTGCGAGCAACTAACTTACTAAAAATGGAACGAACCAGAGGAAAATCCGAAAGGTTTTCCGAGTAGGCTAGAACCAAGCAATTCGTTTTATACCTTGTTAGGTAGCGTTTTCTTATTCATGCCATTGCTTTTACTACAAGGTTGGTGTCGGTATATTGAGTGAATTTGGTTATTTGACCTTCTTTTAATCCATACCTGTGAATGAAATCAGCCTTGAATGATTTTCCTGTTTTATTGTACTTTCCTTCATAATGACCAATTGCGAATATAGACTCTCCTGCATCAAGAAATTCGTCAACATTAGCAGTCCAATTAGTCCAATTCTCATTAAATTTTTTGAATACGTTTTTTTGAATATCATCAAATCCAATATGACACCCTCCATTTGGAAAGCCTTTCATTTGTATCCATTCAATTTCAGGAGCAAATTTTTCCTTAATGCTTTCAATGTTTCCATTCGAGAAATCTCGATATAGTTCTTCTATAATTTCAATATTCGATTTCATTCCTTGTTTTATAAATGCTACCTAACGGTTCAGTATAAGCGGACGTTTTAATGCCGTTTATACATTGTTAGGGCTGGCCTTTAATTTTTTATGTTCCTGAGTGCTTTACTAAATGAATCAACAGATCTGTTAACATTTTCCTCTGTAGTTGCCCAGGAACAAACACTAATCCTGATAACCTTACGTCCTTTCCAGATGGAACCACCAACCCAGCATTCCCTCATTTCTTGTATTTCTTTAAGAACTTTTTCTGTTAATGTATCATTATCACATTGCACGAGAACTTGATTATAAACCACCTGATTCAGGACATGAAAACCTTTTTCGGAATTCAATAATTCGGCAAATTGTAAAGCCCGTTTGTGTAAATTATGTATCAGTTCTTCTATACCAGTTCGGCCTAGATATCTCAAAATAGCCCAAAGTTCAATAACTCTGCTTCTTCTTGACATTTCTGGTACGTAATACATGCCATTTCTTTCATTCTCATTCGGCAGATAAGCTGCATTAATATGTAGAGAGGAAATAAGTGCCTCCTCATCGGTACAAAATATAATACCGGAGTCGTAAGGCGAGTTTAATGTCTTATGTGCATCAACTGCCCACGAATTTGCATATTCATAACCAACGGTAAGATGTTTAAAATGCTGCGTAGCACCCGCCCATAGTCCAAATGCACCATCAACATGAATCCATGCCCCTTGTTCTTTAGCTTTTTTACAAATTGATGCAAAGTCATCAAAAGATCCGGTATTTACGTTTCCTGCTTGTAGAGATAAAATTGTGGTATTATCAAGTTTTGGAATTTTATCTGCCAAAATCCTTCCTTGGTCGTCAACTTCCACTAATTCAATATTGTCAATTCCAAAACCGGCAAGAGATATTGCCTGAAGCATGGAGGAATGTACCTGTCTGCCAGCTACAACCCTAATCTTTGGGGCATTAAAAAGGCCTTTTGTAGTCACGTCCCAGTTCAAATTCTTTAATATCCGATATCGTGCTGCAGCTAAGGCACAATAATTGGCTGTCGAGGTGCCGCTTACAAATCCAGCTATCGTTTCACTCGGCAATGAAAGGAGTTGGACAAGCCACTTTTGAACAACAGTTTCTAATTTTGAGGAGATGGGAGAGCTCTGGTATACTGTTGCATTTTGATCCCAAAATGTTGCAAGATTTTTTGCTGCTAGCCCCACTGGAATAATTCCACCATGAACAAAGCCAAAATATCTACCACCAATTTGAGCTGTTGTCCCGGGAGCTCCATATCTATTTAAAAGATTTAAAGTTTCAAGAGGATCTCCGGAATTTTCTGGAAAATCTTCCTCAAATATAGAAAGATCATTGAGAGCACTCTTGGAAGGATATACATTTCTGTCAAAAATGCTCCGGAGGTAATCCATGCCAAAAGATTCCGCTCTGCGAAAGAGTTCGGCATCTTTCAGTTCCAGGAACATTTTACGCTGTAATGAATTGTCTTCCTTCATTTATATATAATAGGGTTGGCCCTAACTATCTAATAAACGTATTTTATTGCGTTTATTTCCTATTTCCAAATGTATCGAATTTTCCTATCTTTTCGAAAGGACTTCCATATTATCGATAAGACTGATCTTGTATCTGCTTTTAAAGAGGTTAAATCATTGAATTACAAAAAATTTTCAATTCGATCTAATTGTTCAGCAATACGCTCAAAAGGATTTTCCATAAGATTATTGTAGTTTATAATTTTCTCATCTTATTAGCACCCTTAAAAACAAAAAACCCTGCAAAACAAATGTTTACAGGGTTTAATGTGGTACCTCCAGGAATCGAACCAGGGACACAAGGATTTTCAGTCCTTTGCTCTACCAACTGAGCTAAGGTACCTCGCCTAAGCGCTCCTGTCTGACAAATACTTGTCTGCCATTCAGGCGGGTGCAAATATATTCATTTTTACCATTTGCCAAAAGAAAAAAATAAAAAAAGAATAATTTAATAATTATAGATTATTTAAGATTTAAATACCCGTCATTTTGTAGATTTACACTTTGCTAAGGGCATGAATTTAATTATAGATATAGGGAATTCATTGGTTAAACTGGCGGTTTTCAACCATGATGAATTGGTGTTTAAGACGCTTGTTGAACGTTCCGGTTTTGTGGATACATTAGAGACCGTTAAACGCGACTATCCGGGTATTCAAAACGCCATAGTGTCTTCGGTGGCCACATTGGACGACGACCAGGTGGCAAGATTGGAGGCTGACTTTAAAATTTTAAAACTCGACCACCATACCAGCTTGCCATTTAAAAATGCCTATAAAACCCCAAAAACCTTAGGGATGGATAGATTAGGGTTGGTCAGTGCCTCCGTCTTTCATTACCCCAATACCAATGTTCTTATTATTGATGCCGGAACCTGTATCACTTATGATTGTATCACAGCGCAAAATAGCTATGTGGGAGGGGCGATTTCACCCGGAATCAGAATGCGCTATAAAGCCCTCAGCACGTTCACGGCCAACTTGCCCTTACTGGATACGGAGATGCCCGATGCCCTTACGGGAGATACCACAAAGGCCGCCATACACGCCGGGGTTATTTACGGTGTTTTAAACGAAATCGATGGGGTTATTGAGACCTATCGACAAAAATATGCCAATTTAACAGTAATTTTAACAGGTGGAGATGCTAAATTCTTGTCTAAACAATTAAAAAGTAGCATATTTGCCAACTCTAATTTTCTTTTAGAGGGACTAAATTATATTTTACAATTTAATTCATTTTAATGATCAAAAAACTTGTAGTAGTTTTTATAGCGGTATTCGCCATTCAAAGTTATGCTCAGGAAGGGACGTCATCGCCTTATTCCTTTTATGGTATAGGAAGCTTGAAATTTAAAGGGACGGTGGAGAACAGGAGCATGGGCGGTTTGAGTGTATATATTGATAGTGTCCATGTTAATTTAAGAAACCCCGCCTCTTATGCCGGTAACAATCTTGAGCTTTGGGGCTATGAAAGCAGACCTGTAAAGTTTACGGTTGGGGGGAGTTATTCCAGTACCAATTTGAAGAGTGCGACCGATACGGGTAAGGCGTCGTCCACAACCTTCGATTATCTGGCGCTGTCCGTTCCCGTAGGTAAATTTGGTTTTGGATTTGGGCTTTTGCCCTATACCGCCGTAGGATATCGGCTGGAGTCCCTGAACGCTAATGGTGCTATTGAAAATCGCTTTCGCGGTGAAGGTGGATTAAATAAGGCCTTTTTAGGAGTGGGCTACCAAATTAGCAAGGCTTTGAGCATAGGGATTGATGCCCATTACAATTTCGGTAACCTGCAGAATAGTGTGATTGAATTTCAATATGACGACCAGGACGTCCCCTTACAATATCAAACCAGAGAGAACAACCGCTCCGATTTAAGCGGATTGAATTTTAATATCGGGCTGTACTATCAAACCAAACTTAACGAAAGCCTGGAGTTTGTTTCCAGTGCCACCTTTACACCCAAGAGTAACTTAACCTCATCCAATGAACGGTTGTTTTCCACTATATTTGTAAATGCGAATGAAGATGAAATTGTGGTTAACCAAATTCAAACCGATTTAGAGGCTCTGGGATTACTGGAAACGGAACTTACCTTGCCTTCTAAATTCTCATTTGGCGCAGGTATAGGGAAACCGAGAAAATGGTTTGTGGGTGCTGAGTATACCGGACAACAAACCAGTGCATTTTCAAACCCACTGTATTCGAGCAGTGCCACGGCTTATGAAGATGCGTCTTCAATAGCCCTTGGGGGATTTTTTATACCGCAATACAACGCCTTTAATGGCTACCTGAAACGCGCAGTGTACAGAGCTGGTGTGCGTTTTGAAAAAACGGGATTATTGCTCAACGAAGAATCCATACAAGAGTTTGGCATATCTTTTGGAGTAGGATTACCGGTTGGAGAAATAAGTAGCTTTTCCAATGCCAATATTGGGCTTGAAATAGGGCAACGAGGCACCACAAACAATAATCTTATACAGGAGAATTTCATAAATCTCCAATTAAGTTTATCTTTGAACGATAGATGGTTTATGAAACGAAAATATAACTAACAGTAGAATTATTATCATGAAGACGAAAATTACCCTATTAGCACTGTCCCTTTTTGTACTTAACTTAGGTTTTGCGCAACAAGACGAAGAATGCATGACCAAGTTGTCCATTTTCCATGAATATGTTAAAGCCAAAAATTTTGATGCGGCTTACGAACCATGGATGGCCGTGAGAAAAAAGTGCCCGAAGTTTAATAACGCCATATATATTGATGGGGAGAAAATATTAGATGATAAAATCGAAAAAACCACTGGAGCGGAAAAAGTGGGTTATATTAATGACCTGTTAAAAGTTTGGGAAGAACGCGGTGTGCATTTTGCCAGCAAAACCCCCAAAGGAGAGTATGCTGCCCAGGCATGCCAGTTAAAATACGATTACAGGGAAGAGTTGAATTTATCCGATTTGGAATTGTATGAGTGTTTTGATGCCGCTTATAATTTGGACAAAGCGACCTTTACCAACCCAAAAAGTTTATATACCTATTTTTCGTTGATGGTGGATTTGTATGATGCCAAGAAAAAGTCTGCTGCAGAGTTATTCAATAAATATGATGATGTTGTTGAAAAGGTAGAGGATGAGATTCAGAACTATTCTGAAAAACTGAATGTGCTCATTGAAAAAGAAGACAGCGGGGTCCAGTTAACCGGTAAAGAAGAAAAATATAAAAAGTACTATGAAAGTTATTTAAGTGCCTACGATAAGATAGCCGGTAGTATAGATTCTAAATTAGGGGACCGTGCCAATTGTGATAACCTTATTCCGCTTTATGAGAAAGGCTTTGACGAGAACAAAACCAGTGCTATCTGGTTGCAACGTGCGGCCGGAAAAATGTCGGAAAAAGAATGTACAGACCACCCTTTATTCTTTAAACTGGTAAACGCCTATCATGAGTTGAGTCCTTCGGCCAATTCGGCTTATTATTTAGGAATTCTAAAAGATAAGGAAGGCAAATCCAATGAGGCCATCTCATTTTATAAACAAGCCATTGATTTGGAAACCGATAACTATAAAAAGGCCAAGTTGAATAATAGAATTGGGTTGAAACTCAAGGCCAGAGGAAGCTATGGCTCGGCAAGAGGGTTCTTTAGAGAAGCCCTTAAACTTAATCCTTCTAATGGTCGTCCGCATTTATCCATTGCAGCCATGTATGCCGCCAGTGCGAAGGATTGTGGGGATACCAACTTTAATAAAAGAGCTGTATATTGGTTGGCTGCCGATGAAGCCGCAAAAGCAGCACGTGTAGATCCGACCCTGAAAAAGGATGCCGCCCAGTCGGTAGCGAATTATACGGCTAAGGCCCCTACAAAATCAGAGATTTTTACCGCTGGGAATAGTGGTCAATCTATAAAAATTGCATGTTGGATAGGGGCATCGGTGACAGTGCCCAATATTTAATGCACAAGCATACCAACATATAACATAGTAAACATAGTCACCTTAGTTGCGGTGACTATGTTTTTTTTAGAATAATTTCAATTTTTTTTAATGGACATACTTCGACGGCCCTCAGTACCGGAATGTCGTGGGCATAAACGATTTCTTATAACCGCAGTCCTTCTCGTACTACTCATGTCATGTAAGGACAACTTTGGCAATGTGCAAACTATTGGTATTTCGGAAAACGAACCCATAGGCGTCGCCGAACAGATCCATTTGAAATATACCGATTCCGGAAGAATAAAAGCCATTCTGGTTAGTCCAAAAATGTTGGATTATTCCAATAGGGAGTTTGCCTTTAGTGAGTTTCCGGAGGGTATCGTCCTGGACCTGTTTGACGAAGACCATAATAAAAGCGTGGTCGTTGCCGATTATGCCATTAACTACGATAAGACAAACCTTATCGATTTGCAGGGTAACGTGCGGATTGCGACCCATAATAAAGACACTCTGTTTGCCGAACAACTATACTACGATCAAGATAAGGAATGGTTATTTACGAATAAACCGGTAACCTTTAAAACCGAGTCTGATATTATTCACGGCAATATTTTTGACTCGGATACCAAGTTCAATAACGCCAGTGTGCTGGAACCTACAGGGAATATTACCGTGGAAGATTAGTATTCCTGAAACAACGCCGATACCCAATTCTTAGCCGGCACTTGGGATCGCGCCTTGCTCGATGGATAATCCTGTTGCTATTTGCCGACACCCGTTGTAGGTTGTCAGACCAGGGTAGGAACGGAACGGTGTTGGGCCTGATGTAACGGACAGAAAAGGCATCCGGCATAAAATTCCTGCCGGGGTAAAGAAATCCCATATTTCAAATTTTGTACAGTTTTTTTTTAAGTATCTTTACAGCCAATTACAATTATGAATTGATTGGTATGAAATATTCAAAATTCTTTCAATACGCCTATTTGATATTCGCTGTTTTATTTGGGTATGATGCGATGAGTAAATACCTCAATGAAGGTGTTGTTGCTTATACTTCCCTATTGTTGGCAGCAACGGCTATTTTTATGTTTTTCTTTAGAAGACGGTTTGCCAAAAAGATGGACAATAAAGATCAATAGCCTAAATGAATGTAGAACTTGCTGTTATTATTGTGTCCTTGTTGCTATCCGCATTTTTTTCGGGTATGGAGATCGCCTACGTCTCGTCCAACAAGATCCATATTGAGATTGAAAAAAAGCAAGAGGGACTTTTAGCCCTTGTTTTAGGCAGAATAACAGCGAAACCATCTAAATTTATCGCCACCATGCTTATTGGTAACAATATTGCCCTGGTGGTTTATGGTCTGTTTATGGGGGATATGCTGGTGGCCTGGTTTCAATCCCTGTTGCCTTCGGCATCAGGGGTATTGAGCTATATGATTACCGATTTAAGTTTGTTGTCGCAAACCATTATTTCAACAATAGTGATCCTGATTACCGCTGAATTTTTACCCAAAGTGTTCTTTCAGGTGTATGCCAATACCCTTATAAAAGCCCTGGCCATTCCGGCCTATATGTTTTATGTGTTGTTTACCTTTGTTTCGGATTTCATTATTTGGATTTCCGATACGGTGTTAAAAACATTTTTTAAAACAGAAGGGGATCAGATTCAACTGGCCTTTACTAAAGTGGAATTGGGTAATTATATAAGTGAACAAATGGAATCCGTTGAGGAACATGATGATGTCGATACCGAGATCCAGATTTTTCAAAATGCCTTAGAGTTTTCAGAGGTCAAGGCACGTGAGGTTATGGTTCCCCGTACCGAAATCATCGCGGTTGAAATTAAGGAATCCATTAAGACGTTAAATACCCTGTTTACCGAATCGGGCTGTACCAAAATTTTGGTATACCAGGACACCATAGATGATATTTTAGGCTATGTACATTCCTTTGAACTGTTTAAAAAACCCAAAAACATTAAATCGGTTATGGTACCTGTTGAATTTGTTCCCGAAACGGTATTGATTAAAGATGTTTTAGGGGTGCTTACAAAAAAGCATAAAAGTATTGCCGTGGTCATCGACGAATATGGTGGGACTTCGGGTATTATGACCGTTGAGGATATCGTTGAAGAGCTGTTTGGTGAAATTGAGGATGAACACGATACGGCGGTTCTAATTGAGGAACGTATTGATGAAGAGACCTATCGATTTTCGGCACGTATGGAAGTTGATCAAATTAATGAAACCTATAAATTGAGTCTCCCGGAAAGTGAAAATTACGAAACACTTGGCGGTTTAATCGTGAATCACACCGAAGAAATTCCGCGACAAAATGAGATCGTGACCATTGATCTGTTCCAGTTTACTATTTTGGAAGTGTCCAATACCAAGATTGACCTTGTGGAACTCAAGATTTTGGAGGCAGATTAAGAACTATAAGGATGAATCCAATTATTGCAAGAATCTACTTTTATTATTAATTAGAAAATGGTATTTTCGCGCACGGTATTTTTGCCAACGAGGCAAATAAAAACCATGAACAATGATATACCGGTACATCTGGTTTAATATAAAATTTCAAAAATGGCAGTTTTAAATAAGATTAGACAACGTTCTCTTTTTTTAATATTAATTATTGCATTGGCCTTGTTTTCTTTTGTGCTGGCAGATTTATTTAGGAATAGCGATGCGTTAACTTCAAAGTCGCAAAATATTGTGGCTACAATTAATGGTAAGGATATTACCCGAGAAGATTTTTTACAGAAGGTTGAAGTGGCCCAAAGGCAGGCCGGACCTAACGCCACCAATACTCAGGTTGTGAACCGTATTTGGGATCAGGAGGTTAGAAAAGCAGTGATGGAATCGCAATACGAAGCCTTGGGGATTTCCATTGAAAAGGACAAAATGAGGGACCTGATAAAAACCGCTTTGGCCACCAATCCGGAATTCTTAAATGAAGCCGGAATATTTGATGAGAACAAGTTAAACGAATTTATAGCCAACCTTAAGGAAATAGCACCACAACCAGGGTTTTTTAATGGGCAACCCATTACCTATTCCGACTGGACCAATTACGAACAAAGCTTAGCGACAAACGCTTTGCAGCAAAATTATTATAACCTGGTAAAAGCAGGACTAACAGGAACCCTTGCTGAAGGAGAGTTAGACCATAACCTGGAAGGACATAAAGTAGATATTAAATATGTACAAGTGCCTTATACGGCTATTCCCGATAGTACGGTTGCGGTATCTAAATCTGATATTTCGGCTTACATAAAAGCCCATAAAAAGCAATATGAAGTTGATGAATCCAGGGATATACGCTATGTGGAATTTAAGGAAGAAGCGACTTTGGAGGATGAAGAAGCCATTAAAGCAGAGTTAAACATGTATTTGAATGGACGTCTGGTGGATGACACGGGAAGAAAAGATACCATCGTTGCCTTTTCTCAAGTGAAGAACCACGCCCAGTATATCAATACCATTGCAGGGTCAAACGAGAAATATGAGGAACGTTTTGTGTTTAAAAACAGTTTACCGACACCCTATGCCGATAGTATATACAACTTGAATGTAGGTGAAGTTTTTGGCCCTTACAAACACGATGGTCAATTTAAATTAACGAAGCTCATTGCAGAAAAAAATATTCCCGATTCCGCCAAGGTTAGGCATATTTTAATTCCATTTTTGGGTGCCCAAAGTGCTGCTCCGGATATCATTCAAACGGAAGCTGAAGCCAAGGCCACTGCAGATAGTTTACTTGCTATTCTTAAGAAAGACCGTTCAAAATTCCCTGAGTTTGTTGAAGAATTCTCTTCAGATCAGGGGAGTGTTCAAAATGAAGGACGCTATGACTGGCATCCCTACAATACCATGGTCCCGGAATTTAACGATTTTGAGTTTGAAGGCGAAGTGGGTGATCTCGGCGTTGTAAAAACGGTTTTTGGATTCCATATTATTGAAATTGAAGGTCAGAAGGACAAAAAACGAGCGGTAAACGTGGGAACGATTTCTAAAAAGATTGAACCTTCGGAAGCCACCATAAATAAGGTGTTCAGAGATGCCTCGAAATTCGAGGTTGAAGTGGATAAAAAAGACTTCCAGGAGGTCGCTACGGAAAGTAAGTATACCGTTCGCCCTATCAATGGGATTAAGGTGCTGGACGAAAATATCACGGGAATAGGAAGTCAGAGACAAATTGTACGTTGGGCTTTTGAAGATGAGTCTAAGGTGGGTGATATTAAGCGGTTCACCATTTCTTCAGGCTATGCCATTGTACAATTGGTGGCGAAGCACGATAAGGGCCTTATGGCCGTTGAGGATGCCTCGGCATCGGTGTTACCCTTGATACGTAAAGAAAAGAAAGCCCAAATTATTAAAGACCGCATTAGCGCAACCACATTGGAAGATGTGGCTGCAGCCGAAAATACAACCGTAAGAACGGCATCGGCCATTACGATGAAAACACCAACGATTTCGGGAGCCGGCAGGGAACCCTTAGTCGTCGGCACGGCGTTTGGGTTGGATGAAGGTGAGACTTCCGGTTTGATTGAAGGTGAAAAAGGGGTGTATATGATTCAGGTGACCAAGGTAACCCCAGCGGTAGCCCTTGAAAACTATCAAGCTGCTGCCAATAGAGTGGAGCAGCGTAAAACCGGAGCAGTAACCACTAAAGTCTATAACGCCCTAAAGGCGGCTGCCGTAATTGAAGATAACCGGGCCAAAACCCAGGTGCAATAAGATATTATATTTAAATTAATGAATAAGACATGCTCTCTAAAGGAGCATGTTTTTTTTTGGTGCACATACCTACAATGGGGATGGGGAGATCTGAAGACCACCCTATACCGATATTAAATCGGAATAGCGGAGTACCGTAGGATAGCCCTTCCCCTTAAAATAGGGTCCGGGATCCTCCTTTGAGGCCACTAAAATAAAATCGCCACCCCAGGCCCCTAAACTTTTGACGGCCCCTTTAAAATCTGGAAATAACCGCACTTTAACAGGAACTTGCTGTATGGCTTTTGAAATCATCGCTTCATGCTGCCGCATCAAATCCTGAAAGGTGCTAAACGAAGCGCAACAGACCATCGCTTCGGTAATGTTGGAAATGGTTTTGATAAGGTCCCGGGATGTCGTTTTCGCCTTTTTGTAGTGGGCAATGCCCTCACGACTATTTTGCTTTTTGTTGAGGTATACAAAATACAACCGGTCTTTAAAGGACGGGTTGAAGTCTACTGCTGTGACAATAGGGGCTTTGTTTTTAAGTTGATAGGTCAAGGCGTAGTTGTGCTGTGCGCACGCAATATCATATCCGCTGCCACCAAAAGTAAGTGCCAGGAGCCGATAGGGGTCAACATGTGCCCATTGTGCTATATTGTTGATTAAGGTGGACGAGGTCCCCAATCCCCAATCTTTGGGAAAAGCCAATTGAGTGGTCACCCGATACCCCCGGCTGCCGTTAAGAAAATGCGGATTAAGCGATCTGGCGGCTTCCAAAATTTCCCTGAGCCTCAGTCCAATACCGTGCGTATCCCGACCCGCAGAGCGCGAAGAGGACCACCCTTGTTTTTCAATGTCGAACCCCTCTTCATACCATACCTTACCCTGGTCATCCAGGCTGGTCCACACCAGCCGTGACCCGTCCAAAGGAGCAACGGTTAAGGATTGACCTAATGAAGTGGGAAGGGCCAAAGCCCTGGCACCATCCAAAATAACATATTCTCCCGTGAACAGCAGTTTACCGTTGGAGTAATAGGTCTTGGTCTCTTCGAGAGTTTGAGATACCAGATTACTCGATACGGTATTGGGTATTGAGGCCTTCGAAGCGGCCATAGTCTTGGGAACTGCTTTATCTCCATAGGTCATCGACCATTTTGGAAGCGCATTGCGTTTACCTTTTATCAAAGTCATTTTTTCTGCCCTGTTCCAGCCCTGTATTTGTTTTTTTCTGTAAATGGCATCATCGATGGTTTGGAACGCTTCAACATAAACTAATCTCAAGGGAAGCCTTATTCTAGTATGATTGGCACCACGGCCACTTTGGTGTGCTCTTAGTCGTTTGCCCAAATCCACCGTTCTACCGGTATAAAAGCTGCCATCTGAACATTCTAATATGTAAACAAAGCCTTTAGGCATGGTCTATTTAATTTTTTTTGGAGGCCGGGATTGTCGAAGCCTCAATTGAGTTGCGTTTATATTCCCTAACCGGGTCTTCATCTAATTTTTACAGACTCAACCTGACACTCCGGGCCCGGATCTTAAATGATGCAAAGCTTCCGAGACAGCACTGTGTGATACTGTATGGGATTTAAAATATTCGGTTAAAGTTTGTTTCTCCATTTCATTAGCACCACATTGATTTAAAATATTCAAGAGGTGCATTTTCATATGTCCTTTCTGAATGCCAGTTGTAGTCAAGGAACGCAAAGCTGCAAAATTTTGAGCCAAACCGGCCACGGCGACGATCTGCATAAGCTCTTTGGCCGAAGGATGATGCAAAAGTTCCAGTGCTAATTTCACGAGGGGGTGTAATTTGGTAAGGCCTCCTACCGTACCAAGTGCTAAAGGGATTTCTATCCAAAAATGGAAAATCCCATCTTCCACCTTGGCATGGGTTAAGCTGCGATAACGACCATGTCGTGCGGCATAGGCATGCACGCCCGCCTCAACAGCCCTAAAATCATTTCCTGTAGCCAAAACAACCGCATCGATCCCGTTCATAATGCCTTTATTGTGGGTTACCGCGCGATAGGGTTCAACCTCGGCAATACTAACGGCTTGTATAAATTTATAGGCAAAGGCTTCTCCGGAAATAAGGTCGCTTTCAGTCAGGTCCTCAACCTTACAACTCACTTCGGCACGAACCAGGCAATCCGGCACATAATTGGAAAGAATGCTCATGACGATATCGATTTTCTTTTCTTCATCAGAAAATAATTCGAAGGATTTTGCACCATCCTTAAGGGTTTTGGCAAACTGTTCCAGGCAGGAATTTATAAAATTGGCCCCCATCGCATTTAAGGTTTCGAATGATACGTGCAGTTGATAGTATCCTTTTTTATCCTTGGTCTTATCCCGCAATTCAATATCGAGTATGCCCCCACCGCGATCGGCCATATTTTTAGTAATGGAGGCCGTATCACTTAACAGTTGTGGCTTAATATGCTTAAAAAATGCCCGAAGTTTATGGACGTCGCCATGGTATATAAAATGGACCTGGCCAATTTTAGTAGTAGAAAGGACTTTCGTTTTGAATCCACCACGATCCAACCAAAACTTGGCCGCCTTGCTGGCGGCCGCTACAACCGAACTTTCCTCAATGACCATGGGAATGGTATAAAGCTTGTCGTTGATAAGAAAATTGGGAGCGACACCCAATGGCAAATAATAGTTGGTTATCGTGTTTTCAATAAACTCGTCATGGAGTTGTTGGATTTTCGCATCGGTATTCCAATACTGTTCTATGATGGTTCTGGCTTCTTCGGAATTTGAAAAATAGGTGGTGACAATCCAATCAATTTTTTTTGCTTTGGATAATTTTGAAAAGCCTGAAATAGATTTGCTCATAAATAATGCGATTTCATTGCAAAGATACTACTCTTGTGGTGAATATTGAATATCCCAAAGTTGGTCGGGTTATTAAAGTGTTAATAATTTAGGATTTTGCATAATTTTTAGTAAACTTGACCTCATTTTAAGAAAAAAATAGTTTTTTTGTCAATTTACAAATGATTTGTAATTTCCATCACCTTGAAAAAGCAGGATCATGGTGATCATTGAACTTAATAAAGACCAGTTACTTACGGATGAAGCATCTTAAATTTTCCCTGGTTGTTTGCCTTTTTTTAACAACCCTTTTGTCGGCACAACAGAAGTCCATTACCCTGGAAGAGCTATGGCATGGCGCCTTTATAACTAAAGGAATGGATGTTCTGCATTCCATGAAAAATGGGCAGCAATACACGGTGCTTCATTTTGATCGGGCCACGCGCAGTACTGCTATAGATGTTTATGATTACAAGACCTTAAGCAAGGTTCAAACCCTGGTGAGTTCCATAGATATTGATGAATTGTCGTATTTTACAGACTACGCCTTTAGTGACGATGAGTCGAAGGTGATGCTGGCCACCAAAGAAGAGGCCATTTACAGACGCTCCACAAAAGGGCATTATTTTGTTTACGATTTGATGGATCATTCCATAAGGTCAATCAGTGAACATAAAATCCAGGAACCTACCTTTTCACCCGACGGTCATAAGGTCGCCTATGGCTTTGAAAATAATCTGTACCTTAAAGATTTGAAAACAGGGGAGACCATTCAGATAACGGATGACGGTGCATTCAATACCGTTATTAATGGCATAACCGATTGGGTTTATGAAGAAGAATTTGCGTTTGTTCGTGCTTTTGAATGGAATGCCGATAGTGATAAGATTGCATTTATACGCTTTGATGAATCCAAGGTTCCCGAAATTTCAATGGATATTTATGGCACAGGGCTTTATCCGGATCAACAGGTGTTTAAGTATCCCAAAGCCGGGGAGGCCAATTCTGAAGTGTCCCTTCATATCTATGATGTTAAAAAAGCAATGACTAAGGAAGTGCAAGTGGATAAACCCTATCATGATTTTTACATACCACGCTTACAATGGACCCATAAACCAGATGTGTTAAGTGCACAATTTATGAACCGGCATCAAAATGAATTGGATTTATGGTTTATTGATACAAAAAACGATACCGCTAAATTGGTGCTGTCCGAAACCGATACAGCCTATGTTTCTGTTACCGATAACCTTACCTTTTTAAAGGACCACAGTTTTATTTGGACCAGTGAAAAGGACGGATATAACCATATTTACCATTACGATCCTACAGGAAAATTGATTAATCAGGTCACCAATGGAAAATGGGAAGTCACCAATTATTACGGTTATGATGAGATGACCAACACCATTTTTTATCAGTCTGTAGAAAATGGCTCCATCAACAGGGATGTTTATGCCATAAAATTAAACGGTCGCGATAAGACGCGATTAACAAAAAGTGAAGGTACCAATAGCGCCTCGTTCAGTGCTGACTTTTCCTATTTCATCAATTCGTTTTCCAGTGCTACAACACCACCGGAGTATACCCTTAACAGCGCTGCCTCCGGGAACGTCATTAAGAGCATTCAAGATAATGATGTATTGACGCAAAAGCTTTCAGATTATAAAACCTCGAGGAAGGAATTTAGTACGATACCTATTAATGGGAACGATTTGAATATGTGGATGATTAAACCCCACGATTTTGATCCGAATAAGCAATATCCTTTGTTAATGTACCAGTATTCGGGGCCCGGTTCCCAGGAAGTAGTGAACCATTGGAATGAACCCAACGATTATTGGTTTCAGCATTTGGCTCAGGAGGGTTATGTTATTGCATGTGTAGACGGCCGTGGTACGGGATTTAAAGGCGCAGCATTTAAAAAAGTAACACAGAACGAATTGGGGAAGTATGAGGTAGAAGATCAAATAGCCGCCGCAAAATACCTTGGGGAATTGCCCTATATCGATGCGAGTAGGATTGGAATCTGGGGTTGGAGCTATGGGGGGTTTATGAGCAGTAATTGTCTGTTTAAGGGGAATGATGTATTTAAAATGGCCATAGCCGTTGCACCGGTTACCAGTTGGCGGTTTTATGATACCATATACACCGAACGGTATATGACCACACCTCAGGAAAATCCGGATGGCTATGATGATAACTCCCCCTTAAATCACATCGATAAACTTAAAGGAGATTTTTTATTGATACATGGATCGGCAGACGATAACGTCCACTTACAAAATACCATGCGTTTGGCAGAAGCCTTAATTCAGGCTGATAAACCGTTTGATTGGGCCGTCTATCCGGATGATAATCATGGGATCTATGGCGGAAATACCAGATTGCATTTGTATAAAAAGATGACGAGATTCATTCATGAAAAACTGGGCGATAAGCGAGAACAACAAGAGCAGGAAAAAGTAAAAGAGAAACAAGAACTTAAAGGATAATTAACTAATAACAACATTTTATGGCAAATATTAAACAACCTCATGTTAAAGAACTTTTTGGACATCCGGTAGGGCTCTATGTATTATTTTTTACTGAAATGTGGGAGCGTTTCTCCTATTATGGGATGCGTGCCATATTAGTACTTTATCTCGTTCAATCGACAACCGATTCTAATGCGGGTCTGGGATGGTCTAATGGAGAAGCTTTAGCACTTTATGGTTGGTATACCATGCTCGTATATGTGATGTCTATACCGGGAGGTTGGATCGCTGACAAGTTTTTAGGTCAGAAAAAATCGGTGCTTTACGGAGGGATACTGTTAGTGGCCGGCCATAGTATTCTGGCGGTGGAACAAATGTGGGCTTTTTATTCAGGTTTAGGGTTAATTATTGCGGGTGTCGGGATGCTGAAGCCAAATATCTCCACCATGGTAGGGGGCTTGTATAAACAAGGAGACATTAGAAGGGATAAAGGGTTTACTATATTTTATATTGGAATAAATGTCGGTGCTTTTTTATCAAGTTTAATTGTAGGTTATGTTGGGGAGGTGCATGGTTGGCATTATGGCTTTGGGCTTGCCGGAATAGGGATGGCTTTAGGATTGATACAGTATGTTGTTGGTCAAAAATATTTAAGGCATGTCGGTAATTATTTAGGAACCTCCATGAATGAAGAAGATAAGGACCTCATGAAAAAACCGTTAACCAAGATTGAGAAAGATAGGATTGTGGTCCTAATGATTTCTTTTTTATTGGTTATTGTTTTTTGGGGAGCATTTGAACAAGCCGGTGGATTGATGAATATTTATGCCAAAGAGAATACCAATAGAATGTTATTGGGTTGGGAAATACCGGCGTCCTGGTTTCAATCCTTAAATGCTATGTTTATCATATTTTTAGGAACTTCGGTTGCCGCTTATTGGGCAAAGCGGAAACTAAAAGGGAAAGTCGCTACCTCTTTATTTAAAATGATCCTTGGATTGATTATTATGGGTACCGGTTTTTTCTTTATGTCTGCTGCTGCTTCAGAATTCAATAATACAGGTTCTTCGGCCATGTATTGGTTGGTGCTGGCGTATCTGTTTCATACGGTTGGAGAATTGTGCATATCTCCGGTGGCCTTATCCTATATTACCAAATTAGCTCCGGTTAAATATGCCTCCTTAATGATGGGGATTTATTTTGCAATGACCGGTTTTGGAAACAAATTGGCAGGATTGTTGGGTGAGTCGGCAGAAGGTGTCGGTGAGTTTACCGTATTTACCGGAATTGCTGTATTTTGTGTTGTCTTTGGATCGTTAATATTGGTTTTAAGAAAGAAATTAGAATATTTAACCCATAATGCCGAAGATGATGAAAGAGAGATGCATTATGTCGAAGAAACTGAAGGTTTTGAATTGGCCGATACTAACTAATATTTATGATCTATGACTACAGATGTAGAAAATCTTTTTAAGGATAAAGTCCTGGGACACCCTGCAGGCTTATTTGTGCTGTTCTTTACGGAAATGTGGGAGCGTTTCTCCTATTATGGGATGCGGGCCCTGCTCATATTATTCTTCACGGCCTCCATTATGGGGGAAGGGGGATGGGGTTGGCCTAAAGAATGGGCCTACGCTATTTTTGGAACCTATACCTCTTTGGTCTATTTATCCACCATGTTAGGGGGGTATTTTGCCGATAATGTGATAGGCATTAGAAAGTCTGTGGTACTGGGCGCCTTGTTAATGACTTTAGGACATGCTTGTATGGCCCTTGAAACGACATTCTTCATTTATTCTGGGTTAACACTTTTGGTTTTTGGCAGTGGGTTTTTTAAGCCCAATATGACCTCCATAATTTCTGAAATGTACAAGGAAAAGCCGGAGAAAAAGGATGGGGCTTATACTATTTTTTATATGGGTGTTAACGCAGGAGCCTTTCTGGGTATTTTATTATGTGGTTACCTTGGAGAAAAAGTCGGATGGTCCTGGGGCTTTGGAATTGCCGGAATATTCATGCTGTTCGGGCTGTTGCAGTTTTGGTTTGCCCAAGGTATTTTCGGGACTATTGCACTGAAACCTAAAAAGAAAAACGAAGATGTCCTGGACATCGTTATGGATACGTCACCGGATCCTGAATCGGAAGACCAAAGGAACCCGTTTACATCTGTACAAAGACTCATGATTGTTGTAGCCGCTGTACTTGGTTTAGCCTGGATTTTAAATGATCCCATATCCAAGATATCTGAAGGCCAATACAATCTGTTTAATTTTGAAATGTTCGGATTATCGGGATCTACCATAACCATTTTATTTGCTTTAGCTTTATTTGTCCTTTTACTGATAATTAGAATTCCCAAATATGTAAAAACAACCAAGGAGAAAATGTTAGCTATTATATTTTTTGCTTTTGTTACCATGTTTTTTTGGGCCATTTTTGAACAATCCCCAAGTTCCTTAACGGTTTTCGCCAGAGACTATACACAGCGCACGTTGTTGGGAGGAGCGGGATTAACCTTTAAAATTGCGAATTCCTTAATGACGATAATCCCTTTGGGTGTTATTACCTGGGTGTTGGTCATGCTGTTTAAAAAGACTTTTGCCAAATATGCCTTATCCAATATGTTCTTATCCTTAAGTTTTCTCATTGTTTGGGGTATTGCCCTATGGATGCTGTCTACAGAATTTCAAAAGGAACAAACCGAGGTGCCTGCCTCGTGGTTTTCTGTATTGAATTCGTTATTTATAATCACCTTAGCCCCTTTATTTTCCAAATGGTGGGAGAGTAAGTACAATCCTAATGCCAATATGAAATGGGCCATTGGAATGGGCCTTTTGGGATTAGGTATGGCCTGCGTGGCTTTTGGTGCCGGCGGTATTGAACCCGGGGCAAAAACGGCCCAGGTTAGTATGGTATGGCTCATATTGGTTTATTTATTTCACACCATGGGTGAACTTTGTATCTCACCGGTAGGCTTGTCCTATGTTAGTAAATTAGTTCCCCCGAGAATGATTGCGACCATGTTTGGCATTTGGTACTTAGCGATTGCCATAGGGATGAAATTGGCAGGCATGTTCGCCGAATCTTCCGAGAGTATTGCCCAGGAGCATGGCATAAGTTATTTTTTCTGGATTCTTACTGGAGTATCTCTGGCCCTGGCAGTATTGTCGGCTATTTTATATCCGGTAATCAAAAAGCTCATGCACGGGGTACGTTAATCGAAAAAAACGTTAAAGTAAACTCAAAAAGCTCTTGTTTAAGGGCTTTTTTTGTAAGTTAGGTATGGATTTTGCGAATAGATTAAAGATTTTTGCAATAAAAAAGATGGAAATATGAGAAGAATTGTGCTTTCGATTATGTTTATTATTTTTGTGTCATTCTTTAGTGTTGGCCAGGAATTAATATGGCATACTGATATGAAAAAGGCGTCCGAAATTGCGATTAGAGAAAGCAAGCCTGTACTCATGTTTTTTACGGGATCGGATTGGTGTGGTTGGTGTAAAAGGCTCCAAAAAGAAGTATTTCAAACCCAAGATTTCGAATCATGGGCGAAAGATAATGTGGTTTTAATGGAACTGGACTTTCCAAGGCGAACCGCCCAGGAGCAATCCGTTAAGGTTCAAAATTACCAATTGCAGCAAATTTTTAATGTGAGAGGATACCCGACCGTATTCTTTGTGAACCCGGAGAAGAAAGCGGATGGCAAAATGAATTTGAATAGTTTAGGTAAAACCGGTTATGTTCGTGGCGGAGCTCAGGAATGGTTAACCGTTGCCAATAATTTTATACAAAAATAGAATGAAATTAAAAATTATACTACTGATTCTGAGTGCAATGTCCTTGAAGGGGATAGCACAGGAAATTAATTGGTTATCCTTGGACAACGCTCTGGCACTTCAAAAGAAAACGCCAAAAAAAATAATGATGGATGTGTATACCAATTGGTGTGGCCCCTGTAAAATGTTAGATAAAAACACCTTTCAAAATAAGGACGTTGTGGATTATGTGAACAAACATTATTATGCTGTAAAGTTTAATGGCGAAGGTAATGAGGTGGTGACCTTTGATAATAAAACCTTTGAAAATCCTAATTACAATCCGGCCAATGCCAACAGGCGTAATGCAGCGCATCAATTAACCGGATATTTACAGGTTAGTGCCTATCCCACCATTGTGTTTTTTGATGAAGAAGCAAATATGATTGCCCCCATAAGAGGCTATAAAACACCAACTCAATTGGAATTGTATTTGAAAATGTTTAAAAACGACGATCATAGGGCACTAGATACTCAGGAGAAGTTTAACGCCTATTATAAGGCTTTTAATCCGGAGTTTTAGATCTTTACAGGACTAATAATTAATAATAAAAGCTCCCCTTTCGCCGGTATAATGGAAGGGGAGTTTTCTTTGCTCACAAACGGATTTCCATTGTAAAACATACGATTTAAAATTACTGCCATCTGCTATGATTAGTTTGGGTCTAAGAGAATCGATCAAACGATTGACATTAAGTTTTGGAGACCCACGTAATAGAACATAATCCGGGCGGAAAGATTTCACGTTGTAAACACATAGGCTATCTACAATTAAAAGAGATGTTTTATCCAATACATAAACAGATTTTAAGGATTCGTTTTCAATAGTTTTGATGTGGTTACCCAAGGCATAGTCTTTTATGGTTTTGATGGAAGCAGAATGCCCTTGATTCAGGTTCTGGGCCACCTTCATGTGGTTAGCGGTAACATGGCCAATTAAAGTATACCTGCTTTTGTTAAATATGATCAAGGTGTTATGGGGTGCACGGTATGCTGTTATCATGACTGCGATTTGTGTAAAAAGCAGACCACATAATATCATTTTAAGACAGAAATAAAGTGATTTAAAACGAAAACACACCAGGGCTGTAATAAAAAAATAGCTTGCCAGAACATATAACCCGTTAAAAGGAATGTCCGTAAACAAAAATGAATCCTGTTTTGCTATCCAATCCACAAAATCATTCATAGTAGATATGATAGAACCATAACCATGGGCAAGTCCATGGGGTAGGGCATTAAAAATGGACAACGCCATAGTTAGTAATCCCAGCCCTAAAATCAAACCTAAAACAGGAACAATAACCAGGTTGGACATAAAAAATAAACCGGGAAATTGGTGGAAGTAATATAAGCTTACCGGGAGGATTCCCAATTGAGCGGCCATGGTAATTGTAAAGGTGTGCCATAGTTTATCCACAATCCAATATTTAGATTGGAACAGTTTATAGAACATGGGATCCAGGGATACAATGGAAAAAACAGCCAAATAACTCAATTGGAAGCCCACATCGAATAAGGCCATCGGTTTCCATAGAAGCAGGATAAACATACTAACGGTTAGGGTATTATAAATGTTTGTTGGACGCTTGAGGTTTGAGGCTATGGCAACAAGGCTAAACATGGTTACGGCCCTTGTTACTGAAGCTGAAAGACCGGTGATAATGGCAAAGCTCCACAGTAAGCCTAAGAGCAAAACAACTTTAATTGTTTTACCATATTTTAGGCGTTCCAAGGGGTTAAGGATGTAACTAAAAATGAGCAGTAATATTCCAATATGCAGCCCCGATACAGCAAGAATGTGGATGACGCCTGCATGAGCATAATGGGAGTAAACGTCATCGCTTATATACTGACGCTGCCCCAAAAGCAAGGCGTTGATGATGGCGCGTTCGTCGGGTTTAAAATGGTAATGGTTCAGTTTCGAGTTCAGGTAACGTCTAACCATATCGGCCAGACCAAAAATAGAATGCCCGCCTGGTTTAACGTTAACTAATTTTTGAGATTCCGTAAAGATTTGATGATAGATGTATTGCCTGGCCAAATAGGCCTTATAATCAAATTGATTTGGATTTAGGGGAGGCGTTACAGCCTTAATTTGTACCATAGCCCGGTATTGCTCATCTACATTCAAGGGGTGGCTTAAGGTATCTTTTTTAATATGTAACAGGAGTTTACCATTGACGGTTTTTGCGTTAATTCGAGAAGTACGAATAACATACCTGTCGTAAGATGTACTCGATTTTAAAGCTTCATGAATTGTAAATGTAAGGGCCGCATGTACATTTTCAGTGGGTTCAATATGATGGGAATAGTGATTTGTAAATTGCTTTTGATCATGGCTAAACACGGTTAACATACCTATAACAATGAATGCCATATAGCTAAAACAACCAAACCAAAATGTCGTTTTAAAGGGTTTGTTCGACATTAAGTGAAAGATGAACAAACCCGTTAGGAGAAAAATGGTAATGAGGATAAGGGTAGTACATTCAAAAGGATAAAAATAGCCAACCAAAATACCTAGAATCAGGCATAGGGTAAGTTTTATTACCGTAAAGTTTAAGGCAATCATACGGCATAAATATAAGAAATAGCCTATAAATTACGATGTAATTACTTTCAAATATGGTATCTTATTTATTGGGAGCGGAGCATGCTGTTAAAGATACCGTCGTGCTTCAATAAAAGCGGAATACCAATAGTGGTCGGAAAGACGGGAAATCATAACACCTTTTTTTGTAGTGGAGTGAATAAACGCGATATCACTTTGAGAAACTTCAACCACCAATCCCACATGATTGATGGCCTGACGTCTACTTTTACCTGTTTTAAAAAAAAGTAAATCTCCTTTTTCAACTTGACTACGGTCTATTCTCAGGCCTTTTTTGGCCATATCCCTGGAAATTCGTGGTAAAAAAATGCGGTGTTCTCTAAACGATTCAAATACCAAACCGGAACAATCCATACCTGATTTTGTAGTACCACCCCATTTGTATTTAACTCCTACAAACGTTTTGGCGTAATCGGTAATGCGGTCCTGTAATGTAAAGACCTTAAGTGAATTTGAAGCGTTATTGTATGGATCGGATTCAGAATATTCAGGTATTGTTTTTGAAGTTTTTGATTTCGAACCCTTAGCACGCTTTGTGGACTTACAACTTGTATAACAAGTCATGAGGATAAAAAGAATCAAAAATATTCGCATTACTTACCGATGGATTGAAGGGATTTAAAAATTAAATCGGCGGTTTTCTCACTTGCTCCTTTACCGCCCAGTTTTTTTTCTAATTCGTAATAATTCAAAAATAACTTTGTACGTTCATGATCATCTAAAATAAGGTCTAATTCCTTTTTTAGCCGACCGGGGTTAAAATCGTTTTGTATGAGTTCCGTAACCACCTTTTTGTCCATAATTAAATTCACCAAAGAAATGTATTTCAAGGTAATAATACGTTTGGCAATTTGATAGGATATATTACTTCCTTTATAGCAAACCACTTGTGGTACTTTAAACAAGGCCGTTTCCAAAGTGGCCGTGCCCGAAGTTACCAATGCCGCCATGGACATGCTCAACAGGTCGTAGGTTTTATTATCTACAAAATTGACATTGGGATTGGTAATATAAGGTTTATAAAACTCAAAATCCTGACTCGGTGCTCCGGCAATGACAAATTGATAATTCGGATAATGGTCAATTACACTGAGCATAACAGAAAGTGTTTTAGTAATTTCCTGTTTTCTGCTCCCGGGAAGTAAAGCAATAATAGGCTTATCACTTAGCAAATGTTTTCTTCTAAACTCATATTCGTCTATAACCGGTCTTTCGGAAATCGCATCAATCAGGGGGTGGCCCACAAAGGTAACCTCATAATTATAAGATTTATAGAACGCTTTTTCAAAAGGAAGTATAACGTACATCGCATCAATATCACGCTTAATGGCTTGTACTCTTTGGGCTCTAGAGGCCCATACCTGTGGCGAAATATAGTAGTTAGTTCGGTATCTCTGTTTTCTGGCCCATTTGGCAATCCTTAGGTTAAAACCGGAATTGTCGATAAAAATAATAACATCCGGTTGGTAATTGGTGATGTCTTTTTTGCAAAGGGCGATGTCATTGAATATTTTTGGTAAATTTTTTAGAACTTCAATAAAACCCATAAAGGAACGTTCTTTATAATGTTTCACCATATGGCCACCGGCAGCTGCCATAAGATCACCTCCCCAAAACCTAATATCGGCATTAACGTCCTTTTTACGTAAGGCCTTCATAAGGTTTGAGCCATGTAAGTCTCCCGATGCTTCACCAGCTATAATGTAGTATCTCATTTATTCTGTCCGGTCGAGTGCACTTGAAACCTTTTTTCGCAAAGGATATTACGGCACTCTTATTTTTAGATTCATTAAAATAATTTAAAAATAAACGTAAAAACAGCGATAAAAACGGTGATGAGCAATACACCGCGGGCGCGATAATCCTGTTTTTTTCTAATAAAAATAAAAAAAGCGATGAGGTTCAAAATCGCACCCAAACTAATCAGTTTTCCTAAAAAGCCTTCTTGTGCTGCAGCTCTAACGACTTTGGTAAAATCATCTCCCTGACCAAGTAATGTGGCTGCAAAAAAGAGCCCCATTGCATTTGCAATAAGTCCAACAATAATGCCAATAAAAATATCTTTCTTCATCTATAATTCAATGCGGTTATGGTTAAAAATTCCAATTTTTTAGGTTATTAATGTAGTGATGGGCTGTCAAATCGAATTGAACGGGAACCACCGAAACGAAATTATTAGCTAAGGCCCATTCATCAGTATCTTCGCCTTCATCCAAGTTAACAAACTTACCGGTTAACCAATAATAATCCTTGCCCTGAGGGTTGATGCGCTTATCAAATTCTTCTACCCAGTTGGCCCTGGCTTGTCTGCAAATTTTAATTCCCCTGATGTCAATGCCCTGTATATCGGGGATGTTTACATTTAATACGACACCATTAGGTAAGCCGTTAGCCAGAACATTTTCCGTGATGGTTTTTACATAGGGCTCACAGGCATCAAACTTGGCATTCCATTTATAGTTTAACAAGGAAAACCCAATGGCAGGAATGCCTTCAATACCGGCTTCAATGGCTGCACTCATGGTTCCGGAATAGATCACATTGATGGATGAATTCGACCCATGATTAATTCCAGATACGCATAAATCTGGAGTTCTATCCGTAAGTTGTCTTATCGCCAACTTTACACAATCTGCAGGGGTTCCGGAGCAGCTATATTCCTTATGTGTACCTTTCTTAAATGTAAGCTCTTCGGCATAAAGTGTAGAATCTAAGGTAATGGCATGCCCCATACCACTTTGTGGACTGTCCGGAGCTACCACAATAACATCACCTATGGTTTTCATGATGGCAATTAAGGTGCGTATCCCACTGGCATTTATACCATCGTCGTTAGTGACTAAAATTAAGGGCTTTTTGCTCATTCATGTTAATTTTAACAACGCTAAAATACATAAATTCCTATGTAAACACTTTATTTCTTTGGTTTAACAAAAAATTAGCGGCAATAAACCCAGTTGGCATAGTTTTTTCTTTATTTTAGTGGAAAATATATTGCAGCTTTTTATTAAAAGAGACATTTAAAATGATGAAAAAAATGATGAAGAGGAATTATAAGGTTTTATTGCTGGTATTATTACTGGCATTTGCTTCCTGTAGTTTTACTGCCAAAACTTTTGACGATACGGATAAGGATAAGTTGCTGGTTCGTATTATTAGCTATGTTTTGGAACAGGGTCATTTTGACCCGATTGAGATAAACGATGACTTTTCGGTAGCATTATTTGACGATTACCTTGAAACTATCGATCCTGTTAAGCGTTACTTCTATGATTCTGATATAAAGGATTTTGAAAGGTATAAATGGAGTTTGGACGATCAAATAAAAGCGGTTGACGTCACTTTTTTTAATGTGGTGCACGAGCGGTTATTGCAGCGAATCGAAGAGGCTCGGGAAATTTACAAAGACGTACTTTCTAAACCATTTGATTACACCATTGATGAAACCTTTGAGACCAATTATGACAAGGTGAACTATGTGAAAAACAAAAAGCAGATGAGGGAGCGGTGGAGAAAACAACTCAAATTTTCCACGCTTACCAATTATGACGATTTGATCATGGATGAAAAAGCGGCCAAGGATAGAGATCCATCCCATGTGATGAAAACAGAAATAGAAATTGAAAAGGAAGCACGAGAGGCGACTTTAAATTCCATAGAAATTTATTTTAATGACAACATAGATGATTTAACCCGCGAAGAATGGTTTTCGCTTTATGTGGATGCCATTGTGAGTGAGTTTGATCCCCATACCTATTACTTGGCCCCAAAAAATAAGGAGAATTTTGATGAGCGTATGTCAGGAAAACTCGAGGGTATTGGAGCGCGATTACAAAAACGCATGGATTATATTAAAATAGTTGAACTCATCTCTGGGGGACCGGCATGGAGAAGTAACGAATTGGAAGTTGAAGATGTTATTTTAAAGGTAAAACAGGAAGATGAAGATGTCCCTGTTAATATTGTGGGCATGCGTATTAATGATGCTATTAAATATATAAAGGGCCCCAAGGGCACCAAGGTGACCCTTACCATAAAAAAAATAGATGGTACCATAAAGGATGTGGTTCTTGTAAGGGATATTATAGAGCTGGGTGAGACGTACGCTAAAGCCTCTATAGTTGAAAAGGACAATCAGAAATTTGGAGTGATTAATTTACCTTCTTTTTACGTTGATTTTCAAGATTATAAAACTCTGAATGCAGCCAAGGATGTTAAGTTGGAGATAGAACGACTTAAAGCTGAAGGGATGGAGGGGCTTGTATTAGATTTAAGAAATAACGGTGGTGGTTCATTACCGGCCGTTGTGGATATGGCCGGTCTGTTTATTAAAGATGGCCCCGTGGTACAAGTACGGTCCTCAGGGAAATCTAAGGAAGTGCTTAGCGATAGGGATCGGTCTGTTGTATGGGATGGCCCATTAGTAATTTTAGTTAATGAAATATCAGCCTCAGCCTCCGAAATTATGGCCGCCGCTATGCAAGATTACAAAAGGGCGATCATAATTGGCAGTAAACAAACCTATGGTAAAGGGACCGTACAAAATGTGATAAACCTTAATAATATTCTTCGGAATAGTTCTCAAGGGGATTTAGGAGCGTTGGCTTTAACAACTCAAAAATATTATAGAATAAATGGTGGTTCTGTACAATTAGAAGGGGTAAAGAGTGATGTTATGGTTCCTGGCCGTTTCAGTTTTATTGAAGTAGGAGAAAAGGATAAGGATAATCCATTGCCTTACGATGAAATAGATCCGGCTAATTATAAAGTTTGGGATAATTATTTTGATTACGATAAAGCCATCAGCAATAGTAATGCGCGTATGAAAAATAATGAACAATTGAAGCTCATTGAAGAAAATGCGAGATGGGTAAAAAGTAAAATTGATGAAACCGTTTATTCTTTAAATTATAAGACTTATAAGGCCCAATTACAGTTAAACGAGGAGGAATCGAAAAAATTTGATGCCATAGCAGATTACAAGACCAATTTAAGTTTTAATTCCTTGGCTTACGAGCGTGCCTTATTTGAATCTGACACCACCAATTTACGTGAGAAACGGGAACGTTGGCACGAGAGTCTGAGTCAGGATGTTTATGTGGAAGAGGCTCTGAATGTTTTGGAAGATTTAAATCGTTCTTTAGGTGTTAAAAGAGTCGTTACGACATCGGGTAAAATTAAGAATTAACCTCATGTATGGGTTCTAGATCAAACTCGTTAAAACATTTAGCGCTCCAGAAGTTTAAAAGAAACTTTTGGGGCGTTTTAAGTTTTTTTGTAGTTCTTCTGGTTGGCTTTATTTCGATATTTGCCTATGCATTGGCTCCGGATAAATCACAACACGCCAACCAGATGCATTTGGCCATCCATTCTAAAAAACCTGGTTTTAAGGTAGCCATGTTAACCATCCCCTCCAAATCTAAAACAGAGCAGACGGCATTTAATAGAGTCTTTTTTGGTATAAAGAATGCTGAGACCGAAGTTCCTATTTCCCATTTTAGTGTTAAAGACACGGTGTTAACCTATGTAGAATATGCCTCTGATGGATTGCAAGGCGTTGAAAAATCTATTAGTCTAGGCCTGTTTCCAAAGGCATCAATTGATCAATTTATTAAAGAGAAAACGTTTTTATTTGGAACTGATAAATACGGCAGGGACCTGTTAAGTCGCGTTTTAGTAGGGGCAAGAATATCGTTTTCTATAGGGTTTATAGCCGTATTTATTTCGTTGGTAATTGGCGTTTTTATGGGTAGTATAGCAGGCTATTTCGGGGGGAAAATAGATGCCTTTATCATGTGGATTATCAATGTAACATGGTCCATTCCTACCTTATTGTTAGTCATTGCCATAACTTTGGCACTGGGCAAGGGCTTTTGGCAGGTGTTTATTGCTGTTGGGTTAACCATGTGGGTGGAAGTGGCCAGAGTAGTGCGGGGTCAAATGATGAGTGTTAAGGAAATGCAATATGTTACCGCTGCAAGAGCCTTAGGATTTAGTAATTTCAGGATCATTACCAAGCATATTTTGCCAAATATTATGGCTCCGGTTATTGTCATTTCTGCAGCGAATTTTGCAGCAGCCATATTAATAGAAAGTGGATTGAGCTTTTTGGGTATTGGAGCACAGCCACCTATGGCCAGTTGGGGTGCCATGATTAAAGACCATTACAACTATATTATTCTTGGGAAACCGTATTTGGCTATTATTCCGGGTCTGTGCATTATGGGTTTGGTCATGGCATTTATGCTTATGGGAAATGCCTTGCGTGATGCTTTGGATGTGAAGGGGTAAATGTTATTTGGAACTGATAAAAGGCGCTTATCAGACAAAGGCGTTTATTTTAGCGGCTTTAAAATACTAAGAATGGGGATCTTGTATATGTTTAATCTAAGCCTTTAGGCGTTCCACCAAAGTTCTGGATACCACCGTGTCGTAAATTATTTTTAATGTTTTGATTTTATTATTGGTGTTAAACTCAATAATATCAACAACATCAAAAGTTACCGATTCTTTATTTTTCAAGGTCCATATATAAGTAAAGTATAGGGCCAAACGATGAGAATCATTTTCTTCAAAGATCCCTTTTAGCTTTATGGTGGAACGGGAGGTATCATTATATAATTCAGAATAAAATTCCGAAGCCTTTTTAATACCATAAATAGGAGATTCAACAAGCCCATCTTCCTCGAACAACTCCATTAACGGGGTAATATGACCTTCTTCGAGGTATTTTAAATAGCGTTTTGCAATGTGTCGTCTATCCATTATCCATTTCCATTGTATGGTTAAATGCGCTCCATATTTACATTGAGTTCATCAATATAATGTAATAGCTCCTCTTTACCCATACTCATTGATGACGAGGTAATAAAGTAATTGGGCATGGTTTCCCAAGTTTCTAAAAGTACATTTTGGTAATCCTCGACATGTCTTTTAATGGCATTGGGCTTTAATTTGTCGGCTTTGGTAAATATGATGGAAAAGGGAACATTATTTTCACCGAGCCATTGCATAAATTCCAAATCTATAGTTTGGGGTTGGTGACGTATATCCACTAGCACAAAGGCGGAGACCAATTGCTCACGCAAGGCAAGATATTCGGTAATAAACTTTTGAAATGTTTTTTTTGCCGATTTGGAGACTCGTGCGTAACCGTAACCCGGTAAATCTACCAAATGCCAATTTTTATTGATCAAGAAATGATTGATGAGCTGAGTTTTTCCCGGACGACCGGACGTTTTTGCCAAACTCTTTCTACCCGTTATCATATTGATGAGTGATGACTTACCCACATTGCTTCTGCCAATAAATGCATACTCAGGGAGCATGCTTTTAGGGCATTTTGCCACATTGGAGTTACTCATTATAAATTCGGCCGATTTTATATGCATCGTGATAATGATTCCATGTTCAAAGACCAAGATTCAAGCGCTACCTATCCTGAAACAAGGTTTGAAATTTAACAATCGTATTCCTGATATTTTACTTGGATTCCGGATTTTTCTAAAATCCCTTTTGCTGAAGCCACCCAATCAAAATTTGATTGAATTCATCAGGATGCTCCATCATGGCAGCATGACCACATTTGTCAATCCAAAACAAATCGGAATCCGGTAAGAGATCATTGAATTCTTGTGCTACCTCCGGTGGAGTTACACTGTCATTTTTACCCCAAATGATACAGGTTGGGGTATACATTTTAGGTAAATCTTTTGCCATATTATGACGTATGGCACTTTTGGCAATAGCGAGAGTTTTTATGAGTTTATTTCGATCATTAACGGTTTCATAAACTTCGTCAACAATCTCCTTGGTGGCTATAGCAGGATCGTAAAATACTTCTTGAGCCTTTTTCTTAATCACTTCGTAGTCACTCCGTTTGGTGTAACCGCCACCCATAGCACTTTCGTAAAGTCCGGAACTACCTGTAATAACAAGGGCCTTCACCTTGTCAGGGTAATGCTTGGTATGGTAAAGACCAATATGTCCACCCAGTGAATTACCGAGCAGAATAACTTCCTTAAAACCCTTGAAATCTATGAATTCATGCAGGTATTTAGCGAAACTCTTTACATTGGTTTTCAATAAGGACATCGTGTAAATGGGAAGTTCGGGAATAATAACTTTATAATTATTAGCACTAAAAAAATCCAATACAGAACTAAAGTTACTCAAGCCCCCCATAAGCCCATGAAGCACAATAATGGGAGTGCCTTCACCTACTTCAATATAACGGTAATTTTTTTCCTTTTTTAAATGATGCGTCATTAATTCAGTTGGTCATTGCGTTAAAAACAAATATAATTAAATCATTCATATTACAATCATTTTAATTGATTATCAAAAAAAATTTGCCCGTCTTAAGTCGTTAACCATAGATTAGATTTCCCCCTTGCTCTTAAACATTTGATACTGCCCCTAAAAGGATATTGGGGTTGGTTTTAAAACCGGATTACGTCCTTTTTTGATAAAAATTTATTAACAAAGTGGTATAAAGTGGTAAAATGTGGTAAAATTTTCAATATATTTGAAACTTAAACACCAAAAAACTAACCAACCTAATTGGACTCATTAATTGGTACATACGAATGTAAAGTCGATGCAAAAGGTCGATTGATGATGCCTGCTGCGTTGAAAAAGCAACTTTCACCAGTATTGCAGGATGGGTTTGTATTGCGTCGTTCCGTTTTTCAAAAGTGTCTGGAGCTATATCCCATGCAAGAGTGGCAAAACGTAATGCAGAAGGTTAATAAGCTTAACAGGTTTAAAAAAAAGAACAACGATTTTATCCGTCGGTTTACTGCAGGGGTCAAAATGGTTGAAGTGGATCTCAACGGCCGATTATTAATACCCAAGGATTTAACGGTTTTTGCAAATATTTCAAAGCATATTGTGGTGGCTTCTGCAATACATATTGTTGAAATATGGGACAAGGATTTATATGAACAGGTTATAAGTGATGCTGCTTTAGACTTTGCCGATTTGGCTGAGGAGGTAATGGGACAAGATGATGATGATCATGGCTTATCATAATCCAGTGCTATTAAAGGAAACCGTTGACGGGTTAAATATTAAGTCTGATGGTATTTATGTAGATGTCACCTTTGGCGGAGGGGGACACAGTAAAGAAATATTGAAGCGGTTGGGGCCTGAAGGCCGGCTGTATGCTTTTGATCAAGATCAGGACGTTCTTAAAAATATAATCGATGACGATCGCTTTACCTTCATAAATGAAAATTTTAGGTATGTAAAGCGCTTCTTGCGGTTTCATGGCGTAAAACAAGTAGATGGAGTTTTAGCCGATTTTGGGGTGTCTTCCCATCAGTTCGATGTGGCAGAAAGAGGATTTTCAACCCGATTTGAAGCCAATTTGGACATGCGGATGAACCAGCACCATAAACTATCTGCTTACCATGTGGTTAATGAATATGATGAGGAGCGTTTAAAACAAGTGTTTTTTCGGTATGGTGAATTACGAGCTGCACCAGCCATGGCAAGGGTGATTGTTGAATCGAGGGAACAAAAGCCCATTGTAACCAGTAACCAATTGAAGACAGTATTAAAAAAGTTTTTGCCGCCAAAACATGAAAATAAGGTGTTGGCACAAATCTATCAGGCCATTCGTATAGAGGTTAATCAGGAGGTTGAAGCCTTAAAGGAGTTTTTACAGCAACTGCCGGAGTTGTTAAAAGAAGGAGGCCGATTAAGTTTTATTTCTTATCACTCTCTGGAAGATAGATTGGTGAAACGATTTATAAGAAATGGCATGTTTGAAGGGGAGCCTGAGCGAGATGTTTTTGGAAATTTTGATGTGCCACTTAAAAAAGTTAATGGACTTATTGTGCCAACAAAGGAAGAAATAGCATTGAATAACAGGGCAAGAAGTGCCAAACTTCGTATTGCGGAGAAGATATAGATGATCAGTCAAAATGGCCCCAGGAGAGATTCCAAATAATTGGATGGTATGGGGACGTTAAGCAAGACCTAATTTACTCAGACCTTAAAAGTTGGTCTGGGCATACCTTAAAGACAAGGAATGAAGAAAAACATGTATAGCATATTAAAAGGGACTTTTTTGATCAGTGATGACTCTTTTAAAAATTGGAGATTCATCATTTTCTTATCGGTTCTGGCTATCGTCATGATTGCAAGTTCTCACAGTGCAGATAAAAAAGTATATGAAATTGCACGATTAAATAATGAAGTAAAAGAATTACGGTCTAGGTTTTTGGATGGTCGTTCCCGACTCATGCAGCTTAAAATGGAATCGGCAGTGGCTTTAAAAATGAAGGAAAAGGGGCTGGGGCCGTCTGTAATTCCACCGAAAAAAATAAAAGTAAAATCTCAAAAGTAGCGTTATAAATTGGCAGTAAACGAGAAAAACATATTAAACCGATTGTATTTTGTGGCAGGATGTATGTTCGTCTTCGGCCTTGCTGTCGTGTTTAAGTTGGTGAGCCTACAATTCCTGCAAGGTGATAAATATAAAAGCTTGGTTGAAAAACAAGCCGTTAAGAATGTCACCATTCCGGCAAATCGAGGTAATGTTTATGCCGATGATGGCAGTTTGTTGGCCACATCCATTCCAAAGTATAACATTGCTATAGATGCCGTAGTGTCTTCGAACAAACTTTTTGAGGACCAAATCAAAGGACTATGCGACTCGTTGTCCGGATACTTCGGTAGACCATCTGCGGATTATGACAAACTGATAAGAAAAGCACGGATTAATAAAGATCAATACCTTCTGTTGGCCAGAAACATTGGCTATTCAGATTATTTACGTTTTAGAGGATTCCCGTTATTAAATAAAGGAGCCATACCGGGAGGGTTGATTGTGGAGCAAAATACGAAACGTGAGTTTCCCATGGGAAGCATTGCCAGAAGAACCATTGGATATGAGCATATTGATGATTATGGGAATGTGACCAGACCAGGTATCGATGGCGCTTTTGGCGTAAAATATTTACGTGGTGTTGATGGAAAGCGCTGGAAACAAAAGATAGGTAAGGATAAATGGAAGCCGTTAACCGATTATAATCAAATAGAGCCTCAGGATGGTTATGATATTTATACCACCATTGATGTCAATATTCAGGATATCGCGCATCATGCCCTTTTGGAGCAATTGGATAAGTATAAGGCCGATCACGGCTGTGTGGTGGTTATGGAAACCAAAACAGGTGAAATTAAAGCCATTTCTAATTTGGGCCGTAGTTCTAAAGGGGTGTATTATGAACGATTGAATTATGCGGTTGGAGAAAGTCATGAACCGGGTTCTACATTTAAATTAATGGCCTTGGCTGCAGCATTTGAAGATAAATTGGTCGATACCAGTGACGTTGTAGATACAGAAAAGGGGGTTATATCCTTTTATGGTAAAAAAGTACGGGATTCCAAGAATGGTGGATATGGTAAGATTACTATCTCCAAAGCGTTTGAAGTCTCCTCGAATACCGGCATTGTAAAAGTAATAGATCAGGCCTATCGAAAGCAGCCGAGTCAGTTTATTGATCGTTTGTATCGGATGAATTTAAGACATAATGATTCGTTAGGAATTCCCATAATTGGAGAGGGTAAAATGACCATTCCCGACCCCAGGATTAAAAATGGACGATGGAGCGGTATTGCTTTGCAATGGATGGCCTATGGCTATGGTGTGTCTTTTACACCATTGCAGACCTTAACGTTTTATAATGCTATTGCCAATGATGGTGAAATGGTGAAACCTCAATTTTTAAAAGAGGTTAAGGAATTTGATAATGTTATAGTGCCTTTTAAAAAAGAGGTTATTAATAAGCAGGTCTGTTCCAAGGAAACCGTAGCCAAGTTACAGCAATTGTTAAAAAATGTTGTCATTAAAAAACACGGCACAGGACATCGGTTATACAATGAAAACTTTTCCATGGCGGGTAAAACAGGAACCTGCCAAAAGGATTACAGAGATAAAGATAAACTCAATTACATTTCCTCTTTTGTAGGCTATTTTCCAGCCGAAAACCCTAAGTACTCCTGCATCGTGGTCATACATGAACCGGATAAAAGTGTTGGATACTATGGTGCAGATGTATCCGGACCTGTATTTCAAAAAATAGCACAAAAAATATTTACAGATACACCGATTATAGATGAGGTAAAATCGCTTGAAATAAAAAGTGTATTGGCTGAACAAGAATTTGAAAATTACTATAAGCTGGCTAAAACCTATAAGACGGTTATGCCTAATGTTGTTGGGATGCCAGCTATGGATGCACTTACCCTTTTGGAAAATATGCATGTTAAGGTTAAGGTAAACCTGCAGGGTAATGGTATTGTGAAAACGCAATCGGTTAAGGAACATATAAAGTTAAGCGATAATCAAACCATAATATTAACGGCTTCATGATGGTATTAAAAGACATCCTGTATAAGGTAACAATTAACGCAGTTGTGGGAAGTACCGGGGTGTCAATTCATGCCTTGGAGTTTGATTCGAGAAAGGTTGAAAAGAATTTTGTTTTTATAGCTATTAAAGGGCTTGTTGCCGATGGTCATAAATACATTGATCAAGCTATTGAATTTGGAGCTATTGCTATTGTTTGTGAAAAACTTCCAAAAAACCTAGTAAAAGATATCACCTACATAGAAGTCGAAAATACAAACAAAGCCTTGGCAGTGATGGCATCCAATTATTATGGCGTGCCTTCGGAAAACTTAAAATTAGTAGGCGTTACTGGTACTAATGGGAAAACAACAGTAGCCAGTTTGCTTTATCAATTATTTAAAAAAGCAGGTTATAAAGTAGGCTTACTCTCTACAGTGAAAATAATGGTAGATGATAAGGTATTCAATGCGACTCACACAACGCCCGATTCTATTGCCATTAACAGGTATTTAAAGGAAATGAATGAGGTTGGTGTTGAGTTTTGCTTTATGGAAGTCAGCTCTCATGGAATCCATCAAAAGCGTACTGAAGGGTTGCACTTTGTTGGTGGAATATTTACCAATTTAACCCATGATCATCTGGACTATCACCATACGTTCTCCGAGTACAGGGATGTCAAAAAGCAATTCTTTGATGGATTGTCGCCTAAAGCCTTTGCCTTGGTCAATGTGGATGATAAAAATGGGATGTTCATGGTGCAAAATACCAAAGCTAAAATATTCACTTATGCCTTAAAGGGGTATGCTGATTATAAAGCCCAGATTTTGGAAAATCAATTGGGTGGTCTTTTACTCAAAATAGATGATAGTGAAATATGGACCAAACTAATTGGACATTTTAATGCCTATAACATTGTAGCCATTTACGCCACGGCAGAATTATTGGGTCTTGAAAAAGCAGAAGTGCTGCGTTTAATAAGTGATTTGGATAGTGTGAGTGGACGTTTTCAATATTTTATTTCAGATGAAAAAATTACAGCTATCGTCGATTACGCCCATACACCTGACGCTTTAAAAAATGTATTGGAAACTATTAACAGTATTAGAACAAAAAATGAAGAATTAATTACCGTAGTAGGCTGTGGGGGCGATAGAGACAAAACCAAGCGTCCAATAATGGGGAATATTGCCGCGCTTCTAAGCACAAAAGTCATTTTTACAAGTGATAATCCAAGAAGTGAAGTTCCAGAGGATATTATAAGAGATATAGAACAGGGTGTAGCCTCCCAACACTTTAAAAAGGTGGTGTCGATAATCGATAGAAGACAGGCCATAAAAACAGCCTGTCAGATGGCTAGTGCGAACGATATCATTTTAATAGCCGGAAAAGGACATGAGACCTATCAGGAGATTAAAGGAGAACGTTTTGATTTTGATGATTTTAAAATCATAAAGGACTATTTAAAGCAATTACAAAAATAAAGGACATTCTAAGAAAAATCGAAGAATACTAACAGACCAGATTAATGTTATACTATCTATTTGAATATTTAGAACAAGAATTCCAGTTTCCGGGGGCTTCGCTTTTCGGATTTATAACGTTTCGGGCGGCTTTTGCAATTATTTTATCGCTATTAATATCTACCATTTATGGTAAACGGATTATCAGGTTGTTATTACGAAAGCAAATGGGTGAAACCATCAGAGATTTGGGATTACAAGGGCAGCAGGAAAAGGCCGGAACCCCAACTATGGGAGGGATCATTATCATACTGGCAACGTTAATTCCTGTATTACTATTGGCCAAACTTGATAATATATATATCATTCTTCTATTAGTCACAACACTATGGATGGGAACAATCGGTTTTGTTGACGACTATTTAAAAAAGTTCAAAAATGATAAAGAAGGCCTGAAAGGAAGGTTTAAAATTTTAGGTCAGGTTGGGTTAGGATTGATTGTTGGGTTAACCTTGTTTTTCAATTCAGATGTCACCATAAAAGAAAAATTACCGGTAAACGAACAGCAGGAGTTACTCATCAAAGATCCTAATATTTCACCTTCCAAATTATTTCAGGAAGAAGAGAAATCCACGAAAACCACTATTCCATTTGTAAAGAACAATGAATTTGATTACGCCTCTTTAATCACCTGGATTCACCCGGATTTGGATAAATATGCCTGGATCATTTTTATTTTGGTTTCCATTTTTATTATTACAGCGGTCTCTAATGGTGCCAATCTAACCGATGGAATTGATGGACTGGCAGCAGGAACGTCGGCCATAGTTGTGCTTACACTGGGCATATTCGCCTGGGTATCGAGTAATATTGTTTTTTCAGATTACCTCAATATCATGTATATCCCACGGGTGGAGGAAATAACCATTTATATAGCAGCTTTTGTGGGAGCATTAATTGGATTTTTATGGTACAATACCTATCCGGCCCAAGTTTTTATGGGAGATACAGGAAGTTTAACTATTGGCGGTATCATAGCCGTCATAGCCATTGCTGTTCGTAAAGAATGGTTAATTCCATTGTTATGTGGCATCTTTTTGGCTGAAAATTTATCGGTAGTCATACAGGTGAGTTGGTTTAAATATACCAAAAAGAAATATGGAGAAGGTAGGCGCATTTTTAAGATGTCGCCATTGCACCATCATTATCAGAAGTCAGGGTATCATGAAAGTAAAATAGTAACACGGTTCTGGATTATTGGGATTTTACTGGCCATAATAAGTCTGGTTACATTGAAAATTAGATAAAACAGATATGCGGAAGCGGCTAGTCATACTGGGAGGGGGAGAAAGTGGTGTGGGAACAGCCCTACTTGGAAGGGCAAAAGGCTATGAAGTATTCGTTTCGGATAAAGGAATAATTAAAGAAAACTATAAACAAGTTCTTATACATAATGAGATTGAATGGGAGGAGGGAAAACATTCCAATGAACGAATTTTGACCGCAGACCTGGTTATGAAAAGCCCGGGAATTCCGAGTAAAGTGGATATCGTGACCCGTATACTGGAAGCTCAAATTCCGGTCATATCCGAGATAGAATTTGCTTCACGATATACCGAAGCGACTATTATAGGGATTACGGGCAGTAATGGTAAAACCACTACGGCAACCTTAACGCATCATTTGTTGAAACAGGATTTAAACGTGGGCTTAGCAGGAAACATTGGCTACAGTTTTGCAAAGCTGGTATTAGAGCAGAATTACAAAAATTATGTGCTTGAAATCAGCAGTTTCCAATTGGATGATATTATTGATTTCAGGCCAAGAATTGCTGTAATCACAAATATAACTCCGGATCATTTGGATCGGTATGATTATCAGTTTGAAAATTATATCGCTTCAAAATTTAAAATCGCAATGAATCAGACTGCAGATGATTATTTGATCTATGACGCTGATAACGACGTAATTGTTACCCATTTAAAACATCATCCAGTTGCATCGAAGTTACTGCCATTTTCATTGACAAGGCCCATTGAAAATGGAGCGTACTTTAAAAATAATAATATAATAATAACTATTGATAACCAAAACATAATTATGCCAACAACAAACTTAACCTTAAAGGGAAATCACAACATTAAAAATGCCATGGCAGCTTCAACAGTTGCCCATTTGTTAAAGATTAGAAAACAGACCATACGTGAAAGTTTAGAAAACTTTCAAGGGGTGGAACATCGATTGGAGCATGTACTAAAAATTAACAAGGTTCAATACATAAACGATTCTAAAGCAACCAACGTAAATGCCACCTATTATGCGTTGGAGAGTATGGATGCACCCACGGTATGGATTGTAGGAGGTCTTGATAAGGGTAATAATTACAAGGAACTTTATCCCTTTATTAATGAAAAGGTAAAGGCCATTATTTGTTTGGGAATTGATAATGATAAAATCATGGAGGCGTTTGGTGGAATGGTTGATATAATGGTTGAAACTCAATTTATGAGTGAAGCCGTTAAGATTGCTTATAAAATAGCTGAAGCTGGTGATAATGTCTTATTATCCCCAGCCTGTGCCAGTTTTGATTTGTTTGAAAATTATGAAGATAGAGGACGTCAGTTTAAAGAAGCGGTTAGAAATTTATAACATAAAGTTGATAAATAACGAAAAAATAAGTGCAACAAATAGTTAAAAATATAAAAGGAGATAGGTTGATCTGGGCCATTGTGGCATTGTTGGCTATCGTGTCCTTTTTACCAGTCTACAGTGCGGCCAGTAATTTAGCCTACAGAGCTGGAGACGGTAATACTTTTGCCTTTTTTGTAAGGCACTTTATGCATTTGTTCTTAGGTTTTGCCATTATGTATGCCGTGCACAAGATACCATACCGATACTTTAGGGGGTTATCGCTAATCATGATCCCTGTTGTAATGGTGCTGTTGGGTCTTACCATGATTCAAGGTCATACTGTTGAAGGTGCCAGTGCAAGTCGGTGGATTCAAATTCCCTTTGTAGGGGTGTCCTTTCAGACATCCACATTTGCATCGGTTGTTTTAATGGTCTATGTGGCGCGCTATATGTCAAAAATTAAAGATAAGGTCATAACCTTTAGAGAATCTTTATTACCTCTTTGGTTACCGGTGTTTTTAGTTCTGGTTATGATATTACCTTCAAATTTTTCAACTGCTGCCATACTCTTTTTAATGGTTTCCATATTGGTATTTATCGGAGGCTACCCCATACGCTATCTCGGGATTGTAATTGGATTGGGTATAATGGCCCTGGTCTTATTTATAATGTTCGCCAAGTTAACTAAGGGACCCTTACATGTTAAGGTGACAACCTGGGAAAATAGAATTAAAAATTATTCCAATGACGACGATACGGAAGCCGATTATCAAATAGAAAAAGCAAAAATAGCTATTGCATCAGGAGGTATTAAGGGTGTTGGACCGGGTAAAAGCATTCAAAAAAACTTTTTACCCCAATCGTCATCGGATTTTATTTTCGCCATTATTATAGAGGAGTATGGTTTACTGGGAGGGATTTTTATTATGATTTTGTACATGTGGCTGCTGTTTAGAATCGTAATTGTTTCGCAAAAAAGTGATACCATTTTTGGTAAACTTTTGGTGTTGGGGGTGGGGTTGCCCATTGTATTTCAGGCGTTGATTAATATGGCTGTAGCTGTTGAATTGTTTCCCGTAACAGGGCAAACCTTGCCGTTAATAAGCAGTGGAGGCACCTCCATTTGGATGACCTGTTTGGCTATTGGTATTATTTTAAGTGTTAGTGCCCATAGGCAGGATATTAAAGAACAAGAAAAAAATGAGGATAATCCATTGGAAATCCTATCGGAAGCTATCTGATTCATAAATTATTAAAGTTATAAATGCGCAGTATAAAAAGTATAAAAATTGAAGTGAATTAGTGGGAAAGGAACAGTCATATAAAATTATTTTATCGGGTGGTGGTACCGGAGGCCATATTTACCCCGCTATCGCTATTGCTAATGAATTGAAACGACGGTATTCCAATGCTAAATTTTTGTTCGTTGGGGCTAAGCATAGGATGGAAATGGAAAAAGTACCGCAAGCGGGATATGAAATAAAAGGATTGTGGATTTCGGGTATTCAGCGAAAGCTAACCTTAAAAAACTTGATGTTTCCTTTTAAATTGCTCAGTAGCTTATGGGTAGCAAGACATATTGTGAAGGATTTTAAACCGGATGTTGTGATAGGTACGGGAGGATTTGCCAGTGGGCCTCTATTATATATGGCATCGTTTAGAAAGATACCATGCTTAATTCAGGAACAGAATTCATTTCCGGGAATTACTAATAAATTATTAGCGAAAAGAGTTCAGAAAATATGTGTGGCCTATAATGGGTTGGAGCGGTTTTTTCCAAAAGACAAAATTATTATAACGGGTAACCCGGTTAGGCAGGACCTTCTGGAAATTGAGGCCAAGACGGTGGAAGCCAAAAACTTTTTCAAATTAAAGCATGGCAAATACACCCTTTTGGTTTTGGGTGGAAGCCTGGGAGCTAAACGTATAAATGAATTAATTGAACATGAACTCGATTTTTTAGATACCCAGAACATTCAAATCATCTGGCAGTGTGGAAAACTTTACTATCCACAGTATAAGATATACAATAATACTAATGGCGTGCAAGTTTATGAGTTTTTAAATCATATGGACTTAGCTTATGCGGCCGCCGATATTATTATATCTCGAGCCGGAGCGAGCTCGGTTTCGGAGTTATGCATTGTTGGAAAACCTGTTGTTTTTATTCCATCACCCAATGTGGCGGAAGATCATCAAACAAAGAATGCCATGTCAATTGTAAACGAGAATGCTGCCATGTTAATTAAGGAAGAAGATTTAGAAGTTGACTTTAAAAATAAATTGAGTCAGCTTTTAAACGCTCCGGATAAACAAAAGCAATTGGGTGAAAATATTAGAAAGATGGCGTATGTCAATGCAACGTCGCAGATTGTGGACGAAGTAGAAAAACTGTTAAAGGCTTAATGGATTTAAAAAAGATACATAGTGTTTATTTTATTGGCATCGGAGGCATAGGGATGAGTGCTCTGGCACGTTACTTTGTGGCCAAGGATAAACATGTTGCCGGATATGATAAAACACCAAGTGAAATAACAGATACCTTATCCCAACTGGGTATAAAGATTCATTTTGAAGATCGGGGTGAACACATAAGTCGTCTATTTTTGGATAAAGCAAAAACTTTAGTGATTTATACCCCTGCCGTGCCAAAGATGCACGGTGAACTGACTTATTTTAAGAGTCATGGCTATAATGTTTTGAAGCGCTCCCAGGTTTTGGGGCTGATTACAGCGCACACCTATTGTATCGCCATAGCAGGTACCCATGGTAAGACGACAACAACAAGTATTTTAGGACATTTGTTATACGAATGTAATATCCCGTTAACTGCATTTCTTGGAGGGATCAGTGAAAACTACAACACCAATTTGATCCTTAAAGGAACTAAAGTAACTGTTGTGGAGGCTGATGAGTTTGACCGATCGTTCCTCACTCTAAAACCGGATATGGCCTGTATTACCTCTATGGATATCGATCATCTGGATATTTATGGCGAAGCAGAATCACTAAGAGATTCATTTAAGGCTTTTGCACGAGGCTTAAAACCTAATGGGAAATTATTTATTAAAAATGGATTACCCCTAAAAGGGATAACTTTTGGTATTGAAGACCATTCAGATTATAGTATACAAAATATTAAGATAAAAAATGGAACGTATGTATTTGATGTTAAAACACCTTTAACCGTTCTAGAAAATTTAAAATTTAACCTACCCGGTAGACATAATTTGTCGAATGCATTAATAGCTTTGGCGATGGCTGTAGAGTATGGTTGCCCTCACCAGCAGCTCGTCAAAGCTTTAGCATCTTATCAAGGTGTAAAACGGCGTTTTACCTATCACATAAAAACAGAAAATTTTGTTTTTATTGATGATTATGCGCATCATCCGGAAGAAATTAATGCGGTATATCAAGCCGTTCGTGAAATGTATCCCCAGAAGAAAGTACTGGCTGTTTTTCAGCCTCACCTATATAGCCGAACTCGTGATTTTGCAGACGATTTTGCAAAAAGCCTGGCCCAGTTCGACGCATTGATATTATTAGATATTTACCCTGCAAGGGAGTTACCCATCGAAGGCATAACATCTGCTTGGCTGCTTGATAAAATTGATTTAGACAATAAGCAGTTGGTGGATAAAAAGGAATTGGTTTCAAAGATTCATGATATTCATGCTCAAATTCTGTTAACCATAGGAGCAGGTGATATAGGAGAAGAAGTTAAGCGAATTAAAAAAGAATTAAGTATTGCGAGTTAATTGGAGTTTTTTAAAAATAGTGTTTTTGCTTGGATTGCTGGTCTTCCTGTTTGGATTTGCATCAATAAGGAATAAGGCCAGAACAGTTACACCTCCGAATATTAAATTTATTGGAGAAAACAATCTATTTATAACCAACCAAACTGTTAGTAAATTGTTAATACAAAATCAACACGGTGTTAAAAATGTGCTTAAAGAAACTTTAGATTTGAATGAATTAGAGCGCGCCCTAAATTCTAACCCAATGATTAAATCGGCTGAAGTATATGTATCTGTAAACGGTACACTTAATGCCGATATTGAACAAAAAACACCAATAGCACGTGTCCATACAAATGCGTCATATTATATCGATGATGAAGGTGCATATATGCCATTGTCTGTTAATTATTCGGCAAGGGTACCCTTGATATCAGGGTATGTAGAAAAAAATAATTTAAACAATATTTATAAGGTAGCGAAAACGGTACATGAAGATGATTTTTTGAAAAAGAACGTTATTGAAATTTATCAAAACAATAAAAAAGAGATTTTTTTGAAACTAAGACGTTGTGATTTTGTAGTTAAACTGGGAACTATAGAATTATTGGACAAAAAGATTAATAACCTAAAGGTGTTTTATAAAAAGAACTTAAAAGAACATACACTTAGCAGCTATAGTGTAATTAATTTGCAATTTGACAATCAAGTCGTCTGTACCAAAACATAACACATGGAACATAATATAGCAGTAGGGTTAGACATTGGAACCACTAAAATAGTGGCCATGATTGGTCGTAAAAACGAGTATGGTAAAGTTGAGATTTTAGGAATTGGTAGATCAAAAAGTTTAGGGGTTCATCGCGGTGTTGTAAATAATATAACCCAAACCATTCAGTCTATACAGCAGGCAGCTCAGGAAGCAGAGGCTTCAGCTGATATGAAAATAGACGGAGTCACTGTTGGAATTGCAGGACAACACATACGAAGCTTACAACATAGCGATTACATTACACGACCGAATTCTGAAAATGTCATTGATGACAACGATATTGAGAGACTCATAAACCAGGTACATAAACTGGTTATGCTTCCCGGAGAGGAGATTATCCATGTGTTACCTCAGGAATATAAAGTTGACGGACAGGGAGAAGTAAAAGAACCTATAGGGATGTATGGAGGTCGTTTAGAGGCCAATTTCCATGTTGTCGTTGGCCAGGTGTCTTCCATTAGAAATATAGGACGTTGCGTGCAAAGTTCAGGGTTGAGTTTAGAAGGGATCACCTTAGAACCTCTAGCTTCGGCAAATGCAGTATTGAGTCAGGAAGAAAAAGAAGCTGGAGTTGCCCTCATTGATATTGGCGGAGGTACCACAGATTTAGCCATTTTTAGAGATGGTATTATTAGGCATACCGCTGTGATACCATTTGGGGGAAACGTAATAACCGAAGACATTAAAGAAGGGTGTTCCATTATTGAAAAGCAAGCCGAATTATTAAAAATAAAATTTGGTTCGGCATGGCCAGGTGAGAATAAGGATAATGAAATCGTATCGATACCAGGTTTAAGAGGGAGGGAGCCCAAAGAAATTACACTTAAAAACCTATCTAAAATTATTCATGCACGAGTTGTGGAAATTATTGAGCAGGTCTATGTAGAAATAAAAAACTATGGGCATGAAGAACAAAAGAAAAAATTAATAGCGGGGATTGTATTAACTGGAGGGGGCAGTCAATTAAAGCATTTAAAACAGCTTGTGGAATATATCACAGGAATGGATACGCGAATTGGTTATCCCAATGAACATTTGGCTGGTGATAGCGATGAAGACATTACTAGCCCCTTGTATGCTACCGCTGTGGGTCTGGTACTGGATGGATTGAAACGCCAAGAAAGGCGAAAGACTGAAATAAAACAATTAGAACGAGAAGAAAATGAATCTGTTGACGAAGCATTAACTAAAAAACCGGTGAAAGAGCGCCGGTCATTTTTAGATAAATTAACCGAGCGTGTTAAAGATTTTTTAGACAACGCCGAGTAGTATAAAATAGTCCATTGATAAAAAAGTAAATATTAAAAGTTAAAACCAATAAACAAGAATTTATGAGCAGTAAAAAAGAATTCGAAAGCATTGCATTTGATTTACCTAAAAACCAATCAAATGTTATTAAGGTTATTGGTGTTGGCGGTGGTGGTAGTAATGCCATTAATCACATGTTCCAACAAGGTATTAAAGGTGTGGATTTTTACATTTGCAATACCGATGCCCAAGCATTACAAAATAGTGGTGTGCCTAACAAAATTCAATTAGGTGTTAATTTAACTGAGGGTCTCGGAGCAGGAGCTAATCCGGAAATAGGAGAGCAATCGGCCGTAGAAAGTTTCGAGGAAATTTCTCGGATGTTGGATACCAATACCAAGATGGTTTTTATAACCGCAGGAATGGGTGGCGGAACAGGTACAGGCGCAGCACCAATTATAGCAAGAATGGCCAAAGACCAGGATATTCTAACGGTTGGAATTGTTACCATGCCCTTTCAGTTTGAAGGAAAAATGCGTTTGGAGCAATCACAAAAGGGCATTGAAAAACTAAGGGATGTGGTCGATTCCTTGATTGTAATTAATAACAATAAGCTTCGTGAAGTGTATGGTAATCTGGGCTTTAAGGCTGGGTTTTCAAAAGCAGATGAGGTGCTATCTACAGCTGCTCGTGGTATAGCCGAAGTCATTACCCACCACTATACCCAAAATATTGATTTACGGGATGCCAAAACGGTGTTGAGCAATAGTGGTACTGCCATTATGGGATCTGCTATTGCATCCGGACAAAATCGTGCTGAAGAGGCCATTCGTAAGGCCTTGGATTCACCACTCCTGAATGACAATAAAATAACAGGCGCCAAAAATGTACTATTGCTGATTGTATCAGGATCCCATGAGATAACTATTGATGAAATTGGGGATATTAATGACCATATTCAAGATGAGGCCGGTCATGGTGCCAATATTATTATGGGAGTTGGTGAAGACGAATCGTTGGAAGAATCTATTGCTGTAACCATTATTGCAACTGGTTTTAATGTGGAACAACAAGATGAGATTTCGAATACAGAAACCAAAAAAGTAATCCATTCATTGGAAGAGGAACAAGATCTGTCAGGAAAAAACAGTGATCCCATTATCATTACACCAGTCATTGAGATGGAAGAAAATAATGAGAAAAAGAAAACTTCTGTTGTGCGCCATACTTTAGATTTGGATGAAGAGGAAACCGAATCCATTCAATTGGAAGACAAGTTCCTGGGGAAGGATAAATCCAAAAAAATTACTATTTCTAATGATTATGATATCAATTTAATTCCGACTTCTGATAGCATTAGAAACATTAATGTGGAATATCAGGAAATTAAAGGTAAAGTTCAAGAAGAAGATGATTATAAAATTGAGCCGGTAAACACCCTAAAGGATGATGAAAGTGTGGTTGAGGAGGAACAGCAAATAACATTAACCTTCGATTTGCCAATATCATCGAATGATAATACTCATAAAGATGATGACGATCAAGAGTTTGACCCTTTGGTTAATGATAAGGTGAAAAAGATACCTGTAAAAGATTATATTGAACTGATTACCGTTACCGAGGCCAATGAGGATGGAGAGGTCCGTTATGCACTGGATGACTATATTGAGTTAGAGTCTTCCATGAATAACAAAAGAGAAAAGAAAAATGGCCATCTTGAGGAATTGGACGAAGATATAGTTTTTGAAAAAAAGGTATTACCCGAGGAAACTAGGGAAGAAGAAGTGATATTAGACGAGGTAGACCCAATGCATTCACCAATTTCACAAATGCTTAAGGAGCGAGCCGAAGAACGTAAACGTAAAATGAAGGATTTCAATTATAAGTTTAATAACGCTAAGATAGATGATATTGAAAGAGTTCCTGCCTATAAACGGCAAGGTGTTGATCTAAATGAGGTTAAGCATTCTTCTGAGACCGACAGGTCAAGAACCAGTGTTGGTTTAGATGACAATGATGATATTCAGTTGAGAAGTAATAATTCATTTTTACACGACAATGTAGATTAAAATAAATGCCACTTATCATACTTAGTTATGAACCCGAAAAGATTCTCTCAGCTTTTCGGGTTTTTTTATAATATGGCTCAAGTAAATTCATTATTTTTGCATTCCTAATTAAGATAGAAACTAATTTTTTGCTTTAGAAAAGACCTAAAACAATGAGTTTACAACAGGACATCATGACGACATTAAAGGAGGCAATGAAATCTAAGGATCAAATAGCCTTAACAGCTCTCAGGGCTGTAAAATCAGCGATCTTGTTGGCGCAAACCGAAAGTGGTGCAAAGAATGAATTGACAGAAGAGCAAGAACTGAAGATTCTTCAGAAACAAGTCAAGCAACGTAAGGATAGTGCCGCTATATATCTAGAACAAGGCAGGGAAGATCTGGCATCTCCAGAACTGGCAGAAGCAAAAATTATTGAACGCTTTTTACCTGAGGCTTTGTCTGAAGAAGAAATAGAACATGTTGTTATAACAACTATCAAACGTATTAATGCCGAAGGTATGAAGGATATGGGTAAGGTTATGGGTATTGTTAGCAAGGAATTAGCAGGTAAAGCCGATGGCAAAACCATATCGACCATAGTAAAGGCAAATTTAGCTTAAATACATTGGCCACGTAGCTCAGCTGAATAGAGCACTGGATTTCGGCTCCAGCGGTCGGGGGTTTGAATCCCTCCGTGGTCACTTTTTAATAAAACCAAACTTTTTAAAATCAAGTTAACTTGTTTTGAGGTTTGGTTTTATATTTTTCCTACCTGAATGGTTTTAACTTGAATTCTTTTTATCCAATAAATTACTTTTTTAAAAAGGATTAATGTAATTTCGAAGCACCTTAAAACGTTAATAAAAGGTGTTGTTACTACTGCTTATTATAAAATATAATTTGGGAAGCAAAATAATACTGGGTATTTTCTTTGCGGCCATGACCTTCATGTTCTTTTATTTTGCAATTAAATTAATTGAAATGGGTTATGTGCTTAGACATGGAAAGCCGTATTATGTACATTTTTATTGGTTTAAACGAAAGCTTAGTGATAAACAAAAGGAAATTTTACGAACCAAATTTCGGTTTTATAATAAGTTGTCAGAAAAAAATAAGCATTTTTTTGAGCATCGTGTGGCTTCTTTTATGATAGATAAAGATTTTATTGGAAGAGGAGGATTGGTTATTACGGAAGAAATGAAAGTTCTATTGGCAGCAACAGCCGTGATGTTAACCTTTGGATTTAGGGATTTTTATATTGGATTAATCTCTAAAATCGTGGTTTATCCGACACGGTTTTATTCAAAATCTAACGATACTTATCATAAAGGCGAATTTAATCCAAAACTTAAAGCTTTGGTGTTGTCCTGGGAAGATTTTTTAAAAGGTTTTGACGTTGATGATGACAATTTAAATTTGGGTATTCATGAATTCACCCATGCCATCCACATAAATAGCATAAAAGAACGCGATATTAGTTCTACGATATTCAGTGATACCTTTAAGGAACTTTCCGAAATGTTGTCCAAAGATGAGTTGCTCAGGGATCGTATTACCTCTTCGAAATATTTTAGAACCTATGCTTATACCAATCAATTCGAGTTTTTGGCTGTGGCCATAGAACATTTCATCGAGACACCACAAGACTTTAAAAATGAGTTTCCAAAGTTATATGCAAAAATTAAGCAAATGCTTAATTTTAATTATGCGGGGTATTGATAAAAGATTCCAAAATTGATTTGAAGAGCATCTAATGCGTTATGAGAATTAAAAATACCGGAGGAATTCACCCCCGGTATTTTTTTATGGCTATTATAGTTGACCTCTTATTTCTCCAGATCCAACTTGTAGTGTATGTACATTTACATAGATATTTCCATTTCTAATAGCTTCTATAAGCGCGGCCATATCTCCTTCTAGTGCTCCGCCAATATCTTCAGCCATTATTACTCCTTCAGCTATAACACCATTGGAAGGACCTGAGGGTTGTCCGTCCCTGTTATCATAGAGCCAAACAACTATGCCCCCATTTGTTCCAGCCTGAGCCATATGAAAGTGCGACATCCTTACATTTTCAATATTGGCCACAATAAGTTTATAATAAATCCAACTTTCATCCCTGCTTATTTTTACGATTGCCTCCCCAGTGGCGTTTGTTTCTACTGCCGGTACTTCATTGTCACCCGATAAGTTAGTCGTAAAGTTAAATTTAACATTAGAAGACTTTGAATTAGAAGTTTTAGTCAATAAAGCATTACCCTGCAGGTCAGCTTCCAGATTTAGTGGTTCGTTCGAGCATCTTGTTATGGACAGGCAAAAAGCAGCCAACAACAAAATCCGCATCAAAATTTTGATTCGTGTTTTCATTGCATTTTTTTAAAGTTAATACACCTAATTTTACCTAACAGAAGCGGAAAAGGTATGGGTTTTGAAAAGGGTGGATATTAAAGATACAAAATTTTTACTAATAATTAAAAATTAAATGAATTCCTGTAAACCGATGATATCATGGCTTCGTTCTTTATTATCAATACATGATTAAAGTCATAATAAATTAATGAGTAGTTTAATAATTTTAGACTTAACTAAACTAAAATCAAATGCTATGATACGAAAGGCACCGGTTTCAATGATAATGACAGAGCATGTTATAACATTGAATAAGAGAGATAGTCTGGAAAAAGCGGAGCAAATTTTTAAAAAACACAATATTAGACATTTACCTGTTGTCACTAATAATGTGGTTATTGGGATGCTTAGTAAAACAGATTTACTTCGGCTTAAATTTGCAGATTATGGTGATGATGAACATTTAGATACTGATGTGTTTATATACAAACTATTTACCATCGAGCAAGTCATGCGACAGAAAATTGTTTCAGTGCCCTCTTCAAGCTCTATAAAGGAAGTGGCCGAAATATTTGCCACTAAAGAATTTCATGCGCTACCGGTAGTGGATAATAACCAATTGGTGGGCATAGTTACTACCACCGATATTATAAAATATCTTTTGAGGCAGTTTTAATTTGATAATGGATTTACGTATCATATATCGTTTGGGTTTAAAGTTTAATTGATATCAATTTATAAATATAATAGAGATGAAAGCATTGATTCCCGTATCTGAAATAATGACAAAACATATTATTGCCTTAGACAGAACAGATGATTTAACAAGAGCTGAGGCGTTATTCAAACAACACCATATAAGACATATTCCTGTGGTTCAAGAAGAATCTATTATTGGCATGTTAAGTTATTCTGATTTACTTAAGATAAGTCTTGCAGATACTACTAATGATGACCGGGATGTAGATACCGTTGTTTACAATGTGTTCACTGTGGAACAAGTCATGTCTAAAAATTTGGTTACAGTGAGTAGCAGTACGTCTATTAAGGAAGTTGCAAAAATTCTATCAGTTCGGGAATTTCATGCGTTACCCGTGGTTGATGATTCCATATTAGTTGGTATCGTGACAACAACAGATTTGATCAAATATATGCTCAAAGAACTTTAAGAATTGGCAAGTTTCTTTAAATCGCTTATGGTATGAAGCGGATTACTGCTTTTAAAAACAAAACTTCCTGCCACTAAAACATCAGCACCACTGTCGACCAATGATTTAGCATTTTTATTAGTTACACCACCATCAATTTCAATAAGGGCTTTTGCTCCTTTACGTGTAATCAATTCTTTTAATTGCGAAACTTTATGGTAGGTGTTATCAATAAAACTTTGTCCCCCAAAGCCCGGGTTAACACTCATTACACACACGAGGTCTATATCGTTAATAGTATCCTCCAGGACATTAATATTAGTATGTGGGTTTAGAGCGACCCCGGCTTGCATGCCTTCTGCTTTTATGGCTTGTAAGGTCCTATGCAAATGTGTGCAGGCTTCATAATGAACGGTTAGTATATTGCTCCCTAATTTGGCAAAGGTATGGATGTAGCGATCTGGGTCCACAATCATTAAATGGACATCAATAATTTTTTTGGCATGCCTGGTAATGGCTTGTAATACGGGTGCACCAAAGGAGATGTTTGGCACAAATACGCCATCCATGATATCAACATGAAACCAGTCGGCATCACTTTGGTTTACCATTTCAATGTCACGTTGCAGGTTAGCAAAATCGGCTGCTAATAATGATGGTGCAATAAATTTAGAACTCATTCAATTTTGATTTTGAATTATTGGGTTACAATGCAAAGATAGAAAAGTCTTTTTCATGTCGTATTTCTTTAGGGAGGGATTTCCATTGGTATAAAATAAACCCCCGGTAATCAGCCGGGGGTTCTTTCATCAATCAAAAAACGAACAGTTATGTGAAACTGTTTGTTGTGGTAATTTAGTCGTAATTATACAATTATCCTAAATAAGTTTTTAATATTTTGCTACGAGAGGTATGTTTTAAACGGCGAATGGCTTTTTCTTTAATCTGCCTTACGCGTTCACGAGTTAGATCAAATGTTTCACCAATTTCTTCTAAAGTCATAGGGTGTTGGTTACCTAGGCCAAAGTACAACCTAATAACATCGGCTTCACGAGGTGTTAGGGTTTCTAGTGCTCGTTCTATTTCTGTACGTAAAGATTCGTGCAATAATTCTTTATCCGGATTGGGGGACTCTCCACTATTTAAAACGTCATATAAATTAGAATCTTCACCTTCAACCAAAGGCGCATCCATACTTACATGCCGGCCAGAGTTTTTCATGGACTCCTTGACATCATTAATGGTCATATCCAACTCTTTGGCAATTTCTTCAGCACTAGGCGGGCGCTCATGACTCTGCTCTAAAAAGGCAAATGTCTTATTAATTTTGTTTATCGATCCAATTTTATTTAACGGCAATCGTACAATACGCGACTGCTCCGCCAATGCCTGAAGAATCGATTGGCGAATCCACCAAACGGCATAGGAAATGAACTTAAAGCCACGAGTTTCATCAAAACGTTGTGCAGCTTTAATAAGGCCCAAATTACCTTCGTTGATTAAATCCGGCAGTGTTAAACCCTGATTTTGATATTGTTTGGCTACAGATACAACAAAACGTAAATTTGCCTTGGTTAATTTTTCCAATGCCAATTGATCACCGGCTTTAATACGTTGTGCTAATTCTACTTCTTCATCAGCGGTGATTAGATCTACTTTGCCAATTTCCTGCAGGTACTTGTCTAACGAAGCGGTTTCTCTATTGGTTACCTGCTTCGTAATTTTAAGTTGTCTCATGTAATACTATCGTTATTTTAGAGGGATTGCAATTCTTTTTCCTTAGTTATACGTTGGAATAACTAAAAATGTTACAAAAAGGCAAAACAATTTTAGATTTTAATTAAATTTTTGTCACTTAAGTTTATAGCTTCCAGCATTTCATTTGTAAACTTATAATGCCCTCGTGTAGTAATTAATTTAAATCGGTAAGATTTTAAATTGCTTAAAGTATTCAAAAATAACCACTTGGATTTGAGTAGTTTGGGTTTTTCGGATTTTAAACTTACATCAAATACATGCTTTCTGCCCTCTTTGGTGGCTACTATATCAGGCGTTACTGCTATATCACTTCCTTTTTTTAGGTAAGATTTTGGAGTTTCGTAACCTTCAATATCTGCTTTAATATTCTCATATCCCCTATTTTCTAGATAGGCAATAGAATCCACAAGAATATCTGAGTATTTTTCTTTATCTGTATAGATCATAACCTACAATATAATCAAAAAATGAAGAAAGTCAAGTTTTTAACAAGATTTAACAAATAATCCAAGCTATAGAAAGGTCATTTTATCGTCCAGACTGATGAATGCCTTAACCGTATTTATTTTTTGGTGAATTGTTTTAAAGAATAAGGTTCTGTCCCTTTCTCCGGCAGTTGCTAATTGTTTGGAGATTGACATTTGTTTTTGTAAAAACTCATACATCATTTCACAGGTGTCTTGATGTTCAATTTTAAAATAACTCAAAACCGTAAATGGTGAAAAAAATACTTTTTGAAATGGTGTTTTAACCATGACCGTATTGGTGAGCATGTGCAGATCACACTTGTAGAGGTGGTATGAGTTTTTATTTTTTGCTCCAATCAGGCTTTGTTGGATGGTCTGTTCTTCTGTATGATTGATTACGTCATTAATGTCTTCACATATGGACAATGCCATTTCCTTGGAAACAAGACCCGCCTCAAAATAATATAATACCTGCTGTAGTGTTCCGGTCACCGTATTGTCATTCCATAATTCAGTAATGTCAATAAACTTATATGCAGCGCTTAAATTATAAGCGCTTTGGAGCAAAGATTCGGGGATATTCTTTACCCATTCATCAAACGTAATTTTACTTTTAGCCATGTCCGTATTGAGATCTTTCAGCCAAACATACATCTTGTATCGGGACAGGTTAGAGTCATTTAAAGTGTGAAAAAAAGGGATGTCCTTTGCAGAATAAATGATTTCACAATTTTTAAGCTTTATTAAGTTAGAGACATTATTTAAAGAGGCCTTAAGCCACATCTCCAATCCCATTTCGTCTTTGGGTTGGGGAGGTAATTCAGCAATTAAGGTGTTTGTGTTTCCTACTTCAAAAAGTTTATTCAGGGATATCTTATAATGTCTTGCTAATTTTACAGCTTCTTCCAGTGTTAAGCTGGTTTTCAAGTTGATACGGCGATAAGCCGCATCATATCCTATATCTAAAACATCCGACACTTCATCGACAAAAGAGGTGTTATTCTGTGCTTTCTCTTTGAGATACTTAATAAACTGTTCTTGCATTTTATCAAAAATTAGATGTAGTAAGTAAGTTGTTTTGTGAAATTTAAGAAAAAAATATTGGATTTTTAGACAAATCGTCTAATCGAATCTCAAATTTTGCAAGTAAATTTGAATCATAACTAATGGTTTAATCACTAAACATTTTGGATCATGAAAGCAAAAAAATCTGAAAATATCTCTCAAGAAGGCTTTTTAAATTACTGTTTGGAATTAGTTGATAAGTATATTTATTATGTATTGATCTGTAAAAAAATTAAATCCCAATTGAGTTTGAATTCCTGAAATTAGTATCTTTAGTAAAATTTTACTGACGATTATTGGATTCGATAATTAATTTTTTACTAATTGCCGGTGTAATACAGGGTTTTGCATTTAACCTGATTACCATGTTTGTAAAAAAAAAATGCGATAGAGTTATTGTCTTTCTCAATTTAACCGTTCTCTTTATTTCCTTAAACAATCTGCAGCGTTGGCTTATAGATAATGGTTACTCTTCCGATTTATTTGTATTAAAACAACTTCTTATTCCCTGGTATTTATTGATATTCCCCATGTTTTATGCATTTACGACCCATTTTTTAAGAGTTCAGGATAAAGTGAACGATTTCTTGAAAATGTCATTGATTATTTTTACGGCCGAAATTGTAATACGTCTTTGTTTAATTTCCTATGTGTATTATGAAATACCCGATAGGGATACTTCAGTTATATATAATTACACTAAAATTGAGGATGTCTTTAATTTAATCTATAGCATATTTCTATTTGTTAACGCCAGTTTAATAATTTTTAGAAGACATCATTTAATAGCCTATATATTATCCTATGATGACTTAAATTGGATCAAGTGGTTTATTAGGCTGGGTGTTGTAGTCATTGGGTTTTGGGCCGTGGCAGTGTTCATAAAAACACTGACGGGTAATGAAGATGCATATATGTTTTTAAGACTAAGTTCCTCCATATTACTTTATTGGATGGGTTATCAAGGTATCTATAAATACAATGTCTTACGTGATAGAATTGTATTAAGAAGCAGTATAGATGCTAATGATGTGTTAATTACTTCAAGTGAAATAATAGATTCCCAAAATGAAGCCGATGATTTTTTTAACAAAAAGCACGATAGGGATTTTGAGAGAATTAAAGATCATATCATTCAAAATAAATTGTATTTGGACCCTTTATTAAGTATGGAAACCTTAGCATCGGACCTAGGGATGAGCAAGAGCTACTTTTCTAAACTTATCAATTCATACAGTGATTATAATTTTTCAGATTACATAAATTCCCTAAGGGTAGCTCAAGCTAAAAAGTTTTTAGCAAATGACGAGTTTAGTGAATACACTATTGTGGCTATAGGCCTGGAATGCGGATTTAATTCCAAATCTACGTTTTATTCTGCCTTTAAGAAGTTTACCTCCAAAACCCCCACAGCGTATAGAGCCGAATATTAAAGACTTTATAAGTCCGAAAAAATCGTTGGATATCCTGATTTTTACATCCTAGACCTTATAGGATATTGGTGTAAAACGAAGCCGATACTTTTATGATTGTTTAACAATCTTAAATCGCTACGTTATGATTCCAATGTTAATTATATTCCTTATTAAAAAAGCCAAACATAGCACATTTCGCTTTAAAAAGTTTATCGGATTTAAAAAGTTAATACTAAGGTTAAAACTTACTTTAGCCATCCTCATCACGTCTTTTTCTTATGGCAAAACTATGGAGAAGGAACCAATTAATCAGGTTAGTTTTAAGGTTGTAAGAAATAGTAAAGTGATAGGAAAAATTAATATTAGTTGTAGAACGCAAAATGATTCCACAACCTATGTCTTAGAAAGTCAGATTAAGGCTAAATATATTTTAGCCTTTCATATAAAAGGAAAGGAAACTACCATTTTTAAGAATGATATTTTAATCTATTCTTCGGTTTTTAGAAAGATCAACAACAAGGTAAAAAGTAACCATTCTATAATATATAAGAACAATAGATATTTTTTAGATAAGTCAGGCCAGCAAGAGGCCTTACAATTTAATGAGATTCATCGGAACTTAGTCACCTTATATGTTACAGAGCCCAAGAATACCCACTCTATTTATGTTGATAACGAAACACGAATGATTAGAGTTAAAGCCATAGGTGAGGGTAAATACAAGGTTAGCTTTTCAAATAGTAACTATAATATCTTCCATTATGAAAATGGAAGATGTGTTAAGGTTGAGGCTAATAGTTCATTATTTAATGTAACTTTAATTCCGGTGTAATGATGAGAGATGAATATACAATATGGATGCTTTTGACTGTGGTTTTTATTACCTATTTTGTTATATCATGGGTATATTATAAGTTGGGTATTACTAATTTGGAGAAGGCATTATTAGCTAGTAACGGGTTGCGATTTCTAAACTTAAAACATGGATTGGGTATTGTTCTTTTTGGAGTCCTATTTTATTTAAACTTTCCAGGATTAAGATCCTTATTAATAAATATTGAAATACCCAGGCTATATATTTTGATACCATTTATTTTATTGGTATTTATATTAGCGTATATTGCTTTTCGCTCATCTCATGTTATAGCACATAAGATGGACGCCATTAGCACCTATAAGTTTTCTTATGCCTGGTTTTATTTTTTTATACGGGTTTTATTTTTATTGTGTTATGAATACTTCTTTAGGGGAGTAATTTTGTTTACTCTTCTAAATGTATTTGATCCCTTAATGGCAATCGGAATCAGTGCCACGGCATATCTAATAATACATTTATTTGATACCCGGAAGGAAATTATTGGAACTATACCATTCGGTATCATCCTATGCGTATTAGCTTATTTAACACAAAGCGTTTGGTATCCTTTTTTGTTACATATAGCATTATCGGCAGTATATGAGATTTCTATTTTTTATCAGTTAACCATAAAAACATCAAAATCATGATAGTATTATTAACAGGGTCAACAGGGTATATAGGGCATCAATTGGCATTGGCCTTAGCTCAAAAGCATATTAAAGTTCATGCCCTTGTTCGAGATAGAAATTCATTGAATATACCATTGCACAAGAATATCAGGCTATTTCAAGGAGATATCTGTGATTATCAATCTGTTTTAAAAGCCATTATAGGATGTAGTCATGTGATTCATACGGCGGCTTACACTAACTTAAAGTGTAAGCGCATTGATCATTTTTATAACATTAATGTCAGGGGTACAGAAAATGTACTCCAGGCATCCCTTAAGTATCAAATAAAGAAATTTATTTTTACGAGCACCTTATCGGTTTATGGCCCCTCATATAAAGCTGTGCCAATTGTTGAAACCCAGCCAAGAATAACATCATATTCCAATGATTACGAACTCACAAAAAGTATGGCGGAGGAATTGGTTAAAAAGTATCGGAAAAAGGGACTTTCCAGTATTATACTGAATGTTTCAAAAGTATATGGGCCAGGATTAAGCACCTTTTCGAATGGTGTGAATAGGTTGGTTTCTATGATATGTAAGAAGGATTTATTAATAGTGCCCAATAAACTTAAGATTGTATCCAATTACGTGTTTATCAAGGATGTGGTTAATGCTCACTTGTTAGCTTTGGAAAGCAATTCCAAAAATGCCAACTATATCATTGGAGGTGAGAATGTGAGTTATATGACCCTTTTTAAAACTATTAAACAATTAACCAATAGCAAGGTTAGGTTTTTAAAGGTTAATTATAGTATTTTAAGAAATGCATTCTTTATAATTAATTCAATACGATATCTTATAGGGTTGTCTCCAATTATTACACCAAGCGTGTTAGATGCCTTATTTGTAAACCGCCCATCTCTTTCGGATAAGGCCATAGCCGAATTAAATTATAGACCTACTTCACTAGGATTGGGGCTAATGAAAACAACTAAACATTTAAATAAATTATCATGAAAACCTATATATTAATAACCGGTGCTAGTCAAGGTCTAGGTAAGGCTTTAGCTTTGGAATGTGCCACAAGGAAAATGAATTTAATTCTCATTGCCTTGCCTCATTCTGGTTTAGGAACCTTGTCTAATTTCATTGAAGATAATTTTAATGTTGAGGTGCATTTTATGGAATTGGACTTAAGCGCTACCAAAAGTTGTTATGAGATTTTTAACTATGTAAGCGACAACAAACTTCAAATACAATATCTGGTAAACAATGCCGGGGTGTTAAGTAGAGGGATGTTTAATGATTTAAGTGATGATTTTGTATTAAAACAAATTGAAGTTAATGTAACGACTCCTACATTACTAACGAAACTTTTACTGGATAACCTAAAGGGAAACAGACCCGCTTCCATTTTGAATATAAGTAGTATGGCAGGGTTTTTTGCACTTCCTAAAAAACAGGTGTATGGTGCTACAAAGGCATATCTCACATCTTTTTCAAAAAGCTTGAACAAGGAATTGAAAAATGATGGTGTCTCGGTGACTACCATTTGTCCGGGTGGTTTAAATACAACAACTCGATTATGTTACCAGAACAGAATTATGGGCTGGGTTACTAGGAAATCTGTTTTAAATCCGGAGGAGGCTGCTAAAATTGCAATCGATAGTATGTTGTGTCGAAAGAAAGTCATTGTGCCCGGTTTTGTAAATAAATGTTTAATGGCCTTAGATTGGATTTTGCCAGAAGCTATTAAAGATTGGTTAACCATTCGTGAAATCAATAAATTTCCTAAACCCATATAAACCAAATCATAAAACTATCTATTGATGAAAAACTTTAAACTTTTAAAGTGAGGATTTAGTCGTAATTTTAGTCTAATGGTTGGGAGCTCCACTAGTTAAGTTTAACATTCTTCTATAGATTTTAACCCGTATTAAAGTATGATATCGAAATCAAAAGTTTTGGTTACAGGAGCAAACGGGCTTCTTGGAACTAATACGGTTCTGGATTTAATAAAGCAGGGATTTCTTGTTCGGGCATTTATAAGACATAAAAGGTACATTTCACGATTTAATCATTCTAATGTAGAGTTTTGTATAGGGAATATTGTAAATATTGAAACGTTAGAAAGAGCTATGTTAGGGTGTCATTACGTCATACATATTGCCGCATTAATAGATCCAAAACATTTAGATTATGATGAATTCGAATTGGTAAATGTAACCGGAACAAAAAACGTAATTCAAGTCGCAAAAAACCTTGGGATAAAAAAGGTTATATATGTTAGTACAGCAAATGCCTTTGGGTTTGGTTCAAAATGTGATTTAGGTAATGAGCAAAAACCCATACGACCTCCATTTAATAAAATGCCCTATGCCATGAGTAAACTCATGGGTCAAGAATTTGTCTTGTCGCAGTCCCATGAAATAGATATAACAGTTGTTAACCCTACATTCATGATTGGTGCATATGACAGTAAGCCCAGTTCGGGTAGAATTATATTAAGTTGCTTACGTAGTCGAGTAGTGTTTTGTCCTCCCGGAGGAAAAAATTTTGTATGTGTAACGGATGTCTCAAAAGGAATAATTAATGCCATGAAATTTGGGAAGCGTGGAGAGGCCTACTTATTGGCAAATGAAAATTTAAGTTTTTTTGAATTCTACAAAAAAGTTAGATTCCATTCAAAAAAATCATTTCTTATCGTAAGGCTGCCAAAATGGGTCGTATTGGCTGTTGGTTATATTGGTAGTGCTTTGCGCACTCTTGGAATAAAGACGCCAATATCTAAAGCAAATACCGGAGCCCTTTGCATTAATAACTTCTACTCAAACTCAAAGGCACAAACACAAATTCATTTAACATTTAATCCAATTGACATCGGTATTCAGGAAGCTCTGGCTTGGTTTAGTGAAAAAAATTGGAAAAACGGAGGTATTTAGAACGTGTTATTGTTGAATTTTGTCCAAGATTATCGTTGGACATCCTAATTAGTCCATATTCAATAATGCTGGATATATACCTTTTTTTTTGAGTCGATATTTGAATTGTTAATCAATTCTAAATTCTCAAAAAAATGGAAGCATTAAATAAAAACGGTACCCCTGCTATAATTCTTTTTTGGTCTGTCCCCAGTATTTCACAAATTCAATTATACAAGCATAATTGCGATCAGCTCCAAAGAGCATGCAAACAATTAAATTCTGTTCAAGTTATCAAAACGAACAAGGAGGCGCTAACGTTCAAAAAAGTGGTGTTGGAATCTGAAAGCTTCTACGGACTACAAAAGGTAAAGGGAGAAATTAAAAAAATGATGCTGAATATTAATTCAATTAAATCGGTAATCCTTCTTTAGAGAGTAGAAATCAAAGGGAATAAAATTATCATGAAAACATCTATTATGGGGATATTGTTCATATGGCTTTTACACTCCTGTGGAGCCCATCGAGTTTACACATCGGGAACCTATGGTTCTTTAAAATCCTACACAGAAAAACAACATTATGTTGACAAGAAAAGTACTAAAACTTATGTGTCTGGAGATGTTAGTTTTGGAAAGCATATGCAAGATGCAGGAACCTTTGATGATTCAAAAACCATAGCCTCAATACTTGTGCATCGGAACACATCCGGTCGCTTTTATAATTATTATTATGGATTGGGTGCCGGTTTTGGAAATTATCGTTTTAATGAAGGCTATAAGGATATTGTGAAACGCAATGAAAAAGCAAGTTTTTACAATATTAATTTTAAGACTGGTATTAATTATGCCTTAACCAGACCTAAAATAGATTATAGATTTATTGGTTTAGAATTATCATATTATAATGAATTTGGAAATTACCAGAAAAAATTAGAAGCGCTCTCAAAGTTAATGGATGAGGGTTTAATAATTGTGAATCAGAAATCCATGTTCACCTATACTATTTATTCTGAATACGTTATTAAGTTTTCTCATGAAGAGGCAATGACATTAGGATTTTATGTTGGAGAACTATTCAATAAAAAGACTACCCAAGATTATAGTTATGGGTATGATACAGTTTTTAACGGCTTGACAGTTGGTCTAAGGCTCCATAAATATACCTTCCACTTAATTTATGAAACCGGTGAAAATGAAATTCGATCGACCAAATTAGGCTTGACCTATCAATTTTAATTCATTTAGATTAAACGCGAAATATCATGAAATCACCAATCTTATTGCTTAAAACAATTGCATTAGTCACACTTGGGGTATTTATTAATCCAATAGCTCATTCTCAAAGTGACGGGAAAGGCAGAAAAGATTTTTTTAGGATTTATGATCTCAAAAAGAAGAAAATTGGAAAAGGACACATAAATTTTGTCAACGATTCCCTTATTGGATTGCGACTAAATGGTAAACTGAAGCAGTTTAAATTTACAGATATTGGTGTAATAAAAACAAAACGTTCTGGTGGTCATAGCGTGCTTATAGGTTCGGCTTTTGGTGCTTCCTTGGGTATTTTAATTGGGGTCGCCAGTGCTAATCCAGATAAGTTGTTTGGGTATACAGCAACTGAAGGGGCTATTGGCTTTGGGACTCTGGGAGCTGTTGGTGGAGGAGCAGTGGGCGGTGTAGCAGCTGGAACAAGGAGAGCTGAAACCTTTATTATTAATGGTAAATTAGAAAATTGGAAAATATTTAAGGAACAATTTTAGTGTAGCACAGAATTAAAAAGCCTATCAAGAAGAATTTGATAGGCTTTTTACGTTATGTAATACAGAAAAATTATTCTTCCTTCCTGCTTTCTCCAGACCTTCTGTCATCACGACGATTATCTCTACCACGATTGTTTCTGCCTCGGTTATCGCGATGGCCTTTATTATGGTCTCTTGGCGGACGTTCCTGATATCCTTCAGGTTTTGGTAAAAGTGCCTTTCTCGATACTTTTTCTCGTTTGGTCTTAGGATCGAAACCAAGGTACTTTACATCTAGGGTGTCACCAACATTAATAACATCAGTAACATTATTAGTACGTTCCCATGCTAATTCTGAAATATGGATGAGAACATCATTCCCTGGCGCCTCGATATATTCCAATACTGCCCCGAAATCCAATATTCTGGTCACTTTCATTTCATAAATACTGCCAACCTCCGGTTTAAACATTAAAGCATCAATGGTAGCAATAACTTTATCAATACCTTCCTGATCGGTACCTAAAATTTCAACTATTCCCTCTTCAGTTATAGGATCTTCATTAATAACAATGGTTGTTTTTGTTTCTTTCTGTAATTCTTGAATCACTTTACCACCTGACCCAATTACAGCACCTATGTATTCTCCAGGAATAACTTTAGTCACCATCTTAGGGGCGTGTGGTTTTACTTCGCTATTTGGTGCGGCAATAGTATCTGTTAATTTCTCTAAAATATGCAAGCGACCATCACGAGCTTGTTTTAATGCTTTAACCAAAATTTCGTAGCTTAACCCTTTAACTTTGATGTCCATTTGGCAAGCTGTAATACCATCGGCAGTTCCGGTCACTTTAAAGTCCATGTCCCCTAAGTGGTCTTCATCACCTAATATATCTGAAAGCACAGCATATTTTCCAGTTTCTATATCCGTTATTAGTCCCATAGCAATACCAGAAACAGGTTTTTTCAATTGCACCCCGGCATCCATTAAAGCCATTGTTCCGGAGCATACTGTGGCCATGGAAGATGAACCATTACTTTCTAATACTTCTGAGACAACACGCACGGTATAAGGACAGTCTTCGGGAACCATTCTTTTTAAAGCACGTTGTGCCAAATTTCCATGTCCGACCTCACGTCTTGATGTCCCGCGAATGGGTCTTGCTTCTCCCGTTGAAAACGGAGGGAAGTTATAGTGTAAATAAAAGCGTTCTTCACCTTCAAAAGACGGCATATCGATCATGTTAGCTTCTCGAGACGTACCTAAGGTTACTGTCGCTAAGGCTTGAGTTTCACCACGCGTAAAAATCGCTGAACCGTGTGTGGATGGTAAGTAATTAACTTCACACCATATGGGTCTGATATCTGTCGTCTGGCGTCCGTCTAAACGTAACCCTTCATTCAGTGTTAAATCCCTAACCGCTGATTTTTCAGCTTTACTGTAGTATTTAGAAATTAAATCTCCTAACTCTTCTTGTTCTTCCTCGGTGAAAGTGGCCGTAATTTCTTCTTTAATTTCAGTGAACGCCGCACTACGTTCTTGTTTAGACGACCCTGCTTTGGCAACAGCATAGACTTTATTGTAAGCCATGTCATGAATTTTTTTGGCCAATGCCTCATCCTCCTCTTCAGACTCATATTCGCGTATGTCCTTTTTACCATAAGCTTCAGCCAGTTTTGTTTGTGCCTCACATTGTACTTTAATGGCTTCGTGAGCAAACTTAATGGCCTCTGTCATTTCTTCTTCAGAAACTTCATTCATCTCGCCCTCAACCATCATTACAGAGTCTGCACTGGCACCAATAACCATATCAATGTCAGATTCCATTAATTGTGCTAATGAAGGATTGATAATGAATTCACCATTTACGCGTCCAATCCGAACTTCAGAAATGGGTGTTTCAAATGGGATATCACTTAGCTGAATGGCGGTCGATGCAGCCAAACCAGCCATAGCATCCGGAATTACGTTTTCGTCATGTGACATTAACTGAATCATCACTTGTGTTTCACAGTGATAATCTTTAGGAAACAATGGACGTAAAACACGGTCTACAAGACGCATGGTTAGTACTTCGCCGTCACTTGGTCTTGCTTCTCTTTTAAAAAATCCTCCCGGATAACGTCCGGCAGCCGCAAATTTTTCTCGGTAATCTACCGTTAACGGTAAAAAGTCAACGTCTGAGGCTTTGTAATTGGATACAACTGTACATAATAACATGCAGTTTCCTGATTGCACAACAACACTACCATGAGCTTGTTTTGCTAATTTTCCGGTTTCAATAGAAATTTCCCTACCGTCACCAAGGTCAATGACCTCTCTAAATGTTTTTGGAATCATAATTTTTTAATTCAATATCTGGTAATTAGTCATACCAGAAAAATGTTAAACAATGGTCGTTGTGTTGTGTGTAGTTGTTTTTGACTTTAAAGTCAGACCAATGAAAAACTCTAAATAGCTTCTTCTATATGTCATCGCGGCCCATTAAAGGCGAACAGGTATTTTCCTTATTTCGATCAATTACCAGATTATGACTGCAATTGACACAGGTAAGTTACATTACTCGAAATGACGTTGTAACTGTATTTTAAAACAAAAAAGAGGCTGTATAAGCCCCTTTTTCTTATTTTCTTAATCCTAATTCTTTTACTATAGCACGATATCTTAAGATATCTTTTTTAGTTAAGTAATCTAATAAAGCACGACGCTTTCCTACCAATTTTACTAATGAACGCTCTGTATTAAAATCTTTACGATTGTTTTTTAAGTGTTCAGTTAAGTGATTAATTCTGTGCGTAAATAACGCAATTTGAGCTTCAGCAGTACCAGTATCGTTTTTATCTTTACCGTACTTGGTGAAAATCTCTTCTTTTAATTCTTTAGTTAAATACATGCTAATATTATTGTAAATGATTGTTATGTATACGAAAGCTTTTCTTTCGAGCGGCAAAGATAGTTATTTTTATTTTATTGCATTCAATCTTTATCAAAAAACTAAAGGTTTTTTCAAGAGCTTATCCTTTTGGGAGCCTTGTAAATAAGAGGATATAGGTTTAAAACCTGTTATCTCATTAATCGTTGACTAACAAGGGTTACGAAAGGGCAATACGGTTTAAGCCCTGAGAGGCTGGTTGGTAATTAAATCAATATATTGATTAACCTTCTCCTTAAGCTCTTTTCTATGAGTTATAAAATCCAGGAACCCGTGTTCTAATAAAAATTCTGAAGTTTGAAAGCCCTCCGGTAAGTCCTTACCTGTTGTGTCTTTTACAACTCGGGGGCCTGCAAATCCGATTAATGCTCCTGGTTCTGCAATATTGATATCACCTAACATGGCAAAGGATGCTGTAGTCCCTCCGGTAGTTGGATCTGTACATAATGAAATATAAGGAATACCTGCATCAGCCAGCTGCGCTAATTTTGCTGAAGTTTTGGCTAATTGCATTAATGATAATGCGGCCTCCATCATTCGGGCACCCCCGGATTTTGAAATTATCATAAATGGAATGTTGTGTTCCAAGGAATAATCGGCGGCTCGCGCTATTTTTTCTCCAACCACACTGCCCATAGATCCACCAATAAAACTAAAATCCATACAAGCAATGACCAAATCTTTTCCTTTAGACTTGCCAACGGCACAACGTACCGCATCTTTTAGTTTAGTTTTATCTTGAGCAGCTTTTAATCGTTCCGGATATTTTTTAGTGTCAACAAATTTTAAAGGGTCTTTAGATTCCAAATTTGAATCTAGCTCCTTAAATTTGTTATCGTCAAAAAGAATTTGAAAATATTCCTTGCTACCAATTCTTACGTGATACCCATCTTCGGGACTTACATAAAAATTTTGTTCCAACTCTTTGGTGTCGACAATTTTTCCCGTAGGGGATTTATACCAAAGTCCTTTTGGTGTATCTTTCTTTTCTTCGGTTGACGTTTGAATTCCTTTATCTTTTCTTTTAAACCAAGACATATGGATTTATATTTTTGATATCCTTTATTACCATAAAGGATGGATTATTTTGGTAAGGTTTATTTAAAAATTATCTGAGTTAATAACTTTCAGCACAAAATTAAAGCTTTATTTTAAATATGTGGCAGCGCCGGTAGAAAATTATTATTTGTCGAATATTTGGACATAAAAAATCCTGCTTGTTTGCAGGATTTATATAACCGCTATATATGGTCAACAAGGCTTATAGGGTATTCACGTTGTTCAGGTCTTCAAAGGCCTTTTTCAGGCGACTTACGAATGTTTTTTCTCCTTCACGTAACCAAACACGTGGATCATAATATTTTTTGTTTGGTGAATCCTCTCCTTCCGGATTTCCAATCTGTGATTGTAAATAGTCTGATTTGCTACTCATATAATCACGAATACCACTCATAAAGGCATATTGTAAATCGGTATCAATGTTCATTTTAATTACACCATAGCTTATTCCTTCTCTAATTTCTTCAACTGTTGATCCCGACCCGCCGTGGAATACAAAATCAATATGGTTAGGCCCAACACCATATTTTTCTGAAACATATTCCTGAGAATTTTTTAAGATTTTAGGGGTTAATTTTACATTACCGGGTTTATAAACACCATGAACATTTCCAAATGCTGCAGCAATGGTAAATTGGTCGCTAACTTTACTTAACTCTTCATAGGCATAAGCAACCTCTTCAGGTTGGGTGTAAAGCTTAGAATCATCAACATCGGTATTATCAACACCATCTTCTTCCCCTCCTGTTATACCCAATTCAATTTCCAGGGTCATGCCCATTTTGCTCATACGCTCCAGGTATTGTTTGCAGAGGTCTATGTTTTCTTCAATTGGTTCTTCTGAAAGGTCAATCATGTGGGAGCTAAAAAGGGATTTACCAGTTTCAGCAAAATGTTTTTCACTAGCATCCAATAATCCATCTATCCAAGGCAGCAATTTTTTAGCACAATGATCGGTGTGCAGAATTACGGGAACACCGTATGCTTCTGCCAAGGTATGTACATGTTTTGCACCGGCAATAGCTCCGGCAATAGCCGCTTTTTGTCCTTCGTTACTCAATCCTTTGCCCGCATTAAATTGTGCTCCACCATTAGAAAACTGAATGATGACCGGTGCATTAAGGTCCCTAGCAGTCTCTAAAACACCATTAATGGTGTCTGAGCCAATAACATTCACTGCAGGGAGCGCATAATTGTTGGCCTTTGCATGATTAAAAATAGCTTGCACTTCTTTTCCAGTCGCAACTCCGGGTTTAATATTGTGTCCCATTATTCTCAATAATTTGTTGATTAGTAATAGGTTCAAAAGTAATCAAAATTTGAATAATAACATGTCCTTTTATGTGTTGAAAACATAAAACTAAACTAAAACGTTATAGTGTGTTTTAAGATTTATAAGATTAGAAGGGGTAGTTTATACCAATATTGTAAACGGCATTTCTAAAGTTGTAATCATTGAACCAACGGTTGGCCTCTTGGTATGATGGATCATAAGTTTTGAAGCCAATATCAAACCGAAATACAAAAAAGCTAAAGTCATAGCGCAGGCCAAATCCTGAACCTACGGCAATATCTTTTAAGGACTTTAAACTGGTAAAAGTGGCTCGTTCATCTTCAACATCGTCCAGTACGTTCCATATGTTACCGGCATCGATAAAAATGGCTGCATTAAGGTCTTCAAAAAGATTAAAGCGTTGCTCCATACCTAAGGCCAGCTTTAAATTGGCCTCGTTGAACTCGTTACGTGTTTCTGAACTTCCAGGACCTAAACTATACGCTGTCCATGCCCTATTATCATTGGCGCCACCGGCAAAAAAACTTTTTGAGAACGGAATATTGTTTGAGTTCCCATAGGGGATGGCAATACCAAAATAGCTTCGCATTGCCAATACATTTTTTTTGCCTAAATCCCAATGCTTAATGTAATCAAATTCGGTTTTAGCATATTGGGAAAAGGCCACATTAAAGATTTTATATCTATTATCTTCATCTTTTTCCAAACCTAACAGTTTGGAAGTGTTGGACAACAAGTTGCCTGCGAACTCCACTCTAAACCTAAAAATAGAAAAATCTTCATCAAACAAGTTAGTTCTCACATCTCTGGTTAACCCAAAACTGGTAGAGAATATCAGATTATTTTCTGTCAGTCTATTTTTTCTTTCATTAATACTGTTAATGGTAGATAATTGGGCACTATTAATCTCATTGGGAGTAGGACTGGCCAGAGCATAATCCAAAAAGATATCTGTGTCTACAGGGATACCTAAATCATTGTCTTGAGGAATATAGTTTACATCCTTAGCTATATTATTCAAGGAATTATAGGAACTTTCATAAACACGAAAATAATTTTCTACGTTTAAGTTTCTCACATATTGTACATTAAATAAATCCAGATTATTAGTGATTTTATTTGAAGGAGACCAATTGTAATTAAAACTCCCACTAAACGTTTGTTTGTCCAGCCCTACATTGGTTTGACTGGTTGTGGATAAACTTATTCTCGTACTTGGTGACATATACTTAGGGACTATTTTATCCGTATTAAATGGAGAAAACAGTCGTGGTATTCTAAGCCCTAAATCGATACCGAATTCGTTGATGTCAAAAAAGGGATCATCTATGTTGTTTTTGTCCTTGGAAGCTCCAATAGAAGTAATGGCCGAAATTTCAAAGGTTTCGGCCCCTTTAAAAATATTTCTAATTTGTAAACTCGGGTTTAAAGCTAGTCCAACCGACTGAATGTTACTTTGAGATACCTCAGCACTAAAGCCTAAACTAAATTTTTTAAGCGGAGTTAAATATACATTGGCAATTAATGTGGAATCTGTTTCCGCAATATATTTAATTTCCGGGTATTTAAACGTACGCAATTCATTTAAGTACCGGTATGATCGTGTACGATCTATGTCCCTAAAGATGGTCTTTGGGGCAATAAAAACGGCATCGGTAATGGCTTTCGGACGATAGCGCATTTTATCATGACTATACAGTTGGTAGCCATTATATGTGATTTCATTTTCATACGGTAAATCCCTTGTAGCAAAGGTGTCATCCGTATAAATATTGACCTTATCCACTTTGAAGATCTTAAAGGGTTTTACTATTGTAGTGTCGGGATTAGTGACTATTCTGTTGCTTATTAGCACCCCTACATTTACTTTCTTATTTGTACCAACGGTATCTATTTCGAAAGACACATGTTCCTGACCAAAACGATAAAGACCTCTATTTCGTAACTCCGTGGAAATTCTATCTCGTTCCTGTTCAAAATTAACGGTTCTATATTGCTCAGCAGATTTTATCAAGGCATCTTTTTGGGTGGCTTCATAAAGCAATTCGACCAAGGGCGATTCAATCTTTTTTGAAATGGAATCAATGATGAAGGCTGGGCCTGTTTCAACATTATATTCAATTTTAGCCCGTTTGTCATCGGTTTTGATCAAATTATAGGTTGTTTCTGCATCAAACCAGCCATTATTAATATGGTAATTTTGAAGTCTAATAAGTGATTTTTTGGTTTTTTCTTCATCTAAAATAACCGGTGCTTCGCCTGTACGTTTTAGCCATGAATTAAATCCCTTTCTTGTTGCGATATCTTTTTCCAATTGTTTTCTCGACAACAATTTTGTTTTCCAAGTCATTTTATCTTTATTATCATAAATTTTGACTTGTATAATAGAATCTATATTTGGACGTGCCAGGTTGTATAGGTGCAGGCGTAATGGAAGTCCTAAAATGGCTCTGTTAGGCTTTTGATATATGAGATTACTGATGGTTTCTGAATTGTCTTTTTTGTCATTTATAATCACAGTATTATGGGTAAGTAAATATTCATTTTGCGGAACTCTTTTAACAGCATCACACGATGTAAGGTGGATTAAGACCATTATAGAAACTGATATTTTGACGTATTGGAGTTTCAAATAAATGTAAATTGAATTAGGTTAAGAGATGCTTTAAATTATCAATACTGCTTTAGTCATTATGGATTCAAAAATACATTATTTCAATTGTATATAAATAATCCTGGCTCACAATTATCTAGTCCGTTAAATTTTCATTTTCTTTATAACATGAAAATCATAAGCAAATGCTTTCAAAAAATCAAATCAAATTAATTAATAGCCTGAGGCAAAAAAAATACCGACTGCAACATGGGTTGTTTATAGCTGAAGGTTTAAAAACCATCAAAGAATTGTTGCAATCCCATTTAGAGCTTCATGCCTTATATACGACACAATCCTTCAATATTGATGCCATTTCCAATTCCAGTCTCCATAACATTTTAATTTCTGAATCTGATTTAAAGCGCATTAGCCTATTATCGACACCCAATTCTGCTCTTGCTATATTCAAGATTCCCGCTCAGCAACCTGTAAATCATTCAGGATTACTAGTTGCTTTAGATGATGTTAGAGATCCAGGAAATTTAGGAACGATAATCAGGCTTTGTGATTGGTTTGGTATTACCGATTTAGTTTGTAGTAAAGAAACGGTAGATTGCTATAATCCTAAGGTGGTACAGGCAACAATGGGGTCATTAATACGTGTAAATATAAATTATGTGGATTTGGAATTGTTTTTAAAGGCGAGTCATCTTCCCATTTATGGGGCCTTTATGGAAGGGGAAAATATTTATGAAACCAAATTGTCTCCATCCGCAATTTTAGTTTTGGGTAACGAAGCCCATGGTGTTTCAAATCCAATTGAAGGTTTAACCATTAAAAAGATAGCAATTCCACAGTTTGGAGCAATACAAAAAACCGAAAGTTTGAATGTAGCCACGGCCACAGCCATATTACTTAGTGAATTTAGGAGAAGAATATAAATGGAACGTAAAGGGAGGTAAGTCTCCATTTTAAACAAGACACCTATTTGTTTCCAAATATTAAAATTTAAAATTTAAATCCCCTTACTGAAATGTAAAATTAACAAATACGCCCCTGGTTTTCATAGAGGTAATATTACTTGTCCATGGGCTGGCGGGATCTTTATCCCTAACCAGTTCATCATTAATTCCAAAAACACCACGAATTGTAGGGGTGAATTTAAAATTGTATAAATAGAAATCAATCCCAAATCCCATTTCATAGAAAAGGGTATTTTTTTTCGATCTGAATTGACCATTACTATTATCGTTGGGATTGTTCTCATTGCTCGATAAATTCAGCGCTGTGGATACACCGCCAACGATAAAGGGTTTAAAATTATTAATACGTTTTGTTGAAAATTTAACCAACAAAGGAATATGGATGTAAGTGGATTTAACTTCCCGCATTAAATCGGAATTATTATATGATGTACCAACAAAATAGCTTGTACTATAATGAAGTTCCCTTGTAGTAATTATTAAACCGGGTTCTAATCTTAAGTCAATATAATTGTTTATACGTAAGTTTCCTATAAGACCTACACTAAACCCCGGACTTCTTTTAACATAAATATCACGAAGGTCTTGATTGTAATCAAAATTGAAATCATAACTGTTGAAGCCCAGAAAATACCCCCATCTCAAAAGGTCGTTATCGGTAGAGCGCCTGCCTTGATTGGCATCATATTGTACTTTCTTCTTGGTGAATAACTGACCCTGTGAATGGTATGATATAAAAAAGAATGTGATTAATATAAAAAAGTGCCTCATATTACTGTTTCGATGATGTATAGATAGTCGCAACTCCAAATGTTTGCGGAAAATCTGTAACATTAATAAACCCGATTTTATGTAAAATATTGTTCAAGTCTTCTCCATAAGGAAAAACAGATGCAGAATCAGATAAATACTTATATGCACTCTTATCTTTAGAAAAGATACGACCAATTAAAGGTAAAATATATTTAGTGTAAAAAATATAACCTTGTTTATAAGGGGCCCTGTTAGGCATTGAAGTCTCAAGAATAACAAATGAACCACCGGGTTTTAATACGCGTAGAATTTCTTTCAATCCTTTTTCTAATGTTTCGAAATTTCGTATTCCAAAGGCTACTGTTATGGCGTCGAAGGCATTATCTTGAAAAGGAATATTTTCAGAATCACCAAGTACCATCTGTATTTTTGATTCTAGTTGCTTGTGTTTTATTTTTTCTTTTCCAATCTCCAGCATACCAGTACTAATATCGAGACCAACAATGTTATCTGCACCAGTTTTTACTAAACTAATGGCCAGATCTCCAGTTCCTGTTGCAATGTCCAATATGGTTTTGGGCTTATGTTGCTTTACTAATTTTACCACTTTATTACGCCATTTAACATCTATTCCAAAAGAGATTACCCGGTTGAGTCCATCATAATCACCTGAAATGGTGTCGAACATTTTTTTTACTTGTTCTTTTTTACCGAGAACGCTGTCTTTATAAGGCTTAATATTTGTCAATCCTAAAGTTTTTGACAAATATAAACTATTGATGGGCATTAAGAAACTTGAAAACAAATAATTGTATTAGGTTAAAATGTATATCTTTGTTTCTCTTATTAGTCAGGTTATCTTATGAAACTGTTCTTATTAAAATAACTAATAAATCTTGAGTTTAATGGTTGTTTTAAACAAGGAAGCTTAGAAATGACCATTGAAAAACAATAAGAATGAACACATGAAAATAATTATTGCTGGAGCTGGAGAAGTTGGGTTTCATTTAGCAAAATTACTATCCTACGAATCTCAGGAAATTACTTTAATAGACCCGAACAAACATAATCTTGTTTATGCCGAAACACATTTAGATATTAAGGTATTGAATGGTGACGCAACGTCTATAAGACTGCTTAAAGAGGCCAGAGTGGCAACGGCCGAATTGTTTATTGCTGTAACATCATCACAAACTACAAATATAACAGCTTGTGTATTGGCAAAGCAACTAGGCGCAAAGAAAACCATTGCACGTATTTCCAATACAGAATTTATAAATTATAAGGATGAAGTTGGTTTTACAAAATTTGGTATTGATGAGTTAATTTCTCCTGAACAGCTGGCTGCTAAAGAGATAGAATTACTGTTAAACCAATCTGTATTTAATGATACCTACGAGTTCGAAGGGGGTGCATTAACGATGTTAGGATTGAATCTTACCCAAAATGCACAGATTGTTGGGAAATCGGTAAAGGAAGCCGCTAAATTAATTCCGAATGTGCATTTTGTCCCCATAGCTATTCAGCGTTATGGTTCACACCTTACAACCATTCCACGGGGGAATACTGTATTTTTAGAGGGGGACCATGTTGTATTCATAACATCGAAAGGAGGCGACGATGAACTTTGTAGACTTGCAGGATTATTTAAGACCGAAATAAAGAATGTTATGATTCTTGGAGGTGGACGTATTGGACGTAAAACTGCAAAAAGTCTGACGCATGGCAGGTTTAATATTAAGGTTGTAGAGAACAATAAAGAACGGGCGTTCGAACTGGCCGACCGTTTACCTAATACGTTAATAATCAATGCTGATGGTAGAAATGTGGAGCTATTGGAAGAAGAGAATATTGAGGATATGGACGCCTTTATAGCGGTAACAGGTAATTCTGAAACGAATATTATTTCAAGTCTTATGGCCAAAAGTAAGGGTGTTAAAAAAACAATCGCTTTGGTAGAGAATATAGATTATTTTGAGCTCTCACATTCCATAGGTATAGACACATTAATAAACAAAAAATTACTGGCAGCTAATAGTATTTTTAGATATATAAGAAAGGGCGATGTTGTTGCGATGACCAAATTAAGTAGTATGGATGCTGAGCTACTGGAGTTTGTGGTTAAACCTAAATCTAAAATTAGTGAAAGGGTTATAAAAGAATTGAACTTTCCCTTAACCGCTATTATTGGAGGCGTTATTAGAAATGGACAAGGAATGCTGGCTTTGGGTGATTTTAAAATTGAGGCTGGAGATAGGGTGGTGGTATGTTGCCTGCCTGAGTCCATTAAAAAAGTGGAAAGTTTTTTTTTCTAGCCCATAAAGAATGATTTAGTGAAACTCAATCTCAAAATAATTATCCATTTTTTTGGTTTGCTGTTATTGTGTAATGGCGGATTTATGTTGCTCTCTACCTTGGTAAGTTTGATCTACGACGATGGGGTGACATTAAACCTGTTTTTTTCAGGTCTTTCCGTACTTACGCTTGGAGCCGTTTTTATGCTTACCTCTTTGAATCACAACAAGGAGATGAACAAGCGTGAGGGCTATATTGTGGTAGCTTTTGGATGGATAATAATGGCACTTTCAGGCACAATTCCTTATCTATTTACAGGGGCCATACCCAGTTTTACAGATGCCTTTTTTGAAACCATGTCAGGGTATACCACAACGGGTGCTTCAATTTTGAATAATATTGAGGCATTACCCAATGGTATATTGTTTTGGAGAAGTTTAACCCACTGGATTGGAGGAATGGGAATAATTGTTTTGGCTATTGCGATCTTGCCATTATTGGGTATTGGAGGAATGGAACTCTTCGCAGCAGAAGCACCCGGGCCAAGTGCAGACAAACTTCATCCACGTATTGCAGATACAGCCAAACGTCTATGGTTGATTTATTTCGGGTACACGGCTATAGAAACGGCTTTGCTTAAGATTGCAGGAATGCCTTTTTTTGATGCGATAAACCATTCCATGGCGACCTTGTCTACTGGTGGGTTTTCTACCAAAAATGCAAGTTTAGCCCATTATAACGGGCAACCGGTCATACAATATATTATTATTGTTTTTATGTTTTTGGCAGGGATGAACTTTGTGTTGAGTTATTTTGCTTTCAAAGGAAAAATTCAAAAAATATTAAGAGACGAGGAGTTTAGACTTTATTTTTGGTTTGTAGCAGTCTTTACAGTAATTGCGGCATTGACCATCTATTTTTTTGCAGATCCCAACCAATCGTCTATAACGCATCCTATGGTTTGGGGAGAATTCGAAAGTGCCTTTAGGCATGGTTTATTTCAGGTATTGGCTATTGTTACCACCACCGGTTTTGTTTCGGCAGATTATACTTTATGGACGCCATTTTTATTGGTGTTTTTCTTTGGGTTGATGTTTTTAGGAGGTTCAGCAGGAAGTACTGCAGGAGGCGTAAAAGTGGTTAGGCATTTGCTGATGATTAAAAATGGCTTTCTTGAGTTTAAACGCACGTTGCATCCCAATGCCATTGTTCCGGTGAGATACAACAAGAGGGCCATTTCTGGTGACATTGTATTCAACATCCTGGCATTTTTTATTTTGTATATGCTTAGCTTTATTATTGGGTCCTTAGGATTTTCCCTTTTAGGCTTGGATTTTGAATCCTCGGTAGGCGTTGCCGCTTCAAGTTTGGGTAATGTTGGTCCCGCTTTTGGTAATTTTAGTCCCGTTGATAATTTTTCCCTGATGCCCATTATTGGGAAATGGTGGTGTTCATTCCTGATGTTAATTGGCCGACTTGAACTGTTTACGGTACTTATCTTGTTTACCCCTTTCTTTTGGAGAAACCGATGATGTGTTTTTGATGCGATTTAAGATGATATCTTTGAAAAAGGCATTATCATAAAAAAACCTGCCATATTTTAATTTTACAACATGTCGTCGTTAAAGTAAAACCTGGCAGGTCTAATATGTTAAGTTATAGCACGCTTATCCTTAGTTAACCGCTGCCTTTATACGGGTAATGGCTTCTATAATTTGTTCTTGTGATGCAGCATACGATATACGGATACAATCTGGATTGCCAAAGGCATCTCCTGTTACGGTGGCGACTAAGGCTTCTTCTAAAAGATATAAAGAAAAGTCGGTTGCATTATTGATGGTATGTCCTTTTAAGGTCTTTCCGAAGTATGCGGAGACATTTGGAAAGATATAAAATGCACCATCTGGCACATTGGATTTAAAACCATCAATACCATTTAATAATTCCAATACCAAATCACGACGCTCTTTAAACTCATCAATCATATACTGAACCCTGGAAGGAGATTCGTTTAAAGCCGTAATTACAGCACGCTGTGCAATACAGTTGGCACCACTGGTTATTTGACCTTGCAATTTGTTACATGCTCTTGCAATTTTTTCAGGACCACCCAGGTAGCCAATACGCCATCCAGTCATCGCAAAAGCCTTGGAAACGCCATTTACTGTTATCGTTCTGTCGTACATATCTTTAAATTCAGCCATACTGGCATGACCACCAACATAATTGATATGTTCATAAATTTCATCAGAAACCACATAAATATTAGGATATTTTACTAAAACATCTGCTAAAGCTCTCAGTTCTTCTTTACTATACACAGAGCCGCTTGGGTTACATGGGGAGCTATACCAGATCATTTTAGTATTAGGGGTAATGGCAGCCTCAAGTTGTTCCGGGGTCATTTTAAAATCGGTATCGATTGTGGTTTTAACTTCCACAGAAACACCATCGTTTAGTTTTACGATATCGGAATAACTTACCCAATACGGACATGGCAAAATGACTTCATCCCCCTTATTCAGCATGACTCCTGCTATGTTGGCAAGACACTGCTTAGCACCTGTAGACACCACTATTTGTGCCGGGTTATAAACTAAATTGTTATCTCTTTTAAATTTTGTAATTATGGCGTCCTTAAGGTCTCCATAACCATCTACTGGAGAGTAGGAATTATAGTTTTCATTAATGGCTTTTATTGCTGCATCCTTTATGAAATCTGGTGTATTAAAGTCAGGTTCGCCCAGACTTAATCCAATAATATCTTTGCCTTCGCCTCTTAACTCTCTTGCCTTTGCGGCCATAGCCAGGGTGGCCGATATAGACATGTTTAAAATTCTATCAGATAGTAATTGCATGTAACTTTTAAAAATATAAGGGTTAAACTTGTAATGCCGGTTTAATGCCCATCTCCCTTAAATGTTTGAAATGGGCAATAATAGCCTTACGTGTAGATTTGTATTCGTTATATGGTAAATTGAATTCTTTAGCCGTTTCCTTAACTATTTTTGAAATTTTGGTGTAATGAATATGACTTATATGTGGAAATATATGATGTTCCACTTGATGGTTTAAACCTCCGGTGAACCAATTCACGATCATATTTTTTGTGCTAAAATTTACGGTTGTCTTAAGTTGATGTACGGCCCAGGTATTTTTCATAGTGCCATCTTTTTCGGGTTTTGGCATTTCGGCATCCTCCATGACATGTGCCAACTGGAAAACAACACTTAAAATTAAACCTGCTGTATAGTGCATTAAAAAGAATCCTAATAAGATTTTCCACCAGGCAATATCTAAAAACACCATTGGAATAACAATCCAAATACCCACATAAATAACCTTTGAAATAACCAATTTGCTCCAATTCCAAACAGGGTTAGGAAATTTACCATAGGATAATTTACGTTTCATATAACGCTTCATTTGAGCCCAGTCAGTTGTAATCGCCCAATTTATAGTTAAGAAACCATATAATAAAACAGAGTAATAATGCTGAAATTTATGGTACCATTTCCATTCGGAATGCTCAGTAAATCGCATTATCCGTCCGGCATCTAAATCTTCGTCATGACCATGAATATTGGTGTAGGTGTGGTGCAAGACATTGTGCTGAACCTTCCAATTGTAAACATTGCCTGCTAGAATATAAATGCTGCTTCCCATTAACCTGTTTATCCATTCTTTATTTGAATAGGACCCATGATTACCATCATGCATAACATTCATACCTACACCTGCCATGCCGACACCCATTATTATAGTGAATAACAATTGCAACCATCCGGGGACATTTAAAGTGAGAATTAGAAAATAGGGAGTTAAAAATATAGAAAACATAACAATGGTTTTGATCCAAAGTTTCCAGTTTCCGGTTCTATTAATTTCATTCTCCTTAAAATAATTGTTAACGCGTTTATTCAGGGTTCTAAAGAAATTGGCGGAATCTTTTCGGGAAAATGAAAGTGACTTATTTATCATGCTATTAATTTTAAAATGGTATTTAACAATTTGTTAATTATACCATATCTGGCGCAAAGATAGGTATAAACGAATGGAAGTTATAACGTTTTTAAACAAAAAAATGCATGTAAATGCTATATTTTTGTTTAAAATTTAACAAAAATGGATCTTATTTTAAAATATTTCCCACAACTCACACACGATCAAATACTCAAGTTTAAAAGTCTTGAAGCGCTTTACAAGGATTGGAATTTGAAAATTAATGTGGTCTCCAGAAAAGATATAGAAGAGCTATATCTGCGCCATGTATTGCATTCATTGGGAATTGCAAAGGTGATTCAATTTAAACCAGGAAGTCGAATCCTTGATGTCGGAACGGGAGGTGGGTTTCCTGGAATACCGTTAGCTATTATGTTTCAGGAGTCTAATTTCCATTTGGTGGATAGTATTGGTAAAAAAATAAAAGTGGTGGATGAGGTCGTATCTGGATTGGGATTAACTAATGTAGAAACAACACATAGTCGGGTTGAATCCATAGGTGGTGAATACGATTTTATAGTAAGTCGGGCAGTAGCGACAATGCCTACATTTGTACATTGGGTTAAGGGTAAAATTGCAAAACAACAAAGGCATGATTTAAAAAATGGTATTCTTTATTTAAAGGGCGGTGATTTAACAGACGAACTTCAAGACTATAAAAAGGCCCATATTTACGATTTAAATAAATGTTATGATGAAGAATTTTTTAGTACTAAAAAGGTTGTACACTTGCCTGTAAAAAATAGATATTAAAAGTTTTTGCCGCTACAATATGAGCAACACATATTAGTCTTTAAAACGAGATATGATGCTTTTTGTCATTCAATACCTACAAAAAATGGCGTTTTGGATATTTTTAGAATGACAAACGATACTGTAAAATTGTAAGAAAACATCCTAAAACATCGATAAACGGTTAAAATAATGTATTTCATCCGATATTTTATACACTTTATCGTTATTAATTCAAAATTGAGTCTATTTTTGTGCATGTAAATGCTATTTAGTAAAGACTTAATGAACACACTCTCAAAATTAAAGTTCAATTGGCATGGATTTGCCTTTTTATTTTTTCTTGTAACTTTTAGTGGTTATTCACAAAGCGATATCCAAGTTGAAATTATTGGTGGTGAGATTGTCTATGAATATGACATTATTAGTATCACAGCCGGTAATGCATTGTCCTTTAGAATTAAAAACGTTATTACCGGTGGAGGAAAATGTGCCAATTTGAAAGTGGAAGAAATTACATTGGATCCCTCAACAGGTTTTACGTTAAGTCATGAAACCCTTCCAAAAAATATTAAACCGGAGGAATGCAGTAACGGAGATAAATACACCGATTTTACCATAACGAATGTTAACGGAGGATGTGCCAACAGCACTTTGGTGACCATTGCCTTAAATGGAAACAATGGTGATTTTACCTTTGAGTTTACTCTGGCCGGATCTCCGGAAATTAATGTTTTGGGAGGTTCTCCTTTCGCCGATATTTCCCACGCCTCAACAGTAACCAATGCCACTAATGGTACTTATTTTGGAGTGGTTGAGGAAGGAGCTTCTGTCACGCGAAATTTCATCATTGCCAGTACAGGCAGTTGTTCCTTAGACGTAACAGCCATAACAAGTTCGTTAAGTGATTTTTCCGTTGCGTCCTATGTGTTGTTACCCGATTATACTCCAACCACCTTATCGCAAAGTATAAGCCCCGGATCTTATATCATTTTTATGGTGACCTTTAATGCCCCTGTAACAGATCCTAAAACAACAGGTACACTTACCTCGACCATTAGTATTTCCAATTCCGATAACACGACATTTACGTTTAATGTCAGTGCAGAAATGTTCGATTTTAATATTCCGGGACCAGGCGGTATTACCGCTGATTTTAGGTTATGGCTGAAAGCCTCCAGAGGTATTACAAAAGATGGTAATTCAAAAGTTTCGAAATGGGCAGATGTTGGAACCAATAGCAAGGATGCCGTTGCCGATTCTGGGAAAGAACCGGCCTATTTAGATGATGCGGGTAACAATATAAATTTCAATCCTGTTTTAAAGTTTGAGAATGACGGAGGCAGTACAGAACAATTCATGTATAACAGTTCTAATGGGTTTTACAGTCAAGATATTTTTATAGTCATGATTCCTGAGGCAACCATGTCCAGTGCTTCTTCCAGAAATACCATATTTGCGGGAATTGATTCCGGCAATGCCGGTGATATGACCGGTGTTGGTTTTGGAGATTATTCATCAGAATTTACGAATGAAACCTTATCATATAACCAAGATATTCCGGGAGGAGGAAGTTTTAATGGTGAAGCCGAAACAGGCAGTACTTATGCTAATGCAGGAATTATAAACGTTAGGAATAATTCTGACACGTCACCTACCGGTCAAGATATTTTATATAACTCACAGGTTCTAACCACTTCAAGTGTTAGTGATATATCCTTTACAAATGTAGGTTATGTTGATACGGTTCCAGAACCGGATGTTACTTTGGGAACGGAATATTGGATCGGTAAAAATTATGATGTAGCGGGAAGTTTAAATGGTCGAGTGGCTGAAATATTCACTTTTGCAGAACGGGTTCCCGAGGCGGACAGACAAAAGATAGAATCCTACTTGGCCATTAAATATGGTATTACTTTAGGAAGCTCTTATGAAGCACAAAAGGATTATATCAATTCTTTTGGGACCTCTGTTTGGGACGTGTCAGCCAATACCGGATTTAATTATCACGTTGCCGGAATTGGCAGGGATTCCATTTCAGATTTAAATCAAAAACAATCTAAAACTTTAAATACGACCAATGAAGTCACCATTGGATTTAATGGTATATTTTCAACCAACAGTTCAAATATTAATGAGTTTAATAAGGACGGCGACTTTTTAGTCTGGGGGTCTAATAACGATGCATATAACGGCACCAATACCAATACGGTTACTGTTGCTACAGGTATAACCACTAGCCTAACCAGAATTGATAGAAAATGGAAAGTCGTTGAAACCGTTGAAGATGTAAATAGTGATGTAGAAAATGTCTATGTTTCCATTCCATCGTCGGCATTTAGCAGTTTTCCTTTGGGAACGGATGAGGAATATGTGCTAATTGTTGCTGATAATTCCAATTTTACCAATAGTGATATAATAGATGTTATACCCTTAAAGTCCGATGGCAGTTCGAATTTAGAAACCTGGTACGATTTTGATGGCACACTGTATTTTACCTTTGGTAAAGCCGCTAAACTTCTAGAAAACCATGCTGTAAATATAGGTTCAAATGATTACATGGTTGGTGAGTACAATTTAAATCTCAATATTAATGCCTTTACAATATCAGCTTGGGTAAAAGCGAATTCGAGCCAGACTACGACCAGGACAATCATGTCCAAAGGCGATAAATTGCAACTCAGACTCAACAGTTCTCATCAAATAGAAGTAATGCTTGACGATTCGGTTACCCCGAGGTTTACATCTTCAATGGTTTTGAATGATAATAAATGGCACCAACTGACATTTGTTTATAATAGTGGAACCATTTTTATTTATGTTGATGGTGTTTTGGATAAATCGGAACAAAATGTAGTGGCACCGTCACCCAATTACAATCGATTTTCCTTAGGTGCTCTTTATATTGATAAAAATAATATCCAAAATCCATTTTTAGGCCTTATAGATGAGATTTATGTATGGGACCAAGCTCTTAGCGAGAATCAAATAAGATATTTGTTGAACCAGGAACTTGAAAAAATGGATGTTGGCGGTACGTTTTATGCAAATGGAAGTATTTTACCCCAGGCAGCAGTGAGCAATGAATTTGCTACTATAGAATGGAGCAAATTAAAGGCATATTATAATTTCAATTCATTTTGTGGTTCGACGGCTGAAGGGTTTTCCGATAATAATAATTTCTTAAGAATTAAGTATTTAAATAAAGATAAGTCCGTCGTCGATTCCCAAACCACCCCTTTGCCTTATCAGTCGATATCAAACGGTGCATGGGATTCTGAAAGTACCTGGGCTAATGGTACTGAGGTGATGTTACCAAATGCTCTAAGTTTGGATGGTGTTACTACCATTGATTGGAACATTGTTGAGACTTCCCATGATATTTCTTCAGGAGATCGGGATATTAGTTTGCTCGGGTTGGTGTCTACTGATGGAACCTTAACCATAGCTGACCCCAATGAATTACAAGATGAGACCAATTCAGGTCAGTCTTTGACCATTTCACATTATTTGGAATTGGATGGTGTCATAGATCTGGTTGGAGAATCCCAACTTCTTCAAAGCGAAGGCAGTATTATTGATGCCGATAGTGGAGGTTACCTGGAACGAGATCAACAAGGAACAGCCAATAGTTACAATTATAATTACTGGTCATCATCTGTCGGGCCAATATCTGGAAATTCTGTTACACGGGGTACTGGTGAAGAACACATCAATGGCAATTATACCATTTCGGGCGTATTGAATGATGGAACGACATCATCATCCTATGAAACTATCAATTTTGATCCGTCGATTACTGCGGCCGATTCGGACACACCGCCGTCACCGGTCACAATAAGTACCCGCTGGCTATATAAATTTTACGGTCCTGCTGACGATTATAATACATGGTCAAAAATTACGGAATCCTCGTCGCTACTTCCCGGTGAAGGGTTCACCATGAAAGGAACCTCTGGTTCAATAGATATAAACACACTTCAAAATTACGTGTTTAAAGGTATTCCCAATAATGGAGATATTTCTTTGGAATTGGATAAGTCATCGGGCGACGTGCAACGCTTAATAGGTAATCCATACCCATCGGCCCTGGATGCCAATGAATTTATTTTGGATCACATAAAAACCACAGATACCATTAGTGGAGAGACGGGAAGGAATACAGTTAATGTATTTAATGGTGTTTTATACTTCTGGCATCATTTCGGGGATGTGGATTCGCATTATCTATCCGATTATGTTGGAGGGTATGCCACTTACACCCTAATTGGTGGTACCGAAGCCTATGCCACGGATGACCTTATTAATAACACATCACCATCACAAGGGGGAGGTAAAATACCAGAACGATACATACCTGTAAACCAAGGATTTTTTGTAAGTACAACGTTACCGTTGGGTATTGATGGCACTACATCAACTGTTGAAGGGGGCACGATAACATTTAAAAATAGCCAGCGCGTTTTTGAAACCGAGGGAATTACCGGTACCAATGAAGGTTCCGTGTTTTTTAAATCAAGTTCTAAAACGAAAAAGGACATTGTCAATGTGGAAAGTGTTGATAACCGTTACAAAATCCGTCTGGCGTGCACTTTTCCAACGGGATTCAAACGGTATTTATTAATTGGTACTGACGACCATGCTACAGATGATTTCGATTTTGGATTTGATGCCCCGATGATAGATGTCAATAAGGATGATATGTACTGGCTTCTTGCAGATCATGAATTCGTCATTCAAGGCGTTTCTGGTTTTGAGTCTACTAAGGCGTTTCCAATTGGTATTAGGGTAAAACAAGCGGGAGAAGTTTCCATTTCTTTGAAAGATATAGAAAACTTAGATTCGAGTTTTGAAATTTATATACAAGACAGGGAAACAAACACAACTTATTTAATAAACGATAATCCTTATAAAATGTATATGGAACCCGGAATTTATGATGAAAGATTTTCATTGGTCTTTCAGCCCCGAGTTATGGATATCAAAAAGAATAAAGGAATTGGTTTGGCCATGACCTATAATACTCACGAAGGGATGTTGAGCATTGTAAAAGAGAACACTAATTTTATGATTGAGAATATAGGTCTGTTTAATTTTGATGGAAAGGCAATAGGAGATTTCGGAGGTCATTCGGGAGATGAAACCATCGTTATAAAAATTAAAAAAGGTTTATATATTCTAAATATTAAAACGGATAAGGGTACAATCAGAAAAAAGATTATGCTTAGATAGTTTAAAGCTTGGTTAACTCATCAAAATTATTCTTAAAATAATAGTAATGTTTGGAATACCAGTATGACTTGGAGAACTGTTCTAAACCGTCTTTACGGGGATCGAATCCAACAATGGATTTTGCTTTACTGAAATCTGTTTTGGCCTGGTCTAAAGCATTCATTTTTAAGTGCGTCATAGCTAGACCCAGCCAAGCATCAAAATCTTTTGAATCGTATTTCAATGCGGTTGAATAATCTTCTTGTGCCTCTTCAAATTTTCCTAAAAATAAATTAGAGGTCCCTCTGTAAAAGTAGAGAAAGGGATTGTCTTTATTTAATCTTATAGCAATATTTAAATCAGCTCTTGCCTTTTGAAAATATTTAATATCCAAAAATAAAACGCCCCTGTTAAAAAAGGCATCAGAATCCGGGCTTATTAAAATGGCTGTAGAATAATCCTTGAGTGCTTCTTTGTAATCTTCTAGTGCGGCGTAAGCTGACCCCCTCAGCGTATATGCTATTTGGAGATCGGGAATAGCTCTGGTTAATTTGTTGAAATCTGCAATAGCACCCTCATATTCGCCTAAATCGTATTTGGTACATGCAAGACTATAAAGTGCATCAATGAATGAATTGTCCAGTTCGAATGCTTTTTCATAATCTGCTTTAGCACCTTGGAAATCCTCTAAATTATACCTGGAATTACCCCTATTGAAATAGGTATCTGCATCTGGTTCAATAAGTAGAATTTTAGAATAATCAACTATTGCGCTTTGATAATCTCCCATATCATTCTTGGCGAGGGCACGATAAAAATAGGCGTCAAGATTATTAGGTTCCAAGGCGATGACCTGATCCAATAAATCAATCTTTTCTTTTAAGTCGGTAGACCTTTGTGCTTGTCTGAACAATTTATTGGCTTGCCCGAATGTAAGCATGGGGACTACAATCAATAAGGTGATTAATAGCTTTTTCATCGCAATATATTTAACAAAAAACATGCCGTTTTTAAGAACTAAAGTTAGGATTATTTTTTTTAAAAAGAATAAGAAAATGAATTAATCCAGATTGTTCTAAAATTAAGGAGATTTTTCAATTTAAAAGGATAAATGGGACAAGTCTGCAGACTAAATGAATTCCTGCTCTAATGGGAATCGTATTTTTGAAAAAGGACGATAATGTTCAGGGAATACCAACGCCATATTGACTTCATTCAATACGTGTCATGATAAAAAAATAGAATAAGGGTCTAATGGTAGCATTCAGAGACCATCTCGATAAATATCCAAAATGGGCTCTGAACTCCATATTAAACATAGGTTACGCCCCTAAAAAGGGATAACGGTAATCCGTTGGGGTAACAAAAGTTTCCTTTATCAGTCGCGGAGATACCCAGCGCAATAAGTTCTGTGCACTTCCTGCTTTGTCGTTGGTGCCTGATGCCCGTGCACCACCAAAGGGTTGTTGTCCTACCACAGCACCTGTAGGCTTGTCATTTATATAAAAGTTTCCGGCGCTGTTTTGCAAGGCTCTTGTGGCTTCTGAAATGGCATATCGGTCAGTTGCCAGTACAGCACCTGTTAATGCATATTCACTGGTTTCATCAACTAATTTTAAGGTTTCTTTATAGGCATCATCATCGTATACATAAATGGTAATAACAGGTCCAAAAAGTTCGGTACACATCGTTGTGTATTTAGGATTAGTCGTTACTATAACCGTGGGTTCAATAAAATAGCCTTTGCTTTTATCATAACCTCCACCGGCAATAATATTAGCCTCACTATCGGATTTGGCTTGGTCGATGTATTTAGTTAATTTATCAAATGACCCTTCATGAATGACTGCAGTAATGAAATTATTCATGTCTTCGGGGGATCCTATCTTAAAGGAATTTATGTCTTCCATAACATGGTTTTTTACCTCCTTCCACAGACTTTGTGGGATGTAAGCCCTGGATGCTGCGCTACACTTTTGACCTTGAAATTCAAATGCACCTCGCACAATTGCTGTGGCTACTTGTTTTGCATTTGCCGTTTTATGAGCAATGATAAAATCTTTGCCACCTGTTTCACCTACAATCCTCGGGTAGGTTTTGTAATGGTGTATATTATTACCAATTTGTTTCCATAGTTCTTTAAATACAAATGTGGACCCTGTAAAATGTAAGCCGGAAAAATCCGGACTGGATAGAATGGTATCGGTAATCATGACGGGGTCTCCAAAAACGACGTTAATAACACCTGCAGGTACTCCGGCCTCCTTAAATACATCCATAATCACTTTGGCAGAATAAATTTGACTATCACTCGGTTTCCAAACTACCACATTTCCCATAAGTGCCATACATGAGGGTAAATTCCCAGCAATAGCCGTAAAGTTAAACGGTGTAACTGCATAAGTAAATCCTTCCAGCGGACGGTATTCTACTCGGTTCCAGGCATCGGAGGTGCTTTCAGGTTGTTCCGAATAAATATCAGTCATATATTGAACATTGAAGCGCAGAAAATCAATCAATTCACAAGCTGAATCAATTTCAGCTTGATGAATCGTTTTAGATTGGGCAATCATTGTGGCTGCATTTATTTTAGCCCGGTAAGGACCGGCTATCAATTCGGCGGCTTTCAAAAAAATACCAGCGCGTTGTTCCCATGGCATTAGGCTCCATGTTTTTCTTGCTTCCAAAGCCGTGGCGATGGCATCTTCCACGTGTTTTTTTTCGGCAACATGATACGTTCCTACAATGTGTTGGTGATCATGGGGTGGTGACATTGTTCTGGTGTTACCTGTAATAACATCTTTACCGTTTATATATAATGGAACATCAACTTTACTGTTAAACATGTCTCTATATGCAGTAAGCACGGCATCGCGTTCTGTAGATCCTGGTGCATAACTTTTAACAGGTTCATTAATCGCAATTGGCACGTTAAAAAAGCCTTTTCCCATAATTTTCAGTTTTTTAATATTGATTTATTATTAAATGGTCCGCAAAATTACGAATTTTCTAAGGATTGTTAGAATTTCTAAATGCTAAATACGCGTTAAAATTTGTTTATTTTTTGTAAGTTGCAAGCACTTTCGAGACTAATTTTGGTATGTGTACAGTAACTATAGTCCCAAAGGGAGAACATGATTTTATATTAACTTCAAACAGGGATGAGGCCCCGAACAGAGAATCTCTCCCTCCAGAATTTTATAACATTAAGGATACATCGCTACTTTTTCCAAAGGACAAAGTTTCTGGAGGCACCTGGATTGGTATAAGTGACAAGAATCGGGTGGTATGTGTTTTAAATGGGGGATTTATAAGACATAAACGAAAACCTATTTACAAAAAAAGCAGAGGCCTGGTGGCTAAAGATTTCTTGATTTTTAAAACCTTAACGGATGAAGTTGAAGCTTATGATTATCAAAATATAGAACCATTTACAATGGTGTTGGCAGATTGGAATGCAGGACTAAAGTTCTATGAACTTATCTGGGACGGAATGACGGCCCATTTTACCGAATTGCCTCTTGAGCCTAAGCTCTGGTCATCAACCACCCTTTACAGTCAAACAATGAAGGAAGAACGTCTAGATTGGTTCAGGAATTTTAAAGCGACACAACAATTGAATGATGTTACTTTATTGAAATTTCATAAAACTGCAGGAAATGGCAATAAAGATTATGGGGTTATTATGAACAGAGGTTTTGTTAAAACTACAAGTATAACTCAAATTGAAAAACAAAAGAGGGTTATTGATATGCGTTATGAAAATCTGCAAAATCAATCTATTTATCAAAAAACGTTCAACCTTTCCCCAATAGTTAATGAGTAAAGGTGGCATTATTTTAACTCTAGCTTATCCAGAGACCATTGTAATGGTGTCTAAAGAATGGTTTTCACCTTTTTTAAAGTATTTCGGGATTGGTAAAAGAAATTATGTTCGTGCGGGACATGCCGCATTAGTCTTGATAGACAAAGAAACGGGTCTTTTGGAATACCACGATTTTGGTCGTTACATTACACCTGAACCCACAGGTAGAGTCAGGGGTAAGGATACCGATAGCGAATTGGACTTTCCAATAACAGCCAAAATAGAAAATGGTGTCATAAAAAACCTGGATGATATATTAAAGTTTTTGGCAACAAATCCTAAATTAACCCATGGTGATGGCAAATTAATTGCATCAGTTTGCAGTGCCGTTGACTACCAGAAAGCTAGAATTCATATCACAGGGATGCAGAATAAACACTTTATAAGATATGCAGCTTTTTTAAAAGATGCCTGCAATTGTGCGCGTTTTGTAACGGATAGTCTCATTGCCTCGGTAACGGATTTAAGTATTAAACAAAAGCTTAAAAAATTAAAATGGTTCACACCTAGTACGATCGGTAATGTGATTTTAGCCGACACCGAAAATTATATATATGAAGTGTCCGAATCGGGTATTATATCAGAATTTCGAGGATCTCAGAAGAGTGAAAATCTGCGGTGTTTTTTAGATAAATTAAAAACGTATGAGCCACATTTTGTAGGGACCTTAGAGCCCAGGATGATTGAAAATTTGCACGAAAAAGCCCAATGGCTTTCCGGGATCGCGGCTGGGGCATGGTTTGAACTGCACCATAGTGGTCATGATGTGGCCTATCGTTTTAAACGTATTTCACCTTATGGGAATATTGATGTGTATGACAGTTACCAAGTAAACAACCCTTCCTTTAATTATAATCTCGATTTTGAATTTATTCATTATTCCAACTGTAAATTTTTCCACGTTAAACAAAATGGAAAAATTTTTCGGTTTGATCGAAAGCGTGAAGGTTAGCTCTTATGTCAGAACTCAAAACTAATCTACCGATCATTTAGTAATCATTCTTGCCTTGATCAATAGGTGTTGCATGAAACCCTGGTGAAAGATAGAAGGCATCAACATAGCATGTGGCATTAAGGTTAAAATTTAGGACTTTTATATGGTCCATTAAAGACAAAATAATGAACAGCTAGAATTAATTCATAGCAAACGGAGTACTTAACTTAAATGTTGGAATGGATACCTTAAAATTTTTGGTGGTAGTAAAGTTAACCATATTGTAGTATCCAAACATGGCACCAAATGGGGAAGTCAATAAACAACCAGAAGTATAAGTATGGGATTCACCGGGTTTTAAAACCGGTTTTCTGCCTATAACACCATCACCGGTAACCGTTTCAAGATTGTTTAAGGCATCTAATATGTTCCAATGACGTGCTAATAATTGGACGGAATCCTTACTTTGATTCTCAATGGTTACGGTATACCCAAAGGCATATTGAATTTTATAGTTTTTATAAAATGACCCTTCGTAGTTTGTTTCAACCGAAATCTTTATGCCTTTAGTTACTTGTTGAACCATGTTAATGACTGATAAACAATACCTTTAGGTTGGCTAAAATAAGAAATTTTAGCTTCAGTAAATTACAAAAACCGATAAAATGTATTTAATTGGAGATGTTAATCGAACTACCCTCTCCCAAACCAATAATTTTATCGTAACGTGCGCCTAAATCCCTATAATATACTAATACCTTGTAGTTGTTCTCAGTTTGATAAAAATTACCACTTACAAGACCCTCATCTAACATACGGTTTTCATCACTAACAGCTACATATTTGTAATTGTAAAATCCTTGCTTTAATAATAACGCACCATGGTAGTGATCAGTATACTCATCATATACCAGTTTAGTGCTATCATCAATGGAGTAATTATTAAAATTGCCATAAATATGGATCGACTTATTTTTGAATGATGCGTTAGGTAAAAGGGAAAAATGTACCCAAACGTAATCGGCTTCAATAGCTGGGTTATCGGCATCAATATTAAGGATTAAATAATTCCCATTGATATCCGGGTTGTAGGTATACGGTCTGGAAGCTCTTTCAAAATTGGTAAATAAATAATTATGATAAATATCTTTTAATTCTATCGCTTCAACTCCGGTATTGGCAGCCCTTACATCTTTATTTTCAAAAAACAAATATTCATTACCACCCCAAAAACTGGATTCAATATCGTATTTATATATCAATTGGTTACCCACAGTAAATTGGGGCTTAAGATTATTTATGGCTGTGTTAAGGTTATTGTTTTGAACAATCAGGGTATTAACGGTTTGTTTAGGGTTGTTAAGTAACATGTTAATTGGAGAAATAACTATTTCTACGCGTTGTTTTTGATCTATGTATCGCAGGTCCCTTGAACGCTTTAAGGTCACACCAACATTGGCCTTAGGTTCATAAATCATAAACTTTCTCGAGAACACTAAGTCCCCATAGCTGTCAAAGATACTGATGAGGTAATTCCCGGAAACTTTTAGCTTTCGGGTTTGTTTATTGGGAATGGTAAGTTTATAATGAGAGTAGATTTGGTAGGTGTTAAATGAATTCTCGTAATTTCTAATACGCTGGTTATCAAAACCATCCATATATTCCGACTGCACCAATTTTGAAGGGGTCCAGTCAAAATCGTAGTGTGTGATTTTATAATAATAATCATCTTCGTTACCATTGAGGGCATCGAATTCCAAAACCAAATATTCGCCTAATTTTAATACTGGTAATTGACTTTCTGGTGTATTGCCTTTAAAGTATATGGTTTTAATATAGTCCGGAGGATTAACTTCTTGTACTTGGGTAAATACCAAAAAGGGTAAACCGATAAATACAAATAAAGTAGATTTAAGAGACATTGTTCAGCATTGTTTTTGGTAAATATAAACAAAATTCGTTCCTTAAGGAGAAACAACAATTTTGTAAATAAAATTATGGGCCATTTTTATAAAAACTGTGTATTAAATTTGTATTTTTGCACCGATTTTTAGACAACTAATATTCAATATAGTAAATATGTCAAACGACATTCGTATTAAAAAAGGTCTGGACATTAAACTTAAAGGTGAAGCTGAAATAACTCTTGAACAGGCTATAATCAGTAACTACTGCACCATAAGACCAGAAGATTTTCACGGAATCACCCCAAAACTTATAGCAAAAGAAGGAACACAGGTAAAGGCCGGGCAAACCTTGTTTTTCAATAAGAATAACGAGGCCATAAAATTCGCTTCTCCTGTTTCAGGTAAAGTTATAGAAGTGGTTCGAGGACCAAAAAGGCGTATCGATGCCATTAAAATTGAAGCCGACAAATCACAGGCCTATTTCGATTTTGGTAAGTTGGATGTTCATGGGGCCAAACCCGATACCATAAAAGATTATCTCCTGGCATCAGGCTGCTGGCCATTTATTAAACAACGTCCTTATGATGTAATTGCCAATCCGAATAAGTCACCAAAAGCCATTTTTGTTTCCGGTTATGCCAGTGCTCCCCTAGCGGCAGATTTAGATTTCGCACTTCAAGGTAAAACGGATGAATTGCAAGCTGCAGTGACTGCACTGAGCAAGCTTACTGAGGGTCACGTTCATGTAACTGTTGGAAAGCATACAAATTCTCCTTTTTTAGAATTATCTGGGATAACCTTACATACCGTTAGCGGACCCCACCCATCTGGAAATGTCGGGACACAAATCAATAAAATTGATCCAATAAATAAAGGTGAAACGGTTTGGACGGTTAATCCACAAGATCTTGTTATTATTGGTGAACTGTTATTAACAGGTAAGTTTCATGCAGAACGTGTTGTCGCTTTAGTAGGTTCGTCGGTAGAAAAACCAAGATATTTTAAAACACTAATAGGTAGTGAGGTTTCCACAATGATTTATGATAAAGGCATAGCTAAAGATGCCCATGTTCGTATTATTTCTGGCAACGTACTGACCGGAAAGCAAATCGACCCTGATGGAGCTTTGGACTATTACAGTAATGTTATTTCTGTAATTCCGGAAGGGGATGATTATGAGTTTTTTGGTTGGAATAAACCTATATTCAATAAAGTATCAACTTCCAGAGCATTGACCTTTTCGTGGTTAAATCCAAGTAAGAAATATGATTTAAACACAAACACAAATGGAGAGCACAGGGCTTTTGTAGTGACGGGTAATTATGAGGAAGTATTTCCTTTTGATATTTATCCCATGCAAATTTTAAAGGCGTGTATGTATGAAGATCTTGATGAAATGGAGGCTTTAGGCATGTATGAAGTCGCACCTGAAGATTTTGCATTAACAGAATTTATATGTGTGTCTAAACAACCGCATCAAAAAATAATTAGAGCAGGTTTGGACTTAATGCTTAAAGAGATAGGATAATGGGTTTAAAAAGTAAGTTACATAATTTTAAAGAAAAAAATAGGGGTAAAAAGTGGTTACCTGCTTTTTCTGCTATTCATACGTTTTTATTCTTACCGAATGACACCACCCATGGTGGAACACACATTAAAGCGGCAGATGATTTAAAGCGTACTATGAATACCGTTATCATGGCTATGATACCGTGTTTGATTTTTGGTATGTTCAACGCCGGATACCAACATCATTTGGCCTTAGGTGAAATTCAGTCTGTGACACAAGGGTTTTTCAGTCCTGAATTTTGGACAATGGATAACTTTTTAGTTGGTTTTTGGAAAATTCTTCCTTTGGTTATTGTGTCCTATGGTGTTGGATTGGGTATTGAATTTATCTTCGCAATTATCAAAGGCCATGAAGTTGAAGAAGGGTATTTGGTTACCGGAATGTTGGTGCCGTTAATAGTACCTGTGGATATTCCCTTATGGATGTTAGCCGTTGCTGTTGTTTTTGGTGTGGTGATAGGTAAGGAAATTTTTGGTGGTACAGGAATGAATATTCTTAATCCAGCTTTAACCATTCGTGCCTTCTTGTTCTTTGCCTATCCTACTTGGATGAGTGGGGATAAGGTATGGGTACACGGTGCTGTTGAGCGATCGAAAGAGATTGCAGCTGGGGCGAATTTAGATGCTATTTCTGGTGAAACTATTTTAGGTAGTTTAGCTCAAGGCCAACAGCCAGATTATTCAATTAGTGAAATGTTTTTAGGGTTTATACCGGGTTCGGTTGGAGAGACATCGGCACTTTTGATTTTATTGGGCGGTTTGTTTTTGATTTTTACAAAGATTGGAAGTTGGAGGATAATGTTATCTTCAGTTTTAGGTGCTATTGTAATGGGATTAATCTTTAATGTTATTGTTGATGCGGGCATTATTTCAGAAGGCAGTAAATTTTTCGGATTAATGAATACAACATGGTGGCATCACCTAATTATTGGTGGTTTTGCCTTTGGTACTGTTTTTATGGCCACCGATCCCGTAACGGCTTCTCAAACCAATAAGGGAAAATGGATTTACGGATTCTTAGTTGGTTTTATTTCTATTTTGATTAGGGTCTTCAACCCAGCATATCCAGAAGGTGTGATGTTGGCGATATTGTTAATGAACGTATTTGCTCCAACCATAGATCACTATGTTGTTAGAGGAAATGTAAGAAAGAGAATGAAACGTTTAAAAGTTAAAACTGTTTAACGATGGAAAAAAGAACAGAAAAAAACTCATACACTATTCTATTTGCCATAGGTATGGTTATAGTTGTAGGGTCGTTATTAGCATTTGCGGCTTCTGCACTAAAACCAAATATAGATGAAAATAAGCGACTAGAAAAGCAACAGAATATTTTGTATGCCATGGGGATTAATGAAAATGATGAAAGCAGTGCTAATTTTGTGTCAACTGAGGATGCACCACAATTATTTGATCAGTACATTAAAAAACAATTGATTATTGAAGGTGATAAAGTAACAGAGGATAATCAAGCCTACCTGATTGATGTCAAAAAGGAACAGGCCAATGCTAAAGCGGGATTAGAAAGAAGACTGCCCCTGTTCATAGGTGAGCGAGAAGGTAAAACTTACTATATCGCTCCGATATATGGTAAGGGTTTATGGGATGCCATTTGGGCGTATATAGCCATGGATAAAGATATGGTGATACAAGGGGCTTATTTTGATCACAAAGGAGAAACACCGGGATTGGGTGCTAATATTAAGGAACGATTTTTTATGGATGACTTTATTGGAGAGCACTTAAAATCGAATGGTGAATTCAAAGGTGTCGATGTGGCTAAAGGTAATGCCGATCCCAAAAATGAAAATAAAACCGATAACGAGGTAGATGCTATAGCTGGTGCAACCATTACTGGTAATGGTGTGTCTGCTATGATTAAAAGTGATTTAAAGCTTTATGTACCTTATTTTGAAAATTTAAAAAATAATTAGTTTATGGCACTTTTATCTAAAAAGGATAGCAAATTAATATTAGATCCATTAACCGATAATAACCCAATTACTATTCAGGTTTTGGGGATATGTTCAGCTTTAGCAATTACTGCCGAATTAAAGGCCTCTATAGTAATGGCTATATCTGTATTATTTGTGCTAGGACTTGGTAATGTGGTTATTTCCTTAATGCGAAACATTATTCCTTCCAAGATAAGAATTATTGTTCAATTGGTTGTGGTGGCTACTTTGGTAATTATAGTGGATCAGGTGCTAAAAGCATTTGCCTACGAATTAAGTAAAACCTTATCGGTATTTGTTGGATTGATTATCACCAACTGTATTATTATGGGCCGTTTTGAAGCTTTCGCTTTAGGTAATGGACCATGGCGTTCATTTCTAGATGGAGTTGGCAACGCAGCGGGTTATGGTATTATTTTGGTAATAGTAGGTTTCTTTAGAGAATTATTTGGATCAGGAACCTTATTAGGATTTAAAGTATTAGGAGATCCTATAGAAAAAACAGGAATTTATGCTATTGGGTATGAAAATAATGGATTTATGTTGTTATCACCAATGGCCTTAATTGTGGTTGGAATTATCATTTGGGTGCAACGATCAAGAAATAAAGCTTTAATAGAAGACTAAAATTATTGAGCAGTTCAAAATAACAATGTAAAGAACATCTGTTAACCGGGGCTGATTAAAAAAATAAAAGAACATGGAATATATAGAATTATTTTTTAAGTCGATATTCATAGATAATATGGTTTTTGCCACATTTTTAGGAATGTGTTCTTATCTGGCGGTGTCAAAAAAAGTAAGTACTGCTGTTGGTCTTGGAGCAGCTGTAATATTTGTTTTAGCGATTACAGTGCCTTTAAACTGGTTGCTTGACCAATATTTGCTACAACCGGGAGCCCTGACTTGGCTGGGGGAAGAATATGCCAATTATGATTTAAGTTTTTTATCTTTCATCATGTTTATTGCAACCATAGCTACAATGGTGCAGTTGGTAGAAATTGTAGTCGAAAAATTTTCTCCGGCCTTATATAACTCTCTTGGTATATTTTTGCCTTTAATTGCTGTTAACTGTGCTATTTTAGGGGGGTCATTGTTTATGCAATCGAGAGAAATTCCAAGTTTGGGCTTGGCAACGGTATATGGAATAGGTTCAGGCATTGGGTGGTTTTTGGCTATTTTAGCCATTGCTGCTATACGTGAAAAAATAAGATATTCAAATGTCCCTCCTGCCTTAAGAGGTTTGGGAATTACATTTATTACCACTGGATTAATGGCTATTGGTTTTATGAGTTTTGGAGGAATGCTCACGGGTGGTGACGATGGAGCTAAAGAGGATAAAAATATTGTTCACTCGGAGGTTAAGGAAGATTCGGATATTGAGTTTAATACGGCCAATTCCTTTGAAGAGGACAAAGAACAGAGTCCCCAGATAAATCAAAAATTAGCGAACAACACAAAAGTAAATGAGTAACATGATTTTAGCCGCAGGTACAGCAGGAACCATGGTCGTAACCGTAGTAGCGTTTTTAGTTATTACGTTATTATTGGTGGCCTTATTGTTAGTTGTAAAAGAAAAATTGTCCCCATCTGGACCGGTCAAGATTACCATAAATGGTGAAAAGGAAATTGAAGTCGCTTCCGGCGGTAGTTTGTTATCCACTTTAGGTAGTCAGAAAATATTTTTACCATCAGCTTGTGGAGGTGGAGGCACTTGTATTCAATGCGAATGCCATGTATTGTCAGGTGGTGGAGAAGCTCTACCAACTGAAACACCGCACTTTACAAGGAAAGAATTACAGCACGGTGCGCGATTAGCATGTCAAGTTAAAGTAAAACAAGACATGGATATCACCATTCCGGAAGAAGTTTTTGGAATTAAAAAGTGGGAAGCAACAGTTGTTAGAAACTACAACGTAGCCTCGTTTATTAAGGAATTTGTCGTTGAAATTCCGGAGGATATGAATTATAAAGCGGGAGGTTACATACAAATTGAAATTCCTCCTTGTCAAATTAAGTATGCTGATATAGATATTACAGCACACCCCGAAGAACATGATTCACCGGATAAGTTTCAAGCCGAATGGGATAAGTTTGGATTATGGCCATTAGTTATGAAAAATGATGATACGGTTGAACGCGCCTATTCCATGGCCTCTTATCCGGCGGAAGGACGTGAAATTATGTTAAATGTGCGTATTGCCACACCTCCCTGGGATCGTTCTAAAAATGGATGGATGGATGTGAATCCAGGGGTAGCGTCATCATTTATTTTTGCCCAAAAGCCGGGAGATAAAGTAACGATTTCAGGACCTTATGGTGAATTCTTCATTAACGAATCTGAGAGTGAAATGCTTTATGTGGGAGGTGGAGCAGGTATGGCGCCTATGCGATCACATTTATACCATTTATTTAAGACTTTAAAAACGAATAGAAAGGTAACTTATTGGTACGGAGGACGTTCCAAACGTGAACTATTTTATTTAGATCACTTTAAGCAATTGGAAAAAGATTTTTCAAACTTCAAATTTTATTTGGCATTGTCCGAACCATTACCTGAGGATAATTGGAAAGTTAAGAAGGATATTAATGATGAAGAAGGTGATGGCTTTGTGGGTTTTATACATAACTGCGTGATAGACAACTATTTAAGTAAGCATGATGCCCCGGAAGATATTGAATTGTATTTTTGTGGCCCTCCATTAATGAATCAAGCAGTACAAAAGATGGGTGAAGATTTTGGTATTCCTGATGAACATATTAGATTTGATGATTTTGGTGGATAATTAATGAACTTAATAAGGTTATGTTGAACTTGATTCAGCATCCTAATAAAACAAGCCCCTGCATAAGAATGTTGGGGCTTTTTCAATGTTAAAAGTTACTTGTTGAACACCATCAATTCATTTGAGGAGCGATGCGATCATGTACTAAGTTTTAACAAAGGAATGTGTTTTTTCAAGTTTTTTGATAAATTGAGTTCAACTCAATAAAATAAAAGACTTACTATTTGAAGGTCAGTTCTGAAGACGTTTTTTGGGGAATAAGTCGTTCAATATAATCCATAAAGTTATCGATGTTATCGAGATAGCATAAATAACTTATAACTGCTGAAAGCCCTTTAAATAAATTGTCTTTAGCGGTGGGATTTTTAGGCTTTTTGTTTTTATGGTGAAGCGGTAATTGATAACCACAGGCTTTTAAAAAAGTGGCCTCAATTTGCAGTAATTCAGACGGTGAGTATCCATTAAAACGTTTATCAAATACTTCATTTACTCTACCGATATAATTTAATTGTAATGATCCATGGGTGTCAGAAAGATGTTTCCAGCTATCTGAATTATCCAATATATTTCCTACAGCACACTGCTTACAACACTCGGGGTTTAAGGTATTGTTATGAAACGCCGTATACAGTTTTTTTAACGCAGATTCAAAGCGATTTGTTGTTTTCCTCAAAGTTTTATTGATATTTCTGTATTAAATTACAAAAAAAGAATTAATTATAATATTATTTTTGTCTTATGAGCAAAGCCCTTACAGAACAAGAATTGCATAATCTAGCCATGAACCATGTTGGAAAAGATTTGGAACAACAAGGATTTGAATTTATCGCCGTTAATAGCAAGCTTAAAAAGCACCCACAATTTGTTTGTATTGATAAGAAAAACCAATATTATTTTGTTATTGTTAGGGTGGTTATTTTACCGGATAATCCCAACAACTATGATGTGGTATGGATGGAATCTTTTAAAAAGCATGCCGAAGAGAAAAATGCTAAGGTATTGTATGCTGGTGTTGGATTAGGAAATTTAAATGGAAAACATTTGCCAATATATTTAAACGAGGAATATTTGCTCGAATACAATGGTATACAAGTTATTGAAACCAATTTGAATTAACAGCTTCTTGATAATTATGATTCGAATAATTACTGCTTCCTGTATTGTTATTTATTGTTTATCATGTAACCATCCTACCAAAAACACCCGTCTTCAAGGCTCTGTTTTTGGAACCTATTACAGAGTGACTTATGCTTCGGATATCAATTATCAAAAACAGGTTGACAGCTTGTTTTACGTTATTAATAAATCGATGTCTACGTATCAGTTAAATTCAGATATTTCAAAGCTAAATAGAAATGAAACCAACACCGTAGACCATCATTTTATAACCGTATTTAAGGCTTCAAAAAAAATATATGAAGCTACTGATGGTGCTTTCGATCCAACAATTGGTGCCATTGTGAATGCTTGGGATTTTGGTCCTGAAGGGAAAATAATGGATCTTGACAGTCTTACAATTGATAGCTTAATGCGTTCTGTAGGTTTGGAAAAGGTAACCCTTGAGTCTAACCGTATAAAAAAGCCCCAAGAGACTTTTTTAGATTTTAATGCCATTGCTAAGGGCTACGCCGTTGATGTTATAGCTGAGTATTTAAATTCCCATGGTATTACTAATTATTTGGTTGATATCGGAGGGGAACTCAAGGCAAATGGCATTAATGCTGAAAAAAATCTACTCTGGAAAGTGGGGGTGGAAAATCCAAATTTTGATGGGACACAATCCATAAATCACATTATTACTCTTGAACAAAAAGCCATGGCAACATCTGGAACGTATAGGAAATTTAAGGTGGATAAAAGGGGTAATCGTTATGCACACATTATTGATCCCAAAACAGGATATCCTAGTAAAACCAATTTGTTGAGCATATCTGTAATAGCGGATGACTGTATGATTGCCGATGCCTATGCCACAGCTTTTAAAACTATGGGGATTGAAAAAATAAAAACCTTATTAAAATCGCATCCGGAATTACAGGTTTATTTAATTTTTGAGAATGATAAGCAGGAATTGGAGACACTTTCGCTAAATGGGTTTCCTGAATAATGAGAAGACATTATTTATAGACCACAGGAATGAGTTCACCAGGAGCTAAGCGGTATTTGTCAATTTCATCAAGTGTCAATGTCGACGTATAGTCACATTCTACCACCTTAAATCCAATGGAACGAAGCTTATTAAAATAATCGAGACCATAAATTCTAACGTGGTCGTATTGTCCAAATATTTTAGCGCGTTCTTTTCTATCGGTGATGCTCGGGTCTTCGTATGTGTATTCTCTTTTTAAATCCTGAGGAATTTGAAATATACCCCAGCCACCAATTTTCATAACGCGATACAATTCTTGCATGGCCTTAATATCATTAGTAATATGCTCTAAAACATGGTTACATAAAATAACGTCAAAACTGTTGTCGGCAAAGGGGAGATTACAGATGTCTGCTTTTATATCTGCCAATGGTGAATGGAGGTCTATGGTAGTATAATCTAAATTTCCCAAAGTTTTAAAGCGGTGATAAAAGGCTTGCTCAGGAGCAAAATGCAATACTTTATAGTTCGATTTAAAAAAATCGGTCTCATTTTTTAAATATAACCACAATAATCTATGCCGTTCTAATGATAACGTTGAAGGGGATAACACATTATTACGTTGTTTACCATATCCATAAGGCAGAAAGGTTTTAAAACTTTTATGGTCTATAGGATCTGTATAATTGGTACCCTTTAAAAAAACAGCTAGAATAGGACGTACGATAAAGCTCAACCGAATGAGTATTGGTCTGGGAAAAAGGTTAAGAATCGCTTTAAAAAAAGTTTTCAATGCTTATTTATAATCTTCACGAACAGGACAAAATACATCGGTAATAGTACAATTGGTTATGGCCTTTCCACCGTGAACAACATTTGATGGGATCACTACTATGGAGCCTGCTTTGTAAAGGTTGGTTATACCATTAATGGTCATTTCAAATTCACCTTCAGTAACTTGGGTGGTTTGTTCATGCTTATGGGAATGCAAAGGTATGACTGCTCCAACTTCTATCTCCCAAAACCCTACAGTAAAACGTTCGGCATGTATAAAGCGTCCTTTACAGCCTTTAATTATTTCCTTTGGTTCGATTTGGGTAATTTCAATCATTATAAAACTAATTGATGTTGTCTAAATTCTTCTTCCTCATTACTTACGATCCCCAATGCCTCATATATATACCCGAAAGTGGAGAGTAATTCTGGTTTACCGTCAACTAATGCCACATTGTGTTCAAAATGCGCACTTGGTTTATTGTCCAGAGTGGTTATCGTCCAACCATCGCTATGCTGTTTAATACGGTGTGTTCCCATATTTATCATGGGTTCAATGGCTACAACCATTCCTTCAACAAATTTCTTGCCCCGACCACGTTTACCATAGTTGGGCATTTCTGGGTCTTCATGCATTTTTGTGCCCAAACCATGACCAACCAATTCACGAACTACACCATAGCCATGAGATTCACAATAGTTTTGAATGGCAAAGCCTACGTCACCTACACGGTTATTTTTTTTAAAGGCCCTTATGCCAACATAAAGTGACTCTTTTGTGACTTCTAATAATTTTTTAGTTTCGGGATTGATCTCACCAACTGCAAAGGTATAAGCATGATCACCGTAAAATCCATTTTTTAAAGCACCACAATCAATCGAGATAATATCCCCTTCTTTCAGAGGTTCACCATTTGGGATACCATGAACTACTTGTGCATTCGGACTCATACAAAGGGTGTTGGGAAAATCATACAGACCTAAAAAACCAGGTTCAGCTCCATGGTCCCTTATATGCTCTTCCGCAATTTTATCAAGTTGAAGCGTGGTAACCCCCGGCTTTATTTCTTTTGCCAATATACCCAAGGTTCGGGATACTATTAACGCACTTTCACGCATCAATTCTATTTCTTCCTTTGTTTTTACTACAATCATCTTTTAAAAATAATGGCAAAGATACTTAAAATTAACTTTTTTATCTTTTTGATATAGATTGTTATTTGTCGGTTTCAAAACATCCAAAAGGCCTTTAGAATTTTTGAATAAGTATTCACCGATGTCGTTCGATCAAAATATACTGAGAAAATATAGGGATCGATATAAGCTTAAAAATGATGGAATTTTAGGTTGAATATAAATTTAAAGTATTTTAAATCAATGTATTACCAGTCATGGCCTTAGGTTGATTAATACCCATAAGTTTGAGAATCGTGGGTGCCACATCACCTAATATACCGTCCTTGATTGATTTTAATTCATTATCTATTAAGATAATAGGTACAGGATTAGTGGTGTGGGCTGTGTGAGGTGATCCATCAGGGTTAATCATGGTTTCGCAATTACCATGATCGGCAATTAATAATGTGGTATAACCATGTTCCAACGCGGTGTTAACGACATCTTTTACACAAGCGTCTACGGCTTCACAAGCTTTTACCGCCGCCTCCATAACTCCTGTATGACCAACCATGTCTCCATTTGCAAAATTTAAACATACAAAATCTGCATCGCCTTTTTGCAATTCAGGGATAAGTGCATCCCGCAATTCGAAAGCACTCATTTCTGGTTGTAAGTCGTAAGTAGCCACTTTCGGAGAATTTCTTAAAATACGTTCCTCACCTTCGAAAGGTGTTTCCCTACCTCCTGAAAAGAAGAAAGTGACATGAGGGTATTTTTCTGTTTCTGCTATTCTAATTTGTTTTCTGTTGTCTTTTTCTAATACTTCCCCCAAAGTTTCAGTTAGATTTTCTTTATTAAAAATGACTTTAATGTTTTGGTAGCTATCATCATAATTAGTGAGGGTCACATAATGTAAATTTAGTTTGTGCATATTATATTCATGAAAGTCTTTTTGAGTCAAAACTTCTGTAAGTTCTCTTCCCCTGTCCGTTCTGAAATTAAAAAATATAATAACATCACCATCTTTAACTTTTGCAATCGGGACGTTATTTTTATCGGTCATAATGATTGGTTTAATGAATTCGTCCGTGACCCCTTTTTCATAATTTTGTTTAATGGAAGCAACAGCATCTTCGGATGGGTCTCCTATACCATTAACGATAGCATCATAAGCTAATTTTACACGTTCCCAACGTTTATCCCTATCCATTGCATAATACCGACCCGTAATACTGGCGAGTTTGGTATTGTTGTTTTTAATATGGTCTTTTAATTGAGTAACAAAACTGGATCCAGAGGTCGGACTTACATCACGACCATCTGTAAAGGCATGTACAAAAGTACGTTCCAAACCAAAATGGTTAGCCGCGTCAATTAGTCCTAATAAATGATTAATATGTGAATGTACACCACCATCGCTTAAAAGACCCAGAAAATGGACATCCTTATTATTAGCTTTTGCATAGTTAAATGCATCAACCAAGGTTTGCTCTTTTTCAAGGGTTTTATTTTCAACAGCCAAATTGACTTTTACTAAATCTTGATAAACAATACGGCCTGCGCCTAAATTCATATGTCCAACTTCACTGTTACCCATTTGACCATCTGGAAGTCCAACATTTAAACCATCGGTCCTTAGCTGAGCAGATGCGTAGTTTTTATATAACCCATCTATATACGGGGTCTTGGCATGATCGATAGCAGACACTTTGGGATCCGGGGAATGCCCCCATCCATCAAGAATCATAAGGATAACTTTTTTATTCATTACAATGAAAATTTTAGGTAACAAAGATAAGAAAGATGTACTAGATAAGCCCTGAAAGCCCATATGAATAAGGTAATTCCCGATTTTTTTTTTAAATTCCTAAAAATTATTTACGAGTATTAAAGAAATACAAATGAAACGTTAAAAACATGTTATTTTCTGTTTTTTATGTAACAGATTAAAAAAAAAATCGTCTCTTTAGTGTATCAAAAAACGAATCATTAATCAAATTAAAATCTTTCATCATGAAAAAAACGTTAATCATTTCTGCTATGGCATTATGTTTTTCGGTAGTTACCGTTAATGCCAAATCCGTAAACTCCTATTTAGATTATAACCCCAGTACGGTGGTTTATAAAGTTAATCCATTCTGTGTTTCCATAGCTAAAGGCGATATAGAAACGGTAAAAAAACTTATTAATTTAGGTGCAGATGTTAATGCCAAATCAAATGGTATGACCCCGGCTATGTATGCCGCTAAGTTTAACAGGACCGAAATATTAAGATTATTAATAGACAGTGGAGCTAAATTAAAAGTAAAATCGGATAAAGGCATGACCGCTTTGAAATATGCTGAAATTCATAAAGCCAAAGAAGCACATGAGATTTTAAAAGATGCTTTGTCCAATAAAAATAAATAACACTTTATGTTATAATTTTTAGAGCTAGTCACTCGAAAATGCCCTTTTTAAAAAGGGCATTTTTTTAGGGATTTATATGTCCATGTCACTTTACATTTCCTCTTGGACCTATACCCTTTTATTACAAAGCAAATACATGTGCCATTATAGTTACATACATCCATACTGCCTTTTTTATTATGGTAATTCGGGATGTAATCTGCCATATGGTTATGGCCTTTTAGCACAAAAATTCAAGGTTCTGCTATGTCATTTTAATGACCTTTACTTTAGAAGTCTTCTTTCCCTAAGTAAAAAAGTAATAATTATTATTTAAAATAGCTTTATTTTGTTGCGTCAGACCATTAATTTTATTTATTGTTCTGTTGTTAAATTTGGCAATATGATTCAATTCAAAATTTTAGATAAAGCGGACATTAATCTGGTCATTCCTTTGGTACATGAGCTCAATCATAGCAATGTGTCTTTTGACTTATTGAAACAACGTTTTTCAGAAATGATCGAACAAAATTATGAATGTGCTGTTATGCATAGCGACGACAAAATAATTGGGGTTTGTGGTTTATGGTTTTGTACGCGTCATTATTCAGGTAGAAGTGTAGAACCAGATCATGTATATATTCTTGAAGCTTATAGAAATAAAGGGCTTGGAAAACAATTTTTTGATTGGATTTATAAATATATTATAGGAAAAGGGTATGAGGCTATCGAATTAAATACCTACGTTGGCAATTATAAATCCCATAAGTTTTACTTTAATGAAGGCTTTAATATATTGGGGTTTCATTTTTTAAAAAAACTTTAATTTTACTTATTGAAATTAAAATCGATTGTTTCTTATTGGGGTCTTGCGTCAGTCACTTTCCCTGAAGAACATCGACTGTTACAGCTTACTACATCTCTTTCGAGGCCGTTCTACCAAAAAAAAATACGAAATATTACCTCAAATGTGTTAATTCGGTATTAGGGTCAATTTCATAAGGGTCTTTATCACATTCAAAAATACGGGCCTTTAAATTACCCTGAAGAACAACCGATTCTCCATTAACCCTCAACCAACTTCCTTCGCGCAAACCAACAACGGGAATCGTATTGTATTGATGAAATTCTTTTATACGAACCTCGCGCGTTTCACCCATGTGTTTTCCTTTAGGATTCGGATCTAAATAATGTGGATTAATATTAAAATGGACCAAGCCAAGTGCATTAAAGTTAGGGGGATAAACAATAGGCATATCATTTGTCGTCATGATGTTTATCCCACAAATATTACTTCCGGCACTTGTTCCCAAATAAGGTATACCTTTAGAAATAGAGGTTTTTAATGGTTCGATAAGGTGGTGTTTGTATAATTGATTAATTAAAACAAAGGTGTTTCCTCCACCCGTAAAAATTGCTTTAGCATTTTTTATTGCCTGCTTTTGATTTTCAAAGGTATGAATTCCTATTACGTTTTTTTCAATCTTTCGGAATGCATGGCTAACTTTCTCTGTATAATCGTCATGGGATATGCCACCGGGTCTTGCGTAAGGGATAAATAAAATCTCTTCAGCAACTTCAAAAAACGTTTCCAGTTCTTCGAAAAGGTACTCCAAAAAGCCACTGCCATAAACATTAGATGAACTCGCAATAATTATCTTTTTCATATTAAATGAATTTTAGGTAAATCTAAGAAAAACATGGTTTAACCAAAAGTTTTGTATTCGGTCTAAACAAAAAGTCATTTTTGTGATGTTACCTGTACTAAGTTTTTTTGGAATGCTTTTTGGAATGCTAAATATAGATTTAAATTACAAATATCTACTTTAGCAATAATTAAATGAAATTTAAGTATGGGTCGGATAATCATTGGTTTATTGATAATACCATTTTTTGGATTTACTGTTTTACATAAATTTTATGTTAGTGTTACACAAATTAATTATGTTGAGGAAAAGCAGTCCATTCAAATAATCTCTAGAATTTTTATTGATGATATGGAGAATTTATTAAGAGAACGTTACGATGAAAGTATTGTTTTAGCAATAGAAGATGAGCATAAAGACACTAATATTTATCTGGAAAAATACTTAAGAGAAAAATTTTTAATAACCATTAATGGTAAAAGCATGCCCATTGTTTTTATTGGGAAAGAATATGATGGGGATATTATGCGCTGCTACATAGAAGTAGAGGGGATAACACAAATTAAAACTTTTGAAATAAGTAATCGGGTATTGTTCGATATATACGAAGAACAACAAAATGTCGTGAAAACTAAGATTTACTCGCGTCAAAAAAGTATGATACTTACCAAAGAAAGACCATCTGCAATGTTAAAGTTTAATTAAAAAAAAATAAAAGAGGTTTAAAATTTAGTATTTTCGGGGCCCGAAAATTACATAAAATATAGCATTTTAGGTCTATTGTTAATAATTCATTATATAATCAACATTCAGTGATGGAAAAATTGAAGTTCCTTATTTTATCAATGGTAATGATTTTGTCTGGGTCATATGCACAAGAACAGGAAAATGGCAGGCCCTTGGGACATACAAATCAGAATAAGTTTAGACAAATGAAAGACCTATTGGCGACACCTAATGAAAGTAGAACGGCGTCGGGAGCACCCGGGTATGCATATACTCAGCAAAAGGTTGATTATATTATGGATATTAGATTGGATGAAGCGAATAATCAAATTTTTGGTGAAGAAAAAATAACCTATCATAATAATTCAAAGGATTATTTAGAATACCTGTGGGTTCAGTTGGATCAGAATATGCGTGCTAAAAATTCAAAAACACCTGATATTAATACAGAGATATTTAATGCAGCTTTTAATGGTCCGCAGAGTTTTACCAGTTCCAATTTAAAAGACCGTTTCGATGGTGGATTTAATATAGAATATGTAAAGAATGACGATGGTTCGAATCTATCACATACCATCAATCAAACCATGATGCGCATTAATTTACCTAAACCATTGGCTCCGGACGCCGAGTTTAAGTTTCAAATTAAATGGTGGTATAACATCAATGATATTAATGTTGATGGAGGACGCTCTGGCTTGGAAACTTTTCCAGATGGGAATAACAATTACACCATTGCCCAATTTTATCCCAGACTTTGTGTATATGATAATGTGGAAGGTTGGCAAAATATGCAATTTTGGGGGCGAAGTGAATTTGCTTTAGAATTCGGGGATTTTGAGGTGAAGATTACCGTCCCGGCCGATCATATTTTGGAAGCCACCGGAGATTTGCAAAATCCAAAGGATGTATTGACCAAGGAACAACAGAGGCGATTTAACGAAGCGAAAAAATCATTTCAGGACCCCGTTTTTATTGTAACACAAGAAGAAGCAGAACAAGCAGAGAAAGGAGGAACTACAAAAACAAAGACATGGCATTTTAAAGCCAATCAAGTCAGGGATTTTGCATTTGCTTCATCGAGAAAGTATATTTGGGATGCCATGGCCGTAAATATCAATGGACGGGAGGTAATGGCCATATCACTTTATCCAAAAGAGGGTAACCCACTTTGGGAGGAGCATTCCACTCGTGTTGTAGCCAATACTTTGGAGGAGTATTCTAAATTAACCTTTGATTATCCATACAATAAAGCGGTATCGGTCCATTCAGAAAGACAAGGTATGGAATATCCAATGATTTGTTTTAACTATGGAAGACCTAATCCAGACGGAACTTACGATGAAAGAACCAAAAGGGGAATGATTGGGGTTATAACCCATGAAGTGGGTCATAATTTTTTTCCAATGATTGTTAATAGTGATGAGCGGCAATGGACCTGGATGGATGAAGGATTAAATTCCTTTGTTGAAACCCTGGCCGAGTTAGATTATGACCCTAATTTTTTTACAGGTAATTTACCGAAAGATATTGTGCCATACATGGGAGGTGATCAATCATATATTTCACCGATCATGTCCCATGGTGATTATGTGCATCAGTTTGGTCCAAATGCCTATACCAAGCCGGCAGCAGGTTTATATATGCTGAGGCATACTATTATGGGACCGGAATTGTTTGATTATGCCTTTAGAACCTACTCCCAAAGATGGATGTTTAAACATCCTACACCGGCAGATTTTTTCAGAACTATGGAAGATGCCTCGGCCATGGATTTAGATTGGTTTTGGAGAGGGTGGTTTTATACAACAGATTATACCGATATAGGGGTGAAAGAAGTGAAGCAATATTATTTAACTGATAAACCGACTGAAAAGGCCATGAAGTTAGCCGAGCTTTATAATATGAACCTTGATGCTTTTAAGGACAAATTGATTTATTATGCCGAAGCGGAAAATGGAATAGTGCCAAGTGATGCCAAAAAGGTTGAAGATTTCGCATTTTTAAAGGCTTATTTGGAAAGCCTGTCCGATCAAGAACGGTCTAAATTATTAAAGGCACCGAAACATTTTTATCAAGTTACTTATGAAAAACCCGGTGGATTGGTCATGCCCATAATTGTGGAGTTGACCTATGAAGATGGTACTAAAGAAAGAAAAATGTATCCGGCCCAAATTTGGCGTTACAATGAAAACCAGGTAACTAAGGTATATAAAACGGATAAAGCCATAACAAGTATTGTTATAGATCCTGATTTAGAAACTGCTGATGTGGATACTTCCAATAATTCTTGGCCGAAAAAAATAGAGGAAAGTGAATTTGATAAGTTTAAGGATAAAGTAAGAGGATAACCTAAAATTTAATATTTATGCCGATTTTTTATAATCGGCTTTTTTTATTGTAGCAAACATCTCATTATATTTGTAGCGTGATACATCAACCTATAGTTTTATTCATTAGTGGAGCTGAAATAGCATTTGTGCTTTTTATAGCCATTATGGTTTTTGGTGCCGATAAATTACCTGAAATCGCTCGTGGTTTGGGTAAAGGTATGCGCACATTAAAAGATGCCACAAATGATATTAAGAATGAGATTACCAAAAGTGCCGAAAAACATGGTATTGATACCAGTATTACCACCGATGTTAAAAAAGAATTGGACAAGGTAAAAGATGACTTAGAGGATTTTACAGGTTCTGTAAAACGTAAATTATAGTTTACGACTAATGGTTAAGCCATCCCGAATAGGTAAAAGGACGGTTTCTACGCGCTTATCGTTTTTTAGAATTCTATTATACTCAATTAAAGCCGGTGTAGCCAAATCATCCTTGTTAAATTTAGTGTCCAAAACTTTACCACTCCACAGCACATTATCACTTAAAATAATACCACCTGTGTTTAATTTGTCGATAATGATATTAAAATAATTCGAATAGTTTTCTTTATCGGCATCAATAAATACCAAATCGAATTTCAAATGGAGCTGAGGAATTATATCCAAAGCATCACCCATATGTTGGATTATTTGATGTCCATATTTTGATTGATCAAAATACTTTCTCTGAAATTCGAAAAGTTCTTCATTACTATCAATAGTATGCAACTCACCTTTAGGGTCTAGGCCTTCAGCAAGACACAATGCAGAATAGCCCGTATAAGTTCCAATTTCTAATATTTGTTTGGGACCTACCAATTTGGAAATCATACTTAACACTCTACCTTGAAAATGACCACTTAACATTCGGGGCTGTAAGATTTTCTGATGGGTTTCACGATTGAGTTGTTGTAATAATTCGGGTTCGTCTTCAGAATGTTTAATGACGTACTCGTCTATTTCTTCCGGGATAAAGTGCATTTTCAAATATTTTAAGAAGTTAATACAGTTAGGTTGATACGACCCATAACACGCAAAAACAATCCATTATTTATGATTGTGGAGGGGATAAACTTAAAATTCTATTATAAAAATTTTCCTTGCCAACCTTGTCATCTCCGTATAACCATTGAATAACATTATCTTCCCACATGGCATTGCGTTCAGCTTTAGTTATTATATGCCTTTCTATCGCCAAGTCTAAAATTTTGCCTGGATAAGAGGACTGTTTGGCACTTTCCATTTCACCTAAAGGATAAGGGTCGTCCAATCCAATAAGTACTTGTTTAGCCCCTTGATTTTTAATTAACAGTTCTAAGGACCCGGTGTCATGGACCAGTGTATCGAAAAAGATGTTTTTATGACCCACAGCCTTCCTAGGGTGGTGTTTGCCTTCAAACAAATCGGGCCTACCGTCAAAACCTTGTATACGACGTCCTAAATTTATCTGTGCCAATTGGCCGCCATGCGCGAAACACGTTCTCATATGGGGGTATTTTTCCTGATAGCCATTTAAGGTTAAAAAATGATAGGCGTCGGCGCATTGTGCTAACATCCAGATGAGGTGGAAACGCCAGGACGTATTTTCCAGTTTTATGAATTTTTCGCCATCGTAAGGATGAATTTCAATAGCTAAGTTATAGGAATTGGCCAATTCGAACAAGGGTTCATTTTCTTCATCAAAAATACAACGCCAGGTACCTATGGTGTCCATGTAATGTGTAGGTAAGCAAAGCAACTGCATACCATGGGTTTCTACACAGCGTTCAATTTCCCAACATGCACTTCTTAAAAAACCCGGGTGAACAACAAATCCACAGGTAAATTTACTGGGGTAATCATGTTGTATTCGAGCGTTAAAATCGTTTTGAAATCGCAGCGCTGTTTTCATTTCTTCAACCCGTAGTCCATTGCCATAAAGTTGCGATAAATTTAAAACTACGGCATGGTCAATATTGTAACGTTCCATCCATTCCAGTTTTTCGTGTAAAAAGAAACTAGAATCGGTAATGGGACGATTCCAATCTTTTTGAAGCATGAATTTCCGATCTTTATCAACCCAAAAAATACCTTTTTCACGCATGTAATTTGGTATTTCCTCTGGATAAGGAAGGAGGTGGGAATGACCATTTATACGTAGCTTACGTTTATTCATAGTTTTATTCCTGACTTAGCAGGAATCTAATTTATTTTAAACTTGAATGAAAATATGTTTTCAACAAGGGTTTTGCATACTTTAAAAATGCAGAACTAATCCAATTTCACCTTTTTAGGGGGTTCCATGATCTCACCACAATTGGGGCAAGTTCTTTTCTCCTTATCGGTGTAGTAATGGTCAAAGATCTTCGGCATATCAGTTTCAATGTTTTCTAATGTAAAACCCTCCTCATATAATTTTGTTGTACAATGTTCACAAAACCATAAAAGGGCATCTTGCATTCCACTGGGACGCTTATATTCTATGACTAATCCAACTGTATTGGCACCGCGTTGAGGGGAATGTGGCACTTTAGGAGGCAACAGGTAAATATCGCCTTCTTTTATGTGAACGTCTTTAGGAGTACCCTTATCAATTATTTTGAGTACAATATCTCCTTCAATTTGATAAAAAAATTCAGGTGTTTCATTATAATGATAATCTTTTCGGCTATTGGGTCCTCCAACAACCATGACGATAAAATCAGTATCCTTCCAGACTACTTTGTTTCCCACTGGTGGTTTTAACAGATGTCTGTTTTCCTCAATCCAAGCTTTAAAATTTATTGGTGAAACTAATTTGCTCATATCTGTGTTATTTTTTGGTGACCCTCTTGTTTACCTGGGATGATTTTAGTTATAAAGTTACAAACTTTTTGTCCGACCACCATCTATTGGTACATTTATTCCGTTAACGTAACTTGCCAATTCGCTTGACAAAAATGTAATGACATCAGCTAGTTCTTTCGGTTCAGCAAAACGCTTGGCAGGTGTATAATTTTTCATAATCTCGGACATTTCTTCAAAACTTTTTTCTTCTTTGGCCGCTTTTATTTTTATAATTTCAGAAAGACGTTCGGTTTCTGTAAAACCGGGAAGAATATTATTTACCGTAATACCAAATGGACCAAGTTCGGTGGCTAAAGTTTTACTCCAATTTCCAACGGCACCCCTAATGGTATTGCTAACACCCAAACCAGGAATGGGTTCTTTAACCGAGGTAGATATCACATTAATGATTCTTCCGAATCCAGCCTCTTTCATAAATGGTATGGTAGATTGTGCCAAAACATGATTGCATTTCAAGTGTTGGGTAAAGGCTTTTTCAAACTCCTCGAGGCTGGCATTCAAAATATCTCCACTTCTGGGACCTCCTGTATTATTTATTAGTATATGAAATCCATGCCGATTTTCGATAAACTTAATAACCTGTTCTTGTAAATCTCTGGGATTGGAAAAATCTGCTACTATATAGCTATGGTTTCCTCCTTCTTTTAATTCTGCCAAAACTTTTTTTAATTTTTCCCTGTTCCTGGCTACAAGTGTCACATTTGCACCTTCTCGGGCCAATACTAAAGCAGTGGCCTTACCTATGCCTTGTGTGCTTCCACAAACCAGAGCATTCTTATTTTTCAGTTTTAAATCCATATTTTTATATTGAATTTGGTTTAGGGGTTTATTAAATTTAATCGTTAATTAATTCATGTTGAGATGCCGATGAACATTTTTCATGGCAAATGTTATCCGTATTTTATACATACATTCTTTGGTTCTGTAAAAAACCGAAGCACTTCGAATCCGCCTTCTCGACCAATACCACTGGCTTTAGTGCCTCCAAATGGGGTGCGTAAATCACGCATCATCCAGGTATTGATCCATACTATACCGGCTTGAATTTGTTTGCTCATTCGTATTGCACGCTGTAAGTCATTAGTCCAAACGGTTGCAGAGAGTCCATATTTCACCTCATTCATCATTTGTAGTACATGGTCTTCAGAATTAAAAGGCATTATGGTAACTACTGGACCAAAAACTTCTTCCTGATTTATGGTGCAAGTATTGGTTAATACCTCAATAACGGTCGGTTCAAGATAATAGCCTTTTTCAAATCCTTTCACCTTGACCGAATGTCCACCACAGAGTATTCGTCCATTTTCTTGTCTAGCTATGCTTATATATTCCATGACTTTTTTTAAATGAGATTCTGAAACCAAAGCACCTATGTCCGTATCATCTTTTAAAGGATGGCCAACTTTTAGGGTTTTTACCTTTTCTACAAAGTCCACTTTAAATGTATCATAAATAGATGATTCCACGAAAATTCGACTGCCACACAAACAAATTTGACCTTGATTGGCAAATGAAGACTGTACAGTGGTTTCAAGCATATTTTTATAATCACAATCAGCAAAAATGGTATTTGGATTTTTCCCGCCTAGTTCTAATGACAACTTTTTAAATAGGGGAGCTGTTGTTTTTGCAATATGCGCCCCTGTTTTTGTGCCTCCCGTAAATGAAATGGCTTTTATGTCCGGGTGTTCAATAATGGCTTGTCCGGTTGTTGAGCCTAAACCATGTACGATGTTTAAGACCCCCGGAGGTAATTGAGCTTCGTTACAAATGTCACCAAGTTTATAGGCTGTCATTGGTGTTATCTCACTAGGTTTGGCCACTACACAATTACCTGCTGCCAAGGCGGGAGCTATTTTCCAGGTAAAAAGATAAAGTGGTAGGTTCCAAGGAGAAATGCATCCAACTACCCCTATAGGTTGTCTTAAGGTAAAGTTAATAGCTTGATGACCTACACTATCATGACTCTCACTCGCAAATTGAGTAATGGCATTTCCAAAAAATCTAAAATTACTTGCTGCTCTTGGAATATCAATTTGACTGGCCAAATGCAAAGGTTTACCGTTATCTTTACTTTCTACCTTAGCGAGATGATTTAAATTAGCTTCTAATAGCTCTGAAATTTTAATAAGTATTCTACTACGCTCTTCTAATGTGGTTTGTGACCAGGTCGGGAAAGCGGATTGCGCCGCAATATAGGCATTTTCCACATCTATCCTTGATGAGTTTGGAATTTGCCCATAAATCTCACCATTAGCAGGGCAGTAATTGTCCAACCATTCATTAGAATTTGGCTCATAATATTGACCGTTAATAAAATTTTGTATTCTTTCCATTTTTTGGGTTAATTTACCTGCTATTTCCCAAGTACGCCACCACTTTAATTTCAATTACCAAATCAGGGTGTGGTAATTGATGTACCGCTACGGTAGTTCTTGTGGGGCCTGTTTCCGCATCAAAGAATTCGGCATAGGCCTTATTGTATCCGGCAAAGTCGTTCATGTTTACTAAGAAAGAGGTCACATCAACAATATCACTTAATGTAGCACTTTCCTGTATTAATTTAAGTTCAATGTTTTTTAGGACTTCCCGTGTCTGAATCTCAATGTCGAGTAGCTTTGTACCCATTTGGTCAATGGTTTTAACTCCTGCGATACTGTTGTCGGATTGTCTTGAACTCGTACCGGATACGAATATAAAATCACCAACACGTTTTGTGTGAGGGTAAGCACCTCTGGGGGTAACACTGTCCTTATCTGTAATCATGTTTTAGGCTTTTGATATTTGAGAATATATAAATTTATGAAAACTGAAAACTATTTTTTTCAATTTTTTATGTTGATATAGGAATACAGTCTTAATTTATTGATAATATCCACGTTCTATTTGAAACCAGCAATCCTATCGTTTTCAAGAATAGCTTCTGTTTCTTGTTGCACTTTTTTTAATATGGATTTTAAATCATCCTCTTCCTGTATTGCGTTATTGGTCAATAGTTTTAATATAGCTTTATCCTGTGCTCGACCTTTTATCATGGCCTCTCTATAGCCGATGTGTTCATTAAATGTCACCAATGCGTATTTAGAATAATAGATTTCCGGAAATTCTTTTTCCAAAGCCATCTCCAATTTACGCTTTTTTTGAAATATAGGATTGGCCACATGATCTCGCATTTCATAAAAATTATCTATAGCCAGTTCTGCAATGGCGTCGGTATCTTTTTTTCTGGTTTTTTGATACGCAGCAAAAACAGCTTCCCAGTCATTATGGTTTTCCTCTAAAATGCTATCAAGTTCAACGACATCTTCAAATGAAGCGTTCATACCCTGTCCATAAAATGGAACGATGGCATGAGCAGCATCACCCATTAACAAGGTATTGCCCTTATAATGCCATGGGGAACATTTAACAGTGCCCAATGGTGAAGTTGGGTTTTGGAAATAATCATCCAATAGATTAGGCATTAAAGTCAAAGCATCCGGAAACTGAGTTTTAAAAAATTCAAGGACATGACTACTATGAGTTAAGTTGTTAAAGTTATATTCACCTTCATCATAACTTAAAAATAGGGTAACGGTAAAACTACCATCTAAGTTGGGTAAGGCTATGAGCATAAAATTTCCACGAGGCCATATGTGAAGTGCATTTTTGTAAGCCCTATAACCACCATTTTCGTTAGGCAGAATATGTAGTTCTTTGTAACCATGGGTTAAATAGTTTTGTGAAAAGCTGAAAAGGAATTTTTTGCTTAAATAATAACTTTGTCGCATGGCTGAACCCGCGCCATCAGTGGCAATGATAACATCGGCATCCTCTATAAAATCGGTATTGGTATCACAGTCTTTAAAAAGGGCTGTTGTCTTTTGAAAGTCAACAGTTTTACATTTTTTATTGAAATAGAAAGAGACATTAGGGTGTTTTTCAGCTTCATCTAGTAATAATGCATTGAGACCACTACGAGATACAGAATTGATATATTCATGATCGCGACCACTATAATTGGATTGAAATGTGTTACCTTTTACATCGTGGATCATTCTCCCATACATAGGGATACATAGGGATTTTACTTTATCCTCCAATCCTACTAATTTCATACCTTTATTACCGCGATCTGAGAATGCAAGATTAATGGATCGACCTGCATTTATATTGACCTTGCGTAGGTCTGGGCGCATTTCATAAACCGATACATTATAACCGCGTTGCCCTAAGCGTAATGCCAGAAGGCTCCCACAGAGACCAGCGCCGATTATAAGTACGTTTTGTTGTTTAGGCATTTAGCAGAATGGATTTCAGTTTGTCAACTAGGCGATATACGTCTTCAAAAGTATTGTACAATGGTACAGGTGCACATCGAATAACATCGGGTTCACGCCAATCACTTATCACTCCTACATGTGTTAATTTCCCGTACAAGGACTTATCTGCATCTTTGACCTGAATGGAGAGTTGACAACCACGTTCTTTATGGTTATTGGGTGTAATTATTCTAATGGTATCTTCTCCTAACTGTTGTAATAAAAATTGAAAATATCCGGTTAACTTTTTGGATTTCTTTGTTAGTTTTTCCATTCCAACTTCATTAAAGATATCCAATGAGGCTTTTATGGCCGCCATGGAAAGAATAGGCGGGTTACTGAGTTGCCAGCCTTCGGCACCGGGTAATTGTTCAAATTCTTGTCTCATGTTAAACCGGGTCTGTTTGTTATGACTCCACCACCCTGTAAATCGGTTCAAATCGTTACGATAAGCATGTCGCTCATGTACAAAACAACCGGCTAAACTTCCAGGTCCGGAATTTAAATATTTATAGGTACACCAAACTGCAAAATCAGCACCGGAATCGTGTAACTCTAAAGCGACGTTACCGGCACCATGAGCACAGTCGAACCCAACCGTGCAACCATGTTTATGACCAAGTTTGGTAATGCGTTTTAAATCTAAAAATTGTCCCGTATAGTAGTTGACCGCACCAACCATAATAAGGGCTATATCATCACCATGAACTTCAAGTATTTTCTCCAGATCATCATAACGGAGCAATTCCTCATTTTCTCGAGGTTTCCACTGAATCACACCGCTTTTGTAGTCCTGACAGTGATGCCTTAATTGGGATTCAATAGCATATTTATCCGATGGAAAAGCATCACTTTCGATAAGAATTTTATGACGAGTTTTGGTAGGTCTATAAAATGAAACCATCATGAAATGAAGATTGGCCGTAAGTGTATTCATGATGACAACTTCCAAAGGTTTGGCCCCCACAATTTTAGCCATGCTTTCGGTTAAAGTCTCATGGTACGTTAACCACGGGTTTGTTGCTTCAGTATGGCCTTTTACTCCCAAATTAGCCCAATCTTCAAGTTCCTGATTTATATAAGATTTAGTTTGTTTTGGTTGTAATCCAAGCGAATTTCCAGTCATATAAATGCATGTCTGTCCCTTGGTATCTTTTGGAATGTGAAATAGGTTTCTATAGGATTTTAGTTCATCATTTTGGTCTTGCCTAAGGGCATAATCCAATCCTAATTTGTAGTTTGACAATGTGGGTTGTTTTTCTGTTTCTAACAAAAATAAGAATTATAACTAAAGTAATGGATCTTTAAAATTGGGATTTTTGGGGTGACTTTTTTGTATATTTATGGGAAAATATCTGTTATGGGAACGAAAAGAGAATATACCAATGGGGAAGTAACTGTAGTTTGGGAAGCGAAGAAGTGTGTGCATTCGGGTATTTGTGTGAAAGGGCTCCCTGAAGTATTCAGACCAAGATTTAGGCCATGGGTAAAAATTGATGCGGCTACGTCTGATAACATAATTAATCAAGTTAAGCAATGTCCATCGGGCGCATTAAGTTATTATTTGAATAATAGGGTTGAGAAACCACCTGATCCTGTAAGCACCAAGATTGAAGTATTAAAAAATGGACCCCTATTAATACATGGAACAGTAGAGGTTATTCACAAGGATAAGATGAAGGAAATAAAGCATAGATCGACGGCATTTTGCAGATGCGGATACTCTAAGAATAAACCTTATTGTGATGGGACTCACTCAAAACAAGATTTTATAGGCTAGTTTTTAATAGGATTATTCTAAAAATAGGATTGTGTGAAACTTTTTATTTTATTCCAGGTATCCAATAACAAATCCAATTCACCGGGGTTTACTCCCCAACCATGACCTGCCTCCGGATAAAGTGTAAAATCATTCGTGACGTTTAATGTGTTTAGCCTGTCCCTTAAATCTGTACCTTGCGAAGTTGGGATTAAGGGATCTTGACCGCCATAGAACAGAATGGTTGGCGGCGCCGTATTCGTGACCTGATGCAGAGGACTAATCTCCTCAAGAAATGCGATGGTTGGATTAATGCCATAGGTGTCTAAAAAACTTTGCAATAAAGGATCAGTGTTTTGCAAATAAGCTGGATCAGTAAAATTGGTTGGGCCAACGATGCTACAAATCATTTTAACATTTTTCTGGTTGTCAAACGCATAACTCCATAATAGGGATAAATGCCCACCGGCACTAACTCCTAAAAAACCATAATTTTCTGAGATAACATAGTCTTCTCTATTAGCTTTTAATTGGTTTACAACTGTTGAAATATCATCGATTTGCATAGGATAAGGTGGGTTACTGTCATCCGATAGACGATAATTGATATTTACCAATGCTAAATCGGGAAAGTCAGTACGATATAAGTTTATTAAATAATCCATACTACTTTTATCACCTGAATTCCAACCTCCTCCATGAACAAAAATCATAACTTTAGTATTTAGGTCCCTGCCTTCCGGTAAATAAATATCATAAGTTTGGTTACTGTCTGAGCCATATGGAACATTAGTTAGCGTTTTATATTCCAGTACAATAGGATTAGAATTTTCAACACGCTCATCTGAGCAACTTAAACAAATAGCAGTCGTGACGATAAAACAAAAGACTAATTTCATTTGAATATTTTAGGGTTTTAAAAACTATGTAACATGATAAATAAAGAAATATTGTAGAAATAATCCAAAAATTAGCGTAAAAAACAAACCAGAACTAAATCAACTGTTGACTTAGTTCCGGTTTGTTTCAAGTTTTACATTAAGATATTACCAAAACAGGGCGTATAATACTGTGAGTATGATTAAAACAACAAAAGAACCAATGTTAAACAATGGAGAGGTTTTAAACAAGGCTTTGGTTATTGGTATGCCTTTATCGTCATCAGCACCTCGATGCTGTAGATAACTGTAAAGTGCAATTACACCCATTGTTAAAAGTAGGGTGTAGCCCATTTGATCCATAAAAGGTACATCTACAAAGAATGCCGAGGTTGACCATCCTTTAGGAGCTACTTTGAAATACATGGCAATGGGTATGGAGGTCAATGCACCAACAATGGCTCCCTGGTTTGTTGTTTTTTTCCAGAACAATCCTAGTAAAAATACGGCTAATATACCAGGGCTAACAACTCCCGTATACTCCTGAATAAATTGGAATGCCTGATCCAGATTACCTAACAGCGGCGCCATAATACAGGCAATCACCAAGGCGATAAAAGCAGAAAGTCTTCCCATGTTCACTGTAGCTTTATCGCTAGCCTTTTTATTGATATACTGTTTGTAAATATCCATTGTAAATATAGTAGAAGTAGAATTAAGCATGGAGGCCAAAGATGATACAATGGCAGCGGCAAGGGCAGCGAAAGCGACGCCTTTGAGACCTGTTGGTAAAAATTGTAATAACCAAGGGTATGCTTTATCGGCTTGTTCCAAAGAGGGCAGGTTTTCCTGAGCTATAACACCTAATCTGGCCATAATTTCAGGATCATTGATCATAACGTAAGCGGCAATTCCCGGAATAACAACAATTAATGGAATTACCAATTTTAAAAAGGCAGCTAATAATATACCTTTTTGAGCTTCTTTTAACGATTTTGCTGCTAAAGTACGTTGGATAATATATTGGTTGAAGCCCCAATAATATAAATTCGCAACCCACATTCCACCAACAAGTACACCTAAACCAGGAAGGTTCCTATATTCCGGATTAGATTCGTCTAATATCATTTCAAAACGTTCAGGGACGGCTTCAAAAACAGTACGCAAACCTGAAATGACACCATGACCTTCAGATACAGTATTCAGGGCCAGATAAGTGGTTACTAACCCACCTAAAACCAAAAAGACAACTTGTATAACATCGGTCCATGCAACCGCAGAGAGACCCCCATACAGTGAGTAAGCCGCAGCAAATAAAGCCAAACCAATCACACCATAAATTAAGGGGATACCAATAATGGTCTCCAGAGCCAGTGAACCTAAGTACAATACGGTGGTTAGATTGACAAACACATACAGTGCAATCCAGAAAACCGCTAAAATAGTCTTTAAGTTTGTTGAATAGCGTTTTTCCACAAACTCCGGAATGGTATAAAGTCCCTTATCAATAAATATGGGCAAAAAGTATTTACCAACAATGATTAAGGTTATGGCGGCCATCCATTCATAAGACGCTATGGCCAATCCTGATGCAAAACCGGAACCTGACATCCCTATAAACTGTTCAGCAGATATGTTTGCAGCAATTAATGATGCTCCAATAGCCCACCATGGTAGGGATTTACTGGCTAAAAAATAGTCCTCAGCATTTTTTTGATGCCCTTTTTTGTCTCTCGAAACCCATAAACCTACGCCCAATATTAGAATGGCATATGCTATAAAGACAATATAATCCCAAATGTGAAATCCAGATGTCATAGTTTTAGTTTTGTTTAGTTGTTAGAAATTTAATCTCAAAAGCCAAATATATAAATTAAAAATGATATTTCAACAAAAAAAACCAAACTAGTAGGGTGTAGTAGGGTTTTAAAAAAAAATTGTATATTTGCACTATAGATGATCACCATAAAAAGTAATATAGGGAAAGCTAAATACAAGCAAATTGTTAATTCAATTGAAGACGCTATTGCCGCAGGTGTTATTAAAAATGGAGATCGACTTCCTTCGATTAATGCTATTAAAGAAGAGCATGCTTTGTCTAGAGATACTGTTTTAATGGCATTTAATGAATTGAAAAACCGAGGCATCATTCAGTCAATTGTTGGTAAGGGCTATTTTGTGTCCAGTGAAGACATCCACGTAAAGCAAAAAATATTTTTACTTTTCGATGAGCTTAATGCGTTTAAAGAGGATTTATATAATTCCTTTTTAGAACAACTGGGTGAAAATATTCACGTTGATATATTCTTTCATCATTTTAATAAGGATATTTTTAGCAAACTCATTTATGATAATATCGGGGCATATAACTATTATGTGATTATGCCTGCCAACTTATCGGATACCAATTCGGTCATTAAGAATTTGCCTTCGGACAGGGTTTATATTTTGGATCAAATTCATGACGATTTAGCCCATTATGCAGCCATTTACCAGAATTTTGAAGACGCCATTTACCAGAACCTAAGTAAGGTCAAACATCTTATTCATAAATACGATAAGTTGGTGTTGGTCTTTCCTGAGGATAAGCAACCCATAGGGATGTTGAAAGGGTTTCAACGATTCTGTGAAACCTATAAATTGCCCAATATGGTGATTAATTCAGCTAAACATATAACGCCTAGCCGAGGTGAAGTATATATTATCCCAGATGATAAAAATTTACTGTACATCATTAAACCATTGAAAAGTAAAAATCTATCTCTTGCTAAGGATGTTGGTGTAATATCTTATAATGATTCTTTGCTAAAAGAAATTGTGTGTGGAGGAATAACCACAATATCAACAGATTTTAACAGCATGGGTCAACGTCTGGCAAAAATGATTCTTAACAAAGAGCATAAACAAATAGAAAACCCCAATAATTTAATCATTAGAAATTCACTTTAGACAATCTATTTTATATGTACCAAATTATTCATCATAAAGAATTAAATCAACTTGAAGTAGAACACCCTGGTCTTAAGAACCGTGCTAAAATATGCCTAAATGATGGCGCTAGCCTGCAGGAATTCCAACTCAACGGTCATGCCATTATTCAAGACCTTTCCCCTTTAACCTATGAGAGCACCTATGCCTCCTCTATATTGTTTCCATTTGCAAATCGAGTTAAAGATGGTGTTTATGCTTATGCAGGTAAGAACTTTCAGTTGGACATAAATCAAGTCGAAGAAAATAATGCCCTACATGGGTTAGTGTACAATAAAACCTTTAATCTTGTTGACTGTAAAACTACCTCAGATACAGCACATATTACTTTAGAGTATATAGAGACTAAAGCCTCAAAAGGATTTCCCTATACATTTTCCATACAATTGGAATATATTTTTGGTATAGACAGTTTGGATTTAGGAGTTCATATAAAGAATACAGATCAAACAGCCTTTCCATTTACTATAGGTTGGCACCCCTATTTTATTAGTGATAACCTGTATGAGAGCTCAATACAATTCAACAGTACCCAAAAAATCATATTGGGGGAACGTAATATAACTACGGGTGTTGCTGAAACAAGAACAAATCTGCCCTTATTGATTAAAGGACAACAACTTGATGATTGCTGGAGATTGAATTCGGATGAGGTGTTATTTAGGACTCCAAAATACAATTTACAGTTTAATGCATCAGGGACGAATAATTTTTTGCAAATATATACGCCACCAAAGAACAATGCTATCGCCATAGAACCTACCACAGGTATTTCAGACAGCTTTAATAATAAAATAGGTTTACAAGAATTACAACCTAATGAATTATATAGTATTACATGGAGTTTGAGGATAAATGAAAATAACTAAACTAAATACAAATGAAAGCACAATTAATTAATGATGTGAAGAACCGTTATGTGGAGGCATATGGGGTTGAGCCACTACTTATTTTTTCTCCAGGTAGAATAAATATTATAGGTGAGCATACCGATTATAATGATGGATTTGTATTTCCCGCCGCTGTCGATAAAGGCATTGCGGCAGCCATACAAAAAAGTGATTCCGGTTTGTCATCGGCACATGCATTGGATATGGATAGTCGAATTGAATTTCAATTGGATAAATTAAAACCTCGGGCAGAGGGAAGCTGGGAGAACTATGTTTTGGGTGTCGTGGCCGAAATCCAAAATAGAAATAAAGTTGTGGGGGACTTTAATATTATTTTTAGAGGAGATATCCCAAGTGGTGCCGGTATGTCTTCATCGGCCGCATTGGAAAATAGTGTGGTATTTGGTCTCAATGAACTTTTTGATTTAGGCTTATCTAAGCAGGACATGATACTCATCTCGCAAAAGGCAGAACATAACTATGTGGGTGTAAAGTGCGGAATAATGGATCAATATGCAAGTATGTTTGGAAAGAAAAACCATGCTCTACTATTAGATTGCAGAACGGTAAAATCCAAGCCATATGAAATAGATTTTAAAGACCACCAATTAATGCTAATCAATACCAATGTAAAGCATAGTTTATCGGATAGTGCTTACAATGATAGACGTTCCGCCTGTGAAAGCATTGCAGAATTATTAGGTGTTAAAGCGTTAAGAGATGCTACCTTAATTGATTTAGAAGGAGTTAGGGCTGAAGTAACACCCGAAAATTATCAAAAGGCGTTGTATGTAATTCAGGAAAACAACAGGGCTGTTATGGCTTCTAAGGCAATAGAGGATGGAGATTTAGTGGCCCTTGGCAAATTGATATACGGGTCGCATGATGGCTTGTCGAAGCAATATAAAGTTAGTTGTGAGGAATTAGATTTTTTAGTTGAACAAGCTAAGATGAACAACCAGGTATTGGGAGCGAGAATGATGGGTGGAGGTTTCGGCGGTTGCACCATTAATTTGATTGAAAAATCCGCCACAGAGGCTTTTGCCGATACGGTTTCTCAAGCCTATCAAAAGGCATTTGGTAAAGCATGTTCTATTTATTTTATAGAACTTTCAGATGGCACTCATATTGTTCACTAGACTATTAAAATTATCAAATAATGAAAAATACAGATTTACAGGATTATTCACATAAACGATTGAATATATTAACGGGGGAATGGGTTTTGGTGTCACCCCACAGAGCCAAACGGCCTTGGCAAGGGCAAAATGAGGCCGTGTCTAACGAAAAACGGCCCACCTATGATGATACGTGCTATTTATGTGCGGGTAACACAAGAATTAATGGCGAGGTCAATCCAAAGTATGAAGACGTATTTATTTTTACCAATGATTTTGCCGCATTGCAAAGTGATTCACCTAATTTTTCATTGAAGGAAGGTTTAATGGTTGCACAAAGTGAGAAAGGCATTTGTAAAGTGGTTTGCTTTAGTCCTGACCATTCTAAGAGTCTTGCCGATATGGATCCGGTCGACATCCAAAAAGTAGTTGCCGCATGGCAAAAGGAATATGCCGAACTTGGAGCAAACGATTTGATAAATTATGTACAGATATTTGAAAATAAAGGAGCGGTTATGGGATGTAGCAATCCCCATCCTCATGGACAAATTTGGAGTCAATCCACTTTGCCTAACGAAGTAGATAAGAAAAATACCCAACAATTAAACTATTATACAAAAAACAATAGCAGTTTATTGGGTGATTATTTAAAACAGGAGTTGGAACATGAAGAACGTATTATTTTTCAGAATGATGCCTTTGTCGTGTTAATTCCGTTTTGGGCAGTCTGGCCTTTTGAGGCGATGATAGTCCCTAAGAAACACCAACCAAGTATATTGGATATGAATGATGAAGAAGCTTTTCTTTATGCAGAAGCCATTTCGGTGTTAACCAAGGCATACGATAAGTTGTTCAATACTTCTTTTCCCTATTCGAGTGGCATACACCAGGCGCCAACCAATGGACAAGATAATGCTCATTGGCATTGGCATATGAGTTTTTATCCGCCGTTATTGCGAAGTGCAACAGTTAAAAAATTCATGGTGGGCTATGAAATGTTTGGATCCCCACAGCGTGATATTACTGCAGAGACAGCAGCACAACGTATAAAGGACTTGATTTAGTTTTAAATCTTGAGTTAGTTGAGTAAAACCATTACCACCATGAGAGGTAATGGTTTTTTTAATGATGACGATTAAACTATTATTCAATATTAATGTCTTATCCTTGAAGCAAATACATCTTAACTATGAAACAAAAACAAATTCAGCATTTATATATGAGGGCCGGATTTGGAATAGGTTTGAATGCGCTGAATAATTTAAAGTCCATGTCAAAAACCAAGATTATCAATGCGATGTTTTCGGCTTCAGAAAATCCAATACCCATTCAACTTGATCTTTCCGAATTTGAATCGGTGGTGCAAATGAACACTACCGGGCGTAATAATTCAGATTTAAAAAATACGCAAGAGCTTTTAAAGAAAAGCAGAATAAAAATAAGGGACTTAAATTACACTTGGATAGAACGCTTGTGTACAACAGATGCCATTTTAAACGAAAAAATGACCTTGTTTTGGGCCAATGTTTTTGTTTGTCGGGATAATAATATTCTTCATTTTCAGCAATATAATAACACCCTCAGAAAGCATGCCTTAGGTAACTTTAAAGACTTTATAAAAGCCATTGCCAAGGAACCTTCAATGAGTAAGTATTTGAATAATAGGCAAAACATAAAGGAAAGTCCTAATGAAAATTTCGCACGCGAATTAATGGAGTTGTTCACACTGGGAATAGGTAATTATACAGAACAAGATATCAAAGAAGCAGCCAGGGCGTTTACGGGATGGTCTTTTAAACCCAATGGTGATTTCTTTCTACGCAAAGTTAAACACGATTTTGAGAAAAAGACATTTTTTGGCAAGTCGGGTCATTTTGATGGCGACGATGTTATAGACATTATATTAGAACAGAAGCAGTGCGCCCGGTTTATTTGTGGGAAAATATATACGTATTTTGTAAACCCTGAAATTGATGCCAAAAGATTGGAGGAACTTACAGATTATTTTTATCAAGATTACAATATTAAAGCATTGATGCATTATATCTTTAGCTCTGACTGGTTTTATGAAGCTAAAAATGTTGGTGTTAAGATAAAATCCCCCATGGAGTTATTGGTAGGCATTAATACCATAATTTCGATGTCCTTTGTTAACAAAAAACAACTGTTTTATTTACAAAAAATGATGGGCCAGGTACTGTTGTATCCTGTTAATGTTGCGGGTTGGAGAGGCGACAAATCGTGGATAGATTCCAATACATTAATGTTTAGAATGAAATTGCCTTCCTTGCTTTTAAATAATGCCCAAATAAACCTGAAGGAAAAAGGGGAGTTCGAGGATACCTTTACTAATTATTATAAACAAAAAGGTAAAAATAGATTTTTTAAAGTCAATAGCGACTGGGATGCTTTTAATAAACAGTATGGAAAACTGAGGCCAGCTGAATTAAAACGTCTGCTTTTGGTTGCCTCTACCGACCAGGATACAGAAGCTTTAGTTTCCAATCTTTTAGTAAGATCTAACAGGGATTTTTGTATCCAGCTAATGTCCTTACCGGAATATCAATTATGTTAATTGTTAAACTATACACAAATGAATAGAAGGGATTTTGTTAAGCAAAGTGCATTGGCCAGTAGTTTATGGTTTGTGCCAAATTTTGTAAAGGCCTTCGAACATGTGGCAAAAAATACCTTAGGCGTTAAGAAATTGGTTATTATCCAGCTTTCTGGAGGAAATGATGGTTTAAATACTATTGTACCATACACTAATGATGTTTACTACAAGAAAAGGCCTCAGATTTCGATTGGCAGGAACAATCTTATAAAAATTAATGACGAATTAGGATTTAATATTAACCTGGCACCCCTAAAAAATTTATTCGATCAAGGCTATCTCACCATTATTAACAATGTTGGTTATCCAAACCCCAATCGGTCTCATTTTAGATCCACCGATATATGGCATACAGCAAGCGACCCAAAAGAATATTTAAATACAGGTTGGCTTGGACGCTATATTGAATTGTTCGGTAAAATGCCTTATGCGGGTATTGAGTTGGATGATAGTTTGTCTTTAATAATGAAAGGAGAACATATAAATGGCATTGCTACTAAAAACCCAAAAATATTGTATGGAAATACGCACACCCCATATTTTAAAAAGATCCTAAACTATCAGACCGATGACCATTTAAGTGAACATAATTTGGGCTATCTCTATAAAACAATGATAGAAGCCAAATCATCTGCTAATTATATTTATGAGACCTCAAAAACTTATAAGAGTAAGTTTTCTTATCCAGATAATCCATTTGCCGGTCAACTTAAAACAACTGCTGAATTTATAAATTCCAATTTAAAGACATCGGTCTATTATATTTCCATGGGAGGATTCGATACCCATGCTAATCAATCCAATAGACAAAGTCGGTTATTGAGAACCTATAGCGAATCTATTGAAGTTTTTATAAAGGAATTAAAAGAAAATGATACATTTAAAGATACGTTGATTCTTACCTTTTCAGAGTTTGGTCGGCGTGTTAAACAAAATGCCGCTTCTGGCACCGATCATGGCGCAGCAAATAACGTTTTCCTCATAGGTGAAAACCTAAAAACACAAGGATTTTACAATGAATCACCAAACCTGTTAAGACTGGATGATAATGGGGATTTAATCTATACCGTTGATTTTAGATCTATTTATGCTACTATTTTGGACCAATGGTTAAATGTTAAGGATAGTGCCATTTTGAATCGAAAATTCAGTAAACTCGATTTGTTTACATGATATGTAAGAAGTATGAGTTTTGATTATAATAATGGACTTTAAATTACAAGAGATGGTTATTTTTCGTACCTTGTAAGCTTAACACTAAACCCATTAAATATGAAAACTATTTGTTCTTTATTATGTATTGCCTTACTTTTTATGTCCTGCCAAGAAAAGGTTGATAATACAGCAGAACTAAAATTTGAAGCTAATTCCAAAACCGTTCTGGCTAATCTACAACAGTGGCAAGATGAGAATCTTGACTATTCGGTTTACGCAGATGATTTTGTTTTATTGGAAACGATGTTTGGAGCCGAAAAGGATTCCATTTCCTTAGAGGAGATGAAAGAATCTGATAAAAGGTCATGGGAGTATTTTGATTTTAAAATGCTTAATGAACCAGTATTATTACCAGGTGTAAATCCAGATACAAAAGAACCCGATGGATCCGTTAGACATTATAGTACTTGGGAAGTTACGCTTCCGGCAACCGATTCCACAGAGGCAAAATCCGGTAAAATAAAATTATATGAATCTTTTGATTTTAATGATGAAGGCAAAATTGCATTTCAACAAATTTATGGTGATTTCACTGGACTATTAAATCATTTAATGAAAAAGGAAGAGACCATGGATAACGAAGATATGGCAGAGGAATAAAACAACGCTTTTATGTACAAATTTGATTTCCCCTTATCCACAATATGGTTAAGGGGTTTTTTATTCTAATAAACGAAAATAATTCGAAGACAAAACATTGTAATAATTTATGAATAGTAAGCTGTATTTAGTTTATCCAGATCATTCAGAATCAGGAACCTTAGAGACCCTACCCGATACCAACGGAATGGAACTTATTGCTGAACGTGATTTTTTAGATAAATATAAGACCATGTCATTCCCTTGTAAAATATGTACAACTTCTGAAGCTACTTTGGATAGTATTCTGAATGGAATCGATGATGATGTAACAAAAACAGCCATAGAATCCATGAAGGATAAACTCTTATTCCGTAAGTTATTGCAGGATGATTTTCCCGCACTAAAGTATTATTACATTAATTACGACGATATTAAAGCATTAAAAATTTCAAATAAGAAAGTCCTTAAGCCTGTAAAAGGATGTTTTGGTACTGCAGTAAAAATTATTGACGAACACAGTGATTTAAACTTAATCGCTGAAGAAATCAAATCGGAAATTGGGGTAAACTCATCGGTGTTTTCAGATAGTGTTTTATCTCAAAATGCATTTCTACTTGAAGATTTTATCGATGGGGAAGAATATGCTGTGGATATGTTTTACGACTCTCAGGGAAAACCTCATATTGTTAATATTTATTACCATCCCCTTCCAAAACACCAGGACTATTTGCATATGATATACTATACAAGTAAAATAATTTTTGAAACAGTTTACGATGAGGCCATGACGTTCTTTTATAAGTTGAACGCTAAATTACAGGTGAAGAACATGGCCCTTCATTCGGAATTTAAGCGATCCCATAAACTGGTACCCATAGAAATTAATGCCATGCGATTTGGTGGCATGGGATTAGGAAACATGATATATCACAGCTTAAAGGTGAACCCTTACGAGCATTTTATTAATGAACAAAGTCCTAATTGGGATAGGATATGGAGGGATTGGCCTACTAGTAATTTTGTCTATTTTATAGCTTATAATGGTACTGACATTAATAAGGCCCTACAGCGGCCCAATTTAAATAAATTGGAAAACGAGTTTACCAAGATTTTAAACAGGACCAGTTTTGATTACAGGAAACAATTGGCCTTTGGAGTTTATACCCTTGAGGAAAGTAGTGAAAACATTGAAAAGCTGTTGAAAATTGATTTTAATGACTATTTTGACCCCGATAATTAAGGAAATGCCTATGATGCCATAAGAGGTAGACGTTCGTTTGGTCTAATTTAGCCATCCATCTTTTATAAATAAGCATAGTTAAAAGCTATTAAAAAAAAAGATGGCATGGGTTGGTAATGGTAAAAATTAAAAACCCCACTCATTAATACAAATAAGTAGGGATTTAAATTGCTGAGTCGGAGTTCACTTGAATACCTTTTCTTATATTTTCTCAATTTTTACAGAATATAATTCTCCGTCAATGATTGATCCAATATACTTGCCATTTTTAGGAGGGGTTTCATTTAAAATTGGATAAACTGCAACGATTTTTATTTCTTTAGATACTATCTTTTTAAAAATCCTTGTTGTTTTATTGTAATCATAGAGGGTGGCGTACCAAACAAGATAGCCCAAATCCTTACTAATTGTATTTCCATATGTAAAGTCTTCTATTGGCTTCATCCGTATGTGGTAAATTTTTTTATAAATGGAATAATGAATAGTTGAATTCTTTTAACTTTTCTTTTTTAACCTCCTCGTAATTCTCATCAAGTGATTTCATAAATTCATTGAGATTGATAACCTTTTCAATAACGACTTGTGATTTCTCTTGGGCACCCATTTCTTTCAATGCAATGGAAATCTTATTAAGTATTTCAGCTGTTCTATAATATTGCTTTATAAGATAAACAGCTTCTGAAGGGTCAATATCGTCATCTGCATTAGCCTCTTTAACAAGGTTAAAGTATTCGTTGTATATATTTTGTGCTGAATTGAAAGTTGCCAACTCACCTTTTATCTGAAATGTCCTTATTAATCTATCGAGTTGATTTTCATGTTTATATCCTCCTGTTGAAGAACCCAATACTTTTTTTGCTTTTGAATAATTCTCAACCCTTCTATAGGGCGTTGAATGTGCATCGCCTAATAATTTGTTACTTGCCGCTTTTCCATAATTTCTTCCAATCCCCGTACAATTGCCTTAGTGAAAGTTTCTATCATTTTTAATATTAATTTGATTGAAAGTAAAGGTACAATTTTATTATTCGTAAGATAAATATTATTCTTTGTAAGAGAAAAGGTATATATTATCGAATGTGTCAATTCACAAAAGTCATTATGAGAAAAGGAAAACCTTACACTGTTGAGACTTTCGAAAAGTTTTTATTAAAATTCCCTATTGTCAAGATTATTTTTAGCAATAAAGAAATAGAGGAATTTTTAAAGATACATGCCGGGGGTAACGAATTTCGTAACCATTGTTGGTCGTTATTCAACAAGACTCTAATTAATAATGGTAAAAGATTTTCAGAATCTGGGGATGAAGAAAGGTTTTATAATTTCAAGTTGAAAAATTAATATGGATTCTTTTGAATTGTTCCAATCTTTTCTTTCTGACCATACTGACCATATTGATAAACATCTGTTCCACCACTGTAATTATCCTCATAGGTTTGAGTTTTTTGTTTTTGACCATACTGACCATATTGATAAACATCCGTTCCGCCACCATAATTTTGTTGTGTAGTTGCTGCTTTTTGCTTCTGACCGTATTGACCATAAGTATAAATATCATAATTAGGAGATGTTTGAGCGTTCAAATCCATATTTAAAACAAAAGCGAATAGAAAGCAAAAAATTAAATTTTTCATATTTAGAATTTTAATAATATTATATTATAACGAGTTAATCGTATTTGTAATATATAATAGGTTTAAGATTCTAATTTATTAAAATTAAATCGGATAAACTATCAAAGTGTAATATAATTCATATAAAGCACTTAAAATTATCTATACTTAAAGAAATAATTTTAAAGAATAATATTAAGTTTGATTATTCTATCGTTGTAATAGAAAAATCGTATAAATTATCAACTAAATTATCAACTAAATTATCAACTAAATTATCAACTAAATTATCAACTAAATTATCAACTAAATTATCAACCATAAATAAAAACTCCCATAAACATTAATGTTATGGGAGTTAACTGTGGAGTCGGAGAGAATCGAACTCTCGTCCAAACAAGTTATCAAATAGCCTTCTACACGTTTAGTTTTTATTTGGTTTTCGACTAAAAGCCGACTAAAAACCATCTACTTTTAGCTTATCATCTTAAGTTTCGAAGCATTATCGATGCACTAACACCTCTAGGTTTACTTTTACGATGCCCCAAATTAGAACGCCATAAACCAAGGCTTTCAAGGGACATTTAGCTTTCCCGCCTAGCGGGACAAAGGCTTGAACTTACTATAATTCGGTTCTTAAGCAGCTAAAGCGTAGTTATTCTCGCCGTTTAATATTTGGTCTAGCCTTTTACGTGTTTCAAAACCCTTACACGACGTGCTTACCATTCAATACATCTCGCTGTCAAAACCAGTCGACCCCATGATGAGATAGTAAATTACAAATTTATAAGATCACAAAGAATCTCAAACTCAGGCCAGCAAAGTTATCAAAAACTTTGTAATTCAATATAAATCCGAGTATTTTAGTGCAAAAATTATTCCATAATACTATTATGAAGTTTGCCATCATAAAAGAACGCAAAAATCCGCCAGATCGTCGTGTTGTCTTTTCACCATCAAAGCTAAAACAAGTCAAAATCCAATTTCCGGAAAGTAATTTTAAAGTGGAATCATCAGATATACGAATTTTTCCGGACAGGCAATATCAGGAAGCCGGATTCAAGGTGACCGACGATGTGTCCGGTTGTGATGTGATGATAGGTGTAAAAGAAGTTCCGATAGAGGCACTAATACCCAATAAAACATACTTTTTTTTCTCCCACACCATCAAAAGGCAACCCTACAACAGAGGGTTATTGAAAGCTATTTTAGATAAAAACATTGAGCTATACGATCATGAAGCTATTGTGAACATTGAAGGCTTCCGATTAATCGGATTTGGACGCTATGCCGGTTTGGTAGGGGCCTATAATGGATTTCGAGCCTTGGGTTTAAAGAACAAACTGTTTCAATTGCCCAAAGTGGAATCCCTTGCCGATTTGAATGCCGTAAAAATGGAGTTGGACAAAATAAAAGTGCCAAATATTAAAATTTTGCTTTCAGGCACCGGAAAAGTCGCTCGTGGAGCAAAAGAAATTTTAGACCATTTAAAAATAAAGGAGGTTAGTGATGCCTTGTACTTAACCTCTAAATTTACCGAACCCGTGTATTGTATGGTTGATGTTATGGAGTATGCCAAACGTAAAGATGGTAAAGTGGGTAATACTAATGAATTTTATAAAGATCCGTCAGGTTATGAAAGTAATTTTATGCCTTATGCCAAGGAAACTAACTTTTTTATAGCAGGACATTTTTATGGTGATGGTGCTCCATTTTTGTTTACCCGTGAAGATGCCAAAGACCCTGATTTTAAAATTGATTTGATCGCTGATATTAGTTGTGATATCAATGGTCCTGTGGCGAGCACCATAAGACCGTCAACCATCGCCGACCCGTTTTACGGTTATGATCCCTTGTTAGAGCAGGAAGTGGCATTTGATGCTAAAGGGGCTATTACGGTAATGGCGGTAGACAATTTGCCATGCGAATTGCCCAAAGATGCCAGCGAAGGTTTTGGAGATATGTTTTTAGAACATGTGATCCCTGCCTTTTATAACGGTGATAAGGATGGTGTCTTACGACGTGCTAAAATTACGGAGAACGGACGATTAACCGAACGGTTTGCTCATTTGCAGGATTATGTTGATGACATGGAGTAAAACAATAGGAAAATAAAGGATTGATAAAAGCAGGTTTCTATCCTTGTGTTTTGAATAATTATCCTGAATAATTAATTGATGAATATCTTTTTATAGTTGATAAAAAAGAGTTACCTTATAAGGTGATTAACTGAGTATTAACCATAAAGTAATGAGTCATGAATCCTCCTTTATTATTTACGGTTTTTATTGTGGTATTTCTATTATCAGGGATACGCATTATTTTTGAATACAAACGCGCTATAAAATTTAGGTTTGGCAGATATATTAAGACCTTACAGCCTGGATTTAGATGGATTATTCCCCTGGTTGAAACGATACAAATAGTGGATATCAGGGTGATAACCATAAATGTGGTTTCGCAAGAGGTTATGACAGAAGATAACGTACCCTGCAGTATTGATGGGGTGGTATTTTTTAAGGTTGTCGACCCGGAGATGGCCGTCTTGGAGGTTGAAGAATACAAATTTGCCATTACACAATTATCACAAGCAGCTTTACGTGATGTCTGTGGTAAGGTTGAATTGGATACCATTTTGTCTAAACGGGAAGAAATGGGTAAGAACATCAAGAATATCGTTGAAATTGAAACTAAGGAATGGGGCATTGAAATTATAGATGTTAAAATAAAAGATATTCAATTGCCTGAAAACATGAAACGCATGATGGCTAACCAGGCTGAAGCAGAACGCTCGAGACGAGCTCGAATCATTTTAGCACTAGCCGAAGAGCAAGCGGCCGGGAAGTTATTAGAGGCTGGTAAGTTAATCGATCAGTCCCCATCGGCAATTAAATTAAGATTGTACCAAACCTTATCCAATATCGCCTCCGAGAAAAATTCAACCATACTGTTTCCATTCCCGGAGGAAGTATTGCATAAAGAAAAAAAATGATGATAGGGAAAAGGAATTAACGGTAATGATTATTAACTGTTATGAATTTTTATTAGGTTTGAATGGTCAAGACTACATCATGCCATTTCTAAGATTTTGAAACCAGTTGACCAATACTTCATAAACCAAAAGGAACCATACCAATCTATAATGCTTTATGTGAGAGGTGTTATTTTAAATACTTTACCCGATGTAAGCGAAAGATACAGTTACAAAATTCCGTTTTACCATATTGGAAAGAAACCCCTGTTATACTTAAACATTTTAAAAGGAAGGGATTACGTCGATATCGCATTCGTACAAGGTGTTTTATTGGAAAAAGAGTTTCCCTTACTTAAGAATGACAACCAACGCAAACAGGTGCGGTCAATTCAATTAAAAGCATTGGAAGATTTAGATCAAGAGCAATTTGTCAGCCTTTTGCAAACCGCCGCAAATCACATCAGGCATAGTACCAGGTCCTGGTTCTTATAAGTTCAAGTTAATTGGTTGGCTTGCAAACCATATAGGAGATCACCTTTTTTTATGGTACTTGAATTTCTTCTCTTTAATTAAATTTGTTTATGGTTTTCCTAATGGCGACCAAATGGGTGAGTAGTCGTTCCAAATTATTTAAATGGAGCATGTTGGCACCGTCACTTTTCGCATGGGCAGGATCGAAATGGGTCTCAATAAATAAACCATCTACATGATTAACAACACCGGCGCGGGCAATGGTTTCAATCATATCCGGTCTCCCTCCGGTAACCCCTGCGGATTGATTGGGTTGTTGCAGTGAATGGGTCACATCCAAAACGGTTGGGGCATAATTTCTCATAGTAGGAATGCCCCTAAAATCTACAATCATGTCTTGGTAACCAAACATGGTGCCACGGTCTGTAATCCACACCTTATCATTTCCTACATCTTTCACCTTTTGTACCGCATGTTTCATGGCTTCCGGACTCATAAACTGCCCCTTTTTAAGATTTACGACTTTACCTGTTTTGGCTGCAGCAACTACCAAATCCGTTTGGCGGACTAAAAAGGCCGGTATCTGCAAAACATCAACATATTGCGCTGCAAAAATAGCATCTGAAATTTCATGGATGTCAGTAATCGTAGGAATATCAAAGGTGCCTGAAACTTTTTTTAAAATTTTGAGGGCCTTTTCATCCCCAATTCCGGTAAAACTATCAATCCGACTTCGGTTTGCTTTTTTAAAGCTGCCTTTAAATACATAAGGGATTTCAAGCTTATTGGTAATATTCACAATGGTTTCTGCAATACGCAAGGCCATGTCCTCACCCTCAATGGCGCAAGGGCCGGCTAGTAAAAAAAAGTTATTAGAGTCTGTATGCTTTAGTTTGGGTAACTGGTGCAGATTCATTGGCTTCCATTTTCAAATTATGGAACAAAGATACTATTAAATGTATAATTTTATAATTGAATTCTACGATTTTGTATGGGAATGGCAACCGCAGCTTTACCCATATTAAGTGTCTAAAAACAAGAAAGATAAGGTATTTAATGCCTTCTTTTTTACCAAAAATAAAAAAGAAAGCCCAAAACAAACATTACTATAAATATATCCATTATTTATAAGTACCTTTGCACGCTTAAAATAAGGCATAGAGTTATGGCTAATATTAAAAATATTGCAATCATCGCACACGTGGATCATGGTAAGACCACCTTGGTTGATAAAATTATGTACCATTGTCAGTTGTTTCGGGAAAATGAAAATACAGGTGATTTAATTCTGGATAATAATGATCTGGAACGTGAACGTGGCATTACAATTACTTCAAAAAATGTGTCGGTCACCTATAAGGAGACCAAGATTAACATAATTGATACTCCCGGTCACGCCGATTTTGGAGGTGAAGTGGAACGTGTTCTTAATATGGCCGATGGGGTGTTGTTGTTGGTTGATGCCTTTGAGGGCCCCATGCCCCAAACCCGGTTTGTGTTGCAAAAGGCATTAGATTTAGGGTTGAAGCCTTGTGTGGTTATCAACAAAGTTGATAAAGAAAACTGTACCCCTGAGGAAGTACATGAAAAGGTATTCGACTTAATGTTTGAACTTGGGGCAGAGGAATGGCAGCTGGATTTCCCAACCGTTTATGGATCGGCTAAAAACAATTGGATGAGTGAGGATTGGCAAAACCAAACCGACAGTATTGAACCCCTACTGGATATGGTAATTAACCATATCCCGTCGCCTAAAATTGTGGAAGGTACGACCCAAATGTTGATTACCTCTTTAGATTACTCTTCATTTACAGGACGTATTGCTATTGGTCGTTTAACCCGTGGTGAATTAAAAGTGGGGCAGAACATATCATTGGTAAAGCGTAATGGAACGGTTGTCAAGTCAAAAATTAAGGAACTCCATACTTTTGAAGGATTAGGTCGTAAAAAAGTAGATCAGGTCATTGCCGGAGATATTGGTGCATTGGTAGGACTTGAAGGCTTTGAAATTGGAGATACTATTGCCGATTGGGAAAATCCGGAAGGATTAAAAACAATTGCTATAGATGAACCTACCATGAGTATGCTGTTTACCATTAATGATTCACCTTTTTTTGGAAAAGATGGTAAGTACGTGACATCCCGTCATATAAAAGAACGACTAACCAAAGAGTTGGAGAAAAACCTGGCCTTACGGGTAGAAGAAACCGATAGCGCTGATAAATTTATGGTTTTTGGTCGTGGTGTACTGCATTTATCGGTATTAATCGAGACGATGCGACGCGAAGGTTATGAAATGCAGATCGGACAACCACAAGTAATCATTAAAGAAATAGATGGGGTAAAATGTGAGCCGGTTGAAGAAATGACCATAGATTTACCGGAAGAGGTTTCAGGAAAAGCCATAGAAATGGTAACCTTAAGAAAAGGTGAAATGCTAAGCATGGAAGCTAAAGGAGACCGTATGGTATGTCAATTTATGGTGCCGTCGCGAGGTATTATTGGGTTGAGAAACCAATTACTTACGGCTACTGCCGGAGAGGCCATTATGGCGCATCGTTTTAAAGAATATCAACCTTTAAAGGGAGGCATTCCGGAACGACAAAATGGAAGTTTGGTTTCCATGGAAAAGGGACAGGCTATTCCGTATTCCATTGACAAATTACAGGAGCGTGGTAAGTTCTTTATCGATCCCGGAGAAGATATTTATGAGGGACAGGTCATTGGTGAAAATTCTCGAGGAGATGATATGGTGGTAAATGTGACCAAGACAAAAAAATTGAGTAATGTACGTTCTTCAGGTGCCGACGATAAGGCTAAAATAGTACCAGCGATTAAGTTTTCATTGGAAGAGGCCCTGGAGTATATTCAAAAAGATGAATATGTTGAAGTTACCCCAAACCATTTACGCTTACGAAAAATATTATTGACTGAAGTGGAACGAAAGCGCAGTAAAGTGATTTAATACCTTTAAATAGCAAAAATATAAAGAGAAATTTTTTCAAAGATTTCTCTTTTTTTTTAATATTGATTTATGGATTTATTTGGTATTACAGGATTGGAATATATTGGTTATTTGGCCTCTTTAATGGTATTGTTGTCATTTATCATGAAAACGGTCAAAACATTGCGCCTTGTAAATATGATGGGTTGTATCTTGTTTATTATTTACGGATTTTTAATGCCATCACTTCGTATTGGATTACCCATTATCATTGCCAATACAGCCATTCTTTTGGTTAATTTTTATTATCTAATTTACGGACCCGGATTGGAAAAATAATGTAATTATTAGCCCGGGACGTATTTCATTACTTAAACGATTTGTATATTTGAATCCCATAGGAAAGCTTGGCACTTACTGTATTTTTATAGTTATGAATGTTTAAATTGCTATTCAAGATATTTGAAAAAATTATTGGCTTACATAAATAAAGAGGTGCTTGTAAAAGTAATTTCATTAAAATCGATCTCGGTTTTTGTGAAGGTCTTTTCGGGGATTTTAACTTCCAAGGCAATTGCTGTATTCATTGGAGCAGAGGGTCTTGCCCTTATTGGAAATTTAAGAAACTTTACCAGCGCTGTACAGTCTATTTCCATTTTGGGATTATATAATGGTGCTGTAAAGTACATTGCCCAATTTAGGGAGGATGTATTAAAATTAAGCAGAACGTTATCTACGGTATTTTATTTAGGGTTTGCAACCACGATTTTAATGTCCTTTTTATGTTACTTTTTTGCAGGATCCATTAACGATCTTATTTTTCCAAGTTACAACGATTATGCCTACGTTATAAAGATTTTTGCCATAGTGCTCCCGTTTTATGCACTCAATATGTTTTCATTTTCCATAATGAACGGGTTTGCTAAGTACAAGAATTTGATAATTATTAATATTATTGGACAAATGCTGGGATTGTCGGTGGCATTGGTATTAATTTATCAGAAAAAAATTGATGGGGCTTTAATCTCTGTTGCCATAGCAGAGGCCTTAATCCTTTTAATAACCCTGGTGGGTATAATACACAGGCGCAGCTTAGTAGGATTAATTCAGGTGGAGCGCATAAGTTTTAAATTTGTTAAAAAGTTAAGTTCGCATACGATAATGGCCTTCTTTTCGGCCATGATTTTGCCTTTCATTTTTTTAGCCATTCGGTCTTACATAATTGATCATATAAGTTATAAAGATGCCGGTTTTTGGGAAGCGATGACCCGAATTTCAAAATACTATTTGATGTTTGTTACTTCCATTATGGGATTGTATGTTTTGCCCAGGTTTTCCGATATTGATACCGTAAAGGAATTTAGAAAGGAAGTATTTCGTTTTTATAAAGCTTTGATACCCCTTTTTGGACTGGGTTTAATAGCTATATATTTTTTACGCTCCTATATTGTTCTGTTTATTTTTTCAGAAGAATTTAAACCCGTTGAAGATTTATTTTTTTGGCAATTACTTGGTGATTTTGTGAAAGTCCTGTCCACAATTATAGCGTATCAATTTTTAGCGAAGAAAATGTTTTGGCATTATATTGTAACCGAGGCATTTCTTGTTATCATTTTATACGTCACAAGTATTTACTTTATAAAAGTATTCGGTGTAGAGGGGGCGGTTATAGGTCATTTGGTAAGCTACTTAATGTATTTTGGTGTGATTTTGCTTATCTTCGGAAGTTCCTTGTTTGGAGTGGTAAATGAAAAGATTGAATAATATGGTTTTCTTTGCATTGAAACCTTGTAAAATGATTGCTTTAAATTTTAAATGAATATAAAAATATGATATTCCTGTATTTTGACCCGGGCTTGGGAGCGATGATCGTTCAAGCCATAGTTGCAGCTGTTGCCGGGGTGTTGCTGTTTTCGAAAAATGTGGTTTACAAAATAAAACTTTTTTTGGGCCTGGTTAAAGAAGATAACGGGATCGACGACATTAATGCTCCTAAAGCAGATATAGAAAATAAAGAAAAGGGTGAGTAGTAATGACCTTCATTCCGCTTCATTTCGGGATCCTTCGGGGTATGTTTTTTTTGATAGCGGTCAAATAAAAAGATGTATAAATCCCATTTACTTCAATCAATATTATGCGTTAAAGGACCAAGGAATTTATAACAGATTGTGGTCTTCCGGGCATTTGATTAAGCATGAAGAACTCCATGCGTCAAATACCAACATTATAATACAGCCCCAATACATACCTTTTATCACCTATCCTTACGAATGGAGTTTTTATCAATACAAGGAAGCGGCTCTTTTAACGCTCCAATTGCAAAAATTTTGTTTGGACCAGAACTTCACACTTAAAGACGCATCGGCCTTTAATGTTACTTTTCATAAGGGAAAAGCTATTTTTATGGATACCCTGTCCTTTGATTTTTATCATAAGAATAGCCCATGGCGTGCCTATAAACAATTTATCATGCATTTTCTGGGACCCTTGATTTTGGCCAAATATAATGGAGCACAAGCCTTAAAATTAATGAACGCGTTCATTGACGGGTTACCTTTGGATATGCTGTCCTCCATGCTGCCCTTAAAGACCAGGTTTAATCCATTTATATTTGCCAATATTCACTTGTTGGCTAAATTTGAAAAGAAGCACAATAAGGATTATAAGGGCCATACTAAAACAGTATCCCTATCCAAAAAAGCACAAGTCAATTTGATAAACAGCCTATTTGATTTTATCAGTAATTTGCAAATTCATGAGGATAGCGAATGGGGGGATTATTATGCAAAAACAAATTACTCGGAACCAAGTTTTTTGATAAAATCGAAACAGGTTGATTCCTGGGTGGGCAGTCTCAAAGCCAATACCTTAATCGACATCGGAGGTAATGATGGAACCTTTGTTAGAGGAATATCAAGGACTTTGCAACAGGCATTAGTATGTGACATCGATAATAATGCCATTGATGTAAATTACCATTTGGTAAAAAAAAACAGGGAAAACTTTATTTTACCTTTTGTCTTAGATGTGTTAAATCCATCAGCTTCTATAGGGTTCAATAATAAAGAAAGAGATTCATTTCTGGATCGTATTAAATCCTTTGCTCCGGATGTTACTTTGGCTTTGGCGGTTATTCACCATATGTCGTTGTCCGGAAATGTCCCATTTTTCATGTCGGCCGAATTTTTTGCCTCTTTTTCAAAGTATTTGATCATCGAATTTCCAAAACGAGAAGATTCATGGGTACAGCGATTACTTAAAACAAAAAGGGAGTTCGAGGGGCATTTCGATTTTTACAATCTTGAACATTTTGAAGCGGTGTATTCAAAATACTTTGAGGTTATAGAAATTCAGGCCATAGAAGGTACGGAGCGCGTAATGTATTTGTTAAAAGTTAAGGATGATCGGTAAAATTAGAATTTGGGTAAACCGTTTTTTAAATCAAAAAACACATACTGGAGCAGTTGTGTTATTATCGGCGCTTTCTACTGGATTATCTCCTGTTTTTCATTTTTACAATTCCAATTTAAGCTTAGTTAATTCCTGGGATCAGCTCATTTTTTTCATATCGTTTTTTTTAGTGGCTCCTGTCTTTACATTTAAGGCAATATTCTGGATTGCAGGAAAGTTAAAAGTATCGGAACAAACGATTACCTATGTGATGTCATTTTTAAATCATTGGTTCTTTGGGTCCTATATGGTTATTGTTTTGTTTGGATTTAATTATAGGTATTTAGCCCTTATTTTAATTTTGGCATTTATATCCAGTTATATTTTACGAAGGTATCTTAGAAAGATTGTTTTGTCCCAATTGCTGCTGGCCATTTTGGTGTTTGCGAGATTAATTCCGGATTTTTACGCCTGTGCTAATTATTCCAATACATGGATGAATCCGGTCGACGATATTACCTCTGTTGAATTCGAAAAACATCCAAATGTATATGTCATTCAACCGGATGGATATGCTAATTTTTCTGAATTCAACAAGGGCTATTACAATTTTGACAATACCGGTTTTAAAACCTATCTCAAGAATCATGATTTTAAAATATATGACGATTACAGAAGCAATTATTATTCTACTTTAAGCTCAAACAGTTCCATGTTCGCTATGAAGCATCATTATTATTTTGGGGATAAGCGAGCCGGGGCCGAACTATATAATGCCAGAGATATCATTGTAGGAGAAAATCCTGTCCTGTCCATTTTTAAGAACAATGAATACAAAACCTTTTTATTATTGGAATTCCCTTATTTATTGTTGAATAGACCAAAACTATTTTATGATAATTGTAACATGGCTCAGCATGAGGTTTCTTTCTTTCCAAGTGGCTTTAATTTTAAAAAGGATATAAAAGCTGACCTGGAGCATCGAATTATGGAAAACAAAGACACCCATAATTTTTATTTTATGGAAAAGCTAACTCCGGGCCATATTAATAATCCCGGTTCTACAGAAATCGGTGGACACATTGAAGTGTATGCAAAAGGTTTAAAAAAGGCCAATCAATGGATGGAACGTACCATTGATATGATACTGGAAAAGGATGAAAATGGACTTATAATCATTGCATCGGATCACGGTGGGTTTTTAGGATTTAATGATACTTATGAAAGCAAGATAAAACAGAGTGATTCAGAATTAATCCGTTCAATTTTCACATCACTTTTGGCTATAAAATGGCCCAAAAATAAAGCGCCCTTGTTTGATCATAAAATTAAAACATCCGTAAATTTATTTCGAGTTCTAATGGCTTATTTAAGTAATGATAAAAGTTATTTAGAGCATTTGGAGCAGGATAAAAGTTATATTGAAATTTATAAGGGTGCTCCCAAGGGCATATATGAATGTATTAATGAAAAGGGTGAAGTGGTATTTAATAAGATTTCAGACTAGTCATTAATTGAAAACGGTAGAGAAGATTAATACGAATGTTTCACATGATAAAATTCTTAGACTTAAAAAAAGTAAACGCTAGATTTAAAGAGGAATATGAAGACGTCTTTAACAGGTTTTTAAACTCTGGAAATTATATTTTAGGAGAGGAAGTTTCAAAATTTGAGTCGGCATTTAAATTATATTGTGGTACAGGGCATTGTATAGGGACGAGCAATGGACTGGATGCCCTGCGCTTAATATTTGAAGGCTATAAGACATTAGGCAAATTACATGATGGCGATGAAATCCTTGTTCCTGCAAATACCTATATTGCCTCTGTTCTTGCCATTAGTAGCGCCAATTTGAAACCGATATTGGTTGAACCGGATAGTATCAGCTTCAATATTGATGTGCATAAAGCCAAATCCGCGTTAACACATAAAACCAAGGCCATATTAGGCGTACATTTATATGGACAATTATACGATGTCCATGGATTAGAAACCTTATGCAAGGAACAGGATTTAATTTTAATAGAAGATGCTGCTCAGGCACACGGGGCTTCTTGTTTTGATGGGAGGAAAGCGGGTAATGTATCGGATGCTGCGGCATTTAGTTTTTATCCTACAAAAAACCTGGGAGCCCTGGGGGATGCCGGGGCCGTAACAACCAATGATAGTGCATTGGCAGAGGTGGTATATAAATTAAGAAATTATGGAAGGGCAACAGCTTATGACAATGATCTTGTCGGTTATAATTGCAGATTAGATGCGCTGCAAGCCGCATTTTTAAGGGTTAAGTTAACCCGTTTGGATTCAGATAACCAAAAGCGAAAATCCATTGCGCAACAGTATTTAAGTCTGATTGATAATGACCAAATAAGCTTACCCCAGTTTACCCATATAAATGAACATGTTTTTCATTTATTTGTTATTAAAAATGTGAATAGGGACCGATTAAAGTCCTATTTATTTGAAAATGGGGTGGAGACTTTCATTCATTATCCTAAAGCCATACACCATCAAAAGGCTTATTCTCATCTTAAAACCTTGCATCTGCCAATAACAAGTAAATTGCACAATGAAATTTTAAGTTTACCGTTAAATACCTATTTGAAATCATCAGAAATAGAAAAAATTGCAAACCTTTTAACCAACTTTAGGTGATTTTTATACCCTAAGAGATTATTTGAAAACGGAAAGCAACTCATACAAGCAAATTATTAAGGCGACTTCCTTATTTGGAGGAGTTCAATCCATTACCATTCTGGTTTCCATATTAAAAACGAAAGCAGCAGCCCTGTTAATTGGGGTTTCAGGTGTTGGCATCTTTGGTGTTTTAATGTCCACCTTAAATTTAATCCAGGCATTAACAAGATGTGGTATAGATGTTACCGCAGTTAAAGAAATAGCGTCTTCAGAAAAGGAGAAACAACCGCAGTTGGTGAAATTAATATTGAAAATAACCTTAATCACCGCGATTCTGGGTGCCCTGATTATTTTAATAGGGTCACCTTTGCTGAGTCAATTGGCCTTTAACCATAAATCCTATACCTCATTTTTTATTATAGTTTCGATGGCGATTTTGTTTAATCAATTGGCAACGGGAAATTTAGCAATCTTACAGGGTTTAAGATCATTAAAAAATTTAGCAAAGGTGATTACCCTATCCAGTGTGTTAAGTTTAATACCAACGGTGGGGATTTATTACTTTTTTGGGGAAAAAGGTATTCCTTGGGTAATAGTAACCACCGCCGGAATCAGCTTCTTTGTATCTAATTATTATATAAAACAATTAAAAATAAGTGCCGGCAATTACCCCTTAAAGAAGCTTATCGAGACCGGAAAGACTATTTTGAAGCCCGGACTCTATTTAAGTTTGGCGAGTATTATGGCATTGGCCATAGCATATATCATTCAGGTCTATATCACCAATACGGGAGGTGTAGAGGAAGTTGGCCTGTATAATGCCGGGTTTGCACTTATACATTCCTATGTGGCGATATTTTTTAGTGCCTTAAGTAAGGATTTTTTCCCGAGACTGTCGAAAGTATCCCAAGATAGTGGCATGGTGAATAAGACGGTTAATGAACAGGCCTATATCCTACTCCTTTTAATAACACCTTTGATTGTCATTTTTTTAGCTATTAAGCCTTTCATTGTCACCCTGCTCTATTCAAAGGCATTTTTACCCATACTTGGAATGATTACCTATGGGATGTTATCAACGGCGTTCAAATCCGTATCCTGGTCCATGGGATTTATGTTATTGGCAAAGGGAGATTCTAAATTATATTTTATAACCGAACTCATAACGCATTTGGTTTTATTGACTTTCGTTGTCGCGGGATACCAAATTTACGGACTAACAGGAATTGGAATTGGATTTTTGGTTTACCATATCCTTGATCTTTTATTTATAAAATGGATCGTGACCAAAAATTACGGATTTAAATTCGACTTAAATTTCAATAACCTGTTTTATGTATGTATATTTCAATTCCTCATAATGGTGGGGTTATTATTTATAGACAACGGAATTATAAAACACACCATTATGATTTTAGTAATTTTGTGTTCATTGTGTTTTACCTTATTTAAATTAAACAATCACTTTAATTTTTTTGACAGGTTTAAGCATGACTAAAATAATAATCCATTAAAATTAAAAAGATTGAGCATAAGTAAAGTAAAACTAATTGATATCCCCGATTTTAATGATTATCGGGGTGGGATGGCCATCGTTGAGAATAAACTATTGCCTTTTGATATACAAAGAGTCTTTTACATCTATAATGTCCCAAAACATTGTATGAGAGGAGGACATGCCCATATCGAACACTTAACCCTTTTAATCGCCCTCAATGGGAGTTTTACCATAGATTTAATAGATACAGAGCAGGAGAAATTAACTATTAAACTGGAAAGGCCAAATAAAGGACTGTTTGTGCCAAATATGGTTTGGCATGAAGTTCGTGATTTTTCTTATGCTGCAATATGTTTGGTTCTTGCATCCGATGTTCACAAAGAAGAAGATTATATTAGAGATTTTGGAACATTTTTAAAAGCTTAGTTTAAATCTTTAATTTAGAGCCAATCGTATTTTTTGCAAAATTAAATTTTTGGTTTTCCTCAACCCGACCAGTTTTCTAATAATTTTGTACTGACTTGCCAGGTAGTGAATGTAATCGTAACTATTCTTTGTTTTTATTTTAGCGAACATTTCCTTTCCCAGGTCTTTTTTTTCATAGGAACCGGCCAGGTAAAGAATGGTTTTATAATATTTCTGGTGAAATACCTCACTTAAGTCTTCCTTGAAATGATATTTGGATTTAAAATAATTAAATAAACCAAGCATCTCCTGTCTTAGAAAAAAATAGTTTTCAAAATCTGTTTGGTATGAATAAGATTTATCATGAATTCTGTAAATAAACAAGGATTCATTTATCCTTTCGAAATCGCAATTTGCAACCATATCGACTAAGGTAGGGTAATCTTCAATGGTGACATTTTTAGCGATATAAGTTTCAAAATCGACATACTTCATCAAAAGGGACCTATTAAAACAGGTGCCAATTGGAATAATTTTTCCTAGAAAAATGTAATTTTTGTAGTCAGTTTTAGATGCGGTTATCGAATTCTTGTTTACAAAATACTGGGTCTTATTTTTAGCTTCAAAATATTTATCGTATCCGGAATCCACAAAACCTAAATGAGGTTTGTTTCGAAATACCGCAACTAATTTTTCAAAGGCAAAAGGACTTTTTACGATATCATCTCCATCAAAATTAAAAACGTATTTTCCAACGCATCGATCTATGGTGGTTTTGAAATTATGCAGTATGCCTAACTGTTTTTCATTTTTTTTTATGTTGAAAACATTTGGGTAATCCCTTTTATAGGATTGAAGGATCTCAAAAGTGTTATCGGTCGAACCGTCGTCGCCCACTACGATTTCATAGTCGAAAGCACATTTTTGCTTTAATAGGGATTTCAGGGTTTCATGAATATAAAGTTCACTATTATAAGTGATTAGTGCTATGGATAATTCGACCATTGTTGGAGGTTTAACGATTTTAGAATAAAACTTGAGCGATTAATGTTTTGCTAGTTTAAATAAATCTCCTAGATTACTCATGCAATTAAAAACGATGCTTTCATAATAACAAATATAATCTAATATTATGATTTTAGAGATCCTCGTGAGCACGATGAATAGGAAGGATACTTCCTTTTTAAATAGGATGTTTATAAACAATACTATTAACGACTATTCTATTCTTATCATCAATCAAACAACTGAGGATAATTTACTGGAATCAGAATTAAAAAATGTTCGGATAATTAACAGTTTTGAGAAAGGTCTTTCCAGAAGTAGGAATTTGGGCATACGTCATGCCATTGGGGATATTTGCCTGATTGCCGATGATGATATTATATATAAGCGCGGATTTGAAAAGGATATAATTATGGCATTTAATAATCATCCCCAGGCAGACTTCATAACATTTCAAATGGAGGACGATTCGGGACGGTTATTCAAAGCGTACCCTAATGTAGAGTGGCATAACAAAAAATCGATAATTACTGTAAATTCGGTTGTCATAGCGTTTAGAAGAGAAAATATATTAAAATCTGGGATATCGTTTAACCCCCATTTTGGATTAGGAGCCGAGTTTCCAACAGCTGATGAGTATATTTTTCTAAGGGATGCCCTACAGCATAGTTTGAAAATTTATTTTGAGAAAACCATAATTTTATCCCACAAATATTTTAGTTCAGGGAGGGTTATGGGAACAGATAAAATGATTTATGCTCGAAGTGCAGTAATCTTCAAATATTCTGGAATTCTAACCTATTTAAAACTTGTAAAGTATCTTTATCAGGCTTTTATGGCCAAGGAGATAAAGTTAAATGAATTTGTGTCTAAATACTTAGTTGGAATTAAAGGAATTTATCGTTATCAAGAATTAAAAAAAGGAATTCAGAAATGATAATTACAATTGAGTTTAATGGTGTTTAAAAGCAATAAAATGTCAAATAAACCAGATAAGAACGTATTAATTCCGACTATGATTTGGAGGGAATTAGAAAACTTTTCTTCAGGCGCAATATGTTTGGTTATAGCTTCAGATATTTTTAAAGAGGATGATTATATTCGTGATTATGATCGATTTAAGTTATCCGTATGCGGATAAGTAGATATTATTTTGAATAAAGTAGTCTTGGATTTTTTTTGTTAATCGTAATACATTTTTAGGGAGACGTAGTAAAATTTGTTGCTTGAAGTTAAGGTTATTGTAATTAATTTCTTTTTTTAACTTTCCATAAAGAATCTTTTCATCATTCAAAATACACCTTATGGCTAAAGCATATCTGTTTATATCCAGATATGTTTTTAACGATGGGTTGCTTTTTTCTTCCTCAGTGAATTTACTAATGAGATAATATCTTTGATTGTTATATTTGCTATTTGAAAGACTTAATCTGTCAAAATTATGATATAGGACGGTCGTTTTTGGATTAAAAGCGACTTCGAATTTTAAAGCAATTCTAATCCATAAATCAATGTCTTGGCCAGTACGTAAATTAATGTCGAAACGACCAATTTCGTTAAATATTTCCTTTTTAAAACATGAAGAAGAAGTCCAAGCCACAGAGTTTATAATACTCGATTTAAAATAGTCTTCAATAATTAAGCAGTCCCCGTAGTATTTAAAATTGAACTTTGCCGGTGTAATTACTTGGTCACTCCGTTTGATCTCATAGTTATTACAAAATAGCCCGGATTCCGGAAAAGTGTTGATTAATTTTATTAGTTCTTCTAAATGGTCTTGATACCAAATATCATCGGCATCAATAAGCGCAATAAAGTCAGATTCTGCTTGTTCTATGCCATAATTTCTTGCCACAGATGCCCCTTGATTTTCCTGTTCATAAATTTTTATTCTTGGATCTTTAAAAGATTTTACAATATCGATACTTCCGTCCGTACTGGCATCATTAACGATAATTACTTCAAAATCCTGAAACGATTGGTTAAGGACACTGGTTAAGGTATCGTAGATATAATCTACTTTGTTGAAAAGCGGTATGACTATTGAGAAAAAAGGCATCGGTTAAAGCATCTTTAGCAAAAATAAGATTTTCGAGGGCTTGGAATAATTTTTGATTACATTTATGGAAAAAAGATAATGAAACTCCTATGTTTTTTTTCGCTATTTATCCTCCTGACTTCATGTGCTCCGATACGTGTTAATTACGATTTTGAGAAAAGCACGGATTTCTCTAAATACCGGACCTATAATTATTATGTGGATATGCAAACAGGTTTGAGTGCATTTGATACGCAACGTTTATTAAACGCCTTGGATGAAGGGTTGAAATCTCGCGGATTTATGCCTTCCGATACTCCGGGTTTTTTCATAGATATTAAGAGTAGTGAATTTCAACAAGTTCAGCGCAACACGGTAGGTGTTGGTCTTGGCGGGAGTGGTCGAAATGTGGGGGGTGGCATTTCCATTGGTTTACCCATTGGTCAGGCAAATGTAAACCGACAAATTATTTTTGATTTTGTGGATGAACAACATAATCAGGGCCTTTTTTGGCAAGCGGTTAGCGAGTTCAGTATGAACCCAAGTGCCACACCCGAAAATCGGGAAGCCCTATTTAAGGCAGTCGTTAAAAAAGTATTGGACAAATACCCGCCTAAGTTCTAAAACGTCAATTGCATTTTGTAGTTTTACCAAAAGCATTAAGATTATGGAATCCTTAAAACAAAAAGTCGCTCTTATAACAGGAGGGTCAAAAGGTATTGGTTTTGGTATTGCACAGGCCCTGTTAGAGGAAGGTGTTAACGTTGTGATAACCAGCAGACATGACGCTTCAGCTAAAGATGCGGCTAAAAAGTTAAATTCAGGGCATCGTTCCAAAGCCATAGCCGTTGGTATTGAGGCCGATGTTAGAAGTTTGGAAAGCCAACAGCAGGCCGTACAGGCTGTATTAGATCAATTTCATCAGTTGGATATAGTTATTGCCAATGCCGGTTTAGGTCATTTTGCAAGTATTGAGGACTTAACCACTGAGCAATGGCACGACACGATAGATACCAATTTAACCGGTGTATTCTATACCATTAAATCGACGGTAGAGGCTTTAAAATTATCCAAAGGCTATTTTATTACCATTTCCAGTTTGGCGGGCACGAATTTCTTTGCCAAGGGATCGGCCTACAATGCCAGTAAATTTGGTTTGACTGGTTTTACCCAGGCCGTGATGTTGGATTTACGACAACACGATATCAAAGTGAGTACAATCATGCCGGGATCCGTTGCAACGTATTTCAATAATCACGAACCCAATGATCAGGACGCCTGGAAAATTCAAATTGAAGATATTGGTGAACTGGTTGTTGATTTGGTTAAAATGAACCCCCGTACCTTACCCAGTAAAATAGAAGTCCGTCCAACAAAACCTCCAACGAAATAGGAGGTATGGAGGTTATTTCACCCTTATTCGGATCCCTGTACTATGACTGCTAAACTCAGGGGCGTACATACTTTGTATGCTGGTAATGCCGTTGCTCATATTTCCGGCATGGTTTACCCGTAAATCGTATTCAAACACATAAACGCCTTGAGGTAAATTATCAAAAAAGAAATTCGTACTGGCGTCTTTAGTGCTTTCGTAGTACCCCAGCCCATCCTGCCATTTGTACTGAGAGCGCACATTTACCGGTTCTAATCCCGATGCACGCATATCTTTCATATGAACGAATTCCATGTCCCTATCCGTTCGAAGTTCAATGCGAACTCGAACCAGATCCCCTATTTCTAGATGGGTGCTATTCGTTATTTCTGAAATTTCTTCACCATAATCGGAATAGGTTCTAAGAAATAGTGTTTTCGTTAAGGATAACGGTGTTTCATGTCTGGTGATTTTATCTAAATCCTCAAAATATTGCCAGTACAAACTTCCCCATGCCAATCCGGTTCCCCTTTTTGAAAGTCTAACGTGTCCCATCTCGGGTGTAATTTCTGAAGCATCCCATGACGTTTTAAAATATCCGCTTCCGGCTTCGACTTTAACGTCTTCACCTATGGAAGGATCAATTTTTTTATGGCCAACCATTACGTCTACAGCGTCCGTGATACCGATCCATTCACTGCCTTGAAGTAAAAGGGCATATACTGCTTCAGTTGTGGCTTTGGTCGTTTTCCATGAATGGGTTTGCTTGTTTTTGAGTAACCATATTTTTAGGTGGTCGATGGTATCGCGTAACTGCGGTTCATTGAGAAGGATGGAACCGGCCTCTGAAAAGGTCTCAATTAACAAGGCTTGGGTTTCAATTGGGGCTTGATACCAGAACAAGGAATTCCTGTTGGATTTCCAGTACATACCCATCTCTTCATCCGTGATGCTGGTTTCTTGCAGGGATTTTAATATGTTCTTGGCGGTGCTTTTATCATCATTTCTATAAGAAATCAAGGCCATTAATCCTTTCGCATATAACGGCTGCTTTAACCAATACTTTTGGATCTGGGAGTGGTAATAGGTCATAACCGCTCTAACCTCTTGCGAAACTTTAATTTGTGGAAAAAAGCTTCGCATGTATAAATAATGCAACTGGGAATAGCTTAAATGGTCCTTATTTAAATCCACTTTGTCATCGTATTTTTTAATGGCCTCATAGTCCTTAACAAAAGCATGATCCAGATAGGCTATGGCTTTCTCCATCATTTGATACTGTGCTTGCCCTTCCGGCGTTTCTCGTTCTGTAGAAAGGACACCCAGTTTTATAAGATGCCCAAATCCACTCATGATATGTTGGGTGATATATCGATTTTCACGACCCCCATTAAACCAGGCCCAAGCCCCCGAAACCGTCTGATTGGTCTTTAACTGGCGTAAGGAGGATTGCAATTCGGAATTCATTTTGTTCAGATCGAATAAAAGGGCCATACGCTTTTTCTGTTCGGTTTCACTTTGTGCATCGCGTAACCAAGGAGTTTCCTGAATCAAAATGGACTTGAGCTCCTGATTCTTTTCAAGATTGGACAAGAGTACCTGTTGGGTGGCCCACATATTAAAAACCTCTTGAATTCTAGGATTGGAAAGGGCAATATGACTGGCCAATGCATTGGCATAGTACCGACTAAAAATCTGCTCATTGCACGCATAGGGGTATTCCATTAAATAGGGTAAAGCCTGAACGGCATACCATGCCGGATTAGACGTCATTTCCAAAGTGAGTTTATGATGCTTGAGGCTGCTTGAAGACCCCGTTTTAAGTTTTTCCAGTTCAAAATCACGTGTTTCATTGCTTCGCACCCACATGGGCAAAGTTTCTGTCACTAACGTACGATTACTTAAAACAGGCAGGGTGTTTTGCTCACCATCATTAAAATTACCGGATGTTCCGATTATCTTATATTGGACGGCTTGCACATGGTTGGGAATATGCAATTGCCACGAGACTTGCTGGTTGTCTTTGGCCTGAACAACAAAACTTCGGATATTTTGGGTCCTTGAATCGTCCTTGGTTTGTTCATTTCGATTCTCCTGTATGAGTAATTGATGGGTAATATCCAGACCTGATACAGCATCAAATAACTGTATAGCCGCTTGTCCTGTCAGTACCTTTTGGGTAAGATTAGCAATTTTTGTACTAATGCTAATGGTATCACCTTCTCGCAAAAACCGGGGCGCATTAGGGGTAAGCATCAATTCCTTTTGAGTAACCGTTGTAAGGGTTTTTGTTGCACTTTGCAAGGTTTTGGTATATGCTAATAATTGCAAGTTCCATTGGGTTAAGACTTCGGGAACGGTAAATTTGAAACTTACATGTCCTTCATTATCCGTTTTAAGGTACGGGAAGAAAAACGCCGTTTCTCGTAGGTTTTTGCGTGTGGGAATAGGCTTAAATATAGAAGTATCTCCATTCGGTTGTTGCGGCTTGTTTGATATTCGATCTTCCTCCGATTCGGCTTGGTAACCTGTAACGACTACCTCTTCCAGGCTGGCCTCATGGTCATGAGCAAAGGGCATTCCTTCTACCTCCGTATCCTCTTCAACACGTTGTATTCCCCCTGATTGGCCTTGTAATGCCTTCATCAAATAGTTGTTTTTAGAACCAAAATACAACCCGAACCAATTCAATTGATCGTAGTCCTGATTTAAATTGTTCAAACGTAAACTGTTGTGGTAAGCGTTAAAGTTTGTAATGCCAAAACTTCGGTAGGCGTTACTTTGTCGATATGGCGAATAATTGGGATAATTTGTAGGCTGAAATAGCCATTGATGTGATTTAAACTGGTCCAAAGAAGCATCGTACATACTTGCTAATAGTTCGGCACTCACGGTCTCACTGTGAGGTCCTTTTATTTTGAAGCTCCACTCTTCCTCCGTACCGGGTTGCATTCTGTCCCTAAAGGTGGTGGTTTCAATAGTCAGGGCCGTTTTGGGATAAGGCACCAGAACCGTTAAGGTACCCGATTGGAAACTGTTAAATGCTGCGTAACTGTAATGTACGGAAAAGCCTCCGACATCGTTCGATTCAACAGGTATTGCTATGGTCTTTTTGTTATTGCTAAGTGTAATGATTTGGGTGTTAAGCATCCGGTGGGCTTTTTCAACCTGGATGCGTACCGTTAAGTTATGGGCAGCGGAGGCCATGGTTAACTGTACGGATTCACCAACCTTATAATGGGTTTTGTCTGTGGACATACTGAACAACTGTCTATCGGCCAAAGTCTTATCTGTCGTGCTGTACAGGGTGGTTTTAATTTCATTTCTAACCGGTTTCCCAAATTTGTCCTGTGTGTCCAGGGTGATCCTGTAGGCACCCGATTCCCATGATTTGATGTTGCCCAGATGAACCTCCTTGGAGGTATGCGTGTCGAAAGTTTTCTCAAAAACCAAAGCACCGTTTTCCCAATAATTGGGATCGTTTTCATTGGTATAGGCCTCGTGCGGAAATAATGTTTTAAAATCAGTTTCCGAAATATCCTGATAATCCGGAGCGGCCCATGGTCGAGGTCTTAGTACGGTATTTGGAGCTTTTAATTTATATATTTTAATCAGGCCTCTCGTCGGCACAAATTCACCATTTAAGTTTTTGCTATCAATGGAAATATTGTGGTCTTTTTTGGTTTTATCTAGCTTAGGATCTATGTCTAATTGAACGGTTAAACTGTGGTAGCCCACATTAACGATTGTGGTGGCAGTTCGGGTTTCACCGTTTAAATCGGTGACATCTACAGTAACTTCATAGTTAAAAATGGGTAAATGGCTTTCATCCACACTGTGGTCCGGGAGCGCTTTAAAAGTGATTTCAAATTCGCCCTTTTCATTGGTCATGCCCTCCCCGTGCGTGATTTCCTGAGGTTTGCTGTAAAAATACGGTCGACTCCAGTAATACCACTGCGGGTATTGTACTTTTCGATGCACACGATACACTACTTTTGCATTGGTAATCGTGCTGCCGGCATAGGCCCGTGCGGTCCCTTTTACAGTAACAGAGTCATTTATTTTGAAGGTTTCGGTAATTGGAGCGAATAGGGTTTCAAATTTTGGGCGTTTATAGGCTTCCACCGAGAAATAATGTTCGGTAAAAAAGTCCGTTTCATTCCCATCAAATTCAATATGATATTCCCCATTCAATCCTTTGCTCGGTAAAATAAATTCACCCGAAACGGAACCAAATGCGTTGGTCTTAAATTCCAATGCGTTGAGTTCTTCACCATTGGTATTATATAAAACGACTTGAACAGGTTCATCGGCAACCACTTCGGAAGTACCATTTTTAGTGCTCATGGCTATAGCTTTAAAGTAAACCGTTTGCCCGGGTCTGTATATACTTCGATCCGTAAAAATGAAGGCTTTAAAATGGGGGCCCTCTTTTTCTGTTTGGAGAGGTCGGTTCACATAATAATTAGCGACATAAGCCGTATCGTTTCCGTGACTCATCCTTACGGATATATTTCTATAGCGGTCCTTTGTTTTTTCTATTTGGAATTCGCCGAGGCCGTTAGTGATTACTAATTCCTGCTGCGGGGTTCTGTCGTTGTTTTCGTAAAAAGTCAATTCTACTCGAGCTCCGCTTAAAGGGGCACCATTAGTTCTGTCAATAACTTGAAAAGTCTTGTGGTTTTTGCTTTCACTTTCAACCAGAGCCATATTGGTGACTTGAATAGTAGCATGGGCAAACGGGTTATTAACATGGCTGTTAGAGGCAAATATTAAATAGGTTCCATGATCAAGCCTGGGGATGACCACCTCTGTGGTATGGGTTTGGTAATCCTTTTCGTTTCGTAAGGGGGTGTCCCATTTTTCATGGGGTTCCAGATTATGGATGAAGTCGAGTTGCTCCTCTTTTCGGTGGAGTTTGTTCCAGGTCTCTAATTGAGCTCTATTCAGTTTGAAGACCTCAAAGTGGAGGGTATTCAAATTTTTATACCTAAGCAATAATCGACCATGGTTCTGTATGGGGATAAAGCGCTCTGTGGTAATCTGAAGGGTTTGCTGTTCGATTTTGGTCTTTAAATCCCGGCATTTTTCGGCGGCCTTACTGTGCGGGAATTTACGCATGACAGCCTCGCAAATAATCATGGCTTCCCGAGCGTTCCATCGCTGTTCTTCATGAATTTCAGGTTGATATTGCCGACTTTGTTCATAATACAGGGAGGCCATTTCAAAGTCGTACAAGCCTGAAACTTCGCGTCCCGTTAATTGGGCTTTTTCTTCTTTCAGGGCCTCTAATAAAAGGGAATCTTTGTTTTCCAATGTACTGTTTTCGGCTACAAACTTTAGGCGACCTATATTGACGTCGGCCAAGGCCAGCGAGGTACGGTCCTTAAGATGGAACGTGATTAAATTCTGATAGATTTCAAGGGCATGACGCTGCAATGACAGGGAATCACGAGCAGACAAGTTTAATGTTGAAAAGCTTCGGGCCTGATCAAAATATTTGGGGCTATCCATTTCAAATTTATAGGCCGGGTTGGTAATTTGGGTGTCATCGGATTTATAAAATTCCAGGGCACGATGGTTCAAAAAGTCATATTGCGTTGGCCGATAGAGTTTAGAGTCCTGCCTGAGATCGAGTAATAGATCATACCGCTTTAAATCTTCACCCTGTAACCGTTGTCCATTCTCAAGAGAATTTTGATAAAGCGTGTGAATTTCATTGAAAAGTGTTTGTAAATCCCAGGTTCTGAAGTCCTCATGGTTTACCTTTTCTGCCGTTTTTGTGCGATTATAAAATGACCAACGGTGGGCACTAAAGTATTGCCAGTAAAGATTCGCTAAAATACTTTGTAAGATATGTTTTGCGGGAAATGTCCGGTTATCAATTTCAAACCTTAACTCCTTAATGATGTTAAGTTGAGCATCATCTTCCAATACCAGGGCGAATTTGCTTTTATACAGCAGCGTTTTAATGAATTGCGGGATGTTATCGTCTTTTAGGGCTTTTTTGTTAATATCCATAACGACTTTTAAGGCTGATTTTGGCAGACCTCCCTTTTCAAATTGCGCAACTTCGGCCCATAAATTTTTGTAATCTTTGGATTGGGCGTTTATGTGCAAGGGGAGTAATAAAAATAACAAGAGACTTATGGCAATTTTCATAAATTAGAATTTGTTTAAAGGTTACGTTCAAAAGCCATTCCAAAAAAGAAGAATCATAAAATCAAATTTACAATTAAAGTGAAGTTAATTAATTTTAAAGTAAGGATGGAAAGTTTAACTTTGTGATTTTGACAGAATTCCTATGATAAAGTTTTTGATACCATTTGTAATGCCGATTCTGGTTTTAAGTCAGTCAGAAATTGAAAAAGCGCGACACTTTTTTCAAGAGAAGGATTTTAACAAAACCGAACAATTAATGGTCACCTTTTTAGAACAATATCCCAATAATTTTGAGGCCATTGAGCTCTTGGGGGATGCTTATGCCTACCAAAAAAAATGGGATAAAGCAAAAGTTGAATTTAAAAAGCTCCTTGTGGCAGATGATAATAATGCGAATTACCATTATAAATATGGTGGAATGCTAGGTATGAAAGCTTTGGAGAATAAGTTTAATGCGATAGGCCTTATAGGCGATATAAAATCGTCATTTAAAAGGGCAGTGGAACTCGATACGACCCATATAGAGGCAAGATGGGCTTTAGTAGAGTTGTACATGCAATTACCGGGAATATTTGGAGGGAGTAAACATAAATCTTTGGAGTATGCCGAAGAATTGGAGCGTCTGTCCAAAGTAGACGGCTACCTCGCCAAGGGCTATATTTATGAATATGACAATGCGCCCGATTTAGCGGAGAAGTATTACAAATTGGCTATTACTGAAGGCGGTTCATTAACCTGTTTTGACAAACTCACCAAATTTTATGAAAGTGAAAACCAGCCTCAGAAAGCCATTGAGAATATTGAAGAGGCACAGAAAAGACATCCGCGAAATGCATTGCACTATCAAATTGGTAAGATTGCAGCCGAATATAATATTCAGGTTGAAAAAGGCGAACAGTGTCTCAATACCTATCTTAAAAATTATTCAGTAACCGATGGTGTACCGAAAGCATGGGCACATTATCGCTTGGCACAGATCCATATGCATAAAAAGCACAAAAGTGAAGCTTTAAAACATATTGAATTGGCTATAGCCGAGCTTCCCAAAATAAAAACGTTTAAAGAGCAGAAGGAAAAGATTGTCAATATGTAGTTCGTGGTCCTTATTGCTCCACAGATTGGACTTTATGCGTTATGCCCTTCCGGCTTACCTTGAACTGACCAGATGCAAAAACTTCTGTCTTCAGTTTTCGTGCTTCTAACTTCAATTCATATATTTACTTTCTAATGTATCAATATTAAAATTTAGATAAGAAAAGCCATAGAAAGGGCTTTCGGGTGAAACTCATGAATGTACATTTTATAGCTATTGGAGGTGCAGCGATGCACAATTTGGCCTTGGCCTTACATCACAAAGGATATACGGTCACGGGAAGTGATGATACGATATTCGAACCATCGAAATCCCGATTGGAAGCAAAAGGGCTATTACCGGATAATTTTGGATGGTTTCCCGAAAAGATTACCCCTAATATCGACGCCATAGTTTTGGGGATGCACGCCAAGGCCGACAACCCTGAATTGTTAAAATCACAAGAATTGGGACTTAAAATTTATAGCTATCCGGAGTTCTTATACGAACAGTCCAAGCATAAAACCCGGGTGGTCATTGGTGGAAGCCATGGAAAAACCACGATTACTTCTATGATTTTGCATGTCATGCATTATCACGACCGGGATGTGGATTACATGGTTGGAGCGCAGTTGGAAGGTTTCGAGGTCATGGTTAGGTTAACCGAGGATAATGACTTTATCGTTTTGGAAGGCGATGAATATTTGAGTTCTCCCATAGATCCACGTCCAAAATTTCATTTGTACAAACCCAATATTGCTTTATTAAGTGGTATTGCCTGGGATCATATTAACGTATTTCCTACTTATGAAACGTATTTAGAACAGTTTAGGATATTTGTGGATTCCATAGTAAGTGGTGGAAGCATTAATTACAACGAGGAGGACGAAGATCTAAGGCGATTGGTAGAAGATAGTGAAAATACCATTCGTAAATTGGCATACCATACTCCGGAATACAGGGTTGAAAATGGACAAACGGTTTTGTCAACCCCGGAAGGCGATTTACCTGTTGAAATATTTGGTAGGCATAATTTAAATAATCTGGCCGGCGCCAAATGGATTTGCCAGCATATGGGTATTGATGAAGATGATTTTTATGAGGCCATTGCTTCATTTAAAGGGGCAAGTAAACGATTGGAAAAGATCGCCGAAGGTTCAACCAGTGTGGCCTATAAGGATTTCGCACATTCACCAAGTAAAGTGCAGGCGACGACACAAGCGGTAAAAGAGCAATTTAAGGATAGAATCTTGCTGGCCTGTTTAGAATTGCATACCTATAGCAGTTTGAATGCCGAATTTTTAAAGGAATACAAAGGCACCCTGGATGCCGCCGATATCGCCGTGGTTTTTTATTCTCCACATGCCGTTGAAATTAAAAATTTGGAGAAAATAACCAAAACACAAATAGCCACGGCATTTGAACGGGAGGACTTAATCATTTACACGCATCCAGAGGACTTTAAGAGTTATTTGTGTACTCAGGATTTTCACAATAAGACCTTGCTGTTAATGAGTTCCGGGAACTATGGCGGTTTGGATTTCGATGAAATCAAGGGATGGATTACATCCGTATAACATCCAATAAAAAATAGCGATTCAGGAGCCGACTTACTCGATGAAGTCTATCTGCTTCCATTGGAAATCTATTGCATCATTGTTTTGTGCTATTCCGGGTGTACTGCGTCCGTTTTCAATATAGGAAATGAGCAAGGTCTTTAAATCTTTTATTTTTTCCGGATAGGAATCTATCACATTTTGGGTCTCACCAGGGTCATCCTTTAGGTTATAGAGCTGATATTGAGGCAAGGAGTCCAGGGCCTCTCTATTCTTGGGTGTTGGAAAACTCCATCCACCGGAACCGGGACACATAATGAGTTTCCAAGGGCCTTTTCTAATGGCGAAACTACCGTTAATAGAATGATGGACCACGGCTTCTCTAAACGGGGTACTTAAGTCTTCTTGTTTCAGCAAAGGCAGCATACTGAAACTATCTTCGGCTTCGTGATCAGAAAGTGTATAACCCGATAGTTCGGCACAGGTGGCCATAAAATCCGTCGTACATATGGTTTCGTTTGAAACCGTTCCCGGGGGTATCACTTTTGGCCATTTTATAATAAAAGGGACCCGATGACCACCTTCAAAAATGTCGGCCTTATGGCCTCTGTAAATATAACTGGGGTTATGCCCTTTGGCTTTTAAAATTTCATAATCCGCCTGAGGGGAACACCCGTTGTCGCTGGTAAAAATAACAAGAGTATTTTCGGCAATACCCGCTTGCTCAATGGTTTTGGTAAGCGCCCCAATATAAGCATCTATCATCAATACAAAATCGGCGTAAGGATTTAAGCCACTTTTATTTTGCCATGATTTAGTAGGCAAAATGGGGGTATGTGGAGAAGGCAATGCAAGATAGAGGAAAAAAGGATCTTTTTCTTCAGCCTTTTCACGAATATATGTGAACGCTCGTCTAAAGAGGTTAGGGGTAACGTCTTCATGAATAAAATCTTTTGAAGTAGGACCTTTGCGCCACCAGGAATATTTCCCTGTATTTTGGGTTACAGAATCCGGAATCATAGTGGCCTTACCATTTTCAACATAAACATAGGGGGCCATATCCAGGGAACCCGAAAATCCGTAGGCATAATCAAAACCTAAATCGTTGGGCCCATGCATTATGGGTTTTGAAAAATCTATCGGGTCAAAATCATGGGCATCCCAGCCGGCTCCGGAAAGACTATCCCGGTATTTCAACGCCCAGTCCCAACCCAAATGCCATTTCCCCATAAAAGCGGTATGGTACCCTTGTGTTTTAAGCATAGAAGCCACAGTGCTTCTTGAAGTAGGAATTAAGGCATTGGATTTACCCGTGAGCACCCCACTTTTCAGTGTACTTCTCCAATTATAACGTCCCGTTAAAATACCATATCTTGTAGGCGTGCAAACCGATGAAGACGTGTGGGCATCGGTGAACAGCATTCCCTGAGTAGCAAGTTGATCGATATGATGTGTTTTAATTTTGCTTTCTTCGTTAAAGCCTGAAATATCGCCATACCCTAAATCGTCTGCCAAAACATAGATGATATTGGGCTTACTATCATCTTTTTTAATTAGTTTTGAACAACCGCTAAATATAAAAATCACAACCAAACCTAAAAGGGAGATATAACTTTTATTAGGGTTGTGATGGCAGAGAAAAGTCAAAATAAAATGGAATTACGAAAATGATTTTATCTTTATAAAATTACAATATATATTTAACACATGTCTGAAGTCAAAGCGTCTTTTTCAATTAAAAACTGGTCACAAGATGATCAACCAAGAGAAAAATTACTATCCAAGGGTAAAGCCGCATTGAGTGATGCCGAATTAGTGGCTATTTTAATAGGGACAGGAAACAAATATGAAAGCGCGGTAGATTTGTGTAAACGCATGTTGGCCAGTGTTGACCATAATTTAAGTCAGTTGGGTAAATTGTCCGTAAACCAGCTCATGGCCTTTAAGGGTATAGGCGAGGCAAAGGCCATTACCATTGCCGCTGCGATGGAATTGGGTAGAAGAAGAAGGGGAGAAGAGGCCTTGGAAAAACACAAAATCATCTCGAGCATGTCTGTTTTCGAACTCATGCAACCTATAATAGGAGAGTTGCATCATGAAGAGTTTTGGATTGTCTATTTGAATAATTCTAATCGGGTTATTCAAAAAAGCCAATTGAGCAAGGGAGGCATTACAGGGACATTAGTAGATGTACGTTTGGTCCTAAAAAACGCACTTGAATACGGGGCCACGGGCTTAGTACTGGCCCATAATCACCCATCCGGGACCATATTGCCCAGTGAAGCCGATAAGCAAATTACCAAAAAATTAAAACTAGCTGCACAAAGTTTGGATATAAAGGTGCTGGACCATCTTATTATTACAGAAAAGGCATACTTTAGTTTTGCTGATGAATCCCTTCTTTAATGCTGCTGGTTTATACACATAGAATCTCACCCCGACTAAAATATGTTTTTAAACATATTTGCACGCGCATTTTAGGGTTGGAGGTTTCCTTTACGACAAAAGTTGAAGATTTCATTGCTCATGACCAGTTAAAAATGTCTTATACAAGACAACAATTGGGGAATGAGTTTTTTATAAAAAGCCACGATATATTATTCGAACAGGGGATAACCGATATTGAGATAAATGTACATGATTGGGAAAATACAAAATGCTTTTTTTACAATGGAGAGAAAAGTGCCATTCCCTTTGATATTTTTGCGGCCTCATTCTATCTTTTATCACGATATGAAGAGTATTTGCCACAGGTAAGGGACGAATATGGACGATTTTTGGCGACCGAAAGCATTGCCTTTAAATATGGGTTCTTACACCAACCGGTTGTAGATATATGGGCTTATAAGTTCAAAGCACAATTGCAAAAACAATTTCCAAATTTCCATTTTCCTGAGAGAACCTATAGCATTAAACCCATTATAGATGTACCCTGTGCCTATAATTTTAGATTGAAGGGGATTATGCGCACCATTGGGGGGATTGTTAAAGATTTTTTTGGTCTAAAATTGAAAACACTTTACAATAGATTTGCCGTGCTCTTTGGTTTTAAACACGATCCGTTCGATACCTTTAAGTATATCATTAACAAACAAAAGCAAACTAAATTTAAATTTTGGTTTTTCTTTTTGATTGGAGGATATTCTACCTATGACAAAGGGACTAACCCCAATAACAAAGCCTTTAAATCCTTAATAAAGCACATTGCAGATTATTGCCATGTGGGGCTTAAAGTGTCCTTTTTTGGAATAGAGGACATCGGTGTATTAAAGAAAGAAAAAGAGCGAATGGAGTCTATAATTAACACCTCCCTGGTGGCTACAAGACAATCGTATTCCAAACTGAATTTTCCGGAATCGTACAGGAATCTGGTTGAGTTGGAGATTAAAGAAGACTATACCATGGGTTATGTGAATCAGGTGGGTTTTAGGGCAGGCTCATGTACCCCTTTTTTATTTTATGATCTGGATTATGAAACCCAAACACCGCTTATGATAAATGCCTATCACCTTATGGATTATGCCCTATTGAAATACAGGTCCCTATTGGACAAAAAGAAAGCGCTAAATGAAATTATTTCCGAGATAAAGGAGGTAAATGGCCAGTTTGTACCGGTATTTCATAATTATACTTTTGGTAATGTGAACCGATGGCAGGGGTTTAAGGAATTGTTCAATATTATTCTGGATTCGGCCCATGAATAAGCTTAATGGCATAACCGATGTGTTTTTTGACCTGGATCATACCCTTTGGGATTTTGATAAAAATTCGGCTCTGACCTTTGAGAAGATTTTTGAAATGAATAAGATAAAAATTCATTTGGATGCCTTTTTATCCTTTTATGAACCAATAAATTTGAACTATTGGAAACTTTACCGCGAAGAAAGGATAGACAAGGCCTCTTTGCGATTTGGGAGATTACATGACGCCTTTGAAGCTTTAGATTTCAAGGTCCCCGAGGACATGATATATCGATTGTCTTCAGATTACATAGAACACCTCCCGTCTTTCAACCACTTATTTGACCATACTTTGGAAATTTTGGATTACTTATACCACAATTACAATTTACATATTATAACCAACGGTTTTGAAGAGGTGCAACACGGAAAATTAATAAATTCTAAGATCTATAATTATTTTAAAACTATTACAAACTCCGAAAAAGTAGGCGTAAAAAAACCCCATCCTAAAATATTTAATCATGCTTTGAAGGTTGCCAATGTAAATGCCGGTCGATCTGTGATGATAGGAGATAACTATGAGGCCGATATACTTGGAGCCATTAATATAGGAATGGATGCCATTTTTGTTGGTGCTTCCTATAAAGAGGTTTATAGAACAGTAAAACGAGTCGATGATCTAATTCAAATAAAAAGATATTTATAATAACTGTTGTTCAGTATGATTTTCTATTTAGGCTATGATTAAGATATGTTATAAGTATGCGGCTACCTATATTCTTTTTTGTATTGTTCTGGCTTCTTGTACAAAGGAAGTAGATTTTGATCAGGCAAACGATTTAAGTTTAAATCCGGTTGTTGCTTCAAATTTAATCTATTTTAAGGCCAATGCAAGTGACTTTAGTGTTGATACTACTGAATTAACTACCATTAAGGATTCTGTGATTATCGATTTATTTAGACGTGACTTCTTTATCGATTATGTAGTAAAGGCAGAGTTTGTTTTTGAAGTTACAAACTCCATTAATAGAAGAGGGAATATAACCATTGAATTTTTTGATATAAATGATCAAAAACGTCATGAATTTTCAATTTTGACACCTGCTTCACCAAATAATATAGACCTAGTTACAACACATACTGAAGTTTTTGAAAACAACTCACTTAATGCATTAAAAGCTTCTGATAAGGTGGTATTAACTATGCAATTCCTTGCAGGTGGAGACCTCTTAAACATGAATACCCCAGGAAGGATAGAACTTAAATCCAAAGGGGTGTTTTATACAACCATTAACGATTTATAATGGGAAGGTTTAGTGTTTTGGTTTTTCTAATTGCTAACATGTCATTTTCCCAAAACAAACAAGTGTTATATGGTTTTTCGGAAATACCTCAAGCGTTAATGGTGAACCCCGGAATAAAAGTCAATAACAGAGGCTATTTTGGAATACCGTTATTATCTCATATTCATGTCATTGCAGGAACATCGGGAACTACAGTATATGATATTTTTTCTAATGATGGCGTAGATTTTAATACTAAACTTCGAAGAGCAGTGAATAAAATGAAGCCTAATGATTTTTTTACGCTTACACAACAATTGGAAATTTTATCAGGAGGGTTTGAGATTGGAACATTTTTTAAGAAGAAAGGATATTTAAGTTTTGGATTGTACCAAGAAACAGACTTCATCGCTTATTTTCCTAAAGATATGGCAATTTTGGCTCTGGAGGGCAACGCTAACAATATTGGTAAACCTTTTAATTTAAAACATGTTAATTTGAGGGGAGAAGTACTTTCGGTATATCATATAGGCTACAATGAGAAAGTAAATAGTGACTTCACTTATGGATTTCGTGGTAAGATATATTCAAGTATAGCCAATGTTAACTCTATAAGGAACAGAGGGGTATTTATAACTGTTCCGGGAGAAAATAATTTTTACACACATTTATTTAATTTAGATTTAGAGTTACAGACCTCAGGAATAAATAGCATTGTTGAAGATGATTCGGATTTTTCTGGAAAGGATATCGTTAAAAGAACCCTGTTTGGGGGTAATTTGGGATTGGGGTTTGATATTGGTTTTACCTATAATGTAACAAAGCAATGGTCATGGGATGCCAGTGTGCTGGATGTTGGTTTTGTAAGACATTCTAAAGATGTTAAAAATTATAAAGTTGAAGGGGTGTATGAGTTTGAAGGTATTAACCCGCTTTTCCCTGAATCCGATGAGGGTCAAACAGCAGAAGATTATTGGAATGAGGTCGGTGAGGATTTTGAGGCGCTTTTTGAGCTAGACAGTACCAAATCAAAATACACCACATGGCGTCCAATAAAGTTAAATACTTCTATTAACTACGCTTTCGAAAAGCAAAAATATGAAGATTGTGATTGCTTAAGAAAGGATGATAGGTATTTAAATGCAGTAGGTTTACAGCTATATGCCATAAAAAGGCCCAGGCAACCTCAAATGGCTTTAACCACTTATTATTACAGACAGCTATTCAAAGGATTAAGAGCTAAAGCTACCTATACCTTGGATTCTTTCTCTTATAGTAACATAGGCCTGGGCATTTCTGCCTATTTGGGAAGCCTAAATTTTTATGTCATGGCCGATAATTTTTTATCTTTAAGAAATGTTTACGATGCACAAAGTGTATCTTTACAATTTGGTTTTAACTATATATTTAATAAAAATGAAGATTAAACTATTATTTACTGTTCTTACTTGTTTTATTGTTACTGCCCTATTTTCCCAATCAAATTTAAACCATTATAAATATGTCATCGTACCCAAGAAATACGATTTTTTAAAGGAGGAAAATCAATATCAATTAAATGCGTTGACGAAATTTTTATTCGATAAATACGGGTTTGAAACGGTCATGGAAGGTGAGGATTATCCGGGAGACATAATTACTAACCGATGCCTGGCTTTAAAATCGGATGTAATAAAAGACTCCGGGCTATTTAAAACCAAACTTAATGTGGTTCTTAAGGACTGTAACGATAGGGTGGTCTATACCTCTCCATTGGGAGAAAGTAGAGAAAAGGAATATGCTAAAGCTTATAACGAAGCCTTGCGAAATGCCTTTGAATCCTTTGAAACTATAGGATATAAATACGATCCAAAGACCTCTCCCGTGGCTTCCAATAAGGTCCCTCCGCCGCCTAAGGCAGAAAAAAAGGCGGTATCCCAGGAGATTGAAGCACTGAAGGCTGAAATAGAAACCTTGAAAAAAGAAAAGCAAACTGAAGTGGTCGAAGTCATCCCAATGGCCAATGCCCCTGAGGTTGACCCCGTTGAAGAGGGATCTGCCGATGAAAAATGGGCTCCGGAACCCGATCCGGAACCCATGGAAAATAGGTTATATGCCCAGGCCATTGACAATGGCTTTCAGCTGGTGGACAGTTCTCCAAAGGTAATTTATAGGCTTGTTAGAACCGGGTTGACCAATGTATTCCTGGTAGAAGGATTAAGTGCCGTGGTGTACAAGGACGGTAATCGTTGGGTTATCGAACAACATTCGGAGGGAACGACCATAAAGGAGCCTTTAAATATTAAGTTTTAAAGGGGAGCTTGGGAACCCATTTAGTATCCGTATTTGTCTTTCCACCTACTTTTTAAAAAGTCACGTTGTCCCTTTTCCCTGGCGTTAGATCCGGGATCATAGAGTCTGGTGTTTTTTATGCTTTCGGGAAGAAATTCCTGTTCGGCAAAGTTGTCTTCATAATTGTGGGCATATTTGTAGTGATCGCCATATCCCAGTTCCTTCATGAGTTGAGTAGGGGCGTTTCTGATCTCCAACGGAACACTTAAATCACCCGTTTCTTTTACCAGTTGCTGTGCCTTGCCAATGGCCTGATAAGCCGCATTGCTTTTTGGAGAACAGGCCAAATAGGTGGCACATTGACTTAAAATAATCCGCGATTCCGGATACCCTATAATGGATACCGCCTGAAAGGTACTGTTGGCAATCACTAATGCCGTTGGATTGGCATTACCAATATCCTCACTGGCCAGAATTAGTAATCTTCGTGCAATGAACTTGACATCTTCACCGCCTTCGATCATTCGGGCCAACCAGTACACGGCGGCATTAGGATCACTCCCCCTGATCGATTTAATAAAGGCTGAAATGATATCGTAATGCTGCTCCCCGGTTTTATCGTAACGTACCGTATTATTTTGAACTTTTTCCAAAACCGCTTTATCCGTAATTTCAATAGTCTCGGTTGTAAAGGCATTGACGATGAGCTCAAAACTATTGAGGAGTTTTCTGGCATCGCCTCCCGAAAGCCTCAGGAGTGCCGAGGTTTCCTTAAGTTTAATCTGCTTTTCCGAAAGGTATTCATCCTGTTCTACAGCACGTTTTAAAAGTAGCTCTAGATTGGTTTTATCAAAAGGATTTAAAATATAGACCTGGCAACGTGACAATAATGCAGGAATGACTTCAAAACTGGGGTTTTCGGTCGTGGCCCCAATAAGGGTAATCCAACCTTTTTCAACCGCTTGCAATAAGGAATCTTGCTGCGATTTACTAAAGCGGTGTATTTCATCAATAAACAATATGGGGTTTTTTGTGGTAAACAAACCCCCACTTTGTTTTGCTTTTTCAATGACATCACGAATATCCTTAACACCGGAATTGATAGCACTTAGGGTATAAAAGGGGCGCCCGGATTCATTAGCAATAATATGGGCCAATGTAGTTTTGCCTGTTCCCGGGGGACCCCAAAACACCATAGAAGGAATGAGCCCCTGTTTTATGTGCTGAATTAAGGCCCCATTAGGCCCAACCAAATGGGATTGACTAACAAAGTCAGCTAAGGTTTTAGGACGTAAGCGTTCCGCTAAAGGCGCATTGGCATTCATAAGCGTAAAATTAAAATAATTCCTTTGTAAAAAGGAAACTTATGCCTTTTTGTTTTAATGTTATGGTCTGCATGGCTGCCTGCAGCTCCTGATACCTTTAAAAGTGCCATAGGGGAAAATATTATTATCCTTCCCAACACAGGAATGGTGAACTCGGAGTAGTATAGGTTGATGGATCCCTGCCATTTTAACATTAATAGTACTTTTGGTGAGCTATTTGCTATCTTTAGTGTTATGATATGAACCCTAACCCTGAAACACAACTGTTCGATAGAGATGAATGCACGACAGCAATTTAAATTCTCCACAGGCGTAATTGCCTACCCCATACTATTTGTACTTATAATTTGGTTGGTATTTTGGTTTGAGGTGCGTTTTGGGTTCAATTTCAGTAAATATGGCATTTATCCGGGAACCTTTAAGGGCTTGCGGGGCCTGTTCTTTAGCCCTTTCATACATGGTGATATGGAACACCTCTACCACAACAGCATTCCATTATTGGTGTTGTCCATGGCCTTATTTTATTTTTACCGAACTATAGCATGGAAGGTGCTCTTTTGGGGCATTCTGCTTTCGGGTTTTCTAACCTGGTGCATTGGCCGTCCATCCTATCATATTGGTGCTAGCGGACTCATATACGTTTTAATTAGTTTCACTTTCTTTAAGGGTATTTTTGCGAAGTACTACAGGTTAATTGCCTTGTCCCTGGTAGTCGTTTTTCTGTATGGAAGCATGGTCTGGTATACCATTCCAATTGAAGAGGGCATATCCTGGGAGGGCCATTTATCGGGTCTTTTAGTGGGATTACTTTTCGCCTTGCTATTTAAGAAGACCATTGCAAAACCAAAAAAATATGACTGGGAGGAGCGGCATTATGATGAAGCTGATGATCCCTTTTTAAAGCATTTTGATGAAGACGGTAATTTTATTGAAGCGATGGAAGAAGATGAGGATGACAAAACCACCATTAATTATACCTATAAAGCGCGAAAGGATAAATTATAAGGGTCCATGGCCATGAACAAGCCGTTGCCTAACAATCTCATAAAGAAAGGCCCCACAAGCCACAGAAACGTTCAAGGATTCAATGTCACCCAGTATAGGGAGTTTGGCTTTGGCATCCACAACCTTTAAAATCGAAGGATGTATACCCCTGCCTTCAGATCCCATGATAATGGCACAGGGTTCCGTAAAGGAGATATCGTATACATGAGTATGGGTTTTTTCGGTGGCAGCAATTACTTTAATGCCCGATGCCTGCATGTAAAACACGGCGTCCTTAATATGATCTACTTTACAGATAGGAACTTTAAAAACAGCACCGGCACTGGTTTTAATGGTATCTCCGTTTACCGGGGCCCCGCCCTTTTTCTGGATGATAATCCCGTCAATACCTGTGCATTCGGCAGTTCTTATAATCGCGCCAAAATTCCTGACATCACTTAACTGGTCCAATAGTAAAAATAATGGTGTTTTACCGGATTCAATCACCTGCAACACCAATTCCTCCAGTGGATGAAACGCAATGGGCGATATTTGAGCCACCACGCCCTGGTGGTTCTTATGGGTTAAACGATTAAGTTTTTCCGCAGGGACATAGGAGACATTGATATCCGTAGATCGTAACCGGGTTTCAAGGTCATGAAACAGGTCCCCTTTATGCCCCTTTTGTAAAAATACCTTATCTATGGTTTCACCGGCATTTATAGCCTCTATAACCGCTCGTATGCCAAATATTTGGGTTTGGTCCTTCATGGGCCAAAGGTATTAAAAAATGGGATTCATGATTTTAATTCGGCCATTAATACATGGATAAACAGTCATTTTATTTAAAATTAAATATCCGTTTATTTAAAACTACAATTTTTACTATATTAGGATCGACTAATTCAAAAAAAAAAAAATTATAATGAAAAACAAATACAAAATAGTAGTCATGCTCCTTGGTGCTATTCTGTTTCATAATGTTTCTTTTGGGCAGAATACATTAAAAGAATCTAATTTTGGACCTCATATTTATGATTATTTAAATAAGCATAAAGACAAGTATCCTTTTTCACCTTCCGATATTGCAGATATAACGATCAACAGGGAGGTAGTTTCCAGGAAGACGGATATCACCCATTATTACTTAAATCAGACGTACCAGGGTATAAAGATCCACAATGCCATTTCCGTGGTTGGGGTGAAGAACAATAAAATTTTTCATTTTGCCAATAAATTTAAAACGAAAATTAAAGAAAAGATTAATGTCAAGAGTCCTTCACTAACAATGGAACAGGCCATCCAGCAGGCGGTATCCCATTTCAAGCTGGGTACGGTTCAGGGGCTGCAATTAATCGAAATGGATCAGGGCAAATCCATTTTTTCAAAGGCTGGAATTTCTAAAGAAAACATTCCTGTTGAGTTGGTATATGCACCATTAGAGGACGGCACCCTTAGGCTTGCCTGGAATTTAAGCATTTATACCATGGATGGTGCACATTGGTGGAGTGCAAGGATTGATGCTGTAAATGGCGAAATTCTGGATGTTAACGATTGGGTCATAAAATGCCGGTTTGGACAGGATCGAACTCATTTTGCGCTACATGATGTTCAAAACAATACGAAATCCTTTAGTTTGTTTAAAGCAAGTTCTTTTATGGTGAATGATGGATCCGAGTACACGGTGTTTGCCCTGCCTTTGGAAAGTCCATTGGAAGGTTCCAGAAGTGTAGTTGCCAATCCTGCGGATGCGACGGCCTCCCCTTATGGATGGCATGATACCGATGGTGTGGCGGGACCGGAATACACGATTACCAGAGGAAATAACGTATGGGCACTTGAAGATATGGCCGCTGACAATCTTGATGAAGCAGATCCGACAACCATCGGGAATTCCCCGGATGGAACGGCAGGGTTGGATTTTAATTTTCCTTTAGATTTAAGTCAGGAACCTATGGTGTATCAAGACGCGGCAACTACAAATCTGTTCTATATAAACAATATGATGCATGATATTCTGTATAATCATGGGTTCGATGAGGCCAGCGGTAACTTTCAGGAGAATAATTATGGCAATGGGGGCGTGGCCGGAGATTATGTTATTGCGGAAGCCCAGGATGGTGGAGGCGTGGATAATGCCAATTTTGCTACACCACCGGATGGTACTAATCCAAGAATGCAAATGTTTTTGTTTGATGCTCCTCTACCGCCTTTTCTATACGTTAATGGGGGTAGTTTAGTAGGAGAATACTATGCGGCATTACCTTCAAATACCGCAGGTGATGATGGTGTAGGAAATATTACCAGACCTACCGATGTACCCATTACGGCCGATGTCGTTATTGTAGATGATGGCACGGCAGCCGGAGAAGAGGGATGCAATGCCTTGACAAACGGCGCGGAGGTAAGTGGTAAAATAGCGTTAATAAGACGGGGAAGCTGTAATTTTACGGTTAAAATACAAAATGCCCAGGATGCGGGAGCGGTGGCCGTTATTGTCGCCAACCATAACAATCCGACCAACGACCCCAATTACAGCGAATATGTGGCGATGTACGGGGTTACCGACCCGCCTTTTACCATTCCTTCCATATTTATTAATTATACCGATGGACAGGCCTTTTTTGATGCCATTGGCAATGGCGAAACTATTAATGCTACTATTGTTAATGAACAAGATGTTCAATTGGATGGGAGTTTGGATAATGGGATTGTTATTCATGAATATGCACATGGTATTTCCACGCGTCTTGCTGGTGGGGCTGGTAATTCGGATTGTTTAGAAACTATATTCCAAGCAGGTGAGGGTTGGTCGGATTGGTTTGCCTTGATGCTCACGATGAAGGCTTCTGATGTGGGTACTGATGGCAGAGGGATTGGAAATTATGCCTTTTATCAACCCATAGATGGTCCGGGAGTTAGATTCCGAAGATACAGTACCGATTTTGCCATAAACGATTATACCTATGGGGATACAAACGATAACACACAGATTGGAACGGATCCGGATACTGGCAATCCTATCATATTAAATCGGTTTATTTATTACCATGGAGAAATTTGGGCGAGTATGCTTTGGGATTTAACCTGGGCCTATATCGATAAATATGGTTTTGATCCCAATTTATTTAATGGTACAGGAGGTAACAACAGAGTGTTGAAGGTGGTTATTGAGGGTCTGAAACTTCAGGGCTGCGGAGCTGAATATTTTGAGGCGCGAGATGCCATTCTTGCTGCAGATGTAGCCTTATACAATGGGGAGGACCAATGTTTAATATGGGAAGTCTTTGCAAGACGAGGTCTTGGGGTAGATGCGAATGAAGGTATACCTATTAAATTAGAAGATCAGGTTGAAGATTTTACTGAGCCAGATTTAAGTCATCCCATATATGGTCCAGCCTTGGTTAATTGTACAACCTTAAGTGCAAATACTTTTACTTTTAAAGATTATAAAATATATCCTAATCCAACAAACAATAAGTTAACCATAAAAGCAAATAAAAACTTGGGAGATGCTATTATTAACTTAGTGGATATTAATGGTAGACTAGTAAAGAGTCAAAAAGCTACATTATTAGGTGAAGTTGAGTTAAACATTGGCAATATAACATCTGGAATCTATATTCTTAACATAAAAGGCAATTATATTAATACGAATGAAAAAATAATCATTAATCATTAAAGTATATAAATCTATTGAGAACTATATAAAAGTACTCCATTTATCTCTCATTTTGAAATAAGACGATATTTTATATACAGAATAATATGATATGTATTAGAATTAAGAGTTGATTGGGTTTTTAGATTAACATGAATAACGTTTAACCTAGATCCGAAACTATATTCAGAAGTATCAGTTTTTATAGTTCTTGAGCGCATTTTATAGTTCTTGAGCACAGTCGTAATATGCTAAATCTGTGATTTAGCACTCAAACGGACATATAAATTCCTTATTCATTATTCATGTTAGACTAATAAGATAGGAGGGTTTTACTTTAAACTATAGCTAGTTTATTTTTCTGGTTTAATAAAATTTATTGCTAAAAAAAAATATTCATGAGTTTGCAAGAACTTTTGCGTCTCTGTTTGCTTGAAATTTTATAAAATAAATGCCTCCAAATAGTAAAAACTACAGGAGGCAAATTTTAAAAACTATTAGTTTTAGATTATTTTAATTTTCAAACACTACAGAACCAGAATCAGCATCAGTAACAGTATAGCTGTTTCCTGAAACAGTCAATACATATTTAACCAAATAGGCATCAGGATTTCCTTGAAGATAGCCACCTGTTTGAGTATCCCAAACAGTTGATAAATCTATGGTAACGGACTCCGTATTACTTCCCAAAACGCCAAAATGCAGCATAGCGGGGATATTTTCAGGACTTGCAGGTTCTGTTGGACCGTTGTTTGTCCAAAAACTTGGAACAATCCAGTAATCTCCATCCTCCAATTCTCCTTGTCCTACTACATAGTCTTCAGGACAATGGCTATAGCTGGCATAGTATAAATCATTGAAATCTGCACTATATAACTCTAAATCTAAATCGTAGTCACAAAAACTATGATCACCACCACTGGCATCCATATAGCTGCCATCCCAATCTAACTCTGCTGAAAAAGAAATGGAGTTTTCAATACTGAATGTTACCGTGGGAGTTCCTAAAACTTCATAAAGATCAGGAACGTCCGATGGCGTAATTTGTAATTGAATGGATTCCGTACCTTCAGCTATGAAATCATCTTTAATTGTTATTTCCATTGTTGTGGAGGTCTGATAGGCCGGAATAACAGCGTTTTCCACCTCAAAATCATCCTCTGTTGCATCACCACCAACTTTAATGGCAGTAAAAGTAGTTGTCGTTTTGATGGGTTTATCCATGTTGATAGTTACCGTAGTAATTGGAGAACCGGCTTCACTAATGGATGAGTCCATTGCTGTAGCTGTAACCGTTGGCTTTGCACTTTCATCTATTACAGGTTCTACATCATAGTTGTCACAACCAATGATACTTACCAGTGCAAGAACCCCCAGAATATATTTAAATTGTTTCATATTAATTTTTTTTGAATTATTGTCTTGTATAAGTTGAGGTCCATGTACCTGGCCAATTACCAGTAAAGGTCTGACGATGGTTTAAAGTAAGGATACCGTTCTCTGAATCCCATGTACCACTTAAAATGGTCCCTAAATCTAAAAAACCATAAGTTAAGTCATTAGTTGGAATTATTTCCCCACATAATTCAACAATATTGCCACTATTATAAAGTCCTGTATTTGCAGTACATTGATCTAGGAAATAACCATCAGCGGATTCAAGAAACCATGAACCATCGGCATTTTGAGTTATTGTTGCTAATTTTGATGGACTGCAGGCATCATTTGTTACCAAATAGATGCCGGATAAATCAGCAAAGCACTGATAAATTATGGTCAACTTGGTCTCTTTTGAGCTAGGAATTACATTGGTGCCACTGGCATCAGTAAACTCTAAAGTAATAATAGGAGCTACCGCCAACGGAGGATCAATTCCTTCGGTTATGATACCAACTGGAATGGTTCCAATATAGTTGTTGGCCTTAGTCAGGGTAACTGAATTTGTACTTAAGGTATAATGTACGCCCTCAATAGCAGTGGTATTAGCCGCATCGACTCCTATAGTTAAGGTTACATCTTCACTAAAGCCGACCATGTTTGGGCCTTGAAGTTCAATATTAACATTAGCAGTTTTTAATTCACCATCGGCAACAGCACTCACAGTTTGATTCAAATTAGAAAAACTGGTGAAATTTGGGCCATCATCGAACGAATCAGCTAAGTTATCATCATCAAGCAAGCAGGAGTTAAAGGATACCCCCAGAGCGATGAGTAACGTTATGGATTTTATTAAATTTTTCATATTTATATATATTTTTTAATTAGTTCAATTACTGCATCCAGAAGGTATGTCTATCAAAAGCCGCATTATTCCCCTGTGTGGGTACGTTAGCTGAATTTGTGGCATACTCCGATTCGGGATATAACAAATTAGAGGGGAACGTTGTTGATAAAGCTCCTGTTGGAATGGGTACAAAAGATGGGAAATTGGTTCTTACACGATCCATCCAAACCTCAAATCCTGAAATATAACCAATGGCTAGCCATTTTTGGGTAATGATGGCCTCAATTTCTTTACCTGCAGCAACAGCGGTATCCCAATTCACTAAGTTGTTTACAGACGTGGATTCATAGGTAACTGCCGCGGTAGCCGCATTTGGCACCTCTAGTTCTGCAAAGGAGGCCGCAATGGCTGCCTTATACAAGGCACCGGCATCTCCTGAAATAAAGCCTCTTTCAACCGCTTCGGCCTGTAGGAACAGGGATTCAGAACCGGCCATAACAAATAATCTCTGAGCAGGCGATTTCAATAAACCAGGTCCTAAGGCGGAAGTCGCGTCCGTTCTCAAGTCATTGGTATATACATTTTGAGGAATACCTCGTATTTCACCATCGGTTTCCGCCGGAAGAAATAATCGGGTGGTCCTTGGGTCATTGTTATCTTTTAAGAAGTTAACGTAGACTTCATTACCACGCGTGGCTTCATTGTTTTGTGCGGGTGTTGTGGTACTACCCGGGACATATCCGAAAACGGTCCAGAAAGGATTTTGCTGATCCGTCTGATCGCCATAACCGGGGTCTATGGAGGCAGTCCCCACCAAGAAACCAATACCGTTACCGGTTAGTTCGCTGTATTTTGCGCTTAAGTTTTCTCCGGTGTTCACCTGGCGTAATAACATTCTTAATTTGAGCGTGTTGGCAAATTGCTTCCATCTCAACATATTACCCAAAAACATGGCATCTATACTTAGAGGATCTAGTGTTCCGGATGGCGCATTGTCAATCATATCGATGGCCACATTGAGTTCATCATAAATGGCATCGTAAACGGCTTTATCGTCATCGTAAGCCGGTTGGGTATTTGCACCTCTTCCAAAAGCTTCAGTATATGGTATGTCACCATAGGTATCTACGAGCATCGCAAAATGGAAACTCTTCATGATTTTGGCGATGGCCTTGTAATAATCATAACCCTCTCCTTCAAAATTTTCAATCAAATGATAAGGATACAGTGTTAATTGGTAGGTATTCTCAAAACAACGCTCATAGGTTGTATTAAGTATTAAATACTGTTGTTCGGGTTCGTACCACACACGGTCGCCGGAATCGGCAATAACACCGGCATGGATGCCTCCAATAAGGTTAAACGAGATGTCCGACCCGTTTGAAATACTTGCCCGCCATAACATATCGGCTGAATTCTTTTGCGCAGCAGGAAGCAATAATTCCGGCGAGGCATTCGAAGGACTCGTAGAACTCTTATTAACGTCTAAATACTCATCACTACAAGACACAATGAATAGTAGCATGACGAGACCTGTTACATATTTTAAATTTTTCATATTCACAATTTTTTAAAATTTTAAACTCATTTTAAATCCATAAGTACCGGTAGGAGGTGCTTGATCGGAAGATCCAATACCAGTTACACCATTCGTAGCCGGGAAGGCATTACCTGCTCCAATACCATAATTCGCTTCATTACCTGAGTTAATGGAAAATTCAGGATCAGTATAGATGTTTTCTTTAGCCCGCCACATAATTAAATTATTGGCCACAAATCCAACCGTAATACCCGTTAAAGGTGTTCTTTCTAAATATTTACTTGGTACAGTATAATCTATGGCAATTTCTCGAATCTTTATCGCCGAGGCATCCACGACATAATTTTCCTTGATTTCATTAAATGAGGTCTGCCAGAAGTTTCGAGTACCATCTGTGGTTGGTCTATCGGTATTCTCCACATAAACAGGGTTTTCGGCGGTTCCCGTATTATAAACGGAATTAGGGAATATAAAAGGTTGTCTGTTCGTAGAAACACTGTTTTTCGTCAAACCGGCAAATTCCAAAATTTCAACCAGGGTACTGTAAAACACATGACCTGTTTTATAATCTGCGACGGCTCTTAAGGATAATCCTTTGTATTCAAATTTTGTGGATAATCCGGCAATAATCTTGGGAACCGTAGTTCCTAAATTAAGAAGTTCACTTGTGGGTGCCGGGTTACCATTGGCTTCCACGATAACTCTTCCCTGTGGATCCCGCTTATAACCGGGAGCATACAATGAAGGGAAAGGCTGACCTACTTCGGCAAAAATAGTAGCGGTATTGGTAAATCCGGTTCCGATTTGAATACGATTGGCCCCTTCACTTAAAGAAATGACCTCCGATTCATTGAAGGTATAGGTAAAGCCTATATCCCATCTAAAGTCTTCTGATTTTATAGGGGTAACCGATAGATCGATCTCAACCCCTTTATTTTGAATTTCACCAATATTGGTTAAATAAGAGGAAGCCCCAGAGGCTCTTGATGCCGCAGAAAAATTAATTTGATCTTCAGCTTTCACAAAATAATAGTTGGCATCAAGGTTAATACGTTGTTTAAAAAATTCGGCTCTAAACCCGGCTTCAGTAGAGTAGGAAAATTCCGGACTCAAATTAGGGTCAACCGCAATGGTTGTGGGTCGTACCCCGGGATTGTTAAATGGAAATCCAATGGGTACTATAAAGTTCTCATTAATATCGCCAATACCGGCATCGTTACCTACCTTGGCATAACTGGCATTTAACTTTAAATAATCAAGAACACCACCTTTAAGACCCGGAATGGCATCGGTTGCTACAAAGGACAAACCACCACTGTAGTAGTCGTAGGTGTTATTTTGAACGGGCAGGGTCGAGGACGTATCTTGTCGCCAGGAACCCGTTAAGAATAAATAATCCTTGAATCCCAGGGTTAAATCACCCAAATAAGAGTACAACCGCTTTTGAGTGTTACTCTGTGGGGAAGAAAAATTCGCACTATTAAAGGATAAGTTCCCGGTCCGGACGTTCACGTTAAAGATCTCATCCGTAAATAGATTATTACCCAGTATGTTCATTTGGTTGCTTCTAAACGCTTCCAGGTGTGTTCCAACAATTAGGCGTACATTAAAATCATCATTGATTTGTTTCTCAATGTTGAACAACAGGTCGGAATTCAACCTAAAGTTACTGCTTGTAGCATCGAGAACGGCACTAACTTCATTACTCGGTCTTGTATAGGTTAATGTAGGATCGTAAGTAAATCCTTCCTGCGTATTTTTTCGCTCGCTATTAAACCATGTGCCCCCTAAGCTATAGGTGGCCGACAGCCAATCGGTAAAGGTATATTTTAAATTGGCGATGGCCTGTAAACGATTAGAGCGATTACTATCCCTATTTTGATCCACTATTTGATAGGGGTTTTTAAAATAGGCATTGAAATAAGTTTCAGGAGTGGAATATTTGTCTGTTCTCCAATTTCTGTAATCACTTAATCTGTAATGCGCCGGGGTGTTCAATAAAATTCTGTAAAAACTACCATCCGTTGGACTGGGGCCGGCCACATCAAATTTATCTTGAAAGAAGGCTACAGACGTCGTTGATTCTAAATTGCCATAGGTGCGCGTTGCATTAAATCTGAAATTATCCCTCCAGTATTTGTCTCCCGGGGTGATACCCGTTTTATCGATACGTTGTGCCGAGAAAAAGTAAGTGGAGTTTTCATCTCCACCGCTAATGGATATGGAATTTTGAGTGGTGATACCCGTTTCAAAAAAACTCTCCCGACCTTTTCTCACCGGGGCATAAGGTAACATATTAAAGGTGCCATCAGGAAGAACGGGTCCTACTTGACGAAGCGTGCCGTCGTATCGTGGTCCCCAGCTTTCATTCTCATAGGGCGTATAATCGAATACGTTGGTTGACCCACTTCCAAATTCGCTTTGCGATTCTGGGAAGAATTTAAGAATTTCGAAGGTAACCGCTGAATTTATGGATACATTGAGTTTTTCATTTTTACTACCTTTTTTTGTCGTAATGATCAAGGCTCCATTGGCACCGGCAGAACCGTATAAGGTTACTGAAGAGGCCCCTTTTAAAATATTTACCGATTCAATATCATTCGGATTAATATCACCCAGTGAGGAACTGGATTGGGGAACATTGTCAATAACGATCAAGGCGTTGTTATTTCCCGTGAGGGAGTTACTTGCTCTTAACCGCACGGTAGAGTTTGGTTTTACACCATTATCACTGAAGTTGACATTCAGACCGGAAGACTTACCGACTAATGCGGAAACTGCATTTACGGGAGCCGCCTGAATAATCGCATCATTTTCTACAACGGTGGTGGCATAGGCAAGTTCTTTGGGCTTACGTTTTATACCTAAAGCTGTTACGATAACTTCTTCTAACTGTGCAGCATCTTCCTGCATGACCACGTTAATGGTATTGGATGATCCAACCGTGATTTCCTGGGAAGTATATCCAACAAAACTGAATACAAGAACAGATCCTGTAGTCGTTGTAATTGCATATTTACCGTCGAAATCGGCAGATGTACCAGAAGAAGTACCTTTAATTAAGACAGTTGTTCCCGGCAAAGGTAATCCACTTTCGTCTGAAACTGTACCGGTAATTGTCTTTTCTTGTGCAAAAGAATATTGCACCACTAGCACCAAGAAAAGCGCTAGCATTCCGCTAAACTTTGTTTTCATGTTATAATTATTTGAATTAGTCCGTTTCAAAAATCTTAATAAAATCTTAAATAAGCAAAGAATGACCACAGAAAAGTATAATTTATGCCAATAATTAACATTTCGGCATTGAATTATTGTCAATATAACGGGATTTTTGATTTTTAATCTATAATGGAATGAGGGATTTCCTGAAAATAGTTCCTTTTAAATTGATTTTGAAGGGCCTTATGCCTCCAGTTTTTTTACAATTCCATTTAAACTTTTAAAGTTGCTTTTTAACTTATGTATTTGTACCACATCGAAGTATTCTTTACTTTTAGAAAAATGAAAATCCATTGAAGCGAATAGTTGTATTACTGGTTATCGTTTGGTGTAACCATGTGTATTCTCAAAAAGAATCGGCTAACTGGTATTTTGGCGATTTTGCAGGTCTTGATTTTAATACAGACACGCCAACAGTTCTTTTAGATGGGGAGCTAACCTCTAGTGAGGGCTGTGCCACCATATCCGATTCCAATGGTAACCTCTTGTTTTATACCGATGGTGTGACGATCTGGGACAGACGTCATGGGGTCATGCCAAATGGTCTGGGATTATATGGTCATAAATCCAGTACGACCTCTGCACTCATCGTACAGAAACCGGGAAGCAGTTCGCGATATTATATTTTTACGGTCGATCAGCCCAGTTATTATCTCAAGGATACCAAAATCATTCACGGGATTAACTATACTGAAGTCGATATGCAATTGAATAATGGGTTTGGCGATGTGGTTCCCAACAGGATGAACATCCATTTAAGAACTTATGATGACTCTAATTTATTGGAGAAAGAGTATAAGTCCACCGAAAAATTAACCGCTGTATCCCATAGCGATGGCAGTTCCATTTGGGTGATCACTTTTTTTATTAATCGATTTTATGCCTTTAAAATTGGCAACGGCGTCAATGAGAATCCGGTAGTTTCGACAGTAACCAAAACAGTAAACCCCGAAGTAAACGATGACGGTGCCAATGTTACTGCCATAGGATATCTTAAGGCATCTCCTAATGGGAAACAGGTGGCCATTGCCCATAGTTCGACAAGACTGGGAAATCCAAGAAACGGAAGTAAGCGCTCGGGACAGGTCCTGTTGTATGACTTTAATAATGCCACGGGTGAGGTGTCCAACCAAAGGCAGCTGTTTTCCAATGGTTATCCTTACGGGGTGGAATTTTCTCCCAACTCCAAACGGTTATACGTTACCAATAATGTTTTTGATGAATCCGATAATTTCATAGAAAGCAATTTGTTTCAATTTGACCTGGAAAGTGCAAATGTTGAAGCGTCTCGGAAGACCATTAATGCTTCAAGAATGTTTGCCGGGGCCCTGCAGTTAGCGCTTAATGGTAAGATATACAGAGCCGGATATCCGGTGCTTTCCTCCGGATCAAGTTTATCGGTGATCCATCTGCCTAATTATTTGGGATCATCCTGCGATTACAAGCAAAATGCGGTTAGCCTGGGAGGCAAGGCCGTGCAATTAGGACTCCCTCCCTTTGTGCAATCCTTGTTTTTATACACATTCGATTATGAATCGACCTGTTTGGGCTATGACACCCATTTCTTTATTACCTCCGAAGAACCTTATGACGGTGTTATATGGGATTTTGGTGATGGTCACCAGTCAACAGATATTGATCCCTACTATAAGTATGAAGCGCCCGGGGTCTATACCGTAAGTTTAACCTTGTCGTTCAATGGTATAGAAAGTGCCCCATTATTAAAGCAAATAATCATCTCTGACCCTCCAAAGGTGATGCAAACGACTTACGATTTGATCCAATGCGATTCATTCGACAGCGATAGTGAAGACGGGATAACAAGCTTTAACCTTCAACTGGCCAATGCGCCGATAACATTCAATACACCCGATACCTTTGAAGTTTATTATTACCATTCCTTAGATGATGCCGAGCTGGATATTACTAATAGTATGGCCATGGACAACATTTATAGGAATGTTGCACAGAACGAAGCGGTTTATGCCAAAGTATTGAGAAGCAATACCGATTGTTATGCCTTGGCCACCATTAACCTGGTTACCGTAGCACCCATATCAATAGACGATGAATCCTTAAATGCATGCGTGCCCGTGGGTCAGGGAATAGGTGATTTTGATCTTGAGACCAAGGCGAGTGAAATAAGACTTAAGTTGAATTTGCTGGCGGACTCAAGAGTCACCTTTCACGACACTCAAAACGATGCCGGTCTGGGAGTGAACCCCTTGCCTTTGCTGTTCAGGTCGAATGAAAAAAATATCTTTGTCAGGGTTGAAAATGATGGCGCATGTTTTGGTATCGGAACTGTGGGCCTTCATATTAAGCCATTTCCTTTAATTGAAGATCAGGTCATTACGGTATGTTCCTATGCGTTTCCCATTCATTTGGATTCTGGAGTTCCACAAAGTGAAATCAGTAATTATAATTATTATTGGAACACGGGAAACACTGAAAATGGTATTCATGTTAATGATCCCGGCCTTTACGATGTTACCGTTAATGACCCTGTTTTTAATTGTGGAAAGACCGTTTCCTTTTTGGTAAAACAAAATGAAATACCCGTCATACAACGCCTCGATACTAACGGGCGTACCTTAAAGGTGGTCCTGGCTGCGACAGATGAACCCTTTTTGTATAGTGTGGACCATGTGGACAACGTTCAGGAAAGTGACGTATTTTTAGATTTGGCACCTGGTCTTCATACGGTGTATGTGAGTGATTTAAATAGATGTGAAATCATTGAAAAGGATTTTTACATTTTTGGTTTCCCTAAATATTTCACACCCAATGGGGATGGGCAAAACGATACCTGGAATGCCTACGGATTAAAGCCAGACCAATTTGGAACCGACCATATTTCCGTTAGTATTTATGATCGATACGGCAAACTTCTTAAAACCTTTAATCCTTTTTATTCATCAGGCTGGAATGGCAGGTACAATAATTTGCAGATGGCTGCCGACGATTATTGGTATCGTTTGTTACTGCCGAATGGAGAGGAATATATAGGGCATTTTACCCTCAAAATGTAATGGTTAGTTATTCCATAAGGTATTGAGCCATACGGCGGCATCCCTAAAATAAGGCAGATAGTCACATACACTGTAGTGATCCAAACCCGAAGCGACTACAAATGCGATCTCAGATCCCGCAGCAATGGATTCGTTTACAAATCCCTGGGTAATCTCTAAAGGGAATAACTGATCATTTTCGCCATGGATGACATATAACGGGTGGGCGAATGCTTCAATACTACCATCATTTTTTGCTGTATTATAAGAGGTTGCCAGGGGTATGGCTGCGTTAAACAAATGCGGATAATATTGGGCATAAAACCAACTGCCGTTGCCACCATCACTGTATCCCGTAATGGCCATCTTATCGATATCAACAGGTAAATTTGAAGTGATCAGATCATGCAAGGCGAGTATTTGAATTTGGTTAAGCTGATGATACCATAAATAGCTGTTACTGTTCGGACTCACAACAAAGGCATCTATGATATTTTCTATACCCGGACTTATTAAACAATCTGTGTTTTTATGGGCATCCGGTGCGGTGTTTTGTGCTCCGCCATGCAGACTGAAAATCATTGGTTTTTTATTGGTCTCACTCGCATCTTCAGGAACGATGACTCTGAAATTCCAAAAATAGCCTTCAGTGGTTGACTCAAGGGAAACGTCATTAATCCCGGGCTGAAAGTCTATTGCCTTGAAATCGGCAATAACATCCTCAGCGGTTCGGGGCCCGGTAGGATCGGGATCATTTCCACCATTTACAAATTCCTCTTCAAAGCGATTACAATTAAAAAGGATACAGGTTAAGACAAGGATAAAATAAAGATTCAATTTCATGATACAATTAATATGGCTTACATAACTGAGAAGTAAAGTTATTAAATAAAAAAAGGTTGATCCCCTTAAGAATCAACCTTTTTTTATTAATCTACAGAATCGTTAGTTGACATCCCAGAACAATTTGGTTTGCTGAGAATCACCGCCAATGGCAGTGGATGCCGCTGCCCAATTGGCTTCGTTTAAGTTCTGTTCAGGAACAGGATAAGTATATCGGTAAGGGAATGGAGTCATTTCCGTTGCTGGAAGCTGAAACTGTGGCCAGTCAAACTTTCTCCAAACGGTAAACCCTTCAAATCCTCTGTTAAACATACCTAACCAAAACTGAACGGCAATTTTTTGTCTCCAGGTTCCCGGTGCTGTGGCATAGGCCACATCGGGGTTGGCCATATATTCTGAAAGTCCGGTGGCGCCCCACATCTCAAAGGATGCCGCTATCCCATTATTATAATGCTGTTCTGCGGTACCTCCAACCGTGTATCCTCTTTCCGAGGCTTCGGCTAACATAAAGGATACTTCAACGAAATCCATTAAATTGGCCGGTGTTGTTGGTTCATGCAATGCCGTACCCAAATGGGTATGACTTGTATAAGGAGAAAGCGCACCGTAGTTACCTCCCACATAGACACCTTCGCCTAAATTATCATCAAAATACACTTCTCGTCTTGGGTCATCAAGATCGTTCATAATATCTACGATCGTGTTAGAAGGCAAGTGGTCGGCACGACCGGATTGCACTAAATCAACCCAAACCGGATTGGTATTGGGAGTAGCTCCTTCATAATGAACAGTAGCATTATCTGCATTAGAAGTAAACACACCACCACTAACCGCTGATTCAACAGTCGATTTTGCCAATGATGGATTCACGTCTGCCAGGCGAATACCTATACGTAATTTTAAAGAGTAGGCAAATTTCTTCCAGGCATTGGAATCACCACCATAAAGCGGATCTGCACCGGTGTAACCTGTTCCGCTTAAATCCGGGATGGCAGCATCCAATCGGGCAATAAGATCATTGTAGATCGTTGCTGCGTCGTCATATTTCGGTAAGGTCACATCCGACAATGCTTCAGAATAAGGAATATCACCAAAAGTATCTACCAATTGCTGGAAGGTGTATATCATGAGTACTTCTGCTTGTGCCACACGGGCATTTTGTTCGCTTGAAGATAACTCAGTATTAGCCATTGCAACTTCTTTGGATGTCTTAAGATCTAACAGGACATCTCTGTACATTTCAGACCAATGATAATCCGGAATTCCTCTGGTAGTAATGATGTAACTGGGCTCATCAATATAGGTCGTCGTGGAATTGGTTTGTGCAAAAAACCGAAAGACATTACGATTAACATTGATGGAAGTCATTTGATCCGTTAAGCTCTTTGTAGCGCCGTTAAATAAGAAATCAGCAGCTACTTGAGTGGGGTTCTTAGGGTCTCTGTTCAAATTTTCGTATTGTTCATCTGATTGACAAGAGACCAATATCAAAATGAATGATAGAACCGATGTTATTATTAAGTTTTTCATTTTCATATTTTTAAAATTGTAATTTAAGACTTGCACCTACTTCTTTAACAGCAGGATACGCACCAGATTGGTTCCCTTGAATATTACCAGCACTCAATCCGGCTTCCGGATCGGTATACGGTGTGCTTTTATCAATGATCCAAAGGTTTCTACCAATTAATGATATCGTGGCACCGGTTAAAAATGTTTTATCAATTAACTTTTTATCAACGGTGTAAGCTAAAGATATTTCTCTTAATTTCACATAACCTGCATCATAAACGTGAGCAGCTTGTGCTAAACGATATCCAAATTCACCCGGATTGGTCATGTCTCTGTAAACCGTATTCGTTGATCCGTCAGCCTGAACACCTTCCCATAGCCATCCACCGCCTGAAGCAACAGGATCTCTTAATGGATTTCCTTTATCATTTAGGCCGGCTGTGAAGTCATATAACCCTGTACCGTATCCATAGTAGGTGTCTAGTGAAAATATATCGCCACCCTTTTGAATATCAATAAGGAAACTTAAATTGAAATTCTTATAGGTAAAACTGTTAAAAATACCGGCTTTCCAATCGGGGTTGATATTACCGATGTTTTCATTACTGGTGGAGGTTCTCAAAGGACGACCACTGGTAGCAATCACTCTATTGGCAGCAAAACGTTCTGATGCATCGGTTGCACCGTTTCCGTTGATGTCATAATAGACCCAGTCACGACCACGAATGGTTCCATAGGGTTGCCCTACAGCAGCATTGATGGATACACCGGTTTGTAAATTACTGGATAATTCCAATACCTCAATACCTTCAGCCAACGACAATACTTTGTTCCTGTTTCTATCCCAGTTCAATCTGAAGTCCCAACTAAAATCATCTATTTTAAGGGGTGTCGCAAATAACTGAACTTCCCAACCTTTATTTTCAATAGTACCGGCGTTTAAAAGTACGGTACCATATCCTGTGGCTGTACTAACAGGTACTTTGGTAATCTGATTTTTATTTTGGGTGTTGTAATAGGTAATATCAAAACCTAAACGTCTTTGTAAGAAGGACATTTCCAAACCTATTTCCCAGTTTTCTTGCTCCTCAGGTAATAAGTTTAAATTAGCTTTTGTAGTAGGATTGGAGGCATTACCGGCACCACCAAAGGGTGAAGAAACCGCATAGGTGTTAAATACCTGATAAGGATCGGTACCGTTACCTACGGTTCCATAGTTACCTCTTAGTTTTCCAAAAGTGAGCCAATCGGCCTCAATTAATTGGGAGAAAATCATACTACCCGTTAGAGACCAATAGTTATAGGTGTTGTCCGCCATTGGTAAACTGGAGTTTCTGTCCCTTCTAAAGGTACCTTCCACAAAATAGGTGTTAAGGTATCCTAAGCTCGCACGTGCAAATACACCGTCGATCATTCGGGTGGCGTCAAATTCATTGGGCGCGTTGATAGGACTCACACTATTGGATAAGGCATACAGTCTCGGCGCATTTAAGCCGCCGTTAGTTTGTGCTAACATATTGTTCCATTGCTTACGCGATAAATTGAAACCAAGGTTTCCATCTAAATTCAGATCATCCGTTAAATCATAATTAACGCTCAAAATAGCATCGTAGTTGTATTCCGAAACCGAGTTGTTAAATCTAATATAGGCCGGTACATTGGAACTTCCTACGTTAGTTCTTTCTTCCTGGAATTCGGTGTAGGTATCATAAGTAAACCTACCCAATACACTTAGCCAATCTGTAAGTTCGTAATTTAAAACGACGTTCCCATAGAATCTGTTACGGGTATCGGTTTCATAGTTTTCATAGAAGGTCCACCAGGGGTTATCCGAATAAATAGGACTGGTATCCAGGTGAGAGTTGGAGTTCCAGGTGATGTTCTCTCGAGTGGCGAAATACGCTTCCTTTTGCTCTTTAAAGTCAATGTTCATTTGTGTCCATTGTCTGTTTTGCTGCATCACGTTGTTGGAGTCATACCCTGTACCATAACGACCCTTACCATCCGTTTTCACAAAGTTGAAGGTTGTCGATACGGTGAACTTGTCGGTTAAATCCAAACTTCCGTTGAAGTTAAGACTGCTTCTTTTAATTTCACTGTTTGGTAGAATCCCGGTGGTCAACATATTGGTGGCCCCTAATCTAAAACTACCATTATCACTACCACCATCTAACGACACAGAATTTACAGCCGTACTGGAGGTTTCAAAAATATAATTAGGATCGTGTTGTCCAACTACCCATGGTGTGGGTTGCAGATAGGTATCCAATTGCGGATAAATAGCATTCCACTGGTACACTAATAAACTAGGATCGAATTCTGCACCCCAGGAGGCATCTTCAGTATACGGCACCGATAAATCGTTGATACCATCGCCGTTAATGTCAAACTGGTCATTAAAGTATTCTTCACCTGAGGCACCATAGCCCGGGCCGTAACCCGCACCGTATTTCTTTTGGTACACCGGTAAGGTAGAATCATCAACCGTACCTACCATAAGACTTGAATTAATGGTTACGCCTATTCCGGTTTTTTTAGATCCTTTTTTCGTGGTAATCATGATTACCCCATTGGCAGCACGAGAACCATAAAGGGCCGAAGCCGCAGCACCTTTTAAAACGTTTATGGATTCAATGTCGTCCGGATTGATATCCGAAGCGGCATTACCGTAATCGTATCCACCCTTACCGTTTACCGTCTGTCTCGATTCGGTAGAGATACTGGCTACAATTTGGTTATTGATACTGTTATCAATAGGAACACCATCAATGACGAATAAGGCCTGGTTGTTTCCAAGTACAGAGGCATTACCTCTAATCACCACCTGGGTACCACCGCCTAAAGTTCCGGAAGGCTTAATTTGTAAACCGGCTACCTTACCAGATAGCGAGTTAACAAAGTTTTGACTTTGAACCTTCGAAACGGCTTCACCATCCACTTCTTGCGTTGCATAACCTAAGGATTTTTTCTCTCTTTTAATACCTAAGGCCGTTACCACAACTTCCTCAAGGGATTCCGCATCTTCCATGAGGCTTACGTTAATGGTATTGGAGGCACCTACGACGATTTCCTGAGTCGTATATCCTACGAAACTAAAGACAAGAGATTGTCCTTCGCTAACTTCAATAGAATAATTACCATCAAAATCGGTTGAGGTACCAGAAGAAGTACCTTTAACTAAGACTGTTGTACCCGGTAAAGGCAGTTCGTTTCCGTCCGTAACCTTACCAGAAACCGTCTTTTCTTGTGCAAAAGTAAATTGCACAGCTAATGCTAGGAATAACACTAGCATTCCGCTAAACTTTGTTTTCATTTTTTAATTATTTGAATTAGTCAAGGCCAAAAGTCTTAATAAATTGTTAATAAAACAATAATTTTAGGTTAAAATTTTTTGAATTCTTCAAATAAAATTAAGTTTTGCCAAGAAAGTCCAAATCAGAATGCGGTTGTTAAGCTTAAATGGACTTTTGAGTTTGAAAGTTTAAAGTTTTGGTTTTCAGCCTTTCCATTGGCATAAATGAACTTGAACACCCCCGATTTTGTGAACAGTCCAAAGCCAAACCCAAAGCCAAAAAGTTTTTCTTTGGTACGGGTAATGTCATTTTCAAAATAGGCAGCATCTATTATAGAATGGACATAGATGCCCTGACTTAACCGGAACCGGTACTCCGTATTCAACAATCCAAAAAAGTTGGCGTACAAACTATTTTCTTCAAATCCCCGAATCGAGGTTATGCCGCCAAATCGGAGTAGTTCATTTTCAAAGTAATGTTCTGAAGTCACAGTTGCCCCATTGATGCGAAAAAATAAACTATTTCTGTCATTGAGGCTAAAGATCCTGAATGCATCTATTAAGAATTTAGATTGATTTTCTGATATATCCGATGTTTTTCGTTTTCCGAAATTGGATTCCATATAAAGCATCGTATGCACGGGGAATAACACATCCTGCAGGTGAAGGTTAAGGTATTCGTAGGCCAGGGAAAAATAGTTGGCGTCAAGATCCGTAATGGAGGATGTGGTGGTGGTCAAGAGATTGTTCGATGTTGTGGAATTAAAACCCGTATAAATTTTGTTTTTGGGATTTATTTGATAATGCAGTCTGAAGGATTGGTTGGCATTGGTAAAGGAGGAATCCCGTTTAAAAATATGTAATTGCATATCTAAACCGGCAGCAGTTTTAAATATATAGGGCATGGATACTTGTGCATTAAAGGTTTTTTGGTCATTTTCATCGCTTTTGTACAATAACCTGAAGGTTTCTCCATAATTTAAATTGTTGGTAAGATTTAAATTAAGGTAACCGTCAAATTCGATGTTCCCGGTATCTTCATTGGTCCCGAAACCCAAAAAGCCTTCAAAATTGTTGCTTTTAACCTTAGTGATGTACAAATAAACCTGTGTGGAGTCATTGGAGAATAAAACTTCAGGCGGTTTTATCTGATTGGCAAATTTTAAATTGTCCAGCCTTTCGGTTTTGCTTTTAATGGAGGCCAAATCAAAGGTCTGGTTGGGCCTGAGCTTTAAATAGTACTTGAGGTAGGACTTTGGGAATTTTTCATAATCCTTAATGATAATGGCATTGATCGTTCGTTTTTTATCGCGGAGATCAATAATGAGTTCAGCCCTTAGCGTATTATGGTCCACCTCAATATCCGATAGTTTTAGTGCTGTAAACGGAAAGCCGTTTTTAGCGATCCTGGAGTTTATGACCGATAAGGTATTTTCGACATCCTTTAGAGGTAATCTTAAAACCCGGTCTTCAACATAAGGCGATATGGCCTCCATCAAAATGGGATCCCTTAACGTTTTAATGAAGTCCGTATATATATATATGGTGTCGAATTTTCGTTTTAAATGCATTTTGGAAGTAAAGGTCGAATCACTGCCCTTTACCAGGGACTCCAATTTATTTTCAATATAGCCCAATTTGTACAGGGTATGTTGAACCGAGTCCATCTCGCTGAGAATGGATTGATAATCCAGGTGCTTCTTCTGGTAACCCAAAGTCTCTATGAGCGTCGTTTCTTCTTTATTTTTTCCGGTAATGGTTAGCTTCAAATTTTGTGAGGCCAGTCCTGTCGAAAAAAGGACAGTGATTATAAGGAGAAAGAAACCGTTGATTTGCACGTTAATTAAAACTGAATTTTCATGTAAATCTAACGGAAAATAGAGACTTATAATATAGGGTCTGAAGTAATTTTTGGATTCGCTTAAAAATTAATGATTTAGGGTTTGAATAATTCATTTTAATTTCTACCTTTGCAGCCCTCTAATAAGAGGATTTTTAAATTTATATAATAATTTATGCCAACAATTTCACAATTAGTAAGAACAGGAAGAGCCAAAATAACCAAGAAGAGTAAATCGGCTGCTTTGAATTCCTGTCCTCAAAGACGTGGCGTATGTACTCGTGTTTACACGACAACACCTAAGAAACCCAACTCGGCTATGCGTAAAGTAGCAAGGGTAAGGTTGACCAATGGTAATGAGGTGAACGCATACATCCCCGGAGAAGGACATAATTTACAAGAGCACTCGATAGTATTGGTTAGAGGTGGAAGGGTAAAAGACTTACCGGGAGTTAGATATCATATTGTGCGTGGTGCTTTGGATACAGCTGGTGTGCAAGGTAGAACGCAACGTAGATCTAAGTACGGTGCTAAACGCCCTAAAAAGTAATTAAACTTTAAGAAGAAGACATGAGAAAAAGACAAGCTAAAAAAAGACCACTTTTACCGGATCCCAGGTTTAATGATCAGTTGGTGACACGTTTCGTGAACAACATGATGTGGGATGGTAAAAAGTCTGTAGCCTTTAAAGTATTCTATGATGCCATCGATATTGTAGATGCTAAAAAAACTGATGAAGAAAAGTCGGCTTTAGAAATTTGGAAAGACGCCTTATCAAATGTGATGCCCCACGTAGAGGTACGAAGCCGTCGCGTTGGGGGAGCAACCTTCCAAATTCCAATGCAAATCCGTCCTGATCGCAAGGTTTCCACTGCCATGAAATGGTTGATTAGTTATTCGCGCAAGCGTAATGAAAAATCAATGTCTCAAAGATTGGCCGCCGAAATTTTAGCAGCTGCCAAAGAAGAGGGTGCAGCAGTTAAGAAACGAGTGGATACTCATAAAATGGCAGAAGCAAATAAAGCATTCTCTCACTTTAGATTTTAATTAGGACATGGCAAGAGATTTAAAATATACAAGAAATATAGGTATTGCTGCGCATATTGATGCAGGTAAAACAACAACTACAGAACGTATCCTGTATTATACAGGGGTATCTCACAAAATAGGAGAAGTTCATGATGGCGCAGCGACCATGGACTGGATGGAGCAAGAGCAGGAAAGAGGGATTACCATAACTTCGGCAGCAACAACATGTACCTGGAATTTCCCTTTGGAAAACGGTCAGCCAACGCCGGATACAAAAGGATATCATTTCAATATTATAGACACTCCGGGTCACGTGGACTTTACGGTTGAGGTAAATCGTTCGTTACGTGTGTTGGATGGATTGGTCTTTTTGTTCAGCGCCGTTGATGGTGTGGAACCCCAGTCTGAAACCAACTGGAGGTTAGCCGATAACTACAAGGTACCGCGTATTGGTTTTGTAAATAAAATGGACCGTCAGGGAGCTAACTTCATGGCCGTTTGTCAACAGGTAAAAGATATGCTGAAGTCTAACGCCGTTCCCATTGTATTGAACATCGGGGATGAGGTGGACTTTAAAGGGATTGTAGACCTGGTAAAAAACCGGGCCATAATATGGCATGATGAAACACAGGGGGCGACGTTTGATGTTGTCGATATACCGGAGGAATTAAAAGAAGAAGCCCATAAGTATCGTGCACTGTTAATAGAAGAAGTGGCTACTTATGATGAAAATCTTTTAGAAAAATTTATGGAGGATGAAGATTCCATTACAGAAGAAGAAGTGCATGCTGCACTAAGAGCTGCTGTTATGGATATGGCCATCATTCCTATGATTTGTGGATCTTCATTTAAAAACAAAGGTGTTCAATTCTTATTGGATGCGGTATGCCGTTACTTACCCTCTCCTTTAGACAGGGATAATATTATGGGAACAGATCCGGATTCCGGAGAACCCATATCTCGTAAGCCGGATGCTAAAGAACCTTTTTCTGCTTTAGCCTTTAAGATTGCTACAGATCCTTTTGTGGGTCGTTTAGCCTTCTTCCGTGCCTATTCAGGGCGTTTGGATGCAGGATCTTACATCTTGAATAACCGTTCAGGTAAGAAAGAGCGTATTTCACGCATTTACCAAATGCACTCCAACAAACAAAATGCCATCGACTTTATTGAAGCCGGGGATATCGGAGCTGCAGTAGGATTCAAGGACATTAAGACAGGAGATACCATGTCTGATGAAAAGCATCCTATAGTATTGGAATCCATGGATTTCCCGGATCCCGTAATTGGTATTGCCGTGGAGCCTAAAACCAAGGCCGATGTGGATAAATTAGGGATGGCCCTTTCTAAATTAGCTGAAGAGGATCCTACCTTTACCGTTAGAACCGATGAAGCTTCAGGTCAGACCATTATTTCAGGAATGGGTGAGCTTCACTTAGATATTATTGTAGATCGATTGAGACGTGAGTTCAAGGTTGAAGTCAACCAGGGTCAGCCTCAGGTGGAGTACAAAGAAGCCATTACCCAACGTGCGGATCACAGAGAAGTTTACAAAAAACAATCGGGTGGACGTGGTAAATTCGCAGATATTGTCTTTACGCTGGAACCCGCCGAAGAAGGGAAGCAAGGTCTTGATTTCGTTTCCGAAATTAAGGGGGGTAACATACCCAAGGAATTTATTCCTTCTGTGGAAAAAGGATTTAGAATGGCTATGGTCAATGGACCATTGGCAGGATATGAAGTCGATGCCATGAAGGTGACGCTTACCGATGGATCCTATCACGATGTGGATTCCGATCAGCTGTCTTTTGAACTGGCCGCTAAAATTGGATTTAAAGCTGCAGCAAAATCTGCAAAAGCGGTTATCATGGAACCTATCATGAAACTTGAGGTGATTACGCCTGAAGAAAATATGGGTGATATTGTAGGGGACCTTAACCGTCGTCGCGGTCAAGTCAATAATATGAGCGACAGAGCGGGAGCTAAAGTTGTAAAGGCAGATGTGCCATTGTCTGAAATGTTCGGTTATGTAACCGCATTACGTACATTGTCATCTGGGCGTGCAACGTCAACAATGGAATTTTCACACTATGCCGAAACACCTTCAAATATATCTGAAGAAGTCATTAAAGCAGCTAAAGGCGTTGAAGCTTAATAATTTAAGAACATGAGTCAGAAAATCAGAATAAAATTAAAATCATACGATCACAATTTGGTAGACAAGTCTGCCGATAAGATTGTAAAAACAGTTAAAAGTACAGGTGCTGTGGTAACAGGTCCAATTCCGTTACCAACACACAAGAAAATTTTTACTGTTTTGCGTTCACCACACGTCAACAAGAAATCTAGAGAACAATTTCAATTAAGCTCCTTTAAGCGCTTATTGGATATTTATTCGTCATCATCAAAAACCATTGATGCCTTGATGAAACTGGAATTACCTAGTGGGGTTGAAGTTGAAATAAAAGTTTAGTGAGGACTTGACTTTCTTTTTCATGAAAGTCTTAGCCGAACAAACACTGAGCGTAGTCGAAGTGTAAATTTTGGTGAAAAGTTCTATGAGATCTCCGCTTTTGCGGGGATAAAATGTCCCACCGATGCGGTCGCGGGAAAAACGGAAAAATACATTTCAGGGACGAAACGTATTTGTCCCTGAGGTTTTTTTAAATAGTAAAGTAAGTATTAACAAGATTGAAGGTTTCGATTTAGAATAAGAAAAACATCGAACACCTGCCCTGAGTAAAACGAAAGGGTCAACAATCGTAAATCAAAAATCAGTATGTCTGGGTTAATTGGAAAAAAAATCGGTATGACCAGCATCTTCGATGAGAACGGGAAAAACATTCCTTGTACGGTCATTGAAGCTGGACCATGTATCGTTACCCAAGTCAGAACCAAAGAAGTTGACGGCTATGAGGCTGTGCAGCTTGGTTTCGATGACGCGACAGAAAAAAGCGCTACAAAAGCAGATTTAGGTCATGCTAAAAAAGCGGGTACTTCTGTAAAACGCAAAGTCGTGGAATTTAAAGGTTTTGATGAGGAGTACAAATTAGGTGACGCGATCACCGTAGCACATTTCAACGAAGGTGAATTTGTTGATATTGCAGGAACATCGAAAGGTAAAGGCTTTCAAGGGGTGGTTAAACGCCATGGTTTTGGTGGTGTTGGACAGTCAACCCACGGGCAGCATAACCGTTTAAGGGCACCGGGTTCTATTGGTGCGGCATCTTATCCTTCACGAGTATTCAAAGGCATGAAAATGGCCGGAAGAATGGGAGGCGTAAAAGTGAAAGTTCAAAATTTAAGAGTTTTAAAAGTAGTGGCCGAAAAGAATTTGATTGTAGTTAAAGGTTGTGTGCCTGGTCATAAGAACGCTTATGTAATTATTAGAAAATAATGAAAGTAGCAGTTTTAGATATAAACGGAAAAGACACCGGTAGAAAAGCAGAGCTTTCTCAGGAAGTGTTTGCTATTGAGCCTAATAATCATGCCGTGTATTTGGATGTTAAGCAATATCTGGCAAACCAAAGACAAGGGACTCATAAATCTAAGGAAAGAAATGAGATTACCGGAAGTACACGTAAGATTAAAAAGCAAAAAGGAACAGGTACGGCCAGAGCAGGGAGTATAAAGTCAGGTGTATTTAAAGGTGGTGGACGTATTTTTGGTCCGAGACCAAGAAACTATAGCTTCAAGCTTAACAAAAACCTGAAGCGTTTAGCACGTCGATCGGCTTTAAGTATCAAAGCAAGTGAAAAGGCTATTGTTGTTTTGGAGGACTTCAACTTTGAAGCTCCAAAAACCAAAAACTTCACTGCGGTTTTAAAGGCTCTGGATCTGGAAAACAAAAAATCTTTGTTTGTGTTGGGCGGGTCAAATAATAATGTATATTTGTCATCGCGTAATTTGAAAGGCTCTGAAGTTATAACAAACTCAGAATTAAGCACTTACAAAATTTTAAATGCAAGTCAATTAGTACTTTTAGAAGGTGCTATAGAAGGAATTGAATCAAATTTAAGTAAATAGAGACCATGAGTATCTTAATTAAACCTATAATCACGGAAAAGGCGACAGCAGATAGCGAGTTAAAGAATTGCTATTGGTTTTCGGTGAATCCAAAGGCGAACAAGATAGAAATTAAAAAAGCAGTTGAAGCTGCTTATGGGGTTTCTGTTGAAAAAGTTCGTACTATAAATGTCCGTCCAGAAAGAAAGACCCGTTATACAAAAACGGGGATGCAACATGGTAAAACAAACGCCGTTAAAAAGGCGATTGTACAACTGGCGGAAGGTGAAATGATTGATTTATACAGTAACCTGTAATTAGACAACAATGTCAGTAAGAAAATTAAAACCAATCACACCAGGGCAGCGTTTTAGAGTAGTTAATGGATTTGACGCCATTACTACTGATAAGCCGGAGAAAAGTTTATTAGCTCCGAATAAAAGGTCTGGTGGTAGAAACAGTCAAGGAAAAATGACCATGCGTTACATAGGCGGTGGTCATAAGAGAAAGTATCGTATTATCGATTTTAAACGTAATAAAACGGGAATACCTGCCGAGGTAAAATCCATAGAATACGATCCAAATAGAACGGCTTTTATCGCCTTACTGAATTATCAGGACGGTGAGAAAAGATACATTATAGCTCAAAATGGTTTACAGGTAGGGCAAAATGTGGTATCCGGGAATGAAGGCGTTGCTCCGGAAATTGGAAATGCCATGCCGTTGAGTCAAATTCCTTTAGGAACCATAATCTCCTGTGTGGAGTTACGTCCGGGTCAGGGTGCTGTTATGGCGCGTAGTGCCGGTGCCTTTGCTCAATTAATGGCAAGGGATGGTAAGTTCGCCACGATTAAATTGCCATCCGGTGAAACCCGTTTAATACTGGTAACCTGTATGGCAACCATAGGTGTTGTTTCCAATTCCGACCACCAATTGATGGTGTCCGGTAAAGCGGGTAGAACACGATGGTTAGGCAGAAGACCACGTACCAGACCGGTGGTAATGAACCCGGTTGATCACCCGATGGGTGGTGGTGAAGGACGGGCCTCCGGAGGTCACCCAAGATCAAGAAAAGGGATACCGGCCAAAGGCTACAGAACGCGTTCCAGATCGAAAGCTAGTAATAAATATATTGTAGAACGTAGAAAGAAATAAGACACATGGCAAGATCATTAAAAAAAGGACCTTACGTTCATTATAAATTAGAAAGAAAAGTGGCTGCAAATGTTGAAGCCAATAAAAAATCAGTCATCAAAACTTGGTCAAGAGCAAGTATGATTACACCGGATTTTGTTGGGCAAACCATAGCAGTTCATAATGGCCGTCAATTTGTTCCGGTGTATATAACCGAAAACATGGTAGGGCATAAATTAGGAGAATTTTCACCAACACGTTCATTCCGTGGGCATGCAGGTGCTAAAAATAAAGGTAAAAGGTAGTAAGCTATGGGAAGTCGTAAAAAACAAATGGCAGACGCTATTAAGGAAGCAAAAAAGGAAGTGGCTTTTGCGAAGCTTAATAACTGTCCTACATCACCAAGAAAAATGCGTTTAGTTGCCGATTTGGTAAGAGGTGAGCGCGTGGAAAAGGCCCTCAACATTTTAAAATTCAACCAAAAGGAAGCATCAGGTCGTTTAGAAAAACTATTACTTTCTGCGATTGCCAACTGGCAATCGAAAAACGAAGATGTGGATGTAGAATCGGCTGAATTATTCGTGAAAGAAATTAGAGTGGATGGCGGATCGATGTTAAAACGATTACGTCCGGCACCGCAAGGTCGTGCACACAGAATTAGAAAACGTTCCAATCACGTTACATTGGTGGTTGGTGCTAACAATAACACACAAAGCTAAGATAGTAGAAGTATGGGACAAAAGACAAATCCAATCGGAAATCGCTTAGGAATTATCAGAGGATGGGAATCCAACTGGTATGGAGGAAACGATTATGGCGATAAGCTTGCCGAAGACGATAAAATAAGAAAGTACGTTCACGTACGTCTAGCCAAAGCTAGTGTGAGTAGGGTAATTATTGAAAGAACCCTTAAACTTGTAACCGTTACTATCACTACTGCCCGACCAGGTATCATTATCGGTAAAGGCGGTCAAGAGGTAGACAAGTTAAAGGAAGAGCTTAAAAAAATTACCGGTAAAGAGGTTCAGATTAACATTTTTGAGATTAAAAGACCTGAACTCGATGCCTTTTTAGTAGCATCAAGTATTGCCCGTCAAATTGAAAATCGTATTTCATACCGACGTGCCATAAAAATGGCGATTGCTGCTACTATGCGTATGAATGCTGAAGGAATCAAAATTCAAATTAGTGGTCGTTTAAATGGTGCTGAAATGGCACGTAGTGAGCACTATAAAGAAGGACGTATTCCATTGTCAACATTCAGAGCCGATATTGATTATGCTTTAGTAGAAGCCCATACCACTTATGGTCGGTTAGGTGTTAAAGTATGGATTATGAAAGGCGAAGTGTATGGTAAAAGAGAACTTTCTCCGCTTGTTGGGTTATCCAAGAAGCAAGGAAAAGGAGGAGGAGGACGTGGAAAAACACCGCGTCGTAGAAAGTAATTTTTTAAAGTAAAAGAAAATGTTACAGCCTAAAAGAACAAAATTTCGTAAGCAACAAAAAGGTCGCATGAAGGGGGTTTCCCAAAGAGGGAATCAACTGGCATACGGTACCTTTGGTATAAAAGCATTGGATTCAACATTCATAACTTCCCGTCAGATAGAAGCAGCACGTATTGCAGCTACACGTTATATGAAAAGGGAAGGGTCGTTATGGATTAAAATATTTCCGGATAAACCCATAACCAAAAAGCCTTTGGAGGTACGTATGGGTAAAGGTAAAGGTGCTGTTGAGTATTGGGTAGCCGTTGTAAAACCTGGACGTATTTTATTTGAAATCGGTGGTGTGCCTTTGGATACCGCAAAGGAAGCTTTGCGTTTAGCAGCACAGAAACTACCGGTAAAAACTAAGTTTATAATTGCGAGAGATTACGAAGCATAATTTATTTGATATTATGAAATGAGCAATTCCTAATGTAATTAAAAATTAGAATTGCGAATGACATCTGACCAAAACAAAAACATTAAGATTACAGATGAAACAATCAGAAATTAAAGAATTATCAACAGCTGAGTTACAGGAAAAACTTGGTGAGACAAAAAAGAGTTATGCAGACCTGAAATTGGCTCATGCCATATCTCCTTTAGAAAATCCAATTCAACTGCGTACGGTAAGACGAACAGTGGCAAGAATTGCAACCGAATTAACTAAAAGAGAATTACAATAATTCTGCTGAAAGATGGAAACAAGAAATTTAAGAAAAGAACGTATAGGCGTTGTTACAAGTAACAAAATGCAGAAATCTATTGTAGTTTCTGAGGTTAAAAAAGTAAAGCACCCTATGTATGGTAAGTTCGTGTTAAAAACAAAGAAGTATGTGGCGCACGACGAAAAAAATGACTGCAATATTGGAGATACTGTAAAGATTATGGAAACAAGACCTTTGAGTAAATCCAAGTGTTGGAGATTAGTTGAAATAATTGAAAGAGCGAAGTAATTATGGTACAGCAAGAAACAAGACTTAAGGTAGCAGATAACACCGGAGCAAAAGAAGTTTTAACGATTCGTGTTCTGGGTGGTACTAAAAGAAGATATGCCTCTGTAGGCGATAAAATTGTTGTTTCCGTAAAAGATGCAACGCCCAATGGAAACATAAAAAAAGGTGCTGTTTCTACTGCAGTTGTAGTACGTACCGTAAAAGAAGTAAGGCGTCCGGACGGATCCTACATCAGATTCGATGATAATGCCTGTGTCCTTTTAAATCCTACAGGAGAAATGAGAGGTACCCGGGTGTTTGGACCTGTTGCAAGAGAACTTCGTGATAAACAATTCATGAAAATTGTATCATTGGCACCGGAAGTGCTCTAAGACCAATATGAAGATGGGAAAACTTAAAATAAAAACAGGAGATACCGTGCGCGTTATCGCCGGAGACCACAAAGGTGCTGAAGGTAAAGTGCAAAAAGTATTTAAAGACGATCACAAAGCCATCGTGGAAGGAGTGAACATGGTTAAGAAACACACGAAACCAAGCGCACAGAATCCTCAAGGTGGTATTATTGAAAAAGAAGCGCCTATACATGTGTCTAATTTAGCGTTGTTAACCTCTAAAGGAGAGGCAACCCGAGTTGGATTCAGAATGGAAGGCGATAAGAAAGTGAGGTTTTCAACAAAATCTAATGAAGTAATATAGTTATGGCATATTCACCAAGACTTAAGGAAGAGTATAAAAGCAGGGTAATTGCTGCTCTTACAGATGAATTTGGATATAAAAATGTGATGCAGGTTCCTAAGCTTAAAAAGATAGTGATATCTAAGGGCGTTGGCGCTGCAGTTGCAGATAAAAAGTTAATTGACTACGCTGTAGAAGAATTAACCATCATATCCGGACAAAAGGCTATACAGACCATTTCAAAAAAGGATGTGGCATCTTTTAAATTGCGTAAAGGGATGCCTATTGGGGCTAAAGTAACTTTACGGGGAGAGAAAATGTATGAGTTTTTGGATCGATTGGTTACCTCTGCCTTACCACGTGTTAGAGACTTTAACGGGGTAAAAGCAACCGGATTTGATGGTCGTGGTAACTACAATTTAGGCGTTACCGAACAAATTATTTTTCCAGAAATTAATATCGATAAGGTTAATCGAATTTCTGGTATGGATATTACTTTTGTCACATCTGCGGAAACAGATAAAGAAGCAAAATCATTATTAACGGAATTAGGGTTACCTTTTAAAAGAAATTAAGATATGGCTAAAGAATCAATGAAAGCCCGTGAGGTAAAAAGAGCAAAAATAGTGGCTAAATACGCGGCAAAACGCAAAGCTTTGAAAGAAGCTGGCGATTATGATGCCTTACAAAAGCTGCCTAAAAATGCTTCCCCAATACGTCAGCATAATAGATGTAAGTTAACAGGAAGACCTAAAGGATACATGAGAGTGTTTGGAATTTCTCGTGTCACGTTCAGGGAAATGGCCAATCAGGGTCTAATTCCGGGTGTTAAAAAAGCCAGCTGGTAAAAAAAAGAATTATAAACGGGTTGAAGGTTCGGGACCGAGAGACGGTATTGAAAACCACAACCGCAAATTAATAAATATGTATACAGATCCAATTTCGGATTATCTTACTCGAATTAGAAACGCAGTGCGTGCGAATCACAGAGTGGTTGAAATCCCTGCATCTAATTTAAAAAAGGACATAACTAAAATATTATTCGATCAGGGATATATTTTAAGTTATAAGTTTGATGATTCAACGGTACAAGGCTCTATTAAGATAGCGCTAAAGTACAACAAGGAAACAAAAGAACCCGTAATTAAGAAACTTCAAAGGGTTAGTAAACCAGGTTTACGAAAGTATGCCGGTGCTAATGAATTGCCTAGAATTCTTAACGGTCTTGGTGTTGCCATCGTGTCGACCTCTCATGGAGTGATGACTGGTAAACAAGCCAAAAGAGAAAATGTAGGTGGTGAAGTTTTGTGCTACGTTTACTAATATAAAACCGTAAAGAAATGTCAAGAATAGGAAATAATCCAGTAGCCATTCCAGAAGGTGTAACAGTAGACGTCAGCAATAACGTTATTACTGTAAAAGGAAAATTAGGCGAATTAACACAACCTTACGATTCTGTTGCGATAAAAGTTGAAGATGGTAACGTGTTAGTTGCACGTGCTTCGGAAACCAAAGACCAAAAGGCGAAGCATGGTTTATATAGAGCCTTAATAAACAATATGATCGTGGGCGTAACCAAAGGATGGACCAAGCAGTTAGAGTTGGTTGGTGTTGGTTATAGAGCCAGCAACCAGGGACAAAAATTAGATTTGGCCTTAGGGTTTTCGCACAACATATTAATAGACATTGCTCCGGAAGTAAAGATTGAGACCGTTTCAGAAAAAGGAAAGAATCCTGTTGTGAAATTAACGTCTCACGATAAACAACTTGTCGGTCAGGTTGCCGCCAAGATCCGCAGTTTTAGAAAACCTGAACCTTACAAAGGAAAAGGAATCAAGTTTGTTGGTGAAGAAATAAGAAGAAAAGCAGGTAAATCAGCTTAATAATTACGTTATGGCATTGACAAAGTACGAAAGAAGAATAAGAATAAAAAACAGAATTAGAAAGGTTGTTTCCGGTACCGAGACAAGACCGCGATTATCTGTTTACAGAAGTAATAAAGAAATTTATGCTCAAATCGTTGATGATGTAAATGGGAAAACCATTGCTGCAGCATCTTCCAGAGATAAGGATATAGATACTGCTAAAGCAACCAAATCTGAAGTTGCAGCCCTTGTGGGTAAAGCCGTGGCTGAAAAAGCGTTAAAAGCGGGTGTAGATGCCATTGCTTTTGATAGAGGAGGCTATTTATATCATGGTAGAGTTAAATCGTTAGCCGACGGAGCTAGAGAAGCAGGACTTAAATTCTAAAGAAAATATGTTTCAGAAATATAAAAGTGCAGAATTAGTAAAACCAGGTGGATTAGATCTAAAAGATCGTTTAGTTGGTGTACAAAGAGTTACAAAAGTAACCAAAGGTGGTAGAGCATTCGGCTTTTCAGCTATTGTTGTTGTTGGAGATGAAGCCGGTGTTGTGGGCCAGGGTTTAGGGAAGTCTAAGGATGTGGCCAGTGCCATTGCCAAGGCTGTAGAGGATGCTAAGAAAAACTTAGTGAGAATACCTATTCGAAAAGGAACTGTACCACACGAGCAAAAAGGTAAATATGGTGGAGCAAGGGTAAATATCATTCCTGCGGCTCCCGGTACCGGAGTGATTGCCGGTGGTGCTGTACGAACCGTATTGGAAGCAGTGGGAGTTCATGACGTATTGTCAAAATCTCAGGGTTCTTCCAATCCACACAACGTGGTTAAAGCCACTTTTGATGCCTTATTGCAGTTAAGAGATGCGCATATCATAGCTCGGGACAGGGGTATTTCACTTGAAAAGGTTTTTAATGCGTAAAAAACATCAGAAATGGGAAAGATTAAAGTAACAAAAGTTAAGAGCGCTATCAATCGCACATTAAGACAGAAAAGAACTTTAGAAGCTCTGGGTCTTAAAAAGATAGGTCAGGTTAAAGAACACGAAGCAACGCCAAACATTTTGGGTATGATTGCGAAAGTTTCACATTTAGTTTCTGTTGAAGAAGCTTAAAAATATAGACTGAAAAAATGGATTTAAGTAATTTAAAACCTGCAGAAGGTTCAGTAAAACATCAAGGCAAACGAATAGGCAGAGGCCAGGGTTCTGGTAAAGGCGGTACGGCAACGCGTGGGCACAAAGGGGCTAAGTCACGTTCCGGATATTCCAAGAAAATAGGTTTTGAAGGAGGCCAAATGCCACTGCAAAGACGTGTGCCTAAATTTGGGTTCACTAATATTAACCGTGTGGCATATCAAGGAGTTAATTTAGACACCTTACAACAATTGGTCGATGATAAAAAAGTGAAGGACACCGTAGATTTTGAAACATTGTTTACCAATCGTTTGGCCGGGAAAAATGATCTTGTTAAAATATTGGGACGCGGTGAATTGAAGGCCAAATTAAAAGTATCAGCCCATAAATTTTCTGCTTCGGCAAAAGCTGCTATAGAAGCTGCAGGAGGAGAAGCAATAACATTATAAGACTTTACATTACATGAAGTTTATAGAATCTATAAAGAATGTTTGGAAAATCGAAGAACTGAGAAACAGAATCATCGTGACGTTGAGTCTGTTGTTAGTTTACCGATTTGGTGCACAGGTGGTACTACCCGGTATTGATGCCGAACAGTTAAGTGGTTTAGCAGATAGTACAGAAAGCGGTATATTAGGGTTACTTAATGCGTTTACGGGTGGAGCTTTTGCAAATGCATCAGTGTTTGCCCTGGGTATCATGCCTTACATTTCTGCCTCCATTGTGGTTCAGTTAATGGGAATAGCGATTCCGTATTTGCAAAAGCTGCAGAAAGAGGGTGCCAGTGGCCAAAAGAAAATCACACAAATTACGCGATGGTTAACCATTGCCATTTGTTTATTGCAAGCCCCTGGTTATTTGGCGAGTTTACCCGCATTGGGTATTCCCCAATCCGCATTCTTACTGGGTACCGGTGGATTATTCTATTTTTCGTCGGTGATCATCCTGGTTACAGGATGTATTTTCGCCATGTGGTTAGGAGAGAAAATTACAGATAAAGGTATTGGTAATGGTATTTCCCTGTTAATCATGGTGGGAATCATAGCAAGAATGCCTCAAGCGTTTATTCAAAACGCGGCAACACGACTGGACGGGAATAATGTGATGCTTATTCTTTTTGAACTGGTCATTTGGTTTGTCATTATTTTATTATCCATATTATTGGTGATGGCCGTTAGAAAAGTGACCGTACAATATGCCAGAAGAACGGCATCCGGGGGTTATGAACGAAACGTTATGGCCGGATCCAGACAGTATATTCCTTTAAAGTTAAATGCTTCCGGTGTTATGCCCATTATATTTGCGCAAGCCATCATGTTTGTGCCCGGTTTAATAGGGGGATCGTCATTTTTAAAAGAAACCACTGTGGGGACATGGATGCAAACACAATTTTCGGATATTTTCGGATTTTGGTATAATCTGGTATTTGCACTTTTAATTATTGTATTTACCTACTTTTATACGGCAATTACCGTTCCTACCAATAAAATGGCCGATGATTTAAAGCGAAGTGGTGGGTTTATTCCCGGCATTCGACCTGGATCGGAAACCTCTGAATATTTGGATAAAATAATGTCCCAGATTACCCTGCCGGGTTCTATATTCTTAGCATTAATTGCGGTATTCCCTGCATTTATTGTTAAGTTAATGAACGTGCAGCAAGGATGGTCCTTGTTTTTTGGGGGAACGTCACTTTTAATTATGGTTGGAGTTGCAATTGACACGATGCAACAGATCAATGCGTATCTGTTGAACAGACATTATGACGGCTTGATGAAAACTGGTAAAAATAGAAAAGCAGTAGCTTAATATAGATAAACTATGGCAAAACAAGCAGCAATCGAACAAGATGGAACAATTATCGAAGCATTATCCAATGCTATGTTTCGCGTTGAACTGGAAAATGGTCATATTGTGACGGCGCATATTTCCGGTAAAATGCGGATGCATTACATCAAGTTGTTACCGGGAGATAAAGTAAAATTAGAAATGAGTCCTTACGATTTAACAAAGGCTCGTATAACGTATAGATATTAAATTTTAGAAATACGGCCTACGGTTTTAGAAATAAGGTTTTCTCAATCGTAAATCGTGCATCATAAATCAAAGCATTATGAAAGTAAGAGCATCAGTAAAGAAAAGAAGCGCAGATTGTAAAATTGTGCGTAGAAAAGGCAGACTTTACGTAATAAACAAAAAGAATCCTAGATTTAAACAAAGACAAGGGTAATTATGGCAAGAATTGCAGGTGTAGACATACCAAAAAACAAAAGAGGTGCTATCTCCTTAACCTATATCTATGGTATTGGTAAAAGTAGAGCAAAAGAGATTTTAGCGACCGCTAAAGTAGACGAAAACACTAAGGTACAAGATTGGACAGACGACGAGATTGGTGCAATCCGTGAAGCTGTAGGGTCTTATACCATTGAAGGTGAATTACGGTCTGAAACCCAATTGAGCATTAAGCGTTTAATGGATATTGGATGTTACAGAGGTATTCGTCATAGATCTGGACTTCCTTTACGAGGTCAGCGTACCAAAAATAATTCCAGAACACGAAAAGGTAGAAGAAAAACAGTTGCTAACAAAAAGAAAGCAACTAAATAATCATTAAAACAATAGTCATTAGTCATTAGTATTTGGACGTTAGAAGAATCTGCCCGAAATGTAAAAGTTTAGGATTCCAATAACTAAAAACTAACAACTAGAAACTAAAAGAACATGGCAAAAACAAGTACAAAAAAACGTAAAGTTATTGTAGACGCAATGGGCGAAGCCCATATAGCAGCTTCATTTAACAACATTATTATCTCCCTTACCAATAAAAAAGGCGATGTGGTTTCATGGTCGTCTGCCGGTAAAATGGGATTTAGAGGTTCCAAGAAAAACACCCCCTATGCCGCTCAGTTGGCTGCTGAAGATGCTGCTTCCGTAGCATTGGAAGCCGGATTGAAAAAGGTAAAGGTTTATGTGAAAGGCCCCGGTAATGGTAGAGAATCTGCTATTCGGTCTATTCATAATGCGGGAATAGAAGTAACAGAAATCATCGATGTTACGCCACTTCCGCACAACGGGTGCAGACCTCCAAAACGCAGAAGAGTTTAAGCTGAACACCTTTCAGTTTATTTTAATAATAGAAAATAGTTAATAACAAGTATCAACAAGAGATTAACGGTTATCGAAGGATAAGATTAAGACCTTAATTCATAATCGCTCTTAAAACTCAATTTAAAAATGGCAAGATATACTGGTCCTAAAACTAAAATAGCGCGTAAGTTTGGCGAAGCTATTTTTGGAGACGATAAGTCTTTTGAAAAAAGAAATTACCCTCCGGGTCAACACGGAAACAACAGAAGACGTGGTAAGAGATCCGAATATGCAATCCAGTTGCAGGAAAAACAAAAAGCGAAATATACTTACGGTATTTTAGAGCGCCAATTTAGAAATTTATTTAAAAAGGCGAGAAGTGCTCAGGGCATTACAGGTGAAGTATTGTTACAACTTTGTGAGTCCAGATTGGATAATGTGGTATACAGAATGGGTATTGCACCTTCCAGAAGTGCAGCAAGACAATTGGTTTCTCACAGACACATAACGGTAAACGGTAATTTGGTTAACATTCCTTCTTACCAATTGAAAGCCGGAGATGTGGTGGCTGTTAGAGAAAAATCTAAATCACTTGAATCTATTGATAATTCTCTTTCCAATTCAAATCACATTTATGAATGGATTACCTGGAATAATGAAACCAAGCAAGGAACATACGTTTCAGTTCCGGCTAGAATCCAAATTCCGGAAAACATAAATGAACAATTTATAGTCGAATTATATTCTAAATAATAACAGATACAAATCTCAAATATGGCAGTATTTAATTTTCAAAAGCCGGACAAAGTAATCATGATTAATTCAACAGATTTTGAAGGGAAATTTGAATTTCGTCCTTTAGAACCTGGGTATGGATTAACAGTAGGAAATGCATTAAGACGAGTTTTATTGTCTTCCCTGGAAGGTTTTGCAATAACATCGGTTAGAATTGAAGGCGTAGATCATGAATTTTCTACAATTGCCGGAGTGGTGGAAGATGTTACTGAAATAATCCTAAATTTAAAGCAAATTCGTTTTAAAAGACAAATTGACGATATCGATAACGAATCGGTGTCCATATCAATTTCTGGTCAGGAACAGATATTAGCTGGTGATTTTCAAAAGTTTATTTCGGGATTCCAGGTACTCAATACAGAACAGGTTATTTGTAATTTGGATCCCAAGGTGAATTTCAACATCGAGATCACCATCGAAAAGGGTAGAGGATATGTGCCTGCCGAAGAAAACAAGAAAGCGTCGGCGCCCATTGGAACTATTTTTACGGATTCCATCTATACCCCGATAAAAAATGTTAAGTACAGTATAGAAAACTATCGTGTTGAGCAAAAAACAGATTACGAAAAATTGGTTTTTGAAATCATCACCGATGGTTCTATTACTCCTCAGGATGCGTTAACCGAGGCCGCTAAAACCTTAATTCATCACTTCATGTTATTCTCTGATGAGCGTATTACTCTGGAAGCCGATGAAATCGCACAAACGGAAACCTATGACGAAGAATCACTTCACATGAGGCAGTTGCTTAAAACGAAGTTGATCGATATGGATCTTTCCGTAAGAGCACTGAACTGTTTAAAAGCTGCTGAAGTGGATACCTTAGGGGACCTGGTGTCCTTTAACAAAAACGACTTAATGAAATTCCGTAATTTCGGTAAAAAATCTTTGACGGAGCTAGAGGAACTAGTCAGTGTTAAAGGTTTGAACTTCGGTATGGATTTAAGCAAATATAAATTAGATAAAGATTAATTAATTCTAACTCCTTTATAGTTTGCTCTCCCCGGAAAAAGGGATTGTAGCAAGATAAAGGTTTAACACAAATGTCATGAGACACGGAAAAAAATTCAACCACCTGGGAAGAAAGGCCCCGCATAGAAAGTCTATGTTGGCGAATATGGCCTGTTCATTAATTGAACATAAAAGAATTAATACAACGGTGGCTAAAGCCAAAGCCTTAAAACAATTCGTAGAGCCCATCTTAACGAAATCCAAAGAAGATACCACCCATAACAGACGGATCGTTTTTAGCAGGTTAAGACAAAAAGAGGCGGTAACCGAATTGTTCAGGGATGTTGCCGCTAAAATTGGGGATCGACCAGGAGGGTACACGCGAATCATAAAGCTTGGAAATCGTTTGGGAGATAATGCCGATATGGCCATGATCGAGCTTGTAGATTACAACGACATTTACAATGCCGATAAACCTAAAAAGAAAACCACCAGAAGAAGTCGAAGAGGAGGCTCCAAGCCTGCTGCCGCTGCTCCGGTAGAGACGACATCTTCAAATGAGGAAGAAGAGTAAATGTTGATAAACGTTTAACATATAAAGGATAAACTATTTTAGTTTATCCTTTTTTTTATGCAATTTTGTAAAACTTCATTCCTGCCCGGCAGGAACTTTTTGAATTTAAATAAACATATGAAATATCAAAAAAGACAAAAAGCCATCATTCTCCTTGCAGATGGCACTATTTTTCACGGTAAAGCAGTAGGTAATAAACAAGGCACTTCATTCGGTGAGGTTTGTTTTAATACGGGTATGACCGGTTATCAGGAAATCTTTACAGACCCGTCGTATTATGGGCAATTAATGGTAACCACCAATGCACATATTGGCAACTATGGCACCCATGTGGATGAAGTGGAGTCCGATTCCATTAAAATTGCCGGACTCATTGTGAAAAATTTCAGTTATGAGTATTCAAGGGTCAGTGCCGATGATTCCCTGGAAGCCTTCCTGGACAAAAATAACCTATTGGCCATTTCAGATGTCGATACAAGAGCCTTGGTGAGTTACATTCGGGATAATGGGGCTATGAACGCCGTTATATCCACCGAAGTGGATCAAATTGAACGGCTGAAAAAAGAATTGGCAGAGGTGCCCAATATGGAAGGTTTGGAGTTGGCTTCAAAAGTGTCTACCAAGGCACCGTATTATTTTGGAGATGAAAGAGCCACCTACAGGGTTGCCGCTTTGGATATAGGAATAAAAAAGAATATCCTGCGCTGTATTGCAAGCCGGGATGTCTATATTAAGGTGTTTCCTTATAATGCCAGGTTTGAAGACCTGGAGGCCTTTCAGCCGGACGGGTATTTCTTGTCCAATGGTCCCGGCGACCCGGAACCCTTAAAGGAGGCACAAGCCCTGGCCAGGGAAATAATCAAACGGGATTTGCCTTTATTTGGGATTTGCCTCGGGCATCAGATCATTGCCCTTGCCAATGGGGTGTCTACCTATAAGATGCATCATGGGCACAGGGGAATCAACCATCCCGTTAAAAACTTGATTACGGGAAAAGGAGAGATCACTTCACAAAACCATGGTTTTGCCGTGAATAGAGAAGAAGCCGAAAAGCATGACGAACTCCAAATAACGCATGTTCATCTTAACGATGATACCATAGCAGGATTGGCCATGAAACATAAAAATTGTTTTTCGGTACAATACCACCCCGAAGCCAGTCCGGGGCCACATGATTCGTCGTACCTGTTTGATCAGTTTATTGAAAATATCAAAAAAAGTAAACTGTCATTAGTAGAATAAATCCATAAAATTATCCTCAGATTTCACTAAAACGTTATAGATGCTTTTTTTAGGTATTTGTCCAAAATTAGGACTATAATGCTAAGATTAAGTCGTAAATTTGAGCTGTTAACAGTTTATAATCAAACCAATTATGAGTGCTATATTAAATATTCATGCAAGACAAATATTAGATTCAAGAGGGAACCCCACCGTGGAGGTCGATGTCATTACCGAAAACAATGTTTTGGGTAGGGCTGCGGTACCCTCGGGAGCGTCTACAGGAGAACACGAAGCGGTTGAACTTAGAGATGGAGGACCTGCCTACATGGGTAAAGGCGTGTTAAAAGCAGTGGAAAATGTAAATACCACCATAGCCGATGCCTTACTGGGTATTTCGGTTTTTGAGCAAAACCTCATCGATCAGATCATGATCGATTTGGATGGAACTCCAAATAAATCAAAATTAGGAGCCAATGCCATTCTGGGTGTTTCTTTGGCTGTGGCCAAAGCAGCAGCTGGGGAGTTGGGATTGCCGTTATACAGATATGTTGGAGGGGTGTCCGCAAATACTTTACCGGTTCCCATGATGAATATCATCAATGGAGGATCGCATAGTGACGCGCCAATTGCGTTTCAGGAGTTTATGATCATGCCCGTTAAAGCAAAAAACTTTACGCATGCCATGCAAATGGGAACCGAAATATTCCATCATTTGAAAAAAGTATTGCATGATCGCGGCTTAAGTACGGCCGTAGGTGATGAGGGGGGATTTGCACCGACTTTGGATGGTACGGAAGATGCGATCGAAACCATAGCAAAAGCGGTTCAAAATGCAGGCTATGCCTTTGGAGATGAGGTAAAAATTGCATTGGATTGTGCTTCGGCAGAGTTTTATGTGGACGGTAAATATGATTACACCAAGTTTGAAGGCGACACAGGAAAGGTAAGAACCAGTAAGGAGCAGGCGGATTATTTGTCGGAGTTGGTAGCAAAGTATCCCATTATTTCCATTGAAGATGGTATGGACGAAAATGACTGGGAGGGTTGGAAATACCTTACCGAATTGGTTGGGGATAAAGTGCAATTAGTGGGTGATGATTTATTTGTTACCAACGTAGAACGCCTTTCTCGAGGGATCGAAAACGGCATAGCCAATTCCATATTAATTAAGGTAAACCAAATAGGGTCCTTAACCGAAACTATTGCAGCCGTGAATATGGCTAAAAATGCAGGCTATACCTCAGTGATGTCCCATCGTTCAGGAGAAACGGAAGATAATACTATCGCCGATTTGGCAGTAGCCTTAAACTGTGGTCAGATCAAGACCGGTTCTGCGTCACGTAGTGATCGAATGGCGAAATACAACCAATTGCTTCGTATTGAAGAAGAACTTGATGATGTGGCCTATTTTCCACAAGAAAAAGCCTTTAAAGTAAAATAAAAACACATTTTTGAATTTTTGATAGCGGTTGTTTTTTTGAGCAATCGCTATTTTATTTTAACTCAATTTAAATAATATTCAAAAAGGTCTAAATCCGGCGAACCGGCTTTAAAAATAGGGAGATATTTCGTAACTTAGCGTTCTGCGTAATAACATAAATTTACTTAAACTTATGGCAAAAACAGCTACCATTGCGATAGATGGTCAAAACTACGAATTCCCACTAATTACTGGAACAGAAAATGAAGTTGCAATAGATATTTCATCATTGAGAAGTGCAACAAAGGGTATCATTACGTTAGATGCGGGTTATAAAAACACCGGATCCTGTAAAAGTAAAATCACCTTTCTTGACGGTGAGAATGGAATACTGAGATACAGGGGGTATTCTATTGAAGAATTAGCAGAAAAAGCCAGTTTCCTTGAAGTGGCTTATTTGCTTATTTTTGGTGAACTTCCCACTCAGGAGCAATATGAGAAGTTCTATAACGACATTAAATCGTACTCGGTTGTAGATGACGACGTTAGGAAAATTGTAGATGCCTTTCCAAAATCGGCGCATCCAATGGGAATTGTATCCTCCTTAACCAGTGCCTTGACAGCGTTTAATCCCTCCTCTGTCAATGTCAATTCCGAGCAAGAGGCGTATAAGGCCATTGTAAGAATCATAGGAAAATTTCCTGTACTTGTTGCGTGGACGTTTAGAAAAAAACACGGACTACCCTTGGATTATGGGGACAAGAATCTGGACTACGTGGAGAATGTTCTTAAAATGATGTTTAAGCAGCCCAATGAAGAATATGTTCAGAATAAGGTTATTGTAGAGGCTCTGAACAAACTTTTAATTCTGCATGCCGATCATGAGCAAAACTGTTCGACATCAACGGTCAGAATTACCGGTTCATCGCATGCCGGATTGTTTGTTTCCCTTTCTGCCGGAATTTCCGCCTTGTGGGGTCCACTTCACGGCGGGGCTAATCAGGCTGTACTGGAAATGCTGGAAGCCATTAAGGAAGATGGAGGAGATACCAAAAAATATATGGCCAAGGCCAAGGATAAAGATGATCCCTTCCGATTAATGGGCTTCGGACACCGTGTTTATAAGAACTTCGACCCCAGAGCACGTATCATTAAAAAAGCAGCCGATGACGTTCTGGATGACTTAGGTATTGATGATCCCATTTTAGATATCGCCAAAGGGCTCGAAAAGGAAGCCCTGGAAGATCAGTACTTTGTGGATCGAAAACTATACCCCAATGTCGATTTTTACTCCGGTATTATTTATCGTGCTTTAGGGATTCCCACAGATATGTTTACCGTCATGTTCGCACTGGGACGCTTACCGGGATGGATTGCCCAATGGTTTGAAATGCGATTAAATAAGGAACCTATCGGTAGGCCGAGACAACTGTATGTAGGAAAAACAGCACGCTCATTTGTTCCAATAGATAAACGATAAGACCTTGAATTTATACCATCATAAAGCTTCATGTTAATGTCATGAAGCTTTTCCTTTTTTTGGTCATTATTCGTAAATTTATTTCTAAAAGCGGATTAATTATCCTTAGTTTTGACTTTTAAATCGAGCCGGTAAAATTTATGCTAAAACTCAACATAAAAAACGAAACCTCCAGGTTAAGGGCTGTGATTTTAGGTACGGCAAAAAGTAATGGGCCCATACCTAAAGTTGAAGACTGTTATGATCCCAAAAGCATTCAGCATGTCCTAAACGGGACCTACCCCAGGGAGGAGGATATGATTTTGGAAATGGAGGCCGTTGCTGCAGTATTCAAAAAATATGACGTTACTGTTTACAGACCCAATGTCATTGAGGATTGTAACCAAATATTTTCCCGGGATATCGCCTTTGTCATCGAGGATAAAATCATCAGGGCTAATATTTTGCCCGATCGCGAAGATGAGGTGGAAGCCATAAGATATGTCTGGGATCAGGTAGATAGAGCAAACAGAATTGTTCTACCGGAAGCTTGCCACGTTGAAGGCGGTGATGTCATGCCTTGGAATGATTATATCTTTGTGGGCGTGTATTCCGGAGCAGATTATGCGGAATACATTACTGCCAGAACCAATCGGGAAGCGGTAGCAGCCATTCAGGACTTGTTTCCGGATAAAACCGTTAAATCCTTCGAATTGCGGAAATCGAATACCGATCCAAGAGAAAATGCCTTACACCTGGACTGCTGTTTCAATCCATTGGGGAAAGGGAAAGCCATAATTCATAAAAACGGATTCCTAAAGGAAGAGGAATACCAGTGGTTGGTCGATTTCTTTGGAAAAGATCATGTTTTTGAGATTACCAAAGACGAGATGTATGATATGTATAGCAATGTGTTTTCCATTTCAGACGATGTTATCATCAGTGAACAGGGATTTACACGCCTGAATACCTGGTTAAGACAACAGGGGTTTACCGTTGAAGAAGTCCCCTATGCCGAAATAGGGAAGCAGGAAGGCCTGTTGCGCTGTACCACCTTGCCGCTTATCCGGGATTAATCGATTCATCTGATGCGGATGCTGTGGTTTTTAAATTAATTAATGCGTTGTAATACTAAAAAAGACCTCTTGTTTGTAGAGGTCACCAAGACTCATGGAACAAATTACAAATACGGTTTTAATGATTCGTCCTATAAATTACAGGATGAATGAGCAAACGGCCATTAATAACTTCTATCAAAAGGAGCTAGAACATGTTTTACCCGAAACCATTAATACCCGGGCACAACTGGAATTTGATACCTATGTTGAAAAGTTAGAGCAAATCGGGGTTCAGGTTATTGTGATTAGCGATACCGGGGCATTTGATACCCCGGATTCCATTTTCCCGAATAATTGGGTGTCTTTTCATGAAAACGGCGATATAGCGATTTATCCGATGTTCGCTGAAAATAGGCGTTTGGAACGGCGGGAGGATGTATTTCAAATTCTGGAAGATAAGGGTTTTGTGATCCATAATATTATAGATTATACCAGTGCCGAAGATGAAGGTGTTTTTCTTGAAGGAACGGGAAGTGCGGTATTGGACCGCGTTAACCGAAAGGCCTATTGTGCCCTGTCGGCTCGTGCAGATGAAGGACTGTTCATCGAGTTTTGTGAAGATTTTGAATATATGCCGGTGATGTTTACCGCCTACCAGTCGGTTAATGAGACACGCGTACCTATTTATCATACGAATGTCATGATGTGTATAGGGGAAACCTTTGCCGTTATTTGTTTGCAAAGTATTGACGATCAGAAGGAACGCAGAACCGTTGTAAAACAATTAAAAGACGACGGCAAGGAGATTATTGATATCACCGAAGACCAGGTGAGTCATTTTGCTGGAAATATGTTACAGGTAAAAGGAGAAGACAGTACCCGCTATTTGGTGATGAGCCAGGCCGCCTACAATGCCTTAACCAAACAACAAATACAACGCTTGCAGAGACATACTCATATTATGTCCAGTTCTTTGGACACCATTGAAGCCTGTGGGGGGGGTAGTGCGCGTTGTATGCTGGCAGAGGTGTTTTTGCCCAAGAAGGTATAGGATCCTATTAAACGGATTTAGATTTTGGAAGCTGAACATAAAATGTACTGCCAACGTTTAACGTGCTTTCCACCCAGATCTTACCATTATTAAGTTCTACCAACTCCTTACAAATGGACAAGCCTAAACCAGTGCCTTTTTCATTATGGGTACCCGTTGTAGTGTAAGAACTGCCTTTAAAGAGTTTACTTAAGTTCTCCTTGGAAATGCCCACCCCGGTATCGGCGATGCTTAAAATACAACTGCCATTGCTAATATGGTTAGACACGGTAATGGTATCTCCTTTGTTACAAAACTTTAAGGCATTGGCAAGCAAATTCTGAATCACAATTTCAATCATGCTCCTATCGGCATAGGCAAAATCGCGCAGGGAATGGTCTATCAGTTGGATCCCCTTTTGAGCCATGCGTTGTTCAATCAGATTGATTTTATCTTCAAAAACTTCCTGAATATCAAACAGGCTGGGCTTGGGCTCTAGCGACTGCATTTGGGATTTAGACCAATTTAAAAGATTAAAGAGCAGGAGCGAGGCATTATTGGCATTTTCACTCAATTCAGGGATTAATTTGTCGAACTCTTCCTTGGATAGGGTATCATCCTTCAGCAAATCGATGAAACCATTAATGGATGATAACGAATCCTTTAAATCGTGGGAAATAATTGAAAATAATTTGTCTTTAACATTATTAATGTTTTCCAACTGGGCTATTTGTTCAAGGCTGGCTTCATACTGTAATTTGGCTTTCAGGTTTTCTTCCTCCAGATTCTGTACCAACTTCATGTTGTTCATGCGTTTGGAATTGGTCATTACAATAAATACAATGGCCATGATAAGAATGGCCAATAAAATATAAAAGAACAATTTGAAGGGGGTATGTCCATCCAGTCCGGTTTCAGGGGCTGAGGGAAGCAGGGCATTGGAATCATCTATTAAAAGCGGATCACGACCTTCTAAGTGGTCGTAAATGGCATCAGGACTTAAACTGTCCCTGCTTAATGAAACCTGTTTTCGGTCTAACCGTTCCTTTAAACTGTAATATTCGCGCTGCCAGACAAAAGCGCGGTCAAAGCGTCTTTTGGTGGAGTCCAGTTGCTTCATTCGGTCGTAATACCGTAAGAGTTCATGTTTATTATCCAATTCCTTGGCCATAACGCTTGCTTCCATCAATTGACGTTCGGCAAGGATTAACCGTCCTTGTTTCAGGTTTAGGGTTCCTAAATTTATTAAGGTCGTTAACAGGCCGGAGGTATTGTTGTTGCCTCTGTTGATGGACAGACTTTCCAATAGATAATTTGAAGCATTGGTAAAATCATTAAACTGTAAATATTCACCTCCTAATTTGGCTGAGATCGCCCCTTTCAGGGAATCATTATCGGTATTGTTCTGTAACAGGTTTTTATAGTATTCTATAGCTTTTCGATGCTCCCTTTTTAGAGAATATAACTCTGCCAATTTACCGTAGGAGTTATTTTTTCCCTGAACATCCTGTAAGGTCTCCTGCAGTGGCAAGGCCTTTAAAAAAAAGGTGATGGCTTTATCATACACCCCAATATGGTAATAGGCATCGGCAAGATTACTATAGGACAGACTCAGTTCCCGGTCGAGTCCTTTTTCTTCCAGAGTGGTCATGGCAGATAAGGCATAACGCAAGCCTTTAGCGTAATTCCCCCGTTTTATTTCAATGAGCCCAATACCGTTGTTCACTTTGGCTATGCCCAGGGTGTCCTTGAGTTGGTGATATAGGCTTTTACATGTGTGGTAACTGTTTATGGCATTGATATAATCGTTCTTTTTGGCATAAATTAAGGCTTTGTAATAGGTAATATCGGCAAGCCCTTTCTTGTAGTTTAATTCGGTGGTTAATTTTTCGCTTTTTACAATAAATCTTAGGGCTCTGTTATAGTCCTCATGGTCGTAAAGGCGTCTAATAAGTTCAAGGGAAGTATCTGCCTTTAAGGTGTCTTGTTTTTGATAGGCTAATTGCAACGTAAGGCTATCTATATCCTGAGTTTGTGAAAAACCTAAGAAAACAGTTAAAAAAGCACCTAACGTAATTAATTTCCTCATACAATATCTACATTAAACTAAAGCATTTAATAAATAGGTATTTTAAGGAGACCTTCATCGAGGGAAACAAGAGTTCTCTATATTACTAAATTTAAATGTATCTGCGCGTTAGTATTAAAAATATATTTTTGGTTGAAATGGATAATCAATAGCTTAACAAAATTTGTAAAATCGCCTATCAAAAGCTAATATTTAGGTTTTACTACCAATATATTAGATGAAATGGAGCGTAAAAATTCGGATAATAATCGACGAATAGATAAACAGCAGATATTATGGAATAACGACACTTCTGTCGATGAAATGCATTCCGAGGGAACCCTCTTTTTTTTAATGCCACGGTGTTCCCGCGAAATGGACCATATCGTAATTAAATAATGCTTATATTCAGGGGTTAACTTTATGAATTGCTATTATGAATAATACGGTAAAAAAAATTCTATTGATTGTAGGATTTGGGCTCTTAATTTACGGAATTTACACCCTTATTGCACCCGAAGCATCGGTAAGTATTGGTGATTTTAGTGTTGAAACTCAAGATAATTCAGATGCCTATATCACTATGGCCTTTGGATTGGTGGCTATTGTTTTAGGCTTGGTGGCCGCTAAAAAAAATTAAAACCCATTATGTTCCATTTCATTAAAGGCGAAATGGATGTTTTTTTTTAATGGGCACTCTTTTAAAACCTGAAATTGAAATGAAAAATGGATTCGACATTGCATTTTTAGACCATGTGGCTATTAGGGTAAGGGACTTAAACCATTCGGTGGCCTGGTATCAAAAGGTCCTGGGACTGCGAAAATATCAACTTCCCGAATGGGGTGAATTTCCCATTTTTCTCATGTCGGGTAAATCGGGAATCGCACTTTTCCCGGCTAAAATGGACGACCCTGCACTGGATTTACAGTCGAAGCATGTAAAGATTGACCATTTTGCCTTCCATGTCACCAATACCGATTTTGAAAAGGCAAAGCGGCATTACACCGAATTAGAACTGGAATTCCAGATTCAGGATCACCACTATTTTCATTCCATATATACCAGGGATCCGGACGGACATGTCGTGGAGTTAACAACCCTGGTGGTTCATGACCATGAATTTTATGGTACATAGCGTATGGGAATAACAGGGACGTATCGTGTGCAGTATGTGTAAAAATTCTATCTTTGCACCTTCAATAATACCCGCAGAATGAATCTTCAAGATACGATCACCATCCAGGTAAAACAGGCCGTAAAAACGGTATTTCAAGTTGCTCTAGAAGCCGTTGAAATTCAGGCGACCAGAAAGGAATTTGAGGGCGATGTTACTGTAGTGGTGTTTCCCATGTTGCGTTTTGTTAAAGGGAATCCGGTACATATAGGAGAAGCCATTGGTCACTATTTGGTTGAACATGCCAGAGATGTGAAGGCGTTTAACGTCGTGAAGGGATTTTTAAACCTTGAAATAAGCGATTCCTATTACCGCCACTTTTTTAATGGCATTTTTACCGAGGATGATTTCGGATTTAAGACTCCAATACCCGGGGATAAGGCCATCATGGTCGAATATTCCTCTCCCAATACCAACAAACCGTTACACCTGGGACATATAAGGAATAACTTATTGGGCTACAGCGTTGCCGAAATTTTGAAGGCTTCCGGCAAAAAAGTGTATAAAACGCAGATCATAAATGACCGAGGCATTCATATCTGCAAGAGTATGTTGGCCTGGAAGCGTTTTGGTCAAGGGGAAACACCGGAAAGCACCGGATTAAAGGGTGATAAACTGGTTGGGAATTACTACGTCCAGTTTGACCAGGCCTATAAAGCTGAAATTGAGCAACTGAAGAATGCGGGATTGTCGGACGAAGAAGCCCGGAAACAAGCCCCCATACTCCTGGAAGCGCAGGACATGCTTCGTAAATGGGAGGCAGGGGATGACGCGGTGGTGTCACTTTGGAAAACCATGAACGGTTGGGTCTATGATGGATTTAACGAGACCTACAAGAACCTTGGAGTGGATTTTGATACCTTGTATTACGAAAGCAAGACCTATTTATTAGGTAAGGAATTGGTGACCGAAGGATTGAAAACGGGGGTTTTTGAACAGGCCGAAGATGGTTCAGTGTGGTGCGATTTAACCGATGAAGGTTTAGATAAGAAAATTGTACAACGTGCAGATGGTACTGCAGTGTATATGACTCAGGATATTGGTACCGCGATCCAGCGCATTAAGGATTTTCCGGATGTGGGCGGTATGGTTTATACCGTGGGTAACGAACAGGATTACCACTTTAAGGTCTTGTTTTTAATTCTGAAAAAACTGGGGTTCGACTGGGCCAAAAACCTGTACCATTTAAGCTACGGTATGGTCGATTTACCGAGCGGCAAGATGAAAAGCAGGGAAGGAACCGTGGTGGATGCCGACGATTTGATTGACGAAATGACGCAAACCGCCGGAGAGATTTCAGAAGAATTGGGAAAATTAGACGGCTACACTGAAGATGAAAAACAGGAGCTATACAAAGTGATTGGTTTAGGTGCCTTAAAGTATTTTATTTTAAAGGTGGACCCTAAAAAGCGGATCTTGTTTGATCCTAAGGAATCTATTGATTTCCAAGGTAATACAGGGCCTTTTATTCAATATACCTATGCCAGGATACAATCGATCATTCGAAAGGCCCAATTTGAAACGGATACTGCCCCCGATGACCTGGAACAGCCGCTTCACAGTAAAGAAAGAGAACTGATCAAGCAATTGGAAGGGTTTCCAGATACTATTCAACAAGCGGCCGAGCAACATAGTCCTGCTGTAATCGCCAATTATACCTACAATTTGGTCAAGGAGTTTAATTCGTTTTATCAAAACGTGTCTATTTTAGGAGCAGAGACGATGACGGATAAGCACTTTCGAGTACGACTTTCCAAGAAAGTCGGATTAACCATAAAACGCGCCCTGGAGCTATTGGGTATTGCGGTACCGGAGCGCATGTAAGGAAAACCACTGGTTCAGAACGAAGTACAGCGCAGCGCAGCGAAGCATCTCACTTTTATTCAACCAGATGCTTCAGTCGGTCGTAAACGCCTTTCTTAATATCAAGAGGGAAGCAAGAAAGATGAATGTACCTTGTTCCTCCCTTGTTTATAAGGGAGGTGGCTAAAGGCCTGAGCCTTTAGACGGAGGGTTTAGAAATAGATTAATAATTCCAGATAATTTTAATCAAACTCCCCTTTCTCCCACTTAGCAGTGGGATTCATTCCCCTCTTTACCCAAAGAGGGGAGCAAGTTGGTTTCATAACATAGGTGATTTTAAATCAAACTCCCCTTTCTCGCATTACTTAGCCTGCCCGCCAGCTCGCCCCATCGCTAAATCTATCCACAGGATAGATTTCTAACGCTCGGTCGTCTTGTTTATAAGGGAGGTGGCTAAAGGCCTGAGCCTTTAGACGGAGGGTTTAGAAATAGATTAATAATTCCAGATAATTTTAATCAAACTCCCCTTTCTCGCATTACTTAGCCTGCCCGCCAGCTCGCCCCATCGCTAAATCTATCCACCGGATAGATTTCTAACGCTCGGTCGTCCTCTTTACCCAAAGAGGGGAGCAAGTTGATTTAATGTATAGAATATTTAGACGGAGGGTTTGTAAAAAAACATTTTTATTGAATTTTCCTGTCATTCAAAGCGTAGTGCAACGCAGCGACGCATCTCAATAATATGAAACAAGTTTCGTCCGATGGGAAAAGGATAAACCCGCTCTTAATCCTCAACCAAAACCCAATCCCCTTTAGCAATTAAAGGTTCAGCCTGTTTGTATTTTAGGGTTTTGTTCTCACCATTAATGACATGCTTAATGGTAACGCGGTCATTACGACCAATTTTAGGGCGGTCCCGTACAATGGTTTCAACAGGTTCCTGGTTCCGTTGAGTATTACCGGCAGCCCTGGCCTGAGATGAGCGTTCATCCAAATTAGGAATCTCATCCTTTTGAATGCTCAGCTTTTCGCGTTTCCTGGCGCGTGCCTCCTGAATGGTATCCTGGGTTTCCTGTGGCAGCTCTCCTTTAAACAAGAAGGAGATCACATCTTTATTAACCTGGTCTATCATGCCCTTAAACAACTCAAAAGCCTCAAACTTGTAAATTAATAAGGGATCTTTTTGTTCGTGAACGGCCAACTGAACCGATTGTTTTAACTCATCCATCTTACGAAGGTGGGTTTTCCAGGCATCATCAATGATGGCCAGGGTAATGTTCTTTTCAAAATCGGTAATGAGTTGTTTACCATTGGTTTTATAGGCTTTTTCAAGATCGGTCACCACATTTAAGGTTTTCACGCCATCGGTAAACGGCACCACAATGCGCTTGAATTTGTCACCTTGGGTCTCATATACATTTTTAATGACGGGAAAGGCAATATCGGCATTGCGTTCCATTTTTTCCCGGTAGTGTTCAAAGGCCGCTTTATATATTTTTGAGGTGATCTCCTGACCGGTAAGTTTACCAAAATCGGCTTCCGAAATGGGCGAACTCATTGAGAAATAGCGGATCAATTCAAACTCAAAATTTTTATAGTCGTTGGCGCCTTTGTTGGTTTCGGCTATACCTTCTGAAGTGTCAAAAATCATGTTGGCTAAGTCAACGCGTAACCGTTCTCCGTGCAAGGCATGGCGCCGGCGTTTGTAAACCACCTCACGTTGGGCGTTCATGACATCGTCATATTCCAGTAATCGCTTACGAACCCCAAAGTTATTTTCCTCCACTTTTTTCTGTGCACGCTCAATGGATTTTGAAATCATGGAATGCTGAATCACTTCACCCTCCTTCAATCCCATGCGATCCATCATCTTGGCAATACGCTCACTTCCAAACAAACGCATTAAATTATCTTCCAGCGATACATAAAATTGTGAACTTCCCGGATCACCTTGTCGACCGGAACGACCGCGTAACTGGCGGTCCACCCGACGGGAATCATGACGTTCTGTACCAACAATGGCCAGCCCTCCGGCTTTTTTGACCGCGTCGGTTAATTTAATATCGGTACCCCGTCCCGCCATATTGGTTGCAATGGTGACCTGTCCCGATCTACCGGCCTCCGCTACAATATCGGCTTCTTTTTTATGGAGCTTGGCATTCAATACGTTATGTGGAATTTTACGGATACTCAGCATTTTGGCCAGCAACTCTGAAATTTCTACCGAGGTGGTACCAATCAATACCGGGCGTCCGGCTTCAGACAAATTGGTTACCTCATCAATAACGGCATTGTATTTTTCCCGTTTGGTTTTATACACCAGGTCATCCCTGTCATCCCGCGCAATAGGGCGGTTGGTAGGGATTTCAACGACATCCAGTTTGTAGATTTCCCAAAATTCGCCTGCTTCGGTCACCGCGGTACCCGTCATACCTGATAATTTGCGGTACATCCTAAAGTAATTTTGCAGGGTAACCGTAGCAAAGGTTTGTGTGGCGTCTTCGATTTTTACATTTTCCTTGGCTTCAATGGCCTGGTGCAGACCATCACTGTAGCGACGCCCCTCCATGATACGACCGGTTTGCTCATCAACAATCATGACCTTGTTGTCGATAACGACATATTGCGTGTCTTTTTCAAACAGGGCGTAGGCCTTCAAAAGCTGATTGAGTGTATGGATGCGTTCGGACTTTACACCAAAATCTTTAAATAATTCCTCTTTGAGTTTGGCTTCTTCCGCAACGGGAAGACCTTGTTTTTCAATTTTTGCAATTTCCAAACCAATTTCAGGCATGACAAAAAAGTTCGGGTCGTCTTTTCCCGAGAGGTATTCCACGCCTTTATCGGTAAGCTCAATCTGGTTGTTCTTTTCATCAATTACATAATACAATTCCGCATCCACCTTAGGCATCTCGCGGTTGTTGTCCTGCATGTAAAAATTTTCGGTTTTTTGAAGCAGTTGTCTGGTACCTTCTTCCGAAAGGAATTTAATAAGGGCTTTATTTTTGGGGATGCCCCGGAAAACGCGTAGCAATTGAACCCCCCCTTCTTTGGTATCGCCTTCTTTTATAAGCTTTTTGGCTTCCGCCAGGACTCCCGTTAAATACTTACGCTGCACACCTACAATATCGTCGACCTTGGGCTTTAACTCGTTAAACTCATGGCGGTCGCCTTTAGGAATGGGCCCGGAAATAATTAGTGGTGTTCGGGCGTCATCGATTAATACCGAATCCACCTCATCCACTATAGCGTAATGGTGGGGGCGTTGCACGAGGTCATCCGGCGCATGTGCCATATTATCACGCAGGTAATCAAAACCAAATTCGTTATTGGTACCATAGGTAATATCGGCATTATAGGCTTTTTTACGAGCCGCTGAATTGGGCTGATGGTAGTCTATACAGTCTACACTTAACCCGTGGAACTCAAAAATGGGAGCCATCCACGCACTATCCCGTTTGGCCAGGTAGTCGTTCACGGTTACCAGGTGTACCCCTTTACCGGCCAAGGCATTTAAATACACAGGCAAAGTGGCTACTAAGGTCTTACCCTCACCGGTTTGCATCTCGGCAATTTTACCTTGGTGCAGGGCAATACCACCTATAAGCTGCACATCGTAATGCACCATATCCCAGGTAATGGGCTTTCCGGCGGCATCCCAGGAGTTGGACCAGATCACTTGATCGCCGTCCAGTGTTACATAATCTTTCTCACCGGAAAGGAGGCGGTCAAATTCGTTGGCTTTTACAGGAATGGATTCGTTATTCACAAAACGCTTGGCGGTTTCTTTAACTACCGCAAAAGCTTCAGGAAGGAGGTCGTTTAAAACGGCTTCGGTTATCTCATAGGCTTCGTCATGAAGCTTGTCAATATCTTGATAAATGTCCTCACGGCGGTCTATGTCTTCCGTATTTTCAGCTTCTTCCAACAAGGCTGCAATTTGCTGGTCAATGGCTTTAGTGGCCTCGGCTATAACGGCTTTAAATTCGGTGGTTTTAGCTCGTAATTCATCATGGGACAGGGCCTCTAGAGCCGCTTCGAATGTTTTTATTTGCTCCACAAGGGGCATCAAGGCCTTCACATCTTGTTTGGATTTGTCTCCAACAAAAACCTTGATTACGGAATTTAAAAAATTCATGGGTATATGTATTTTATATATGAAACTGAAACTGCATTTTGAATTGACCAAATGCTACCGTTCAGTTTATCATGATTTAAAGTAGTATGTTTATGCTTTTAACAGCATTCAAAGATACATTATGTAATCAGTTTATTAAATTTTAGAATAAAAAAAAGTCTCAAATCGAGACTTTTTTAACTATTCCTTATGCTTTTTGTTTAATATCAATCATCTTGTTTAATATTCATCTTCGTTCCACAGATAATCTTCATCCGTTGGGTAATCGGACCAAATTTCTTCAATGGAATCGTATGAGTCACCTTCATCTTCAATTGACTGTAAATTTTCAACAACTTCTAAAGGGGCTCCGGTTCTAATAGCATAATCTATTAATTCATCTTTTGTTGCTGGCCACGGCGCATCGCTCAAATACGATGCTAATTCTAAAGTCCAATACATTTTATTGCGCGTTTAAATTTTTGCAAAAATAAATTTTTAGTTTAAACAAACAAGAAAAATTTCAATTAATTAATCATTACTTTAAAGAGCGTTAATTTTGTCCTTGCAGTTGAAATTAAATTCATATCTTTAAAGGTTACCCGGTCTTTGTTTTTTTAAAATATGCTTAAGAGCATTCGATATACGTTTTTAAGCATTTCTTAGTAAAACTAGGTTTTCTCAGGAATCCATTTCAATTCTTCTGCTTTCAAGTCGTAAGTCAACTTTCGTGCCAAGACAAAAAGATAGTCAGATAGACGGTTTAAGTAAATTAAGGCATTCGGTTCGAATGGCTCTATGGCATTTAAGGCAGAAGCCAAACGTTCGGCCCTTCTGCAAACACAGCGCGCAATATGACAGAATGACACGGTTGGATGCCCACCGGGCAGCACAAAATGGGTCATAGGCGCCAGAGCGGCATCCATGGTATCCATTTCCTGTTCCAGAAGTTGTATGTCTTCCGCAGTAATTTTTTCAATGTTCAATCGGTCCTTTCCACTTTTAAGCGTGGCTTTTTCAGGATCGGTGGCCAATATAGCGCCTATGGTAAATAGGTTTTCCTGAATTTTAATAATCGTGTTTTTATAGGCCTGATCGATGGGTTGATCACGAATCAAGCCCAGAAAGGCGTTGAGCTCATCCACGGTGCCATAGCTATCAATGCGCATATGGTGCTTGGGCACCCGTGTGCCACCAAATAATGCCGTAGTGCCCAAATCGCCTGTTTTAGTATAAATTTTCATGGTATGTATCTCGCAATGGCGCCAGGAACGCCTGTTTTTTTTCAAAAGTAAAGCAAACTTAGCGACTTAACAACAAAACGACTAAACTCTTATGGTAAAGTGTTCTTTGGCCTGTTCCTTTCTAAAGAAAACGAAACCCCAGAAAAAGGTGTCCAGGGTTACAGAAACCCTGGGATGCCGTTTAATGGTCTCCCAGGCTTCGGTCATGCCTTTAGACCAATGGATGTCATCAAAAATAAATACCGAATCGTTATGGGCACGATCGATCAGTAATTCAAAATAATGTAAGGTCGCTGTTTTCTGATGGTGGCCATCAAAAAAGACAAGGTCGTAGGTAGGGGCTGTTAATTGATGTATAGTATCCTCAAATGGGCCCACTAGGGTAGTGATTCGGGTGATGCCCTGTGCTTCAAAAGCTTGTTTCGCATAGGCCGCGGTGTTGGGGCATCCTTCGAGGGTGGTGATATGGGCTTTGGGGTTTCCCAGGTGCAAGGCATGTGAAGCGATACCCAGTGAAGTCCCTAATTCCAAAATAGTATCGCACTTAAAATAATGGTTCAATCGGTAAAGTAATTTGGCCCGTTTTAGCGGTGTTCCTGCATGTTTGGCTATGGTCGACACCCTACGGTTCCCGGCCGTCATCACCTGTGAGCCCGCACCGAGGTCGACCACCTTAATCTGCGTGCCGTCTTGCAATAAGGTGTGTCTGTAATGTGCTATGGCCTCATATGCCGGATAAGGGGTCTTGTCATAAAAACAGCTGGTGACTAGCTGAAATACAAACGGGGAGTGCACTCCATGTTGGTTGGTGGATTTGAATAGGAATTTGATGTATTGTAAGATGTTATAAAACATATTTTTAGCTGCTTTCGATAATACATTTTTGTACCTCAGCATGTCACTCCAATTGACGTCCAAACGATTATGGGCACTGTCACTTCGAGTAATCCTGGTCCGGCATGAGCTGAAACAGGATGGTATCGAGAAGTTATGGCTCCAATTTCGCCGATAGTTCGAACCAACGGGCTTCCTTGGCTTCAATAGTCTCGATAAGGTGTTGTAACTCCAGGGACAGGGTTTGGATTTGTTCCTGGGTTAAATTGGGATTATTGAATTTATTTTCCAAGGCTTTTTTATCATAGGCTAGCGTGTTGAGCTTACTTTCGATATTCTTTAATTCTTTTTCTTCATTATAGCTGAGTTTTGTGGATTCGTTTTGTTTCCAGGAGGCTTTGTCCTTTTTCGGTTCCGAGGCATTTGAAACGGCAGGCTGACTGTCCTCATAGACCCTGTAATCGGTATAATTCCCCGGGAAATCTTCAATGACGCCATCCCCTTTAAACACAAACAAATGATCGACCACCTTATCCATGAAATAACGGTCATGGGATACCACGATAATGCATCCCGGGAAATCCAATAGAAATTCCTCCAGCACATTTAAGGTAACAATATCCAGATCGTTGGTAGGCTCATCGAGGATTAAAAAATTAGGATTCTGAATTAAAACGGTACACAGGTACAACCGCTTCCGTTCACCGCCACTCAATTTTTCAACATAGTCGTATTGTTTCTTTCTGTCGAATAAAAAGCGTTCCAATAATTGTTGGGCACTAATTTGACGTCCTTTCTTTAAGGGGATATAATCGCCGTACTCACGAATAACATCAATCACCTTTTGTTCCGGAGTAAGGGTCATGCCATGCTGGGTATAATACCCAAATTTAACCGTGTCACCCTGAATGACCTTCCCGGAGTCCGGTTTGGTGGTTTGCGTCAGTATATCCAGGAATGTGGTTTTTCCGGTACCATTTTTACCAATTATCCCGACGCGTTCACCTTTTTTAAAGGTATAATCGAATGCATGCAGTATGGTTTTGTCCTTGTAGGCTTTGGAAACACGGTGCAGTTCCAGGATTTTACTGCCCAGGCGTTCCATATTAAGGGCTAACTGTACCACATGGTCCTTACGGCGTTGGTGTGCCCGATGTTTGATGTCCTTAAAATCGTCAATTCTTGATTTCGATTTGGTTGTTCTGGCTTTGGGTTGTCGGCGCATCCATTCCAGTTCTTTGGAAAAGAGTTGTTTGGCTTTGTTGGTTTCAACGGCCTCACGTTCCATCCTGGCTTCGCGTTTTTCCAGATAATACGAGTAATTGCCCTTATAGGTATACAATTGCCCCTCATCCAACTCGATGATTTCATTGCAGACGCGCTCTAAAAAATACCGATCGTGGGTCACCATAAAAAGGGTGATATTTTCTTTAGCAAAGAAGGATTCCAGCCATTCAATCATTTCCAGGTCCAAATGGTTGGTGGGCTCATCCAACAGGAGGAGATCGGGATGATTGATGAGGGCTATGGCCAGGGCCAACCGTTTTTTTTGACCCCCGGAAAGGGTACCTACCTTGTGGTCGAGGTCCTCCAGTTGCAATTGAAACAAAATTTGTTTGTACTGGGTTTCAAAGTCCCATGCCTGGTGCCGCTCCATGGCTTCAAAGGCTTTTTGGTAGGTTTCCGTATCCTCAGGGGTTTTAAGGGCATGCTCGTAATGGGCTATGATCTTTAAAATGGGGTTGTCACTGGCAAAAATAGTATCCTCAACGGTTAGGGCGGGGTCAAATTTCGGATCCTGCGATAAAAAGGAGACTTTAATATCCTTTCGAAAGATGATATTTCCGGAATCGGCCTGGTCCTCACCGGCCAGTATATTGAGTATGGAGGTCTTTCCGGTACCGTTTTTGGCCACAAAGGCAATTTTTTGGTCTTTATGGATGCTAAAGGATAGGTTCTCGAATAGCACCAATTCACCATACGATTTGGATATATTTTCTACGGTAAGGTAATTCAACGTGATGTTTTAGCAAAGAACGGAAAAAAATGGGAAGTTCTCAGGTGTTTATTTAAACCCTCCATCTAAATATCAAAAGCACTAAATGAACTTGTTCCCCTCTTTGGGTAAAGAGGGGGATGAATCCCGCTGTATAGCGGGAGAAAGGGGAGTTTGATTTAAATGATCCAGAATTATTTAACTATTTCTAAACCCTCCGTCTAAAGGCTCAGGCCTTTAGCCACCTCCCTTATAAACAAGACGACCGAGCGTTAGAGATCTATCCAGTGGATAGATTTAGCGAAGGGGCGAGCTGGCGGGCAGGCTAAGTAATGGGAGAAAGGGGAGTTTAATTGATGATGTTCAATTTATTTTTGTTTGGTTCATACTTTTTTCATTGATAAAAAAGTATGCAAAAACTCTAGACTTGCTTTTTATACCTTGAAAATCTGTCACCAATGGCTTATCATGTGCATTGCAACCACTTCGCTTAGGCAATGCTCCACTGCCCTGAGCGATCCATTGGCTGGATTTTGCTACGGTATAAAAACCAGGTCATTTAAGTAGTCTTCACTTCATGTAAAGTGGTATGATATTGAGATGCTTCACTTCACTACGCTCGCTCTGAATGACAGTGGTTCTTAAAAACAACCGTTTAATTGATGATGTTCAATTTATTTTTGTTTGGTTCATACTTTTTTCATTGATAAAAAAGTATGCAAAAACTCTAGACTTGCTTTTTATACCTTGAAAATCTGTCACCAATGGCTTATCATGCGCATTGCAACCACTTCGCTTAGGCAATGCTCCACTGCCCTGAGCGATCCATTGTCTAGATTTTGCTACGGTATAAAAACCAGGTCATTTAAGTAGTCTTCACTTTATGTAAAGTGGTATGATAATGAGATGCTTCGCTGCGTTTCACTGCGCTCTGAATGACAGTCGTGTCATTCTGAAGAACTGCGTTTACGACCCACTAAAGCATCTGGTGACAGAGGACGGAGAGCCATGTTAACCGATGGACAAGGTGGGTACGCCGAATGCCAAAAAAAATATGTAGATTTGTGATTATGCTATATGCCTCAATATGAAGAACGCCTTTTTAATTACCATTATACTCATGCAGGTTGCCCTGGTGTCCTGCATTCCTTATAAAGATACCCTGTATTTACAGAACAAATCCCAGGCATCGGATAGCACCCAGGTGATTGTAGAGCAACAAAAGCCGTATCGGGTGCAGATTAATGATATCTTGAATATCCGCATTAAGGTGACCGATCAGGAAAACGCAGAGATCTTCAATCCCATTGGGGAAGGCAATTTAAATGCCTCTGCCGGGGAACGGGCGTATTTTGATGGCTTTACCGTGGATTTGCATGGTAAGATTCGAATCCCAGAATTGGGTGAGATTTTTGTCCTGGGTCATACCTCATCGGAAATTGAACAATTGATCACCGAAAGGCTTTTAGAGGAACAATTTAAGGAAACGGCCAATATTTTTGTAACGGTGAAACTAACGGGGTTGAAGTATACTACGTATGGGGAAATTGGCAACAAAGGTACTAGAATACTCTATCAAGAGCGCGCCAATATCTTTGAGGCTATTGCCAATTCCGGGGATATCCCCGATACGGGTGATAAAAAAGATGTGTGGATCATCAGGCAGTATCCCAACGGACAACAGATCCACCATATCGATCTAACCGATAGACGGGTCATGCAATCGCCTTATTACTATATCCAACCCAACGATATGATCTATGTGAAACCTTTAAAGCAAAAATCCTGGGGAACGGGAACGACCACCTTACAGAATATCGGGGCCATTGCCACGGTTTTGTCTTTAATTACGACATCAATTTTACTATTCCAACGCATTTAAACCTATGTCTTATAACGAATTTGAAGATCTCGACCATATTGAAGCCAAGGGCACGACCTTCGATTTTAAAGGCTTTTTATTTAAAGTGCTGCACTTATGGAAGCTGGTGCTAGTGAGTATTGGTATCGCCTTAATAATTGCCTATTCCATCAATGTAAGGAAACAAAACGTTTATCGTTTGGGGTCCTTAATATCGATCGAGAATGATCAAAACCCCTTTTTTACGGCCAATACGAGTATATCCTTTAACTGGGGCGGGGTGTCGGGAAAGGTAGGAAAGATCATTACCGCACTCAATACACGAAGGCATAATGCTCTAGTGGTGGATTCCCTGCAGTTTTATATGCTGTATTTAAAAGAGGGTAAATACAGAAAAGAAGATATCTATAAAAAAGCACCTTTTTATGCGGAATTGGACAAATCCAAGGGCCAATTACTGGGCACTCCATTGGGCATTCGTTTTATAAATGACAGCGTATATGAGGTCTCTGCTGAGTTTGAAAAGCCAAAAGGCACGGTACAGCGTTATGATGATAAATCCATGCAAAGCATATCTTTGCCTCAGGGTACCTTCAAACAAACATTTCGTCTTGGGGACCCCGTGCAACTGCATTTTTTAAACCTAAAAATATTTAAACGCCCCGGACATAAGATCGATTTGAGCAATGCGTTTTATTTACGGTTTCTAAATTTTGATGCCATTGTCCAAAGTTACTCCAGGGTGGTAAGGGCTGCCCCTAATTCCAATGCATCTTCCGTACTGAGTTTATCCATGACCGGTACCAACAAGGATAAAATTGTGGATTATTTGAACACTACCGCAGCCATTTTGAGCCGAACCGAATTGGAACGCAAGAATATGTATGCCACGAATACGATTAAGTTCATTGACAGTAGTTTGGCTGCAGTAAATGTGGATCTTCAGGACGTTAACGACGAAATGAACCAGTTTAGGAAGCAAAGCCGTGTCTTCGATGTGGATGCGGAGGTCGCCGAGGTGTCTTCAAAACTTAAAAATTTTGATTTGGAAAAGGAGGGTATTCAAAACAAACTTAAATATTTGGATCTCCTGGAGAATTATTTGCGAACTAAAACAGACTACACACAAATTGCAGCTCCCACGTCGGTAGGTATTGAAGAAAACAACATTCTTTCCAGTGTTGGGAAAATAACGGCACTGGCTATTGAGCGTCAAAATTTAGAGGCGACAACCAAAGAGGGCTCCAGTTTGTTTAAGGAACTGGATAGCCGTATCGATGCAGAGAAGAATGTGTTGTTTGAAATTGTAAATGCGACAAGAAATACCTTGGGGATTCAATTAGAGACCCTTAACCGTCAGATCGCCACATTGGAGGCGAAATTAAGCGATCTTCCGGAGGAGCAGCAAACCTATTTAAAGATACAACGCAGGATGGACCTGAGCCAGGAGGCTTATGATGTGTACCTGGCCAAACGCAGTGAAGCGGCCATCGTGAAGGCTGCCAACGTATCTGATATTTCGGTAATAGACGAAGCCAAAGATATTGGGGGTGGGTTGATCGGGCCTAATAAGAGCCTCAATTATATGATCGCCCTTATGATGGGCTTTTTTGTGCCTTTGGCTCTCATATTTGTCGTCTTTTTATTGGATACCACCATCCATGGCTCTGATGTGGTAGAACGATTATCGAGTATTCCTATTGTGGGCTTGGTAGGAAAATATAAATATAAGAACAACCTGGTGGTATTGGAGAAGCCAAAGTCGGCCGTTGCCGAGTCCTTTCGAGCCATTCGTTCCAGTTTGCAGTTTTTTTATAAAAACCAGCATAATGGATCCAAGGTTTTAGGGAGAACACTCATGATTACCTCTTCGGTAAGTGGGGAAGGCAAGACCTTTTGTTCCATCAATATTGCGACGGCTTATGCTTTATCGGGTAAAAAGACCCTTTTGTTGGGTATGGATTTACGCAAGCCCAAAATATTTAATGATTTCAACCTGGATAATGAGCTTGGCATCGTGAATTACTTTATGGGTGAAGAACCATTGGAAATGGTTTTAAATAAGACCCATGTGGAAAATCTGGACGTCATTACCTCCGGTCCCATACCGCCTAACCCCTCCGAATTGATTATGGGCAGCGACCTGCCTGATTTAATAAACAGGCTAAGGGATGCTTATGACATGATAGTTATGGATACCCCGCCTTTAGGGCTGGTCACCGATGCGTTGGAACTGTCCAATTATGCCGATGCCACCCTTTTTGTCATACGTTTGGATTACACCAAAAAAGGCATGCTGCAATTGGTAAATGCCAAGTATCGAAGTGGGGAACTGAAAAACATCAGTTACATCCTCAACTTTTATAAGCATAAAACCAACCAGAATTATGGGTATGGCTATGGTTATGGGTATGGCTATGGTTATGGTTACGGGGTATACGGAGAAGCTTACCATGAAGGCGGTAAGGATACTATGGTAAAAAAAATAAAGCGCTTCATAAAGCAATTATAGTGGCTCCATAAAGGAGGAATAGATTGACTTGTAAGAGATACAATAACATGTACAACACCCCATATCACGATCAGGATTTAAGCCCGTATTCATTTTTAGTTACCGGAGGGGCTGGTTTTATTGGATCAAACGTGGTGTCGTATTTGCTAAGGTATAAAGCCAAGCGCGTTCGTGTGTTGGATAATTTTTCTACCGGATATAAGGAAAATGTCCAACCCTTTCTGGAATGCGCCAATTTTGAACTTTTGGAAGGGGATATACGGGATCTGGACACCTGTAAGCAAGCATTGATGGGTATGGATTATGTGAGCCATCAAGCGGCCTTGGGTTCGGTGCCGCGTTCTATTGAAGATCCGGCCACGACACATGCCGTTAATATTACCGGTTTTTTAAACATGATGATCGCTTTAAAGGAAAGCCCTCATGTAAAACGTATGGTATATGCGGCCTCCAGTTCCACCTATGGGAATAATACCACATTACCCAAGAGGGAGGGCGTGATTGGTAAACCCTTATCACCTTATGCCGTAACGAAATATGTGAATGAATTGTATGCCGGGGTGTTTGCCCATACTTATGGTACCGATACCATTGGCCTACGTTATTTTAACGTGTTCGGACCGGGGCAAAGTCCTAAGGGCCCTTATGCGGCGGTCATTCCATTATTTATGCAGGCCTTAAGGGAGGGGAAGGCCCCCACCATTCATGGGGATGGGAAACAGACCCGGGATTTTACCTATGTGGATAATGCGGTACAGGCCAATATCATATCCTTTTTTGCGGATGAGGAGGCTTCTAATGAAGTGTTCAATATCGCCTGTGGCGAGCGTATCAGTGTCAATGCGTTGTGGGATACTTTACGCACTGCTGCCCAATCGGATCTTGAGCCTGTTTATGGACCGGAGCGGGTAGGGGATGTACGGGATAGTTTAGCGGATGTTTCGAAGGCGAAGCGGTTGCTTCAGTTTGCGCCTGAGGTTGGGGTTAAGGAAGGGTTGAAACGGACTTGGGAGTATTTTAATCACTAAATTATTTTTTTCATTATTATTTTATTCTCTTCTATTTCCCATTGCCGCAAAAGAACCAAAAAGGTTTAGCCTTTCGATCTTTGGCGCTCAATTAGATTTTTGAGACCTAAAATAAATGAACGCATCATTCTGACTCAAACAACATTTCTTTTTTTACGTCCTCTTTAAATCATTGACGCTCGCCTGCCAGATCTTAGAGGCCTTTTTTTGCACCTTATTTCCTAAAATTGACAGGTTTTTGATTTTGTTTTTAAGTTTATTAGATCCAGAAACAAACCTTCCACTCTTCATCAAGCTCGGGATAAACTAGGCTCAAGAGGACATTTTCAAGATGACAAAACGTTTTAAGTTTATTATTTTAAAATTAAAGGTTGTTGGTTGTTTTCAAGCGCATTTGCTATCTTAGCCAGAGTTATAACATCATATTACCCCAATGGCTTTAGAAACCCGTGTTTATCAAAAGGAAAACCGCTTACATTTTGGAAAACTTTTAAAAGCGTCTTTACACGATATCTATGCTTCACGGTTTTTGTCCAAGCAGCTAGCCATACGTGATATCAGTGCCCAATACCGGCAATCGTATTTAGGAATTTTGTGGGCGTTTATCACCCCTTTGGTCACAGCTTTGGTTTGGATTTTATTAAAAAATTCGGGTACAGTGCGGTTGAGTCCAACTGGTATTCCTTATCCCGTGTATGCTTTTGCAGGGACGCTGATCTGGTCCATTATCACTGATTCCATTAATGCACCCATGGCCAGTACGAATAGTGCCAAAGGACTTTTGACAAAACTTAATTTTCCCAAGGAAGCCCTTGTAATTTCAGGAATTTATAAATTGTTATTTAACAGTGCCATTAAGGTGTTATTATTAGTTGTTTTTGTGTTTGCATTTGGTATTGGTTTTCACTGGAGCCTTTTATTGTTTCCTTTTATTTTATTGGGGGCCGTCCTTATAGGCACTGCCATTGGGTTATTTATTACCCCTTTTGGAATGCTCTATAAGGATATTGGGAAACTCATCAGCTTTGGACTTACGTTTTTAATGTATGTCACTCCTGTAGTGTATGCTATCCCCAAAGACGGTGTTATGAAAATGGTAATGACCTATAACCCCTTAACCCCTATTATTTTAACTACGCGGGATTTTGTTACGGGCCAGCATCCGGAACACTTAAGTTATTTTTTAGTTGTTATGGGCTGTTGTATCCCTTTATTTGTGATAGGATTGGTGTTTTACCGTTTGTCCATCCCTATCATTGTAGAACGTTAAATAATAAGCTTAGATTTTAAAAGTTAGATTTTAAGAGGTTTATATTGAACATGAAAGATCATGATGACATACTAGTAAAAGTTGAAGGTTTGAGCAAAAAGTTCTGTAAGGACTTGAAGACCAGTTTGTGGTATGGGGTGAAGGATCTTATTTCGAATGTGCGTGGTAACCAACATGAACGTTTGTTGCGCCCCAAGGAGTTCTGGGCCGTGAAAGATGTGAGCTTTGAGGTACGCCGTGGGGAATGTTTGGGTTTGATAGGGCATAATGGCGCTGGAAAATCTACTTTATTGAAGATCCTCAATGGTCTTATCATGCCCGATGCCGGAAAAGTGACCATTAGAGGCCGTGTTGGTGCCCTTATTGAACTGGGCGTGGGCTTTAACCCCATTTTAAGTGGCCGTGAAAATATTTATAACAATGGGGCCATTTTAGGATTTAGCCGTAAAGAGATTGATGCCAAGTTGGAGGCCATCATCGCCTTTGCTGAGTTGGAGGAGTTTATCGATATGCCCGTACAACATTACAGTAGCGGGATGAAAGTACGTTTGGGCTTTGCCGTGGCCGCCCAAATGGAACCCGATGTGTTGATCATTGATGAGGTGTTGGCAGTAGGGGATTTAGGTTTTGTACTCAAGTGCTTTAAAACCATCGATAATATTTTGCCCAAAACAGCTGTTATATTTGTATCCCATAGTATGCCCATGGTTAATCGAATGTGTAATCAAATAATTTTGATGGATAGGGGCAATTCTATTTTTCAGGGGGATGATGTGGCTAAGGCTATTGATTTATATTATATGCGTTTTGCAAACAATGAAAGCGGCATTTTGTTTGATGACCAATCTGTGGTGGTTGAACATGTAAAAATCTTAAATGCAAGAAAATATAGTCATGGTATATCTCAATTGAATTGGAATGATTCCTTATGTATTAATGTCAAATTTCAACTTTTGGACCTTAAGGAAATGCCATGGGTGATTTTGTTACTCTTTGATAAAGAACAGCGGCCAGTTGCTTATTTAAAACAAATAGAACTTGTTAAGGAAGATTTACAAAGGGATAATTATTTGAATTTTAAAATCATACACGAAAAAATAAATTTGTCAAAAGGGATCTATACTGTTGATCTTTTAATTTGTAAAGCTTATACAAAAGAACCATATATTCGAATAAAATCTGCGCTAAGTTTTCAAGTATTGCACCAAGAAGATGTTTGGCCCACATTTTTTTTACCCACAACCTATGAAAATATTAATTTAGATTAATTGAAATTAATTTGTATAAAGAGTAATGACATTTAAAGAAAGATTAAATAGATACTTTGGTTCAGATATTCCTAATAAGAAAAAAATTAAAGTCAACCCAAAAATTGATTTGGATAAATTGTTTTTACAAGAAGATAAAAAACAAGTTTACAGAACAAATAATATTCAAAATATCCCATATAGAATCCATAGAACAGGTGGAAAAAATTCTTATGCAGAATGGGCTCACGTAATTGGAATTTTTCAAACTTTAATTTATCAACAGCTTGAAAAGAAAGAAGCAAATAAAATATTAGATATCGGTTGTGGTTCAGGTTTGCTGTCTATGGCAGCTCAAAATTTTATAGAAGGTGATGGATTTTATCTTGGGATAGATATAAATAGAAAAGAAATTGATTTTTGTAAAAATTATTATACTCATCCAAATTTTATTTTCAAGCATATTGATGCTAATAATGCTTTATATGCCAACAATCAACTAAAGACTAATGTAAAATGGGATATTAATAATAATTCTATTGATTTAATCACTGCATTATCTGTTTGGACTCATTTAAATGAGAATGATGCTTTATTTTATTTCAAAGAAATTAAAAGAGTTCTTAAAAAAAATGGTAAAGCTATAATTACTTTTTTCTATTTGGATGATTTATATAGAAAAAGTTTAAGTGTAAGGAAAAATATAAAAGGAAAATACCATTCTACTTCACAACTTGAATGGATTTTTGATAAAAGTGCTTATGAATCAAAGGAATGGTTTTATCCTTCTATATTGGATGTACCTGAAAAAGCTATTGGAGTTACTGAAGGTGGAATTGCGATGCTATTAAAAGAAAGTGGATTGAAATTAATAGAATATTATCCAGGAAACTGGAAAGAAATACCAAGTGTGTTTTTCCAAGACATAATCATTATTCAAAAAGCTATTTAATTTATGATATCCCATAAACATAAATGCATATTTATACACATTCCCAAAACTGGCGGGATGAGCATTTATACTTTTTTTAATCCAAACACAGTTTTTTATCAAGATGTGCCAAATTATGAGATTTTATTTGGTTGGTGTCCTGAACGGCAAATACATATGCAACACGCTACGGCAAAGCAATTGTTAGATACAGGTTTGGTTACAAAAGAACAATGGGATACTTATTATAAGTTCACTTTTGTTAGAAACCCTTGGGATCGGGCCTATTCTGATTATTTATGGGTTCAGGATTTTGCTAATGTTAAAGGTAGTTTTAAAGACTATCTAAATAAATGCAAAGAGTTTTACAATATTTTTAATGACCATTCTAATAGTCAGTATTTAGGGGATCATTTATTGCCTCAGTCAAGTTTTTTTGATAATAAAGGGAAATATTCATTAGATTTTATTGGAAGATTTGAAAATTTCTCTGAAGATATAAATCAAATATTGGAGAATATAGGAAAAGCAAAATCATTTGGCGAACATCAGAATAAAAGTAATCGAAAACGAGACTACTCGTTGTTTTATAGTAACTCTAATAAAAAACTTGTTGAATCTAAATTTAAAATGGACATAGACAATTTTGGATATACTTTTCAAGATAATAGGCAAGGATGGTATTCTATTAAAAAAATATTATAATTAGATTGATTAAAAAAATTAAAAATAAAATAAAGGCTACAATAGCAGAAATTTATGAAAATAATTTAGGTCATTTCTTTTTCAAACAACCAGGTTTTTGTCCTTGTTGTGAACAGGAAGTGGTATTTATATCGCATGACCCGTGGTTGCGCGATCACTTTACATGTAGTAATTGTAGCAGTTTGCCAAGAGAACGAGCTTTAATGTATGTTATACAAACGATGTATCCCTACTGGAAAGATTTACATATTCACGAGTCATCTCCAAGTAATAGAGGGCATAGTGTTAGTTTAAAACAGCATTGTAAGTACTATACTATATCCCAATTTTTTCCAAACCAAAAGCGAGGTGCTTTAGTTAAAGGATTTAGAAATGAAGATTTGGAACAACAGACTTTTGAAGATAGAATGTTTGATTTGGTGATAACCTCTGATGTTATGGAGCATGTATATGAACCAGACAGAGCTTTTAAAGAAATATACCGTACCTTAAAACCTGGAGGAGCCCACATTTTTTCTGTTCCATTGGTTAATAAACACAAGCCTACACAACGTTGGGCGATTAAAGGAGAAGATGGACAGCCTAATTTTTTATTTGAACCAGAATGGCATAGTAATCCTATAGATGAAAAAGGCTCACCTGTTACTTTTCGTTGGGGATATGACATAAAACATTTTATAGAAACACATACCGAAGCCGATTGTGAAATTATTTATTTAAACGATTTATCACAAGGTATTAGAGCTGAATATATCGAAATTATTGTTCAGAAAAAGAAACTATAATGAGTAAATTAAGACCAATAGCTTTTGTACTACCACAATATCATCCCATTCCTGAAAATGATGTTTGGTGGGGTAAAGGCTTTACTGAATGGACCAATGTTACGAGGGCTAAACCTTTGTTTAAAGGGCATTACCAACCTCAATTACCTACTGATTTAGGATTTTACGACCTAAGGCTTCCTGAAGCCAGAAAAGCACAAGCTGATTTAGCAAAAGAATATGGAATACATGGGTTTTGTTATTATCACTATTGGTTTAATGGTAAGCGCTTGTTGGATGAACCTATAGATGGAATGTTGGCACAAAAGGATTTGGATATGCCTTTTATGTTGTGTTGGGCCAATGAAAACTGGACCCGACGCTGGGATGGTAAAGAGAACGAAGTTTTAATGAAGCAGGAATATAGGCTTGATGACGATATGGAACATATACGTTGGTTATGTGAAAATGTGTTTTCTGATGAGCGTTGTATAAAGGTTAATGGATGCCCAGTATTTTCTGTTTATGATCATAGACAGTTCCCTGATTTAAAGCAAACAGGAGAACTATGGCGACAAATTGCAAAGGAAGAATATGGTTTTCCAAATTTGTATTTAATTGTTATTGAGAGCTTTAACAGATCTGTTGATCCTAATGCTTATGATTTTGACGCTACTATTGAATTTTCACCTCATATGGTTTTAAAACAGAGAGTGCCTAAATCATTTTTGGAGAAAAAAGGGTTTAAAAAAACGTTTGACTTTAGAGATTTTAAGAGTGCTGTGTCAACTATCATGTCTAGACCTAAACCAGATTTCAAATTATTTAGATGTGTTACCCCATCATGGGATAATACTGCTAGAAAAGGAAAAGAAGGTACAATATGCATAGGTAGTAGTCCTGAATTGTATTACAAATGGTTGCACCATATTGTTACGCATTTTAAACCTTATTCTAAAGAGGAAAATTTTGTATTTATCAACGCTATGAATGAATGGGCGGAGGGAAACCATTTGGAGCCCTGTATTAAATATGGTAGAGCTTATTTAGAGGCTACTAAAAAAGCCTTAGAGCAAAATGATTAAGCCTTTAGTTTCAATATGTATCCCTACCTTTAATGGAGCTACTTATATAGCTGAAACCATGGAAAGTGCCCTTGCTCAAACCTATACTAATCTTGAGATTGTGGTGAGTGACGACGCATCAAAAGACGATACTTTGGAGATTGTTGAAGGGTATAAGGCCAAGACCAAAACACCCATCTACATCTACCATCATCAACCTAGGGGTATCGGTGCAAATTGGAACCATTGTGTAAAACAGGCCAAAGGGAAGTATATAAAATTTTTATTTCAAGATGATGTGCTGCTACCAATTTGTGTAGAGGAAATGGTTAAGGTTATAGAAAGCAAAAAGGGACTAGGTCTTGTAGCTTGTAAGCGGGAGTTTATCATATCTTTTGAAAATGAAACTTCTGAATTACAAGAATGGCTTAAAAAATATGGTGATTTGCAAAAAAATATAGCGTATTATAAACAGAATGATGGGAATGCCATGGTTTTGGATAAAAGTATTTTTAAATCCCCCACGTTTTTAATGTCTCCATTAAATAAAATAGGTGAACCTACCACTTTCATTTTTAGAAAAAATCTGATTGATAAAGTAGGGTGGTTTAGGGAGGATTTAAAACAGGTTTTGGATTATGAATTTTGTAATAGGATTTTAAAACAAGAAGAAATTGTGATAATCAACGTCGCGTTATGTAAATTTAGGTTGCATTCCAATCAAGCTACGCAACTGAATAAAGGAAAGGATGCAGCTGACTATACCACATATTTTGAGCTTATTGAAAATGACTATTTTTGGTATTTAGGGAGAAAGAAGCAACTCCAGCTATTGAGAAAACGGTATAGGTGGCTAGATAAAGTTTTCCGCTTGAAATCTAAATTATGGCGTAGGTGAACGAGCTTGTTTACATAGTAATTGTTGCATATAATGGGACTTCGTGGTTAAGACGTTGCTTGGAAAGCTGTGGAGATTATCCTGTAGTGGTCGTAGATAACGCCTCAACCGATGGTACTGTTTCCCTTATTGAAAAAGGATATCCTAAGGTAAGCTTAATCAAGCAAACTGAAAATTTAGGGTTTGGTCAAGCTAATAATATAGGTATTCGTTATGCCTTAAACCAAGGAGCAGAGAGCGTATTTTTATTGAATCAAGATGCCTATTTGGAAGATAATGCATTGGAACGCTTGGTAGCATTTCAAAAAGTAAATTCCAATTATTGGATTGTGAGTCCTTTACATATAACTCCAGATAAAAAAAGGTTGGATAAACAGTTTTCGTATTATATGACTTATGATAAATCACCTACGTTCTATTCCGATTTTGTTTTAAGTAATACGATACAAGAGGTGTACGATGTGCCTTTTGTAAATGCTGCGGCTTGGTTGCTTTCTAGGACCTGTTTGCAAATGGTGGGTGGTTTCGACCCCATTTTTTTTCATTATGGAGAGGATGAGAATTATTGTCAACGGGTGTTGTTTCATGGTGGACATATAGGAGTACTGCCGCAGGCTAAGGTTATTCATGATAGAGAAGATCGTCCACCAAAGCCTATGAAACCTTTTTCTAGGGTTTATTATGAACATAAACTAAAGAATTTTAAAATACAGCAGGCTAATGTAAATACTTTTGATGTATCATTGTTAAACAAAAAGATATCTGCTTACAATAAGCAAATGGTCAAATCTTTGTGTATGGGTAGATTTAAACACCTAAAAGGGTTGAAACAGGAGCAGCAACTTTTTATGAAAGCAAAACGAGATATTTTAAAGAGTGTTGAGAGGAATAGACAAACAGGAGCAACTTATTTAAATTATAACAAGGAGTCAAAATGATGGGCGATCACTTAATTTTCATGCATTTACCTAAGTGTGGTGGCACAACGTTTCATAGTGTTTTAGAACGCATGTATAAGCCCTCTGAAATTTTTGATATAAAGGTGGTAAATCATAATGCGTTAAACACTCGAGCATTTATTGATCTGCCACAGAAAGAACGTGATGCTATTAAGCTTATTAAAGGACATATGGAGTTTGGTTTGCATGCCTATTTTTCTAAAAATTCTGAATATGTTACGTTTTTGAGAGACCCAGTAGAGCGTATAATATCCTATTATTATTATGTAAAACGTAGGCCCAATCATAGATTAAGACAACAGGACTTATTTAATGATCAAATGTCGCTTTATGAGTTTGTAACACAAATTGACCAGGGCGATGTCCATAATGGGCAAATCAGGTTTATAAGTGGTCTTAATACTAAAGATAAACAGGCAATGTTGCAAAAAGCCAAAGAAAACATTAACAATCACTTTTCTTTTGTAGGTACTGTAGAACAGTTTGACAGGTGTTTACTCTTGTTAAGAAAAAGATACCATTGGGCCATGCCCTACTACAAAATAGAGAATAAAACAAAAAATAGACCGAACCTTGCCGCTATCGATTCGAACACTATTCAAGCCATTAGGGAATACAATAAGGAAGATATTACTTTATATAATGAGGTAAGTTTAAGTTTGGAAAAAGCTATAAAGCAAGACAAAGCATTGTCTTTTAACTTGTTTTGGTTTTATATACATGCTAAATGTACTAAGCTTGAAATAGATGCCTATAGGCTTTTAAAAAAGAGTTACTCTAAATTAATAAGGTAAAACCTCTGTTTTATTGACTATGTTATTTAGGAGGATAGAAAAAGAATAGATAAACTGAAGAATCTATAATAGAAATGCAACGTTACTGCTCTACATGACATTGTTTTATCCTTATGAACATTATGGCATTTTTTAGAGTCTTTATGGGAATGGGTTTTAAGACTCAGAACTATGTTCAGAGTAACATATTTTTTTTAAATGAATTTTGCCATACTAAATTTTGAGTTTCAGAGTTTATCGCTTCATCCTATTGCTAGTCATTAATTGTTTAAGTTCCATTGTTAATTATTATATGAAATATTATCTTGTTGAGAAAATTTAACTTATGCTACAGCAGCCTTTAGTTTCAATAATCATCCCCACCTATAACCGAGCCCATTTAATAGGAGAAACATTGGATAGTGTACTTGCACAGACCTACCAAAACTGGGAGTGCATTATTGTAGATGACGGTAGTTCGGACAATACTGATGCCGTTGTTGGTAATTATATGGTCAATGATGCCCGGTTTCATTTTTACCATAGGCCAGACAGCTTTAAGTTTGGTGGCAATGGTGCAAGGAATTATGGATTTAAAATGTGCAAGGGAGAGTACGTCAATTGGTTTGATAGTGATGATTTGATGCATCCCAAAAAGTTGGAAATGCAGGTGGAGGTCTTGCAGGGAAGTCATTGTGAATTTTCGGTATGCCAAACTTTGGTTTTTCAAGTGAACAAAGAAAATATTATAGGCTTTAGAGGTGATAAGATTTTTTCGAAAGATCCTTTCTTTGATTTTATTACAAATAAGATTGAATTTCTAACACAAGCGCCACTTATAAAAAAATCGTTTCTAGAGGAAAATAAATTGGTTTTTGATGAAGATTTGAAAGCAGCACAGGAATGGGAATTTATTTGTAGAGTCCTTTATAGTTCACCTAATTATAAAGCAATTGATGTTCCGTTGGTATATTATAGAAAAAATCAGAGAAGTATAAGCTCTGGGAATATTCAATTGAGGAATTATCATTACTATCTGGCTAGAGTAAAAATTTACAACTTTTTAAAACCTGGGAACTATGGAAAAAAATCATTTCTTCTAAAACATTTGTTCAATTACATACTGAGTAAATACTTGCAGTTTTTGAGGAACAAGGATTTGAAATATGCGTTTTCTATTTATAAAAAATTTATTGTGGTGAATACAAGTTTGTTTCATGGGCTATTTATATTAGTGCTTTCTCCTGTTGTGATGTTGTCAGGGAAAACTACTTTTATCAAAAGTCTGCTTAAATGGAAAAAATAATAAGTCCAAATTGTGAGTGTTATTAAATATACGTGTTTTCTTATAAATGTTTTGTGGTTTATGGTGCCTAATTGTCATCAAGTGCTTACATTACAGAAAATTGTAAAGCTCCGTTATTTGGATAAAGAACTGTATTTAAAGTGGCTTGTAGATTTTAGCTCATTTATGAAAACCTATCCTGATCGGTTTTCTGTATGGGCATCAATAAAAATCAATTTTTTAGTTGGAGTCTTGCAAATACTTGACTACGCTTGTGGATATGGCGGACGCGGTTTAATGCTAAAGGTTATAAATAAACCTTCTAATATATTGAGAGGCATGTTAAATAGTAAATAACTTATGAAACAATTAATACCCTTGAGGTTTAAAAAATATTATTGGCGTTTTTTAAAATGGCGCCGTAAACAAAAAAAAAAGCGCATTAAGTTTGAAGGCAAATCCCCAAATGAGGTTTTTACTTTTATATATGAGACCAATCATTGGAGTGGGCATCAAAGTATATCGGGAGGAGGATCCGATTTGCACCATACCCAGGTTGTTATAGATCAAATTAGTCGCTTGATTAGGGAGTACAAATTTTCTTCCATATTGGATGTGCCTTGTGGTGATTTTATTTGGATGCAACATGTTGATCTTTTGGGTTGTAGTTACACCGGTGGAGATATAGTAGAGGCTTTAATTCAAGAAAATATTGAAAAATATAAGCATAATAAAAATGCTCATTTTGAGGTAATTGATTTGTTAAAGGATGATTTGCCAAAATCGGATATGTTGATAAATAGAGATTGCTTGGTACACCTGTCATTTAACGATATATTTTTAGCATTGAAGCAGATTAAAAATTCTGGGTGTACCTATTTACTATCTACAACTTTTCCAAACCATAAAATTAACCAAGATATTTCTACAGGAGATTGGCGTCCCTTAAATCTTGAGGAAGCTCCCTTTTTTTTTGGTAAGCCGATAAAGATGATTAAAGAAAAATACCAGCATCCAGATTATTATGACAAATCTTTAGGGTTATGGAAAATCTCAGATGTGTTGCTTGATATAGAGTATATTAATAACAAATCATGGTCAGATGGAGCTAATTAAAAATGATGCGGTTGTTTGGGATGAGATTTGGGATGCACATGTTACCGAAGACTATGATTCATTAAATAAGAAATTAGTTCAAACCAAAAACAGTGCTGCTTGGAAAAAATATTCTCAAATTATTACTGATAATTTTGGAGGATGGCAGAATGTAAATGCAATTGAAATTGGATCAGGAATGGGCTGGTATAGTTTTGTTGCCGCAAGTGAGGGTGCTAATGTAACTTTAATAGATTATTCGGAAGGTGCTTTACGATTAGCACAAATTAGGTTTGAAATGTTTTCATTTGAAGCTAATTTTATTTTTGGAAATGCTTTTGACCTATTGAAAGAAGTAAATACTAGATATAATCTTTCATGGTCTTTTGGAACTGCTGAACACTATAAAAATGAATTGCGCCAGGAGTTTTTCGAACTTCACTTTAATTGTTTAGAGAATAATGGAATCACGATTATAAGTTGTCCCTATAAATTCGCAATCAATTATAGACTTTGGATGCACTATGCTATAAAATACAATAATTGGAGCTTTGGTTTGGAGATTCCTTATTCTAAACGAGAATATATTAAGAGATTAAAGCAAAGCGGTAATAGTCTTGTTAAAATCTGTTTTCAAGAAGGTCGACCTTGTTTGAATAAGTTATTGAGCATATTAAGACAAAACTCGAAATGGAGGTTTTATATCTTCTATCCTTTTGTGAAATTAGTTCATAAGTTCAATCTAAAAATATCACCTTTCAATTATAGATCGGTAATTTTAATTGCAGCAAAAACCAAATGAAAACAATTTCTCTTCTTCATCCATTTTCAGCACAAGCCATAGGGCTTAAAGAAACCGATTTGTACTGCAATCACAGCAAACCCCATGAGAATGCTTTAAAATATCTCAGTAAACTGGGTTATAGTACGAGTATTAGTTATTTTACTGGTGGGTTTCTTCCTTTTACTAAAAACGTAGAAGGCGTCAAAAAAATGTTTTTTCCTGTAACAACCCCATTATTTGCGAATAGGCATAAATGGCGTAAACAAGATTCACTATTTCATTATTTATCCACTGTGATTTGTCCTCCCGATTTAACTATCATCAACATGTCCGGTCATGGTAGTAATTATGTCTTTAAATTAGGTGAATTATTGAAAAAAAAGGGGAAGGCCTATGTGGCGATGATAGGCGGATTGAATGTGTCTGCTAATCCATTGGCGATACAATATTACCAACAAGCCCAATGCGTTGTGGTCCATACAGAAGTTCAAAAAAGGAATTTAGAAGCACTGAGTGAATTTAAAAATTTGGACATAAGGGTGGTACCTTTAGGGGTTGATACGTCCTTGTTTAAACCTTCAGAGTCTAAACCAAAGGATTTAAGATTATTATATGTTGGGCGAATTTCGAGATTAAAGCAAATTGAAAAAGCTATTGAGGCAATCGTTTATATTAAGAGCGAACAACGAGTGGATTGTCATTTAACAATTATAGGGTTTATTAGTGATACGGGTTACTACCAAGAACTTAAAAAAATGGTCGAGTTAAACGCTTTACATGATTGTGTGACGTTTATGGGGCCACTCAACCAAAAAGACCTGATTCCGTATTACCAAAATGCGAGTTTGCTTTTGTTGCCCAGTAAACACGAATCTTTTGGTATGGTCATGATCGAGGCGATGGCTTGTGGTACGCCTGTTGTTGCATTAAAAAATACCGGAGGGCCGGATGAAATTATTGAGAGTGGTGTAAATGGATATTTATGTTCACCGGAAGACTATAGTGTTGAGGTTTTTGATGTTTTGACCTCTAGAACATTACATAAAATGGCAATGAATGCAAGGTTTAGTGTATTAAACAAATGGAGTCTTGATTATACGAAAGATTGTTTTAAAAGTCTTATAGAAAGTGTATTTTTGAGAGACTCTTAAAAACCTTTTAAGTCCTTTTGTATACTTTTTTTATCCAACATCGTTCGCCACACCACGCCAAAAGTTCTGGATACGATAGGCTATTGGATTATTATCCTAATGCCAAAAGTATGTCTGGGCAGCCTGGAATACCGTATCAATTGGCAAAAGTAGTTTCAGGTTTTGTAAATCAAAAGGCAGGCGTATATAATTCTGATAGCTTAAATAAGGATATTGAATTATTCAAATGCTTACGAAAGCCAATCAACACCCCTGCCATAGTTCATTATTTAAATGCCGAAAGAGATATAAGATTTGTGGTAAAATACAAAAGCTTATTCAAGAATGTTCAATTTTGTGCCACGTTCCATAAACCCCCTAGTGTGTTGACTTGGCGTATAAGCAATCCAAAATATGTTAGGCACTTAGACGGAGCCGTTGCTGTAGGGGAAAATCAGCTAGGCTATATCCGGGAGCATTTTAAAATTAAAGAGGTGGCTTATATTCCACATGGGGTAGATACCCAATTTTTTTATCCAGATGCGACACAACGGCACCCCAATAGATTGCTTTTTGTGGGGCAACATTTGCGGGATTTTGAGGCTTTGAATTATTGTGTGCCACGAATTGCAGAAAAGATTAGGGGGTTGAGTATTCATGTTATTGTGCATCCAGCGTATAAACCAAAGGTTGATTTTCATGAAAGTATAACAGTGTTAAGTGGCTTAAGTGATATGGCATTAAGACAGGCCTACCAAGAGGGTAGCTTATTATTTTTACCTATGAAAGATAGCACAGCGTGTAATTCTATTTTAGAAGCTATGGCTTGTGGACTTCCCGTGGTTACAAGTAATGTAGGTGGGAATTCAGAATATTTAGAGGGCACGAACAGTGTTTTGGTGCCAAGGACAGATTATCATCAGTATATAGCTAGTGTAGTAACTCTATTATCTGATCCTGAAAAGATTAATGAACTTGCTGTTTTAGCGAGGCAAAAGGCTTTGTCTTACGACTGGAAAGTTATTAGTAAGCAAATAATGGAATTTCATAGTTCATTATCCTTAAAGTAAGATGCCGGACTTATTTAAGTCTTGTATTTTTACTTTTTAAAACTGCCATAGTAATTCCTAAATCGAACAGAGGGCTTTAATTTGGCAACTTATATAACTATTTGGTGACATTAAGTATTGAATATTTTACGCGGCACATCCTTTTTTGTAGGTTTGTTTAACAATATTCAGGAGAAATTTGAATAGAATAATAAATTAGCTATCGATTTATCCAAGAAAAGATTGATTTTAGAATGATACATACCATTTTGATCACTGCTTATAAGAACTTATCGCAACTGGAGCAGTTGGTAGATTTTTTTGAAGAGAGTTCTTTTCGCATTTATATACATCTCGATAAGAAGGGGCGTTATGATGAGACCGTATTGGAGCGTATAAAAAATAAAGCGCAAGTGCAAATGCTGGTTCAAAAGTATCGGGTTAATTGGGGCGGTGTCAATCACTTAAAAGCCTATCTTTTATTGGCTCAAGAAGCCTTATTAACAGAATCTTCATCCTATTTTCATCTTATTACCGGACAAGATTTTCCTATTGTTTCGAAAACTAAATTTTTATCATTTTTTAGCAATCAGCCGGAAGGCAAAAAAAAGGATTATATAAAGTATGTTCCTTTACCTAATCCTAATTGGCATTATGGAGGGGGTGTGGATCGTCTAAAGTATTACCATTTTTATGATGTTTTAGATAGCAAAAGGCATAAGCGGTTTATTAGAAAATTAGTTAGGCTGCAAAAAAAGATGGGATTAGAGCGTTCTTTTTCGAAATCATTTCCTGCAATGTATGGTGGGTCAACTTACTGGTCATTAACTAAAGAGTCACTATCCTATGTGGTTAATTACACATTGCAAAACCCAAGGTATCTAAAGCGGTTTAACTATAGTTTTTGTGCCGAAGAAATATATTTCCAAACACTATTATGTAACTCACCGTTAAAAAATAACATGGTGAACACTAATTTACGTTATATCGATTGGAGTAAAGACAGGGGAAGTACCCCAGTCGTGCTGGATATGCGTGACTATGATAAATTGGCACAAAGCTCCTGTTTATTTGCCAGAAAATTTGATGATGAATCCAGCGATTTGATTTTAAAGATTAAAAACAGACTTTGGTGATGTCAAAGGGTGGATTTTAATTGATTTTAATTTTAAGGGATCGTTTAAGACCTCGATTAAATCCTTATATTCGAAACGAATTTATGTCTATTCATCTATCCATATTGCCTACCAATCATATTTATGCCAAATCGCAAGCTCCAAATGAGCTGTTTTTGGAAGCCATTTGTACATATGTTGCTACGGGATTTTTTATGGACGATGATACGTTTTGGAAGGACCGTGTTTGTTTGTTGCCTGCCCATACCCATGAAGTTGATGCTTTAGGTCACCTTATTTCCAGTACGTCCAATTTTAATTGGTACCATGAACCGGAACGTAGACCTTTTGAGGTGGTTTTAGAGGAATATATGGCCTTGTTAACCCAAATAGTAAAGGAGCAAGTGGGAAATGACCAGGTTATTTTACCCTTGTCGGGAGGTTTGGACAGTAGGAGCTTGGCCGCGGTCTTGCAACTGTTGGATAATCCTGTACAGGCCTTTAGTTATGAGTTTGAAGGCGGATATCCTGAAACCAAAATAGCTAGGCGAATAGCTCAGGGATGTGGCTTTCAATTTGATGCCTTTAGGATAGGTAAAGGGTATTTGTGGGATTGTATAGCGGATTTGGCACAGATTAATGGTTGTTATTCGGAGTTTACCCACCCCAGACAAATGGCTGTTTTGCCCCAATTGAAACTAATGCAAGGCGTATTTTGCCTAGGGCATTGGGGCGACGTGTTATTTGACCGTGGTGTACCGGAAGGCACTATGGACCGTGATCTGGTACCTTTGTTTATAAAAAAAATGGTTAAGCCCGGTGGAATGGTCCTGGCTGAAAAACTTTGGGAGGTTTGGGAACTGGAAGGACGGTTTAAGGATTATCTTGTAGGGCGTATAGAAACCGCTTTGGCCAAAATTGCTATTAAAAATACAAGTGCGAAGGCCCGGGCATTTAAGACCAGTCAATGGGCGCACCGCTGGACCACCACCAATCTGTCCGTTTTTGCCGCAGCACATCCAATTCGATTGCCTTATTATGATGATAGGATGATTGATTTTATTTGTAGGGTACCCGAAGCCTATTTGGCAGATCGCCGTTTACAGATCGCTCATTTACAACAGGACAAAGCTCTGGCTAAGATTACCTGGCAAGCTCAAAGGCCTTTTAACCTTAGTAATTTCCAATATAATAAAATGCCATATAATTTACCGTATAGGGCTTTAAATAAATCTAAACGCCTATTGATGGGGTGGTTTGGACAACCTTATGTGCAACGAAATTTTGAATTACAGTTTTTAGGGGCGGACAATGATGTAAAACTCAGGCAGTATCTTTTTGACCCGTCATTTTATGAGTTTATACCTAAATCTATTATAGATGCTATTTATGCTAAATTTACAAAAGACGATTATGTGGAGTTTTCCCATCCAATTAGCATGTTGCTTACCTTATCTGTATTTAATAAGAGGTTAACCAATCTGTAAACAGGACTTAGATGAAACGGGCCGAATTTTTAAATTATTTAAAATTAAAGTACTCCATTTATTGTTTAAGGAAGTCTTTTGCATTAAAAGATATGGATGCCATCTACCAGTTTACAAAAGACTATAAGGGCAAAGGGTATTATGAAAGAATTGCCATGCACCAATATCCTGAAGAATTTAAGGCTTTTACTAAATATGTTTCGCAAATACGTCCCAAGGTTGTAGTTGAGATTGGTACGAAGAGAGGTGGAAGTTTTTATGTGTGGGCTCGTTATTTTAAGCCAATGCATTTAATTTCTATTGACTTACCAGGGGGTATTCACGGAGGGGGATATCCCAAACAGAAAGCCCGTTTTTTTGAAACGTTTTTATCAGATTTACCTTCAAGTAAAGTGTCTCTCATTCAAGCCGATTCACATGCACAAGATACCCTAGAGCGTTTAAAGCATCTGTTAAATGGAGCTGCTATAGACTTTTTGTTTATTGATGGAGACCATAGGTACGAGGGTGTTAGACAAGATTTTGAAATGTACAGCCCATTGGTTAGAAAAGGAGGGTATGTAGGTTTTCATGATATTATAGCTTCAGACTATCATCATCAAATGGATTGTTATGTGGACAGGTTATGGGAAGAATTAAAAGTGATATTTCCTTATAAGGAATTTATAACAAGCGCATCGCAACATAAATACGGATTGGGGGTGGTAGAAATTTAAATTTGTATGAAGTTATCTATAATTATACCTGTTTACAATAATAGCAAGTTTATTGATCAATCCTATCGTTTTGTAAGAGCGCAGGAGCTGGATGATTTTGAGATTATTTACATTGATAATAATTCGGTAGATGATTCAGTAAAATTAATAGAACAGATATGTATTAAAGATAGTAGGGTATGGCTTTATCATCAAAGAAAGCAAGGAGCAGGGGCATCAAGAAATTTGGGAATATCTAAAGCGAATGGAACCTATGTGTATTTGTTTGATGTGGATGACGAGATTTACCCAGGTACTTTAAAACGTATGATTGAAATTTTAGATACTACTCCGGAAGTTGATGCGGTTTTTGGCAAAATGGTTAAGTCTTATAATGGTATTGAAAGTACAGAAAAACCTACTGATGAAACTTTGGATGTGACTGTTAAAAATCCACCTGATTTAGGGATAAGATGGTTTGGCGATTTGAGAACTGTTGTTGGGCCACCTGCGTTTTTATATAGGAAAGCTGTTTTTAAAAAAATTGGCTTCTATAATGAGGCTTTAAGGTTGGGAGAAGACACCGCTTTTGATATAAAATTGGGAATGTTGTGTAAGGTTGCAGCGTATGATGCTTATGTTTATTTGTATCGGAAACATAATTTATCGACTACCCAAAAGGCAAAAAAGCAAGAATCAATGATTTTTCACACATGGAAACGCCTTGTGTTGGAGCATTTGCCTTTTTATGTGAAGTATGAACCTCCCTTAGCTTATAAGCGTATTTTATTTCATGGTATTTTTAGTACTATGGGGAAGCTTATTTTTGATACTAAAGGAATGCGTAAGCGAGTGAGTTTAGTAAAACAGATACATCAGGATATAGTTCCTATAAGACTTCCGTTTTATATTACTCTATATTTGTGGTTGTTGGTGCTATTGCCTATCAAAATATTATTAAAGGTTTACGTATATTGGATAGCCAAACCTTATGTGGCGCGTAAACTCAGTTATTTATAACATGTTATGATACATTTAGTTAAGCATATAATTAGGAAACTTTTGTTAAATAGGATGTTTAAACGCTATGTTGTATCTCATAAACTAATACAGGAGGATATAGCAACAACTATTGGTACAAGGGGATGTGTGGTTACTCCGCCTACTTTACGAAAACACTTTTTTCATTTAATGTTATATTATCCTGAATACGCCATGATTTTTTTCTGGCGTATTAGAAAGCGACCCTGGTATTATGGTTGTTTCGCTAAGGATTTTCATTGCAAGATTTTTAAAAGTACTAAAATTGAAGGTGGGCTGATGTGTTATCATCCATATGCTACAGTTATTAACGCAAAATCCATTGGTAAAAACTTTCAGTTTAGAAATGGATTAACTATAGGAAACAAGAACAATGATAATACCCAATTGCCAACTATAGGGAATCATGTGACCGTAGGGGCACAAGTAGCTATTATTGGAGCTATTACTATAGGCGATCATGTGGAAATAGGTGCTGGTTCGGTAGTGGTGAAAGATATGCCTTCCCACTGTATTGTTGCAGGTAACCCAGCTGTGGTTTTGAAAACATTGCCTAATGGATAAGCGCATCAAGATTTTATTCACCATATCCAATTTTAGTACTGCCGGTAGTGGTAAGGTGATTTACGACTTAATAAAAGGGTTAAACAAAAGGCGGTTCGATATAGAAATCGCTTGTGGTCATGATCAAGGCAAATTCTTTAAAACCGTGGAGCAATTGGGTGTTCCTATTCATGTTTTTTCAACAAAGACACCTTACAGACCCTATTCTACATTGTTGTTCAGGATTCTTAAAATCTCTAGGTTTTATAGAAAACACCAATATGATTTGGTGCATTCCTGGCAATGGAGCAGTGACTGGACAGAAGCCTTGGCTGCAAAATTGGCTGGTGTAAAATGGATGTATACCAAAAAAGCTATGGGTTATAAGGCCAGGCATTGGAAATTGAAAAGCTATTTGGCAGATTTTATCATTACCATTAATGATGAGATGCGCGATTATTTCCCTAAGAAAAAAAATCAAAGGCTGATCCCTTTAGGTTTGGACACCACTTTTTATCAACCTTTAACAGATGGAAGCAAGAGGCCACCTGGTGCTGTATTGAACATTGTGATGGTCGCTAATTTAGTACCCGTAAAAGGATTGGAAACTTTGGTGCAGGCGCTGAATCTCTTACCAGAACAGGATTTTATATTGCAGGTTGTTGGGAAGTGTGATAATGCCTATGGGAAAGCCATGCAACAATTGGTGCGAGACCTGGGTCTGGAGAAGCAAATTGATTTTGTGGGAACCCAATTGGATGTAAGGCCTTATTTAGAACAGGCCGATGTTTTTGTGATCCCAACCCTAGATGAAGGCCGTAAAGAAGGAATGCCTATGGCCTTGGTGGAGGCGATGAGTATGGGTATACCTGTTTTGGGTTCGAATATTACCGGTGTTAAATTTGTGCTGAAAGACTTTGATAGGCTGCTTTTTGAGCCTAACAACCCCCGGTTACTTGCAGACAAATTGTTTACCTTTACCCAAATGAGCTTAACCGAACGTGAAGTGCTTGGGAAAGCCTTAAGGGATTATTGTAAAACGCATTTTTCGTTAGAAACCTTTGTGGCCGCCCATGAACAAGTGTATACAGAACTATTAGCCTGATATTGCATGGAAAACCAACCAACCAACCCATTATTGTGGCAATCGCAAACCCCGGAAAAACTCCCCGATTTTATTATTGGTGGAGCTATGAAATCCGGAACGAGTACTTTACATAACATACTTAATAGTCATCCACAGGTGGCGATGGCCCATGAGGAATTGGGCTTTTTGGATATGGATGAATGGTTGCAGCATCCCGATTATCATTTTTATGATCGCAAAGCAAAGCTATGGAAGTCAACATTGTTGGTTCCCGAAATGCAGGTGCTGTGGGATTGGTACTATTCCCAGTTTCCTAAAAGAACGGACCATATGCTTGTTGGGGAAGATTCAACTACCTATTTGGCCTCTCCCAGAGTAGCAGAGCGTTTGGCCATGCAAAAAAAAGCCATCAAGGTTATTTTTATCTTGCGCCATCCAACCAAACGGGCACTGTCCAATTATTTACATGCGGTAAAATCTGGAAGGGCTTTATACAGTTTAGAGGATACCTTAAAGTATGACCCTCACAGTATTTTAAAGCGAAGTTTGTATAAGGAGCAGTTGGATGTGTACTATAAGCATTTGCCTTCTGAACAGATAAAAGTCGTGTTGTTTGAAGATTTTTTAAGAAACAAGGCTGAGGTTATTAAGGCTATTTCTACTTTTTTAAACTTAGATTTTAAAGCCTTTGATGCCTCCAATTTTGATTTGCATATCAATAAAACAAAGACTCCGAAGTATTTTAGGTTACAGTTATTACGCAATAGGTTCTTAAAGCATAAACGCGATGTAAGGTACGCCAAAATGTTACCTAAAGCGGCCACTTTTGTTAGGGATATGCCATTAAGCTATAAAGTGCTTAATAAATTACATGGCATTATAAATCCGTTAGGCGATTACAACAATTTTGTGGTAAACCCAAAAACGGAAATCTTGTTGGATGCCTACTTTAAAAAGGCATTACAAGGTATAGACGAGATTGTAGGAGCGCCTGTTATGGATAAATGGTTTAAAGCTTGATTTTATGTTGTTTAATTCCTTAGCCTTTGCCCTATTTTTACCGCTCGTTTTTTTATTGTATTGGTTTGTTTTCAACAACTCTCTAAAATGGCAAAATCTTTTAATCGTTGTAGCCAGTTATGTGTTTTACGGATGGTGGGATTATAGGTTTTTGATTTTGATTGCTTTCAGCACAGTAGTGGATTATGTTGTGGGAAAACAAATGGAAGCAATAACTAAAACAACAAAAAGAAAACTTTTGCTGGGCATTAGTTTGGTTTGTAATCTTGGACTGCTGGGGTTTTTTAAATATTACAACTTTTTTGTAGATACCTGGGCAGAAGCATGGCTCCTGTTTGGCATTTCGATGGAGCGGTCTACACTTAACATTATTTTGCCAGTGGGGATCAGTTTTTACACGTTCCAAACCCTGAGCTATACCATAGATGTTTATAGAAAAAAGGTAGGTGCCACCAAAGATTTAATGCAGTTTGCTGCTTATGTGTCCTTTTTTCCGCAATTGGTAGCCGGTCCCATAGAGCGCGCTAATCAATTTTTGCCACAATTCAGGGTAAAACGAAAGTTTGATACCGTTTTTGCTCTTCGAGGATTTAATTTGATTATTTGGGGTCTATTTAAAAAGATGGTTGTCGCAGATAACTGTGCTTTTTTTGTCAACCAAATTTTTGACCATCCTGAAAATCATAACTCCATGACTCTTTTTTTTGGAGCTATTTTATTTGGCTTTCAAATTTACGGCGATTTTTCAGGCTATTCTGATATTGCCATTGGGACAGGACGTTTGTTTGGTTTTCGATTGATGACGAATTTTAAATTTCCATATTTTTCCAGAGATGTAGCAGAGTTTTGGCGTCGTTGGCATATCTCTCTGTCCACATGGTTTCGGGATTACCTTTATATTCCTATGGGAGGATCTAGAGGAACATTTAAACAAAAGATAAGAAATGTACTCGTTGTATTTTTGGTAAGTGGATTTTGGCATGGCGCTAATTGGACTTTTGCACTTTGGGGTGGCCTTCATGCCTTGTTTATTCTGCCACTTTTTATTGTAAAAAAAAATCGTAAACATATAATTTCAACGCGGTTTTCTGTGAATCAGATTTTTAAAATCAGCTTTACTTTTTGTTTGGTTACTTTGGCCTGGGTTTTTTTTAGAGCAGATAACATAGAGTTGGCTTTTGAATACGTCATGCAAATTTTTAATTTTTCAGGAATGGCATTGACCTTCTTTGTTAAAACACCGAAGATCATCCTATTTAGTTTGATCGTCTTGTTTAGTAGTATCGTTTTATTGATGTTTGAATTTTTAGCGGTTCAGAAAAATGAAAAAGAAGTTGTTCTATCCTCCAAGACGGCTTTTTTCATAGGGTTGATGATTTTGTTTATGGGGATTTTTAAAAATCCGGAAACCTTTATATATTTTCAGTTTTAACTATGAGAGCCTTTTTAAAACATATTGGTTGGTTTCTTATTCTGCTTATGGGATGTGCCACTCTGCTATCTGAAGGAAGTTTGTTTTTTTTGCGACATTCCTCATTTTACAAGCCTTCTTTTGTGGCAAATGCTTTGAAACAAAAGGCTTATGATTATATTGTGTTAGGCTCTAGTATTGGGTTGACCACCCTTAACACGAAGGTTATTGATAATGCTTCAGATTTGGAGGGCGTGAATTTAAGTATGGATGATACTGGAATAGGTACCCAATGTTTAATGCTTGAACATTTTTTAGCTCAAGGTAAGTCCACAAAATATTGCGTTCTTTCTGCAAGTGTTGCAGATTTAAATACCAAGCATCCTGGTTTAAGTGTTAATAATTATCGGTTTTTACCCTATATTAGAAGGAACTATGTCTCATCTTATTTTAATGAATTTAAGGAGGGTGACGCTAACATTATTTTATGGTCCAAGTATTTTTCTTTTGCAGGTGTTTTTTATTATAATTTGGAATTATTTTATCCATCTATTTTGAGTGCATTTAGACCTAACATGAAGAACAGGTTTGATGGAGCAGGAAATTATCAGTATCCTCTTGAAAATTTAAAAGGACACGAAAAGTTAACCTTTACGACGTTACCCATAAATTTACAAAATCCTTATTTAGAGCGTTTAAACATGTTGTGTAAAGAAAATAATATAACATTGGTCGTTTATATACCACCGATGAAAGGCAAAAATGTCGTTTTTTTAAATGATAATTATAAAGTGATCAATCATAGTGCAATTCTTGATGATGCCTATTTTTTTTATGATCCCATTCATGTTAATCTTGCAGGTAATAAACAGGTAAGTCTGAAGTTTGCTGAAGATTTAAAATTATTAATAAAAGGACTGCCATGACATCCAAACCTGCAGTAGCGATCTATTCCGGGGATATTCCGGGTACTACGTTTATAGAGCGTTTGGTGTTGGGATTGGCCCTTAGCGGACAAAGGGTATACCGATTTGGATTTTTAAAAGCTCCCGTTGCGTATCCCAAAACGGTTAAGGTTGTAGGTTATAGAAATACAAAAATAGGGAAGGGGCTTCACTTGTTGCAATACACATTATTGCTTATTCTATTTAGGTATAAGGATAAGCGCCAATTGGATAAGTTCTTAAAGGAAACAGCTACCCATTTGACTCGGGCTAAAGTAAAAGCCTATCCGGTATTGTGGCATCGCCCGGAGGTATTCCATGTGCAATGGGCCAAGGATTTGAATAACTGGATGTGGGTGCAGAGTTTCGGTATGAAGTTGGTGCTTAGTTTACGAGGGGCTCACATTAATTATTCACCGATTGCCAATGATAAACTGGCTGCGATGTATCGTGCCCATTTCCCCAAAGTTGATGGGTTTCATGCCGTTTCTAAAGCTATAGCTCAAGAGGCTGAAGGTTATGGTGCACTTAAGGCACGGATCGCTGTGGTTTACAGCGGCCTGAATTTGGAGGCTTTAGAAGCTGAGAAGCTAGATGGTTCTTCGGTTTTTGAGATGGTTTCGGTAGGACGTTCACATTGGATAAAGGGCTATCATTATGCGTTGGATGCCTGTAAACAGCTTAAACATGCTGGAATACCATTCAAGTATACCATTATTGGTGCTGCGCATGATATTGAGCTGTTGTATCAGATTAAAGATCTAGGCCTTGAAGATGAGGTGGTGCTTTTGAAGCATACCCCTTTTGACCGTGTACAGTTGTTAATTCGTAAGGCCTCTGTGCTATTGTTGCCCAGTTTAAAAGAAGGAATCGCTAATGTGGTCCTGGAAGCCATGAGTTTGAGAACTTTGGTGCTAAGTACGGATTGTGGGGGCATGGGGGAAGTTATTAACGATGGTGTTAACGGTTTTTTAGTGCCTATAAGAAACCCTAAGGCCATAGCAGATAAGCTTATTGAAATTAGGGCATTGTCTAATGAAAGCAAGAAACAGATTAGTAATAAGGCGTATAATACGGTTACAGAACAACACCAATTGGAACAGATGGTTAAGGGTATGCAGGCCTTATATGGTGATGTACTGCATAATAATGGCAAAGGGCATCATGGTTAAGAATTAGGAATGTATATGAAAAGGACAAAAAGAATAAAAATAGGATTGGTTTTGATTGCCGTACCTGGGTATTCTGAGACTTTTTTCAGGAATAAGATACACGGTTTGCAAGCCAATGGTATTGAGGTTGTTCTATTTGTAAATGATTTTAAACGAGATGAAGATAATTTAGGCTGTAAGGTCATTTCAGCTCCTGATTTTAGTAAAGGGGTATTAAAAACTGTTATTACAAGTTTATGGCTTATAGTGAAAGCTCTATTTATTCAACCCAAAAAAAATTATAACTATTTCTGGCTTGAGCGAAAGGACGGTATATCCGTTAAGAACTGTGTTAAACATATTATTCGTCATCAGTATGTATTCTCGGAATCATTGGATTGGTTGCATTTTGGTTTTGGAATGTTAGCCATAGATCGAGAAAATGTGGCCAAAGCCATTGGTGCTAAAATGGCGGTTAGTTTTAGAGGTTCCGATCTCTATTTATCACCTTTAAAGCACCCGGGTTGCTATAGCCGACTCTTTACCAAGCCGGTTAAGTATCATGTGTTGTCCTTGTCGATGCAAGAGACCTTGACAGCCTATGGAATCTCTAAGACAATGGTTTGGGTAATCCCGCCAGCCATTGATGTGAATTTTTTTAATAAGACTCATGGAGAAGATGCTTTACCAGGGCTTAATTTTTTAACCGTTGCGCGCTTACATTGGAAAAAGGGATTGGAGTATACCTTGGAGGCCTTAGCATTATTAAAAAATAAGGGCCTTGTGTTCCATTATTTTATCATCGGAACGGGGGATCAATATGAGCGCTTGGTTTTTGCGGCACATCAGTTAGGACTTAAAGATAGTGTTACATTTTTGGGTAAATTAACGCCTAAAGAGGTTAGAGCTTATATGGCACAATCTGACATTTATTTACAATACAGTATTCAAGAAGGTTTCTGTAATGCTGTTTTGGAAGCTCAAGCCATGGGCAATCTATGTGTAGTGAGTGATGCCGAAGGGCTTCCTGAAAATGTCCTGCACAATAAAACGGGTTGGGTGGTACCCAAAAGACAACCCCAAGCACTGGCAGATCAAATTCAAGACATACTTGCTTTGCCGGATTCGAAAAAGGAAGGTATAAGAAATCAAGCCGTGAATAGAGTACAAACCAAGTTTAGGTTAGAACATCAAGAACGGGACTTTTATGATTTTTACAGTGAATTAAGAGTTAATGGATAAAAAAAACATAGCGATCTCTATGACAATTTATGAATGGTTCCGGCAGGTTACATTTCCCTTAATGCCCGTTCACTTACAAACGGTACATAAAGATATTAAGACCTTGGTAATGAAAACTAAGCAAGGGAAGGACCTAGTCCATATATTGGATGTTGGTGGCAGAACGACGCCCTATACCATTGGGATACCGGCGCGGGTTACACTATTGGACGTACCTCAGGAGCCCGGGGTGAAAGCGCAGTTGGGGTTAGGGTTTACAGAAACTAATTTGAAGCAAATACAGAAAAAACGGTCTAATATTTCTGGATTCATCATCCAGGATATGACCAAATCTACACTTAATGATAATCAATATGATGGGGTGGTTTCTGTTGAAGTTATAGAACATGTGGAGGCCGATGCACGTTTTGTCCGGAATATCTATAAGGTGATCAAACCAGGGGGGTGGGCCTATTTTACAACACCAAATGGCGATTATATCAAAAATGAAGGTCCCGATAAAAATCCGGACCATATTCGGCATTATACTAAAATACAGTTGCAAACACTTTTAGAAACGTATTTTGATACCGTTGATGTGCATTATGCCGTGAAAACCGGACCATATCGTGTACAAGGTTTAAAAAGCTATAGCTTAAAAAGACCATTGCAAACCCTAAAATCTATTTATGCTAATATTGTAAATAGGTTTCAATCTAAAGGTATAGAAAACACCTCGCAAGAAACCGCGCATTTAGTGGCTATTGGTTATAAGTAAATAAAGTGGAACTATTAAATACCACATGATATGTTAAAAAAAATAATTTCAAAGGTTAGGTGTTATATAGGTAATCTTACAAAAACCACACAAGAAAGGAGACATGGGCTTGTAGGTAATCCTAAGGTTTGGAAATATGCTCGTGATTTTCAATTTCAATTTCTTTTAGATCAAGGTCTACAAAAAACAGATAAGTTAATGGATATTGGATGCGGAACGCTTAGAGGAGGTATTCCAATGATTCAATATCTTAATAAAGGTAATTATTATGGGATGGAAGTAAGGGGCGCAGTTTTAGATGAAGGCAGAAAAGAGATAAAATCAGCCAAATTAGAGTATAAAAATCCAAATTTAATTTCGTTTAAACATTTCTCTGAAGTAAAACTTGACGTACAGTTTAACGTAATGTTTGCTTTTTCTGTTTTAATTCATTTGGAAGATAAAATTGCAGACCGCTGTTTTCAATTTGTCTCAAAATCATTAGCAGTGGGAGGGGTTTTCTATGCTAATGTTAATATTGCTGAACATAAAGAAGGAAATTGGTTGGAATTTCCAATTGTTTTTCGCAGTCAAGAATTTTATAATGATTTAGCGGCTAAAAATGGCATGACAGTGGAAGTCATGGGGAATTTATTAGGATTAGGCCATAATACAGGTAAAAAAATGGATAGGCAACAGATTATGTTGAAATTTATGAAAATTTAAGAAAGCTAAAATGCTTAGTTGAAGTTATTAAAGAAATAAGCTTTTTAAAGCTATGAATAAATTTGAAGAGGTTAAACACAAAGATTTTGCTTAAATCTCCATGATTGTTTTAAAAGAGTTTATTTTTAAATTAAGTATATTCAAAAAATACTTCTATTAATGGAATGAGTCAGTATAGTAATCATCATCCGATTTTAATTTTAATTCATGCTGTGTCATCATATCTTGTTCCTTATTAGAGATATTAGAAACACGATACCAAAAGATTATTTAGTGAATGAAACAAAAAGTATTTGTTATAGGATTTCAAAAAACAGGAACCACTTCTTTAGAACATGCCTTACAGTATTTAGGCTATCGTGTTTATGGAGGGGATAAAAATTTAATGAAATATACGAATTCGGATGACTTAAAAGCGTACATTAAAACCACACTACATTCTTGGGATGCTGTACAAGATATGCCCTGGCCTTTATTTTATAAAGAACTTTATGAAATTTATCCGGAAGCCAAATATATATTGACTCTTAGAAATACGAATACATGGATTAGAAGTGTGGTAACCTATTTTGCAAGTATTAGAATTCCCTTACATAAAACGATTTATGGGGTTCCTTGTGCGGAAGGCTATGAGTTTCGCTATAAAGAAGTTTATGAGCAGACTAATGCCCGAATTTTAAAATTTTTTAAAAACAAACCTAATTTTTTAGTTATGGAAATGGAAAAGGATTTTAATTACCAGACCTTATGTGGTTTTTTAAATATAGATGAAATTCCCCAGGAAGCTTTTCCTCATGCAAGACATAATAAAAAACGTAAATTGCCAAACTATAAATTATATCGAGATTTACGTTCACTATACTGGAATTTTAAGAAAAACTATTAAAAAAAACTTTTGAAACTACTCTTATTTCACACCTATAATAAAGGTTATCTCTCCAGTTTCTTTCATGAACTTTCTGTAAAGTTAACTCAAGAAGGACATGAAGTGGTTTGTTTTTCATGGAAAGCCTCAGAAAGGGAATCCATTATAGATTCTGTAAAAGTAATTGTAAAACAAAAGGGGAACTATTTTAGCAATTATTATAATGTTTATACCATTATAAAAAGAGAAAAACCAGATGTTATTCTATCCAATTTTAGTTATTCTAATCCGGCGTTACTTTTTGGTAAATTATTAGGTGTAAGACAAAATATTACATGGTTTCATTCTTTGAATGAACAAATGAATACTTCATTCAAAAATATTTTTATAAAAAAACAATTTTTAAAATTAGCAGATACCGTTATTGCTAATTCTTTTATTACTGAGGCACAGCTAAATAAAGTTTATAAAGTACCTGAACCAAAGCTAGAAGTCGTGCCTTTCTGGACAAACATTCAAGAACAGAAAGACTATGCTAGTAATAAATTTTATAATTCTTCTGACATTTTAAAGATTGGCTGTCCTGGGCGATTAACAACTCATAAAAATCAAAATGTTGTAATACAGGCTTTATCAAGAATAAAGGAAAGCCAATACCATAAGTTTCATTTATATTTTGCCGGAAGCGGCAATAATAAAAATAGTTTGAATACAGCGGTGTCCAACTTGAATCTATCTGACAACGTTTCTTTTTTAGGAACGCTCTCTCCTGAGGAAATGGTGGATTTTTATAAAAGTATGGATATTATTGTTTTACCAAGTTTACATGAAGCTTTTGGGTTGGTGTTAATTGAAGCATTGGCTTTAGGAGCTCCAGTTATAGTGTCGTCTAGATTTGGTGCCTTAATGTTTATTAAAGAGAACAAAGGCATACTAGAAGACATTACTTTTAATCCTGAATCTGTTGAATCACTTGTAGATAAATTAATTCCTTATTTTGAAGGCGATAATAGCGATAGAAGTTGTTTTAAAAAATTATATAACGATAACTTTAACAAGGGCAATATTTATTTTAAAATAAAAAGTATTATTCTAAAAGATTAATAAGAAATGAATTATTTATGTGTTTCATGTAATCCCTATATTATAAAATATGTTGTTTAACTTTTTAAAGTATTTACAGCCTACGCATTATTTTCAGTGTTATAGAACTAACGGGGAATCAATTTTTCCAATAATGGGTAAGTTGCCTGATACGATTTTGAATCAACTAATACCAGATACTCACTATCTATCTAAACAAGCACAAGCTTATGATTTGTCATGGCAGGCTATACAGAGTGGTTTTGTGGGAGAAGTTCCAACGTATACCGTGTTTGAAGCGTTGTCCACTCGGGATAATTATCACTTTATACGCAAATATTTTCATCCGGCATGGGTGCTTTATGTGTTGTTTTTAAGATTAGTTTCTTTTCATAACCCTGTTAAAGAAATATGCGCTTGGTACACTACAAGAGGAATAAAACAAGTTCAATTTGGTTCCAGACCAATTTGCCATCCGAAATGGCAAACTTACGATTATCATATACTAAAAAACTGCCCAAAGGTTAGTGTAATTATTCCCACTCTAAACAGATATGAACATCTAAAAGCTATTTTACAGGACCTGGAACAACAGGATTATAAAAATTTTGAGATTATCGTAGTAGATCAATCCACCCCTTTTGACCCTTCGTTTTACAATGCCTTTAATCTTGATATTCAACTCATTAGACAAGAGGCAAAGGCCCTATGGTTAGCCAGAAATACGGCTGTAAAACGAGCTAAAGGTGCATTGATAGCGTTATCTGAGGATGATGTAAGGATACAACCTGATTGGATTTCCAATCATCTTAAATGTCTAGAATATTTTAAAGCAGAGGTATCGGCCGGTGTGTTTTATCCCAAGGGGAAATCCATTCCCAAAGCACGTTCCTTTTTTGCTGTGGCCTCTCAGTTTGCAACAGGAAATGCCATGTTGTACAAACATGTTTTTAATACCGTGGGGTTATTTGATCGCCAGTTTGAGAAGCAACGCATGGGAGATGGTGAGTTTGGTTTACGGGTCTATTTATCTGGGATTAAAAGTATCTCTAATCCCATTGCATCTTGCGTAGATGTGAAGGCAAGTACAGGTGGCTTACGTGAGTTGGGGAGTTGGGATGCCTTCAGACCATCTAAATTTTTCGCTCCAAGACCTATTCCCAGTGTATTATATTTTTATAGACGTTATTTTGGTAATGGAGCAGCTCGCTTAGCCTTGTTAAGAACCATACCTTTATCAATAGTACCGTATCAATTTAAAAAAAACCGTTCACTGCTTATATTAGGTGGCATTATAAGTGTTTTATTCTTACCTTTTGTCTGTTACCAGGTTTACAGGTCCTGGCACTTGTCCGGTAAAAAATTGAAACAGGGCCCCTTAATTGATGTTTTAGAATAATGACAAGATCAAAACGTATCCTTATCGTCAGCTCTGAGTTTCCTCCCCAACCGGGGGGCATTGGTAATCACGCTTATAATTTGGCCAGGGCCCTAAAGGAGTCTAATTTTGAAGTTACGGTGTTGGTTGATGCCAGAAGCAATTCAGGTAAAATAGAAAGGGATTTTGATTCCGGATTACCCTTTGCGGTTAAACGGATTGCAGTTTCCCGGGTGCGTTTTATAATGTACATCAAACGCCTTCTATATTTCAATACATTAAAAAAAGGGCAGGATTATATCCTGGCTTCCGGTAAATTTTCCCTGTGGCTGGTGGGGTTCGGTAACGTGTTTGGTAAAACACCTTGTCTGGCGGTAATTCATGGCACAGAGGTTAATTTTAAATCGCCGCTTTTAAAATGGTCGGTAGCCAGGGCCCTAAAACGGTTCGATGGGGTCGTGGCCGTGTCCAACTATACCAAACACCTGGTGGATCCTTTAAAACTAAAACAGGTAAAGGTCATTCCCAATGGCTACGATGCTCAGATATGGACCCCCAAATCCAATGAAGCAGCCCCCCTCCTTGAAGGTCGTCCGAAACTAATCACCGTAGGGCGCCTGTCACCACGTAAGGGCCAGACCCGGGTAATTGGACATTTGCCACGATTGGTTAAAGTCTTCCCCGAGGTGCATTACCATTGTGTGGGGATAGACACCGAAAAAGACGCTTGTTTGGAATTAGCCCAGTGTTTGGGGGTTCAGGATCATCTCCATATTCATGGGGAAGTGTCTCAGGACGCACTTATCAAACACGTTGCACAATCGGATATCATGGTCATGTTAAGTACAGCGTCCCCAACCGGCGATGTGGAAGGCTTTGGAATTGCCATTCTGGAAGCCAATGCTTTGGGTATTCCTGCCATCGGGGCCAGGGGATCGGGTGTAGAGGATGCCATTCAGGATGGGTTATCCGGGCTGTTAATAGATGGAACCGATGCTGATGCCCTTGCGGATGCCGTAGCCACCATTATGAATCACAAAACTGAATTTAAAAAACAGGCCCTTTTATGGGCGGAGCAGCATCAATGGCGTCATATTATTAGGCAGTATATAGCTGTTTTAGAGGGTATGGGGTAATTTTAGATCAAATTCCCCTTTCTCCCACTTATCAGTGGGATTCATACCCCTCTTTATCTCAAGAGGGGAACAAGAAAGATGAATGTCCCTTGTTCCTCCCTTGTTCATAAGGGAGGTGGCTAAAGGCTAAAGCCTTTAGACGGAGGGTTTAGAAAAAAAAATGTAAACCTGGATAATTTAAATCAAACTCCCCTTTCTCCCGCTTAACAGCGGGATTCATCCCCCTCTTTACCCAAAGAGGGGAGCAAGAAAGATGAATGTACCTTGTTCCTCTCAAGGCCATTTTTTCGAAGAACCCGAGTCGGTCATTCATAATCCAAAATAGCCTCTGGAAACACCAGTGTTTATAGGGCTTAAGAAGGATGCGCATAAAATTAAATTCTTTGCCTACAGCTTCATCATTTCTTGCTTAGAAAATTAAATTCTTTGCCTAGAGCTTTTTCATTTCTTGCTTAGAAAAAAAAATTCTTTGCCTAGAGGTTTGTCATTTCTTGCGCATAAAATTCTAATTTCTGCGCAGGGAATTTGGAAGGTCTTCCCAAGCTCATAATTGCAGTGCAAAATGATGCTTCTCGTCGAGCATTTGGCTCCTTGACAAGATCGTCTTTTTGCTTTATTCCGGAAGTGTGATGAAATTAATATCGGCATGGTATCTCTAATTCCTTTTCTATGTTCTTTTTATGATTGCCGTAAAAAGAGGGGAGCAAGCTCGTTTAATGTTTTTGAAATTTAGACGGAGGGTTTAAAATAAACTTAAATAATTCCAGATAATTTTAAATCAAACTCCCCTTTCTCGGTTTACTTGGCCTGCCCGCCAGCTCGCCCCATCGCTAAATCTATCCACTGGATAGATTTCTAACGCTCGTTCGCCCTTGTTCATAAGGGAGGTGGCTAAAGGCCTGAGCCTTTAGACGGAGGGTTTAAAATAAACTTGAATAATTCCAGATAATTTTAAATCAAACTCCCCTTTCTCGGATTACTTAGCCGGCCCGCCAGCTCGCCCCATCGCTAAATCTATCCACCGGATAGATTTCTAACGCTCGGTCGTCCTCTTTACCCAAAGAGGGGAGCAAGTGGGTTTAATGCCTTTGTCATTCATAACGAGCGTAGCGAAGTGAAGAATCTCTTGCTTAATCCTTTACACTTATCCTGAAGACTACTTAAATGACCTGGTTTTTATACCGTAGCAAAATCCAGCCAATGGATTGCGTAGGACAGAGGAGCATTGCCTAAGCGAAGCGGTTGCAATGCGCATGATAAGCCATTGGTGCCAGATTTTCAAGGAATAAAAAGCAAGTCTAGAGTTTTTGCATACTTTTTTATCAATGAAAAAAGTATGGAATGCCAGCAAACAAACCGTTGATTTTAAGCACTACTGTCATTCAGAGCCGAGTGAAACGCAGCGAAGCATCTCACTTCCATGCAACCAGATGCTTCAATCGGTCGTAAACGCCCTTTTTCATAAGGACAAAAATTAGCGTTCACCCTTTACATGGATTATTCTAATGCTTCCCAATGGCAGGTTGCCAATACGTGTTACAGGTCAGCGTGAAATGCACATAACACCGAAAATAATTTTTAAGTTAAAATAAAAATGGCAACTTTGTTGGACGCTTATGAAACTCGCTATCATCTCCCATACAGAACATTACATAAATCCTGATGGTACGGTACTTGGTCTGGGAGCAACCGTTACCGAAATCAATCATTTATTGCATGTTTTCGGCGAAATTTATCATGTGGCCATGCTTCATTCGGGCCCTGCACCGACCAATATGTTAGCCTATACATCAGATAGGATTAAATTCATTCCTATTCCTGCTGTTGGAGGTCATGGTTTATGGGATAAGTTTTTTATGTTGAGTCAGATCCCTGGGATTATATTCACAATAAGAAAAGTTTTAAAGCAATGTGATTATTTTCAATTTAGGGCGCCTACAGGTATTGGTGTTTTTGTTATTCCGTATTTGATAGCATTTAGTTCTAAGAAAGGCTGGTTTAAATATGCCGGAAATTGGGGGCAAGTACGTCCACTTTCTTATCGTTTTCAACGGTGGTTGCTAAGAAATCAAGATAGAAAAGTGACTATTAATGGTGTTTGGGAACAGCAGCCTAAGCACTGTTTGACTTTTGAAAATCCGTGCTTGACCTTAAAAGAGATTGAAGAGGGACATGACATTGTTAAAAACAAGCAGCTTGGTGATGATGCGGTCAACTTATGTTTTGTTGGACGTTTGGAGGAAGAAAAGGGAATAGGCATTATTATTGAAGCTTTGCATAATTTATCATCTACAATCAAAAACAAAATTGGGGCAATACATATTGTTGGTGGTGGAAGTTTGGCATCTCAATATAAAGAAAAATCCAACAAAATAAACTTGAATATGATATATCATGGATTGTTGTCCCGAATGGATGTTCACCAAATTTATAAACAATGCCACTATATTATTTTACCATCGGCTTCGGAAGGTTTCCCCAAAGTAATTACTGAAGCTTTGAATTATGGCTGTATACCTATTGTTTCTAATATTTCTGCTATTGGGTATTATATAAAACATAATGTGAATGGGTTTTTATTGGATGGTCTCGGCGTAGCCTCTCTAGAGAAAGCTTTAGAAGATCTTTTGAGTAGACCTAATGGGGATTATATTAACCTAGTACAAAATGATAGGGAATTGCTTGAAAAATTTTCTTATGACTATTATAATAGAAGATTAACGGAGAATGTTCTTTGATGGGCTAATAAGTTCTTTATTTTTTTTAACTTGTGGATTCCATGTAAGCACAATTTTTTTGATGAATATTAAAAAAATGATTTGGGCCATAAGACGCCATCCATTTTTATATCTAAGCAGATTTCGTCTATTATCTAAAGATTCTAGCGTTGATGAATTAGATGTTTATATTTATAATAGTATTAATCCTAAAGAGGATATTTCACCTTTTTTTTATGAAATTAATGAGCTTATATTTAAAGATTCATTACCAAAAACAGATTTAGAGTGTGTTAAGACATTGTGTAGATGGTTGAAAACCCATATTAGAGGTGGAGCTGGACTGAGTGAGCATTCAGAATTAGCACTCAAAAAAATGTTAAATAATAAGGGTGGCGTTTGTAGTGATATAGTGCAAGTATTTAATAATTTTTGCGTTTTAAATGGCATATCTGTTAGAGAGTGGGGATGCACACGAGCGCCTTTTGATAAAAGTTTTGGTGGGCACTCCTTTAATGAGGTTTTTATTACGGAATTAAACAAGTGGGTTTTGTTAGATGTTCCCAGCTGTATTATGTTTTATTATGAAGGTACTACACCCTTATCTGTAATTGAGTTCTATCAATTTTTAAGAGATAACAGAGCTATTCGCTTTGATAGTTTTTGTGAAATTGAGCGTGCAAATCATAATAGGGTTATACGCAATTTTTATAATACTATTCCCTTCTTGGTTTGTAATTATTCTAATAGGACTTATGATCTCTTTTTGAAACGGTTAAGGCCTTATGTTCCAATATTTGTAGTACATTTTATACTATATGTATTAAACAAAAGTTATCATTACCGATTTCCTATAGATGATTACAGGAAAATATTTCTTAAAGTTTAGGTTTTAGCGGATATTATGACTTAGTTATTATGGAAAGTTAGAATTGTTTTATTTTTTAATGCCATACCATTTAACCGGGATTATTTTATATTTACTTGTTTGTAACTCCCTAATTGTTTAAATAATTCTTGAAATTTAAAAATTTATATATAATTGCCATTGGACTACATGTTTTAATAGGTATGCTTATTTATTATAACGAGACCCTAGCCAAATTGTATTTTGCTTTGGCTTTACTCTTTTTTGTTTACCGCATAATAGTGGTTCCCGATAGCTCTAAAACAATTGAAATTTTAAAGACTTGTGCTTATTTTGTAGGGGCCGAGGTTTTATTGAGGATGACTAAAGGAGCTATTGCTTATGAGGCTTCGAAGTATTTAGTGATTGTATTTGTGATGATAGGTATGTTCTACAGAGGTATATCTGGCAAGGCCTATCCGTACTTTATATATTTAATGTTTTTGGTCCCCTCAATATTTGTGGCTTCAACCACTTTAAGCTTTGATGCTAATTTTAGAACCAATATTGCTTTTGTTTTATCTGGACCGATATGTTTAGGGTTGGCCGCTTTGTTTGCGTATGACAAAAAGATAAGCAACAAGGAACTCTCCGAAGTTTTGTTATATATATTATTGCCTATTATTGCCCATACTGCATATATTTATTTTTATACCCCAAGTATTAAAGAGGTGTTGTCCAGTACGGCATCAAACCGTGCCGCTTCGGGTGGTTTTGGGCCTAACCAGGTAGCCACAGTTTTAGGTTTAGGGATGTTTATTATCGCGGTTCGTCTTTTTACTAAATCACCAACACCAGTGTTAAAGATTTTAAATGCAGTTATACTGGTTTTAATATCCTATAGGGCGGTAGTTACCTTTAGTCGGGGAGGGGTTGTAACGGCGGTAATTGTCATAATCGCTTTTTTAGTGATTTATTTTTTTAAGGCTTCAGCACGAAAAAAGAATGAAATTTTTATGGTATTCCTGCTCTTTTGTCTCAGTTTAATGGCAACATGGGTAATCAGTTCCAAAGAATCGGAAGGGTATATTGACCTGCGTTATGCCAATAAGGATCATTTGGGTCGGGAAAAGGGTGATCTAACTACGGGACGCGTAGCCTTGTTTATGGATGAACTGGAAGGTTTTGTTTCTAGTCCCTTTTTGGGGATTGGATCCAGCAGGGCCAAAGATATGCGTTTGGAAATCGAAGGACAGGGAGTGACCTCCCATAGTGAAATTAGTAGATTATTGGCCGAACATGGCATTTTGGGTATTATAATGGTACTAATTCTGGTATTTAAACCTTTTGATTTAAGGTCTCGAAATAAAAGCAATTATTATTTTTATGCCTTTTTGTGTTTTTGGTTTTTAACTATTAATCATTCCTCTATGCGGATTGCGGCTCCAGCCTTTATTTATGCCTTATCTTTGTTAAAAATTGTAAATGTCAAACCTACTGTACATAGGAAACAGGTTAAAGCATAAACAGTCTAATGAAACTGGCATAAACAACCTTGGATACTTATTGGAATTGGAAGGGGATCACTTAATTTATGCCTCTACAAAGAAAAATAAGGTCCTCAGGCTTTTGGACATGCTGAGGGTGTGTTTTAAGTACAGAAAAAAAGCAGATTATGTGCTTATTGATACGTACAGCACCTTAAATTTTTGGTATGCGGTTTTGGTCTCCCAGTTATGCAGAGGATTAAAATTGCGCTATATTCCTATTTTACATGGGGGTAACTTAGAATCGCGGTTAAAACATAACCCCCGTTCCTGTCGGTTACTGCTCAAATATGCCTATAAGAGCATCGCCCCGTCCCTTTTCCTAAAGGCTACTTTTGCCCGTTATGGGTATAATCAGGTAACACATATCCCCAATAGCCTTAGCCTGGCCAATTATCCGTTCGAGACCAGACCCTTACACCACCTGAACATCCTATGGGTACGCTCCTTTTCGTCTATATATAACCCGCAATTGGCCGTAAGGATTTTAAGAAGCTTAAAAGATCAGGGCCTGGTGGCCACTTTGTGTATGGTGGGACCCGATAGTGGTGACGGTAGTTTTGAATCCACCAAACAGTTGGCCAAAGCATTGCAGGTTCATGTTACCTTTACCGGTAAGTTGCCTAAAGCGGAATGGGTAACCCTGTCTAAGGCTTACAATCTATTTATAAACACGACCCATGTGGATAATATGCCCGTTAGTGTGATAGAGGCCATGGCCTTAGGTCTTCCGGTGGTATCCACCAATGTGGGTGGTATGCCCTATTTAATTGAACACGGTACCGATGGTTTGCTCGTGGACCCCGATGACACACATGGTTTTGTGGAGGCCATAAAACAATTAAGGTCAAATCCCGGGCTCCTAATGCACATCACCCAAAAAGCACGACAGAAAGCGGAATCCTTTGATTGGACTATAGTTAAAAAACAATGGTGGAATGTTTTAAAGTAAAGCGGAATTTAATACATTTAAGGTGGTATCTTTATGCTGTGCTATTAATTCTTAATCTTCATGCCCAATCTAAATATTCATTTCAATATTTCAGAGCGTAAAGTCCTTCTCAGGATGTGCGATATACTTTTCGTTTTAGGGTTACTCTACGGCGTTGGCATCAGTTTTGATTTCGATTATTTCAGTATCAATAAAGAAAACTGGACCTGGGTTTTTGTACTGATTGTATACATTTCCATATTCGGAACCGTCTTTGAACTCTACGATCTTCAAAAATCAAGTAGGTTGGAATCGGTCATTCCCAATATTGTCCTGACCGCATCGGTAACCGTGTTGTTCTATTTTTTAACCCCGTTTTTCACTCCCTTTTTACCGGATAATCGTTTACAGATCCTCTATTTTTATTTTTCCATTCTAAGTGCTTTGTTGATTTGGCGGTATATGTATCTCACCTTTGTGGTTTCCCCGCGTTTTTATAAAAGGGTGCTTTTAATTGGTGAAATCTCCAATATCGAAAGTATTATCAATGCCTTTAAGGAAGCCGATCCCAACTATAAGATTATTGGGTTTATAAATTGTGAGCTGGAAAAACCTGAAAGCCTGCGTTTTTTGGGAATTCCGGAATATAATCCCACCGAAATCCATAAAATCATTGAGGAATTTGACATTAAAGAAATCGTGGTAGCCACTTATAACTCCGAAAATATAACCTCGGAGATCTATCATAAGCTTATTAATCTCCTGGAAACCGGGTTTCCCATCAAGGAATATACCCAGGTGTATGAGGAAATGACCTATCGTGTTCCCGTACAGTTTGTTGGTAAGGATTTTTACAAGTACTTCCCGTTTAGTCGCAGCAATCAAAATAAACTCTACCTGTTTTTCAGGCGCCTTTCGGATATTTTGATCGCGTCAATTGGGGTTGTTATCGGAAGTATAATGGTGCCTTTCATCCTGTTAGGAAACGCTATTGGGAATAAGGGCCCCTTATTTTATATTCAGGACCGTATTGGTAAAAATGGAGAGGTATTTCGGATGATCAAATTTCGAACCATGATTCGGGATGCGGAACACCAGGGTGCCGTATGGGCCACTAAAAATGATACGCGCATTACCACCTTCGGGAAATTCCTGAGAAATACCAGATTGGATGAATTCCCCCAATTTATAAATATTTTAAGGAGTGACATGAGCTTGATCGGGCCCCGGCCGGAGCGGCCGCACTTTGTCAGGGAATTGTCCCAGTTATTGCCGTTTTATGAAACGAGGCACATTATTAAACCGGGACTTACAGGATGGGCCCAGGTTATGACGCGTTATGGGGCGTCGGTAGATGATAGCTTACTTAAACTGCAGTATGACCTGTACTACATCAAACACCGCAGTTTTTTTCTGGATATTAATATTCTCATAAAAACCATAAGTACCGTGATATTCTTCAGGGGGCAATAGGCGCACAGGGGTTAGGGCTGTGTACCTGATTCGGAATTATCTCGGGTTTCCATACGGGCATAGAAGTCCACCAAAAACACGTATCGGCAGGCTATGGCCACAAAAAGGGGTATGAGGGCTACGGCAAATACCTGAACACCAATAATCCAATGTAAGGTAAGCAGGCACCATAGGATGATTAAAAACTTCAGGTATTTTTGAAACCATTTGGCCGGTTTGGTTTTGATCAGTTGGGGGATGACCAAAAGATTGAGTGCAAAGGCCCACAACACATTGTAGTTTTGATGGGTCCCCGTGTGGTCTGTGGCAAACCATAGGAGTAAAATAAAAACACCAATGACCCCGGTAAGACTAAATAATACCACATCGATCCAAGGCGTTCGCCGGGTATTTTTAAAATCCTTGTAGGTGATGAAAAGAATTAGGAGCCCGATAAGGCCAAAAACAAACAGCGGACTGGTAAAAAAATTATGGGATGGGGTTACTTCCAGCTTCTCGAACAGTACACGGGGTTGCTTTACCAATGGTTTGTCGGGGTTTGATGCCATGGTAGCCGTATTAAAAAAGCGATAGATGTTTTCGGGGAGGAACATATGCTCATAGGGAGAGGCTTTCCTGTCGATGACCGATCCCAACGCCACATCTATCCCCACGGCGCCCCAGGAATTCAAGCTCACATGATCGTGGATGAGTTGCCTGAAGGTTTTGGCCTTAAACCCGTCCGGGGGATTAAAGGTAATATCATTTTGGGTCGTTTCTTCTACGACATCGCGAATACGGGTGGCACAATTATCGAAAAAGAATTCATAGAGATAGGCTCGGTTTTCCGGCTTGTAGTTATGTAACAGATACGCGAACAAGCCTTGTTTTTCGGATGGCGACAGGTTTAAAACCTGTGCTTTAATGGTCCGGTTTTGGGACACGTAACTTTCATAGAAATCTTCATAATAATCCAACCCGATCAAATAGTTTAATTTGCCCTGGGCGAATTTGAGGTAAAAATGCGGTGTCTGAAAGTCGTAAACCCCATAGTTAAACACGAGGTCGATCCCTTTGATAGGGTCCTTTATTCGAAAGGCACTATGTCCGAAGGCATCGTTTAAAGCCGTCCCCGGACCTACGGTCAGCACACTTATTTCGGCTTCGGGGGATAATCGGTTTTGTTGTCCCTGGACCGTTGCGGTAAGCAGTAGAACAATAAGGACGAGCAGTTTTTTACACATGTCACACAGAAATTATCTAAAGATACTAAAATCGAGCTTTAAGGAAAATACATTGGAATACAGGGCCACACTTTGATCGCCAATATCGGTGAAGGCATAATCTATTTGTATGCCATTGTATTGAAAGCCTACCCCAAAACTGGGTTGAAATGTAAGTTGTTCGGAATTGTCAATTTGCAGCTCATTTTGGAAGTTTCCCATTCCTGCCCGTAAATAGACCATGTCGATATACGCAAACTCGAATCCCAAAGCCGGGTTGATACTGGCAAATGATGTTGAAATAACGTCATTGTTCTCTTCGAAACGAACATTCAGATTTACCGCAGTCAGTAGCTTATAATCATAATTAAAGGTGAGTAATTTGGAAATACCAAGATGTAATTTGGGGATGGTTATCTCGGTGGTTTCCGGGAGTTCCTGGTTTTGACCTTCTATGGCATTCCTGATGGTTTCAAATTCATCTTCATCAATGGCCCAGGCATTAAAGGTGGTGGTAATGTCCCGTGCCATCACCCCAAATTTCCAATCGTTTCCTGTTTTAAACTGAATACCCAAATCTAAGCCAAACCCCCATGAGGAGGCAAAATCCCCAATAATCCGTCGAATGACTTTGGCGTTTACCCCATAGTTCAGACCTTCAACGGGTAAGGCCCTGGCATAGGAAAAGGTAAGCCCGTAATCGGCCGTGGAAAAGAGACTAATGCGGTCGTAATTGATGTTGCCCTGATCATCGATCAGTTGGGTGGTATTTAGAATGTCATCCACAGCGAATCTAATTAATGAGACGCCAACTGCACTTCTATCGTCCAATGGCATGGCATAGGCCACATAATCATAGTTGGCGATATTGGCAAAATAACTGGAGTGCATTAAGGCCAGTTGATTGTCTTCAAGAGCCAACAGCCCTGCGGGATTCCAATAGCCCGAATTCACATCGGAAGAATGTGAGGTTACGGCACTGCTCATGCCCAATGCAGCAGCATCAACCCCAATATTCATAAATTCGTTGGAATATTTTCTGGTGGTCTGACTACTTAAGAGTAGTGTTAGAAAGGAGCATATGGTAACGAGGTAAACTTTCAATCACAAATTTTTTACAAATATGCACATAATTTACAATGTATAAACTTGAATTTGGGATAGATATTGTTTTCTGCTTATATTAAACGATATTTGTTTGTTATTTTTAATCAACCAAATAAAAGTATATGAAGCGACACATTCCGAATGCTTTTACGCTCTTGAATTTACTTTGCGGCAGTATTGGTGTTATATACGCGGTGAACGGCAATTTTGTTGCTGCAGGCCTATTTGTCTTTTTAGGGATTTTTTTCGATTTTTTTGACGGTTTTGCAGCTAGAAAACTGGAGGTCCAAAGCGATTTGGGCCTGCAATTGGATTCCCTGGCCGACATGGTAACCAGTGGTTTGGTGCCGGGGATTGTCATGTATAAGTTACTGGAATTGGCAGTGGTGGATTGGGTAGAGGTCGATCTGTCGGAAAATTTTGGTTTACCAGGCCTACCGCTTTTAGGATTACTGATACCCTTGGCTTCGGCCTATCGTTTGGCCCATTTTAATATCGATACCGAACAGCAAAGCTATTTTAAAGGCTTACCTACCCCGGCGAATGCCTTGTTTATCCTGTCGTTGGCTTTGATTTTGGAGTTTCAGAATAACGATGCCATGAATGCCATAATCTTGAACAAATGGTTTTTAATGACCGTAACGCTATTGAGCTGTTATCTCCTCAATTCAGGAATTAAATTATTTGCCTTAAAGTTTAAGGACTACCGTTTTAAAGGTAATGCGACACGGTATATTTTCATTATGCTTTGTATAATCCTATTGATTCTTTTACAGTTTTCAGCCATACCGCTGCTTATTTTACTGTATATAGCGATGTCTGTTTTAGATAATTATTCCTCAAATATATAAGTGACCTGTTATGGCTTCCGGTTTTTTTGCCTTATTGGATGATATTGCCACCCTCATGGACGATGTGGTGGTTATGAGTAAGATTACGACCAAAAAAACAGCCGGTATCCTTGGAGATGATTTGGCGGTAAATGCTGAAAAAGCCACGGGTTTTGTGTCTTCCAGGGAGTTACCTGTGCTCTGGGCCATATCCAAGGGCTCCATGTTGAATAAGCTTATTATTTTACCCGTAGCCTTTCTCTTGAGTGCCTTTGCGCCATGGGCCGTAACTTTGGCCCTTATTTTAGGGGGTATTTATTTGGCCTTTGAAGGGGTTGAAAAAATATATGAGGTCCTGGTGCCTCATCCGCATATCACTGAAGCAAAGCCCGAAGAAGTGCATAACGACGAGGACCTGTTAAAAGCAGAACAGCAGAAAATACGGTCGGCTGTTTTTACGGATTTTATCTTGTCTGTTGAAATTGTCATTATTGCCCTGGGGACGGTGCTCGGAAAACCTATAGTATTTCAGATTTTAGTGGTTTCTATTGTTGCCGTGATCGCCACCATTGGGGTTTATGGTATTGTGGCGTTAATTGTTAGAATGGATGATCTGGGGTATAAATTAGTGCGCTCACACGCCTCCAATAAAAGACATGTTTTAAGTCTCCTGGGGCATTTTTTAATTAAGGCTCTGCCCTGGGTGATCAAAAGCCTTTCAATAATTGGCACAGTGGCGCTATTATTGGTAGCAGGAGGTATTTTTTCCCATAACATCGCTGTTTTTCACCATGTTTTAGAAGGTCTGCCTGGTTTTATTAAGGATTTTATTTTAGGGGTTGTTGTGGGTTCGGTAGCTTTTTTACTGGTTAAAGGGGTCAAATGGATTAAAAGACGATTGTTTTGAATGATAAGAAAATTCAGAATATTATTTTTTCCTAAACCCTCTGTTTAAATATTCTATATATTAAATCAACTTGCTGCCCTCTTTGGGTAAAGAGGACGACCGAGCGTTAGAAATCTATCCAGTGGATAGATTTAGCGATGGGGCGAGCTGGCGGGCAGGCCAAGTAATCCGAGAAAGGGGAGTTTGATTTAAAATTATCTAGAATTATTCAAGTTTATTTTAAACCCTCCGTCTAAAGGCTTACACCTTTAGCCACCTCCCTTATGAACAAGGGAGGAACAAGTTATATTAATGCTTCTTGCTAACCTCTTGATATGAAGAAGGCCTGTGACGACCGACTGAAGCATCTGGTTGAATGGAAGTGAGATTCTTCACTTCGCTGCGCTCGTTCTGAATGACAGCGGGGTCTTATGCATCGAACGGGTATTTCCGAATAAACTAGTCCCTGATTTTCTTTTTACGCAACTCGAAATTCTGACCCAAATAGACCTTACGTACCATCTCATCATTCGCCAATTCCTCGGGTTCTCCCGCTTTTAAAATGCTACCTTCAAACATCAAATAGGTTCTGTCCGTAATAGCGAGGGTTTCCTGTACGTTATGGTCGGTAATGAGGATACCAATATTTTTTTTGGTGAGCTGGGCTACGATGCGCTGAATGTCCTCAACAGCCACAGGATCTACCCCAGCAAAGGGTTCGTCCAATAAAATAAAATTCGGGTCGGTGGCCAGAGCTCGCGCAATTTCAGTACGCCGACGCTCACCACCCGATAACAGATCACCTCTGTTTTTCCGGATATGGCCAAGTCCGAATTCTTCAATGAGAGACTCCATTTTAAGATGCTGCTCTTTTTTACTCAATTTGGTGAGTTGAAGCACACTTAAAATATTATCCTCAATACTTAATTTTCGAAATACAGAGGCCTCCTGAGCCAAATACCCTATACCGTTTTGCGCCCTTTTGTACATGGGGTATTTCGTAATATTGGTTTTATCCAGGAAAATAGTACCGCCATTGGGCTTAATGAGTCCAACAATCATATAAAAGGATGTGGTTTTACCTGCGCCATTAGGACCTAAAAGACCAACGATTTCACCTTGTTGGACATCTAAGGACACGTCTTTCACCACTTTTCGTCCACTGTAGGACTTCATTAAATTTTTGGCTTTTAAAATCATAAATTATATACTGAACGCTAAAAATAGTAAAATCATAGTCATGACCATAGGAGAATGCTTTAAATAATTAAGAGGATTCACTTTGAGATTCCAAAGCATCCCAATATTCATAGGCCCGACGCAAATGCGGAATGACAATGGTCCCCCCCACTAAAGTGGCAATGCTCAGGGCTTCTACAACCTCTTCCTTGTTTAAGCCGAGACCATAGCTGGTTTCCAAATGGTATTTCACGCAATCGTCACAGCGCAAAACGGCTGAAGCGACCAAGCCCAGAAGCTCTTTGGTCTTAACGTCCAGAGCACCCTGGGTATACGCATTGGTGTCTAAATTAAAAATACGTTTTATGATTTTATTGTTGTCTGCAAGAATTTTATCGTTCATTTTGGACCGATAGGCATTGAAGTCCTTAACACTATTTGACATGTTTTTTTGCTTTTTTTCGTTCATTTCTAACAACTAACTTAGAAATATAAATACTCACCTGATATAAGATTAAAATGGGAATGGCTACAATAACCTGACTGGCGATATCCGGTGGCGTTATAATGGCCGACAGGACCAGAACGATAACCAGGGCATACTTCCGGTAGGTCCTTAAAACCTCCGGGGTAACCAACCCGATCTTCGTTAAAAAGTATACAATAATGGGCAGCTCAAATATTAACCCCGAGGCCAATGCCGAAGATCTGACCAGAGCAATGTAGGAGCTGATGTCTATCTGGTTGTCCACAACCGAAGACACACTGTAATTGGCCAGGAAGTTGATGGATAAAGGCGTAATAATGTAATACCCAAAAAGTACTCCAATGAAGAACAACAACGAGGAGATGATGATAAATCCTCTGGAATGTTTTCTTTCATTATCGTGAAGCCCCGGACTTATAAAGCGCCATAGCTGATAAATGACATAGGGGAATGAGATTATGAAGCCGGCCAAAATGGCGGTCCAAATATCGGCAGAAAACTGACCGGCCATCGTACGGTTTTGTATAATCATGGGAATTTTGTCGGCACAAAAGGTGGTGTCCACATGTATGAATTGAGCCGCCTTGCACAACATCCTGTAGGTTGGAAAGTCCATGTCCTTAGGCGCAAAAATGATATCATCAAAAATGAAACGGCTAAAGATAAAGGCCAGGGTCCCGACGATAACCACCGCAGTAACAATTCGAATTAAATGCCAACGTAAATCCTCAAGATGGTCAAGAAACGACATCTCATTGATATTCTTCTTTTGCTTTGCCATTAGATGATACCTTCTTTTATTAAATCGTGTAAATGGATCACACCGGCATAGACCCCCTGTTCTTCAACAAGAAGCTGTGAAATTCCATTGCTTTCCATAATGTTTTTAGCATCAACTGCCATGGCATCACCATCAATCCGTTTCGGGTTGTTGCTCATGATATCTTTGGCGGTGAGCGTTATGAAATTTTCGGTCTTGGAGAGCATTCTTCGTAAATCCCCATCCGTGATGATGCCTATGATTTTATCGGCGTCCACTACCGCGGTAACGCCTAACATTTTTTCCGTAATTTCCACGATCACGTCCTTAATATGGGTATCACGGGTTACTTTGGGTTTTTGATTTACAGAGGAAATGTCCCTTACCCTTAAATATAGTTTTTTACCCAAAGCCCCGCCGGGATGGTATTTGGCAAAATCGCGACTTGAAAATCCGCGTAATTCCAACAGGCAAATGGCCAGGGCATCGCCAATGACAAGCTGGGCCGTTGTGCTGGTTGTCGGTGCTAAATTATTTGGGCAGGCCTCCTTCTCCACATAGGTGTTCAGGGTATAATGGGCCTGCTGACTGAGGTACGAATCCGTATTGCCGGTGATGGCAATCATTTTGTTTTTGGCACTTTTTATTAAAGGGACCAATACTTTGATTTCGGGGGTATTACCACTTTTGGAAATGCAAATCACCACATCGTCCTTTAAAATTAATCCCAGATCACCATGTATGGCATCGGCGGCATGCATAAAAATAGCCGGAGTTCCTGTAGAATTTAAAGTCGCTACTATCTTATTGGCGATTATGGCACTTTTACCAATACCTGTTATGATAACACGACCCTTTGATTTGTAGATTAATTCGACCGCATCGGCAAAATCCTCATTGATGAGATTCGATAAGTTTGAAATGGCCTTGCTTTCCATTTCAAAGGTCTGTTTTGCCGTGTTAATAATTGAATTCTTTTGGTTCAAAATTTATTTACTTTTGGTTGATGCTTTTAAAGATTTTTTTATCTTTAAGTTATTAATCGAATAAAACTTTATTTGATTTTAAAAATTTAGTTACAAAACTAACGAAAAAATCATTGAGGGATCTCCATTTAGTAATACTAAATTTAATACTAATTTGAGGCTGAGTACGTTTAGGTAATGCGTTTAATTTTTTTCAAAGTTCATGTTAATAGCAAAAAGTGACTTGCACGCTGCATTAAAAAAGTATTTTGGGTTTAATACATTCAAAGGACTTCAGGAAGGCGTGGTTGAAAGCATTTTATCGGGAGATAACACCTTTGTTATCATGCCCACCGGAGGCGGTAAGTCCCTATGTTACCAGTTGCCGGCATTAATGCAGGAAGGAACGGCTATTGTGGTCTCCCCATTGATAGCCCTAATGAAAAATCAGGTAGATGCCCTTCGGGGGGTATCCAATGAGGAGGGCGTTGCACATGTTTTAAATTCTTCACTCAATAAAACAGAAGTAAAACGGGTAAAGGAAGATATTGTTAATGGGATCACGAAATTGCTCTATGTGGCACCGGAATCCTTAACCAAAGAAGAAAATGTCGACTTTTTGCGTTCGGTAAAAATTTCATTCATGGCCATAGACGAAGCCCACTGCATAAGTGAATGGGGCCATGATTTTAGACCGGAATACAGAAATCTGAAACATATTATTGGCAGGATAGGAAATAATATTCCCATTATCGCATTAACGGCGACGGCTACCCCCAAGGTACAGGAAGACATCATAAAAAATTTGGGCATTCAAAAGGCCACGGTCTTTAAGGCTTCCTTTAACCGTCCCAATCTGTATTATGAAGTTCGGCCTAAAACCAAACAGGTGGATGCCGATATTATACGGTTTATCAAACAACATGAAGGTAAGTCCGGTATTGTGTATTGCTTGAGTAGAAAGCGGGTTGAGGAATTGGCCCAGGTTTTACAGGTAAATGGCATCAAGGCGGTACCCTATCATGCCGGGCTGGATGCCAAGTCCAGATCGAGTTATCAGGACATGTTTCTTATGGAAGATGTCGATGTGGTGGTCGCCACCATTGCCTTTGGTATGGGGATCGATAAACCCGATGTACGATTTGTAATTCACCATGATATCCCTAAAAGTATAGAAAGTTATTACCAGGAAACGGGAAGAGCCGGACGTGACGGAGGAGAAGGCCATTGTCTGGCGTTTTATTCCTATAAGGATATTGAGAAGCTCGAAAAGTTTATGTCCGGAAAACCTGTGGCCGAACAGGAGATTGGTCATGCTTTGTTGCAGGAGGTGGTCGCTTTTGCGGAAACATCAATTTCCCGACGAAAATTCATCCTGCACTATTTTGGGGAGCCCTTTGATAATGAAACGGGCGAAGGTGGTGATATGGATGATAATGTGAGACATCCCAAAAAGAAGCATGAGGCCAGGGATGATGTAAAAGTTTTACTTGAAACCATAAAAAGTACCAACGAAAAGTATAAGTCTAAAGATTTGGTCATGGTGCTTATTGGAAAGGAAAATGCCTTAATTAATTCCCATAAGACCAATGAATTAAAATTCTTTGGTATTGGTAAGGACAAGGATAAAAAATATTGGATGGCCTTATTACGACAACTTTTGGTTGCCGGGTATCTTAAAAAGGACATTGAAACCTATGGTGTTATCCGATTAACGGAAGCGGGCAGAAGGTTTATCGATCAACCGGAATCGTTCATGATGACCGAGGATCATATTTTTGATGGAGAACAAGATGATGGAAGTATCATCACAGCATCCAAAGGAGGCGGTGCAGTGGCCGATGAGGTTTTAATGGGTATGCTAAAGGATCTACGTAAAAAAAACGCTAAAAAACTGGGTGTGCCGCCGTTCGTGATCTTCCAGGATCCATCTTTGGAGGATATGGCATTGAAATATCCGACTACCATTTCCGAACTCAGTAACGTGCATGGTGTTGGAGATGGTAAGGCCAAAAAGTACGGTGAGGATTTCGTCGCAATGATTGCTCAATATGTTGAGGAGCATGATATTATTAGACCGGATGACCTGGTGGTTAAATCCACAGGCAGTAATTCGGCCAACAAATTGTATATCATTCAAAATATCGATAGAAAACTGCCTCTTGATGACATTGCATCCTCTAAAGGCATGAGTATGGAAGATTTTATCAAGGAGATGGAAGCCATAGTCTATTCCGGTACCAAATTAAATATCGATTATTGGATCGATGATATTTTAGATGAAGACCAACAGGAAGAAATCCATGACTACTTCATGGAATCGGATACCGATAGCATTGATAACGCTATTGATGAGTTTGATGGGGATTACGACGACGAAGAACTAAGACTTTACCGCATCAAATTTATCAGTGAAGTGGCAAATTAGATCGTTTCATCGGGGTCATCGTTGCCACCCCCTGTTCCATTTGCCTTATTTTATATATCCCTTGTCCTTATAGATTTGAATATAATGATTGTTCAGCGTATCGGAATCTTTGTATTGTATTCTTAAGGTTTCAAGTTTTGCCTTAAGGTCCTTAACGATGTCGGCATAGTCGGGATTTTCATATACATTATTTAGTTCATGGGGGTCTTTTTCATTATCATAAAGTTCCCACTCATCGACATCATAATAATAGTGGATGAGTTTATAGCTTTTGGTGGCAATCCCATAATGGCGTTTTACGGCGTGTTCGGCAGGATATTCATAATAATGGTAATATACGGCATCCCTATCCCAACGTTCCTTTTCCCCTTTTAATAAGGGTACCAAACTTTTGCCCTGCATGTCTTCCGGTGCCTGAATTCCGGCAATCTCTAAAAAGGTTTGTGCAAAATCAAGATTTTGTACCAGTTCGGTTTGTGTTGTTCCGGGATGAATTTTATGAGGCCATTTGATGAGTAAGGGTGTTTTAAAGGATTCGTTATACATAAAACGTTTATCAAACCAACCGTGCTCCCCTAAATAAAACCCCTGGTCGGAGGTGTAGACAACCACCGTGTTATCACTCAGTTGATGGGTATCCAAATACTGTAATAAGCGACCTACATTTTCGTCTACCGCCGCAATACACCCTAAATAGTCCTGCATATACCGTTGGTATTTCCAAACCATTAGGGTAGAGTCCGTCATCGTTGGAAACTGCGCAATAAATTCGTCATTTATAGGGTTGTATATTGAATCCCACTGCGCTTTCTGCTCCTCCGACATACGCTTAATGGCCCCATTGCGTAATCCCGTATCATCCATATTGAGCGTATTAAAAGTTTCCTGGGTCAGTTTATTGTCATATCCCAGGTGCATGTGCTTTAAAAGGTTCATTTCCGCTGTTTTTGCGGCAGTACCCCGGGTGCTGTAATCATCGAACAAGGTCGAGGGGAGGGGAAATGTTTTTTTGGAATACCTGGTATAATGCCTTTGTGCCGGGAGCCAGCTTCTGTGGGGCGCCTTGTGAAGGTACATGAGCAGGAAAGGTTTGGTTGTATCTCTCCGTTTATCCATCCAATCGATGGTAAGATCTGTAATAATATCGGTGACATAACCCTTTACAATGGTGTCTCCTGTGGAGGTAATGAATTTGGGATTGTAATAATCGCCTTGACCGGGTAAAATTTTGAATTCATCAAAGCCTTTGGGGTTATTGCCAAAATGTAATTTGCCAAACATAGCGGTTTGGTATCCCGCGGTTTTAAATAATTGCGGGAAGGTAACATTGGTGGTATCGAAGGGGGATAGATTATCTATTTTACCATTAATATGGGAGTGCTTCCCCGTGAGGATTACGGCCCTTGAAGGCGCACAGATCGAGTTGGTGACCGAGGCATTGGTAAACAACATGCCTTCACTGGCAAGGCGATCTATATTTGGGGTTTGGATGAGCGTACTGTTATATGCACTAATGGCCTGATAGGCATGGTCATCGGACATTATAAACACAATATTAGGACGTTTGGGGGCGGTTTCTGTCTTTTTTGAATGGCAGCACTGGCACAAAACAAAAATTAAAACCATGACATAGCTCCTGAATCTAAAATATAATCGAATCATAGGTTGGGTATTGATAGGATACTAAAATACAACTATTTGAATATAAAAGCACTGCAACTAATAGCTTTTCCCCAATAATTGTGGACTTATATACAGAGATATGGCTGTAATGGTTATCTTTGCCACTCATTTAAAAAATATTAGGATGCAAGACGGATTATATGCAAAATTCAATACGACAAAAGGAGAGATTCTCGTGGCTTTAGAATACAAAAAAACACCCGGAACGGTTGGTAATTTTGTAGCTCTGGCGGAAGGCGACCTGGAAAATTCTGTTAAACCACAGGGAACACCCTATTATGATGGATTAAAGTTCCATAGGGTAATTCCCGATTTTATGATCCAGGGCGGATGTCCTCAGGGTACGGGAACCGGGAATCCCGGATATAAATTTGATGATGAATTTCATCCGGACCTGAAGCATGACCGTCCCGGTGTACTATCTATGGCCAATGCAGGACCGGGTACCAATGGGAGTCAGTTTTTTATCACCCATGTGGAAACACCCTGGTTGGATAACAATCATACCGTTTTTGGAAAAGTGCAATCGGGACAGGAGGTTGTTGATGCCATAGCCCAGGGGGATGTTATTGAAACCCTCGAAATACTGCGAGTAGGTACAGACGCGGAGGAATTTAACGCCGTGGAGTCCTTCAGGCAATTTGAAGGGTCGAGAGAAAAAAGACTGGCTGAAGAAAAAGCCAGGGCTGAGGCGGAATTGGAAAAACTTGCTGCCGGATTTAATAAAACCGATAGCGGCTTACGGTATCAGATCATTCAGAAAGGGGATGGCGCAAAAGCCGAAAAAGGAAAAACAGTTTCAGTACATTATAAAGGTCAGTTAGCAGATGGGACGGTGTTTGATTCGTCTTATAAGCGTAACCAACCCATAGATTTTACCATTGGTGTAGGACAAGTCATTCCGGGATGGGATGAGGGCATAGGGTTGCTCAAGGTGGGCGACAAAGCCCGTTTTGTCATTCCCGGTCATTTGGCTTATGGCAGTGCCGGTGCCGGAGGCGTTATTCCTCCAAATGCAACGCTCATTTTTGATGTCGAGTTAATGCAGGTGTCCTAAGCAAGGAATGCTTTAAACCAAATGGGGTTGAATTATGAGTTAAAAGCACTTCAGTTGAAGTGCTTTTTTTTTATATTTATATATGAAAAGTCAAGACCTGGAACAACTGCGCTATCCTATTGGAAAATTTACAGCACCAGATACCATTACCGGTGAGCTGTTAACGCAATGGATAACCATCCTGGAGGAATTTCCACAGCAACTGGAAAATCTGGTGGCATGGTTGAACCAGGAACAGCTGGATACGAGATACAGACCGGAAGGCTGGACCCTAAGACAGGTCGTGCATCATGTTTCGGACAGCCATCATCATAGTTACATACGGTTTAAATGGGCCTTAACCGAGGAGAAACCCGTGATTAAGGCCTATAACGAAGCACTCTGGGCGGAACTTCACGATACGAAAACGGCGCCCATAGGCATGTCTTTAGAACATTTGAAGGTGGTGCACCATAAGCTGGTTTATTTACTGAAAGGATTGAGTGAAACGGAATGGAGCAGGAGTTTTATCCATCCCGAAACCCAATCGGAAATACCACTTAAACTGAATGTTGGCATTTATGCCTGGCATTGCAATCACCATTATGCCCATATAGAAAACACCCTAAAACGTAACGGTTGGAATTAAATGATAAGACCTGTACATCTCGATGACGCCAAAGCATTGCTGGACATTTACAATTATTACGTATTGCACACGGCAGTTACTTTTGATATTAAACCGCTTTCATTAGAAACCTTCCAATACAAATTGAAGGACATAACGGCGGTATATCCTTTTATCGTTTTTGAAGCGGATCACGAGATATTGGGCTATGCTTACGGGAGTCGGTTTAGGCCTAAACCGGCCTATGATTATGTTGTGGAATCAACGGTTTATGTTAAACATGATGCGCATGGCCAGCAGATAGGAACCCAGTTGTATGCCGAATTGATCCGTCAGTTAAAAGAAGCCCATTACCATACTATTTTAGGGGTGCTCACCATACCGAATGCGGCCAGCATTAAACTGCACGAAAAGTTTGGGTTTCAGAAGGCGGGGGAATTAAAAGATATCGGATTTAAATTCAATACCTGGCAAACCATAGGGATATGGCAATTGCAACTGACTTAAACCTTCCACTTAATATTACATCCTATACTTGGTTTTTGAGGCCTGCTGTTATCCTTGTTTTCAATTAAACAGTCCAGGGCGTGTCTCAAATCATTACCGGTTACAGGAATCCCGTTTCCGGGTCTTGAATCGTCTAACTGGCCTCTGTAAATCAATTGCAACGAGGCGTCAAAGACATATAAATCCGGAGTGCATGCCGCGTCATAGGCTTTTGCGACGTCCTGGGTTTCATCGTATAAATACGGAAAGGGATAGCCTTCCCGTTTGGCATGTATTTTCATGTTGTCGGGGCTGTCCTGTGGGTAGTTTACCACATCATTACTCGAAATGGCAACAAATCCAATTCCTTTTTCGATATAATCGTTGGCCACGGAAACCAATCCCTGGTTCACATGGATAACAAATGGACAATGATTACAAATAAACATGACAACGGTTCCTTTACGCCCTTTCAGGTCCTTTAAACCCATAAAGGTATCGGTAACGGTGTCTTTCAGTGAAAAATCCGGTGCCTGCGTTCCGAGGGGCAGCATCTTTGAAGGTGTTCTGGCCATAGCGTAATGTTTTTTCAAAATTAAGCATTAATCTGTAGAATGAATAATCGAAAGCCATGGATATGTTATGATTTATGGAAAACGAATTCGTGGGACTAAAAGCCCTAGTATTGAAAATACAATTGGAAAATAATAGTTACATTTGGTAAAAAGCCTCATTGTAGACAGGATGTGTCATTAAAATGAAAACATGATGAACCGATTAACGTTTTTAGTAGGGGTCCCGGTATTGGCCCTAATTATGGCCTTTAGTGTAAGGGTTAACAACCCTACTATTGCTTTCTTAGAGGCATTGGATGAGAACCAACTGAAGGAGGTCATGCTCTCTTTCTCGGATCAATCACGCGAAACCTGGCATTTTTTACCCAGTGAGATGTGGCCCAGGGAAGGGATTTCACTTAATCAATTGCGTGAGGGCCAAAAGGAACTCTTTTTTAAAATGCTCCAAAGTTTTTTAGGGGAGGTGGGTTATCATAAAACCCAACGTATCATGGATTTGGAACGGGTTTTGGCTGAGCTGGAACACAATCCGACCTTCAGGGATGCCGGGGCTTACTATGTTGCTGTTTATGGAAATCCGAGAACGGATAAGCTGTGGGCCTGGTCGTTCGAAGGGCATCATGTGTCTTTAAACTTTACCATTTCGGAAGGCAGCGTATCTGTTGCCCCCAGGTTTTTTGGAGCCAATCCGGCCAGGATCACCGCCGGACCGAGAACCGGAGAGCGAACCTTAGACAGGGAAGAAGATCTGGCCTATGCGTTTATGGCGGCACTGTCGGATGAACAACGGCATCAGGCTGTTTTTATGGAAACGGCATTTGCAGATATTACCACCGCCAAAGTTGCAGAAGTTAAACCTTTGGATCCTGTTGGCATTGAGGCTAAGACCTTAAATGACACCCAGCAGAGGCTGCTTAAAGATATCATTCAGGAATATCTCGCCACATTGCCCGAGGGCCTGGCAGAACAGCGGGGTCATAAAATCTTTAGGGAGGAATTTCCTGATATTCGGTTTGGATGGGCCGGATCGTTAACCCGGGGAGTGGGCCATTACTATAGGGTCCAGGGTAAAACCTTCTTAATTGAATTCGACAATACCCAAAATAATGCAAACCATATCCATTTGGTGTGGCGGGATTTTGATGGCGATTTTGGCAGGGACCTCATTAAAGAACATTATAAAAATTCGAACCATCATAAACACGAGTAGTATCCTGTTCATGGGTCTAAATTAAGGGTTGACAGGCCTGAGAGCATGGGCTTTCAAATGGGTTTCGCAGGCGTGTTATTTTTAGGTAATTTTAAAATATGGGTGATACAATACATTTTGAGGACTTTACCAAAGTAGATTTACGTGTGGGCACCATTGTGGCCGTAGATGATTTTCCCGAAGCCAGACATCCCGCTTATCAACTTACTATTGATTTTGGAGCTCTGGGCCTTAAAAGATCTTCGGCACAGATTACCGCCTTATACACAAAGGATGAATTATTGCATCGCCAAATCGTTGCGGTCGTCAATTTTCCCAAAAAGCAAATCGCCAATTTTATGAGCGAGTGCCTGGTCCTGGGAGCCGTAAGCGGTAAGGGAGTTATCCTCTTGCATCCTGAAGTCAGCATTAAGAATGGAACTGTAGTGGCTTAAGCGATGGTGGAACTGGATCAGGTAAAAATTAATTTTGACCATACCGGCTTATGGGTGCTGAATATCGCACTGGCCATCATCATGTTTGGTGTGGCCCTGGGTATTACTTTGGATGATTTTAAACAGTTACTAAAAGCACCAAAATTGCTTATGGTTGGCGTGGTGACCCAGTTTGTCTTACTGCCGTTTTTGACCTATATCCTGATTATTATGATAAAACCACAGCCCAGTATTGCTTTGGGGATGTTTATGGTTGCGGCCTGTCCCGGGGGTAATATTTCTAATTTCATGACCCATCTGGCCAAAGGAAATACGGCTTTATCGGTGAGTCTTACTGCTTTTGCGACACTTTTAGCTGTTATTATGACGCCCTTTAATTTTCAGTTTTATGGGGGGTTGTACCAACCCACAGGGCAACTTTTACACTTGGTGGAATTACATTTTTTCGATCTTTTCAAACTGGTGGTACTCATATTGGGCATTCCTTTGGTGTTGGGCATGTATTACCGCCGTAAAAATGAATCCGGGGCACGGCGTCTGTCCAAATTTTTAAAGCCTTTTTCAATTGTGGTTTTTGGGTTTATTGTGGTTTTGGCCTTTGCCAGAAATATGGATGTTTTTAATTTGTATATTCATCGTGTGTTTGTCCTTACCGTAACACACAATTTTATAGCTTTTGTTTTGGGGTTTATGGTGGCCCATCTTTTTAATTTGTCCTTGCAAAACAGAAAGACCATAACTCTGGAAACCGGAATTCAAAACTCCGGTTTGGGCTTGTTACTTATTTTTACTTTTTTTGACGGCCTGGGTGGTATGGCCATAATAACTGCCTTTTGGGGTATTTGGCATATCATTTCCGGATTGGTAATTGCGTCCTTATGGGCCAGAAAAACATGATGCTTTGGGAAATGTGTTAAAATCATTTTGGCTACAGGTCATTCGAACCTATATTAACATAGGCTTATTTTTTTATTTCAAAAACATAATTGTGGTCAAACAAGGGGCTATTCCAAAGGATAAGCCTATATTGTTTTTGGCAAACCATCAAAATGCCCTACTGGATGCCTTATTAATCGCTACAACTTCGGGACGCTTTGCCTATTTTTTAACGCGAGCGGGGGTTTTTAAGAACCCCATGGTCAGTAAAGTTTTGCACACCCTAAGAATGCTGCCGGTGTATCGCATAAGGGATGGATGGAGCAATATCACCCAGAACAATGCTATTTTTAATAGATGTACCGGGCTGTTGCATAAGGGAGAAGCAGTTACCATTTTTCCTGAAGGGAGCCATAGCCTGGTAAGGACGGTGAGACCCTTAAGCAAAGGATTTACCAGGATTATTCTTGAAACTTTGGAAAAACACCCTCATACAGATTTACAGTTGGTGCCCATAGGCTTCAATTTTAAAAAGGCTGAAGGGTTTCCCGATGAGGTATCTATTTACTACGGTGAGCCCATTGCTGCTAAAGCGGTGCTGGGTGCGGACAAAAATACCTCTGCAGCAAATCTTAAAGAACGTATCCATAGTGAAATTTCGCAACTCACCACTCATATTCCCGCTCATGACTATGAGGCGACCTTAAAACGACTGGAATCCCTGGGCGTTAACTTTCTATATCCGAAGGCCGTTAATACCTGCATGGCCACCAATTTTTCAAATGTTCCATTTAAAAAGGAGAAGCCATTAGGACCCTTAAAGAAATGGATAAACATACTTTTTATATGTACTATTATAGGGCCATATCTCATTTGGAACCGGATGGTGAAACCGAAAATAGTGGAGATAGAATTTAGATCGACATTCAGGTTTGCTATGGCCGTAACTTTGGTGCCCCTTTGGCTCATACTGATGGGTTCTGTCCTGTTTTTTATGTTTGGATGGGGGGTGACACTCCTTTATGTCCTGCTATTTTTAATCCTGACTTTGGTAAGGGTCAAAACCTAAGCCTTATTCATAACAGTCAGGGGATTCAGGGCATAAAAAAACCACTAAAACATGACGTTGTTAGTGGTTTTGGTCTAGTTTAGTTGAAAGTTAGTCAGGTTTTATATGTCGTCAAAATCAATATCGGTAAAACTATCCGTTGACTTTAAGGCCTCCTCAGTGACGGATTCACCATTATCTGAAAAATCTTGTTCCTTTTTAAAATCTTTTTGATGACGTTCACTAATGACCTCATTACCCTTTTCACTTATGATATAATCGGTCATTTCAGCTAAAATTTCTCTGAATTCAGAAAAATCTTCCTTATAAATATATATTTTGTGCTTCTTGTAATGATACGACCCGTCATCATTCGTAAACTTTTTACTTTCAGTAATCGTCAGGTAATAATCATCTGCTTTTGTAGCGCGTACATCAAAAAAATAGGTCCGTCTTCCAGCTCTTAACACTTTTGAAAAAATCTCCTCTTTCTCCATCATATCTTGTTTTTCATTAATATTTTTAAATTTATTGCTTAATCGTTGTATTCATCAAAAATCTAAAAAAAACCGAAACTAACCAACAAATTTTACAGTTTCTTTTATTATTCTACATATTTATTGTATTTCCAATAACAAATTATTTAGAATGATTTGATAATTAAGCATTTACTATTTAAGAGACTCGCCCTCGCTGAGTTGTTTTAAGTAGAGGTGTTTGTAATAGCCTTCTCGATTTATTAATTGGTCATGGGTCCCTTCCTGAACAATAGCGCCATTATCCAAAACAATAATCTTATTGGCGTTTTTAACCGAAGACACCCTGTGGCTGACTATAACCGTTGTTTTATTGGAAGAAATTTCATTTAGGTTTTTCAATATTTTTTCTTCTGTTTCTGTATCAACAGCAGAAAGACAGTCGTCAAACAATAAAATTTTTGGAGATTTTATTATGGCTCGTGCAATGGATACCCTTTGTTTTTGTCCCCCTGAAAGCGTAATGCCGCGTTCCCCTAAAACGGTATCGTATCCCTTTTGGAATTTTACAATATTTTTATGCACGTAGGCTTGTTTAGCAGCGCGAATCACATCATCGTCGGTGGCATCCTGATTACCGAATTTAATGTTGTTCTTAATGGTATCTGAAAATAAGAAGGCATCCTGCGGAACATAGCCTATGGCGTTGCGCAAACTGGTAAGATTGAGTTGGTCGATAGGCGTCCCGTTAATGGTGATTGTTCCTGAATGAATATCATATAACCTGCTGATCAAGTCGAGTATAGTGGATTTTCCCGAGCCGGTTTTACCCAATATGGCTACCGTTTCTCCCTTTTTAATGGTAAAACTAATCTGTTTAAGGGCTTGAATGTTGGTATCGTCATAGGTAAATGACACCTTGTCGAAAACGATATCACCATCAACTTCTGTAGGATGATCCACCGTATTTTTTATTTCGGGTTCTAACTTTAAAAACTCGTTAATGCGTTGTTGGGAAGCTTCGGCCTGTTGTACAATGGACGTCACCCAACCTACTGTGGCAACGGGCCATGTGAGCATGTTGACGTAGATGATAAATTCAGCAATGGTTCCCAGACTCCCGATTTCACCATTAATATACTGCAAACCACCAATGTATATGACCAAAAGGTTACTGGTACCGATCAACAATATCATCATGGGGAAGAACCAGGCCTGAACGCGTGTTAAACTGATTTGTTTTTCTTTGCTTTCCAGGGCAAGGGTGTGGAAGTTTTTATTGGTTAAGGGCTCGATACTATAGGCCTTAATCACCGATATCCCACTAAAGGTTTCCTGTGTGTAGGTAGATAACTTGGAAAGGTATTGTTGTACAACAGTACTCCGTCTATGAATTTCCTTGCTCAGCTTATAGATGATAACCGATAAAATGGGTAAGGGAACTATGGTGTATAAGGTCAATTTGGGTGAGGCATTCACCATGTAAATGATGACAATAATAAATAGGGTTACCGTATTGATGCTATACATTAAGGCCGGCCCAACATACATACGAACCCGACTCACATCCTCGCTTATGCGATTCATGAGATCGCCGGTTCTGTTTTTCTTATAAAAGTTTAGCGATAGGTTTTGATATTGGCTGAACACTTCATTCTTCAAATCAAATTCAATATACCTTGACACATTGATTATGGTTTGTCGCATGAAGAAGGTAAGAAAGGCCCCAATTAAAGCGGAAACAATAATATAGAGAATGGCCTCAATAAGTTCAGCCTTGAATACCTCGTTGGAAATAGCGCCATCCAGCCCCTTTTCGACCACTATAAATATTTTTTTTACATAGCGCGGGGTGTAAAGCAGAAAAATTCTGGCCACAATGGTAATGATAACCCCTATGATTAAGTACGTTTTATATTTATAGAAGTATTTATTTAAATGCTGAAGTGCTTTCATTTAAAAACAGATAACCCGCGTTTTCTTCGTGAGAATTGAGAAAGCAAATATACGTGATTTAAAATATAAAAGTGTTTTGCTTTTGGAAGGTGCATGTTAAATATAACATAAAAAATGGATCGGAATAAATATGAAGATTTAAACTTTATTTTTTCAAAATAGTGTTATTTTTGTGCCCGAAATGAAATTTTAAAATAACGTTATTTATTTAAAAGTTCTTTGAATTATGCTAAGCAGAAGACATATTCGAGTAAAAGTAATGCAATCGATTTATGCGTTTAAACAAGCTGAAAATGACGATTTGGCCAAGCCCCAGAAATTCCTTTTGTTTAGTATTGACAACATGTATAATTTGTATCTGTTATTAATGGCCTTGCTTATCGAGGTTCAAAAGCGCGCTGAATCCGATTTACAAAAAAAACAAAACAAATATCTTGCAACCCAGGAAGATAAAAACCCCAACAGAAAGTTTGTTAACAATGAAGTATTGCAACTTTTAGCGGGAAACACCCTGCTAAAAGACCAATTAAGTGCCTTTAAAATTAATAATTGGCAATTGGATAACGAGTATGTCGATGTGGTTTTTAAGAGCATTGTAAAAAGCCATCTTTACGCGACCTACATGAAAACCCGGACTTCAAATTTTATGGAGGATAAGGAGTTTATTGTGGATATTTTTAAAGAAGTCATCGCGCCGCATGATAAACTTTATGAATATATTGAGGATAAATACCTAACCTGGCTGGATGACCTTCCTACAGTGAATACAACAATTTTAAAGTTATTACGAAAAACAAAGCCTCATACGGCAGACGGGCATTTTGTTCCAAAACTGTATAAAGATGCAGACGATAAGCAGTTTGCTATTGATTTATTGAAAAAAACGGTGCTTAACAGTGCAGTGCTCAATAAAGAGATTGAGCATAAAACAAAAAATTGGGATACCGACCGTATTGCGACCGTAGATTTTGTATTGCTTCAAATGGCGATATGTGAACTTAAAGAATTTCCCTCGATACCCGTGAAAGTGACCATAAATGAGTATTTGGAAATTGCAAAAGAATATTCAACATCAAAAAGCAGTATATTTATAAATGGTATTCTCGATAAACTGGTCAAGGAATATCAAGAAACCAATATTTTGAACAAAACAGGCAGGGGATTACTATAATATTCTGTTAAGAAACCAACAAAAATTTTTAATCGGTTAAATAATTGTTATTTTTACGAACCAAAAAATTAAAAACCATCTATTATGAATAAATTAATTTTAGGACTAAGCGTCATCTGCTTCATTTCTTTCACATCGTGTAAAGAAAATGCCACGAAAAAAATAGAAGAAAACAATGTCGCACAAGCCGCCGAAAGGGATGCGGTAGCGTCAAAATTTCCTGTTATTCAATTTGATAAAACCGAACATGATTTTGGAGAAATTGAAGCAAAAACTCCTGTAGAGACCGTGTTTAATTACACCAATACCGGTGAAGCACCTTTGGTGATAACGGACATTAAGAGTTCATGTGGCTGTACAGTGCCTAAAGATTGGAGTAGGGAACCCCTGGCTCCGGGAGATTCCGGACAGTTTACCGTTAAATTTAATGGAAGCGGTACCAATAAGGTTTCCAAAACCATTACGGTAACAGCCAATACAGAAAAAGGTACAGAGACGGTTAAAATAACAGCCTTTGTTAAACCAGACCCTAATAAAACACCGGTTACGGCCACCAAATAAAAACAAAAAATGGGAGAAGGAATAGGGTCATTTTTACCCTTAATTTTGATGTTTGCAGTAGTGTATTTCTTTATGATTGCACCGCAAATGAAACGAGCCAAAAGAGAGAAAAAGTTTATTGCTGAGTTAAAACGAGGTGATAAGGTCGTGACTAAAAGTGGCTTGCATGGAAAAATTGCAGAATTAAATGATAAGGATAATAGTTGTGTTATTGAAACTTTGGCAGGTAAGCTAAAGTTTGATAGATCGGCAATTTCCTTGGAAATGAGCAGTAAGGCTAATAAACCTGCAAAATAAGTAAAGAACTTATAGATTAAAAGCTTCCATTATGGAAGCTTTTTTTATGCCCATACTATTTTTATTTAGAAGGCTTGTCCGCAATAACTTGAATATGGTCATTTGTTTTTGTAAATTTGCCGGATGGAAAAGGGAATACATGAAATACAAAATAGCAGAATCTTCAATTTCAGTTTTCTGGTTTTTAGAAACCAGTCCGATAAATTTATTCCACCAGTATCTTAGTAAGGCCTAGTAGAGGTCCTATATTTTGCCTATAAGGCTTAGCGATTAGCCAATTTTATGCTTAAGAATTGGTTAACATTCTAATGTTTTTTCCAATAATTATGTTGTGTCCATTACGATGAAGATACAACCTGTTAACTCCCCTATTACATGGCCATAAAAACCTTTGATGCTTTTACCAGATTATCATTAATGGATATTAATCGAATAACAAATTTCTTATATCAATATTCAGGTGAGTTTAAGGATAGTAAAATTGCTATTAGGAAATCTATTTTATACGCTGCGAAGGAAATTCCTGGTCTGGGGGGTTATGTATTTGTTATGGAGGAATATAATGAAATCCTTGGCGCCATTGTGGTCAATAGAACGGGAATGAACGAATACATGCCGGAAAACCTATTGGTCAATGTGGCTGTAAAGGAAGGTAAGCGGGGAAAGGGTATTGGTAAGTCTTTAATTAAACATACCAAAAAATATTGCAAGGGCGATATAGGAACGTATATAAACATCAGGAACCCTGTTATCAAATTATTTGAAAAACAGGGGTTTAAAGTTAAGAATGTAGAATTAAGGTTGGTTAGATAAACCACCATTAAAAAAAATAAACACCGTAATATATGAGAATAGTACAAGTAAAAAGAAGAACAACATACGAAAAAAGATATTCAGTAAAAATGGGAGAATTAACCACTAAAGTCACCTATATCAAAAAGTATCTTTTTGGAATGCCTGTAAAAACACTTCATAAATATCGTGAAACCTATTATGGTGAAGTTAAGGATACCAAAGATTGTATGTTATTTATTTAATATGTAAGCATTAATACAAACCTATTTATAAAACATTGAAATGAAAGTACTGGTAATTGGAGCGGGAAATATGGGGCTTACCTATGCCGAAGGGATGTCCAAATCGAAACTGTTGAATAGAAAGAACATCATGGTTTTGGATAATTCTGAGGTTAAACGTGAGGCACTTCACAAAATATCGCATTTTGACGCGTATGAAAAATTAGAAGATTGTGTACCACACGCGGACATTATTTTTATAGCGGTAAAGCCCTATCATGCAGAACCATTGCTCAAGGCCATGAGCGATTTGGTAGTGCCACAACAGATTCTTATTTCCATCATGGCCGGCGTAACGATTACGTCTTTAAAGGCATTAACCGGATTACAAAAAGTGGTAAGGGCCATGCCGAATTTGCCTGCCCAGATTGGAAAGGGATTGACCGCATATGTGGCATCTGCAGAAGTATCCCGGATAGAAAAGTTAACGGTTGAGGATTTATTGGATACAACCGGTAGGTCCATTGAAGTGGGAGACGAGAAGTTAATAGATGCCTCGACCGGAATTTCGGGCAGTGGTCCCGCTTACGTGTTTTATTTTATGCAAAGTATGATGGAAGCCGCAGTCCAAATGGGATTTACAAAAAATGAGTCCACGGTTTTGGTAAGCCAGACGTTTTCCGGGGCTGTAGAGCTATTCAACCAATCCAATTTATCACCAAATTCCTGGATGAAGCGCGTGGCTTCAAAAGGCGGGACCACTCAGGCCGCATTGGATTCCATGGAAGACAACAACATTAATGAATTAATAAAAGAGGCAGCTTTTGCAGCATTTAACCGCGCTGTAGAATTAGGTAAAGTCCATTAAAAATGTATAAGGAAAAAATAGTTATCAAAGTTGGTACCAATGTTATGACCAACAAGGACAATAGAATTGTAAGACCTGTTTTAAGACGCCTGGTAAGGCAAATAGCCGAACTTTATGACCGCAATATCATGACCATTTTGGTGTCCTCCGGATCGGTAATTGCGGGAAAGGAAGTTTTAGGGAAATCAAAAATTAAGAATAAGACCCAGAAGCGGCAGGTGTATTCGGCCATTGGTCAACCCAGAATGATGCGATTGTATTATAATATTTTTCACGACTATGGGATGAAATGCGCCCAGGTACTGCCCACGAAACGCGATTTTAGCCCCGGAGTACACCGGGAAAATATGATTAACTGTTGTGAAGGGCTGCTTTCCGAAGGGGTGGTGCCTATTGCCAATGAAGATGATGCCGTATCCCTTACCATGTCTATGTTTTCCGATAATGACGAGCTGGCAAGTTTAATTGCCCAATTGATGAAGGTGGATAGACTTATCATATTAACCGATATCGATGGACTTTACACAGGACATCCTGAGGCCAAAACCAGTGATCTCGTAAGATGCGTTGATCCGAATGACAATCTGGAAAAATATATAAGAGATAGTAACAAGTCTGATGAAGAAGGAAGAGGCGGTATGGGTTCGAAACTCGATTATGCCCAGCAAACCGCTGCAAATAATATCCCTACCTACATTGCCAATGGAAAGAAAGATAATACCATTATTGATATTATTGAAGGTAAAGCGGTAGGAACGAAAGTCGCCCTGCCATCTTGATCTCCGTTTGCACAGGACGTTGGCAAACCACAACCTTTCATTTAGGGTTAAATAGGGTTACAGAGCGGTTTGGTCCAAAAGGGTTCAGGACGACTAAAAGGCTTGTTCATTTTAACCGTTTACCAACCCAAGTTGTTTTTTCAGGAGTTAAGTCATATAGGTTTTAGCCGTAAGTTCAGCAATTTTACAAATAACTTCGGTGGCTTTAATCATGCTCTCCACGGGAATGTATTCATACCGTCCATGAAAATTGTGACCTCCCGCAAAAATATTAGGGCACGGTAAGCCCATATAACTTAATTGGGAGCCGTCGGTGCCACCCCGGATGGCTTTAATAAGGGGTTCAATGTCCAGTTGCCTCATGGCCTCTTCTGCTATATCCACAATATGCATGAGGGGCTCAATTTTTTGTCGCATATTATAATACTGATCTGTAATTTCCGTAGCAATAACGGAGCGGTCATATTGCGAGTTTAACTCATTGGTGAGGTTAATCATCACTGCTTTACGCGCTTCAAAATGACCTTTATCATGTTCCCGTATAATGTATTCCAAAGTGGTTTCCTCGACATCGCCATGAATGCCGGTCAAGTGAAAGAAGCCCTGATAGCCTTCCGTATGCTCCGGGGTTTCAAATTTGGGCAAGGAATTGATAAACTCGGTGGCAATGTACATGGAATTGATCAGTTTGCCCTTGGCATAACCCGGATGGACCATTTTTCCCTTAACTTTTACAACGGCTTTGGCGGCATTGAAATTTTCGTATTCCAATTCACCAATCTGACTGCCATCCATGGTATAGGCCCAATCGGCACCAAATTTTTCAACATCAAATTGATGTGCCCCACGACCAATCTCTTCATCAGGGGTAAATCCAACTCTAATTTTACCATGTTTTATTTCGGGGTGAGCGATAAGGTACTCCATAGCGGAAACAATTTCGCAAATACCTGCTTTATCATCGGCACCCAACAGGGTTGTACCATCTGTGGTAATTAGGGTTTGTCCGATGTACTGTTTCAAGTCTTCAAAATAATTCGGGGATAATACAATCTTTTCGGCCTTGTTCAATAAAATATCGCCACCATGGTAATTTTCAATAATTTGTGGTTTGACCCCTGTTCCTGTAAAATCCGGTGAGGTATCAAAGTGGGATATAAAACCTATAGTGGGCACCTCGACCTCCAAATTACTGGGAAGGGTTGCCATGATATAGGCGTTCTCGTCAATGGAAACCTCCTGCATACCAATGGCTTCGAGTTCCTTGACCAATCTATTCGCTAAATCCCATTGCTTTTCAGTGCTTGGAGTCGTACTGGAATGAGGATCGGATTGTGTATCTATGGAAACATAGTCCACAAAACGTTTAATAAGGGCAGTTTTTGAAATCATGTTCAGTTTATTGAAATAATTCATCGTTTATTACCAGTATAAAGGTACAATTATTAATTTTTTAAGGTTTTGCTCAGGGGATTTTTATTTTAAGGATTGCAAGGTCATTTATTTCGGGAAGGGACTGCATGTTGAATGCCATACCTCACCAAACATATTGTATGACTTCGGTACCGCTTTGTAGATCCATATCATTTTCTTCAATGGCAATGGTGCATTTAAAAATGAAAAAATTTATGTACTTTTGCACAAATATTACTGATGTATAAGCTGATACTTCGCCCTATATTCTTTGCGTTTGATCCAGAAAAAATCCATCATTTTACCTTTTCCTTAATAAAATTCACGTCCAAAATCCCAGGTGTAAACGCTTTATTCAGACGTTTGTATGTGGTTAACGATAAGCGCCTGGAGCGGCATTTATTTGGTTTGACCTTCAAAAACCCGGTTGGATTGGCCGCAGGTTTTGATAAAAATGCAGTCTTGTATAACGAACTGGCCAATTTCGGATTTGGTTTCATTGAGATAGGCACGGTCACGCCCAAAGGGCAACCGGGGAATCCTAAAAAACGCTTATTTAGATTAAAAGACGATCAAGGGATTATAAATCGAATGGGATTCAATAATGATGGGGTGGAGGCTGCTATTTTACAATTGAAAAAGAATAGGGGCCGGTTGATTATCGGCGGAAACATTGGAAAAAATACAAGTACACCTCCTGAAGCCTATACCAGGGATTATTTGGAATGTTTTAATGCCTTGCATCCCTATGTGGATTACTTTGTACTTAATGTAAGTTGCCCGAATGTGGAAAGTCATGCCAAATTGAATGACAAGGATTATTTAGAGGAGCTTATCCGCGAAGTCCAAATGGCCAATTCGACGTTCGAAAAACAGAAACCCATTTTATTAAAAATAGCACCGGATTTAAACAACGGGCAACTGGATGAAATTATAGAATTGGTAAAGGATACCCACTTGGATGGTGTTATTGCAAGTAACACCTCAACCGGGCGAACCGGTTTAAAAGCCTCTAAAGCGCAATTGGAGGCCATTGGCCTCGGGGGATTAAGCGGGCAACCCATTAAGGATAAAAGTACCAGAGTAATCCGATACCTTTCTGAACACAGTGGGAGGGCCTTCCCCATAATTGGTGTGGGGGGTATCCATTCCGCAACCGACGCCTTGGAAAAAATTGAGGCGGGCGCAGACCTGGTTCAGGTGTACACCGGTTTTATTTATGAAGGACCATCCCTGGTCAAATCAATTAACCAAGCCTTACTGAAAAACTAGTTTTTGTATTTTACCGGGGCCATGTTCAGTGTTTAATTTGACGAGGTACAGCCCTTTTTTTAAAGGCCCAAGGTCTATATGCTCTACATTTGTATGTTCCGAGATACTAACAAGGCGCATTAATTGTCCGACACTATTATAAATTTCAATGTTTTTCAGTCTGGTACCCCCGACATTAGAAATGGAAATAGTACCATCCGTGGGGTTGGGAAATATGCTAATATCATTTAGCGTGTTTTCATTAAGGCCCAATACGGATTGCAGTATCACCGTAAGGGTTCCAATGGATTGACCATTAAAGGGTGCCCCGTCAATGCGGGCTATTCCAACAGGAGGAGTGCTGATACTATTATCGGAATTATAATGGATACCATCGTCTGTTCCTGCATCGTAGGCAAAAACATCCATGGAAAAGGAAGATTTCCAAGCCAGGTTGTCCACAGTTCTTAGATTTAAACTGTTTATGGCAATGAACCAATCCGGACTGGGTGCTATCATGGCAACTAAGGTGAGTAGCGGATGGTCTTCACTTACTTGGATACCTGTTATTGTTGCCGAACTTATGGCATCATGCGGTGAAAAGACGCCTTGCAACCATTGGTCTGCCTTACCCGATGACATAGCTTCATGTACTTCGCTTTCAAAAAGGGTATTCGAACCCAGTTCGGCAACATCTTTAATGCCGTTTGAAGCCAATTGGCCAATTTCTAAAAAGGTGTTGGGCAGGTGGTGTGTGGCTCCAACCAAATCCGACCAATGGGCGTTTGCAGGGATCGAGGTATGATCGGATGCATTCCAAATGCTTGTAAAGGTCAGCTCATAAATGGCTGTACTTTGCCCATGCACTATGGTGATGGTAAGAAATAGCCATACAAAAAAAAGAGAATCTAACCTGTAAAAATGTGGCATCCTGTGGTAATAAGCTTAAATTTTATGTCGATATCATTGCAGAGGTCTTACAAAATTTGTAGTATTTTTATCGGAATTTTAAACGCGTTATGAGCAAACCTGTTAAGATTATTGAGTGTCCTCGTGATGCAATGCAGGGCATCAAGCAGTTTATCCCTACCGAACGTAAGGTGCAGTATATTCAGGCCTTGTTGCGTGTTGGGTTCGATACCATAGATTTTGGCAGTTTTGTATCTCCAAAAGCGATCCCTCAAATGGTGGATACCGCGGCCGTTTTGGCACAGCTCGATTTGAGTAAAACCCCGAGTAAATTATTGGCTATTATCGCCAATACCAGAGGCGCTAAGGATGCCTGCCAATATGAGGAAATCGATTACTTGGGATATCCTTTTTCCATCTCTGAAAACTTCCAAATGCGAAATACCCATAAGACCATTGCTGAATCTGTTGTGGTCCTTTCGGAGATTATGGAAATCGCGAATACCTTTAATAAAGAGGTCGTGGTTTATATTTCCATGGGATTTGGAAATCCGTATGGCGACCCCTGGAATGTGGAAATTGTGAGTGAATGGACCGAGAAACTGGCAGCCATGGGAGTACGGATTTTGTCTTTAAGCGATACCGTGGGGACCTCCAACCCGGAAACGATAGCGTACCTGTTTTCTAATTTAATTCCACTATATCCCCATATTGAATTTGGCGCCCATTTGCATACCACCCCCTCAACCTGGTTTGAAAAAGTAGATGCGGCATTTCAAGCGGGTTGTAGGCGTTTTGACGGTGCTATACAAGGTTTTGGAGGCTGTCCCATGGCAAAAGATGAACTTACTGGAAATATGCCTACCGAAAAGTTATTATCCTATTTTACTTCAAATAAAACCAATCCCCTTAATGCCCTAAGTTTTGAAAGCGCTTATAACGAGGCCTCTAAAATATTTAATTTTTATTATTAATTTTTTTACAGATTTAAACTACTGAAAATTATCAGGTTATAGGGTGGTGGATGTTCTTTATTTAAAATTAATCTAAATAAAGTTTGCGCAATACGTTCTGTGTTTTATCTTTGCAACTTCAAAATCTATGTTATTTATAATTAATCTAAATAAATATAATAATCAATCTAACCATGAAAAAAATAGTCGTACTTTTTACAATGTTTACCGTTTTAATTTCCGCTGCACAGACTATGCAGGATTCCATTACTTTTGACCCTCAAAAACAATTAAATGCCGCACAGCGATTACTTTCGGGTAATTACGGTAAAGCGGTTACGGTAGGTGCTTATGGCGAATTGACCTATAATCAGCCGGAAGCAAAAAATGGAGAGTTGGACGTGCAACGATTAGTCCTTCTCTTTGGTTATAAATTCAATGATAAAACCCAGTTTGTCACTGAATTGGAACTCGAACACGTAGAAGAAGTTTTTGTTGAACAGGCTTTTGTTAACTATGCCATTGCCTCTAATGTTAGTCTTCGGGGAGGATTAATGTTAGTGCCTATGGGTATTGTTAACGAATTTCACGAACCAACCACATTCAATGGTGTTGAGCGTCCCGCCGTTGATAACGTTATAGTGCCCTCCACTTGGAGAGAAATAGGGGTTGGTGTTACCGGTAGATTCAATGATTTATCATTGGGTTATCAGGCTTATGTGTTTAATGGATTTAAGTCCACGGCTTCCGATGGCCAATCCGGGTTAAGCGGATTTTTAAGTGGATCAAGTGGATTACGTGGCGGTCGTCAAAAAGCGATTCAATCTACCGTGGATAGTCCAACCTTATCTGTAAAATTGGATTATTATGGTTTGCCGGGATTGCGATTGGGGCTGTCCGGCTATACCGGCAAAACACAAGCTGAAGATGATATTGAGGAATTCGATGGGGCCAATATTGGAGTGACCATGTTAGGGTTGGACGCACGTTATGCCTATCAAAGATTTACCGCCCGCGGGCAATTTATCTATGCCAGCCTAAAGGACACGGAGGCTTATAATCTTGCCACGGGAAAGGATTTGGGGAGTGTTTTACAAGGTTGGTATTTGGAAGGGGCATACAACCTATTACCGCAGAACAATCAGCAACGCTTATTTGCCTTTTTGAGATATGAACAATACGACACACATGCGGATACAGCAGGTTCCTTAGTAAGAAATGATGCTTACAATCGAACGGATATCACCACCGGATTGAGCTACCATATCGCCCCCGGTGTCGTGCTTAAAGGCGATTACCAATTTAGGGATAATGGCTTGGCAGGCGACCAGGTTGACGATAGGCTAAACTTTGGAATAGGCGTTTGGTTCTAGGCATGGCTTATATGAAATGAACCGTTAACAAGATACTTAGTGCCAATACACCACTTAGTGTCTTGTTTCTTGGATTTAAAAAGAATACTTTTGCATTATGGGTAACAAACAAGGTTTTATAGTTTTACTGGCTTTACTTCTGATGGCTTTTGGGATACCAAAGCATATTAAAAAGAAGGTGGAAAAGGAGATTAAAGACACCTTCGAAGTGGACCAATTTAATGTAACCAGTCTTTCTATTCCCTCGGAAATAGCCCAGGATTTACCGGCCACCTTCGGTGCAGACAATTTATTTAAAATTGAAGATAACGAAAAGGTATTAGGTTATGCCTATACCGCGAAGGCCCCGAGTAAGACCGCAGAGTTCGATTATCTCGTATTGCTAGATAAAGACTGGATTGTTTTAAAGGCCAAAGTCTTAATTTATCGGGAAGAATACGGCGGCGAGATAGGTAGTAAACGATGGTTGAAACAGTTTATCGGCAAATCGCAGAACGATGAGTTAACCTATGGAGACAATATCGTTGCTATTGCCGGAGCAACCATTTCGGTGCGTTCCATGACTACGGCGATGAACAATTTTTTACAATCCTTAAAAATCCTTCATACTAAAAATGTGTTATAGATGCAGTTGAACGGCTTAATACTTACCCTACCAAAAGAACTCAAATTATTAATTGGAACCTTTTTAATCGTATTGAGTATTGGCTTTTTTACGGGTCTGTTATTTGTTGGCGAAACGTCTTCACTAAATCCCGGAGGAATTGAGGAAAATTATTTGGGCAATGAGGACCAAGAACAGGTAGAAGTGATGCGCTTTAAAAAAAGTGATCACGAGATGCTTACCCTGGTGCATAACCACGTATTGTCCATGGCCATAATATTTTTTCTATTGGGCTTGATTGTGTCCATGACAAAACTTTCTAAAAAGGTCAAGTTATTTTTAATTATTGAACCCTTTTTCTCGGTTCTATTTACGTTTGGAGGGCTTTATTTACTCTGGAAGGGCATCCTGTGGATGAAATATATCGTCATGATCTCCGGAATTTTGATGACTCTTTCCTTTACTCTGGCTGTAATAATTGTTCTGTATCAGTTAAGTCTAAAATATCATCCAGAACCATTACCCTAATAATCAATTACCCCATAAAGGGGCCTTATGGAGTCTCAACCAACTTGTTTAGATCGAATTGTGCCTGTCAAAGGATGATGAACAACCCATTTTATGAGTTAAACCATAGAGGAATTCTTGAGATTCAAGATTGAGGTACAAAGCACGAAACGCAAACACTATACGCTTCACCGGGCCGCTTTCCCATTGCATTATACAAATGGTTTTAAGTCCTTTAAAAATGATGTTCCTACCTCCCAAACCAATGTTCACAGGTAAGGCAGGTAAAAGTTGTTCATTATATGTTTTTTGGTTACTTTTAATGATTCCTTGGTCTGCAATACCTGTATAGCAACCAACTTTAAAAAACCAAGTAAAATGAATACAAAACAAATAAAGGCTTTTGGTACAGAAGCCGCTGATGCCGCTCTGGAACCATTAGCCATTACTAGAAGAGCAATATTGCCAAATGATGTTGAAATAGATATTGAATATTGTGGTGTTTGTCATTCCGATTTGCATTTTGCGAGAAACGATTGGGGGTTTTCAGTTTACCCGGTGGTGCCGGGACATGAAATAGTAGGCACCGTTACTCAAGTTGGAGACAAGGTAACCGCTTATAAGGTAGGAGATGTGGTTGCTGTTGGCTGTTTAGTCGATTCGTGCAGAAGCTGCAATAATTGCAAAGCAGATCTCGAACAATATTGCCCGGAGTGGGTTGGTACTTATGGGGGACATGATAAGCATCTGGATATGCAAACGTTTGGAGGCTATTCTGAAAGTATCGTTGTGGATGAGCATTTTGTATTGAGGGTCCCGGATAACCTCGATAAGGCCGCCATTGCACCTGTACTCTGCGCCGGTATTACCACCTGGTCTCCTTTAAGACATTGGAACGTTGGAAAGGGGACTAAAGTTGCTGTTGTAGGGTTAGGGGGATTAGGGCATATGGCCATAAAGTTGGCCGATGCACTCGGAGCAGAGGTCACTTTGCTTTCAAGATCCCCGAGTAAAACGAAGGACGCAATGGATCTTGGAGCCGATCATGTGGTCATATCAACGGATGAGTCGCAGATGGCTGAGGTGCAGGGGGTTTTTGATCTTATAATTGATACCGTTCCCTATATTCATGATATCAATCCTTATGTGGGCACCCTGGCCACCAATGGCACCTTGGTTTTAGTAGGATATTTGGGACCATTAGATCCCATGCTGAATTCCATGCCCATGATTATGGGGCGTAAAAACGTTGCGGGATCTTTGATAGGGGGTATAGCAGAAACACAGGAACTATTGGATTTCTGTGGAGAACACGGCATTACTTCGGAAATTGAAATGATTCGGATACAAGATATAAATACAGCCTATGAACGCATGCTTAAAAGTGATGTGCACTATCGCTTTGTAATCGACATGGCCTCATTGAAACCCTAAGCGGATGGTGTAAAGGGGGCCGGTCCCTTCTTTTTGATGAACCTGTTTTAACAGATGGCGTAGTTCACTGTGGTTACCTGAGACCTTAGTATTTTTCGACCCCCGTTTTTTGGAAATGACACCGCGCCTAAATAAGGTGTTATTTGTTAAGTCATAATGGAAAAAAATATGTAAATTTGCACGCAATTATAACGTAATTGCACATGACTGCACATCAAAACAAAATAGTTGGCGAAGGTCTTACTTATGACGACGTCCTGTTAGTTCCAGCATTTTCAGAAGTCCTACCACGCGAAGTGAACATTCAAACTCAATTTACGCGTAATATTACCATTAATGTACCTATTATATCGGCGGCAATGGATACCGTTACCGAAAGTAAAATGGCTATAGCCATGGCTCAGGAAGGGGGTATTGGAGTACTCCACAAAAATATGACCATTGAAGCCCAGGCCCTGAAAGTAAGACGTGTTAAACGCGCCGAAAGCGGGATGATTATAGATCCTGTAACTTTGCCGCTTACCGCAAAAGTTATTGATGCCAAGCAGTCTATGGCTGAGCATGGTATCGGAGGCATACCCATAGTAGATGAAGACGGTAAATTAAAGGGCATTGTGACCAATCGTGATTTACGTTTTGAGCATGACATTAAAAAACCCATTGTTGAGGTGATGACCAGCGAAAATTTGGTTACCGCCTCGGTTGGGACCTCCCTGATGGATGCCGAAGCTATACTTCAAGCCCATAAAATAGAAAAACTGCTTATTGTTGACGAGGATTATAAATTATGCGGATTAATTACCTTCAGGGATATAACCAAGTTAAGTCAAAAACCCATTGCCAACAAAGATCAATATGGCCGACTGCGAGTTGCAGCAGCCATTGGTGTTACCGGAGATGCCGTAGATAGAGCTGAGGCATTGGTTAATGCCGGCGTTGATGCCGTGGTGATCGATACGGCACATGGACATACCAAAGGTGTGGTAGGGGTCTTAAAGGAAATTAAGAAAAAATTTCCCGAATTGGATGTGATTGTCGGTAATATCGCGACGGCAGAAGCTGCGAAATATTTGGCCGAATCTGGAGCCGATGCGGTAAAAGTTGGGATTGGCCCGGGGTCTATATGTACAACGCGTGTTGTCGCAGGTGTAGGATTCCCTCAATTTTCTGCCGTATTGGAGGTAGCTGCAGCTTTAAAAGGAAGTGGTGTACCTGTTATTGCCGATGGCGGTATTCGATATACTGGGGATATACCCAAAGCCATTGCTGCCGGTGCAGACTGTGTGATGTTAGGATCTCTGTTGGCAGGGACCAAAGAATCTCCCGGTGAAACCATTATTTACGAAGGGCGTAAATTTAAGTCCTATCGTGGCATGGGTTCGGTGGAAGCCATGAAAGAAGGTAGTAAGGATAGATATTTCCAGGATGTTGAGGACGATATTAAAAAATTAGTACCCGAGGGTATTGTTGGACGGGTACCCTACAAAGGAGACCTGTACGAAAGCATCCATCAGTTTATTGGTGGTTTAAGAGCAGGTATGGGGTATTGCGGGGCTAAGGACATTGCAGCTTTAAAGGAAAATGGACGCTTCGTTAAAATAACTTCGAGTGGGATCAATGAAAGCCATCCCCACAACGTGACCATTACCAAGGAGTCTCCGAATTATTCGAGGTAAAGGATAATTATAATAAAGCAAATAACACTAATACATCTGTAAAAGGATTTGAGCTTGCACGTCTTTTTCCGTTTGGTGTTAGGGGCAGATAAAAAGGGGGCTGACCACCTGTATAGTGAGATCAACCAAGCTGATGTAATATCTGCATCCCGGCCTGTAGTTATTTCCTTCAGGGAGATCGTCAGTTTTACCTGTATGTCATTATGGGAAGGCGTATGGCCATTAGGGAGGCCAATCTTAAATCGGGAATAGTAGCAGTATATCCTTATACTGAAATTTCAATGTAAAGGTTTAACTCATAATTTGATACTAGAATTGCTTTTTATTCGTTGTATTAAACGACTTGTAATATAGGTATATATTACTATTTTTGTGACTTGCTAAAGCTATTTAACCAAATGAAGATAAAGTATTTTTCAGTTGTATTCGTTCTATTTCTTTTTATAAAAACCTATGCGCAATCCCATGAAGACCCCATGCTTTTTTCGGTGGATGGCGAACCGGTTTATGTGTCGGAGTTTTTAAGGGTGTATAATAAAAACCTCGACCTGGTCCAGGATGAATCGCAAAAGGATGTAGATGAATATTTATCGCTCTACATCAATTATAAGCTAAAATTAAAAGAGGCCAAAGCCCTGGGTTTGGATAAAAAAGAAAGCTACAGTCGTGAACTCAATACCTATAGAAACCAATTGGCCAAAAGCTATATTTCAGATTCCAGGGTAACAGAGGCCCTGGTAAAGGAAGCTTATGACCGTATATCCCATGATGTAAAGGCCAACCATATTTTGGTTCGGGTAGATGAAAATGCAAGTCCTCAGGATACATTAGCGGCATATCATGAAATACATAAGCTTAGGGAACGTGCATTGAACGAAGGTTTTGAAGTGGTAAGAAAACAAGTTCACGACGGGAAAACTATTTTTGGAGAGGAATTAGGATATTTTACAGGGTTTAAAATGGTTTATAAATTTGAAAATGCAGCCTTCAATACCCCCGTTGGAGCAATTTCAATGCCTTTTAGAACGCGATTTGGATATCATATTCTTAAAGTTTTTGATAAGAGAAAATCACGAGGGGAAAGAACGGTGGCTCATATCATGATTGGATTTAATAGCAAGGACACCCTTCATGGAAGCCCCGAAACCAGGATTCATGAGATTTATAAAAAAATAAATCAAGGCAGTGATTTTGAAGTATTGGCCAAACAGTTTTCAGAGGATAAAAGCTCTGCATCAAAAGGAGGCCTGTTGAAACCCTTTTCGGGAGGTCAATTAAGTGCACCGGAATTTGAAGAGGTCGCTTTTAGTTTAGAGCATATAGGAGATGTATCGCAGCCCTTTAAAACGAAGTTTGGATGGCATATTGTTAAACTTTATGAGAAAACACCTGTGGCTCCTTTTGAAGTCATGAAACCTGAGTTGGAAGTGAAGGTGAAACGGGATGACAGGTCCCGACTTATTGATGAAGCACTCTATGCGAAATTAAGACAACGTTACAAGGTGGGCAGTGAGCCACCGGCATTAGACTATTTTGCGTCCCTGTTAAATGAGAATTATTTTACCCGAAGTTGGAGACTTCCCGAAGATTTTCAGGGAAATAAACCCCTAATTACCATTGGTGATCGGACATTGACCTACAACGATTTTGGATCCTATCTGCTAGACAGTCAACGTGGGTTTAATAACAGAGCACCCTTTAAAGATGTGGTTTTGAAACATTATAATGCGTTTTTAAATCGTAATTTAGTGACCTATCGGGAAGATAATTTGGAACAGGAAAACAAGGATTTTGCTCTTATAATGGGTGAATACAGAGATGGGTTGTTATTGTTTGATCTTATGGAGTCTACCATTTGGAATGCCGGAAACGATTCAACCGAATTACAACAGTTCTATGAAACCCATAAATCTAATTACCATGTTCCTGAGCGGATCGATGCGATAGTCGCCTCATCGTCTCAGCAAAAAACCTTAAAGAAAGTCGCTCAATTATTGGAACAGGGGCTGGCTTTGGATAAAATTAAAAATCTGGTAAACAGTAACACCAATATCGAGGTGATTTTTACGACGGGGATCATGGATGCCGGTCATCAGGCGCTTCCTGAAGCCTATACTTTTAAAATGGGTTTATCGAAAATTTATCGGCATAACTCAGGCTTTGTTTTGGTGCAAACCAAGGAGATACTTCCCGCATCCATAAAATCCTTTGACGAGGCCAAAGGCGCTGTTATAAGTGACTATCAGGACTTTAAGGAGGAAAATTGGGTCAAGGCGTTACGCAAGAAATACGAGGTACGTGTCGATCAAAAAGTACTGGATCAAGTAAAGCAAACCGTTAAAAATAATTAGGTGTATTTTAGAATTTGGATAGTCTTATCATGTAGCATTATAACGTCCTGTAAATTTTTTAAAACTACAGACGACCGTGTGGCTATTGCCCGTGTAAATGATTCTTTTTTGTATGAAGAGGATATCCAGGGATTGATCTCCGAAGATACATCCAGGGAAGATAGTATACTTTTGGTTCAAAACTATATTAAGAGTTGGGCGACGCAGCAGTTACTTTTAGATGGTGCCAAACTCAATTTAAGTGTGAACAAACAGGAAACCTTCAATAGATTGGTTAATCAGTATAAAAATGATTTGTATGCCAAGGCCTATTTGGAAGCTTTGGTTAGCCGAAGTGTGGACACTGTGGTCGCTATTGAGGAGGCAGAGGCCTATTACCTTGAAAACAAAGCTATATTTAAACTTAATGAGGAATTGGTTAAGTTCAGGTACATCAATGTTGTAGAGACTATTAATAACTTTAAAAACATAGAAAAGCGATTCAAGCGTTTTAATGCAGAGGATAAAAATGAACTCGATTCGCTATCCATTCAGTTTAAATCCTATTCATTGAACGATTCCATTTGGGTAAAAGTGAGTCAGGTTATAGATAAGATTCCGGTTTTAAATTCTGAGAATAAAAACCAATTGTTAAAAAAATCTAATTTTATACAACTCAAAGATTCATTAGGAGTATATTTGATGCAAATTAACGATGTTCTATTACGCAACGAAACGGCCCCGTTGGAATACGTGAAGCCAACCATTGATCAAATCGTTGTTAACAAGAGAAAATTGGAGCTCATTAAGCAAATAGAAAAAGACATTACAAAAGATGCAATTAAAAATAAGCAATTTGAAATTTTCAAATAATTTCAGGTTAAAAATAGTATTTGGCCTGTCTATCTTTACCTTAAACCTCATCTCCGCACAAGAGGTTATTGAAGAGGAGGACCTGGAAGTTAAAGCAGCTGTTAAAACGGTGGATACAACCAATGCCGTTAAGGTAGATGGTGTAGCGGCAGTAGTGGGAGACTATATTATTCTGGAGTCCGATATTCCTAAAAACAGGATCCAACTCGAAGCAAGCGGATATAATACCAAAGATATTTCTAATTGCGAGTTAATGGGAAAGCTGTTGGAGGATAAATTGTATGCACATCATGCTATTCAAGACAGTATTGAAGTGTCTGATGCTGACATTCGCAGAAACGTAGATTATCAGATTGAACAATTTTTACAGCAGGTGAACGGTTCCATGGAACGGCTGTTGGAATTTTATAAAAAGGAAGACGAAAAGAGTTTCAGGGATGAAATGTTTGAAATTAATAAAGCGAACCAATTAGCTGCGCGAATGCAATCCAAAGTTGTTGAAGACGTCGAGATTACGCCCGAAGAGGTACGAGCCTATTTCAATAATATTCCTGAAGATGAACGCCCTGTTTTTGGAACCACATTGAAGGTTGCCCGTATTGTATCCAAACCGAAAGTATCGGAGGAGGAAAAGCAAAAAGTTATCGATAGACTTAACGAATTTAAAGCCGATGTTGAGGAAAATGGTGCCAGTTTTCGATCTAAGGTTATTTTATATGGTGAAGACCCCGGTTTAAAACAGTCGGGTTATAAATATACCTTACACAGAAAACAACCCAGAATGGTGAAGGAATTTCGGCAGGTGGCATTTTCCCTTCAGGAAGGCGAGATATCCGAACCCTTTGAAACCGACTTTGGCTTTCATATCATTCACCTGCAGAAAATTAGAGGGCAGGAATATGATGTAAGCCATATTTTATTAAGACCGAAAGTATCCGATGAGGCCATAAAAGAAGCCAAAGACCGCTTGGAAAAAATTAGGCAGCGCATTGTTAATGGGGACATTTCATTTGCGGATGCTGCACTGGAGGCCAGTGATGAAGAAGAAACTCGAGCGGAGGGAGGACAGCTAATAAATCCAACAACCCAGGACTATAATTTTGAATTGACCAAAATGGATACGGACTTATACACACAAATTCAAAACCTGGAGGATGGAGAGGTGAGTCTTGTATTGAGCGATCAGGAACGCACCGGGGATATTAAATTTGTAATACTAACCGTTACAGATCGCGTGGATGAGCATAAGGCGGATTATGCCCAGGATTTTTTAAAAATTAAGGACCTGGCTCTGCAAGAAAAAAGAATTAGGGCCATAGAGAAATGGCAATCAGAAAAAATTATGGATACTTATATTAAAATAGGAGGAGAATATAGAGATTGTGATTTTTCTAGTAACTGGTTAAAAAAATAATATATGTCCGATGTCGCTGCCTTAAAACAGTTTGTAAAACGTTATAAAGATTTAAAAAACGAAATAGCTAAAGTTATTGTTGGTCAAAATGAGGTTGTTGATCAAATATTAGTGTCCATTTTTTCAGGGGGACATTCTTTACTTATTGGGGTGCCTGGTTTAGCCAAAACCTTAATGGTTAATACCATTGCACAAGCTTTAGGATTAGATTTTAAACGCATCCAGTTTACACCGGATTTAATGCCAAGCGATATATTAGGGAGTGAAATTCTGGATGAGGACCGACATTTTAAATTTGTAAAGGGGCCCATATTTGCGAACATCATTTTGGCCGACGAAATAAACCGGACTCCGCCCAAGACTCAGGCGGCTTTGTTGGAAGCCATGCAGGAACGGGCGGTAACAGTGGCAGGTCATCACTATAAATTGAGTTTACCTTATTTTGTGTTAGCCACCCAAAACCCCATTGAACAGGAGGGAACATATCCCTTACCTGAAGCCCAGTTGGATCGATTTATGTTTGCTATTTATTTGGGATACCCTACGTTTAAAGAGGAGGTTGAGGTTGTAAAAACAACTACCACTGATGTGGAAAACAAGGTGAACCCCTTGTTCACGGCTCAGGAGATTATTGATTTCCATCATTTAATCCGCCGAATTCCCGTGCCGGATAATGTTGTTGAGTATGCGGTATCCATGGTTGGGAAAACCAGACCGGATAGCCCTACGGCAACCAACTTGGTAAAGACTTATATTGATTGGGGTGCCGGGCCAAGAGCATCACAGAATCTCATATTGGCTGCCAAAACACATGCTGCAATTCATGGTAAATTTTCCCCGGATATGGAAAATGTTCAAGCTGTGGCCCATAGTGTCCTCAGACATCGAATCATTAAGAACTACAAGGCTGAGGCTGAAGGGATATCCGAAAATGAAATCATTAAAGACTTGTTTTAAAAAAAATAGTACATTGAGACCTTTATGCGATGTAGTTGATTAAAACAAACAGAATATTTGGTTTAGATCTTTTGCGTGCCCTGGCGATAAGCCTCGTGTTACTATCCCACTGTACCTTTTTGTTATTTCCTCAATCCGATACCCTGCTTTTGAATAGTATAAGGGCAATGGGCGCGATAGGAGTCGATTTGTTTTTTGTATTAAGTGGGTATTTAATTGGAGGTATCCTTCTTAAAGTCATAAATAATGAACAAAATTTAAAATGGTCAAGGCTGTTTAAGTTTTGGAAAAGACCCTGGTTAAGAACCCTACCCAATTATTTTCTAATTTTAGTTTTGAATGTTGTTGTTGCCCTAATAATTGGATTACCCTTACCTGAAAATACCATTCTTTATGGGTTTTTTCTTCAAAATTTTTCATGGGGCCATCCTGATTTTTTTACAGAAGCCTGGAGTTTGTCCATTGAAGAGTTTGCCTATATTGTGTTACCCTTTGCTCTTTTTTTGGCAAGTATAAGCTTCAAAAAGAAGTCTGGAAAAAAGGTGTTTTTTATCACGACCATAGGCGTTATAGCATTACTGACGATTTTTAAAATCCAATACCTTTTACATACTGAGATTACGGATTATCACCAATGGAGTTCGTCCTTTAGAAAAGTGGTGATTTATAGAATGGATAGTATTTACTATGGGTTTTTAGCCGTTTATTGTGTAAAATCCTTTTCCAACTTTATTCGAAACCATAAATACAGGTTATTTGTGGTTGGGCTTTTGGTGTTTTTGGTTCTTCATGCCTGTATGTATGGCTTTGCCCTGGTGCCTGAAACCCATCTGTGGTTTTATACCTTGATTTATTTGCAGGTTATAGGCGTGTCTTTGTTACTCCTGTTTCCTTATATCATAGCTTTAAAAGGGACTGCGGGCTTAAACCCGGTAATTGAATTTATCAGTACGCGCTCTTATGCCTTGTATTTGGTAAATTATTCGTTAATATTATTACATATGCAACAATGGATTGCTACAGAAGGATGGGGATTATGGTTAAAGATAGGTATGGTTACCTTATTTATGCTGATGACCTTTACAGTTTCGAACGCGGTTTACCTATATTTTGAGAAACCGATTTTACGTTATAGAGATCAAAAATTCCCGAGATGAATTTGAAAACAGGATCCTCAAGAATATATGGGTTGGATGTTTACCGTGCCATGGCCATTGGAATGGTAGTCATTTCGCATGCCAATTATATTTTTCAAGGTTATGATTTTGAAGGATTTCAGATATTGGGAGTGCAAGGGGTTGAATTGTTTTTTGTCCTGAGTGGGTTTTTAATTGGAGGATTGCTTTTGCGATTATTGAATACCACGACACTGCACTGGAGGGACGTGCTGTACTTCTGGATAAGGCGTTGGTTCAGAACATTGCCCTTGTATTACACAATGCTTTTGGTCAATATAATTATTGCCTTAATTGTTGGCTATGGATTACCGGAAAATCTTTGGAAATACCTCTTCTTTTTGCAGAATTTTTGGGATTATCATACCCCATTTTTTCCGGAATCCTGGAGTTTATCCGTAGAGGAATACGCCTATGTTCTGGCACCTTTATGCCTTTATACAGGCCACAAGGTTTTCAAAAAGGTTCAGAATAAAGAGACATTATTCCTTGCTGTTTCCATTTTTTTGGTGCTGCTTTTTTTTGTGACCAAATGGTATTATTATAGCGCTGTCATGGAATCTGTGCCTTCCCTAAATATTTGGAATGCTCGCCTAAAGTCTATTGTTATTTATAGATTGGATGCTATTTTTTATGGATTTATTTTAGTGTATTATTTTAATAAATATAAAACGCAACTAGAGCGCGCCAAATATATTTTCTTTTTTTTAGGGTTGGTGCTATGTGTCGCTGTTCTCATAATAATGCCTTTAATGGGAGTTACCATAGAACAGTTTCCGTTTTATTGGAACGTGCTGTACTTGCCGTTAAATTCCATAGGGCTTTGTTTAATAATGCCGCTGTTTTACTTTTTAAAACCACCCAGAGAACGATATGCCACTATCATTAAAAACATTAGTTTATATTCCTATGCCATGTATTTATTACATTATACGTTTATCCTGTATCTGATGCAATTATGGCTCGATTTTAACAGTCTTGATATTTGGCAACAGATGTTGTGCCTGTTGGTGTATCTTATGGCAACCTATTTTGGTTCCTATTTGGTTTATACCTATTTTGAAAGCCCTTGCACCAATTTAAGGGAATCGTTTAGAAACATGCGGTTTTTTAGTGAATAAATTAAAAAAACAGGGGCATTGAACCCTAAAAAATGAGAATCGTTCAATCTATTTTTATTAACAATATAACTATAACAAAATTGTATGGAAAGTAGGGTATTCTTGGGTGTTTATTTTTAAATCTTTGCATTAATTTTGTACTTTGCGAGACTTAAAAACATTAATATAATAAACAACAGATATGGCATTTGACATAGACATGATTAAAGGGGTTTACAACCGAATGGTCGATCGTGTGGATAAAGCACGTGAGGTGGTTGGAAAACCGTTAACGCTTTCAGAAAAGATTTTATATAATCACTTATGGGAAGGAACGACCACAAAGGCTTTTGTAAGGGGTAAGGATTATGTCGATTTTGCTCCGGACAGGATTGCCTGTCAGGATGCTACGGCACAAATGGCATTGTTGCAGTTTATGCAGGCAGGAAAAAGCAAGGTAGCCGTTCCAACAACAGTACATTGTGATCACCTTATTCAGGCTAAAGACGGAGCTACTGCAGATTTGAAGCACGCCAACAGCGTAAGCAGTGAGGTTTTTAACTTTTTAGAATCTGTTTCCAACAAATATGGTATTGGTTTTTGGAAACCGGGAGCAGGAATCATTCATCAGGTTGTTCTGGAAAATTATGCTTTTCCCGGGGGTATGATGATTGGCACGGATTCCCATACCGTTAATGCCGGTGGCTTAGGGATGGTAGCGGTTGGAGTTGGAGGGGCAGATGCCGTTGATGTGATGGCCGGAATGGCCTGGGAGCTTAAGTTTCCCAAATTAATTGGTGTAAAACTAACAGGAAAGTTATCCGGATGGACGGCACCCAAAGATGTCATTTTAAAAGTTGCTGAGATCCTTACCGTAAAAGGGGGTACTGGAGCCATTGTGGAATATTTCGGACCGGGAGCTGTAGCCATGTCATGTACCGGAAAGGGCACGATATGTAATATGGGTGCCGAAATAGGAGCGACAACCTCTACTTTTGGTTACGATGAGTCTATGGAACGGTATTTACGTGCAACCGAAAGAGAAGATGTTGCGGATGCGGCTAACGCCATTAAAAGTTATTTAACGGCCGATCCGGAAGTTTATGCCGACCCGGAACACTATTTTGATCAGGTTATAGAAATCAATTTATCAGAGTTAAGTCCTTTACTAAATGGTCCCTTTACTCCGGATTTATCGACACCCGTAGGTAAGGAAATGACCGAAAAAGCTAAAACTAATGATTGGCCCATTAAAGTGGAGTGGGGCTTAATAGGGTCATGTACCAATTCATCTTATGAAGATTTATCACGTGCATCGTCAATTGCCCAACAGGCTTTGGATAAAGGATTAAAGACTAAAGCTGAATTTGGTATTAATCCGGGATCTGAGAAAGTGCGGTACACCACTGAACGCGATGGTATACTTGCGGTTTTTGAAAAATTGGATGCTAAAATATTCACTAATGCCTGTGGTCCTTGTATTGGGCAATGGGCAAGATATAAAGATCCAAAAAATGCACCGAAAAATAGCATCGTGCACTCTTTTAACAGAAACTTTGCCAAGCGAGCGGATGGTAACCCTAACACACATGCGTTCGTCGCTTCACCTGAGATAACGGCCGCCATTGCTATTGCAGGACGGTTGGACTTTAATCCGTTAACCGATACCTTGATCAATGAAAATGGTGAAGAGGTGATGCTAGATGAACCAACAGGATGGGAATTGCCTCCAAAAGGTTTTGAAGTCAAGGATAATGGCTATCTGGAACCTGTTGAAGATGGGAGTCATGTTGAGGTTATCGTTGATGAACAATCGGAACGTTTGCAATTATTAACGCCATTTGAGCCCATTGGGGACTCCATTACCGGAGCAAAACTATTGATCAAGGCTTTTGGTAAATGTACTACCGATCACATTTCCATGGCCGGTCCCTGGTTACGTTTTAGAGGGCACCTGGATAATATTGCCAACAATACTTTAATAGGGGCTGTAAATGCCTTTAATCAAAAGACCAATTTTGTTAAAAACCAATTGACTGGTGAATACGGAGGTGTTCCAGATGTTCAGCGGGAATATAAAAAGGCCGGTATTAAGACGATTGTGGTTGGAGACCATAATTATGGTGAAGGGTCCTCCCGAGAGCATGCTGCTATGCAACCCAGACACCTGGGTGTCGTTGCCGTTATTGTGAAGTCGTTTGCGAGAATCCACGAAACCAATCTTAAAAAACAAGGGATGTTAGGTTTAACTTTCGCCAATGAAAATGACTATGACCTTATTCAGGAGGATGATACCTTCAACTTTTTAGACCTGGATGCCTTTGCTCCGGACAAGCCATTAACTTTGGAAATTGTCCATTCAGACGGAACAAAAGACAGCGTTAAGCTGAATCATTCATACAACAAAACCCAGATCGCTTGGTTTAAGGAAGGTTCTGCTTTAAACTTAATTAAAAAACAAAACGCTTAATAAAATTAATCATTTAGAGTATATTTAGACCTGATAGGGTTGTTTTAAAACCCTATCAGGTTTTCTCGTTTTTAAAAGTATATGTTATGGATCTCAGAGCTCAACAACTTAAAGCCTTTGACAGGTTGTTAACCATTATGGATGAATTGCGCGAACAGTGCCCATGGGACAAAAAACAGACCATGGAGTCGCTTCGACACCTAACCATTGAAGAAACTTATGAACTTGGTGATGCTATCCTGGACAACAATTTAGAGGAAGTTAAAAAGGAATTGGGGGATCTGTTGCTGCATATTGTATTTTATGCCAAAATAGGGAGTGAAACCCGGGATTTTGATATAGCCGATGTATGTCATAGTATATGTGATAAGTTGATTGACAGACATCCCCATATTTACGGTAACGTAAAGGTTGATAATGAAGAAGATGTTAAACGTAACTGGGAAAAATTAAAACTTAAGGAAGGTAAATCAAGCGTTTTGGAAGGTGTGCCTAAAAGTTTACCGGCTCTGGTTAAGGCCAATAGGATTCAAGATAAAGTGGCCGGAGTGGGTTTTGATTGGGAGAACCCTAATCAAGTGTGGGAAAAAGTAGAGGAGGAACTTAACGAATTCAAGATGGAACTGAAATCAGGTAATAAGGAAGCCATAGAAAATGAATTTGGCGATGTCTTGTTTTCGATGGTGAATTATGCACGATTTTTAAATATAAATCCGGAAAACGCATTAGAGCGAACCAATAAAAAATTCTCAAGACGATTTCAATACCTGGAGCATAAAGCCAAAAGTTTGAATAAGCCTTTAAAGGAAATGACATTGGCCGAGATGGATGTGTTTTGGGAAGAGGCAAAACAGCTTTAGGACCTGCGGCGCAGTAACTAAAATAAAGCGTAATGTGGTTTTTTGTTAACCTATTCTATAAAAGCAACGGGGATGGCCACAGATGAATCAAGGCCGTCATTCAGTGGTTTTTAAAATATGACAATACCTTAGTAAAGTTCCTTGATCTTTTTAAATTTCTTCTTCCAAAGTTTTAGAGTATCCTTATGTCTTTTAATATTACTGTGAACTTCTTTTACCACAGGATTGTCATCATCCACATTGGTGAAAAATAGTAAATTGTTTTCTAACTGATTGATTTGCCCCTTAATTTCGTCAATTTTCTTACTTATAAATGCGCGTTCGTTATCCAAGTGTTTGGAGTCTTCTTCGCTATTTAACTGTTCCAGTTTATTTTCAAACTTAATCATTTCAATTTCATTCTTATCCATGTTTAATTTTAAAAATAAACCATCAAGTGCCTTATGGAATTTGCCTTCTATATAGCGTTTGTCATAAGGGACCCGTCCCATTTCCTTCCAAAGTGAAATCATTTCATTTATGGATTCAATATCCTTTGTTTTGTCTCCTGTTAAGGTCATATCCTTGATCTTACTGAGGAAGTCTTGTTTTTTGTTAAAAGCTTCAAGCTCCAATTGGTTGGCTGTGTTTTTTTTATCATGAATTCTATCAAAATAATGATTACAGGCCGTTTTAAAGCGTTTCCATATTTTATCACTATCCTTTCGTGGAACATGACCAATTTTTTTCCAGTCACTTTGAATTTTTTTCATCAAGGGGGTAACCGTTGTAAAATCATCACTTTCCTTGTTGTCCTCAGCAATTTTAATAAGCTCCAACTTTTTTTGAAGATTGTTGTATTGCTCTTTCTTAAGGCTTTTATAAAAGGCGTTCTTTTTTCTGTTAAATTTGCGGACAGCGTCTTTAAATTTTGCCCATGTGGCCTCGTTTACCCGTAAAGGGACTTTCCCTGCATTAAAAAAATTATTTCTTAAAGATTCGACTTCCTTAATTTTTTTCTGCCAACCACTGTGTGTATTTATCTCCTCCTGAGCCAAGGAATGTATCTGCTCAATAATCTCTTCCTTCTTTTCTAAGTTCTTTTCGTAAACTTTGTCTATTTCTTTAAAATAGAGTTGCCTTTTATCATTTATCTCTTTTGTAGCTGTTTTAAAGCGTTCCCAAATGATTTCACGATGTTCTTTTGCTACCGGACCCAGTTCTTCCTTCCACATTTTATGGAGTTCTTGGAGCTCTCTAAAGGCATGTAATACATTGTCCTCCTTTGCCAGTTCTTCGGCTCGTTCAATAATTTTAAGCTTTTTATCGAGATTATGCTTAAAATCCAAATCCCTGAGATCCCTATTCAGATGCAGGAAGTCATAAAACATCTCCACATGGTGGTGATAACTGTTCCATGCGTTATTGTATTTGTCCCTGGGAATAGGTCCGGTATTACGCCAGCGTTCTTGTAATTCCTTGAAGTGCTTATAGGTGGTATTTATATTTTCCTCAATATTAATTAAGCCTTTAAGTTCTTCAATAATCTCAAGCTTTTCGACCAGGTTTTGTTTAAAGGTCTGTTCGAGGTTCTTGTAGTGTTCGTTTAGCTTACTACGGTAATCTTTATAGGCTTTTTTATACCTTTTCTTGACCGGGGAGTTATAGTAGAAATCTATTTCATTGCCGCCCTCATTAACGAACTCTGCCTTTTTTTCATCGACAAGGGACTGAAATTTTGTTTTGAATTCATTATTAATTTGTTGCACATGTGATCTTATGGCCTGAACTTTTTCTTGCTTTAATAACCTCTCGAGCTCAATGGCCAGGGCCTCTAAAGACATATTATCGTATTCTTTTACCTCAATTCTATGCCGGTCTTTATTGCCTTCGTCCTCTGCATCCTCAGCATTTGAGGCTTCTATTTCATCTAAGACTTCATCATCGTTTTTATCGCTATCGTTTTCTGAAGTCTCTTTCGCCTCGGCATCAGAGGATTTTGAAACAGGACCCTCATCCTCTTGTGCTATAGGATCATTCACATTGGTTTCGGAATCGGATGTTTTATCAGAGGTCGCAGAAACAACCTCAGTAACTTTATTTTCATTAACGATGTTATCCTCAGCCGGTTCCGAATCGCTATGGGTATTTTTTATAGATTCTGTGTCCTCACCAACAGGGATATCAACTTCAGTTTCCTCTGCGTTAGTTTCCTCCACGCCAACTTTCTTTACGTCAGTTTCCTCTACGTCAGTTTCCACTACGTCAGTTTCCACTACGTCAGTTTCCACTACGTCAGTTTCCACTGCGTCAGTTTCCTCCACGGTCTGGGTTTCCTGAACCTCAGAATCTGTGGTGTTTGACTCCTTATCGTCGGTAATCTCTTGATTATTTTTTGAGCTAGAATCTTTATTAATTTCTTGTTCTCCTTCTGCTTTATGCAGGTTATCAGTCTCAGACATTTTAAAAATGTTTAGGGTCGTTAAGAATATCATTTAAAGTTTAAATATACTAACAACCTGAGGATTTACAAAGAGAAGCCAGATTTTAAGTACCCGAATAGCGCGTTTTTAGTCTAAATTCCATATGGACCAGGATTTTTCTGCCTGCAATTCTAACATTTTTAGTCCATTACAAATTGTCGCTCCATGTTCTTTACCCTTTCTAAGAAAAGACGTTTCGTTTGGATTATAAATTAAATCGTACAACACGTGATTTTCGGTTATGCCCCCATAAGGAATGTCCGGGCAGGCCTTTACATTAGGGAAGGTCCCGAGAGGCGTACAATTTATTATAATGAAGTGTTGCTTAATGATGGTTTCCGTTAGATCGTCGTAGGTATAACTTACATGGTTTGAGGCCGTTCGCGATACATATTTGTACGGTATGCCAAGATGTTTTAAACCATATGCTATGGCTTTGCTTGCGCCTCCCGTACCCAGGATCAACGCCGAATTATGGTTTGAATTCAATAAAGGAGCAATAGATTTTTCAAATCCATAGCAGTCGGTATTATACCCCACCAGTTTCCCATCTCCGGTTACTCTAATGGTATTTACCGCCCCTATTTCTTGAGCCTGTTTGTCCAATTGATCTAAGTATGGAATGACTGCCAGTTTATAAGGTGTTGTAACATTCAGACCTTTTAAATTGGGCGTATTTTTTAAAATTGTGGCGAATGCCTCTATGTGATCGATATCAAAATTCTCATAGCTCCAATCCGTAATACGCTCGCTTTCAAATTTGTTTTTAAAATAAGCCCTTGAAAAGGAGTAGGATATATTTTTACCTAAGAGTCCGAGTTTATGCATTGGATTTTCTTGTTTTGGCACCATAAGCTTCCAAAGCTAAAACAATTAGAATTCCCAAAAAAATAAATAGGATAGCATATAGTGTTTCTGAATTTAATTTAGGGATATACCGTTGATAGTTTTCAACAATTCTTTCTCCCGTGGAATCAAACAAGAAAGCGCCATTATCACCTACTTTGTAAATCGTTTTTTTCCAGGGCCATACCACTCCAAGGGAGCCAATGATGAATCCAATTATTGTAGAGAGGGTTATGCTTTTGTAATGCTTTAATATATAGCTTAATACGTGTGAAAATGTAACCAGACCCGTTACAGAACCTAAAGTAAAAACCACCAAAACTTTCAATAGGTTTAGTCGTTCGGGATGCGCTGCCACTAAAAATTTACCATTTAGGATATCATAAAACGTGTCATAGAGGGCATTGACTGAATCGACTAGCAGGAGTACATAATTCCCTAACAATATAAGGATGAAGGAACCCGAAAATCCCGGAAGCGTCATGCCTGAGACGCTAATAATACCGCAAAAAAATACAAACCACAAATTGTCATTTTCTTTGGCCGGATGGAGAAAACTAATACTCACCCCTAAAATAATACCTATCGCTAGCGAGGTGTAGGTTTTGTAGTTCCAATCTTTGAAATCCTTATTTATATAATAAATGGAACCCACAATCATTCCAAAGAATACACTCCAAACAAACAATTCATAACGCACAAAAAGATAATCCAACAGTTTTGAAACGCTAAAATAACTCACCACCATACCGAAAAACAGCAAGGCTAAAAAGCGGCCGTTTATATAGTTGAAGAAACTCGTGAATCGACCATTTATTAATAGCTTAAAGGCTTTACGGTTTATTTTCTGTAGGGAATAAATAAACTCTTCATAAAACCCGGCAACAAAGGCTACGACTCCCCCTGACACCCCCGGCACCTTATTGGCGGCACCCATACCTAGTCCTTTTAGGATGAGGAACATTTTATCAGTAAGGGTTCTGGTACTTTGCATTTACGTTTTTTTAGGGTCTAATTTTTCTAAAATAAAAATAGTTAAAAAACCAATAAACATTAAGAGTAGGGCATAAAGTAACTGGTTATGGCCTTCATACAAAAAAGGGGAAACACTTTCTTGCAATAGCGGGAGTTTTAATCCTTCTGAATTCGTGTGCCATGTTAAGGTTTTTTTCCATGGCCAGACCTTATTCAACGAACCAAATATAAAGCCGGTCAACAAGGCCAAAGTTGTGTTTCGGTAATGTTTAAAAAGCCATTTTAAAATGTGACTGAAACTAATAATGCCTATTCCTGCCCCGGTGATAAAGATTAATATTTCCTTAATTTTGAAATCGTGTAAAGCATCACTCAGCGTTTTATAGGCTCCTAAAATAATGAGGATAAAGGATCCGGAAATACCAGGTAAAATCATCGCACAAATGGCTATGGCCCCGGCAAAAAATAAAAACCAGGGGCTTTCAATGGTCGCAGATGACGGTAACTTACTAACATAAAATGCGGCGACAGCACCAATGACGAAGGCCATTACCATGTAATGGTTCCAATTTTTTATTTCCTTTCCTACAAAATAGATACTAGCCACTATAAGTCCAAAAAAGAAAGACCATATTAAAATGGGATGATTCTCAAGTAAATATTTTGCCAGTCTCATAAAGCTCACAAAACTTACCATCATCCCCAGAAGTAGGGCTATTAAAAAATTACCGTTTAATCTCTTCCAAAAGGCCATCGGTCCTGTTTTGAAAAGGGTTTTTAAAAGAGAGAGGTTGATATTACTTATGGTCGTTACTAATTCTTCATAAATACCAGAAATGAACGCAATTGTGCCTCCCGAAACACCCGGGACGGCATCGGCTGCTCCCATGGCAATACCTTTTGAGAAAATGACTAAGTAATCGATTAATCGTCTTTGCATACACCGATTTTTTGCGGAAAATCAAAGATATGTATTTTAATGCAAGGATAGATTATAGATTTGCCTTTAGCAAATTTTTAACTTGGATTTTATCAATTAGTTCGGGGAAAAGTTCTTCTATGATGAATGCATAGTCTTTGTTATGACAAAGCCCATTTTTTAAATGAAATGAACCCTTGGCATTCTCATTCAGCACAAAATACAAGCCTGCCAGGCGATATTCCAGTTCGGGATTTTCAGGATAAAACTCTACGGCTTGTTCAAAATTGTAAACGGATGCCTCCAATTCCCCCAGTTTAATCAGTAAATCACCTCTTGACAACCAGGTGTTTAATTCGTAGTTCCCTAATTCCAAGGTTTTTTTATAGCCCCGCTCTGCTTCTTCATAAAAGTTTAAGCGTTGGTTAATTTGTGCATACAGTTTCCAATAGGTCACATTTTCTGAATCTATATTAATGGCCTTATTAATATAATACAAGGCTTTCTGGTAATTTTTATTTTTGTTGTAAAATTTTGTAATCGCTATCCAGCCTTTGTCCAATAAGGGGTCCTCATGCACCGTTTTGTAATAATATTGAACGGCTAAATCCGTATTGCCCAACTTTTCATAACAACCACCAATGCGTAATAGCGCAAAGGACGTTGGGTCATCTAGTTTAAGGGTGATATTATAATTTTCAATAGCTTCATGGTAATGCTTTAGTTTTTCCAATACTTTACCGCGTTCCAAATAGGCGCCAATAAAAGTGTCATCGGAAATAATGGCAAAATCAAACGCGGTTAATGCTTTTTTGTACTTTTTAAGTTCCATGTACTGTTTGCCTAATTGATGCCATGCCACTTCGCAATAAGGATTTCTATCCAGAAATATATTCAAATATTCAATGGCATCATGGTGCTGGTTTAGATAGTCGAAACAATAAATAATGTTATACAGGGCGGAGTAATCATCCATATCCTCCTCCATGCACTTCATAAAATAGGTTTTGGCATTTTCAAACTCATCAAGAAATAAATGCTCCATGCCAATCAACGAATAAATGTCTACCACATCATCAGTGAGTTCCAATGCTTTTTTTAGAACCTCAATCGCTTTTTGGTGTTCATCCTTTTTCGATAAAATGTTGGCTTTTTGGATATAGATTTCCTCATTGGCAGGATCCAAACTATAGAGTTCATTTAAGAGTTCATCTGCTTCTAAAAGCTTATCTTCAAAAACATACACTTCTGCCTTAAACAGTCTCAGGTTAATTGAGGTTGGGTGTTGATCCAAACCAAGTTTAATAGCTTTTTTTGCTAAGGCTATTTTACCTTGATTTAAATAGTGGTGGATGATGTTTTCAAATTCTTCAGAATCGAAAAACAACACATGGTTTGTTTTTAACATCGATTCGAATTTAGAAAGTGGCAAGTTGTTGTTGTCGTTATGACTAAACTCCATAGGCACAATAGTAAAGTTCTACTTCAATAAATTTAAGGTTCTATTCTTTTTTAAAAAGTTGAATTGGCAAATGTTTTTAACAAAGTAATGAACATTCCGGTATGGTGGTTAGCGATAAGGTGTTCTGTGTTGATATTCAATAATTTGAAATCTATTTGATACGATTTAGTATATCAATAATGATGTGGCATCCTTCTAAGATTTCCTGATTGGATATGGTTAAAGGTGGTGTAATGCGTACTGCTCTGGGTTCAAAAAGTAACCAAAAAAGAATAAGTCGATGCTTTTGGGCCTCTAAAATAAGCGTATTTGCCAGGTCCTTGGAGGACATGATTAATGCCAGCATTAAGCCGACACCTCTTATTTCTTCAATTAATGGGTGAACCAGCATTTTTCGAATCAAGGCTTCCTTTTCCAGCGCTTTTTGCATTAAGTCACTGCCCAAAATTTCCTGAAGTGTCGCCAATGCAGATGCAGCAATAACCGGGTGTCCACCAAAGGTGGTTATATGTCCCAATTTTGGATGATCTTGTAATGTGTCCATGACTTCACCGGATGCCGTAAACGCCCCAATGGGCATACCACCGCCAAGACCTTTTCCCATGACTAAAATATCGGGAACACACGCGTAGTGTTCAAAACCAAATAGTTTACCTGTTCTTCCCATACCCGGCTGAATTTCATCTAATATGAGTAAAGTTCCGGTTTGGTTACAGCGGTATCGAACGGCTTCCAGGTATCCGTCCTTTGGTTCAATGAATCCTGCACCACCCTGTATGGTTTCCAAAACGATACAGGCTGTGTTTTTGGTAATGTGTTCTAAATCCTTTTTGTCGTTGAACTCGATAAATCTAACATCAGGAATTAGAGGCCTAAAGGCTTGCTTGCGTTCTTCAAAACCCATGACACTCATGGCACCCATGGTATTGCCATGGTAGGCTTTATGGGCCGCAATAAGTTCGCTTCTACCAGTAGCCCGTTTGGCTAATTTTATGGCGCCTTCAATAGCTTCGGTTCCTGAATTGGTCAAGTAGGTTTTTTCTAAATTATCGGGTAGGTTTTCAGCAAGTAATTTGCTGAGGTCGACCGCCGGTTTCAATATATATTCACCATATACCATAACGTGCATATAGCGGTCTAGTTGCGTTTTAATAGCCGTAGTTACTTTGGGATGGTTATGTCCCAAAGGGCAAGCCGAAACACCGGCAACGAAATCCAAATATGGGATATTGTTACTATCATAAATATAAGATCCCAAAGCATGGGAAATTTCCATCCCTAATGGATTTGGACTCGTTTGAGCTTGATATTTAAGGAAATTCGATATCATCCCTAATTATTTAACGGCTTTTTTAGGACCTTCTGGAATCCTTTTATCCCTGATATCCTGTGGGATATTTCTAGAGGCCTTGGCTTCCTCAGGGGAAGTTTTATCAGATTCCTTATCCGCCTTTTCAATACGTTCTAACATGGTATCGTCAAAGAAATCTTCCTGGGGAACATAGTCCTCCAGACCTTTAATCGTAGTTAGGTTAGGAGGAGGGTCGTCTTTAAATAAATCGTCAACACTTAAAGGGCGTTCTTCTTCACGCCAATCAAAGCCTTTAAGAAACTTTTCGTTGTCGGGGAACATGGATTCGGGATATATGTTACCGTCAATTTGGTTCAGCTTTCTTACCTCTTCGATTTCTCGGTTGGTAATGCTTATTTGGATACTTCCGGATTTAGACTTGTCTATTCCTATAAGTTCATTTTTTTCGTTCCGCATGTAATAAATGGATTGCGCATTTTTTAAAATATCCACATGATACAAATCATTATCCTCATTAAACAAGCCTATGAGTGTTTTGCCATTAATCTGATTATAGCCCGCGCCAAGTGAATCTTTGCTAATCACAAATGCATTTTCGAAGACAATGAGAGAATCGATCTTTTCGGTTTCAGGATTTGATTTTAAGTGAATGGTATCTCCGGTTATTTGGTTTTTGATGTTCCAGAGTATCGGTTTCCGTTTCGTCGTAAATTGATCCAAATCGGAACGTCTGGAAATATTGATCATTTGCGTGAGTCCAATTTCATGGTTAACATGAACGGAATCGGCCTTACCGCTCATATCCGTTTTGTAGAGTTTTACATTTCTAAAGGCCCGTGTAATTCGTTTTTCAGGCTTACCGGTTACCATAAGGGTATCTGCATGGATGTATATGGAATCCTTTTCCTGTAAGGTTATGGCAAGGGCACGCTTGGTGATAAACACGGAATCTTTTGCCTTGTAAACCTCGGCGTAATGTCCTTTAACGATGCTATTATTAAGCGTGTCCGTTACCTTGATATGGTTGGTTGCTGACGCGAAGCTTTCATTGTTGTCAAAATACAAACTATCCCCTTCAACAATACGGTTATCGTAATGTATTTTGGCCTTTTTTACCGCATATCCAATTTTTGTATTGGTGTCATAGAATCCTTTTTCACAATAGGTCTTACTTTCTGGTGTGGTAATGGTTGACGGGCCATAGAGATAGGCATGCCCTGTATCTTCGTAGAAATCAAAATAATTTGTGTTTATGGTAGATTCTTTGTTGATCAAAACGACATCCTGGACAAACTTATATTTTTTAAGTTCCATATAATATCTGCCAATTTTACTGGTAATCGTCCCTGAGGTGTCTTTAACAACGGTACCGCCCGATCGGTAATAGGCCTGTTGTTTAATGCGATCGAAATATAAAGTGTCTGTTTTGAGTTCGGAATCCGGAGTGGTTAACAAGACCTCACCACTTGCAAATGCCAATTGCGTTTTACCGCTGTATTCCACATATTGGGCATCCATATTAATGGTATCACCCTGTATCATTTTAACATGTCCGTAGGCTTCTATAAAATTGTCATTGGTATATTGAATCGCCTTGTCGCACCACATGGTAATGTTCTCATGGGTAATGTGTACCTGACCTCTATCATCACGGGTTATGATTTTTGCTCCCGGGAAATTGGCTTCATCTATAGTTATCGCTCCGGCTTGCTCAATTTCAATTCTTTTTTTTTCTTGGGCCTTTAAAGAAAAAATAAAAATTATATTGAATAATAGGAATAAGATAAGTTTAAATGATGTATTCAATTTGTGGTTCTTTACAGCAAAAATAATGTTGAATATATTGAAATTTAACGCATGCAAACCATGATTTTTACCTAAATATGGTCTGTTTTCTATCCGGACCAACCGATACAATAGTAATTGGTATTTCCAGCTCTTTTTCTAAGAAATCGATATAATCATTAAGAGGTTTTGGCAATTCGGATGCTTCAGTCATTGCGGTTAAATCCTCATTCCAGCCCTTAAACTCTGTATATATAGGTTGTACGTTTTCGGGTTCGATATTATAAGGTAAATGTTCAATAATATCGCCTTTGTAATTATAAGCGGTACAAACCTTTAGTGTTTTAAATCCTGAAAGCACATCCCCTTTCATCATCATGAGCTGTGTGACTCCATTGACTTGGCAGGCATATTTTAAGGCCACTAAATCCAACCATCCACAACGTCTTGGACGTCCTGTTGTTGCACCGAATTCGTGTCCTACCCTAGACATGGTTGCTCCATTTTCATCAAATAGTTCGGTAGGAAATGGACCCGAGCCAACACGAGTGGTATACGCTTTAAAAATACCGAAAACATCACCAATATTATTGGGCGAAACCCCTAATCCGGTACAGGCTCCGGCAGCGGTAGTATTACTGGACGTCACATAAGGATACGTACCAAAATCAATATCAAGCAAGGAGCCTTGGGCACCTTCAGCCAGAATAGTCTTGCCCGATTTTTGTGCCTGGTAAATGTACTCTTCAGAATCGATAAAAGGGATTGATTTCAGTACCTCAACCGCTTTGAAAAATTCTGCTTCAAGCTCCGGCAAATTGTATTCTATATCGACATTATAATAGGCAATCATGGATTCATGTTTATCTGCCAAAGCGCGATAGCGTTCTTTCCAATCTCTTAACTCCAAATCCCCGACGCGGATTCCATTTCTACCCGTTTTATCCATGTAAGTCGGTCCGATTCCTTTAAGGGTAGAACCAATTTTGGCTTTTCCTTTTGACGCTTCACTGGCGGCATCCAATAACCTGTGGGTGGGTAAGATAATATGGGCTTTACGTGAGATAAGAAGTGATTTTCTATAATCAATATGTTGCTCTTCCAGCTTGTCCAGCTCTCCTTTAAAAATAACAGGATCGATAACCACCCCGTTTCCGACTAAATTGGTTGCATTATCATGGAAAATTCCTGAAGGGATGGTGTGCAACACATGTTTTTTACCATTAAAAACAAGGGTGTGCCCCGCATTAGGCCCTCCTTGAAAACGTGCGATAATATTGTATTTGGAGGTGAGAACATCAACAATTTTTCCTTTGCCTTCGTCGCCCCATTGTAATCCTAGTAGTAAATCTACTGCCATTATAATTTAAGTTATTTGGTTGATTTTCTGTTTCCGTAAAAGTAAAGTGAGTGTGTATTAATTTCGATATCAAAGACTTCTTCGATGGTTTTTTTTATGGATTGAATTCTTGGGTCACAAAACTCAATAACCTCTCCGGTATCGGTTAGAATGACATGGTCATGTTGCCTGTCGAAATAGGATTTTTCATAATGTGCCTGATTTTGCCCGAACTGATGTTTTCTTACCAATCCACACTCTAAAAGCAATTCAATGGTATTATACAGTGTTGCTCTTGAAACCCGGTATTTTTTATTCTTCATACTTAAGTATAAAGATTCTATATCGAAATGTTCATTGTTATTGTAAATTTCCTGAAGAATAGCATAACGTTCAGGTGTTTTTCGATGCCCATTAGCTTCTAAGAAGTTGGTAAATACACTTTTAACAATGTCCTGATTCTTTGTATCGGAATTCGTGCTCATAATTTCGTGGCAAATTTAATCTTTTTTATACTCTTTTAACCTTATCAATACCATTAATTTTTTTAAGTTTTTCAATTAATTTATTTAACATGGTATTGTTTTTAACAATGGCCGAAATTCGACCTGAAAATACCCCGTCGTCACTTTCAAAATTAAGGCTTTTCATATTGACATGCATGTTGGATGAGATGATCTGGGTTATTTCATTGACGAGCCCTAAATGGTCGATTCCTGAAACTTCAATTTTTACTAAAAATTCCTGCTGGGTAGAATCAATCCATTTGGCATGAATAATTCGGTAGGCGTAATTGGATTGAAGACTTAGTGCATTGGGACAATTTTTTTTATGAACCTTAATCCCTTCGGAAACGGTTAAAAAACCAAATACATCGTCTCCGGGAATGGGATTACAGCAATTGGCTAATTTGTAATCCAATTTCTCCTCTTCCTTACCAAATACAAGGGAGTCGTATTTTGAAGTGATTTCATCTTTTTCAATCTCTTCCTTGCTAATAGTTGGTTTTCGGGAAATTTTATTTTTTATATAACTTACAAAGGCATTGCTTCTGGAGGCTGCGAATTCCTTGAGCATGCTATTGTCTATGGAACCGATCCCAACCCGATAAAATAAATCGAGACTGGTTTTCAACTTAAAATAGCGAACCAAATCATTCACGGTTTGCTCATTTAAGGTGATTTTAAGTTGTTTTAACTTTCGCCTTAAAACCTCTTTTCCATCTTCTCCAATAATCTTTTTATCTTCTTTTAAGGCCGATTTAATTTTACTCCGAGCCCGGGCAGTGGTCGCATAATCCAACCAGTTTGTGCTTGGTTTGGCAATTTCCGAGGTTAAAATATCTACCTGATCACCGCTGTGTAAAACTTGACTTAAAGGCACTAGTTTACCATTAACCTTGGCACCACGGGTTTTCATGCCGACTTCGGTATGGATGCTAAACGCAAAATCTAATGCTGTGGCACCCTTTGGCAAGGATTTGAGCTCCCCTTTTGGGGTAAAAACGAATATTTCCTGTGAATATAGATTGAGTTTAAATTGTTCAACAAAATCTACAGCATTGAGATGTGGATTTTCCAATGCTTCCTGTAACCTATTGATCCAGCTTTCTAAGGTATCCTCTTTCTCATCATCTTGCTTGTATTTGTAATGTGCCGCATACCCTTTTTCGGCAATTTCATTCATGCGTTCACTGCGAATTTGGACTTCCACCCATCGCCCTTTCGGTCCCATTACTGTTATGTGAAGCGCCTCGTAACCCGTCGATTTAGGAGATGAAATCCAATCGCGCAAACGTGTCGGATTGGGACGAAAATGATCGGTGACAATGGAGTAAATTTTCCAGGCCAGAAATTTTTCATTAACCTCGTCGCTCCTGTAAATGATCCTAATGGCAAATTTATCGTATACCTCATCAAAGGAAACCCCTTGCTTTACCATTTTCCGTCTAATGGAGAATATGGATTTGGGTCTACCCTTTATGGTATATTCCATATTTTCTTTGTCCAATGAGTTTTTAATAACATCACTAAACTGTGCAATATAATTGTCCTGTTCCTCCTTACTGTCCTTTATTTTATTTAAAATATCATTATACACCTCGGGTTCGGTATATTTTAAGCCAAGGTCTTCTAATTCGGTTTTAATATTGTAGAGTCCAATTCTATGCGCTAATGGAGCATAAATGTAAAGCGTTTCGGATGCGATCTTAACCTGTTTATCCTCTCGCATTACATCCATGGTTTGCATGTTATGAAGACGATCCGCAATTTTAATAATGATGACACGCACATCGTCATTTAAGGTAAGTAACATTTTCCTAAAATTTTCAGCCTGTAAAGACACATCCATATCCTGTTCTTTACTAAGGGATGAAATTTTAGTTAATCCATTTACTATTTTGGCAACGGTTTCACCAAAAAGTTGTTCAATATCATTTATGGAATAGGCCTCATTATCTTCAACAACATCGTGTAATAAGGCTGCCGCTATGGACGTGGCATCCAATCCTATTTCCTGAGCCACAATTTTAGCAACTGCCAAAGGATGGAAAATATAAGCTTCACCGGATTTTCTACGCTGATCCTTATGCCCGTCCAGGGCAACATCAAAGGCCTTCCGGATTAATTGTTTATCTTCTTTTGACAGTATGCGATAACTAACCTTTAGTAATTCTTTGTAAGCCTTGGTTATGGCTATATTTTCCTTTTCTATTGCTTCTTCAGTCATATATTAAAATTAGCATAAAGATAATAAACTAGCAACCCTTTTTTTCTTTTTGACTAGGGGGTAGTATTGGTGGTATTTAAATAGGCGATAAGCTCATGCATGGCTTTACCTCGATGACTAATCCTGTTTTTTACCTTTAAATTCATCTCAGCGAACGTTTCTTTAAAGCCATTGGGGATAAATATGGGGTCATAGCCAAAACCATTTTCGCCTCGTTTGTTTCGGGTTATTTGTCCGCGGCAAATTCCAGTAAAGAGCAATAGGTCATTATTTACATGTAAAGCTATTACCGTTTTAAATTGTGCATTTCTGTGATTGCAATCCTGTAAATCCATCAGCAGTTTGTTTACATTATCATGATCATCGCAATGTTCTCCTGCATATCTCGCCGAGTGGACACCGGGAGCCCCGTCGAGTGCCTCCACTTCCAGTCCGGTATCATCCGCAAAACAGTCATAATCGTAATGTGATTTTATATAGTTAGCTTTTTGCCTGGCATTACCCTCAATACTGTTTTGAGTTTCAGGGAGTTCTTCGAAACAGCCTATATCTTTCAAGCTTAAGAGTTTGATATGTGAGGGCAGTAATGCCTGAATTTCTTTTATTTTGTTACTGTTGTTAGTCGCGAATACCAGTGTTATCAATCTAAAAGGGTTTTAGGATTAAATTTAGTCTGTGAAAACGGAAAGTCAATTATCTTAATGCACAGTTGATTTCCGATAAAAATATTATGTATCTTTAAAACAATAAGAATTCTAATGGTCTAAATATAGTCAAGTTATGAAACATTTTGTCATGGTGCTTTTATGTATGATTGCAATTTCTTGTAAAAATAAACAAGAGCAGCCTGTTTATCTAGGAATTGTGGATTTTAAAGTTACAGGTAAGGAAGAAGCGCTCCCGATTTTTGAGAAGGGACTATTATTATTACATAGTTTTGAATACCATGATGCCAGGGAGGCGTTTATCGATGCCCAAAAAATGGATCCTAATATGGCTATGGCTTATTGGGGAGAGGCGATGACTTATAATCACAGTCTTTGGAGAGAACAAGATTATCAGGATGGTATTACTGTGGTGAACAAGATAGCACAATTGGATTTAAGCCCATTGAATCCTGTTGAAAGAGATCTTTTACAGGCGGTGAGCGTCCTCTACAAGGCTAAAACCCCAAAGAAAGAACGGGACAAAGCCTATATGGAGCACATGAAATCACTATATCATAAATATCCCAATCAAAATGAGGTAGCCGCCTTTTATTCGCTGTCCTTGCTGGGATCTGTTGCCGAGGGCAGAAATGATTCCATCTATGGTGAAGGAGCTCTGATTGCAAACAAAATTTTAGAAAGAAATTCACAGCATCCAGGAGCGCTTCACTATTTGATACATTCTTACGACGATCCTAACCATGCCTATTTGGCATTGGATGCTGCCGATTCTTACGCAAAGGTTGCTCCAGATGCCAGTCATGCACTTCACATGCCATCGCACATTTATGTTGCTTTAGGGATGTGGGATAAGGTGGTATCTTCCAATATTGATTCCTATGCGGCAAGTATTAAAAGAATGGAGGAAAAAGGATTGGACAATGACGCCCGGGGTTATCATGCCTATCATTGGTTACAATATGGCTACTTGCAACAAGGGGAAATTGCTGAAGCTGAAAAAATGGTTTGGGACATGCAACGGTTTTGTAATGAAAAACCATCCAAAAGAGCTAATGTACATCTTTTGTTTTTAAAAGGGACCTTCCTGGCGGAGTCTGGCCTTTGGGAACATCCTGTCGCGGATATAGCGATCGATGTTACGGGCATTAATATTTCCGTAAAGGCCCAGAATTACTTTATTGAAGGGATGAAAGCGTTCCACAGCAAAGATAAAAAGACATTAGATGCCACCATAAATGAATTGTCAGCTGAGATAGATAAAGAATCAGTATTAGTCGATAATATAAGCAATGGAAGTAGCTTATGTGCTTCTGTGGATCGGTCATTACCAAATAGATTGGATGTTAAACGAGCTCATGTTATGAAAGTACAATTACTGGGTCTTCAGGCCTGGCTAAATAATGATTATGACAAGACAGACGGTTTGTTAAAGGATTCTGTAGAATTTGAGGAAAATGTGTCATACAGTTATGGGCCACCTGATATCATTATTCCAACTAAAGAATTATATGCTCAGTTTTTAAAATCACAAGGCAAATATCAAGAAGCCAAAGTTCTATATCAAGAAGCTTTAAAACGGGGCCCAAAAAGATTAATACCCACTGAACGAATTAAAGAACTACAAGTTTAAGGACCATCACAGAACCATGTAAAGCAAGGACGAATTGAATACGCCTTCTTTTTTGAGTTTAATTTTTTATCCTAAAATGATTTTTATTAGATTAGGGGTTTTCAAACTTTACTATATTTAGAGCATATTCTTAATAACTTAATAGCATTAATATGACCATTAATATTCAATACGTTCACATGTTAACGAGCGAAGCGATGAACGCTTATGTGACCAAGCAATTAAATAAGTTAAATAAAAAATACGATTGGCTGATCAACGCAGAAGTCTGTTTTGAAATTGAGCATAATGCAGATCAAAACGGTAAGATTTGTAAAATTGAATTAAGTGCTCCGGGTCCTAGAATTTTTGCTACCTCTAATGAGAGTACATTTGAAAATGCAGTTAAGAAAACCATCAAGGATTTGGAGATTCAATTAAAAAAGCGAAAGCACACTTTTATTAAACATTAGATTAATGGTGGTGGTAGGGTTCATTCCTCAATATTGTAAATGCTCTATATAACTGTTCAATAAAGAAAAGCCGAATCATCTGGTGGGAAAAGGTCATTTTAGATAATGCTATTTTGCCATTGGCTCTTTGGTATACGTCGGAGGAGAAGCCATAGGGTCCTCCAATAACAAAAACAAGCTGCTTGATGCCAGAATTTAAATGTTTTTGTAGGTAATCGGAGAATCCGACTGAAGTATATTGTGGCCCGTTTTCATCTAAAAGTATGACGGTGTCAGTAGGTTTGATGAGGTTTAAAATTGCTCCCCCTTCCTGATCCTTTTGTTGCTTTTCCGATAAGTTTTTTACCTTTTTTATATCCGGAATAATCTGGAATGAAAACTTGTTATAAAAGCCTAGCCGTTTCGTATAATCTTCAATTAAGGCATCCAGTTCCTTTTTGTCTGTTTTTCCAATACCAAGAAGTTTTATTGTCATAATACAAATTTAAGGTTTACATTTTAGCAATGATATATTTTATCTTTATGAATTTTGAAAATTTGACAAATTTATCATATAATTTCGTGAAGCATTTTCTTATTTTAGCATCAAATATTTAAATATGATTACACAGGAGCACTTTGATTCAGAGATAAAGCGCATCATTTCCAGTGCTATAAACGAAGACGTTGGAGACGGTGACCATAGTTCTTTGGCATGTATACCGGAAACGGCGAGGGGTAAAGCGAAACTTCTTGTTAAGGATAAGGGCATTATTGGAGGTGTTAATTTTGCAAAGAAAGTTTTTGCTTACGTGGATAAGAGTTTAAAATTAGAGGTACTTATAGAAGATGGGACGGAGGTTACATTTGGGGATATTGTCATGTACGTTGAAGGTCCTTCGCAATCCATTTTGAAAGCAGAACGTACTGTATTAAATGCTATGCAGCGCATGAGTGCGATTGCAACCAAAACGAGGCTTTTCGTTGATCTGGTAAAGGGAACCAAAACTAAGATTCTGGATACCAGAAAGACCACACCGGGAATTCGTGTTTTGGAAAAATGGGCTGTAAAAATTGGGGGTGGAGAAAACCATCGGTTTGCTTTATATGATATGATCATGTTGAAAGATAATCACATCGATTTTGCAGGAGGGATTACGAAAGCCATTGAAATGACCAAACAATATCTGAAAGATACAGGAAAAGATCTGCTCATTATGATCGAGGCGCGAAATCTATTGGAAGTAGAAGAAATTCTAAGAAATGAAGGGGTTTACAGAATCTTATTGGATAATTTCGATTATGAAGATACCCGAAAAGCCGTAAAGTTAATTGGGGATAAATGCTTAATCGAATCTTCGGGAAATATTAACGAGGCGACAATTAGGCATTATGCTGAATGCGGTGTGGACTATATTTCATGTGGTGCCTTGACCCATTCTGTTCATAATATGGACCTCAGTTTAAAAGCCGTTAATTAATTAATTTTTATCACGAATTTGTTAGCTAAATTTATATAAATTGCATATATAATACGAGCTAAAAGCAAATTCTATTTTAATGACCAAGCCTATCGAAGATAATCTTGAAAAGATTCCTGTGTTAAATGTTATCGTTCGCTTTTTTAAGCAAATTAAATTACCGGGTCTTGAAGGATTATCCTTTTACGATTTACTGGAGCTTTATATTACGGGTATTGTCAAGGGTGCTTTGACGACGCGAGCCAGTGCCATTGCGTTTAGTTTTTTTACCGCCTTGTTTCCTTTTCTGCTGTTTATTATTATTATCATTCCTGAGATACCTGTCGCTAATTTCCAAAATGAGTTCATGACCTTTTTGGAATCTTTTTTGCCTCCAAGTACTTCCGATTTTTTCTTTGACAACATATTTAAAAACATCGAAAACTCAAAGCGGGGAGGCCTATTGTCCTCTGTTTTGGTTTTGTCGATTGCCTTGATGGCAAATGGTGTAAATGCCATATTTTCCGGTTTTGAGAACTCCTATCATGAACAATTGACCCGAAATGTTTTTAAGCAATATTTGTATGCCCTTGGAATCGCATTGATTTTAGTTTTTTTATTGATTGTCACTATTGTGGTATTAGGGTATGTTCAAATCTATGTTGTGAAGGAATTAGTAGATGTTCTTAATAACAAAGGTTATTTAGACTCGGATGAGGTGTTCTGGTTTGACGTTGCTAAATATGTCTTTTTTGTGATTATGATCTATATTGCAACGGCGACCCTGTATTATTTTGGGACCAAAGAAGGGCGGGAGTCGAAATTCTTTTCCATTGGGGCTTTATTTACTACATTGCTTATTATGCTAACGTCTTATTTATTTGGGGTCTATATTGAAAATTTTGGACAATACAATAAGTTATATGGCTCTATAGGGGCCTTGTTGATACTGCTTTTCTATATGTGGCTTAACGCAAATATTCTATTATTGGGTTATGAATTAAATGCGTCTTTGAATAAACTTCGCAAAAGGAGGTAGTTTATGGGCTATTTTATTGATGTCATCATTCCGGTTCCGCTTCAAAAACTATTTACGTATAGTATTTCATCTTCTGAGGCAGTATTCATAAAAAGAGGAATGCGCGTGGCCGTACCTTTTGGAAAATCTAAAATCTATACGGGTATTGTAGCCAGGATCCACCAATTGCCACCCACGGCATATCAGGCCAAAGAGATACATCAAATTTTGGATGAAACACCTTTGGTCAATGAATTGCAATTGGAACTTTGGGAGTGGATAGCAAATTATTACATGTGCACTTTAGGAGATGTGATGAGAGCAGCCCTGCCCGGTGCTTTTATTTTGGAAAGTGAAACCAGAATTGTGAAAAATAAAGGCTTTCCAATAGAAGAACATATGTTGGAGGATGAAGAATTTCTGATTTACGAAGCCTTACAGCACCAGTCTTCATTGAAAATTCAGGATGTAATGGGGATTTTGGATAAAAAACAGGTATTCCCTGTGATAAATAGGCTTATAGAAAAAGGAGTTGTTCATCTTGAAGAGGAAGTTTACGAAAAGTATAAACCCAAGCTGGTACGTTATGTAAAATTAGGCTCCAATTATACCACTGAAAACGCATTGCAACAGTTATTGGACGCTCTTGGTCGCGCTCCCAGGCAAAAAGAGGTCGTCTTAACCTTGTTTTCTTTAGTGGGAAAAACAAAAAAGCCGGTAACGGTTTTTAATTTAAAAAATGAAAGCGGGGCGTCTTCCTCCATTATTAAAACATTGATAGATAAAGGTGTCCTCGAAGAATATCATATACAAACCGACAGAATTCAATATTCCGGTAAAGATACGTTAAAAACCAAGTTGCTCAATACCTGTCAAATACAGGCCCTGGATGCTGTAAAAAAGGCCTTCGAAACCCAAAATGTGACGCTACTTCACGGTGTAACCTCTTCGGGAAAGACAGAAATTTATGCGAAATTGATTGAAGATTGTATTAGCAGTGGCAAACAAGTACTGTATTTACTGCCAGAAATTGCTTTAACCACCCAGCTTATTAGCAGATTACAGCGTTACTTTGGTGAATGCATATCGGTGTATCATTCGAAGTACAGTTCTCATGAGCGCGTTGAGGTTTGGAATAATGTGTTAAAACAGGCACCCAAAGCACAAATTGTCATTGGTGCAAGATCTTCCTTGTTTTTACCATTTAGTAATTTAGGACTTGTTATAATTGACGAAGAGCACGAACTGTCCTATAAACAATTTGACCCAGCACCTCGATACCATGCGCGTGACACGGCAATAATGTTGGCTAATATGCATCGGACCAAAACCCTTTTGGGATCCGCGACGCCGAGTTTGGAAAGTTATTTTAACGTTAAACAGCATAAGTATGGTTTTGCAGAAATACACAAGCGTTATAATGATGTTTTAATGCCGGAAATTCAGTTGGTGGATTTAAAGGATAAATACAAGAGAAAACGTATGACAGGTCATTTTAGCGATACACTTATTGAGGCCATGAGGGATGCGCTAAATGAAGGTCAACAAATAATTTTGTTCCAGAATAGAAGGGGGTTTTCACCAATTATAGAGTGTACCATCTGTGGACATGCCCCTCAGTGCCCTAATTGCGACGTGAGTTTAACCTATCATCAATATAAAAATCAATTGCGATGCCATTACTGTGGTTATCATACCGCGATGCACCTTAATTGTGAAGCATGTGGTAGTTCGGATATAGATTCTAAAGGTTTTGGTACAGAACAAATTGAAGAAGAAGTAAAAACCCTGTTTCCGGGGTACAAAGTGGCACGTATGGATTTAGATACCACCCGCGGTAAGTATGCATACGACAAAATAATTAACGCTTTAGAACAACAGGAAATCGATATTTTAGTAGGGACGCAAATGCTTACCAAAGGATTGGATTTTAGGAATGTTAAACTTGTTGGAATCATGAACGCCGACACCATGTTGAATTTCCCGGATTTTAGAGCACATGAGCGTAGTTTCCAGCTCATGTTGCAAGTTGCGGGACGCGCAGGCCGAACGGATGAGCGGGGTAGTGTACTCATTCAAACCTACAATCCATATCATTCCATTTTACAGCAGGTCTCCACCAATAATTATACAGAGATGTTTAATGAACAGTTGAATGACAGGTATACTTATAAGTATCCACCAATTTATAAACTTATAAAAATAACTTTAAAACACAGGGATTTTAATAGGGTAGAGCAAGCATCTCAATGGTTGGCCAAATCTTTGAGACAACTTTTCACTGAATATGTTTTAGGTCCGGAATCCCCACCAGTTTCCCGAATAAGAAATCAGTTTTATAAAAATATATTAATAAAGATTCCTCAAGGGCAATCCTTATCAAAAACAAAAGAAGCCATTATTAAGGTGAATAACAGCTTCTTCAGTATAAAGGAATTTCGGTCGGTTAAAATTATTTTAAATGTCGATAACTTTTAGTGAGAGATAGATTATGGATTATTTACAAAATCTCTAAATGTTATTTAAAGCGTCTACCAATTGGGTTTTTTTATTTCTGCTTAATGGAATTTCATAAGCGCCCACTTCCACATTTTTACTGTTAAACCGATCTATTTTATCCAGATTCACAATATATGATTTATGGATTCTTAAAAATTTATTTTCCGGTAGTTCTTTTTCAAAGGCCTTCATGGTAGATAATACCACTAAACTGGTTTCTTCCGTTACCAATTTCACGTAATCTCCAAGCGCTTCAATCCACTTAATGTCCTTGATATAGACTTTACGTTTTTTAAGATTACTCTTTACGAAGATGTGCTCACCTTCTTCTTCATTAAAGTCTAGTTTAAGTTTATGCTGCTCTAAGGCTTTCTCTACAGACGTGTTAAACCGCTCTTTGGTTATAGGCTTGTGCAAGTAATCCGTAGCATCATAATTAAATGCTTTAAACGCATACTCGGTTTTCCCGGTTACAAAGATAATTTGAGGCTTGTTGTTTAATACATCCAGAAGTTCAAACCCATTAAGAACGGGCATTTCAATATCCAAAAAGATAAGGTCTACTTGGTGGGTATTTAAACCATTTTTAGTTTCGAGAGCACTACTGTACTCTGCAATTAAGTTAAGTGCCGGATGATTTTCCACCAGCTTTACTATCGAGAGACGCTGGATTGCCGAGTCGTCTACTACTACACAGTTTAAAGTCATAACATTTTAATATTTCGGTTAAGTATCGACAATAGTACGAAAAATTCGGGTAAAAACCAAAAATCATCGATTAACTGCTTAATTTAACAAAAATTTAACATTTAAAAGACGGCTGTAATAAGTTAGGTTGCACTTGCAATATATAAAATATTTGGTTATTTTTGCACCCATTTTTAATACTAAAATATATTTTTATGAATCATTATGAAACTGTTTTCATCTTAAATCCCGTTTTATCTGAAGACCAGATAAAGGAAACAGTAAAGAAATATGAAGATTTTCTTGTTTCTAAAGGGGCAAAGATGGTAGCCAAAGAAGATTGGGGCTTAAAAAAATTAGCTTACCCCATACAAAACAAGAAAAGTGGTTTTTACCATTTGTTTGAATTCACTGTTGAAGGCGATGTTATAAACCAACTGGAGTTGGAGTTTAGACGCGATGAGCGTTTTATGCGTTACCTTACTGTAAAATTAGATAAGCATGCCGTTTCTTGGGCAGAAAGAAGAAGAGAAAAACTTAATGTAAAAGCTTAATTATGGCATCAATAGATCAACAGGCAAAAGGAAAAAAAGACGGAGAGATTAGATATTTAACTCCTCTAAACATTGAAACAAATAAGAAAAAGAAATACTGTCGATTCAAAAAATCTGGTATAAAGTATATCGATTATAAAGATCCGGATTTCTTATTAAAGTTTGTGAACGAGCAAGGCAAAATTTTACCACGTCGTTTAACGGGAACCTCATTAAAGTATCAAAGAAAAGTATCTGTAGCTGTTAAAAGAGCGCGCCACTTGGCTTTAATGCCTTATGTAGCAGATTTATTAAAATAAAATACCGATAGCAATGGAACTTATATTAAAACAAGACGTTGAAAATTTAGGATTTAAAGACGATGTTGTAACAGTTAAGAACGGTTATGGTAGAAATTATTTAATTCCTCAAGGACAGGCTATATTAGCGACGCCATCAGCCAAGAAGGTTTTGGCAGAAAATCTAAGACAGAGAGCTTTTAAAGAAAAGAAAATTATTGATGATGCCCATAAAATGGCTGAGGCTATTAAGGCATTGGAAATTAGAATTGCGGCCAAGGCTACTGAAGGTGCATCAGCCGGAGATAAGTTGTTTGGCTCTGTTACGAAAGCAGATTTAGTAGAGGCTTTCGAAAAGGAAGGACACTTGGTCGATAAGAAGTTCGTGACGATCACCGGAGGAAACATTAAACGATTAGGACAGTACAATGCGGTTATTCGATTGCATCGTGAAGTAACCTTCGATTTTCCTTTTGAAGTCATAGCCCAGGTGGGTTAAAAATTATAATACTAAAGTATTTTGAATAAGCTACTCTTTGAGTAGCTTTTTTTTTTATTTTTGGGAAACGCATTTTCTATGCGCGCATAATAGACTAACTCAATCCAGTACCAATCAAATGAAAAAAACTATCCTTCCCATTGTATTCCTGTTTATTACAGTAGGTGCCTTGGCACAAGTAACAACATCAAACATTAAAGGTCTTATTACCGACCAAAATTCTGAACCTCTCCCAGGGGCGAACATAGTAGCCGTTCATTCCCCTACCGGAACAAAATATGGTGCGGCTTCCAATATCGATGGTCGTTTTAACCTGTTAAATTTAAGGGTAGGAGGCCCCTATAGCATTATGATTAGTTTTGTTGGGTATCAAGAGCAAACCTTTAATGATGTATTCCTAACTCTGGGTAAAACCCAAAATATTGATGTCATCCTGGTAGAGGAAAATCAACAATTAGATGTCATTCTTATTGAGGGTTCAGGAGGAACGGGTACATTTGGTAGTGATAGAACGGGAGCCGAAACCAGTGTTGGAAGACGAGAACTTACCAGACTGCCCACCATCACCAGATCGCAAGCGGACTTTACAAGATTGGAACCTACTGCCAGTGCAGGTTCCTTTGGCGGTAGAAACGACCAGTTCAATAACTTTTCATTGGATGGCGCCATATTTAATAACCCCTTTGGATTGGATGCTGCTACCCCTGGTGGACAAACCGACGCCCAGCCCATTTCATTGGATGCTATAGATCAAATTCAAGTGACTACGGCACCCTATGATGTTACTTTATCTGGTTTTACAGGGGCTTCAGTTAATGCAGTGACCAAAAGCGGAACCAATGAATTTCATGGTACTGTTTATGGGTTTTACAGGGATGAGAGCATGACCGGTAAGAAAATTAAAGGTGAGGAGGTAACGAGGCCCGATTTAAATCAAACACAATATGGTCTAAGCATAGGTGGGCCCATCATAAAAAACAAATTATTCTTTTTTGCCAATTTCGAAAGAGACGAAAGGGACGATCTCGGCACGAATGGATGGGCTCCTAATACTGGATCTGGTGCCATAAATGAATCCAGAGTGTTGGAAAGTGATTTAATAGCAGTAAGAGACGCATTATTGGCTGTTGGTTATGATCCTGGCGCGTATGAAGGGTTTACACATGCATCTGAGTCGACCAAAGGGATTTTTAAGTTGGATTGGAATATCAATGATAATAACCGCTTGGCTGTTATTTATAATTTTTTAAACGCATCTAAGGAGAAACCTGCACACCCAACAGCGATAGCTTTTAGGGGTCCTAACGCCAATACCTTACAATTTGAAAATTCGGGTTATGAGATTAATAATGAACTTAGATCTGTGCAAATTGAACTAAATTCCACCTTATCTGAAAGTGCTTCCAATAAATTACAAGTAGGTTATACGCATTTTAATGACTTTAGAAATCCTTTTTCTGTTCCTGCACCTTCCATTAACATAACAAAAGGAGGTTCTAATTACATTATTGCGGGACATGAACCATTTTCAGTTCATAACAGATTGGACCAAAAAGTATTTCAGTTTACGGATAATCTGAATTTTTATAAAGGAGATCACACCTTCACCATAGGAACGTCTTTTGAAAAATTTCAATTTGACAATTCTTTTAATTTAGTTAGTTATGGCTTTGATCTTTTTGGAAGTGTAGATATTGCGGATTTTGATGCCACCGCATATGATTTTGTAACTCCCCAGCAAACATTTGAAGCCAATAATGCTGTGCCAGAGGGAACCCCGGGTGGCTGGGCATTGGCAGAAACCAACGTAGGGCAATTGGCCTTTTATCTACAAGATGAATGGAATGTTTCCGAAAAATTTAAATTAACCTATGGGATACGTTTTGATAAACCCTTATTTTTTGACTCGGCAGAGAAGGCACAAGAGGTTATTGATAGAGGGTTTGTGTTGCCAGACGTTATGTACTATAATCCCAATACAGCACAAAGGGTTACTATAGATAATACTCAAATGCCAACGAATAAGTGGTTAATCTCTCCCAGAGTTGGATTTAACTATGATGTTAACGGCGATGATACATTTCAATTACGTGGAGGGTCTGGTTTATTTACCGGTCGATTCCCATTTGTTTGGCTAGGAAACCAAATCGCAAATCCAGATGCTTTCTTTTTACAAGCAGTAGATCCTGAATATCAGTTTCCACAGGTTTGGAGAACCAATATTGGTACTGACAAAAAGTTGGAAAATGGATTAATTCTAACGGCAGATCTGTCTTATACAAAAGATATAAACGGTCCACATGTACAGCATTGGGGACTATTACCACCATCTGGCACTTTACAGGGAGTTGATAATCGCCCAATCTATACAGCATCAGATGTTGTTACATTTGATGGATTTGTTGGGGATGGTGCTTATGTGTTTACAAATTCTGATAAAGGACGTATTTGGAATGCTTCCTTTAAGGCACAGAAAACATTTGATCATGGTTTGTATGCCATGCTTGCCTACAGCTATTTAAATGCAAAAGACGTCAATTCGATAGAAGCAGAAATTACAAGTGATGCCTTTAATGGCAACCCGGTAGTTGGAAATGTAAATAATGATGTGCTAGGGTACTCTAAGTATGGTGATACCCACCGTTTTATTGGTGTAGGAAGTAAAAAATGGGTTTACGGTAATAATAAATGGGCCACGACAATATCTACCTTCTTTGAGTATGCTCAGGGAGGACGTTTTAATTATACCTATGGGGGTGATATAAACGGTGACGGGTCTTCTATAAATGACCTCATTTATATCCCAACATCCGGTGAAATCGGTCAAATGCAATTTGCAAACGCAGGAGACGCTAATGCTTTGGAAGCTTACATCCAACAAGATGATTATTTAAACGGAAGGAGAGGGGACTATGCCGAGCGCTATGGTGCTTTAGCACCGTGGAGAAGCCGTTGGGATATTAAAATTTTACAAGACTTTAATATTGATGTATCGGAAGAAAAGACCAATACCATTCAGATCAGTATCGACATTTTAAATTTCGGTAATTTTTTAAATTCCGATTGGGGTGTTATTCAGCAACCTAATAATGTTCAACCCATAGGCGTATCATTCGATGATAATGGTGTTCCTGTCTATTCATTTAATGGAAACTTAAAAAATACCTTTGGCTACGACTCCAGTTTGGCCTCACGCTGGCAAATGCAAATAGGGTTACGTTATATTTTCTAGTAAAAAACCATAGATTATTATTACATTAGCGCTCTCATCAATGGGAGCGCTTTTTTGTAAGACTTAATGTTATCTATTCCTCAAATTAACTGGTATAATTTTAAGTCTATTTTCCCTGATATAAGTCAGAATCCTATTATATTGATTGAAAAACAAATGAAATACGCCAGACTTACGAAGGAACAGTTTGAAGAATTACACCAGGAATTTATCAACTTTTTGGCCACCCAGTCCATTACAAAGGAAGAATGGACCCATTTAAAACAAAATAAACCTGAACTCGCTGAAACCGAATTAGATGTGTTTAGTGATTTAATTTGGGAAGGGGTATTGAACCAGGCGGAATATTTAGAGCATATATCTCCGCAGCATATGTATTTATTTTATTTAGGAGCGGATAAAATGCAGGCCATAGTTTTAAATTTAAAAAATGACATGGATATTACGACTCCTGAAGGGTACCAGTGGCTTCGTGAGAACTTAATGGATGATGATGTGGAGTTTTTTCAAGCCGATAAGGACTATGGCAATGATAGAAACCTCGATAAGTTTAATATGATTCAACAAGGTGCCGTCATCACAAAAGGGGAATTGTATAGGTATTTTGATAAGCTTATTAATTAATTTCAGACATGGCATTTAAGACTACCTCCTTACTGTGCCGTGGTCATCGATTTAGAGGTACTTAAAAAAAAGGATGGTCTCATTTTATTTAGACGTATCGGTAATATTTAGGTTTTTTAGCATTCCTACTTCTATAGGAATACATTTCCCGTTAAAAACTATTATTTTTGTCACACTGAGCACAGTGGACATTCAATTAACTAAAATTTTATAATGGCTCAAAAACCAAGTATTCCAAAAGGAACCCGCGATTTTAATCCAGAACAGGTAGCCAAACGCAATTATATTTTTAATACGATTCGAAGGACCTTTGAATCTTTTGGGTTTCAACCTATTGAAACACCGAGTTTTGAAAACTCAGAAACCCTTATGGGTAAATATGGGGATGAAGGAGACCGTTTAATATTTAAGATATTAAACTCAGGTGATTATCTGGCCAAAGCCGATAGTCAAGCCATTGCCAACAGAGATTCTCAATCCCTTGCGGACAGTATCTCTGAAAAGGCCCTTCGGTATGATTTAACCGTGCCCTTTGCGCGCTATGTGGTACAACATCAAAATGATATTGAGTTTCCCTTTAAACGTTATCAGATACAACCGGTATGGCGTGCCGATAGACCACAAAAAGGGCGTTTTAGGGAATTTTATCAATGCGATGCAGATGTTGTGGGCAGTGATTCCCTTTGGCAGGAAGTGGAGTTTGTTTTACTTTATGACGCCGTGTTTACCGCTTTAAATTTAAAGGGGGTTCATATTAAAATCAATAATCGGAAAATACTATCCGGTATTGCGGAGGTCATTGGCGCCCGTGATAAACTTATTGATTTTACGGTAGCTTTGGATAAACTCGATAAAATAGGCGAGGCAAAAGTAAAAGAAGACATGTTAAGTAAGGGCATTTCTAAGGAAGGAATTGATAAATTACAGCCATTGTTTTCTTTAAAAGGGACTTTTGAAGATCAAATGGGGAGTTTAAAGGACATGTTGTTGACTTCAGAAATTGGACAAAAAGGAATTGAGGAGTTGGCATTTATTCATTCGGCGATTTCAACACTGGGCCTTTCAACTGCCCGATTGGAATTGGATGTTACTCTGGCACGTGGATTAAACTATTACACCGGAGCCATATTTGAGGTTGCTGCACCAAAAACCATACAAATGGGATCCATTGGTGGCGGTGGCCGCTATGACGACCTGACCGGTATTTTTGGCATGAAGGATATGAGTGGTGTGGGTATAAGTTTTGGTCTCGACCGAATTTATTTGGTCTTGGAGGAGCTTCATTTATTTCCTGAAACGGTAACCAAACATATAGAGGTGCTGTTCATTAACTTTGGTGAAAAGGAGGCATTGTTTTCCCTGAAGGCCATTAAGCAATTAAGGTTAAAGGCCATTAATGCCGAACTCTACCCGGATCCCGCCAAAATGAAAAAACAGATGAATCACGCTAACAAGCGGCACATACCATTTGTGGTTTTGGTTGGAGAAGAAGAAATGGTTTCCAATACATATACCTTAAAGGATATGAATTCGGGAGAGCAATTAAAGGTCTCACTTGAGGCATTGATTTCTAAACTAGAATAAATACCAAAAAAAGAGCCCCAATAATTAATTGGGACTCCTAAATTAGTTGAGATATGGTAGATTTGGGGATCGACTAACTCAAACTAATCATGACTAACTCAACTAAAGAATTTCATTTGGTAGGTTTGATACCAAAATTCTAGGACCACAAGCTACATATTAAATCTATGAAATGCAAAAAAAATCGATTAAACGCATAATTCATTAACATTTGATACGAATTTTGACGCGCTTAAGCTGTGGTTGAACCTTTTAAGGACTTCAACGGATTAAGAAGAGGTTAGACATTATTAAAAAACCACAGCATTACTATGGCGGGCAGTTGCGTAATTAGAAATCCTATGTTAATGAATGACTATTTGTTTTGTGGTGATAAATCCTTCGTCACTTTCCACGGAAACGATACCGTAATTACCTTTTAAATTGGATAAGGCCATTCTTATGGTCTGTTCTTGTAATCCATTGGCAGTGTATACTTTTTGACCATTCAGGTTAAATATCGAAATGCTTTTTATGCTATTAGACATACTTGTATTGATATAAAGCTCTTTAGTGTTACCCAAATAATTGATGCGGGTATTTTCAATAAATTCATCCGGTGTTGACAAGCTACTTTTTGCAAGGTTGGTTACCGAATTGTCTTTAAAGGCAATATAAAAACGATCAAGGTATTCACCACTATATATAAATGATGTATAATCTAAGTAATTGATTTGTGTATATGTATCTAATTTTGCATCATAGACATAAACATCTATGGGGTTTTCAAAATTTTCTAACTTGTCAAGTGAAATTTTTATATTTCCACTATTGGTTAAAAACATACCTAATGGATATTTTTTAGTCTCGTTGAATGTACCCACACCTTGAATGACATAGCGTTTATTTTCAATCAGCCAATTAAGATCGTCGGGAAAATTATCGACATTTAATGCGTCATAACCATAATCATAACCGTCTGTGGCAACATCATCTGTAAACCCAATTACTAAATGGCGAACATAACCATTTGGCATAGTAAAATCAATTCTTAACAATTGGGGATTTGTAGAATTTGCGGATACTGTGGTTCTATTTAAATTATTCTTTGCAATTCCAGTGGTAAAGACACATAAAAAAGCAAAGCATAAGTAGGTTAATCTGATCATTAGATTTGGGGTTTAATGAACAATTTCTAGTTAGCTAATGCTAATATATAAATAAATTGTTAAAAAATCTATGAAATACGAAAAAAATCGATAAAAGGATATTATATGAAATATTTGAAGGAAATATATGATAAAAAAAGAGGCTATAAGCCCCTTTTATAGTTTAAATTAAAGAATATTTTGATCTCATTATGAATTATAAATCATAAGCCTTCAATGCTTTTATTTACTTAATATAACTTTTTTATTAATATTTCCTGCAGTCGTTTGAACCTCAATTATATAGGTCGCATCCGTAATATCATCAACTGGAATTTTCATTTCGTTTGAGAACTGTGGGGTATTGGTCTTGTTCCATGTTTTAATACGCTGACCTAAAATGTTAGTTAAATAAACTTGTTTTACATCAATATGATCTGGGGTCCTAATAAATATTTCTTTACTGTTCTGTAAATAGTTAACAGAAACCTGACTCATTATTTTATTTTGTTCAGAAACTGAAAGTGTATTTTTATTGTTAAATGTAATATAAAATCTATCCAAATAGATGTCCGTATCAAGTGTCATTTCAAAATTATGATTTTTATCATCAATTTTAGTATAAGTTCCCAATAAAGCATCATAAATATAAACTTTTAAATTAGGTGGTATATTTTCGAAAGCGGATATGGAAATTTCGATATTACCTGCATTTGATAAAAATATTCCTAATGGGTATTCTTTACTGTCATCAAAGGCTCCAACACCTTGAATTACATATTTTTGATTCTCTATTATAAAAAGCATGTCGTCTGGCAATGATTCCTTCGTCAAGGCATCATACCCGAAGTCAACCCCATCGGTAGCTGCATTATTTGGAGTAAATCCAAGCGCCAATGGTCTAACTGCACCATTAGGGGTTTTAAATTCAAACCTAATGATTTGTGGCTCATTTTGTTCTTCCTCTGGTGGAGCTGCATTATTTTTACCGTTTTTTGTATTCCCTGATTTTATAAAAATGGATCCATCTTGTGAATTATCATTGGTTTCTCTTTGAAATACACGCTGACTGTTTTTAAAGGTTACGACTCCACCTGTTTCATTGGAGAAAACAAAGAAACCTTGTCCAACAGGGACATATCGACCCGGTATTTTGGTTCCAGAACCACCTTCAATAACATAGCCATCGGCAGTAGGTTCGGGAGTAACCGCAGCAATTCCGGTTAGTAAATTTCGTACTGCATAACCGCCAAGATAATCCCTTAATATATGGGTATTATTCTCAACATAATGTTCCCAAAAATACAATGCTCCAGTGGTACTGCTCTGGTTATCATAAATAAATTCATTGGCATCTATGGCTGAGGCATAGGGATTACCAACTAAGGCATCATAACCCGCATTAATAGGCGTTGTAATGGTCTCATTATTAGGTTTACCTGTAAACACATAATTTTGAGTACCCGGTGTATTTTCTACATAGTTGTTGCCACTACCTTTCATGATATGGCCAAGGCCAATATTAAAATAAGTTGAAGTCGGATTTAATCTTCTCCAGTTGGCATAGGTGTTAGATACGTAATTTTCATAAGCGTATGTCCATCGCGAACTTAAGGTAATTGGTGTTGTTCCAGGTGCCGTGTAGGTGGTGGTCCAACTTATATCTTGTGGGGAGCTCGAAACGGTACCATCCCTCATGACCCCATTTATAGTTCTTGGGTTGTTATTGCTGCCGACAGTTTGTGGTCCTGATGGAGACCCCCAATAATTATAACTAAATGGATTATTAGTGCCCTGTTGGTCTCGCTCTATAAAGCCACTACTATCTATATCTAAGATACTTTCACTTACTTGGGTGGGTGTATATCGTTTTTGAACCAATTGTGATTCACCCACTAAATCAATTTGCCCATCCAAACTTAAATAATGGGTTATCCATAGCCCTGTACCGAAATTAGTTTCATCTTGAGCACCGGCCGCAGAGGTTATTGTCAATTCAGCAGTATCAACAAGCAATCCTAATAAGGTAACATCCTGTACATCCGAAGTAATATTATGGTCAGTCCTAATCCTAACAATGTTCCAATCTATGGGATCGCCATTGATACCCGTGCTATTGGGGTAATCCCAAACCGTATGACCCCATTCCCAAGGGGATCCCGCATCATTATTTGAGGTATTCACAGCATTCCAATTACCGGGTTCATCCGTTTCATAGGGCAGTGGTGCCGTTTCTTGCTGTGTTGTTTCAATATTTCGTAATTGACCATCAGGACCAATTCCAAACGTGTCCAGTAAATATCCCGTTCCAGAGAGCGATGCCGGCTGAAGCATTCTATAGTAACCAACCAAACTCGACCAGTTTAAACCAGCCACATCAATGGGAACAACTTCCCCTCTTGTTGCCGTACCATTATTGGTAATGGTTTGATTCATCATTTGACGAATCTGTTCTTTTGTTAAGGCCACGTCCCAGACACGAAGTTCTTGCATCCAACCACTGTAGTAGTTCACAGGATTCGGATTTCCACCTGCCGGATTTTGATCCATGGCGCCTAACATAAATTCATGGGTGTTTGCAGTTGGAACGGCGCCACTGCCACTACCAACCTGAATACCATCCACATAAAGGATATAGTTAGCCCCATCGAATGTCACTGCGATATGATACCATCGGTTGGTGCCTAAGGCATTGGATGCTGTAATCGTTCCACCGCCATTGTAATTAAAGGAGAGACTGGTTCCTTGAAGCCTCAAATCGTAACCATCTGTAAGTGTTGTCGCATCTCTTTTAGAAAAGATGGTTTGAATGGCATTATTAGCACCACCATCATTTTGATTTGGATCTGGTTTTACCCAAATTTCGAAGCTAAAGGCCCCACTTAGGTTATATTCGTTTTGGAAGGTCACATGGTCATTGTCACCATCAAAATCTAAGGTGTTACAACCTTCTCCAAACGTAATAACTACGAGATCCTGATCACAATCGATCTCCCAAAGTAGTTGATATGTATTACCCGCTTGACCTGTAAAAGTCGCATTTGGGTCAGTTATATCAGAGAAACTACCTCCAGTTCCGGAAGCTATGTACCAGCTTCCTGGAAGTGGTGTACCTTCAGAATTTTGACCGCTCGCTGCCAGAACCGTTGATGTGATACCACAGTTCTCAACACTCAAGTCTTGATCGGGTCCCGCATTGGCAACGGTTTCCAGGGGTTGCGTCACCTCAATGGAAGCAGTTTCCGTACAATTTTTGGCATCGGTAACGGTAACGGTATAAGTGCCAACAGCTAAATTATTAGCCGTTTGTGTGGTCTGCCCATCACTCCATAAGTACGAATAAGGTGCCGTACCACCGGAGGGGTAAATTTTGGCTGTACCACCATTAGCACCTTGGTAGCATTGAGGCTCTTGAAATTCTGTAGACAAGGTTAAATCAGTGGGTTGCGTAATGGTGACGTTTCTTGATATCTGGCAGCCGTTGGCATCGGTAGCCACCACATTATAGGTTCCCGGTGAAAGATTGATGGCGGTCTGGTTGGTTTGGCTATCACTCCATAAATAGGTATATGGAGGAGTCCCGTAGGTTACCGTAATGGTGGCCGTACCATCACCGGCGCCATAACAGTTTACATTCGTTTTTGACGTTGATGCTGCAAGTGCGTTTGGCTGTCCAATAGTAACACTGGCCGTCGCGGTACAATTATTAGCATCGGTAACGGTTACTGAGTAACTACCTGCAGCCAATCCTGAGGCTTGCTGAGTCGTTTGTCCATCGCTCCATAAGTAGGTGTAACCAGAGGTTCCTCCTGCTGGGGTCACCGTTGCCGTTCCATTACTGTCTCCATAACAAAGGGGTTCGGTACTGGTCGCCGATGCCGTTAACAAGGGTGGGTCGGTAATGGTAACCGAATCGGAATCGGTACACCCATTGGCATCCGTAACAATCACGGTATAGGTTCCCGCACCTAAATTAGTGGCGGTTTGAGTGGTTTGTCCATTAGACCAAGCATAGGTATATGGTTCTGTTCCTCCTGTTGCATTCACCTGGGCATAGCCGTTAGAGCTGCCATAGCAAGGCGGGACGTTAGGGTCAAAACTAATAATGGATAGTTCCGGAGGCTCTCCAACGGTTACTGACGTTGTAAAAGTATAAGGGTCAGAAACGGTCATTTCGAGATCTTCATCATAATAGGTGTTGGAATCGGTAACCGTCACCGTGTACGTTCCGGGGCTTAATCCGGTTTGATTTTGAGCTGTTGGGTCTAAACCAATACCATCACTTGTAGTCCACAGGTAGCTATAGGGAGGTGTCCCTCCAAACGCTTCCACAGTGGCTGTTCCATTATTCGTACCGGCGTAACAGGAAATATCAGTAGCTGTTGCAATGGCCGATAATGGAGAACTTACCTCAAGATCAAAACCGGGACAGAAACATTTTGGTTCACGTTGCCCACAAGGGGTTTTCGCCAATTTGGTCCAGGATATTAAAAATTTGGTTATTGTTATTTGACTGCCACATACATATTGATCGTCAATAAACAAGTAAGCCGCTCCGGTTCCAATTTTTACACCTTCGTATAAACATTCCTCAACGGCTTGGGTGGAAATCTCACCCGTAAGCGGATGAACAGTGGTATACTCGGCAACCACATTTAAATTATAATTGGTATTATCACCGTGATCCAAATAAAACCATATATAAATAGGATGATCAATTATTTCACCTGGATTATCACAAGTCCCTAAGGGAGTGCCATCTCCTTCACCAATATACCAATCCAGGAGTTGATAATCCTGAGACACACAACGATCACATTCCACGTCAAATTCAATACAAGAGCCAATAAGAATATTAAATGAATAATTTACAGTTTGTCCTGAGTCATCCGTCACGGTAAGCACAATCGTTTTATTACCGCCCAAGGTATATGCTATTTCTAACGAAGAATTGTCATTCACTGTTGTCGTTGGGGGTGGAGTATAATCCACATCATTTTTAACGTTTGCTCCAAAATTCCAATTATAGGTTAAATCACCATACCCACCTGTAATTAAAGGATTGCTATTTTCATCTAACAATCTAATATATAATCTTTGTAGATCAACAGATAAAGTAGGATCACAAGCAGCCTCATAATCTAGGACAATAGTAATAATGTCGGCTACAACAATGCTTTCTGTTTTTTGACATCCTTTGCTATCGGTTACCGTAACCGTATAGGTTCCTTGGCTCAGGCCTGTTTGATTTTGAGCGGTTGGATTTAACCCACTACCGTCTGAAGTCGTCCATGAATAGGTATATGGTCCAACACCACCGCTTGGGGTCGCAGAGGCGGTACCATCGGTTTGTCCAACACCTGAAGTTACAGTGGCTATAAGCGAAACATCCAATAAGGCCGGGTCTGAATAGGTCACAGATTTTATTACGGAACATCCGGAAGCATCCGTAATTGTAACATTGTATGTTGCTGGAGATAATCCTGTAGCCGTCTGGCCGGTTTGACCATTACTCCATAAATAGGTATATGGCCCAACACCGCCAGTTGGCGTAACTGTCGCTGTACCACTATTGGTTTGGGCACAACCAACAGTATTGGTCGTAAACGAAGCCGTAATTTCGGAAGATTCTGTAATGACCACATCTATTTCCTTTTCACAGCCATTGGCGTCTATAACACTCATGGTATAGGTGCCATCCGTTAAATTTAAAAATGTATTATTGGAGGTCGTTACTCCACCGTTTTTGGAATATAGATACGGACCAACTCCACCTGATACGGAAAGGGTTATGGAACCATTGGTTCCGTTATAACAGGTAACATCTTCATGGGATTCAGAAATTATCAGGTCATCGGGCTCGGTTATCGTTACCGTGGCTGTTACCGGACAATTGTAGAAGTCCGTTACCGTTAAGGTATAGGTGCCTGCGGCCAATCCCGTTGCGGCCAAAGTGGTTTGAGCAGCGGGGTCATCCCATAAATAGGTATAAGGTGCTTTTCCTCCTGAAACCACACCACTGGCACTACCGGAAGCCTCTCCATAACATAAAGCGTTTTCCCAACTGGGGATTTCAACTTTAACACGCGTGGATTCATTAATAACGACTTCGACATTTTCAGATACACAGTCCTCGGAATCTCTTACCTGGAAATAGTAGGTGCCATCCAGTAATCCTCCAAAGTCACCATCGGCAGTCCATGATACCGAGGCATCCCCGGTCATTCGGTATTCGTAGCCGCCATTACCACCCTGACCCGTAACGACAACGCCTTTGGAGCCGGGTTCAAAACAGTTGGCATCCGTTAATTGTACATCGGCAATGAGTGCTTCAGAAGGCCCTGTAAGAATTACGACCACATCGGCGGTACAACCATTGGCATCCTGAACCGTAATGGTATGATTGCCACCAATTTGATTGCTAAATGTCGCATTGCTTTGGAAAGCACCGCCATCAATTCGGTAAGTATAAGGTGTTACACCACCGGAACCTGCAGCCGTAACCCATCCTTCTGGACTATCAAAACAGAAAAGCGTATTGGATTGCCCGGTAATAGAAGCACCAAGCGGTGTTGGTTCGGTAATGGTTACGGAACATGTTGTAGAACATCCATTGCTGTCCGTAACGGTTACGGAATGGGAGCCCGCCGGTAAACCCGTCGCGTTTTGAGTGGTCTGGCCATTACTCCATAAATAAGAAAAAGGACCAATGCCACCAGTTACGTCAACCGTAGCTTCGCCATCTGAACCGCCATTACAGCTTACCGCTTTCGTTTCGCTGGCAGTACAACTAATTTGATTAATCGTAATGAGCTGAGTGGTTGTAGAACTTTTACCGGCATTGTCGGTAAAGGTCCAGGTAATGGTCGTTGTGGTTGTGATGGGGAAGGACGCATCCGGAACACCATCAATAGTCCCACCGGTACAATTGTCGGTGGCTGTAGGGGTATCAGGTTCGTATGCACAACCCCAGTTTATATCAGATAATGATGGTACCACTGGAGGAATGTTATCCTCAACGGTCACAATGGCATCACAAAAACTTCCATTGCCATAATTGTCTGTAACGGTTATTCTAACAGAATTATCGCCAAGATCGGAACAATCAAAAAACGTTTTACTAATAACAGTATTGGCTATACCACAGGCATCATAGGGTAGGCTCAAAGCTATATCATCTATATCAATTGTACCTTCACCAGAATCATCAAGCTCCAATGTAAAAGGTTGGCAACTTACGGTGGGTTTTACCTTATCCTCAACGGTAACCGTGGCGTTGCAGGTGGCTGTATTACCACTATAGTCTGTTACGGTTAAGACCACATTGTTGGTTCCGATATTAGAACAGTCAAAAGTGTTTGGTGTAGCCGTATAACTTGCAATACCGCATAAATCGGAAGATCCATTATCGATATCCATACCCGTTATGGTGGCATTACCCGTAGCATCCAATTGAACCGTAATATCTTTACAAACTGCTACAGGAGGAGTATTGGCATCAACCACTGTAACTTGGGCGTCACACATCGATTGATTTCCCGAAGCATCAGTAACGACTAAAGTAATAATATTAACGCCTACGTCTGAGCAATCAAACTGACCATTAAAGCCATTTGCAAAGGCCAAATTGAAATTACAGTTATCAGAACTACCACCATCAATATCATCCGGGAATAATTTTCTATTGGGTTTTACCTCACCATCAGCGTCCAGATCTATGGAAATATCTTGACACACTGCAACAGGTGGTTCTGTATCATTTACGGTTACTGTAAAGCTACAAGAGTTCGTATTACCATTTGTGTCTTCAACCTCAAAAGTAACAGTTGTTGAGCCTTCTGGAAAAGGGCTTCCAGAAGCAGGTCCAGCGATTCGTGTTATTGATGCTACTCCACAATTATCTGAAGCTGTTGGTGTGGAATATGTAACAGCAGCAGTACATAAACCAGGGTCGTTATCAACAGTAATATCTCCAGGGCATGTTATTGTTGGTTGGATATCATCTGTTACTGTTAATACAGTATTAGTTCCTCCATCTAAATCGATGACACAAGAAGTTGCATTAGCATCTCTAATTTGGACATCGTAAGAGCCGGCCGTCAATCCTGTATTGTTAAGCGAAGCGGTCCAAGTAGCACCACCATCA
>NZ_JAKMCP010000013.1 GCF_022662105.1 Aestuariivivens sediminis | reverse complement strand
GGACCAACCGGTAACAATCGGCGCGAGTCGATTGGGATAAAACTCATTAAAAAAAGCAAAAAAGTACAATAAGCTAAGCAAGGGCGTATGGGGGATGCCTAGGCTCTCAGAGGCGAAGAAGGACGCGGTAAGCTGCGAAAATCTGCGGGGATCGGCACACACGATATGATCCGCAGGTATCCGAATGGGGCAACCCAGCATGCTGAAGGCATGTTACCCTGCCGTTGGTAGGGGGCGAACCCGGGGAACTGAAACATCTAAGTACCCGGAGGAGAAGAAAACAAAAGTGATTGCGTTAGTAGCGGCGAGCGAACGCGCATTAGCCCAAACCGGTGCTGTTACGGCAGTACCGGGGTTGTAGGACCGCGATATTCGATGCACGGTGAAGTAGAAGTGTCTGGAAAGGCACACCATAGGAAGTGACAGTCTTGTATACGCAAGCTGTGTTATTGATAGCGGTATCCTGAGTAGCGCGGGGCACGTGAAACCCTGTGTGAATTTGGCGGGACCATCCGCTAAGGCTAAATACTCCTGAGAGACCGATAGTGAACCAGTACCGTGAGGGAAAGGTGAAAAGAACCCTGAATAAGGGAGTGAAATAGAACCTGAAACCATACGCCTACAAGCGGTCGGAGCATCGTAAGATGTGACGGCGTGCCTTTTGCATAATGAGCCTACGAGTTACCGTTGCCAGCGAGGTTAAGGCATTCAGTGCCGGATCCGCAGCGAAAGCGAGTCTGAATAGGGCGATTTAGTTGGTAGTGGTAGACGCGAAACCGTGTGATCTACCCATGGGCAGGCTGAAGCTCTGGTAACACAGAGTGGAGGGCCGAACCGGTTGACGTTGAAAAGTCTTCGGATGACCTGTGGGTAGGGGTGAAAGGCCAATCAAACTCGGAAATAGCTCGTACTCCCCGAAATGCATTTAGGTGCAGCGTTGATCTAGTTTTATAGAGGTAGAGCTACTGATTGGATGCGGGGGCTTCACCGCCTACCAATTCCTGACAAACTCCGAATGCTATAAAATAATGATCGGCAGTGAGGGCATGGGTGCTAAGGTCCATGTCCGAAAGGGAAAGAACCCAGACCATCAGCTAAGGTCCCCAAATGTATGTTAAGTTGAAAAAACGCGGTTGGACTGCTTAGACAGCTAGGATGTTGGCTTGGAAGCAGCCATTCATTTAAAGAGTGCGTAACAGCTCACTAGTCGAGCGGTCCGGCATGGATAATAATCGGGCATAAACATACTACCGAAGCTATGGCAATGGCATTTGTCATTGGGTAGGGGAGCATTGTAGTGCCGCTGAAGGTGTTCTGTGAGGGATGCTGGAGGAGCTACAAAAGAAAATGTAGGCATAAGTAACGATAATGCGGGCGAGAAACCCGCACTCCGAAAGACCAAGGTTTCCTCAGCTATGCTAATCAGCTGAGGGTTAGTCGGGGCCTAACACGATCCCGAAAGGGGCAGTGGATGGACAACGGGTTAATATTCCCGTACCCGCTCCCGCTAAAAGTGACGGAGGCGTATATTTGGTGCGTGCTGACGGAATAGCACGTTGAACCACGTTAAAGCGTGGGATAGTACACTAAGGCTTCGGCTGCGGTGATAATCCAGAGAAGCGACTTCCAAGAAAAGCGAGGGAAGCGGCCCGTACCCCAAACCGACACAGGTGGTTGGGATGAGAATTCTAAGGAGCTCGAGAGATTCATGGCTAAGGAACTAGGCAAAATAGACTCGTAACTTCGGGAGAAGAGTCGCCCTGACGTGTTAAGCGTCAGGGCCGCAGTGAAAGGGTCCAGGCGACTGTTTATCAAAAACACAGGGCTATGCTAAATCGAAAGATGACGTATATGGCCTGACACCTGCCCGGTGCCGGAAGGTTAAGTGGAGATGTTAGCTTCGGCGAAGCATTGAAATGAAGCCCCGGTAAACGGCGGCCGTAACTATAACGGTCCTAAGGTAGCGAAATTCCTTGTCGGGTAAGTTCCGACCTGCACGAATGGTGCAACGATCTGGACACTGTCTCGGCCATGAGCTCGGTGAAATTGTAGTATCGGTGAAGATGCCGATTACCCGCTGTGGGACGAAAAGACCCCGTGCACCTTTACTATAGCTTAGTATTGGTTTTGGATAAGTAATGTGTAGGATAGGTGGGAGGCTATGAATAGGCGTCGCCAGGCGTCTTGGAGCCATTGTTGAAATACCACCCTTTGCTTATCTAGAGTCTAACCCCGCACAACGGGGGACAGTGCTTGGTGGGTAGTTTGACTGGGGTGGTCGCCTCCAAAAGAGTAACGGAGGCTTCTAAAGGTGCCCTCAGCACGCTTGGTAACCGTGCGTAGAGTGCAATGGCATAAGGGTGCTTGACTGAGAGGCCTACAAGCCGATCAGGTTGGAAACAAGAGCATAGTGATCCGGTGGTTCCGTATGGAAGGGCCATCGCTCAAAGGATAAAAGGTACGCCGGGGATAACAGGCTGATCTCCCCCAAGAGCTCACATCGACGGGGGGGTTTGGCACCTCGATGTCGGCTCGTCACATCCTGGGGCTGGAGAAGGTCCCAAGGGTTGGGCTGTTCGCCCATTAAAGTGGCACGCGAGCTGGGTTCAGAACGTCGTGAGACAGTTCGGTCTCTATCTACAGTGGGCGCTAGAAATTTGAGTGGATCTGACCCTAGTACGAGAGGACCGGGTTGGACGGACCTCTGGTGTACCTGTTGTCGCGCCAGCGGCATTGCAGGGTAGCTATGTCCGGAAGGGATAAGCGCTGAAAGCATATAAGCGCGAAACCCACCACAAGATGAGATTTCTTTAAAGGGCCGTGGGAGACGACCACGTTGATAGGCCACAGGTGTAAGTGCGGTAACGTATGCAGCC
>NZ_JAKMCP010000012.1 GCF_022662105.1 Aestuariivivens sediminis | reverse complement strand
GCTCAGAGGCGATGTAATGGTTCAATGGGCGCTCACAGGTCGTCTGGGACGATCCGCTGCCATAACCATCGCCGTCCACATCCGCATACCAAACCTGACCCGGATATTCATTGGCATCCGTATCATCGCAGTCTAAATTATTAGTTACCTTACCTGAAACAGCCTGACAGGCACTCTCTGGAGTATCCAAAATATCACCATAGCCATCCCCATCGACATCAGTATAATAGTCTTCAAACACCAGACCATCATCGATACCATTGACACAATCATTATCCTTGCCATCACACAGTTCCGGGGCTCCGGGATAGATCGTGTTGTCCGTATCATCGCAGTCCGTGTTGCTATTCGATTCATTGGCCCCCGGCGTACTGGTCAGGGAGGAAACCGTGGTAGTCGATCCAAAGCCGTCACCATCGGCATCCACATAACGCAGGTACGCACCATCGCAGTTCTCATCCACGTCATTGCCAGCTTCTTCCGTGGCATCGGGGTTAATGGCTGCATTAGTATCGTCACAGTCTGTGTTGATATTCGATTCATTGGCTCCCGGCGTACTGTTTAGGGAGGAAACTGTGGTAGTCGTCCCAAAGCCGTCACCATCGGCATCCACATAGCGCAGGTATGCACCATCACAGTTCTCGTCCACATCATTACCAGCCTCTTCAGTGGCGTTGGGGTTTATGGCTCCATTGGTATCGTCACAGTCCAGATTATTGGTCACCTTTCCTGAAACGGCCGAGCATGAACTCTCCGGAGTATCCCCGGCATCACCATAGCCGTCCCCATCGGCATCCGTATAATAATCCTCAAACACTAAGCCGTCATCAATCCCATTGGCACAGTCATTGTCCTTGCCATCGCACAGCTCCGGTGCTCCGGGGTAGACCGTGTTGTCCGTATCGTCACAGTCCGTGTTGCTATTCGATTCATTGGCCCCCGGCGTACTGGTCAGGGAGGAAACCGTGGTAGTCGATCCAAAGCCATCACCATCGGCATCCACATAACGCAGGTACGCACCATCGCAGTTCTCATCCACGTCATTGCCGGCTATTTCGGTGGCATCGGGGTTAATGGCTGCATTGGTTTCGTCACAGTCCGTATTGGTATTCGATTCATTGGCCACTGGCGTACTGGTCAGGGAGGAAACCGTTGTAGTCGAACCATAACCATCACCGTCAGCATCCACATAGCGCAGGTATGCACCATCACAGTTCTCGTCCACGTCATTGCCGGCTATTTCGGTGGCGTTGGGGTTTATGGCTCCATTGGTATCGTCACAGTCCGTATTGGTATTCGATTCATTGGCCCCCGGCGTACTGGTCAGGGAGGAAACCGTGGTAGTCGAACCATAGCCATCACCATCGGCATCCACATAGCGCAGGTAGGCACCATCGCAGTTCTCATCCACATCATTGCCGGCGACTTCAGTGGCATCAGGGTTAATAGCTGCATTAGTATCGTCACAGTCCGTGTTATTATTTGATTCACCTACATCGGGGGTAGTCGTTAAGGAAGAGACCGTGGTAGTCGATCCAAAGCCGTCACCATCGGCATCCACATAGCGCAGGTAAGCGCCATCGCAGTTCTCATCCACGTCATTGCCGGCGACTTCCGTGGCATCGGGGTTAATGGCTGCATTAGTATCGTCACAGTCTGTGTTGATATTCGATTCATTGGCTCCCGGCGTACTGTTTAGGGAGGAAACTGTGGTAGTCGTCCCAAAGCCGTCACCATCGGCATCCACATAGCGCAGGTAGGCACCATCACAGTTCTCGTCCACATCATTACCAGCCTCTTCAGTGGCGTTGGGGTTTATGGCTCCATTGGTATCGTCACAGTCCAGATTATTGGTCACCTTACCGGAAACCCCCTCACAGGAACTTTCAGGTGTATCTGATGCATCACCATAGCCGTCGCCATCGGCATCCGTATAATAGTCTTCAAATACTAAGCCGTCATCAATCCCATTGGCACAGTCGTTATCTTTGCCATCGCATAACTCCGGTGCAAAGGGATAAATGGTATTATCCGTATCATCGCAATCCCCTTCACAAGGTGAAAACCCATCACCATCGTTATCCAATTCGTCAGCGGGGGTCACCCCATCACAGTCATTATCCAGGCCGTCACAGAGTTCCGGGGCACCCGGATACACGGTATTATTCCCGTCATTACAATCGCCACCGGCAGTGGAATACCCATCCCCATCACCATCGGTTATGGATTGGGACGACCATAGTTTATAGTCAAAATCCGGGGTTGAGGTGGAAAACCCCTGGGAATACACCCTGAAGTAATAGGTATCTCCAACCACCAAACTGCTAAAGTATATGGATTCATCCCTCGGTGCTAAAGTTTTATTATCATCACTGCAGGCCTCATCGATCAATGAACCACAGTCTCCCGAGAACAGGGTCAAGATCCCATTAAAGTCCGGTAGGAGCTCGATATGGATATCGGTGGTTTGGGCAATAAAGGCATACCAGACATCATCTCTGGCGTTATCCGTATCACCTCCATCACAGTTCTCACCTTCAAAATTGGTCTCTGCCCCATTGACCACGGAGCCCGCACGCAAAGCGGCATTATCGGTATCCGTGTTTGTTTCCTGAACGACTAGAAGGGCCCCATCGCAAAGATCATTGTCTGGCGGATCACCGGCTAAGGTCGTAATATTGGGAGTCACCAGCCAATTACTGAAGTCGCCGGATCCGCAATCGGAACGAATGGCCACCTGGTATGTGGTACTCGCCATAAGTGCATTCTCTCCGGAAGTAGCACTATGAGCACCACCGGTTGAACCATTAACAACATGGGTACCTGTACCGGGTGTAAATCCCGAAAGGCCAATTTCCCACTCATAATCCACCGGAGCCGGACCCGAACCTGGGGCAGTCCAATTAAAATCCAGGCGCACGTTAGATAAGTAGCTCACCTTAGGATTTTCAGGTTTATAGCAGGTCGGGACTTTAATCAAGGTCACCGTATGGGTTTCACTATCGCTGTTGCAGCTATCGCTTAAGTGGATGATCACGCGGATCTCCCCTGCGGGGATATCACCGGATTGAAAGGTATAGGTTAAGGGCGTATCGCCCTCAGCTAATACGGTGGTGCCATCGGCAGTCCGAATAGTTATAAAATCCGTGCTCCCCATGAAAGAGGAGGTGAAGGTATATTCTTCCTCCAGAACATTGGTGACGGTCTGGTACTCCCCGGCATAAATGGTATTGGTAACTTGTTCGATATCGCCGGAGTTAATGGCCATATAGGTACCATTTTTCATATTGCTGTCACAATTCTGAGCATGGGACCATACCGATAAAAGAATAAGTAGAAAACAGGTAATTTTATTCATGCTATCCTATTTGATTTTGTTAAAACTATGGCTATTCCTTGGGAGAATTATAGTATGAAAAATCCAATAAGATTAGGCTAATAACATGAGTGAGGTGAGGCTATATTAAATGTATCCATTAATTATGACGCGAGCATGCAAAACAGATAAAATGCAATTAATATCGTTAAAATGAATTAACAATGGATGAATGCGAAACGCCTTTGTCTCTCTTTTCTACATAATTTAGGACAGGAAAATAGCCTTGTGCAAAACAAATGTTTATCACAAGGCCGGCATGTACTAACGCTTGATGACCTGCTTCATGGTTTCATCCCCTTCATCATATAGTTTAAGGAGATAGATCCCTTTTTGCAGCTGCGACAATCGTTCTATTTTTAAGACCCCATTCTCACTTAACTTCGAATCCGTGTAAACCACGCGGCCATTCAAATCGTATAGGGTGAGGCCTATGGATTTACCATCAAAATAACTTGGGAGATGGACATGTAACACAGAGGTAAAGGGATTGGGTTCAATTCGAATGTTGTTAAAGTTCATATCTTCCACCGATAAGCCCTCACAGGCATCGCCAATACCATCATTATCCGTATCCTCCTGTCCGGGGTTGGGGGTGTTTGGGCAATTATCATTACAATCCAAAACCCCATCACTGTCACTATCGCCCTCATCCGCCGGGATACCGTCGACACAATCATTATCCAAACCGTCACAAAGCTCAAAAGCTCCGGGATAAACGGTGGGTTCGGTATCATCACAATCCCCGCTGGTGACTACATATCCTACAGGGGCCGAACAGGCCTGAACTGTATCGGTGGCATCGCCGTAGCCGTCATCATCGCTATCTCGGTAATAGGTGGTCTGATCTGCAACATCCGGATCATCGCCATCGATCAGGCCATCACAATCATTGTCGATACCATCGCATACTTCAGTGGCATCAGGGTTGATGGCCATATTGGCATCATTACAGTCGCCGCTCACGGAAACATAGCCCACAGGAGCCGAACAGGCCTGAACCGTATCTGTAGCGTCCCCGAAACCATCATCATCACTGTCACGATAATAGGTGGTTTGTCCTACGACACCGGAATCGTCATCATCGGTTAAACCATTGCAGTCGTTATCCAGTCCATCGCATATTTCGGTGGCTGCAGGATGGATCGCTGCATTGGCGTCATTACAATCGGAATTGTTCAGGCTATAACCCGGACCCGGATTGGAACAATAGGCATTTCCCGCATCATTCATATCCCCAAAACCGTCATCATCGGCGTCTATATAATATGTGGTGAATACGAGTCCATCGTCTATCCCATTGGCACAGTCGTTGTCCTTGCCATCGCAAATTTCCGGGGCACCGGAATACACGGTATTGTCTGTATCATCACAATCCAAATTATTGGTCACCTTACCGGAAACCGCCTCACAGGAACTTTCAGGTGTATCTGATGCATCACCATATCCATCTCCATCAGCATCCGTATAATAATCCTCAAACACTAAGCCATCATCAATGCCATTGGCACAGTCGTTATCCTTGCCATCACACAGCTCCGGTGCAAAGGGATAAATGGTATTATCCGTATCATTACAATCGCCTTCACATTCTGAAAATCCATCATTATCTGCGTCAATTTCATTGCTCGGGGTCACCCCGTCACAGTCATTATCCAGGCCGTCACAGAGTTCCGGGGCACCCGGATACACGGTATTATTCCCGTCATTACAATCGCCACCGGCAGTGGAATACCCATCCCCATCCCCATCGGTTATGGATTGGGACGACCAAAGTTTCAAAATAAAATTGGGATCGCTGGCCGAAAATCCCTGGGAGTACACCCTGAAATAATAGGTCTCTCCAACCACCAGGCCAGAGAAATATATGGATTCATCTCTCGGTGCTAAAGTTTTATTACCATCACTGCAGGCCTCATCGATCAAAGTACCACAGTCTCCCGAGAACAGGGTCAAAATCCCATTAAAGTCCGGTAGGAGTTCGATATGGATATCGGTGGTTTGGGCGATAAAGGCATACCAGACATCATCCCTGGCGTTATCCGTATCACCACCATCACAATTCTCACCCTCAAAATTGGTCTCTGCGCCATTGACCACGGAGCCCGCACGTAAAGCGGCATTATCGGTATCGGTATTTGTTTCCTGAACGACTAAAAGGGCCCCATCGCAGAGATCATTACCTGGAGGCGGCCCGGCGTTCGTACTGAAATCCAATGGCCCTAAGGGATCACTAAACCCATTTTCACCACAATTGGTATAGATGTAGATATCATAATCCGTATTCGGGGACAATACCGCTCCGGAACTGGCATTTAAAGTGGATGCATCGGTCGCACCAGAAAACAGGACCTGCCCCGGGTCATCCCCTTGAAAAACTATGATCCAGGAATAGCCAACAGGGGTGGCACCTAAACTCGGAGCACTCCAGTGAAAATCAATTCTCGAATCGGAGAGGTAGTCTATTCTCGGGCTTTCCGGCGTTTGACAGGTCGTAGTCGAGGCGGTCAGGTTCAACAAGGTCGCGGTCAGGTTGATATCATCAATGGCACAACTCGCATCCTTAAAATAATGGAGTTGAACAATGCCATTGGGTATTTCTCCTACGGTAAAGGTATAGTTAATGGGTGAGGTCCCACTCTTTAAAGGCGCACCAAATGCATCGGTAATGGTAATGAAATCATTAACCGGGGTTCCTAAATTGGTATGGGAGGCGGTAAATTGGTATTCCTCCGCCAGAATACCGGATACTTCCAAATAAGCATCATGCCCAACCGTAATATCCAGGATTTCAACAATCCCGGAATTAGACGCTACCAGATCATTCTCATTATATTTTGTACCACTGGTACAATCTTGAGCAGAAGAAGTAAGCGCTACAAAAAATAGTATGGCAAAAGTGTAGATGTGTTTCATATGGATATGGGTTGTTAATGACATACTAATGTAACACATAATGGGCTGAAATACAGGTATTGTAGACATATAACAAAAAAAATTGATGAGTTGCAAAGAACTGCATAGGTCATCTAAGATTAAGGCCACGCCATAAGGTGCCCGTAATAAAAATAGTACCCTGCGTTTATAGGTTCACTTACAAATTCAAATTTTAACATATTAAATTGATTATCAACCGACTAATTGTTAATAAGTTTTTAGATTTTAAGGGTGTAACCCTGAAATAAAATTTATTTTTGCGCGAAATAAATCGTTCTTTAACGTCTAAACCACTGATTTGAACGTATTTGTTTGAAATAATTGGGGATTGATTAATAGCAACATATTTAAAATATTGAAGATTATTCTTTCATTAACACACTTAATATGTGTATTTTATCGATTAAAATGTTAAAATATACGATTAAGTGTATTTTTTTATAAGATTAGTACCCCAGACCTAATTAGAATCTAAAAATGAAAAAGTTTACACTTACCTTATTTAGCGCATTAATTACATGCTTTATTTTTGGCCAATCTCCATTTGGGGCCAAACAAAACATTTCCAGCAATACAGGAACTTTTCCAAGGGTGATCGACGCGGGACACCTGAACAATGATGCTTATGAAGATATTGTTATAGGAACAGACGTGGGAGGTACCATAGAATGGTATAAGAACAATGGTAATGGAACCTTTACCTTACAAACTCTAATCTCGTCTTCTTTACCAAGGGTGCAAGGAATTGCTATTGCCGATTTGGATAATGACAACGACAACGACGTCATTGCCACTTCTTTCTCTGCCGATAAGTTGGTTTGGTTTGAAAACAATGGTTCCGGAAGTTTTGGAAACGAACAACTTATCGCTTTTGGGCTTACTGATGCTACTACTGTTAAAGCAGGAGATATTGATGGTAACAATACCATTGATCTTGTAGTTTGTTCTTATGGTACACATAAAGTCTCTTGGTTTTCCAATGATGGCACTGGAAATTTTGGTGGTGCTCAAGCTATTAGTGATATTTCCAATTCAGGCCCTTGGGACTTTGATCTGGCGGATTACGATCTGGATAACGATCTCGACCTCGTTGTAGCTTATGGATCAATCGATGCCATTGTTTTATTTGATAATGATTTGACTCAAAGTGGCAGTCCATCCTTCTCTAATTATTATTTAGTTGCTAGTGCCAATTATGGTCTTCGAGATGTACACTTTGGAGACGTAGATAATAATGGTGATCTAGAAATTATCAAAGCAGACGAATACGCCAATACTGCTTGGTACAAAAAGTCCGGCAGCAGTTTTACAGAAACTGCTTTTACCACTAACAATTCTGTACCCTCGGCTGTAATTATTTCAGATGTGAACAACGACAACTCCAATGATGTTATTGTGGGTTACTCCAGTACCTCCACAACCGACGAGCTTACCTGGTATAAGAACTCCAGCAGTACAGGAGAACAATCCATTGACAATACACAAAACGATATCTATGATTTTGTCTTAAGAGATTTTGATAACGATGGAGATTTGGATTTAGCTACCATTGCTACAAGTCAAAATCACTTGAACTGGTTTGAGAACGTCGGTAATGAATCTCCTTGTACCGATAGTGATAATGATGGGGTATGTGATGGTAATGATATCTGTCCCGGGTATGATGATACTATTGACTCGGATGGCGATGGCACCCCGGATGGTTGTGATGATACGCCTAACGGAGAACCTATTTGTAGCCAGCAAACAAAAAGCTTCCCTGTTCCTAATAATACCTTAACCTATTCGGGATCCGGAACCGGTGAGACTTCGATCATTTTACCGGCTGATAGCCAGGATATTTCATTTACGATAAGTGGTCTTGAATCGAAGACCAAAGGTAAAGGCAGTACCCAATTTATTGATATCATCGATGTGACCTACAATAACAATACAACAACGTATAGCGGGGTGAATGTAAGTTCCAAAACCTTTAATATTACCGGTCCTACGGATGGCATCAGTATTAGACTCTATAATGGTTTAAGCGGTTCTAATCAAACGCTGAGTATTACTTTAAGTGATGTTCGGTATTGTTCATCAGACAATACGCTTCCTTGTGTTGATGCGAATAATAATGGCATTTGCGATGTGGATGAGCCTACAAGTGATTGCGCTCCCAGGACCAAAAACTTTAACAACAATGGTACGTTATCTGGTACAAGCAGTACGACCCTGAATTTTGAACCTAACAGTCAGGATGTGTCTTTTACCATTACCAATATAAATGATAAACAGAAAGGGAAACCAGATGGTCATTATATTGAGCAGGTGGTAGTTACATATAATGGCAGCACTGTTTATGGTACCTTTAGTGGCGATCAGATCAATTCCGTATTTGTTGAAATTCCCGGAAGTATAAGTTCTGTATCTGTAGCCTTAAGAGACGGATTAGGCAATACCTCCAATATTAGTGTGAATTTAAGTGAGGTGGCTTATTGTGTCAGCGGCACTTCGCCTAAATCAATTGCTTCAAAAGGAATCGCGTCAAGTATAGAGACCGTTATACTTGAAGACACCTTAAAGATTTACCCAAACCCGGTTTCTGACGTCCTGTTTATAAAATTGAATTCGACGAATACATTAGCCCGGATTAGATTGTTCAATATAACTGGAACCATGATATTTAATAGAGTCATTCAGGATACTCCTAAGCAGGATCATATATTGGATGTTAGTGACATTTCCAATGGCTTGTATGTGCTGCAACTTATTGACAACAATGGAACCCTTTTCAAAACACAACGTATTGTAGTTAAATAAATTAAGTCTGCTAGGATATACCTTTTGCCTTAAAGCATCAATAATCATATTGATTCATAGTAAATTTGATTTAATTATATTCATTTACTTACAAAAATCATAAAATATATGGTATTTTATCGATTAAATACTTAAATATCAGATAATATGTATATTTTATCTTAAATTTACGTCAAACTTAACCATACATGTTATGAAGAAAATTATACTAACCTTATTTAGCGCATTAGTTACATGCTTTATTTTTGGCCAATCTCCATTTGGGGCCAAACAAAACATTTCCAGCAATACAGGAACTTTTCCAAGGGTGATCGACGCGGGACACCTGAACAATGATGCTTATGAAGATATTGTTATAGGAACAGACGTGGGAGGTACCATAGAATGGTATAAGAACAATGGTAATGGAACCTTTACCTTACAAACTCTAATCTCGTCCTCTTTACCAAGGGTGCAAGGAATTGCTATTGCCGATTTGGATAATGACAACGACAACGACGTCATTGCCACTTCTTTCTCTGCCGATAAGTTGGTTTGGTTTGAAAACAATGGTTCCGGAAGTTTTGGAAACGAACAACTTATCGCTTTTGGGCTTACTGATGCTACTACTGTTAAAGCAGGAGATATTGATGGTAACAATACCATTGATCTTGTAGTTTGCTCTTATGGTACACATAAAGTCTCTTGGTTTTCCAATGATGGCACTGGAAATTTTGGTGGTGCTCAAGCTATTAGTGATATTTCCAATTCAGGCCCTTGGGACTTTGATCTGGCGGATTACGATCTGGATAACGATCTCGACCTCGTTGTAGCTTATGGATCAATCGATGCCATTGTTTTATTTGATAATGATTTGACTCAAAGTGGCAGTCCATCCTTCTCTAATTATTATTTAGTTGCTAGTGCCAATTATGGTCTTCGAGATGTACACTTTGGAGACGTAGATAATAATGGTGATCTAGAAATTATCAAAGCAGACGAATACACCAATACTGCTTGGTACAAAAAGTCCGGCAGCAGTTTTACAGAAACTGCTTTTACCACTAACAATTCTGTACCCTCGGCTGTAATTATTTCAGATGTGAACAACGACAACTCCAATGATGTTATTGTGGGTTACTCCAGTACCTCCACAACTGACGAGCTTACCTGGTATAAGAACTCCAGCAGTACAGGAGAACAATCCATTGACAATACACAAAACGATATCTATGATTTTGTCTTAAGAGATTTTGATAACGATGGCGATTTGGATATGGCTACTATTGCTACAAGTCAAAATCACTTGAACTGGTTTGAAAATTCCACCAATTCATCGTCATTAAGCACTACCGATCTTGAAATGACTAAAATTAGGATCTATCCTAACCCAACCTCAAATGTATTGCGCTTTAAGAATGTTCAAAATGAAGCATTAAAACTATCTGTTTATAATCTTTTAGGTAAAAAAGTTATAAGCACCCAATCGATAAACGCTTCCAATAACACTCTGGATGTTTCCAGTTTGAACCGAGGAGTCTATATCATCCATTTTGAAGACCAAAGTGAATCCCTGAAGTTTATTAAACAATAGCGATGATCACCAATTGCCTATCTATTTTCAGTTTTACATAAAAAAAGAGAGCGATTAAATCGCTCTCTTTTATTTTAATTAATTTTTAAAATTTATTGCTGTTCCGTTGAAGACACAATTTTCTTCACCAGTGTACCTTCCCGAGTTGTTAATCGTACAAAGTACATTTGATCGTCATTACCCGATAGATCAATATTGGTTCTATCATAGGTACCTTTGATATAACTGGTGTTTTCAGCTTGTCTGATCAAGGCGCCTTTAATGTCGTACACATCAATTTTCACGTCGGTATCATATTCAAACTTATAGCCAATGTTTACCTCGTTTTGGAATGGTACCGGATAGGCGGTAAAGCTAACTTTCTTATCTTCAAGTTTACCCCATCCACCGGTATCAACATCACAATCAGGATATACAAACGCCTCATTGGGTTGGTCGAATGTATAGGTGTTCATTAGGCCAGGTATTTCTGAACCTTCTGGAACATCGTAATCACAAACCACAGCATGGGCAATGAAATAGAATTTACCAGATGCTTCAATTGGTGGTGTTGTTAATGTATTTTCAGAGAAACCTATATCTCCAGAATTATAGTTGTATTGTCCTGGTGCAACCGTGTACTCACCGTTGTTGGTTGTTGGATACGGATCACAACCAATCCAGATATGAGCTTCAGAGATCACATAATTTCCACCATCGCCCAATAAGTCATATTTTACAACTACTTCTCCAGCTCCGGCCAATCCTTCACCATAGTATAGGGTAACGGAACCAACATGTGTACCTTTGCTTAGATCGCAACGTCCTGCGCCTCTGAACAATTCAAACTCATAAGTTCCTTCTGTGGTTATCTCATTCACCCAACCCCAACGTTTAAAGCCGTCGTTACGGAAACAACTACTCACATCGGTATTGACGCTATATAAACCATTTCCATCTGGTCCCGAAGTTTCTACTCCAAACGCTGTTCCACAATTTGGTGTACAATCGTATACCGTTGCAGATACATTACAAGTTGACTCACAGCCATCAGCATCAACTACTGTCACCGTAAAGTCATGTGTACCTACCGGAGCTCCTGATAATACCGGTGTATCTGAATTAACATCATCCAAATAGCCAGCTGCCGCTCCACTCCAAGTATAGGTAAATGGCGTTCTACAACCACTACCCACAACTTGAAGATTAATATCAACACCTTCACACTGTAAATCATTCAATACAGAAGCTTCACAAGACGGTGGAATCTCATTCACAGTGTAAGTAGCTTCACACCATACATCCTCCTCACAATCACTGGACACTGTAAACCTTACAGTTGTACTTCCACCACAAGCGTCTGGAGCCCCAGTATTGTTGTTGCTTATTTGTGCTCCACATCCGCCTGAATAGGAAACGCTGGCTAACCAATTAGCAAAATCGGCATCTATAGCAGCTTGTGTCATACATGAATCTACTGTATAATCACCCGGACAGGTCAATGAAACCGCTGGTGCAGCTGTTACCGTAAAGGTAGCTGAACCTGGGATTGGATCCTCACAGTCACTTGTTGCATTCCAGGTTACTGTTGAGTTGCCACCGCAAGCATCAGGTGGTCCTGGATTTACTATATTCGGATTAAGTCCGCATCCGCCTGTAATGCTCAATCCTGAGAACCATGCATTATAGGCCGCATCTACTGTGCCTTGATCGTTACAGGCCGCTATGCCATCATCAGTAATGGGAACAACATTAACCGCTGGTGCAGCTGTTACCGTAAAGGTAGCTGAACCTGGGATTGGATCCTCACAATCACTTGTTGCATTCCAGGTTACTGTCGAGCTACCACCGCAAGCATCAGGTGGTCCTGGATTTACTATATTCGGATTAAGTCCGCATCCGCCTGTAATGCTCAATCCTGAGAACCATGCATTATAGGCCGCATCTACTGTACCTTGATCGTTACAGGCCGCTATGCCATCATCAGTAATGGGAACAACATTAACCGCTGGTGCAGCTGTTACCGTAAAGGTAGCTGAACCTGGGATTGGACCCTCGCAGTCACTTGTTGCATTCCAGGTTACTGTTGAGCTGCCACCGCAAGCATCAGGTGGTCCTGGATTTACTATATTCGGATTAAGTCCGCATCCGCCTGTAATGCTCAATCCTGAGAACCATGCATTATAGGCCGCATCTACTGTACCTTGATCGTTACAGGCCGCTATGCCATCATCAGTAATGGGAACAACATTAACATCTGGTGCATCTGTTACTGTAAAGGTAGCTTCACACCATACATCCTCCTCACAATCACTGGACACTGTAAACCTTACAGTTGTACTTCCACCACAAGCGTCTGGAGCCCCAGTATTGTTGTTGCTTATTTGTGCTCCACATCCGCCTGAATAGGAAACGCTGGCTAACCATGTTGCAAAGGCACTGTCTATAGCCCCTTGTGTCTGACAGGATGCCTCTGTAGAATCACCCGGACAGGTCAATGAAACCGCTGGTGCAGCTGTTACCGTAAAGGTAGCTGAACCTGGGATTGGACCCTCGCAGTCACTTGTTGCATTCCAGGTTACTGTTGAGTTGCCACCGCAAGCATCAGGTGGTCCTGGATTTACTATATTCGGATTAAGTCCGCATCCGCCTGTAATGCTCAATCCTGAGAACCATGCATTATAGGCCACATCTACTGTACCTTGATCGTTACAGGCCGCTATGCCATCATCAGTAATGGGAACAACATTAACATCTGGTGCATCTGTTACTGTAAAGGTAGCTTCACACCATACATCCTCCTCACAATCACTGGACACTGTAAACCTTACAGTTGTACTGCCTCCACAAGCGTCTGGAGCCCCAGTATTGTTGTTGCTTATTTGTGCTCCACATCCGCCTGAATAGGAAACGCTGGCTAACCATGTTGCAAAGGCACTGTCTATAGCCCCTTGTGTCTGACAGGATGCCTCTGTAGAATCACCCGGACAGGTCAATGAAACCGCTGGTGCAGCTGTTACCGTAAAGGTAGCTGAACCTGGGATTGGATCCTCACAGTCACTTGTTGCATTCCAGGTTACTGTTGAGTTGCCACCGCAAGCATC
>NZ_JAKMCP010000011.1 GCF_022662105.1 Aestuariivivens sediminis | reverse complement strand
CATCCACCCCGTAATTGGCTAAGGAGACAGCCACATTGGACTCGCCCCCACCGTAGATTACATCAAAACTACTGGCCTGTGAAAATCTTAAAAATCCTTCCGGGGCTAACCTTAGCATGATCTCCCCAAATGTCACTACTTTACTCATTGATATTTAATCATTATTTATAATAAATATATTTATCGTAAATACTTTAAATTTATACTTGTTAAAGAGTACTAACTAAATAAAAACCCTCCGTTAATATCTACATTGTTTCCTGTTAAATATGAAGATTCATCACTAGCTAAAAAGGTTACCAAATTGGCTACCTCCTCTGGACGACCTTCACGTCTCAACGGGGTCATTTTTGCAACATTAGTACGCACTTCATCTTTTGTGAAATCATCATGAAACCTTGTTGCAATCATCCCGGGGGTTAATGCATTGACACGTATGCCTTTTGGCCCCAATTCTTTAGCCAATCCTCTCGTAAATGAAGAAACTGCCCCCTTAGACGCTGCATATAAAAAAGCTCCAGGACCTCCCCCATCTCTACCTGCTTGAGATGAAAAATTTATTATTGATGATCCCCTATCCATAAATGGAACAAAAGCTTGCGTAACAAAAACACAAGACTTAAAATTTACATCCATAATTAGATTGTATAAGTTTTCATCAATTTCAGCAATTGTTTTCCTTGCAAACAATCCACCTGCTACATTTACCAATATATCTACTTTATCTCCAAAAGCCTCAGTAGTTTTATATACTAATTTATTAATGTCATCCAATTTTGACGCATCTCCCTGAACACAAATAGCTATACCTCCAAAAGCTTTAATTAACTTAAGAGTTTGCCTGGCATCTTCTTTACTGTCAAAATAATTAATAACAACTTTAGCACCTAGTTTTGCCAATTTTAAAGATATCTCTCGACCAATATCTCTGGCTCCTCCCGTTACAACTGCTACTCTTCCTTCAAGTTTTCTCATATCTTTTAGATTTGATTTTTGTTTAAATATTGAAATATTCTTTTGCATTATAATAACTAATATCTGAAACTATTTTCCCAATCCAATTTATGTCCATTGGCAGCTCACCTCTTTGCATTTCATCTCCTAAAAGATTACATAAAAGGCGTCTGAAATACTCATGTCTCGGAAAAGACATAAAACTTCTAGAGTCCGTTAACATTCCAATAAAACAGCTAATAAGTCCCATATTAGAAAGAGCATTTAATTGCTTAATCATACCGTCTTTTTGATCAAGAAACCACCACCCAGACCCAAACTGAACTTTACCTTTAATGCTACCATCATTGAAGTTGCCTATCATTGAGGCCATAACTTCGTTATCTGCCGGATTTAAATTATAAATTATAGTTTTTGCCAGTTTATCTTTAATATCAAGTGTATTCAAAAAGGCCGATAACTTTTTGGCTTGTGGAAAATCTCCAATTGAATCCCAACCCGTATCTGGACCTAAAATACGGTGCATCCGTTTATTATTATTTCTCAGTGCACCTAAATGGAATTGTTGCACCCATCCATATTCGTGATAAGATTCACATAAAAAAATTAAAATTGCACATTGGAATTTTAAAGCTTCCTCTTTACTGATTTCTATATTTTCTCTTTTCTTTTCAAATATAGAGCTAACTTCATTTTCTGTATAATCTTCAAAAAAGATTTGATCCAATCCATGATCGCTAATCCTACATCCTTTTTTATTAAAATATTCCATTCTATTCTTTAAAGCATCACATAAATCACTGTATCTCTCAATCGATATCCCAGCTACTTGACCCAATGTGTCAATGTACTTATTAAAATCCTTGTTTAAAATTAGGATGGCCTTATCAGGTCTAAAAGCAGTACTTACTTTTACTTCAAAATCACTATTAGCTAATTTTTGATGATGCTCTAATTTGTCCGTAGGATCTTGAGTAGTGCATATGAATTCTGCATTTATTTTTTTTAGCAACCCTCTACAACTGTATCCTTTAGTGTTTAATTTTTCTTGAGTTTGTTCCCAGATTTTTTCAGCAGATTTTTCATTTAATAAATCATAAATCCCAAAATATCTGGCAAGTTCTAAATGTGTCCAATGGTATAAAGGGTTGCGAATTGTATAAGGTACGGTTTTTGCCCATTTTAAAAACTTGTCCTTGTCTGATGCATCACCTGTTATAAACATTTCATTTATCCCAATTGTACGCATAGCACGCCATTTATAGTGATCGCCATTGATCCATGCACTTGTGATATTATTAAAAACAGTGTCGTCTGCAATTCGCTGAGGTGATAAGTGATTATGATAATCAATAATTGGTTGATTTTTAGAATATGTATGATATAATTCTTCAGCATATTTATTTTCTAACAAAAAATTATCATTTATAAATTCTGCCATCATATTAGTTGTTATATTAATTAATGATTTGAAAATCTATTAATTGTAATTATATTCTCCCCATCATTCTAAACTACGTGCTAAATTAATCCACCAACGTACTTCATTGTTTTTAATTAAAATGTCATTCGTTTATTTTAAATAACATATAACTTTTACTTTTTAAAAAATTCACTTAATTCTATGAAAACATCACAAGAAAGCCTTTAATGGATGTAACCATCATATAACAGTTAAATATAAAGGTAGCGCCCAAGGCCAGGTTTAAACTTAATCCTACCTTGTATTCAGCCATTACACTCTTTTTATTCAACAAAATCATTAGAACCAGAGTAATTAAAGGCATAATAAACGGGCTAAAGGCTTGTGAAGCAATTAAGATCCATACCGGTTTGCCTCCCATAATTGGAACTATTAGACATGTCAATGCCACCAAAACCACAATCATTTTGAATAATGGTCGCTTCATATTTCTTGCAGTATGGGTATAATCAGATATTAGCCACGGAAACAAAAGAAGGTTAGGAAATATGGAGGAAAGTCCTGCGCCTATAATACCAAATGTGAACAGAGACATTGCAAATTCACCAGCCCAAGGGCCTAAAGTATTCATCATGTCAGTGGCATTATTCACCTCAGTCCCGGTGAAATAAAGTGTCCCTGTTGCACTTACCATAATAGCAAAACAGATAACAAAAGTCATTATCATAGAAGATACAGCGTCCTTTTTTTCAGCAGCCATGTCTGATATTCCCCATTTCTGTTCTTGTACAAGAATACTTCTAGAAGCTAAGCATACCCCCGCCATTGTTGTCCCTACCATGCCAGAAATTATTAATCCAGAATTTTCAGACTCAGGAATCCTTGGAAAAAACTCAACTATCGAGGCTGTAGTTTCTTTCAGCACCATAACGCTCGTTAATACAAAGGCAAGCGCCATAATACCAACAAAAATAGCCATAACATTTAGAAAATACTTATGCTTTCCCATCCAAAACAGACCAATCAGAAGGATGATGAAAAATATCGATACTACTATATTATTCAAAAATGATATTGTGGAATATTCTTGTATCCAACCAAGGACCACTTCAGTCATTACACCCATAACCCCAACACATGAGGATACAATTGAAACGAGCAAAGCAAACATTATAAATACAGTAAATCCAGAACCAATATATTTTCTAAAATTATATAATAAAGTTTCACCTGAAACTATTGTCAGCTTGCTAATGGCTGCAAGAAGAAAATAGGTAAAAAAACAGGATAAAAACAAAGCCCATACTAAACTTAACCCAAACTTTGCTCCAGATACCACCATAGATGTAACGCTACCAGTTCCTACTACATAACCTATAATAAATAAAGCTGGCCCTAAATTTTTAATTATCTTACTCAACTTTAACATCACCTCAATGTTTTGATATATAAATAATCATTTTAATGTTTTTTTACTTATTACATATTTAAGATAAATGCTCGAAAAAAGTATAATATTTTCCATTTATCATTTTCTGAACTAAAAGGCATAACTCGGTCATATGGTAATCTCCCCACATGCTAGACTCGTCTGCCGGAACTTTCTTCCCTTTTGGAATTTGATCCCAGCCATTAGGGTTATGGTAAATGGAATGGCGTAAAATACCTTGATGCATTGGATCCAGAGCCAAATAGTCTTTGCCTAATAGTGTCTTGATTACCGTTAGTCCCGCTTTAGAATATTTGACAGATGCATCTCTATCGACATCAATTAATAATTGTCCAAGTCGCATTAGACCTTGCGCTCCTATGGCTGCGGCTGAACTGTCAATTGGTTCATAATCATTATAAATTTCAGCTGGTCTATTTTGATAATCTCCAAGTTTATGAATTTTAGATGCTCCGGTGTCCCAATAGGGGATTCCATCAGAAGAAGTATGATTAATATAAAAATCGCATGTCGATTTTGCTGCTCGAAAAAATGTTTCTTTAACTTTTTCGATACCGTCGAATTTAATTTTTTCTTTAATTAAAAATTCTAAAATTTCAGTAAATCCAACCATTGCCCATGCCAGTCCACGAGTCCATGTAGTAAAACCTGAATAACCTTGTTGAGTATTAGGGCAACGATATTCGCCATCATTCATATTAAAAATAGATTCATGAGCTACACGACCGGAAACATCATAAATATCGCGACCTTCACCATAGTATACTGAATATTTAGCTGTTGTCATACCATGTATGATAACCCTCTTAAGTAAATTAATTTCCTTATCATTCTCGTCCAACATACGATGACCAAGCTTATGAGCAGCTAACAAAATTCTACAGGTTCGAATAGTATCAACAAACAATGAATGTGGCCCGTTGAACGAATATATAAATCCCCCACCTTGAACTCTCGACCACCTTTTGGCCTGCACTGAACCGGACATAGAAAGAGCTAAACGATAAAATTTCTTTTCCTCTTTACTTGCCTTAAATTTATCTTGATTGGCCAGGCGTAACAAATTACCATAAGTACTCATATTATTAAAACCATGATCATGCACACCAAAATGACTCAAATGATGATCCATATTTGCAATCGTCTTTTGTTTGCCAAATCGCAACATATCTTCATCCCCTACAGCCTCGGCAATTAATAATGGTATTCCGTATTGAAAACCTTGAGTCCATTCAGTCCAACCACGTGAAGTATATTGTCCATTAATTGTAACCACTGGAGATCCTTTTGAATAATCATATTTGTCATTCAAAAGTATTACTTTACTTTTTGCTAATTTCCAGTAACTAGCAAGTTGTTTTTCTAAGGTATTAATTGTTATACCAGAGTCAATTATCATTTGAAGTAAATTTTTGTATATTTTTAAATACCTGTTTCTTTTGCTATTTGCATTGCCAATATATCAAAATCGATATCGGACCCAGAAGTTGTTCTCATTTCGTCCATTATTGCTGCTTTTGCATAAGCATATGCAATTGGTTTTATTTTCATAAGACGATCCATAAAGGCATTCAATAAGATTTCTTCTTGACCTTCCTCAAGTATTTTTGTAATAATACCAATTGATTTTGCAGTATTAGCATCTATCTTTTCACTTAATAATATAAGGCGCTTTGCTTCAGCTTCACCTATCAATTTGCGAAGTCTTGTCATACCGCCCCACCCAGGTAGCCACCCATTGGATACCTCAGGCATTGCCAATACTGCTTTCTTCGAAACTAACCTAAAATCACATGCCAGAGCCAATTCTAATCCACCACCCAAAGCATAACCATTAATATAAGCGACGGTAGGCTTTTTTAAGGTCTCTATTGCATTATTTATGGCATTGCCTAATTCTATCCAATTCTTAGCTTCATTAGAACCAAGCCCATTAAACTCTTTGATATTTGCTCCAGATGAGAATGCTCTATCCCCCGCTCCTCTTATAAGAAAGGCACGAATCTTAGAACTTGTACTAGCATTTGTTACGGCTTGCATCAAATCGTTCAGCATTTCAACTCCTATACAATTGTATTTTTCGGGATAATTGAGTGTTACCGTAAATAGTCCTTTTTCTAACGAAGTCAATATCATATTGCTCATATCTCTCTTATTTTTTGTTAAAGCCCCAAACAACCAATCCTAAATATTGACGAATCCATGATCTTAACGGATTTATCAATTAACGGCGTGAAATCCATCATATCAAGTACATCAGTTTTCAAATCCACTCCTGCAGCGATTTCAATCAGTACGAGGCCTTCATTTGTTAGTTTAAACACTGCCCGTTCTGTAATATATAATACATGTTGCTCATTTTCTAATGCCAATTGACCTGAAAAAGTAATCTGTTCTACATGATTAATAAATTTATTGAACTTACCAGTATTTTCTATTTTCAATCCTTCATCGGTAATTTGAATTTTTGATTTAACGGAGAAAGAACCACAAAACACTAATTTCTTGGCATTTTGTGAAATATCAATAAATCCTCCACAGCCTGTTAAAACATTTCCAAATCTGCTGGAGTTTACATTCCCGTACTTATCTATTTGTGCGAAGCCTAAATAGGCAATATCTAGCCCACCCCCATGAAAAAAATCAAATTGATAGCCATCATCAATTATTGATGACGGATTATACATCGCTCCAAAATTTAGCCCCATAGTAGGAATACCCCCAGATGCACCTTGCTCAATCATAAAAATCATTTTATCCGTAATCCCCTCCTCTTTGGCTACAACAGGTATTCCATCTGACATTCCATATCCCAGGTTTACAATGGCTCCTTTGTACAACTCCATTGCCGCTCGCCTACTTACTATACGTTTAATTCCCTCAAGTTGAAATTCCTTATCAGTATAGTACTTCTCTCTATGGACTAATGCCTGGTCAAATTTAGAAATGAAAGTCATTCCTTGTTCCTTGTCTTGAACTATGTAGTCGATAAATATCCCAGGAACTTTGACCTGGCCCGGTATACAATGACCTTTATTAATGTTTTTTACTTGAGCAATAACGATTCCATTATTGATTTTTGCCGCTTGTGCAATGGATAGCATTGAGAAAGAACCTACCTCTTCCTCCATAGTCAAGTTACCCTCAGAATCTATCGAAGTACCACGGATAATTGCAACATCAATTTTGAATGAATTATAAAATAAATAATCTTTCCCATTGATTTTTATTCGCTGTACAAGGTCTTCTAAGGTAACTTCGTTAATCTTTCCTCCGCCATGTTCAGGATCCACAAAAGTCTTTATTCCCACTTGACTGATGACACCAGGTTTATTAGACGCACTCGCTCGCATCAAATGACTCATAATGCCTTGTGGAAAATTGTATCCTTTGATTTTATTTTCCTTTGCTAAGGTAACCATCTTAGGCGCATTACCCCAGAAACCCCCAATATTGGTGTCAATTAAACCTTCATGTGCTATATGGTTGAGCCCCTTAGAATCATTATCACCAATACCACAAGGATGTATTGTTTTTAATTTTCTAGGATAACCTGTTTTTACAAATCTAGCACCAAGAGCATCCATTACTTTATCTGGGACGGCATGTCCTGCTCCAGCACCTCCGAAAACAACAGTATCACCATCTTTAATGTGCTTAACAGCTTCCTCAGCTTGTAATATTTTAAAGGAATTTACTTTCATATTTAATAAGTTCTCTATTTTGCTGATTTAAAATTAACTTCCATAGGTCCAATTACCGGAAGCAGGATTTGATTTTATGAGGATTGATTTTGTTTCCATAAATTCATTTATACTTTGTGGACCCAATTCTCTTCCAAGACCACTTTGTTTCATTCCGCCAAAAGGAATTTCAGGATAACCAGACATCCAATTATTTACCCAAACAGTTCCGGCATCGATATTTCTAGTCATTATCATTGCAGTATCTAAATCCTTGGTCCAAACTCCTGCAGACAACCCATAAACCGTATTATTCGCTATTTCAATTGCCTCCTCATTAGTTTTAAATGTAAGTATTGAAAGTACAGGTCCAAATATTTCTTCACAAGCAATATCCATTTCCGGCTTAACATCAATGAAAATAGTAGGCTCAATGAATAAGCCTTTTTTCGAAGTAATTCTATTACCGCCTAACTTCAATGTAGCCCCTTGAGCCTTTCCTGATGCTATATATTCCATAATTTTATCAAACTGTTTATTATTTATGATAGCTCCTACTTTTACCTTTGGATCTAAAGGGTCCCCCACCTTAACTTTTTTTGCATGAGTAACTACTTTCTCTATAAAACTAGTCACCACTTCTTCATGAATAATAATACGGCTACCACTATTACAACACTCTCCCATGTTGAAGTAAATCCCAAAAACTACAGCATCTATCAAAACATCTATATCCGCATCAGGAAAAATAATCTGAGGATTTTTACCTCCTAATTCCAAAGTAACTTTTTTAAGATTCCCCGCAGAGGCTCGCACAATATGTTTACCTACAGCAGTGCTTCCTGTAAAAGTGATCATATCGACATCATTACTTTCAGCTAATGTTTGACCTACCGGATTACCATAACCAGCCAAAATATTAACAACACCGTTTGGCAATCCAGCTTCTTGGAGTATTTCACCTAATAATAAGGTCGTACCGGGGGTTAACTCTGATGGCTTAATTACAGCTGTGCATCCAGCAGCCAAGGCTATAGGTAGTTTCTGGGATATGATTAGCAATGGAAAGTTCCAAGGGGTAATCATACCGACAACCCCTATGGGTACCTTTTGCATCATAACTGTCATATCATTTCCTACATTGGTATTTGCTTCTCCCGCAATGTGTCTCGCCAGTGTCGCTGAATAATCCCAAATTCCCGCTGCCCATTCCATTTCATCAATAGCCTGAGAAATAGGTTTACCACTTTCCAAGGTTTCTATTAGAGCAAGTTCTTCAGCTCGCTCTCTAATAATGGAAGCCGTTTTTCTAATAATTTTTTCTCTTTCAGCACCTGTTAGATGCGACCATTCTTTACTTTTAAAAGCATTTCGAGCTGACAAAATAGCGATTTCAGTATCCCTTTGATTACTCAAAGGGTAACATCCAACCACTTCTCCGTGTCCAGGGCTGATACGCTCAAAAGTTTCATTACTGGAAGATTCAACCCATTTTCCATTTATAAAATTTTTATATTCCTTGTGTTTCTCTGGTAATCTGAATGTTTTCATCTTTATTATTTTAACCTATAATACTTTCAAAATTCATTAATATTACGCCTCCTGTTATGGCTATAATCACCCCAAGCAGGGTCAATTTCGCTGCTTTCGAATTGGGTTTTGGCTCCTTTAATATATAAACGCCAACAAGAGCATTGACCACAACACACAATTGCGCAATAGTGAACCCTTTACCAGCACCAATTAACTCCACTAAGGCCAAAGCCCCATAATTACCTACACCCCATAAGAACCCAGTGCTAAGCACACGGAAATAATCAGAAGTTTTTTCTAATTTTGGAGATGCTCGTGAAATGAGCATTAAAATCAGGCTTCCAACAAACATTCCAAGCGCAAGGGGTAAAGTACCAATCCACATATTAAAACCTTCAAATGCTGCACTCGAGTTTTTGGAACCCCAAATTATTGGAATAAAATAAGTAGCAAAGCCAACTCCTGCCCCCATTGCTCCCAAAAGTCCAATGAATTTTGATTTTCCTTCAGTCTTTTCAGAAGTTGTACCTCCGGAAAAAATTATAAGAAGAATACCAATAACTATGATGGTGAAAGCCAATAAGGCTAAAAGAAGAGCGTTGAATTTTATATCTGAAAATTCATTAAACAATAATGCCCCCCACATTATTGAAACGACAATATTCATGGGTGCCCATATTCCAAAAGCTTTAGCCATTCCAAGGTTTTTTGTTCCCACAAAAGCACTCCAACCACTAACAGCCCAAATAAGTCCGCCTATAAAAGGATACCACATTGTACTAGAGTTAAGACCATCAAAACCAACAAAAATTGAGGCTATTAATGCAAGCAGCAATACCGCAATGGTAACGTAAAGTGTTCGTGTTTGCTGATTTTTGATTTTTACATTTTGTGATGGGGCAATCCATGTTCCCCACGCTAGAATCGCCACAAGGGCATAAACTATTTCCATAATTCAATACTTTAATTTTTTATGACTCTTTATAAATGTTAGGGAATTACACAAAACATTATTCCCTAATATTAGTCAATAATACGAAAAATATATTACACGTGTGATATTATTATAATAAAATATCATAACTTATATTGTAAAGTATAGTAATGAGCTAAAAACAATAGCTTTTATTCTAAAAATTCTTATAAATAACGGTTTTTATATTATCTTTGGGTATTACACGAGTAAAACTATTGCAAAAGAATTATTTTGAAAATCAATCAACAATATATTGCTGACATTCTCAATGTATCGAGAGTAACAGTTACAAAGGCGCTTCAAGACCACCCAGACATTTCTAATGATACTAAGAAAAAAATAAAAGAACTTGCTGATCAACTAGGATATATTCCCAGTGGAATAGGAAGAAGTCTGTCTACAAAAAAAACCGATACTCTTGGTATTATTGTGCCCAAAATAAACCATTCATTTTTCTCTTCTGTTATAGAGGAGTTATATCGCAAGGCAGCTGAACTAAATTATCAAATCATATTAATGGTCTCTTTTGAAGATGAGGAAATTGAATTTCAAAATGTTAAGACCCTACTTTCTATGAACGTGGATGGTATTTTAATTGATTCTGCATCTTCCTCCGTTTCCGACCGCGCTTTTTCTTTAATTGAAAAACATAGAAAACCACTTTTATATTTTGACAGAAAACAGCGTAATATAGATAATTCCGGTATTTTTTTCGAAGATTACAAATTATCGTATGACTTAACTAGTGAAATAATTAAAAGGGGATACAAAAAAATAATGTATCTCAGTGGTCCCCAGCACATCAATATTAGTTATGATCGTTTAAATGGTTTTAAAGACGCCATGAATAATTCAAATCTGAGTATCCCTAATGGTTGGATAATAAAAACGGATTTGGATAAAAAAAATGCTATGGAGTCTTTTCTCCTTTTTCTTCAAACCCATAACGAGCTTCCTGAAGCTGTAATTTGTGTGAACGACTCCGTGGCATTGGGAGTTTATGAGGCGTGTTATAAAAAAGGTATTAAAATACCTGATGATATTGGGGTCATGGGATTTGGTCATGTTAGAATTTCGAACCTTGTGCAGCCCCCTTTGTCCACAGTTCAATTAGATATCAAGAGCGCTAGTACAATTGCTATTGAAAAATTAGTACAACTGATAAAATCATCAAACGAACTTATAGAAGATCAAATAGTGGGTGGCACCATCATTTTTCGTGAAAGCATAACAAGAAAATAAAAGAGGCCTACAAAAAAGTTGTCACTAAAATAGGTTTTTTTAGAATATTATTTGTTAAGAATACGTAACCTTAATTCATTTATTTGATGGAGACCAAAAAATATTTATGTATTTCATATTGTATACTTTTAAATATTTTCTGAAATTAACTTAAAATTCAATTATTCGAATATCGAAGTGAATTAACCTCACCCCCGTTATTCTGGAAAACTCAATAAAAACAAATTAATCTGTTTTTTGACAATTTCTTAATAACATTTTTTCAGAGGACATTTCTCTAAAGATTTTTTCGGTAAATGTCATTCGCTTAATGGATAAAAATCTTCTTTGATAGTCACGGCATGGTTATTAACATGCCATTTGTCTAATTTTCGGTCTTCATATATAGAAATATGCATTGAAGCTCCCCACACATAAGATTTTTTTTCAAATATTTTTTTAAGAATCATCTTCATATGCTTTATAGGGATAACATTCAAGGCCTCGTCCAACGAAAACCAAGCAACATCGGTACATCCTGGTGGGACTTTCAGATCTCCCCATTCATATCTTCCACTATAATAATTAAAGATAACAGGATTTAATACATCATTTTTATAAATTGTGAAAAGTCCTCTTAGAGAAAGGTCTTTAAATGTAATACCTATTTCTTCCGCCATAAGGTTAGTAAATTCTCTAATACTTTTTCGGGAATCAATATACTTCATTCCCGGAAGCTCCCAAATACCTTTATATTTTACTAAAAGAATTTCATCTGAGGCGTTAGTGATAGTGAGCTTGAAATGAGAGTAATTCTCTTGTTGTGAAATGCCTTGAATTGAAAAGGCAAAAGTGCATAATACCAGTAATATAATTTTAATTACGAAACGTTTCGAAATCGAATATAAATAAGGTAATAGGAAAAATTTCTTAATATTTGCAACAATTCTAAAATATAAAAATATTAATATTGAAGTCTTCATTGGTAATAACATTTAATTGTTAAGTCGATTTTCTAAGTTCAATTGCATAGAACAAAATTGAATGAATCGTTCATAAAGAATGAAATTTCACTTGTAAAGGAACTCTAAAATCTTTGATTTTCTCATATAACTGTTTTGAATATTATTCAATTGCATGGATATAACCATCACTGGACAGTGCGTATAATTTGTTTCTATAAATACATAATGTAGCTTCTTCCAAATTACCAAGTTTATAGATCCAGTAAGGTTTTCCTGTCTTTTGATCCAGAGCATGTAGATAAGGGTAATTACTTGATCCAATATACACCCTGCCATTTGCTAAGGCAGGTGCAGTAACACCACCACCATCTGGGTAGGTCCAATTTATTTTTTCTGTTTCCATATCTACACAGTAAACTCTTGACAGTAAAGGCGGATTGGAAAATCCTATCCCAGCCTTCGCAGTGAAAAATCCTAAACCTTTGTGAAAAGCAGGAGAAGCTTGAAAATTATGAATCCCTTCTATCAACTTCCTATTTTTGTTTCCTTCGGAAAGCAACTCCCCTGTTTTAGAGTTGTAAATAGCGAAAATATTTTTATAACTTGGAAGATAAAGTTTATCCCCATCAGTGATCAAGGTTCCAGAATCAAGACTAGGTGCTTTCATCTCCCATTCAACCTCACCCGTTTTTTTATTAAAAGCATATAGCGTCCTACTCCACGAGCCAAAATAAACTATGTCACCCTCAATTGCAGGTTCTGCGGGTATAGACTTTGCGGTTGGATACATCCAAATAATATTTCCAGTTTTACCATCCAGGCATACTGCATAACCACTAACAGTCGGAACATAAACTAGTCCATCATCGACTGTTGCCGATCCCCAAACCCAACCCCCTGGCAAAGTTTGCTTCCAAATCAATGATCCTGTTTTGGCATCATTGCAATAATAAAATCGTTCTCCTCCCTGCTGTCCAGCATAAACTTTTCCATCCATAACTGCAGGGGCAACCGATATGGCTCCACCCATTTCAAATTTCCACAATTCCTGACCTGTATCGGCATCGACACCATATAGGAAGCCTGCAGGACTTCCAAAATATAGCATTCCATCTACTGCAGTGGGTTTGGATTGGTAATAGGTGCCTCCCGATAATTGATCTGTAAAAACCCGTTCCCCGTCATCCCTAAAATTCGCCTTTAAGATACTATGCTTCCAGAGTTGATCTCCTTTTAGGTTAAAGCAGTAGGTGATCAAATGGCTATCATTTAATACGATCCTATTTTCACTCAATGCCAAGTCTGCATATATTGGATGTGTACTAACTTTTTTCTCAAAAAGCAGATCTCCTTTCTTGTCAAACCCGTACAATCTGCCACTAACATCCGCAACAAAAACTCCCTTATCGTTTAAAACTGGATTTGAACGCACCCAATCCCTCGTTGTGGCTTGCCATAAAATATCACCATTATTTAAATCTAAGCAGTACAAATTTTTATTTGCAGAGCCCATATATAATTTCCCAGCTCCAATTACACCAGTTGAAAAATGTTTTCTTGCCCGCTTTTCAATGGACTCAACTTTGGTAAACCACTGTAATTCACCTGTTAACTCGTCAAGGCAATAAATGGTTCCATTATTCGAGCCAAAATAAACCTTCCCTTCGTGAACAACAACCGAAGTGTTAACTGCCCCATCAGCATTGAAACTCCATGAAATAATTCTTTTGTCATTTCTATCATCCATTTCTATGGCGTAGACACTTTCATCCACTTCAGTGAGGTTAAGCGCGTAAACAAATCCTTCCATAGTCCCTTGAAAAACCATTTTTTCAGTCATAACAGGTTCGGCCAAGGCATCAATATTGCCAACATTGAAATCCCATATAAGCTTTTCATTATTTTTATCCTTACAAATCAACCGATTAAAGTTTTGGCAAATTGCAGGTTTACTATAAATATCTGCAACCCCAAACGGATAGACTACATAGTTATCATTTGAGGCTACTGGGGCATATCGAGTACGATAATCTACATGTCCAGCATATGACCGATTTAAGGTTTTTCCTGTTCTTTTGTCGATGTAAACCAAGTGCTTAGCCTGCCCCTGATTTCCGCCATGAGAATTAACCTCCCTTAGGATGATTTTATCGTCTTGTATGACAGGGGTCGACATAATTGCAGGATATTTATATGTCCCGAAAATGGGGTGATGTTGTGTCGATTTCCAAATTTCTCTTCCAGAATTTAAATCAAGACAAAAACTTGTGGTTCTCATACCTGGCGAAGATAAGTAAACACGATTACCTTCTAACACCGGCCTAGAGTACCATCCAAGCCCAATAGGAAATTTCCAGACATTCCTACCGTACCTAGGTCCAGATGCCTCCGTATACCCATTATTGTACTTGTTGGCTTGAAACATGGGCCAATTCGCTTCCAAGTCGCCATCTTCAGGAAAATCCTTACCTTCACTGTCATATGGTGTAAAGATCGTTCCATATTGAAATAAATGATGTTGAATCTTCTCCAGTTTTTCGTACCCTCGATCTACGACTTGACCAATTTCCAATAGCACCTGTTCATCTATTTTTGATCGATTGTACCCCACTAGCTTATGAAATTTCTGATCTATTTCCCAAAAGCGGCTAACATCAGCTCCTTGCTCCTGAAGAGAGCCCATCCATAAATACATGAGTAGAGCCCGTTCTTCGTAATTATATTGATTGCTCGGGTCTTTTAGAACTCTTTGACGTAAAGAATCTATTTCTAAATCGCCGCTAGAGACAAATTCGATCTGGGCATTAACTAATACCGACAATAATGTTAAAATAATAATTGTAAATCTTCTAAATATCATATACTTACCTTTTATTTTTAGATGAACAATCAACAATTTATAAAACAAACAGCCCATCGTGTCTACGACACTATTAATTGATTTCATTTAATTAATACAATAATGAATATCTATATTCAAAATATCATTTTCCTTATCGCTACCATTTTCATTCGTCTGAAAACAGACTGATAAAAACTCGGTATTATTTCTTTATACTGTTTTAATATTTAGACTTTCTTATAAAAGCTATTTATACTAAGAGAAGTTTTAGATATAGGAATGCAATAAATGAATTAATTTTCCTGGCATAAAAGTTTAAGTTATTTTCAATTAATTAAGCCGCAGAAAAATTACTTCTGCGACTTAATGACATAAACAAACTAAACTCAAACTAAATTTTTAGTTAAATCGAAAAAGGTGTTATTATTAATTATACCCAGGGTTTTGAGGATAAACATTATTTGTACGTTCTATTTGCTCAAGTGGAATTGGACGCAACATATGAAAATCTTTTATGTGATTTTGTCCGCCGTAGTGATTGTATAATTTCACTCTTTCCACTAGTTTGCCTAACCTCTTTAATACAAACCATCTCCGTCCCTCAGCAAAAAGTTCTCTCCCTCGCTCATCCAAAATAAAATCCAATGTCAATTCTGTAGCCGTTATTTCCATATCACTTTCTTTTCCATCCACAGCTCGTTTCCTTCTTAGAACATTCATTGTTTCAACAGCCTCAGAAATTTTACCCTGATGAAATTGTGCTTCACATAAAACAAGATACATGTCCGCCAATCGTTGAAGTACCAAATCCCTACTGGGGTTCGTTCCAAAATTTTCACGTGAATCATCACGTATCTTAGTTGGTTGTGGCCAAGCTGAATCATCAGCTATGAGATCATTAACATCATATATCACATAAGGTTTACTCGCCTTATATTCAGCTGTTAATACATCAATAGAATAATAAAGTGCAGTATCCCCAATTTTTAATCCATTTTGTGCCGTTGCTTCATTCTGTACTCTCCAAACTGATTTCAGTCCTTCCCAAAATCTTCTGTCCTTTGACTTATCCCATAGACCATAAAAATAGGGTGTTGGTTTGAAAGCTACCCATGTACCACCATCTTTAGGGTTACTAACAAGTCCTGGATGTTTTGTATACCATGGGGTAAAAAGATCATTTTCACGATTTCTCCCTGATATTAAAGGATCTTGTGAAAAGGGAATGGACCAAATAGTTTCAGAATTACTTTCGTTATTCATATCCCACAATTCTGCGTATGAATCCGTTAACGAAAAGGAATAATCATTGATTATACTTTTTGTCAATGTTTCAGCTGTAGACCAATCTTCTAAAACCATTGCTATTCTAGCCCTAATCACTTTTGCAGCTGCTTGGGTAGCCCTACCAACATCAGCTGAAATTGGAAGGTTTGCCGCCGCAAATTCAATATCTGGAATGATCACGGAATCGTAGATCTCGCTGGCAGGTGTACGATTCGCCTCTATTTCAGCGGTTACTGTTTCTTCAGTTGTTAAATGTACATCACCAAAATTCTGAACGAGCTGAAAATAATTGAAGGCTCTTAAAAACCGCGCTTCAGCCAAAATTCTAGACAGTTGATCCCCATCAGTAACGACTTCAGGGGCTCTACTTATAATAGTATTACAAATATTTATACCCTTATAATAAACCCTCCATGCCTGGGCAAAACTTTGGTGAGCAGAGTTATGAGTACCATCATAATTATGTTCTGGTCTAGTTCTACCTGATCTAGCCGCGCCATAAAGATCCGTTCCAGATTTAAGTAGTGCTATTCCAAGTAGGGTGCCATAATGTGACTTTAGTTCCGCGTATGCTGAAGTCACAGCACCCTCCATTCCATTTGCATCAATGTAAAATGTATCGGCAGTTATGCCAGAAACAATTTCCTCTTCCAATACGTTACTGCAACCCATTAACAGCAACAAACAAACTGAGTATTTGAAAAATATTCTTTTCATAATTTTTTTGTTTTAAAAATTCACGTTTACTCCTATACTAAATGTTTTAAGTGGGGGGACATTTATTCTATTGTTAAAATCATGATAAATATCTCCTGAATCACTTTCAGTATCAATGGTTATTCCATCTAACTTCTTTTTGAAAATAATTGCATTATTAACTCCAACATAAATCCTTAGACTTTCGAATGGTAATCTTGGTATATTTTCTTTATTTAACGTATACCCTAAATTTATATCACGTATCTTTAAAAAATCTCCATTTACATAGGTATTAGCTTTCGAAAACTGCAATAATGTATGGTCACTTTCTGCTGGTCTCGTATTTATAGGGTTGTCTGGACGCCAGTAATCCCTATTTAGCCCATTGTGAATATCCTGTGCAGGTCCAATTGTAGTTAAATAGTCACTATATCCATCGTGTATCACCAAATTTAATCTAGCCACTGCAAAGACAGTTAGATCAAAATTTTTGTAATTAAATGTATTGTTCCACCCAACTACCCATCTAGGTGTAGGTGAGCCTAAAACCACTCTGTCTTCAGCAGAAATCACGCCGTCATTATTTTGATCCTTGACTTTTGTTGTACCGACAATTTGATTATAGGAAGCAGCTTCAGTCGCCTCATTTTCTTGCCAAACACCTGCTGATTCATAATAGTACCACGAATTTATAGGTTGACCGATAAACCATCTATTCCCAATATCATCTTCAGTTCCATTATATAATTCTACGATTTTCTCACGATTGTAAGCTGCAGTTAAGTCACTACTCCAGTTAAGCCCATTGGAATTAGATATAGGTGTGGTATTTAAAGTAATTTCAAAACCATTGTTTTCTGTTTTACCAACATTCTGTAGAATATTTGCAAAGCCGGATGTAGGAGGCAATTGCCTACTTAAAATTAAATCGGAAGTATATTGTTTATAGGCTTCTATAGATCCGGAAACTCTTCCATTGGCAATGCTAAAATCAAGACCAAGATTAAATGTATTGGTCATTTCCCAATTTAAATTTGGATTTGCCAATTCTTCAGGAAAATATCCAAATGCATTATTAGCTCCAAAATTATAACTTGCCCTACCAAGACTTCCCCATGTTTGATATGGTGAAATACCAGTATTCCCAACACGCCCAAAACTTAACCTTAATTTTAAATCATCAAACGTATTTTGTTCGCTCATAAAATCTTCATTTGTTATGTTCCATCCAATTGCAGCTGAGGGGAAATAACCCCATTTATTACCTTCTGAAAGTCTTGAGGAACCATCTGCACGCATTGTAGCAGTAATGAGGTATTTGTCATCAAAACTGTAAAAAATTCTACCCATAACTGACATCAATCCCCATTCTTGCAAGTCACTGCCAACACCACCAATTGTTTGAGCAGAACCTAAATTATGAAATTGTGAATTATAAGGTAATTCTTGGACATTTGCATTAAGTAATTCTTGAGTATTTTGTTGGGTACTAAAAAGACCCGTAGCCATAATATTGTGTTTATCAAAACTCTTGTTATACGTTAGAATATTTTCAATTAGAACATCTTTTATATTATCCCTTGTCTGTGATGCTCCTGCTGGTGCTCCATAATTATATTGAGGAGTTGAATAGTTTCCAGTTCGATTGTATCTAAATGAAGTAGCTAAATTTAATCTATAAGTTAGGGAATTTGAAAATTTTACTTCTCCATAAAAATTAGGGTTTACCTGAATCCATTCATCTTCGGCAGCATATTCACCAAGATATTTGGCGACAGGATTCATTGTGTTGTTTCTTTGAGGGCCATTCTCTACATATAATTCCCCATTCTCATCATAAGGTTGAGCCAATGGACTAAGCCTTATTGCATCCATCATAAGTCCATTTATTACTGTTGACGATATACTGGCATCCAGAATTGGGTCTAATGGATCATCATAAACACCATGATTTCTCTCTGAATAAGTGACATTTGTTGAAGTTCCTATTTTCAACCAGTCGGACACTTGATGGTCCAAGTTAAGACGGAAATTAAAACGACTGTAATCCCCTTGTGGAACAACCGCTTCTTCATTAAAAAATCCTCCTGAAACTAAAAATTGTGTTTTCTCGCTACCACCAGAAAAAGATATTTGATGATTTTGCCTATTGCCAGTGTTAAAAACATAATCCATCCAATTCGTGTCAACTCCATTTTGATATGCCTCCCACTCCCAATCTTGAAAAACTTCCTGATCGCTGGTGTAATTACCCATATACTTAGCCACATCGATACGTTGTTGTACATATTGCTCAGCATTTCTTGTATCGATCTCACCATATATCTCTGTTATACCATAATATGAATCTAAAGTGACTCTAGTTTTTCCAGTTAGTCCTCTTTTCGTTGTTATCAAAAGGACTCCATTAGCTCCTCTAGACCCATAAATAGCAGTGGAGGATGCATCTTTTAGAACTTCTATAGACTGCACATCGTTAGTGTTGATATCATTTAAGTTACCTGGAAATGGGATTCCATCTAACACCAATAAAGGCTGATTCGTTGCTGTAATGGATCGATTACCACGAATTCTAATTTGGGGAGCGGCACCAGGACTTCCTCCAGCACTGGTAATATCAACACCTGACACGCGTCCTTTCAGGGCATCTGTCACAGCCAAAACGGGTGCAATCGCTAAATCCTTTGCTTTTACAGATGACACGGCACCTGTTATATCTGACTTTTTCATTTTTCCATATCCTACCACCAATACTTCGTTTAAAGCTGCAATATCTTCCATCATAGTGACATTGATTTCGCTCCTGTTTCCTATTGTAATTTCTTGGGTTACAAATCCAATATAGCTGAAAACTAATTGTGCATTTCCATCATTCACATTAATTGAATAATTTCCGTCAAAGTCTGTCTGTGTCCCTAAAGTAGTTCCTTTTACCAAGACATTAACACCTGGTAACGGTATTCCATCATTCGACATTACCGTTCCAGATACAATAATCTGTGAATGTATTTCTATTTTTGTGCCACTCGAAGAATTGGACGAGGCCATTAATGTCTCAGGAAAAAATCCAAAGAGCATATAACTTAACAGACTAAATCTGATAAGATTTAATGAGTATCGTTGTAAATCCATATTTTTTAGTTAGTGTTAGATAATAATTTAGTTAGTATTCTAATTTTATTATGCGATTAGACCTTTTCCAATTCATTTACCAAAAAGTGAATAATTAACGCCTTTTACATAAATATTACACGTGTACTACAAATGTAAAGCTTTTTTTCTATTAACCTAATACTTTTTAAAGTTTTTCCAATTTAATCTGGATAATCTATGATAAATATATCTAAGTTGTAGGAAAATTGCTTGAAACATTAACAAACATCATATATTATTGAAGCTTTAGTTGAAATTAATATTATATTGTTAATCAATGTTAAACGGTATGGAATTGTAATTTTGTATTAAGTATCCTCTGATATTGTTTAGTTTCTTATTAATTTCAATAACTACTAATCGTATTCTTATTTTACTCGTGTAATATTTTACCGATTATAACAGATGAAATAATTGAAGAGTTTTTTCAGTTGGTATTAATAACTAACTTTTTGCTCTTCCTTAATGGATAAAAATTCTAATTGTTGTATCCTAAATAGCCATTTATCTGTTTTCTTTATTGTATACTTCATTTAATTTTCTCGAAATAAATGAGATTTCAAAGTAACAGCCATTTTCAAGTTTAGCTGCTAGAAATTTTTCCTTAGCTCAATCAATCCTCCAACTAAGGCTTTGAACCATAAATTTTAAGTAATAAAAGTGAACTAACTGATACAAAAAATATAATAGCTTTTTATAATCCATTAGCATGTATTATTATCCTCAACTATCGCACAATTATATGTTTAAACTAATTCAATAAATTATTTAACTATATATGCTCCTTATTTAATTAATGCATTTAGGAAATATATGAAACTATTAAATACAGAAACTATCCATTGTAATTTAATTTACTACACAAGAAATCCTTTGACCATTACTTTTAAATTTATGGACTTATAAGAAGTAACTACTTAAAACAATAAGCATAAGAATCATCAGCAATGAAAAAGGCTTTGTCTCCATAAATAGTCGTACAAGATTCTGCTCCACGGCCACCCATTCTATACTGCCAGCGTATTTCTCCTGTCTTGGCGTCCCATGCCCTAAAATAGGGGTCCATTCTTGTTGCCATAAAGACCAGGTTGTTACCCAGTGCAGGCCCTGAAAGACCTCCAAAAGGAAGTTCATACTGTATTTCTCCTGTTTTCAAATCAAGAGCTACAGTCCTCGCATACGTTGTAAACCCTACTCCACCTGTATCAACAATTAGGTTTGTGCCGTCAGTTGTAGGTGAGGTGTTGCTGCCCACATTGTCCAAAAGCCATATACTTTCCCCTGTCAAAGCATTCACAGCGGAATACTGAAAACCATGAGCCCCACCACAGTAAAACACACCATCATATATAAGTATGTTACCTGAATCAGTCTTCCCTGCACCAATGTTGTATTTCCATTGAAGTTCTCCGGTTTGTTGATCAAAGGCATAATAATCATGATTTGAACCAAAATATACAAGGTTTTGATAGAAACCAGGAGTATTATACGAAAGTCCAAGACCAGCCTGGTACTGCCAGATAACATCGCCAGAATTTGCATCGGCACAATAGAAGGTGCCTCCTTCTGAATTGAGATATACCTTTCCGTCTCCCAAGCCATTGGCTGACGCCCATACGTGTCCGAAAC
>NZ_JAKMCP010000010.1 GCF_022662105.1 Aestuariivivens sediminis | reverse complement strand
TTTGTTTGTACTGTTATCAACGCGGAGCGTTGCAGGAGCATCACGTGAGTGGTGAATCCTGAATACCAATGGCATTCGAAGGAATTTGTTTGTACTGTTATCAACGCGGAGCGTTGCAGGAGCACCACTTCAGTGGTGAATCCTGAATACCAATGGCATTCCAAGGAATTTGCTTGTACTGTTATCAACGCGGAGCGTTGCAGGAGCATCACGTGAGTAGTGAATCCTGAATACCAATGGCATTCGAAGGAATTTGTTTGTACTGTTATCAACGCGGAGCGTTGCAGGAGCATCACGTGAGTAGTGAATCCTGAATACCAATGGCCTTCCAAGGAATTTGTTTGTACTGTTATCAACGCGGAGCGTTGCAGGAGCACCACGTTAGTGGTGAATCCTGAATACCAATGGCATTCCAAGGAATTTGCTTGTACTGTTATCAGCGCGGAGCGTTGCAGGAGCACCACGTGAGTGGTGAATCCTTAAAACTGAGGTTTGGTAAAACAAAAAAAGAACAATAGAGCGCCACGGAGTGCTGTAGGATCAAACAAGCCTAATTCCATAACCGCCTAATATATTTCAGCGTTTCATAACAGGATACTTTTGTAAATTCGTAAATTAAGGTATTAAGTTATGTCGCAAAATAAAAAACAAGGAAGTGACATGAAGAAGGAAAGCAATTACTATAAATAAAAACATATGAAATACAAAGTGAAGTATGGCTGGATAATGACCTTCCTCTTTTTGGTGAGCTTGAGTACAGCACAAAATAAAACAGACGATTTAAGACTGTATGATAGTTTTAAGCCCATTACTTCAGAGAATGTGTTTAAGACAGAAGGGTATTACAATTGGGGGACTTCCATATTAAAAGGAGAAAATGGTAAGTATCATTTGTTTTATTCGCGGTGGAAAAAAGAATATGGCTTTTTTGGATGGTTAACCCATTCTGAAATTGCTCATGCCACTTCTAAAAGTCCTGCAGGGCCATGGACATTTAAGGAGGTCGTTTTAGAGGGTACTCGTAAACATCGTTGGGACGCCATAACGGCACATAATCCTAAAATAAAATATTTTGAAGGCACATATTATTTGTATTATGTCGCGACAAACTTGGGAGATAAGGCGTTTACAGAAGAAGATCTCATAGAAACAGCACACACCGGTTACAGTCACCCAAACTGGAAGATTTTACGCCCCAATCAACGTACGGGTGTTGCGGTTTCAAATTCCATTAATGGCCCATGGAAACGATTGGACCAACCTTTATTAGAGCCTTCAGGACCCATAACAACAATCACTGTAAATCCGGCCATAGATAAAGGTCGGGATGGTAATTATTATTTAATCGTTAAGGGTGATAAACCCAATGAGATGCGATTTATAAGAAATCAGGCAATAGCGGTTTCAAAGTCCCCAACAGGGCCATTTCAAATTCAAGAAAAGCCGGTAATTGATTATATAGATACCGAAGACATGTCTATGTGGTACGATGAAACCAAAAACCGCTTTTACGGGGTGTTTCATGCTCATGGTTTTATAGGGTTGGTTACATCCCTTGATGGGATAAACTGGGAGAAAGCCAATGAATTTGTGTTAATGCCTAAAAGGATAAAAAAGGCAGATGGTTCAATTGTGGTTCCGGATCGTCTGGAGCGTCCGTTTATATACTGCGAGGACGGAAAGCCTAAAGTGTTAAGTCTGGCAGCTAAAGAGGGAAGCGAATCCTATAGCGTATTCATTCCCATAGAAGACATATCCAATCCCAAACCTAATAGTAGGCAACTCGCATGGCAGGAGGCTGAACTGGGAGTTGTTTTTCATTATGACTTACATGTGTTCGATGGTGTAAAATACGGGCAGAGTAATAACCGAATAGATCCTATTGATAATTATCAGATATTTAATCCTGAACAATTGGATACCGATCAGTGGGTAAAGGCAGCAAAAGCGGCTGGAGCTAAATTTGCTATTTTAACCGCGACCCACGAAACCGGTTTCGCGTTGTACCAATCTGACGTGAATCCTTACTGCTTAAAAGCATTAAACTGGCGTGAGGGCAAAGGTGATATTGTCGCCGATTTTGTAACGTCCTGCAGAAAGTATGGGATTAAGCCGGGAATTTATTTAGGTATCCGATGGAATTCGTTTTTAGGCGTTCATGATTTTAAGGTAAATGGTGAAGGTGAATTCAGAGAAAATCGACAAAAGTGGTATAATCAAATGGTTGAAGGGATGGTTAAGGAGATTTGTACCAATTATGGTGAACTTTTTGAAATTTGGTTTGACGGCGGTGCAGATCACCCTAATAATGGTGCTCCGGATGTTTTGCCAATAGTAAGAAAATATCAACCTAATTGCCTGTTCTATCATAATGGGCAACTCGCAGAAGTACGATGGGGCGGCTCTGAATCCGGTATGGTAGGAGATCCTTGTTGGGCAACATTTCCTTACGTTGCTACCGGCGCTGGAGAAAGTGCCAGAAAGAATATAGCCTCAAATAATTTTCAATTACTAAAAGAAGGAGATCCTAACGGCGAATTTTGGATGCCTGCCATGGCCGATGCCCCTTTACGAGGATACAACGGACGCCATGAATGGTTTTGGGAACCTGGTGATGAAGCACATGTGTTTCCCTTGGAAAATTTAATGACCATGTATTACAAGTCTGTCGGTAGAAATGCAACCTTAATTATGGGTTTAACACCCGACCCGAATGGGGTATTGCCGCAAGTGGATGTGGAACGGTTAAAAGCCTGGGGAGATGAAATCAAAAGACGTTTTGAAAGACCAATAGCTTCAACATCAGGAAAAGGGAGTACAATTACCTTAACCCTAAAAATGCCAAGTTTGATCAACCACATTATAATTCAGGAAGATATTAAAGATGGTGAACGTGTGAGGAACTATTTGATTGAAGGTTTGGTAAACGGAAAATGGAAGACCATGGTGCAAGGTAAAAGCATCGGACACAAACGTATACATCAATTTGATGCAGTTGAGGTTAAAGGGATTAGATTAAAAGTGTTAGAATCGACAAGAAAACCCATCCTTAGCAATTTAAGTCTCTATTATGTTTCAAATCTTTAAAAGGTTATATTCATAGTTTTAAGGGTTTTGCAATAAAGCTCAATATATTTTATTCTATTCGTTAAAGTGTTGCACCTAGCATGCATCTTGCTTCACTGGAATCACACAACCGAATATATTGATGGCATGTCATCCGGTCGCTATTTCAAAAGCCTTACTAATTTAGTAAGGCTTGATCTGATTTTCTGAGAACGTCATCGCATGATTACTGGTCATAAGCGTGTTCAAAAATTCTTTTGAATTGGGCAAACCATGATCAATAATAAGGCTGAATGGATACTTATTGTATTAGGTTGGGGATTTTAGGGGCTTTAAGCTTTTTCAGGATATCCAGTGCCTCTTCTTCTGTAAGCCACTCCAGTTCTGTTCGCGCCATAATCCATCCCATTTTAACTTTTTGTTTGATGTAATAGGTTTTTCCAACTTCCGGAGTTATAACAATCATGGCATAATTCTCGGCTTTACTGATGACTTCTATTTTTCCGTTTGCCGGATCAACCTGCCATGACAAATAACTATTGGGTCCTAATTCTCCAATAAATTTCTCGTCTTGATAAATCTTAAATGTTATTGCCGATCCGAACGAACTTGGTCTAAGAACGTATATCTGTGCCATGGTTTCATTATTATAATTATTGCCACTATTATTTCTGTCCGAATTCTGAACATATTGTTTAGTTGAAGCACAACCTGACAGTAAAAAAATTAAAGTCAATACTGATATAAATTTTTTCATGATACTTGTTTTAAATTATTCTTCCTCTATTATAAATCAATACCCGAATGTAGCTGTCCTCCAAATAATAAACAATGATATTCATCATCGACAGAGGTGGGAAGAACATGATTCTAGGAACAGCCAAATTAATTGTGGATGACTTCGACGTTAGGGGATCCTGAGTTTTCATACACACCATAGTTTTTGTTAAGCATGGAGTAATAAATGGATTGGACTAGCTATAAACTAAAATGACATGATGTGAAATAGGTTTTCGAAGACAAAAGAGTACCTTTCCGATCATGTAATGGATAATATGTATTTTTAGGGTATTGATAACATTTTAATACATAAAACTTTCCTTATGAGATTTTTTTTATTGGTAACCGCATGGTGTATTTCTGTTTCCAGTTTTGGTCAGGGTCGAATTGAATCGAAGGCGCTTTCTTCTGCAGCATTGATTAATAATGGAGGAGAAGATCCTAATCGACAACTAACCATATATCTGCCGCCCGATTATGACAAAGAAAGTAAGCGCTATCCGGTCATCTATTATTTGCCGGGTATAGGCATGCCTAATGACTGGCTTAGCGATCAGATCAAACCCATATTGGATCATGCCATACAAACGAACGATATCGCATCTGTCATTCTTGTGATACCGGACCACTACACGTTATATCAGGGAAGTTATTTTTCAAATTCATCATTAATTGGAGATTGGATTACGTTTACCAAAAAGGAGGTCGTTGATTATATGGATGCCAATTATCGAACCATTCCGAAAAAGGAAAGCAGGGCATTGGTAGGCTGGTCGTCAGGGGGTTTTGGTGCCCTTAAAATAGGAATGCAAAGCAGTGAAGTCTTTTCCCATATCTATTCCTTATCTCCGGGTTTGCTCATACTATCCGATGAATTTGCTCCGGATAGTCCTTCCTATAAAGAATTGGAGGATATTACAAATCCTGAACGGCTTCAAAAGGAGTGGATTGGGATTCCCAATGTGCTGGTGGCATCAGGTAGGGCATTTGCACCAAATCCAGCTAATCCTCCTTACTTCGCTGACTTTCCCGTGAAATTTGTAGAGGGGAAAAGGATCATTGATGACGCCATTTTAAAACGCTGGATAAGGGAATTACCATTCAATATGATTGAACAATATATGACTCAACTTCGATCACTACATTCTTTAAAACTGGAATGGGGGAGAAATGACGATTTTAAAAACGTGGTGTCTTCATGTAGAGCGTTTAGTAAAAAATTAGAAAATCTTGGCATTGTGCATCACGCCGAAGAATACAATGGAACCCATTTCAATCGGATCTTTGGAACGCATGGGCGCATTGCAAAGGACATGTTTCCCTTCTTAAATGACCATTTAAGTTTTGAATAATATGCTTAAGTGGATGATAGTCTTCTGAATAAACTGTTTAAATAAACCTTAATGGTTATATTGGATTTACTGAATGGCTCCATCTTCATGGAAATACTCTTCCATATCGGGACTAATAAGTTGTTGTTCTTCTAAAATAAGGATGACTAATCTCGCATAGTCATGAACGGTTTCATTAATGGATTCCGGGTCAGAGATATCAAAATACCCTTTCCAAATCAGTTCGCGAGGGTGTGTTGGACAAATACAATACAATGACGTTTCGGTATGATAAATGGTATATTCATTGTAATAATCCGGGTTGTAAAAGGCATCCTGGTATTTTAAAAAGTCTTCTTTAAATTTTTTATCCTTACTATCGAATCCATCATAATTTTTTTTGTACTCAATTTTATCTTCACTGCCAATCAACTTCGCAAACAGAATGGTGTCAAATCCATCTTGAATAAGTGTGTCTTCCAATGCATTTAGCTCTTCTTCCGTTTTCTTTTCTGTAGTGAATGATGATTTGAAATACGTAAAGCTGGTTTGAGCACTAACCCCTCTGGCTTCATATTCCTGTTTCAATTGATCTTCAAATTGCTGTCTCACCTCACTATTGGAGGTCAGACCAATAAGTAAAACCTTTTTTGGACTGTAAATGTCTATATCGGGATTTTTCCAATAGTCCACAAGTTCCACATTTGAACAATTGAGTACAAAAAAGAATAGCCCTATGCCTATTGGAAATTTCATAATCCTAATGTTACCCCGGAAGTAAAAGTTTATGGTCTTTTAGAATTTCGGCTATCAGCGTAAATAATTCTGATTTTAGTGTTTTATATTTTTCCATGAAACTATTCACAACCACTATAAGTTTTCCGTGTTTCTTTTTATATGCCTCTTCCTTTTCAACCTCATAACTATCGTCAAGCATTATACTTATACCTTTATCATGATTTCTTACGGTTCTGATCAATGTTTCCGTTTCATTTTGAAGAAGGCTCAATCGATCAATAATTTTTTTGGTATCCGAAAAATACTTAGAGTCGATGAGCTGAAGCGTGTATGATTTTATTAAATCGTCAAAAAATAATTGTTCGTCTTTCGCAAATTCCAATTCTGATAACCATTTTCGAGAATTATTATGCATGATTTCCGCATTTAACCAGACGCCATATTTAATTTTTTTTTCTTTTGATTTCATTTCTATTTGTTTTAGTTAAAAAAAACAGAAAGCAATATTTCTGTATATTGCTTTCTGCTCATTAAAAATTAATCAACTTCAATAACTTTTTTAGGAGGCTCTTTTATTTTGGCGTCTTCTCGTTTAATTAATTTAACTTTTAAGATACCATTTTTATAGGATGCCTTAACATCTTGATCTAAATCCACAGAAGGAGGTAGCATCATCGATCTTTTAAAAGATTTGTAATTAAACTCTTTTCGAGTAAAATCATCTTCTTTTTCTTCCTCTTCTATTTCTTTTTCACCATGAACATGAAGTACATCTTCTTCAATTGTCACTTCAAAATCTTTTTTAGTAAATCCAGGAGCGGCCAATTCAATTTCAAAATCATCTTTATGCTCTCTCACGTTCATAGCAGGCAATAGACTGTCATCTTCAAAGAAATCATCCTTAAAGATATCATCAAACCTCATCAAATTACTAAAGTCATCATAGTTGGATGGGAACAAACTACTCCAAGGTCTTAACAAATTGTTGCTCCAGGGAGTCAATAACCTGTTGTTAAAAGGTGCTAACCTTCGACTTTTTTTGCGTTTCATTAATGTTGTCATAGTCTTATTAATTTAAGTTACACGTAAATTTTATGTTCCCCTAAAGTATCCAGAATTACCATTTTCCACAATGATATATATCAGTCTGGACAATATATCAAAGTGAGTTATCCACGATTTTCTTAGTTAATAAGTACACTGTCCAGATATTGAAATAAATTATATTTGAAGTTGGCTACAGTACGGTTAAAATTGAATATTTTTAATTCAATAGCATCATGTTCCTTTATAAAAAAGGTGTCACAAGCGATATCATCGCATTCTATCTTAATATTTATATGATTTGAATGTGAATAAATGGCGTTTAGCAAGTCAATTCTTTTAGTATTTAACTCCTGGATTTCATGTTTAAGATCTGAAAGTCTTTCATATAAATTTATAGTGTGTTCCTTAAATATGGGCTTATCCAATAAGTGGTTATAAAAGGCCAGCTCTAACTTCATATTTTCCAGGGTATCGATTTCCAGTGATAGGTTGTATTGTAACTCATCAATGGACTTGTTGTCATTGTAACTTTTATAATTTTTGATTATTTCCATGTTGTGATTTTTTTAAATTATATCAATACGGTTTCCGCATCGTACAAATGCGGTATAGTGGCGTTCCAGTTATAGGTGTCTTTAATTTTAATACGCAAGGTATTAAGCGCATCCGCTTCCCCGTGAATTAAAAACACCTTCTCCGGAATGTTTTTAATGCTATTTGTCCAATCCAATATCTCATTCTGATCGGCATGTGCCGAAAGACTTTCTATATGCTTAATTTGGGCATTTACCGGGTAATATTTTCCAAAGATTCGTATTTCGTGGGCACCGTCGACCAGTTGTCTGCCCCGGGTACCTTCGGCCTGATAGCCCACCAGTAAGACGGTTGTACTGGGATTATCTATGAGTTGTTGTAAATAGGTGAGCACACGACCACCAGTGACCATCCCACTTCCTGCAATAATTATTTTTGAGCGTTGGTCATCGATGCTATCCCAGGTTTCTCTGTATGATTCTAAAAGGGTCACATGGGCGCACATGTTTCTATAGGATTCATGAGACAATTTATGCCATTTTGGAAAACGTTCAAAGACCTCTAAAACATTATTGCCCATGGGGCTATCAATAATGATTGGAATATTGGGGATCCTGTTTTTTTGATATAGTTTCCATAACACATACATGAGGGTTTGCAACCGTTCAACAGCAAAACTTGGAATAATAAGGTTTCCTCTTTTGTTAATGGTTTCCATTGCCAAAGCGGAAAGCAGGCCTTCAACATCCTCTTTAGGGTGCAACCGATTGCCATAGGTACCCTCCATAATTAAAATATCGGCCCACTCCGGCTTTTTTGGATTGTCCAATAAATAGTCATTAGGTCTACCGATATCGCCTGAAAACACAAAGCGCTTGCCGTTTATATCCAAATCTATAAATGTTGCCCCAATGATATGTCCATTGTACTGAAAGCGGAAAGCGACATGTTCGGACAAGGAGATCCATTGGTCAAGCATTTCCACTTGAAAGTGTTCTATCGTCTTTTCTGCCTCCAATACGGTGTAAAACGGCAAGGCCGGTGTATGTTTTGTGTATTTCTCTTTGTTGGCTCTCTCTGCTTCTTCCTCGTGTATTTTGGCACTGTCTTTTAAAATAATTTGAGCAATGGATAGTGTAGGGGCGGTTCCTAAAATTTTTCCCATAAACCCTTGTTTTAATAGTCTTGGCAAATACCCAACATGGTCCAAATGGCCATGGGTGAGCAAAACCGCATCAATACTTTTAACATCCACCGGTAAATGGCTCCAGTTTAACTCTCTTAAATTTTTTAATCCTTGAAACATACCACAGTCGATAAGGATATTAATTTCGGAGGTTTCAATAAGAAATTTTGATCCTGTTACCACTTCGGTAGCTCCCAGAAAATGTATGTTGACATGTCTATCCATAAGCCTTTAATGCCGACAGAGCATTTGTATTTCATTTAAAATGTTTTGCTTTCGTAATTCAGAAATCCCCAAATGGTCCAGATAAAAAACATCACCGATTAATTCCCTGCATAGCACAATGTCCCTACTTAATAAAAATTGTTTTTCCCGTCTGGACAGCAATGTCGATACGGTTATAGGATACAATCCAAGACGATCTATGCGGTCCTTCAAACCATCATTTTTTGGATAGTCCCAACTTAATAAATATAAGTTAGCACATTGGCCATATTGTATGGCATCTTCGGTAAAGCGGGTGTTTGTTACTACCCAGCCTTTAGTGAGTTTAGAGTTGTTTTTGGGATTTGAATTCCAATAAGCCTTTACATCAGTGTAACGGGAATGTATATACAGTGGAATTTTAACATTACATTTAAGCCCTTCTTCACTATGAAATTTACATTCTATAACTGTTGTTTCACCATTCTTATGGGCCAACACATCTATTTCATGGGTAACGCATTGCCCGTTCAGGACAGTATCAATTTCGACGGTATAACCGGAATATTTTAAAATGGCACCTATGAATCGCTCAAAAGGGAATCCTGTAGGACCAAGTTCGTAAATGGCTTTCTTAAGTTTATATTTAGAGGCTAAAACCCTCTTCTTTTTTTTAAGTAGAGCAAAGGCCCTGTTATAAATTTCTTTTGTTGATATGTCGGGGTAAAGTTCATCCTTGACTTTATCAATAATCTGATCGACCGTATGCTCATCTGCTCCTGTGCGTTTTAAGGACGCTTTGAGTTTAGCTAATGAAAATTTTACCCTTTCGCCTGAAGATTTAGTGATATTAATACTAGGAGTTTCCATAAGGTTATGGTATTATTTTGGATGTGAATTGGTTACTGGTACAATTTTATTCCAGTTTATTCCGGTATGACCATAAAAGGAATTTTACAATGGTATCCTATCTTTTTAATTACAGGTTCATGGGTTATTTTTTCCATGAAATTGTGCTTATAGTTCACCATAGCCAGAATATTGATATCCAGTTCTCTTATAAAATCATTTATTTCCATTTCTTTATTACCATATTTTGGCATCCAGTGAAATGAGTAATCGTAATGGTCTAAATACTGTTTAAGCTTATTTAGATTGTACTCTTGAATGTCATTGAGATTTTCTTCAGCATTGATGTGCATTATTCTAATTTTGGCATCGTAGAGATCGGCTAACAGCTTTATTGGTCGTAATTCTTTGTCGCTGTAAAACCGGTTATAATCGGTGGGAAAGGCTATTTGAACAGGAACCAAAAAATCGTAGGTTTCGGGAACGATTAGCACCGGGCAATTTTTTAAATTGTTAATAACGTGTATGGTATTACTGCCAAAAAACACTTCCCTGGCACCAGTAGCACCCTTAGTACCCATGATAACCAAATCGATATCCCATTCCAGTATGGCTTTTTTTAATGCCGTATTTAAATTTTCCTGACTTAGAATAATCTGAAAGTCATGGTTACAATTGGCATTTGTGGATTCGGCTAATTCTTCTAAGTCCATCAACGATTTTAAAGCGTCTTGCTCAATGGATTTTAACAATTTATTTGAAAAATAGGAGAGTGTTGAAATTTGAATGAATGTGGAATTCAATAAATAGAATGTGCAGAACTCATGCTTAAAGAGCTTCAGGGCATAGATGATCGCATTCCATGCATTATCTGAAAAATCGGTGGGCAGTAAAATTTTCCGTTTCATGTGTTCTTTGGTTTGGCATTTTACATGTTTTCCGGAATGACCAAAAATGGGACATTAAGATGAAACCCTATTTGGTTAATCGTTGATTTAAAGAACAAGTTCTCAAAAAACGAGTGCTTGTTATTGATCATGACTAAAAGATTAATATGTTCTTTTAGTTGAAATTTCGAGATGCACTCTTCCACGGTTTGGTTGCTCACGTGATAAAACAAATGTGTTGTATTCTTAAAGAGTTTATCAAGCTTTCTCTTGTTTTTTTTCTGTAATTCCGATAGGTCATATCCATAGGTAGCATGTATAACATTAACTTTGGACTGGTGGAGGGCTATGATATCAAAAAGGGGTTTTAAATGATGTTGTTTATAGTTTATTTTATAGTCGGTTGGGAATAAGATGTCGTTTGGTTTTACAAATGAAAAATCGCTTGGAATGGCCAAAACGGGGCAATTCAAATGTTTAAAGGCATGTACGGTATTACTTCCCATTAAAATCTCTTTAGCACCGGAGGCCCCTTTTGTGCCCATAATGACATAGTCTATCCGCCTTTCCGTAATAATGTCTTTAATTTCAGGAATTAAGGCATTGAATGATGCTATTTGCTCAATGGTATGTTTAGGGTTCGGCAGCTCATTTGAAATTCGTTTTTTTAAGGCATATAAGTTTTCAAGAGCGTCTTCACGGGCCTGGTTGTGCATGCCAAATTGTTCAGGTTCTACCAAAACATATTCTAAATGATAGATTTCTGGAGTATAGGTGTTAAGTAAAAAAAAGTTACAAGCGGTATTTTGAAATAGTTGTACGGCGTATTGAATGGCATTCCATGAATTATCGGAAAAATCGGTGGGGAGAAGAATATTTTTCATGATATGTATCGTTTAAATTGAGATAACCCATCAGGTTTCCCTGTTTTGTAATATTAAATATGGAATATCAAGGTTTAAGATGATTTCATCCAGGGTGGTTTTAAAAATAATATCTTCATAGGTCAGGTGGTTTGAATTTACAAGAACAAGCATGTCTATTTCATTGTGTTTTATGTAAGACCGTATGGCATCCGTGATATTTTGATTGCTTGAGGTTTTAAAATGGATTTGATTTTTACCTAGTTCTTCATTCAAAAACCGTTGATTATCTTTTTGATGGGCTGAAAGTTTTTTACTTTTGGTGTTGTAAAGAACATCAATTACAGCCCGGTATGAATAAGCTATTTCGCTGAAGAGTTTCAATTCCCTTCTTTTGTAGGGGATTAAATAATGCGTCGGAAAAAGAATGTGTTTGGGTTTGTTGTAATCACATTGTTCGGGAATAACCAATACGGGGCATTTTACATATTTTATCACTTGAGGGGTATGGCTGCCAAAGGTTATATTTTTGTGATGGCTCTGCTCTTTAGCACCCATCACAATGATATCGATATTTTGTTCCTCAACCAGATGGTCTACCTCCTCCAAAAGTGAATGATTTGTTGAAATTAAATGGTACGAATGTCTTGGATTTGGAGTGGTGGAGGTAACACTTTTTATGGTTTTTTCTAGCTTCTTTTTAGCTATTGTAGCGGTATCAGTAAGTATAGTCTCTAAATTTGTTTCCTCGCTATTGATTTCCGGTGCATCACTATCATCCTGGTAGGCATGCATGATGTAAAACGAACAAATCTCATATTTAAATAAGTCTGCCGCATAGTTAAATGCATGGTCTGAAAAATCGGTTAATATCAATATTTTTCTCATGTCTGATAGTATTATCTTTAAAATTAAAGACTATAAGACCCTGATACAATGATATATATCAGGTTGAAATTTCAGATTTGATAGGATTTGAATGGAACCTTGCTAATAAAAAAAGAGGAATGCAAAAGTCCATCCCTCTCTTTTTTCACCAACTAGTATATGCAAAATGATTAATAGCCTATGTTAAAAAGAAACAGGAAGGATGAACTTCCTGTTTCCTCTTTGAAATATTTGATTTTATTAACGATCCTTTTCAAAACATCAATATTTCCATTACGAGTAATATTAATTCTTCAGATAGTCAATACCGCCAAATATTTCTAATAGTGCTTTAAATATTAAATTTAACAACACTATTTTTCTTTAAGAAACAGGAGATCGAAATCTCCTGTTTCTCCAAAATGTTTAATGCCATTAATTAACGTTCGGTTTTCTTCAATATAATTTTTTAAAAGATCAATATTATTGGGTTTTCCCGGGTAATTAATACTTTAAACACCTTGTAGCTTTTATCATCTTTCAATAACAAAGCTTAGATTTTAAGATAACTATTAAGTAAAGAACGTTTTAATTAGCGTCTAATATAAATTAACTTTTAGAGTTAAAATATGATATTTATCAGTTTATTCATTAAAAAGGAACAATATTATAAACCATGTTTAGTAAAAACAATCCCGTAAAAAACAGCAATGTATAAATAACCTGCACCAGTTTAATGTTAATGAACTGCAGAAATGCAATGGTCCGTTTTGGGAAGATAAACAACAACAGACCCAATATAAGGGATATCCAACCCATGAGTGTGATAATAAATTTCCAATTGGGTTCCCATATATTGTGCAATAGGATGTTTATAAGGCCAAATAAAATCGCCATAAACGATGAAATAATCAGGAATTTTTCATCTTTTAAATCGGTAAAAATTTGTTTTATTCGTTTGGGATTGAGACTTAAAATCAAGAAGAATATGATAAGATACCAACCCCAGAATTTTGCCAAGAATATTGAAATGTCCATAATGTTTAATTTTTTTCATGTAACACCAAAAAAGGAATTTTTATGTGATAACTTATTTTTTCGATTTTTGAATGAAATAATATTTGCTGAAAATAATTTAAATTTTTAGCCACCATACAGATTAAATTTATGTTTTGGGTTTCTACAAAACCTTGGATCGCATCTTCCAGTTTTGTATTTGTTAAATAATGAAATCTGGAATCTATGCTAATGAAATAATCCCCTAAAGTCTCACGATTTATCTGTTGTTCTGTATTTAAACTCGTTTTGTTTTTACTGATATGAAGGATATGCAAGGCCGCCTTGTTTCGTTCAGTAATCTCAAATAAGGGCTGTAATATTTGAATATTGTAATTCAAGGAAAAATCGGTTACAAAGGCAATATCTCTGATTTTACAGAAATTGGCCTGCTCAGGAACTGCCAGGAGATTACATTTCACTTTGGTGATAACATCACCCGTGTTGCTTCCAATAATAATTTCCTTTAAACCTGAGGCCCCTTTGGTTCCCATGACTATGGTATCTATTTGTTTCTGCTCCACATGCTTACGTATGGACTCGATAAAAAAGTCGTAGTCGGTCATACTGTAATAACTGTGGTATGGATTGTTGGGGAAATGTTCAGAGATTCGCTTTAATACCTTGCGTAATTTTTGTTTAGAAGGTTTTTTGTGTACGGCTTCCAAAACCTCTTCCGTTGCAATATAAGGTGAGCCATCCAAAAAATTGTCGCTTACCCGGATAATATGTAACAAATAAAAATTACAGGGGACGGTATCAAAAAAATGAATCGCATATTTTATGGCATTCCAAGAATTTTCCGAAAAATCTGTAGGTAATAAAATGTTTTTCATCGAATGGTCTCTTTACCTACTAAATTAGGCCGTAGTTACTTCAGATGAAATGATATTTATCATTTTAACTCTAGAGCTCCCGAAACTAGGTAATACTTTTTAGTTTTTTAAGGTCTATCACTTTAATGTTTCTGCCCTCTGCTTTTATAATGCCCAGTTTTTTGAATTCGGTTAATGCCCTTATCAATGTTTCCGGAGCAATACCAGCCACACTGGCCAGATCACTTCTTGAAATTTTTATGGGATCGTCAGGTTTACGATTAATTTTTTCAGCAAATTTTAGGATGGTTGAAGCCGTTTTTTTATTCACTGTACCATAAGCCATTTCTAACAACTGTTCCTTTATAGTAGACAGATCATCTGTTAAGAGGTCTATGAGTTCCAGAACAACTTTGTGATTTTTGCTTAATACGTCATTAAAATCCAATATGGATATACCCAATAATTTAGTATGGGCAATGGCCGTAGCAGTTTCCTGATGTGGCATATTGTTTGTAAATGAGGTATAACCAAATAAATCATCTTCTTTGTGCAAGGCCGTTACCAATTCTTTACCCTGCTCATCAATGCGATAACATTTCACGGCACCTTTTTCAATTAAGTAGATGTAATTGGAATGATCGCCTTCATGATAAATAACATCATCTCTGTTGAAGTGTAGTTCGACTCCATAATCATCAAAAAAGTTTTTTAAGTCATTTAGTGTTTTAATTTCATTTTCATGAAACGGCATAATCTTCCTTTCTTCTTTACCGCGTTTCAATTCATTTAAAATGGAAACTTTTGCCAATCGACTTTCAATGGCACTAATAATATCATCTTCCGTAAAAGGTTTGGTAATATAGTCGTCCGCACCTAAATTCATGCCTTTTCTAACCTCATGACGTTCGGTTTTAGCAGATAGAAATATAAAAGGTATTAATCTTGTAGGGCTATGTTTGGAAAGGATGTCCAAAGTGCCATAGCCATCTAATTCGGGCATCATAATATCACAAACAATAATATCGGGCAAATACTTTTTAGCCATTTCTACACCTATCACGCCATTGGAAGCCTTTAAAACGTTATAGTTGGAGAGCTCTAAAAGTTCTGCAGTATTTTCTCTTAAACTGGTATCATCTTCTATGAGTAATACGGTTTTCATGGCTGTGCTATATTTGGAAAACTTATCACAAAGGTGGTCCCTTGATGCTCCACGCTTTCAAAAAATATGGTCCCCCCTAAATTCTCCAGATGGCTTTTTACAATATTTAAGCCTATACCGGTGCCTTGGATGTTTTCAACATTATGGGCTCTGAAATACCGTTCAAAAATGTGTTTTTGATCCTTTTCCGGTATGCCCATACCATTATCTTTTACGGTAACAGTGGTTGTTTTTTCATTTTGTTCAATGTGCAATTCTATCGTTGATCCTTCGGGGGAATAGTTTATGGCATTATATAGTAAATTGGAAAGAATGACTTGAATTATTTTCTCATCCTGGTAAAGGGATAAATCATCAATATTTTCCGGGTATTTTATTTGCTGTCTCTCCTTTAGAAGCATATTGGCATCATACACCACCTCATTTACCACCTTACTGAGCTTAAATTGATCAAACTTATAATTTACTTTACCCGTTTCGAGTTTTTCAACAGATAGAAAGTCATTGATGATATTGTTTAAAAAATGAACTTTATCCTCTATGGTTTTAATATGTCGCTTTCGTTTTTCCTGCTGTTCTTGTAACGGATATTTACCTAATAATTCGGTTGATGTTAAAATGGCACTTAACGGGGTTTTAAATTCGTGCGAGACTAACGATAAAAACTTCGTTTTTAATTCGTTGAGTTCCTTTTCTCTATTCAGAGCTAATTCTAGCTGATGTGTTCTTTTTTCAACCTTCATTTCAAGTTTTGTGGTGTAGTTTTTCCGTTCTGTTATGTCCAGAATAATGGCAATAAACACCTCTCGACCATTTAGAGTTGATAGTTGTAAATGCACTTCAATCGGATAAGTAGTGCCATCTTTCCGCTTATGCTCACTTTCAAATTCTAATTTCTCTATATGTTTTTTTAATAAAACATCAATAGCCCTCTTAAATGTAATGTCCTCTCCACTTGTTTTAAGGTCAATTGGGGTCATATTCCTCAATTCCTCTAAAGTATACCCGATGTTTTTTTGTGCCCCATAGTTTACATTGATAAATTTTAGGGTGCTGGCATCAAAAACATAGATTTCATTTAGGGATTCATCAAAAATAGAAGCCAAATATTCACGTTCCTCTTCTTCTTTTTTTCTTGACGTTATATCATTTAGAATGCCGATAAAGTTGGTTACCACACCATTGGCGTCTGTTATGGGAAACACATATAAATCGTTCCAAAACAGGGTTCCGTCCTTCTTATAGTTTCGCAATCTGGCCTGACAGCTTTCCCCGTTTTTAATGGCTTTTCTAAGATCATCAAGGGCTTTTTGATCTTTATCATTGCCCTGTAAAAACCTGCAATTTTTATGCAATATATCTTCCTCGGAGTATCCTGTGAGCTTTTGAAATGTCGAATTAAAGTAAATAACCGGGTTGTCATATTTTAGGGCATCTGTAATGACTATGCCATTGTTAGCAGATTGTAACGCTTTCGTGCGAAGCATAAGATTCTTTGTAATCTCTTTTTTTTCTGAAATATCCTTGATCAAGGCCATGACGTAGGTTTTGTCATATATAGAAAAAGGATTTAATTCAACTTCTACAGAAAAAATAGTGCCATCCTTTTTTAAGGCATAAATATCTGTGGCATCAGTCATTTTACGGCGTTTCCCTCTTTTAATAAATTTCTTGAAATATAAAGAATGACTTTTGTGATAATTTGATGGAATGAGTAAATTGAGATCCTTACCGGTTAATTCCATTTTGGTATACCCGAAAATTATTTCGGAGGCTTTGTTAACCTCCATTATTTTTTGGTGACTATCAACAATAATGACCCCTTCAGAAATAATTTCCAACAGAATGTTAAATATTTCCTGATCTTGTTGAAACATATAATTACGCTTTGGATGGAATTTAATAGACTAAATAAGAGCTTTTTTATGTTAAAATGAATGACTTATGTCATAATTATACGGCATAATGCTTTTTTAACTTTTTATGCAAATGATTTTATTTACCAGGTCATGATTCTTGACCTTGATTTAGGGAATCACGTCAAGCAAACTTCAAACCGTATAAAACATTCCCATAAATACATGCTTTCTAATGAAGAAGGCCTTTTTATCATGATGAATATCATTTTAAAATTGGGGTAATCCTCCTAAATTTGATCACTACTATTAAAATATACTGTCATGAAAAATCTATTTATTATACTTTTAATTTGCCCGTTTTTTGTGTCTGCACAAATTACTGAGGAATTGGATTACATTGCCCCTTTTAATGACGGCGTTGCAGCTGTTCAGAAGGGGAACTCCTGGGGGTTTATAAACCATAATGGCCTTTTGATCATTGATTTTCGGGATGATTTGGTCACAACCGCCATGGCGGATGGTTATAAATATCCTGTTTTTAATGATGACCGATCTTTAATCTCAAAAAAAATAGATGGGATACTCTATTTTGGATATATCGATAAAACCGGTAAAACCGCAATAGTACCCCAATTTTTAAATGCTTCAAACTTTAATAACGGTCAAGCCATAGCATTACATATCATCAAGGAAAGGCTTGGGGATAATGAAGTTTTAGGAAAAAATGTGGTGAATTATAAATATTTTGAAGTCATTATTGATATTGAGGGTAACATCGTAAATTACTTAAATCCAAAAGGGGTTAATGTGGTATTGGACAAGGGCTATTTACAATCTCCGCCCAAAATAACTTCAAGACCAATTACCGATGACCTTTATGCTGTAATCTCAGGGAATAAGAAATGGAGAATCGTGTCAATAACTAATGATCAGGAGTATAAATGAAAGCTAACCTAAATTTAGGTCGTGTTTCAGGAATAAAAATAGTATTGCATTGGACCTTCTTTTTTTTAATAGCCTGGGTGGTTATAAGCGAATTAAAGCGAGGCGGTAATGCGGCGAGTATATTTTTTAATATCATTTTGATTTTTGCGGTATTTACCTGCGTCATTTTACATGAATTGGGACACGCATTAGCAGCACGGCATTTTGGTATTCTCACAAAAAAAATAACCTTGTTGCCCATTGGTGGTATGGCCAGTTTGGAACGTATTCCAGAATCGCCAAAGCAGGAACTTGTCGTTTCACTGTCCGGTCCATTGGTCAATGTGATGATTGCCATGTTCCTGTATATTATTATTCCCGTAGATGAGTTCATGAGATCTAACTTTACGGAAACATTTGAAGTTCTCATGGGTTTTTCTTTTCAAAACTTTCTTTTCTATTTGTTCTTAGTGAACATGGGATTGGTCATTTTCAATTTGATCCCGGCCTTTCCCATGGACGGCGGCCGAATTTTAAGAGCCCTGTTATCCATAAAACTATCTCGTGTTAAAGCCACCCAAATTGCTGCTACCATTGGACAGGTTATTGCAGTACTATTTTTATTGGCGGGGTTACTATTTTCTCCTTTTTTAGTCATTATAGCCCTGTTCATTTATTTAGGAGCCTATGCCGAAAATCAATTAATTCAGCATTTAGCATTATTAAAAGGGCATAGTGTTGAAGAAGCCATGATGATTTTTATAACCACATTTAAACCGGAGGACCCTTTGGATTTGGTGGTTAACAAAATAATTTCGGGCACAGAGACAAACTTTATTGTTGTAAAAAACCATAAAATAAAAGGTATTTTATACCTTGAACAGATTATTGGAAACTCCAATAAGGATATTTTGGTTAAAGATGTTATGGACACAACGTTTAAAACAGTAAAGCACACGGACCATCTTGATGATATTTACAATATCATTTTTTCCAGTAAGAACGCATTTGTACCCGTGACAAAGGACGATAAACTTGTTGGTGCCATTGATGCCATTAATTTGAATGAATATCTTCTCATACAAGACCAATTAGCCTATTGATTATGAAGCTTGTATCATCGTTTAGTCTGCTTTTCCTCATGATATCGTGCCATAAGACAGGAGATGGCATATTACCCACGGTTGGACCGTTAACCGAATCCGTATATTCTTCAGTAACCGTTCAGCCGGATAGTCTATATCATGCTTATGCTAAGGTTTCCGGTATTTTGGATGCCAATCTGGTAGAAGAGGGGGACCTTGTTGCTAAAGACGACCCCCTGGTGCAAATTATTAACAACGCCCCAAAACTCAATGCCCAAAATGCCAAATTCAGTTTGGAGTTGGCCAAAGAGAATTACAAAGGGAAGGCGGCAATTTTAAGCGGCATTCAAGATCAAATCGATGCGGCAATACTGAGACACAAAAATGATTCCATAAATTATTTCAGACAAAAAAAGCTCTGGGATCAGCATATAGGTTCCAAGATTGAATTCGATACAAAAAAACTGAATTATGAACTGTCATTAAATGAGTTACAAAGCCTTCAGAATAAATACGATCGATCTAAAAATGAATTACAAACCGCATTAAGGCAATCCGAGAACAACTATCAGACCGCATTAATAAGTACGAAGGATTTTACCGTAAAAAGTAAAATTAATGGAAAGGTATACGCCCTTTATAAGGAGCCGGGAGAAAATGTCAGTACTATGGAACCCCTGGCTACCATTGGCAGTGTCAATAATTTTATTATTGACATGCTTGTGGATGAAGTCGATATTGTTAAAATTACAATTGGTCAAGATGTTTTAATCCATTTAGACGCTTATGATGGTGCTATTTTTAAAGGAAGTATCTCTAAAATATATCCTAAAAAGGACGAACGAAATCAGACTTTTAAAATAGAAGCCACTTTTAAAAATCCACCCAAAGTATTATACCCTGGTCTTTCAGGCGAAGCCAATATTATTATAGCAAAAAAAGATAGTGCTTTATCCATTCCCAAGGCCTATGTAATAGAACGTAACATGGTAAGAACCGATGATGGATTAACACCCATTACCACAGGTTTACAAAATTTGGAATCTGTTGAGATCACATCTGGTATAACCAAGGACACTTACATTTATAAACCGGAGTAATGACCAATTGGCCTCTGATATTAAGCATTTCAAAAACGCATTTATTGACCAAAATAAAACAAACGACCATTGCCTCTCTGGGCGTAACTTTTGGCATTGGTTCCTACATAACACTGGTTTGTTTTATGACCGGCCTAAATGCCATGTTAGACGATTTAATTTTAAATCAGACCCCGCATATCCATGTTTATAATGAAATTGAACCATCCGAAAAGCAACCCGTTGATTTGTATGATGCGTTTAAAAACAGTTTTAATGTGGTCCATTCCATAAAGCCCAAATTAAGTCAGAAAAAAATTCATAACGCTTTACCCATCATCGATTATCTTAATGAAGATGACCGTGTAATGGGGGCCTTACCACAGGTAAAAACGCAAATTTTTTATATTGCCGGTTCTATTGAAATAGGAGGAAACCTTACCGGGATAAACCCACTAGACGAGGCCAGGTTCTTTAGAATGGGAGATTATATCGTCGATGGGTCTTCCGAAGCTCTGCACAATTCGGATAATGGGATATTATTGGGTATTGGTATTGCAAAAAAGATGTCTTTAAAAGTTGGTGATCGTGTCCAGGTCAGTCCTATTAGTGGTGGTGTATTTTCATTAAAAATAGTGGGATTTTATCAAAGCGGAATCGCAGATTTAGATGCGATCCAAAGTTTTACAAACTTAAAAACCGTTCAGCGCATATTAGGAGAAACCAATAACTATATAACGGACATTAGTGTAAAACTTCATAACATCGAAGACGCTGTTCCCTTGTCAAAAAAAATAGAACAGCAATTTGATTTAAAAGCTGTGGACATAAAAACGGCCAATGCCCAATTTGAGACAGGAACTACCATTAGAAACTTGATTACTTATGCGGTTTCCATTACTTTACTTATTGTTGCGGGATTTGGTATTTATAACATTTTAAATATGCTTATTTATGAGAAAATGAACGATATCGCCATTTTGAAAGCCACGGGTTTCTCCGGTAAAGATGTGCAATTTATTTTTATGAGTCAGGCTATGATTATTGGTTTTGTAGGGGGCATTTTGGGTTTGCTTATTGGGTATGGTTTGACCAGTTTAATCGACACCATTCCATTTAAAACAGAAGCGTTGCCAACCATTGAGACTTATCCCATAAACATGAATCCGTTATTCTTTGTAATTGGGTTTACCTTTGCTTTGGTATCTACATTTTTAGCTGGGTATTTACCATCGAAAAAATCAAAGAAAATAGACCCTGTTAAGATTATTAGAAGACAATAAATGAGCACTGTATTAGAGGCAAGACATATCAATAAGTATTTTAAAAAACCCATATTATTTCACGTTTTAAGGGATATAAATTTTAGCGTGAATAAGGGCGAATTTGTTTCCATTATGGGAAAATCGGGTTGTGGGAAATCCACCTTATTATACGTATTATCAACCATGGATACCGATTATGAGGGGGGATTATATTTAAACGATAAGCTTATAACCAATCAGAGTAGAGATCATTTGTCTGCCATAAGAAATAAACATATTGGATTTGTATTTCAATTTCATTATTTGTTATCTGATTTTACGGTTTTGGAGAACGTCATGTTGCCAGCAAAAAAACTAGCAGAAAAATCATATCAAGAAATTGAGCATGATGCCATGGAAAAACTTAAAATGCTTAAGATTGAGCATTTAGCGAAAAAAAAGGCATTTCGCATTTCAGGAGGTGAAAAACAGCGTGTGGCCATAGCGAGAGCCTTAATAAATAATCCGGCTGTAATTATGGGGGACGAGCCTACCGGAAATCTGGATAGTCATAATTCCGAAAATGTGTTTCAAATTTTCAAAACATTGAGTGAAGATGAAGGATTATCGTTATTGGTGGTCACCCATGATGAAGATTTTGCTAAGCAAACCAATCGAATCTTGACCATGGAAGACGGCCGGATTATATCCTAACTTCCTTTACATGATGTAAATCATTTTTTTTCATCCATAGGGGTCTTAACTTTCTGTTTTATTATAGAGGCAAATGGCATTCATTGATTATTATAAGATACTGGGTCTAACGAAATCGGCTTCCGAAAGTGACATCAAAAAAGCCTATCGTAAACTGGCCAGAAAATATCATCCGGATTTAAATCCTAATGATGCTATTGCCGAAAAGAAATTTAAAGATATAAACGAAGCTAATGAAGTTTTAAGTAACCCCGAAAACCGAAAAAAATACGATCAATACGGCGAACACTGGATGCATGCCAAGGACATTGAAAAAGAACAACAGAGGGCACGGTATCAACAAAGTTACCAAGGGGATCGCGGTAGTTATTCGCAAACAGAATTTTCAGATTTTTTTGAACATATGTTTGGTGGTGCTTCTTCAAGGGCCGGTGGCCGGCAGGTTAAATTTAGGGGACAAGATTTTAACGCTAAATTACAACTGCATTTAAAAGAGGTCTATACGACCCACAAGCGCACCCTGACCGTAAATAACAACACCATTAGGATTACTATTCCTGCTGGTGTTGAAAACGGGCAAATTATTAAAATAAAGGGGCATGGCGGTAAAGGGATCAATGGAGGACCAAATGGAGATTTATTCATCGAATTTTCAATCATAAACGATACCAAATTCAAAAGAGATAAGGAGAATCTTTACAGAACCGTTGATTTGGATTTATACACTGCGCTACTTGGAGGAGAGTTTATGGTCGAAACCTTTAACGGTAAAGTAAAACTGAACATAAAACCGGAAACTCAAAACGGCACCAAAGTTAAATTAAAAGGGAAAGGTTTTCCAAAATATAAAAAAGAAGGACAATTTGGGGATTTGGTGATCACCTATCAAATTAAATTGCCAACCCATCTATCGAGTCGGGAAAAGGATTTAATTAAACAGCTACAAACATTGCGTTCATAATGGAAAGAACAGATTTAATACCGGTACAATTGGTTTGCAGGCACTATAAGATTCCTTTGGCCTTTATGGATACTTTGCAAGAATTTCAACTCATAGAAATAACCGTACTTAAGGATGATCTATTTATTCATAAGAGGGAATTAAATAAAGTTGAAAAAATAGTACGGTTACATTATGATCTGGATATCAATATAGAAGGAATTGATGCTATTCATAATTTATTGGAGCAAGTACATGCTCTAAAACAAGAAATAAGAGCACTGCATAACCGATTGCGATTGTATGAAGATTTTTAACCTAAAGAAATGGAACAAATTAAAAATTGGATTGCAGAAAACCCTACCCTATACAGTATTATAGCCTATGTTTTACTTGTTGTATTTGTCCTCATTCTTATTCAATTACTTCGAAGATTTTTAAGAAGACAAGTTTCGGATTCAACAGCCAGATATAAATCCCAAAAAGGAATTGAAATTATAGGTTATGTGATTTTAATATTACTAACCTTCTCTTATTTTACGGGTAATATAAAAGATTTTACGCTAGCCATTGGTCTATTTACTGCGGGTATTGCCATCACGCTTCAGGAACTCATTCTAAGCATTGCCGGCTCCTTGTATATTTTCATAGTGAAAGTGTACAAGCCAGGCGATAGAATTGAAATTAATGGTATTAAAGGCGATGTTATTGATGTGGACAGCATTTATACAACTATGATGGAAATAGGTCAGTGGGTAAGTAGTGACAATTACAGTGGCCGTTTAGTGAAATTGAGTAACGCGTTTGTTTTTAAAGGACCCATTTATAACTATTCACAAGATTTTCCTTTTATATGGGATGAGCTTAATCTGCCCATTACCTATGATTCGAATGTGGAATTGGCCAAATCAATCGTTATTAAAATCGCTTCAAATATACTTTCAGAATTTACGGCCAGTTCCAAATCCCAATGGAATGAGGTGGTGAATAAATATTATATTGAAGCTGCGATGTTAGACCCTACACTCGCTATTTCCCTGACCGATAATTGGATCCAGTTTAATCTCAGGTATATTGTCAATTATAAAAGAAGGCGATCTACCAAACACCTGCTATTTGATGCGATTCACAAAAAGATAAAAACCACCAATGGTGAAGTGACTTTGGCGTCTACCACTTTGGAATTAATTAAGATTCCCGAAGTGAAAATTAATACGGATTAATGAGTCAATAAATGTAATATAAGTTACATATAAACAGGTGTTTAACTGATCGTTATCATTGTCACCAATTCTGTATAAAGTTATTTTTAATCAATTAATATTAAATACTTTTTACAATGAAAAAAATAATTTTATGGGTAGTGCTGGTCGTGTTTAATACGACTGCATTATTACCGCAGGACAAAGTACAGGAGAGGGATCGGGATAGAATTATGTTGGTGGATGGCGATGTGTTACAAATACGGGATCGCGATCATATTCGGTTAAAAGACAAGATAACCTTAAATGACGGGAGCATTGTAAATCCTGATGGCACGTATTTAACCAGAAATGGTGTTCAACTGCGCTTAAAAGACGGAGAATGTTTGGATAACGATGGTATTATATTTCTTAATGAATATCAATATCGCTACAAAATTCAACGCGAAAATAGAGGGTTGTCAGAGGCTCAAATTCAACAAAGAAATCAAGATAGATATCAGATAATGATGATTGATGGTGCGGTGTATCAAATTAGAAATGAGTTTCAAAATAGAATTCATGATCCGTTCAGATTAAATAATGGAACGGTTGTGAACATGGATGGGTCATATCAGACCAAAGACCGTAAACAATTACAACTTCAGGATGGGGCCTGTTTGAACATGAATGGCGTCATGTTTAAAAACACGCTTCAGCATAGAAAAATGACCATTAATAAGCCTTTAATGAAAAACAGGATTCATAATAAATCATTGATTAAAAAACAATTAAAGAAAAAAGGAGCCGTATAATTTTAATAGAGAAGGGGGTTTTAAATGAGATTAAACCCCTTCTCTAAATTTTATATAATAATTATCATGAGATTAATCAGACCCAGTTTCATACCTATTATACTGTTCCTCTTACTATCGCATATGGCTATTGGACAAGATGGCAATGCTAATGCCATGGCTGTAAAAAATAAAGATGCCTCCTACATATCATTTAGTTTAAATTACACCAATGATGCTGTTTTTATGGGAAGAAAGGATAGCCTAAGTGCACCTTATGTGTTTCCATCAATTACATATTATAATAAAACTGGATTTTATACAACGGGTTCATTCTCCTTTTTAACCAGGCCCAATGAAAGTCGAATAGATTTATTTTTAATAACAGCCGGCTACGATTTTACACTGAAAAGATTTGCAGCAGATTTATCTTTTACGAAATATTTTTTTAACGCGGATAGTTATAATGTAAAGTCGCAAATTGAAGGAGATATTACGGCCAGTATGGTCTATGATTTTAACTATGTGAATATAGAAGCCGGTGCGATAGTGTTTTTTAGCAATGAGAGTCGATCTGATGTTTTCCTAACCTCCGGCATTAGTCATGATTTTTCAACAAAGAACCAAAAACTACAATGGTCACCTACCATTGGTATGTATTTTGGTTCTCAAAATTTTTACGAAGAATATTATATTAATAAAAGTTATGGTGCCGGAGGTCAAAAAGGTGCCGGACATAGAGGTGGAGATATCACACAACCCATGGTTCCATCGCTGGTCATCGAGGAAAGCGAAAAATTTAGTTTAATGGCCATAGCGTTTAGTGCACCCATTTGGTTTGTGCATAAACCATTTCTTGCTGTATTGGCGCCATATTATGTAATTCCAAGAACACCCGCCACGTTAACAACTGATGGGGAGGTTTATAAAGAAGATTTAGACAATACCTTTTATTTTACCGTTGGAATAGCGTATGTGTTATGAACTATTTGAAATGATCCTGTGTCCATTCTAAAAATAAAAATAAATGCTCACTTTTAAGAACTTCAATATTGCGGATTGGTTTTCCTTTTACAGAATTGCGGTTGCCCCCCTTCTGTTAATCTTAATAGGGCTGGATTTCCGGTTGGCGTTTTCATGGGTGTTACTTATCAGTTATATAACAGACGCCATAGATGGCTATTTGGCAAGAAAATTAAAAATAACAAGTCCCAGGGGATCTCAATTGGACTCATTTGGCGATCAGATTACCCTTATCGTTGGACTTATTGGGCTATTTTATTTTGAAACGGATTTTATTACAGCCAATATGACCTTAATCCTCATTGCCTTTATTCCTTATATCATTCAAATGTTGTTCGCTTACCTGAAATATGGCAAGGCAACAGCATTTCACACGTATTTTGCTAAACTCTCTGCCGTAATACAAAGTGTATTTATTTTATGGTCCTTGTTCTTTAGCCCGGAGTACGTATTATTTTACACCATGATTGTTATAGGTGTTTTAGAAACAATTGAGGAAATTACGCTTATTTTTCTTTATAAAGAATGGGCCTCGGACGTTAAGGGCATTTATTGGGCTCTAAAAGATAAACGACGATTAAAGAATTCCACATCCAATTAATTATACATGCGCAGCTATTCGTTATTCTCCATTGTACTCCTTTGCATAGCTATTTTACTGGTGGATATTTTGTCGTTTTATTGGCTTCAAGATATCACCAGATTACTCATTTCTTCGACACTTAAACACATAATTCATATATTATTTTGGTGTTTTACCTTAGGCCTTATCGTTGCTATAATTGTACTAAAGGTGAGATTGGATGATATCAACCCGAGACGAAAACATGTATTGGTTTCGTCATTATACGGACTAACCGTGTCATCATTTATTCCCAAAATTCTATTTGTCATTATTATATCAATTTTATTTTTTGGAAACTTTATTATTTCTGAGAATGAATCGACCGTAATCGTGCCATTGGTGGGGTTATTTTCGGGCTTCCTCCCTTTCTTTGTTATTGTATATGCGATTTTCAAATCTGTGTATCATTTTAAAATCCATTCACACAGCATACATTTTAACCGTCTGCCAAAAGCCTTTCTTGGACTAAAACTCGTCCATATATCCGATTTGCACATAGGAGGTTTTAACTACCGCTACAAGGTGTTGCAAAAAGCCATTAAACTGATAAATAATTTGCAGCCCGATTTTATTTTTTTCACGGGCGACCTTGTAAATAACTACGCCTGGGAATTAACAGGGTGGGAGAAGACCTTTAACATGCTTGTAGCAAAACGAGGAAAATTTGCGGTTTTGGGAAACCATGATTACGGTGATTATTCCGAGTGGGACAGCCTTGAGGAAAAACAAGAGAATCTTCAAAAAATAAAACAGTTTTACAAAAACATTGGTTTTAGGTTACTACTCAATACCTCCGAAATCATCGAAAGCCATGGTGACAAAATGGCTATTGTGGGTGTTGAAAACTGGGGTAGGCCTCCTTTTAAGCAATACGGTAATTTAGAAGAGGCCATGACAGGTGTTGCAGATATACCGTTTAAAATATTACTTTCACACGATCCCAGTCATTGGGGTGACGAAGTCATTGAAAATACCGATATCGCACTCACCCTTTCCGGTCATACCCATGGCATGCAACTCGGTTTCAATTATAAGGAGAAAACGTGGAGTCCCATAAAATACAAGTATAAGCATTGGGCAGGGTTGTATAATCTTGATGAGCAATATCTCCACGTCAATAGAGGACTCGGCTGGATTGGATTTCCCGGTCGATTAGGGATGCGCCCTGAAATAACTTCTATAGTACTGAAAGCAAACTGATTTTTATCATTTTATAAATTCGTGGTATCCGGTAAATTAGTAAACTATTTAACGGTATTACGATGATTCTCAAACTAGGCAAATCCAAATGTATTCGCTTGCTCAAGGATAATTATATAGGTCATATGGCCTATATCTACAATAATCATCCCTATGTATTGCCCATAACCTTTTATTATGATGCTGCTTCCAATGCCATTATCGGTTATTCGAGTGTTGGTCATAAAATAAAGGCATTACGCATGAACCATGCCGTTTCTTTGGAAGTCTCTGAGATTGAATCCGTTAATAATTGGCGATCTGTTGTGGTTTATGGAACGTATGACGAATTTCTTGGCAGTACAGCCAAAATTAGTTTGCATAAATTTTCAGAGGGCGTCAAGGCTATTATTAAGCGAAAAGAAGGTAAGGATTTGAAGTTTTTGAGTGAATTCTCCAGTAAGATTTATAAAGACGGTGTGCCTGTGGTATTTAAAATAGATGTGGATGACCTTACAGGAAGAGAAAGGAAGTTTGTCTAATACGAGACTAAAGTTAAAAAGCACCAAATCATTAAAAGCAAATAAGACTAATGGGATATGGTCGAATCTGATCCAATGACTTATCCCACTAGTCTTTCTTTCCTTGTGCTCTGTTTAATTTTCTAAAGTACCGTCTTGTTAAAAAATTGTGTTTCAGGGCCTCCATATTTTGATTGAATTTATCGGTGCCCTCATTAATGTTTTTAATGGACTGCTCCAGATTTTTCACAAAGTCTTCATCATGAAAAAGGTAATCCACTGCACCTTTACCTTTTTTATAATCAATAATGGTTTCGTTTATCGTATTTACTACGGTTTTAACATCCTCTGTGGTAACTTCAAGGTTGGTAAGCAAATCTCTTATCTTTTGTGCTTCAAGGGAGTCATTTAGCAATACCCCGGCCACACTTTCGTTAAAGTTTATGGTATTAATAATGGCATTGAGTGATTTCATGGACTTGTTGGCTTCAATACTCATAATTCGTAATTGATTCACGGTCTGTTTGAGGTTTGAAGATACAATGGTGTCATTGATTAACATGCCAAAGGTTCCTTTACTATCTGCCATAGCATCTGCTATATTAAGTAGTTTAGCGGTTAATAAGGCCGCATTTTCATTGGTTACGTTCAAGGTGTTGAGCATTTCATTGGTGCCTATTTTTGTATAAGATTGAATGACATCTCCAGAGGATATCATCCTTGAATCTCCCTTCCCGGGAATAATGTTTACGATCATATTTCCAACCAATCCATCGGTACCAATGGTGGCTATAGCATCCTTTTTGATATGTTTCACCATTTTTTCTTCGATAACCATGTCCACATTAATAGTCGAATCGTTTATCATGGTAATTGATTTTACATTTCCTATGTTTATACCCGAATAGCGTACATTGTTGCCTTGCATTAGTCCATTTACATTATTGAAATTAGCACTGATGGAAAATGTTTTGACAAACATATTTTGGCGATTACCAATTAAATAAACGGCAATTACAAAAAGAATTAATCCCATTACGACAAATATGCCTACATTGAGTTTCTGGATATATGTTTTTTTCATGACACCACGTTTTTTTATTTAAAGAAAGCCTTAACCTTTTCGTCCTTTGAATGTTTTAACTGTTCAAAATTTCCTTCCAAGTAGTTAATTCCATCTATCAACAAAATAATGCGTTCTGATACCACACGGGCACAGTCTACATCATGTGTTATTATCAGTGATGAGGTTTTGTATTGATGCTGAACACGTCTCATAAGTTCAATGATCTCTTTAGCGGTAATAGGGTCTAAACCACTTGTGGGTTCGTCGTATAAAATAATTTTGGGCTTTAATATTAAGGTTCTTGCCAGAGCCACACGTCTTTGCATACCTCCTGAGAGCTCCGCTGGCATTAAGTCTATAGCATCGACCAATCCCACACTTTCCAGGACTTCAATAACGAGATCAGTAGTATTAGTCCCTTGTTCAAATTTGCGTTTATGGCGTCGTAACGGAAATTCCAAATTCTCCCTTACCGTCATGGAGTCATACAAGGCGCTGCCCTGAAATAGAAAACCTATGTCGGTACGCAATGCATTTAAATCGAATGGGTTTAGCGTACTAATATCTTTACCCATGACTTTAATACTTCCGGAATCAGGTTCCAATAACCCTACCAGGCATTTTATCATTACAGATTTACCGGATCCTGACCTGCCCATAATTACGACATTTTCACCTTCAAAAAGTTCTAAATTGAATCCATTTAAAACATGATTTTTCCCAAATGATTTTTTTAAATCCTTAATCTCAAGTATGGGACTTTTAATTGGTAAAGAGGTTTTGGAGTCTTTTATGTTGAGTGATTGCGTCATGATTAAATTTCAAAAAATATATCGGTTACAAATACGGCTATAAAGTCAATAATAAATAATAGCATCGATGAAAAAACCACTGCAGAATTAGCCGCTTTACCTACGCCAACCGTGCCTTTATTACAATTATACCCTTTAAAACAGCCAACCAATCCGATTGCAAATCCGAAAAAATAAGTTTTAACCGTAGCTGGAATGATATCCCCGAATTCCAAGGCATTGAATACCTTGTTAAAATATAATTGGAAAGACACATCGCCTTTTAGGTGTTCTACAATATAAGAACCATAGAGGGCAATGGCATCGCCCAGAATGACCAAAATAGGCAGCATCAGCGTAGCGGCCAAAACTCGGGTAACAACCAAGAAATTAAAAGGATTGGTTCCCGAAACCTCCATGGCATCAATTTGTTCTGTCACTCGCATAGAACCTAGTTCCGCACCTATTCCAGAAGCGATGCGTCCGGCGAATGTCAGCGCTATAATAACAGGGCCCACTTCTCTTATAATGGATATGCTTACCATGGAAGGCATCCATGATTCAGCCCCAAACTCCTCTAATGTTGGTCGTGTCTGTAAAGTGATGACCAAACCAATAATAAAAGCCGTAACCCCCACCAAAAGAAATGATCTGTTTCCAATATGAAAGCATTGCTTTAAAAACTCACTAAATTCAAATGGTTTTTTAACAAGTTCTTTAAAAAATCTTCTGGCAAAATAAGCGAGTTCACCGATTTCGACGAAGAATGACTTTATTAGAATTAAATTCATCATAAAATTTGTATTCCTAATTTTTAAAGTTAGGATAACACTACTACATATAAAATGATTAAAATCATGAAGTTATAGTTGAATGTTTAGTTTGGAATAGCAGTTAATCCATGTTTCTTCGGGGTAAGAGGATAACCATTGCAACAAAGGAAAACTGATAGGCATCATTGTATAAAGTCTATATTGTTTGGATATTTAAGCTAATCATAAATCTTATTATCATGAAAAATAAAGCAGATATTCAATTTGTAGATAAATTAATCAGGGCTCTTCGAAAGTCGGCCGTTGAATTAGAGGAATTCCAGGTAAAAGCTGCTTTGGGTAAAGCAGAGGCCAAAGATAAGTTTGAAGAAGTCAAAAAGAAATTTAACCGTTATCTCCATGAAAGTGAAGAAAAAATAAAACCTATTAAAGAAAACATTGAAGAGCTTCATACCAAATTTGATGAGCTTCGGGTGCAATTAGCGTTAGGCAAGGCGGAAACTAAGGATGTTTTTAAAAAGCAAAAAAAACAATTGCTTTTACTATTACATGATATTGAAGTAAAAATTAAAACCAATGAAACTTTAAATAGAATGTACGCCTTAACACTCATTGAAATTGAACAATTTAAAATTCAGTTGGAGATTTTAGAGCAAAAGTTTAAAAAAGATACCAACGTAGCCAAAGAGTCTTTTGAAAAAGGAAAGCAGGACTTTAATTCTTTTATAGATAAATTAAGGGGAAAATATACCGGAAAAAAGGAAGAAACCCGGTTTGAACATTTCCAAAATGAAATATCTGAAGCCTATGGGCATTTTAAAAAAGCATTTTCAAAGTCTTAAACATCATGCTAAAGCGCACCGGATATCCGGTGCGCTTTTGTTGATTTAAAACCAAGAACTTAGGATCAATAATCATAATCCCCTTTTTTAATATTCGTTACCATTCCAAAGCCCAAAGTTACAGCCAGAGCAAAACTAGCCATACCCAATATAGAAATCCCTTTCCAAAGCGGACTTATTTCAAAAATAATAAATAGGGAGGCTCCGATTATTAATGCCACCATAATAAAGGCCGCAATGAGTTGTTTGGTTATTCTTTGAAGGGTGTGTACCATGGGGTCTATGCCCTTGTGGGTTAAATCTACCTTGATTTGGCCCGAATTTATTTTACGTATGGCATTCTTTAAGTCCATTGGAAATTCATCTATGTAATCTGTAAGTTCAACAATGGAATTAACAATTTTCATACCCATAGTAATGGGGTGGTATCGTTTTGAGACACTATTTCTTAGATAGGGTTTTACCATTTCAAATTGCTCTAAATTAGGATCCAATTTATCAAGAACCCCTTCAATGGTTACCAAAGCTCTTGCAAAAAGGAAAAAATAGGTCGGAACTTTTAATCCGTGTGCAATAATAATGTCCTTCAGTTCCATTAATATGGTGCTCATTTCATTTTTATGGACATCTCTCACGTAATATTTTTCTATAAACTCGTTAATGTCAAGTTCCAAATCGCGTCGGTTTAGAATAGCGGCATTGTTCGACAGTTGTTGCAAAACTCTAATTAATTTTTTTACATCCTTGTTGCTAATGGCTATAAATAACTTTCCAAAAATTAAAATATCCCTGGGCAACATACTTCCCATCATACCAAAATCCAAATAACCAATATGATTATTGGGAAGGACCAGTAAATTCCCCGGATGCGGATCGGCATGAAAGAACCCGTATTCAAAAATCTGTTTAAAAAAGCTAATGGCCAGACGCCGGGCCGTAACCTTGATATCTATGTCATGGGATTTCAGTTCCTCAATTTTGTCAATTTTTATGCCTGAAATAAATTCGAGAGCCAAAACTTTTGAGGTAGTAAATTCTTGGTATACTTTGGGTGCCCGTGCAAATTGTTCTAATGAATTATCCTTTGCGAGGTTATTATAAAACCTTTGTACGTTAATGGACTCATGAATAAAATCGAGTTCCTTTAAGATGGAAGCTTCAAAATTTTTAACCAGACCCACGGGATCAAAACTTTTTAAGGATGGTATTCGTCTTTCTATGAGATGGGCAATTCTATACATCACCTTAATGTCCTCAATTATCACCTCATATATGCCGGGTCGCTGTATCTTTAAAGCAATGCGTTTACCGGAATGTAAGGTAACTTTATGCACCTGTGCCACAGAAGCAGATGCAAAAGGAATGGGTTCGAACCAGGCAAATAAGTGTTCCACCTTATTATTTAATTCCGTTTCCACAACAGACTTGGCCATAGTTTCGGACATATGGGGCACATGATCCTGTAATTTTTCTAACTCAAAGGTTAATTCCAGAGGGACCAGATCCGGCCTATTGCTTAAAATTTGTCCAAATTTCACAAAGGTAGGTCCCAATTCTTCACATACCAGCCTCATTTTAGCCCATTTACTATACTTGGCAACGCGTTTCTTTGTGGTATTCGGAATTAGTTTCTGGACAATTCTATAATGACTGTTTTCCTCCAGATATTGAACAAAATCCTCAAAACCATATTTCATTAGGACCTTAAGAATTTGATTATATCTAGAGATGGATTTTAATCTTTTAATAGTATCACTAATGACCCCCATGTCTAAGCTTCCAATTTATTTAATCTGGCCTCCAATAGCGCCACGGTACTGTCTAACTTTTCAATTTGTTGGTTTAAGGCCTTGATTTCATCTATATGCGCTATGTTTATTTTTTTGTAAAATTCGGCAACCAGTTCTTCTATCTTATCATGAAGTTCTTCTTTAAGTTCATGAACTTTTAAAATGACCCGATCCATAAATTCTAGTTCATTACCATTCTCATCCACCAGGGTTTCAGCCATTGATTTGTTAATGTTGTTTTTTCCTTTTTCGGAAAGCTCGTTTATTTTATCTAAAAATTTAGTGTCTCTGGCCAGGACATATATACTAGAACTTAAGGTGAGCAACTCCAATATTGTTTTCGTTTTCATGACTCATTATTTAAAGTAACCAGTATTAAATGTATTAACAAATTCTTTGATGTAATATGATCTAAATCATTTTAGAACGGATACCTATGGGTTAATTTTAAAAGGAGAACGATAACCCATTAATATTTCACGAAATGAAAAGGAATTCTGTAGTACCGGTAATGACCAAAGAAGTCGTTTATGTTACTCCAAATCAAGATCTTTTGGATGTAAAACATATCTATGAAAAGAAAAAATGGCACCATCACATTCCTGTTTTGCAGGATGATAAATTAGTTGGAATGGTGAGTTTAGTGGATTTTATGTATAATATCTCCGGAGCCGGAATGAATGATGATCAAGAGGTTTATAAGAGCTTAAAGGTGAAGGATATCATGACCCCAAAGCCTTTTTATTTAACTACAGAGGCGAGTGTTGAAGATGTCGCAAAAGTGTTGTCTACGCAATACTATCATGCCGTTCCCATTCTGGAAGAGGACAAATTAGTAGGAATCGTCTCAACCGCCGATATTATTAATTTCTACCTCACCCAGGCGGTATAATATAAGCCGTTCTAATCCGAAGGTGTTCGACATGTTTACGAACTTTAATCTAAAAACAAACCCCAAGTCAGAACGTACAGGGATTCTTCGGCTGTCGACATTGCGATAGCGGTATTTTCAGTAAGGTTAACCGATTTACAGATTCCCCATTTCAAATAACAACTCGTTACGCTCGTTGTATTTCACATTCTCTTTTGTTAAAATATCAATGGGAAGGTATATTTTGTCATTTGGGATTTTCTTCTTTAGCAGATAGTCTGCCATGACTTGTATGGATTCGTAACCCTGATCGAAAGGTTTCTGCGATATTAAAAAGGAGACGGATTCATTTTCCAGACATTCAATATTTTTTGGAGTATTGTCAAACCCAATCATTCTATAGTGCTTCAATAGGGCAGGGGCAATACAATCAACTATGATATTGATTCGACTGGATGGAATAAACAGGCCCTTCACCTTAGGATGCTTTTTTAGAAACGTTGTAATGGCCGCTTTGGTTTCCTTTGAGGTGTTAAAGGCGTCAATTTTTAAAATTAAAGGACGGTTTTTAAAATGCTGTTTTGCAAAAAAATCGGTAAACCCTTCAATTCTCTTTGAAACCGTTTGGTTTACTGAAGTATTATGCTTGGAATGAATAATTAAGACATTGGTGTCTTCAGAAAAAATGGAATGCATCAATTTGCCTGCTAAGTACCCGGCGGTATACGAGTCCTGCCCAATAAAGGTCATGTTATGAAACCCCTGGACATCAATATTCAAAAACATATACGGAATGCTTTGCTGCTCAAGTTCACCAACAAACCGTTTGGTTTCTTTCAGAAATAACGGCACAACAAGGACGATGGAAGGTGTTGTTCTAAGTAAGGCTTTAAAATGATTTTCATAGGAACGGGAATCATATTGGTCAAACCGATAAAAACGGACGTCAATGCCAAAGCTTCTATAGTCATGGGCTGCTTTTTGGATCCCCATGTAGGGAGATTTCCAGAATATATCGGTATCACTAAACTTCGGAATTAAAACCGCGATGTGGTATTTGTTTTTGGAGGCCAGTGCACTGGCTACAGGATTAATAGTAAAATTATGTTTTTTAAGGATAGCCTTAATTTTGGTCTCCGTTTGTTTCGAAACCCCTCCGCGATTGTGTAAGACGCGGTCCACAGTGCCCTCGGAAACCTGCGCTTCTCTTGCTATATCCTTGATTGTAACCATTTTAATAGACCATGCTGTAAGAATATGGATTCCAGTTATCCGTAAACCGACCATATTCTTGGCAAAATAATAAAATTAATTTAATAATGTGTGCGCACACGAAAATTTTATTATATTTGCGTGTGCGTACACGTTCATCAATAAATGCGTGTGGTTTAAACTTAAAAACATGGGTAAAGTAATAGTAATAACGGGAGGCGGAGGTATTTTGTGCAGTACGATGGCAAAAGCCCTGGCCAAAAAAGGTCACAAAATAGCCGTAATGGATTTGAATCTTGAATCGGCCAACTTGGTCGCAGAGGCCATTCTTAAGGACGGAGGTGAAGCCATAGGTTTAGCCGCCAATGTTTTGGATAAAAGTTCCCTGGAAGGGGCTAAAACGAAAGTGAACGATCAATGGGGGAGTTGTGATATTTTAATAAATGGTGCGGGAGGAAACCATCCCTTAGGAACAACCTCTAATCCTTTTTTATTAGAAAGCGATTTGAAGAACACTACTGAGGGCTTTAAAACTTTTTTTGATCTCGATCCCGAAGGGATAAAATTCGTTTTTAATTTAAACTTTATCGGCACCTTACTCCCTACACAAATATTTGCTCGTGATATGGTGGGTAAACCCGGTTGCAGTATTTTAAATATCTCGTCTATGAATGCGTTTACACCGTTAACAAAAATACCGGCCTATAGTGGTGCTAAGGCAGCAGTATCGAATTTCACGCAATGGCTGGCCGTACATTTTTCAAAAGTTGGTATCCGTGTCAATGCTTTGGCTCCCGGATTTTTCCTGACAGAACAAAATAGAACCTTATTGACAAATACCGATGGAAGCTTAACCCAACGCGGACAACAAATTATCGATCAAACTCCTATGGGACGTTATGGAGAACCCGAGGATTTAATAAGTTCAACCTTATTTTTATGCGATGACGCCTCTTCGTTTATAACCGGTGTGGTTATACCTATCGATGGTGGATTCGCAGCCTATAGTGGGGTATAATACCCAAAAGAATTAAATTACTATGGAACAAACATGGCGCTGGTACGGACCTAAAGACCCCGTATCGTTAGAAGACATCAAACAGGCCGGAGCTACCGGCATTGTTTCGGCATTGCATCATATTCCGAATGGCTCCGTTTGGACCATCGAGGAAATTAACAAACGAAAGCAAATCATTGAAGACGCCGGTCTGAAATGGAGCGTGGTAGAGAGTATTCCTGTACATGAGCATATTAAGACGCGGTCTGGCAACTATACGCAATACATTGAAAACTACAAGCAAAGTATACGACATTTAGCACATTGTGGTATAAAAATAATATGTTACAATTTCATGCCTGTATTGGATTGGACAAGAACCGATTTGGATTTTAAAGTGGAGGATGGTTCCAGGGCCCTTCGATTTGACATCATCGCCTTTGCTGCATTTGAATTGTATTTGTTAAAACGGCCGGGGGCAGAGCGTTCCTATACCATGGATCAAAAGGAAAGGGCTAAATCCTATTTGAAAAGTATGTCGGATGCGCAAAAGCAGAAGTTAATCAATAATATCATCGCCGGTTTACCGGGTGCTGAAGAGGGCTACTCCCTGGAACAATTTCAAGAGGTCCTGGATACGTATGCCAATATAGACGCTGATACATTAAAGAACCACCTAGTCTTATTTCTTAAGGAAATCATTCCTGTCGCGGCTGAACTTGGCGTGTTGATGTGTATTCATCCTGACGACCCACCGTATTCCATATTGGGATTACCCCGAGTAGTAAGCAGTGAGGCGGACTACGCCTATATATTTGAGCAGGTTCCGGAACCCTCTAACGGAATCACATTCTGTACAGGATCATTGGGTGTAAGACCCGATAATGACTTGATACAAATGTTCAAGCGATTTGCTAATCGGGTTCATTTTTTACACTTAAGAAGTACCAAGAGGGATGCCATGGGCAATTTTTATGAAGCCAACCATTTAGATGGCGATGTCGATATGTTTGCTATCGTTTACGAAGTCTTAAAAGAAGAACAAAGACGTAAAATTGAAGGAAGAACCGATCATGCCATTCCCATGAGACCGGATCATGGCCATCAGATGTTGGATGATCTTGGTAAGATGACCAATCCCGGGTATTCGGCCATAGGACGGTTAAGAGGTCTCGCTGAATTAAGAGGTCTGGAGTTGGGGATTTCAAGAAATTTAGTAGGGTAATCCCTTATGTTACCCATAATATAGGGCACGAACTTGCCTGTTTAGGTCCTTGAATTAAGGTTATGTTCCGTGTTCTGGTTTTTTGGTAATGATTACAATCAGGTTATTTTGGTAATCGGTGGTGAAAAATAAATAGTAGGCACCACCGTCTTGTATCTTCAATTTTTTTCGAATCTGTTCTACGGTCTCGGGAAAGTTTCTGGTGGTGACATTCGCCTTTTTAATCCCTAAACGCCTAAAGTCCTTTTTGTTATAGGGTAGGACGGTTTCGATATGAAATGTTCTTCCCGGAAATTCGAGAAGGGTATCACTCGTATACAAATGCGAATGGGGATGTAATTTGCAAATGGATAACCTCTGGGACAATGTTTTAAACCCACCGGATTTTAAGATGGCTGCATGGGGTTCATATAAATAAGTACCGGGTTGACCGTAACTTAACCGAGCCAGTTTTTCCTCATTTAAGTTAAAATCAAAACGCTCCGTTTCGGCTGCTTTCAGATTTACCGCATGCATAGCAATGTCTCCATGATAATCGCGGTCTAAAATCCACAATAATTCCTTGACTTCATTATTAACCGCGACAACATGTATGGCTTTAACATGGCTCAATTCGCTAATCCCGACCGATACATCCAAAAGGGGGGAGGTCTTAATCATAATATGTTTGGAATGCCTAAAAAGCAGGTTTAAATGTATGGGTACATTAGGTTGGCAATCCTTTAAAAAGAACACCTTTCCCTTTGTATCATGTCTTCGTGAAGGATCAATAAAAATCCAATCCCATGCCGCTTTACGCTTTCTTATATAGTCTAAACCATCAGTGGTTAATGGTTTTACATGACTACAGCCCAATTGTTTAAAGTTATGAGCAACGATCTCAGATAATTCCTCATTTATTTCACAGTGGATGACCTCCTCAAAACCTGTGGCAAAATAATAACAATCCACCCCAAAACCACCTGTAATGTCAATAAGGGATTGACCATCGATCAAACGGGATTTATACGCTGCTGTAATTTCAGAGGAGGTCTGCTCAATATGGAGCTTGTTTGGGTAATAAATCTGATCACAATTGTACCAGGTGGGTAACTTTTTTTCACACTTCCTTTTGGCTTCAATCTGCTCAATAAGAGCTTTAGTCTCTACCGATTCAAAAGAACTTCCTTTTAAGGCCAATGTAGTCATATCAGAATTTATATTTTTATTTATAAATTCTTGTATATCAATATTTAAAATAGATTTATTCAAATAAAAACTATAAGTTTTTAGTAAGCTTTTTTACAATTTTATTTTCAGATAAAAAGGCCTTTAAAATCACTTTAATGGCAGTATAAGCAGGTATGGCAATAATTAAGCCCAAAACACCAAATAGAATTCCTGCTATGAGAATGACCAAAAAAATCTCCAGAGGATGGGATTTTACACTTTTTGAGAAAATTACCGGTTGACTGAAAAAATTATCCACCAATTGGCCGATAGCAATAATGACCAGTACCCAGGAGGTTTTCGGCAAAATAACCCCGCTGAAGCTTTGTCCCAGACTACTGGTCATGGTAAGGGTAATCATTAAAAAGGCACCAATAAGCGGACCCACATAGGGAATCAAATTAAGTAATGCACATAAGAACGCAATGACTATGGCGTTTTCAACACCAATTATTAATAATCCTGTGGTATAAATGACGAAAAGAATAAAGATTTGAAATATGAGTCCCACGAAATACCGGGATAACAGGTTCTTGATTTTTTCGGAAGAATCCTTCCAACGGGATTCCTTACTGTCCGGAATTAAAGTTAATAAGGCATTTTCAAACAACCTGCTGTCTTTCAAAAAGAAAAATGAAATGAACAATACCGAAAATAGTCCAATGCTAAAACTGCCTAAACCGCTAACCACGGAATTTAAAAAATTGGGGATCACCGAGTAATCAATTTTGGAAAGTAAATTGGAATCTTTTAAAGACTGTTCAACATCTATCTCATGCAAATTAAAATAACGCACAATTTCAGCATATAGGTCCTCGATATTACCCCTCAGTTCTTCTATGTTTAAGAGTGATAAATTATGTCCCTGCTTTAAGATTAATGGAATAAACAGGCCTACCAATCCAATAAAAAGACCCAGCATTAATACCATAGTGACCACAACGGCCAGGGTATTCTTAAATTTTAAACGACTCGTTAAAAATAATACTATGGGCCTCCCTATAAGGGATACCACCGCTGCTATGGCTATATAAGCAATAACAGATTGTATTTCATAAAGAAACAATAAAATAACCGTAACCCCAACAATAATGGCTATGGCCCTTAAAATGCCCTTTGAAATTATATTAGAATCCATATGAAAACTTTAGAAAAGTAAAGCTAGGTATTTTGGTTAATAATAAAAAGGGAAATATGCATTAAGGTCGGATCTATCCTTCTATGACCTCTTTATACGCGACAAAAAAGGCTTCAAACAACCCCATCGTGTTATTAAAAAAAAGCATGACTTCCTGCCAGGAGTTTTTGTTGTGTATGGAGACTTTGTTTTCCAAAGGCACATAAATTCTGGATATTTCCTTGCCATTGTCCAAAAGGCAGATCTCATCATAAATGGCATTGGGTAAATAGTCTTCCTTGAGAATCGATTTGAGGCCGGTTAACTTATCCCAATAGGCTATACGCTTTTCCAAAGGGTCCTCCAGCTCCAGGGCCACCAATGCGTTTTTGGTATCAAAATGAAACTTAAAACTCAGCCCCTTTAGCTTGGTGTTGTATAAAATCCATTTTCTGGGAAAGGATTTTCCAAAACTGGTCCAAAACTCTTGTCTTATCCGCCTTGATTCTTCCTTACTGAACATTACATAAAGTAGGCTATTCCAACTCCGAGAATAATAGCAACGAATTTTGATAAGTTAAACTTGTGGCCCGCACTACTTTCAAAAAGAATGGTAGTGGAAATATGTAAAAAGATACCTATTACTACGGCATTAACAACAGGAATAAAGGGTGATAGAGGAGTGGTATGGTTTGAAATAAAGGTCCCTAAAGGGGTCATAATGGCAAAAATCACAAGGAATACGACAATTTGAAGCCTGCTAAATTTGGAGTGGAACAAAAACATTGAAATTAATATGGCTATCGGGATTTTATGGATTAATACCCCATAAACCATGTCATTATGTTCATGAATTGGAAAGCCTTCCAAAAAACTATGGATACAAAGGCTTAAAAACAGTAGCAGGGGAAATCCCGCTTTACCTTTGTGAATATGCACATGTCCATGTTCGGCACCTTTAGAGAACAGTTCTAAAATAATCTGTAACAATATACCACTCATAATATAAAGACCTGTACGTTTGGCCTCCAGCTTATGGTAAACTTCAGGAAGCAGTTCGAAAAGTGTGAGAGCCAATAAGAATGCACCACTAAATGATAAAAGCAATTTCAAGTTCCATGCTCGTTTATCCAAGGTGATGCTCGCAATAATGACGCCTAAAATAACTGCATAAATAGGTAAAAGATAATCATTCATAAGGGAACTACTATTTAAAGATCATAATTAAACGTTCTGAAGTGTTTGCATCAAATTTATGCAATTTATAATCACCAAAAATCTCCAATAAATTAACATCGGCTAGTTCAAAAAGCGTTTCAAAATCTGCTAAAGAGAATGCCTTAACCCGTTCTGTAAATGCAAAGTCTTCACCCTGGGCCATGAATTTAATATCTTTAAAAATATAACCATCCTTAACATAGCGTTTCAAATGAAATTCAATATCATTAACGATTTTAACTTCTTCAGGGACTAAACCATCAATTACAAAATTGCTGTTCATGAAGTCTATGACCCCAAATCCATGGGTATTTAATCCCGCCTTAATCGCTTTAATCGTATTGAGGTTATCATCATCATTTTCAAAATATCCAAAACTGGTAAACAAATTAAAAATGGCATCAAAGGATTTACGAAAAGGTTTGCTCATATCGTGTACCACAAAATGTAACCTGTGATTTTCATATTGTTTGGCGTAATTAATACTATTTTCACTTAAGTCCGCTCCTGTAACATCAAACCCTATTTTATTTAAATAGCGCGCATGTCGACCTTTACCACAGGCCAAATCCAAAATACTGCCCCCTTTTGGGATATTCAGATAGTGCGTTAGCCGATCCATAAATTTATGAGCTTCAATAGCATCACGGTCCTTGTACAAGATGTGGTAAAAGGGTGTGTCAAACCAGGAGGCATACCATGTTGATGTGTTGTTGACCATACAATTTGGAGGTTACCACACCATGAGTGTGGTCAGGATTCTCGAGTATTACGGATTCTTTATCCGGGGTATATCACTTCATCCTTAACCCATAATTTAAGTAATATTTATGTTTGCTGTAAAATTACATTATTTTTGCAACCTATTCGATTAAACCCATGGAAGAAAATTTTAAGATGGTCGCCAAAACCTTATTTGGCTTTGAGGATCTGTTAGCCGAGGAACTTTTGAAGCTGGGAGCACAGAAGGTAGAAAAGGGCGTGCGGCATGTCTCGTTTTATGGAGATAAAGGGTTCATGTATAAATCCAATTTAGGCCTGCGAACGGCCATTAAAATTCTAAAACCTATTACATCCTTTACGGTATCTAATGAAAATGATTTGTACGAGAACCTCTATAACATGTCCTGGGAGGATTATTTAAGTGCCAAAGGGACATTAGCCGTCGATGCCACCGTTCATTCCGAAAAGTTTAAGCATTCCTTATTTATAGCACAAAAGACAAAGGACGCTATTGTGGATAAGTTCCGCGATTCCACAGGTCAGAGGCCCAATGTTGACTTAAAATTCCCGGATGTTAAAATTAATGTCCACATAGACCGGCACCAATGTACAGTATCCCTGGACTCTTCAGGGGAGTCCCTGCATAAAAGAGGGTATAGATCTGCAACCAATATTGCTCCTATTAATGAAGTTCTTGCGGCTGGAATGCTTATGCTGTCGGGATGGGACGGGCAATCCGATTTTATGGATCCGATGTGTGGTAGTGGCACCCTGCTTATTGAAGCTGCTATGATAGCCTGCAATATTCCTCCAAACCTCATGCGTAAAGAATTTGCCTTTGAACGTTGGCAAGATTGGGATGTGGATCTGTTTGAAAAAATAGAGGAATCCCTGCTCAAGAAAACCCGGGATTTTCATCATAGGATTACAGGTTTCGATAAAGCACCGAGTGCCATAGCCAAGGCTAAAGAAAATATAAAGTCCGCCCGCCTGGAGGATTTCATTCATGTACAACACGAAGACTTCTTTAAAACCAAAAAAGGAGGTAGCGAAAAGCTGCATATGGTATTCAATCCACCTTATGGCGAACGCTTAAATATTGATATGGAAGCTTTCTATAAGCATATTGGCGATACCTTAAAACAAAACTATCCGGGTACAGAAGCCTGGTTTATCACCAGTAATCTGGATGCCTTAAAGCACGTAGGATTAAGGCCTTCGCGAAAAATATCATTATACAATGCCAAGTTGGAAGCGAAACTGGTTAAATACGTGATGTATGAGGGTAGTAAGAAGAAAAAGTATATGAATTAGTGCACCGGTACCATTACTTTTTATTGAGACAGCATTTCGATGCTCATTTTTTGTAAAAAAGTCTGATGACACAAGGTCCATTTTAATTTCTCTGTCGTACCTTAAGGTTCTCAACAAAATTGTATTTTTATTGTTAATTACTTTGTTTGGGCGCTGTTTCATTTTTTCTGTTGAAATGTTATATTAGCGATCTATCATTAATTCCAATAGTATTTATGACCGTACAATCCAATTATACCGAAGATAATATCCGTTCACTGGACTGGAAGGAGCATATTCGTATGCGTCCCGGTATGTATATTGGAAAGCTCGGTGATGGATCATCACCGGATGACGGTATTTACATCCTACTCAAGGAAGTTCTGGACAACTCCATAGACGAGTTTGTGATGGGGGCTGGAAAGACCATAGATATCTCCATTCAAGGCAATAAGGTGATCGTTCGGGACTATGGACGCGGTATCCCTCTTGGTAAAGTGGTGGATGTGGTGTCGAAAATGAATACCGGGGGGAAATATGATACCAAAGCATTTAAAAAAGCGGTTGGACTAAATGGTGTTGGTACTAAGGCCGTTAATGCCTTGTCCAATTACTTTAGGGTGGAGTCTACACGAGATGGAAAATCGGCTTCGGCAGAGTTCGAACAAGGTAATTTAACCCATAACGAACTGCTCGATGACACCACAAGACGTAAAGGCACCAAAGTGTCTTTTATACCGGACGATTCCATTTTTAAAAACTATAAGTTTCGCAGTGAGTATGTGGTGAAATTGCTTAAGAACTATGTTTACCTGAATCCGGGCCTAACCATAGTGTTCAATGGCGATAAGTATTTTAGTGAGAACGGGTTAAAGGATTTACTGGCCGATAACAGCAATGAGGCCGACCTGTTATATCCTATTATACACCTGCGCGGTGTCGATATTGAAGTTGCCATAACCCATAGCAAAAGTCAGTATAGTGAGGAGTACCACTCCTTCGTTAACGGGCAAAATACTACACAGGGGGGGACTCATCTCAATGCCTTTCGGGAAGCATTGGTAAAAACCATTCGCGAGTTCTACGGTAAAAATTTTGATGCTTCCGATATTAGAAAATCCATTATCAGTGCGGTGGCCATAAAAGTTATGGAGCCCGTTTTCGAAAGTCAGACAAAAACCAAGCTGGGATCTACAGATATGGGTGGGGACTTGCCCACCGTACGCACGTATATCAATGATTTTTTAAAAACCAACCTGGATAATTTTCTGCACAAGAATCCTGACACGGCCGAAAAGATACAACGTAAAATTTTACAGGCTGAACGCGAACGTAAGGAACTGTCGGGCATTCGGAAATTAGCAAGAGAACGTGCCAAGAAAGCCAGCCTTCATAATAAAAAATTGAGAGATTGCCGTATTCATTTTGGAGATACCAAAAATGAACGTAATTTGGAAACGACCTTGTTTATCACAGAGGGAGATTCGGCGTCGGGTAGTATCACCAAATCCCGTGATGTCAATACGCAAGCTGTATTTAGCTTAAAGGGTAAACCGCTAAATTGCTATGGTCTTAGCAAAAAAATAGTTTATGAGAATGAAGAGTTCAATCTGCTTCAGGCGGCTTTGAATATTGAGGAGTCCCTGGAGGATTTAAGATATAACAATGTGGTCATTGCAACCGATGCTGATGTTGATGGGATGCATATTCGATTATTATTAATCACCTTTTTCCTTCAATTTTTTCCTGAACTTATCAAGGAAGGGCATTTGTATATTTTGCAGACACCCTTATTCAGGGTAAGAAATAAAAAGGAAACCATTTATTGTTATTCGGAAGAAGAGCGCGTAAATGCCATTGAGAAATTAAAACCAAAACCAGAAATAACACGTTTTAAAGGACTTGGCGAGATTTCTCCGGATGAATTTAAACACTTTATCGGTGAAGATATTCGATTGGATCCCGTAATGTTAGATGATAATATGTCCATTGAAGAATTACTGGCCTTTTACATGGGAAAAAATACACCTACACGACAAGAGTTCATAATAGATAATTTAAAGGTGGAGTTGGATCTTATTGAGGAGGAAAAATAGATGCGAACCAATAACGGTAATATTAGAAACATAATCATATCGGTATATTTTATTCTAATCGTTGCCGCCATTATTTCATCTACGGTTTTTAATGCCTTTAAAAACTTAACCGGTAACCCGACACTTACGTTTTTATTGGTTTTGTTTGGATTTATAGGGCTCTTTTTATTGGTCCATTGGATTTCCAAATATTTTGAATACGATAGTGATGGCATGAAAGTGATTGTCATTAATAAAGGGCTGTTGTTATCTGACTATTTGAATTACAGGGAGCATAAGGTGGAGTTCGAAAAGAAAAACCTTATCTCCTATAAGTTTCATAACTATGTCGTTTATAAAACGTTGGTCCTTTACATTCGGAGTAGAAATGGCGGGAGTAAAAAGGTCCATTTTAATGTCACCTTGGTAGACCGAAGAAAATTAAGATATATTAGGCAATCCTTAAGAAAAATGATTAAGGCAAACCAAAAGTAGAAGTTGATGATAGAAGAAGAGCACGACGATTTGAAGAACGAGCAAGACGAGCCCAAAGAAACCATTACCCGTGTTACGGGCATGTATAAAGATTGGTTTCTTGATTATGCGTCTTATGTCATATTAGAACGGGCGGTACCGGCCATAGAGGATGGATTTAAACCCGTCCAAAGACGCATCATGCATTCCATGAAGGATCTGGACGATGGACGTTACAACAAGGTCGCTAACATTGTGGGACATACCATGCAATATCATCCCCACGGCGATGCCAGTATTGCCGATGCCATGGTGCAAATAGGACAAAAGGATTTACTGATTGACACCCAGGGGAATTGGGGAAATATTTTAACCGGTGACAGTGCTGCCGCCTCGCGATACATTGAAGCCCGATTGTCTAAATTTGCTTTGGATGTGGTTTACAGTCCGAAGATTACGGAATGGCAAGCCAGTTATGACGGTCGTAGAAAAGAACCCGTTAATTTACCGGTAAAATTTCCATTGCTTCTGGCACAAGGAGGGGAAGGCATTGCTGTTGGGCTATCCACAAAGATATTACCACATAATTTTATAGAACTTATTGAGGCCTCCATAAAGCATTTAAATGGCAAACGCTTTAAATTGGTACCTGACTTTCCAACAGCCGGAATTGCTGATTTTTCAAACTATAATGACGGATTGCGCGGCGGTAAGGTTCGTATTCGAGCGAGAATTTCCCAATTGGATAAAAATACCCTGGTCATTTCCGAAATTCCTTATGGAACAACCACCTCGTCCTTAATTGATTCTATTTTAAAGGCCAATGATAAAGGAAAAATCAAAATCAAACGCATCGAGGATAATACCGCAGCCGAAGTGGAGATTTTGGTACACTTGCCATCCGGATTGTCACCGGATAAAACCATCGATGCACTCTATGCCTTTACCAGTTGTGAGTCTTCAATTTCACCTTTAGGCTGTATCATTGAGGATAACAAGCCTTTATTTATTGGTGTTTCAGAAATGCTTCGACGCTCCACCGATAATACAGTTCAGCTCTTAAAACAAGAACTGGACATCAAACTGAACGAACTTGAAGAACAATGGCATTATGCTTCCTTAGAACGCATATTTATTGAAAACAGGATATATCGCGATATCGAAGAAGAGGAAACATGGGAAGGGGTCATTACGGCCATAGATAAAGGCTTAGTGCCTCATATAAAACATCTTAAGCGAGCCGTTACTGAAGAGGATATTGTACGATTAACAGAAATCAGGATCAAGCGTATTTCCAAATTTGATATTGATAAAGCCCAGCAACGTATAGAGGCTCTGGAAGATCAAATAGCTGAAGTGAAGCATCATCTGGCCCACCTCATTGATTATGCCATAGCCTATTTTACCAGATTGAAAAAAGAGTATGGAGATGGTCGGGAGCGTAAAACTGAAATACGAATTTTTGATGACGTCGATGCAACCAAAGTGGTCATTAGAAATACCAAGCTCTATGTAAATAGGGCGGAAGGATTTATTGGCACGTCCCTAAGACGTGACGAATATGTATGTGACTGCAGTGATATAGACGATATCATTGTGTTTACCAAACAAGGAACCATGATGGTCACCAAAGTGGATACCAAAACTTTTGTGGGCAAGGATATTATTCATGTAGCCGTTTTTAAGAAGAAAGACAAAAGAACCATCTACAATATGATTTATCGCGATGGCACACGAGGTCCTTCATACATCAAAAGATTTGCGGTCACTGGAGTTACGCGTGACAGGGAGTACCAAATGGCAAGCGATAGCAAAGGATCTTCTGTGTTGTATTTTTCAGCCAATCCAAATGGTGAAGCAGAAGTGGTTACGGTGTTGCTAAGACAATCCGGGAGTATTAAAAAGCTAAAATGGGATATTGATTTTGCCGATATCATCATTAAAGGACGATCCTCCAAAGGAAATCTGGTCACCAAATACGCTGTAAAGCGCATTGAACTTAAAGAAAAAGGGGTGTCCACCTTAAAACCCCGTAAAATCTGGTTCGATGATGCCGTTCAACGTCTCAATGTTGATGGCAGAGGGGAGTTGATTGGGGAATTCAGAGGGGAGGACAAACTATTGATCATCACGCAATCCGGCATAGCTAAAACGGTAACTCCGGAAGTTACGATGCACTTCGATGATGATATGATTGTACTGGAAAAATGGATACCTAAAAAACCCATATCAGCCATTTACTATAACGGGGAAAAAGAATTGTATTATGTTAAACGGTTTTTAATTGAAAATGAGGGAAAGGAAGAAGCTTTTATTTCAGAACACCCCGCCTCGCAATTGGAAATTATCTCTACAGATTGGAAACCCATGGCAGAAGTGGTATTTGCCAAGGAGCGCGGCAAGGACCGAAAAGATAACATGGAAGTAAATTTAGAAGAATTTATAGCCATAAAAGGCATTACGGCTTTAGGAAACCAGCTGACAAAAGATAAGGTCAATCAGATAAATCTACTGGATCCTTTGCCTTATGAAGCGCCGGAAGAGATTCATGCCGACGAGTTGGAAGTCGTTGATGAAGAGGTGATTAGTGACGCTAAACAAGAAACGGATACCTCCAGTAACGGTGAAGCCCAAAAGGATGATTTTGAAATAGATGGAGAAGGACAAATTACCTTGTTTTAAACGCTAATTTTCCAAAAACTAAATCGTCTTCTTATAGTAAAACCCATTTTCAAATAGAGTTGAATGGCATTCGTGTTGGTTTCATCCACATGGAGAAAAGGGACCTTCCCTTTGTTAAAAATGTGCTCAGCGGTATGTGCTATCAATTGTTTGGCAAACCCCTTTCCGGTATGATGGGGATGTGTGATTACAGCACTAATCTCAATAAAATTCCGGGTCTGCATACGTTCGCCAGCCGCTGCAACCAATTCACCATTTTTGTAAATCCCATAATACTGTCCAAGTTGCTGGGTTTTAGATTTAAAATATTCCGGATAGACCAATTTTATTAACCGAATTAAGTCGTCATAATGCGAATCTGTTAATTCAGTAATACCTTCTGTGATCGGATGATTGATTCTGTTATAATTGATCATTTGCAACCCTATATATTGCTTCGGTGACTTAAAATGCATGGGTAGCCGAGGTTTTTCGCCAACAATAAAAAAATCCCGGATGAGTCGCGCATGTTTTTCTATTGCCGCACTGGTATCTTGGTGATTTATAAAGGCCCCAAACGGCGCATAATCAGGATGATAGAACTTGACATTTCCATAATCAATGGCTTCATTAAACTGATGTTCTGTCAAGGCATACCATACCGGATTGTCGAGTGGTCTTTCATCGGGGCTATTCATGAGGCTCCATTTTTAAACGGTATTGCAGCTTGTAGGGACTGTATGATGTGTTCTGTTGACGTGCTGTGCTCAAACCATAAAATATCGGGGTCTTTTCTAAACCAGGTGAGTTGACGTTTCGCGAAACGTCGTGAATTTTTCTTAATTTCCGAAATGGCAAATTCCAAGGGCCATTGCCCCTCAAAATAGCGGAACAGTTCCTTGTAACCCACGGTATTCAATGCATTTAAATGCCGATGGGGCAGAAGGGTCTTCACTTCATCAAGCAATCCCGCTTCAATCATCGTGTCCACCCGCCGGTTTATGCGGTCATAAATGATTTCACGATCTGCAGTGAGACCTATGGTTATCGTTTTAAAAGGACGGTTGTCCTTTAATTTATTTAAGTAGGAGGAATAGGGCCTATTGGTGCCTATACAAACCTCAAGAGCCCGAATCACACGGTGTGGATTAGCGATGGCAATCGTATGATAGGCGTTTAGGTCCAGTGCCTTGAGTTGATCCTGTAATGGTTCCAGGCCTTTGGTTTCAAGTTCACGGTTTAATCTTGTCCTAATTTTAGGATCTACGTTTGGAAAATCATCCAGTCCTTTTGTAATGGCATCAACGTAGAGTCCGGATCCACCAACCATCACAACAATATTCTGTGTTTTAAACAGGTCTTCCAAACGGTTTATGGCGTCCTTTTCAAATGCTCCGACATTATAAGAGTCATGTATGGATTTGTGATGGATGAAATGATGTTTTACTTTCGATAATTCCTCCGGACTCGGGACCGCAGTACCTATTGCCATTTCTTTAAAAAACTGCCTGGAATCGGCAGAAAGGATCTCCGTTTTAAAATGTTGGGCCACTTTTATACTTAACGCCGTTTTACCAATGGCGGTTGGACCAATAATGGAAAGTACATATTTAGTCATGATGTAACCTGGCACCACATTTAAAGCAAAACTCGGCATCATCGCGATGGGATTCGCTTAAACAATTAGAACAACATTGAGAGTTTAACGGGATCGATTCCTGAGCCTTATTCAATTCATTTTCTGGCTCTGTTTCCTTTCTTGTCCTACTTTGACTCGTGTATTCCGCAGAAACAATTCCGGTAGGGACTGCAATTATGCCATACCCCAAAATCATAACCAAAGACGCAATAAACTGGCCTAAAGGCGTTTGAGGCGCTATATCACCAAAGCCAACTGTGGTTAGGGTTACAATGCACCAGTAAACGCCTTTAGGAATATTGGTAAATCCATTGGCTTCCCCTTCAATGAGGTACATGATAGTTCCTAAAATAATGGCTACTATAAGTACGGCAAATAAAAACACCGATATTTTGGCCCGACTGGCCTTTATGGCATTCATGAGCGTATGGGATGCCCCGAGGTAACGTGCCAGTTTTAAGATCCTAAAAACACGTAGTAAACGAAGCGCTCTTAGGGCTGCCAGGGCATGTACGCCACCTACAATTAAGGAGATGTACTTGGGTATCGTGGACAGAAAATCGACAAGGCCATAAAAACTAAATATATATTTAAACGGTTTTTTAACAGTGATGATGCGGGCGATGTATTCCAAACTGAACAAAATGGTAATTACCCATTCCGAAATGTTTAAAAAGGAATGGTACTCTGCATCAATGGTCCTAACACTTTCCAGCATGACCAAAACGATGCTGGCCAAAATGGTAATGAGCAGAACGACATCAAACAACTTTCCGGCAGGCGTGTCGGCTTCATAAATAATTTCTTGAAGTTTCAATCGCCATCGGTTCCTTGTGAATTTGCTCATATGTCCAAAAATAATAAATAAAGAACTATATTTTCCTGTTTAGTACTATTATACTGTTTTTTTGAACATCCACCATCGTATTCATAAACGCTTTAAGGTATGGGTCATAGTCGGCAGGCAATAGGGGAGTCTTTAGTTTGCGTTTAACTTCGGTCTGTAACCCGTAATTGTTCTTATCGACGAAACTGTTGCCGTTTTCATATATTACCTGGGCCGTGGCTAAGGCATCCTTATCCTTGGTCGTTGCCTCAAGATCTCCTGAGGTCACTTTAAAGGACTCGGCATTATAATTGGACGGACTGAACAGGATACTACTAAAAAGGACAATCATTAATCGGGTCGATTTTTTACACATCTTTATAAAATGAGTTGTTTGACTTTTTTGTTTTTCCTCAAATAACTTTGAATAATGTGTTGGGTATCCCTATTGTTTTGCATGGGCGTAATTATGGATTCCAACACCTCAATATTCCGAATTTGATAATTCAAGTTATAAAAACCGACGCCTTTAAAAACACCATTTTTGATCAATATGGCACTCCGTTCATCAATATCTCGTCCGGAATCTATAATGACCATATTTTTATTGGCATAACTGTTTTTATCAATTAAGGCTTCTACACGTTTATTGTACTGTTCCGGTGCTTCTTCCTGAACGCAGGCCCCATGACAAGCTTTGATATCATAATTAAAACAACTGGTCTTTGTTTTATACAGCCCGACTAATTTCTGGCAAAGCTTATAATCCTCAACAGCTTTCACCATGAAGCTTTTACCGCTTTGGCGATTACTAAAAGTGGTAATGGGATGTTTTCGGCCATCGGCAACATCAATTTTTAAATTCATGTAGTCCTGATCGTCTTTAAAACTGAAAAGTGCATGTGTAAAGATGGTTCGTCTTAAAGCTCTATTGAAAATGGGCCTGACCCGTTTAATTTCTTCACTTTCCTTTAACAGTGCCACCAGTTCGCTACCCGTGGCCTCATAGGTTACCGTACTCACTAATTGTTGGATTTTTTTTGACTTGTGATTGGTACTGGTAAAATGTTGATTGATACGTCTTTTTATATTTTTACTTTTACCAATATAGATGATTTCGCCATCGGATTTGTGGATATAATACACCCCGGTTAAGGAAGGCAGATCTGCAATAATATCGATATGTTTAGGCTCTAACTGATATTTGGGATCCAGCCTGATATTGTTTTGGATAATTGTTTTGGATACGTCCTTATCCATGAGCATTTTAAACAGTTTTACCGTCGCTTGGGCATCTCCCGCTGCGCGATGTCTATCGGAAACGGGAATCCCTAATGCTCTAACCAATTTTCCAAGACTATAGGTGGGTTGCCCGGGAATGAGATGTTTGGCTAATTCTACAGTGCAAAGCGTTCTTCGCTCAAACTCATAGCCCAGTCTGCGAAACTCCATGCATAATATGCGATAATCGAATTGGGCATTATGGGCCACTACCACACAGTCGGATGTTATTTCTACAATACGTTTCGCCACTTCATAAAACTTCGGGGCATGACGTAGCATTTGACTGTTAATGCCGGTAAGGTTTATTACAAAAGGTTGGATCTCACGCTCCGGATTGATCAGACTGATAAACTGATCGACAATGGAATGACCGTCATATTTGTAGATAGCAATTTCGGTAATGCCCTCTTCATTGTACTTCCCCCCAGTGGTTTCTATGTCTAGTATGGCGTAGATATAATTATGGTTTAAGATTAATGGTAATTACGCTCCCCAAATATACTACTTCCTACTCGAATCATGGTGCTGCCGCAGGCTAAAGCCAATTTATAATCACCACTCATCCCCATGCTTAAGATGGAAAGATCAACATTCGAGGCCGAATGTTGTTTCAGGTTTTCAAAAGTACTTCTTAATCGGGAGAACTCTTGTTCGACCTGATCCATATCATCAGTAAAAGTAGCCATTCCCATAAGCCCGACAATTTTAATGTTTTTTAATTCCGAAACTTCACTGCCGGTAATAAGAGATCGGGCATTGTCGAAGGTCATTCCAAATTTCGAGTCCTCTTCAGCGATTTTTATTTGTAATAAACACTGTATAATGCGATTGTGCTTTTGAGCTTGCTTGTTGATTTCCTTTAATAACTTTATTTGATCCACACCATGAATGACATGGACAAATGGTGCCATATATTTTACTTTATTGCGCTGAACATGACCAATCATATGCCATTCAATATCCCTGGGCAGTTGCTCATACTTTTCCACCATTTCCTGAATTTTGTTTTCTCCAAAAACGCGATGACCGGCCTGATACGCTTCCATAATATCACTTATGGGCTTCGTTTTAGAAACGGCGACAAGGGTAACATGATCCGGTAAAGTGGCCTTTATTTTTTTTAAATTTTCTGATATAGACATCGTTCTGCTTTAGTCACTAAGGGTGGTTAATTAAAATTCATAGATGGTTAGCCCACTGCGTAATTTTGGAGTGATGCAGGTGCTTTTTGGAGGCATCGTTTGTCCGGCATCAGCAATAGCTTTCAATTCGTAGACCGTAATGGGAACCAGACCAAATCCAACAGCATAAGCTCCTGAATCTACCTTGGTCTTAATCGTCACCACATCATTATTACCGGATGAATACGCAATACGGGTGTCATTGCGCAGATCGGAGAGCCCTAAAATAGGTTCTAAAATGGTTTTATATAATATTTGAGTGTCCAGGGCATCCAAAGCCGTATGCATAGCATAGGTGCTTCTTAAATACAAGGAATAGAAATGCCCATCCAAATACATGCTAAAATGATGTTTCTTGGTAGGTTGATATACCTTTTCACCTCTGTTTTCTATTCTAAACCAGGTATCCAATTGCATTAAAAAATCATTTTTACTCCATCCATTTAAGTCTTGAATCAGTCTGTTGAATTCGTAAATCCTTAAATGGGATTCCGGTATCAAATAACTCATAAAATAGTTGTACGAATCCTTTTCCATACCGGATTGCATGTCTTTGGAAAGTAAATGTGAAGACGCTAAACGATGATGTCCGTCCGCAATATAAACCCTTGGAATGGACTCAAATTCCTTTTCAATGGTTTCCATTAGCCTTTCATCATTCAATAGCCATAAGTAGTGGGTATCCCTGTTGGTGGTTGTAAACTCAAATTCGGCACGTCCCGTTTGTGCCTTTTCAATTATTTCTGAAATAACCGTGTTATCCGGATAGGTAAGAAGTACAGGTTCTGCATTAAAACCTGTTATTTTCAAATAGTCCTTAAATATATGCTCACGATACTCAATCGTGTCTTCATGTCTTTTGATAATACCCTGTTCGTAGTCCAGGGTACTGGCAGCAGCAATGATACCTGAACATTCATGGCCTTCTCTGTTAACGATTTTGTACACATAAAAACAAGGCATTTCATCCTGAATAAAAATATGGTTTTCCTTAAATTCCAAATAGCGGTTCCTGACCAATGTATAACGTTCCCTACCCGTAATTTTTTGATCGTATCTATAACCCGGATTTATGATATGCAAGAATGAGAACGGATTGTAATTTAATCGTGCCCTGATCTCATCTTTGGTATAGGTTTGATAAGAACGAGAGGCGACTAAACTGACTTTGTCTCTTGTTGGTCTTACTGCTTTAAATGGCTTTATTTTTGTCATAAAATGAACCGATGGGTAATTGTAACAGTACCTTTATCATGTGATACTTCGCTTAATCCCATTTATGGGGTAAACTGTGCCGCAATAGTTTCTGCTTTTTTGCTTACGGAATAATCGTAAAACCCTTCACCGGATTTAACGCCCAGTTTGCCCGCCCTAACCATATTTACCAATAAAGGACATGGGGCATATTTAGGGTTCTTAAAGCCTTCATACATGACCTCTAAAATGGAAAGACAAATGTCCAATCCTATAAAATCTGCTAATTGAAGCGGTCCCATGGGATGGGCCATCCCTAATTTCATAACCGTATCGATTTCGGCAACACCGGCTACACCATGATATAGCGTTTCGATAGACTCATTAATCATTGGCATTAAAATTCGGTTGGCAACAAAACCGGGATAGTCCTGTACAACGACCGGAACCTTACCCAAGGTCTCAGACAATTCCAGAATGGTACGTGTAACCGCATCACTGGTATTATAGCCACGAATAACCTCGACGAGTTTCATGACGGGCACCGGATTCATAAAATGCATCCCTATAACCATTTCAGGTCTTGTGGTTACTGCTGCAATTTGAGTGATGGAAATAGAGGAGGTATTGGTCGCTAAAATCGTATCTTCCGGACAGGCCTCCGCTAATTGTTGAAATATATTAAGCTTTAAATCGACACGTTCTGTGGCTGCTTCAATGACTAAACTGGCATATTCAACCCCTTCGATGAGATTGGTAAAAGTGGAAATGTTGCCTAAGGTTTCTGCTTTATCCTTTTCCGTTATCGTTTCTTTAGAGACCATTCTCTCTAAATTATGCGATATGGTCTCCATTCCATTTTTCAAGGCAGTCTCATTCACATCAATAAGCTGCACTTTGAATCCACTTTGGGCAAAGGTATGCGCAATACCATTTCCCATGGTTCCTGCGCCGATAACTGCTACGTTTTTCATATTTGAAAAAAATTATTGAAAGCCAATACGTTACAAATGCTATACATATTCCTAATTTATGAATACCATCTTTGGTTGTAGTATGGATGCTCGATTTTAAAAACAATTAATGATTTGAGTGGCCACACGAAGGGCTTCGGTACCATCATGAAGGGTTACAACAGGTGTTGTATCATTAGTAATGGCATCGGCAAAAGTCTCTAATTCATCTAAAATCGAATTGGTTTCGGTTATTTTGGGATTGTCAAAATAAATTTGCTTTTTTACACCTTCAGCATTTTGTAAAATCATATCAAAATCATCCGGTCTTTCAGGAGCATCCTTCATTTTCACCACTTCACATGTTTTGGACAAAAAATCCACGGAGATATAGGCATCCTTCTGAAAAAAGCGTGCCTTTCGCATTTTTTTAAGCGAAATTCTACTGGCTGTTAAATTCGCCACACAGCCATTTTCAAATTCAATACGCGCATTGGCAATATCGGGGGTATCACTAATTACGGCAACTCCACTGGCTGAAATATGCCGAATCTCAGATTTTACAATACTTAAAATAATATCGATATCATGAATCATTAAATCCAAAACCACGGGGACGTCCGTCCCGCGAGGATTGAACTCGGCCAAGCGGTGTGTTTCTATAAACATCGGTGATTTGATGTCGTTTTTAACAGCGACAAAAGCAGGGTTAAAACGCTCTACATGTCCTACTTGTCCGCGAAGATTATGTTTCGCCAGTAACGCTCTAATGTGTTCAGCCTCTTCAACCGTATTGGTAATCGGCTTTTCAATAAAAATATGTTTTCCCTTGGCTATAGCCATTTTAGCACATTCATAATGGGATAGAGTCGGTGTGACAATATCTACCATGTCCACCGCATCAATAAGGGATTCTATGGAATCGAAAAACGTATACCCTAATTCCTGGGCTACTCTTCGACCATTGTCCGCATCGGCATCATAAAAGCCAACGAGATTGTATTTTTCAGATTGCTTTAAAAGTCTCAAATGAATTTTTCCAAGGTGACCAGCACCAAGAACACCTGCTTTTAGCATAATTGTTTCGTTTTCAACAAAAATAAGATATTTAAAGTGTGTATTAAATCAATTGAAGTGAAAATTTATAAAAAGTATCGGAAGACGATTACTAAAAGCCTTCCATACTGGTGGCAGAAATTAAAAAATTCGAAACCCTATATTTTTATAAATTGTTACCGCTTGTTTTAAATGTTTATTTAATTTTAGCCAACTAAACGATACCATAAATTGAAAGATACTTTTAAGCACCAGGGACTGCGACAAAAACTAGTGGACACCATAAAACGCAAAGGGATAACCGATGAAAAGGTATTAAAGGCCATTGGAAACATCCCCAGACATTTGTTCATGGATTCCGGGTTTTTAGATCACGCCTACAGGGATGCCGCCTTTCCCATTGCTGCAGATCAAACGATTTCACAGCCTTATACGGTAGCCTTTCAAACGGAATTACTTCAGATTAAACCCGGAGACAAAATACTGGAGATCGGTACGGGAAGCGGTTACCAAACCGCAGTATTGTGTGAATTGGGGGCACGGGTATACAGCATAGAACGACAAAATGAATTGTTTAAAAAAACCAGCAAGTTTTTACCTAAATTAGGGTACCGTCCCAAAAAGCTCGTTTTTGGCGATGGTTACCTGGGGTTGAAGGATGAAGCTCCTTTTGATGGCATTATTGTAACGGCCGGGGCACCACATGTCCCGAAAACGCTGTTATCGCAATTAAAAATAGGAGGGCGAATGGTTATCCCCGTAGGGCATGATGTTCAAATTATGACCCTTTTTATCAGAAAGGGACCGAAAGAATTTGAACAACAGGAATATGGTGAATTTCGTTTTGTGCCATTATTGGAAGACAAAAATTAGGCACTTAGTCCCAAACAAACTTCCAGCTGTTATCGGGCTGCCTTTTCCACACCGTGTGGAATATGCCTTTAGACTGTTTTGTTTGACCGGTTGAATCTTGATACCGGTAAACGTATTCTCCATACGTATAACCTAAATCCCCAGAAGCCGATACGTCCACAAAATCGGGCTGCCATTGTAAGCCTTTTGAGGTGGCATTTTCCATGTAGTGCTCAATGGATTGTTTGCCTTTAATAAGGCTGTCATTTCTTAAAAGCACCCCGTCATCCGCCACATATTTCAGAAAGGCCTTATTCATGCCTTCCTCTTGAGCCATTTTAGAAAATTGGTGTTCGGTTTCCAGAATTTCATTTTTCCAGACCTCCATTAGCGCTGGGTTATCCTTTGGATCAGTTTTACAGGATATGTGTAAAAACAACAGCGCAGCGATATAAACTAATTTCATTTGGATTACAGTTTAGTCATTCATGGCCGTTTTAAAAGCGTCCAATCCTCCAACCACAGGCAGCGTTACATACGTCCTGTCCAGGTCAACAGCCAATTTCGTACCTGGTTTTGGATGCAGCGTAAAGTCCTTATCACTCGAAAAAATCATGAGCCCTATTTGCTGACCCGCCTTAATAACCTGATCGTCGGGTTGGAGCTCAAAGCTAACCTCATAATATTCACCCACTTTTAAGGGTTCTCCCCTGGTCAATGAGTTATGGTTTTGTGGATCTGCCCAACCTCGTGTTATAATATTGTCGGTGGTCTTTGCCATTCTACTGTCATCCCAGGGTAAGGACAATATCCAAACCGACAGGTTGACAGCAGGTTTACTGCTGGCCAATGTAATCGTTATTTTTGGGACCCCGGAAATATGTAAGTCTCTGGAAAGCTTAGGGGTAACATATAATAAACGATGGCTGGTAATTTCAGCCCTTGCCAGAGCTTCACCGTTAAAGGAGTAATTGTCGATTAGGGTTTCCGGTTCTTGGTTGGGCACTCTTAAAGGGGATAAGCCGCCTATCTCGGGCGCCCCTGAAACCGGGTATAACGTGAGGTCCTCGGCATCAGGGTTGGGATAATCCTTATATGGTGTCGGGTTAGTGATGTTATCGTCTTCACGGACAATCCATGCTCTATTTGGTTCCTTTTCAATCCCGTTATCCACCCCATGTAAATAATGCGTAAACCATCTATTCATCATGTCCAAGGGTGGGGGACCACCATGTCCGAACTGATGGTAATAAATTCCTGCTTCCAATCCCATTTCCCTGGCTTTTTTATAGATGCGGTAACTGTGCTCCGGCATGACATTCCAATCATTAAAACCATGGGACATTAACAGTGCTGCCTTCATGGGTGCCATATCGTTTAAATAATCACGTCCGGCCCAAAAGGCATTATAATCTCCGGTAATGCGGTCCATACCATTCTTCATAACATCGTCCCTTATCGTGGCATTGTTATGGGCTCTTTTGGACGCATCTCCACTATGTATAAAATCAAATAAGACATCAATATCTTCACCCAAATACCCTCCCGGAGATCGTATTAAACCATGGGAACGATAGTAATGATAATACGAGGTATTGGGCGCTACAGGGATAATGACCTCCAACCCGTCTACGCCAGTGGTGGCAGCAGCCAATGGTATGGTCCCGTTATAGGATGTCCCCGTCATACCAACTTTACCGGTACTCCAATAGGCCTTAACTTCTTCACCTCCATAGGGCTCTGAATACCCTTTGGCACGACCATTCAACCAATCGATGACGGCTTTTGGGGCAAGAGATTCATTGTCGCCACCAACGGTGGGAGCGCCTTGAGATCGTCCTGTCCCGGGGGATGAGGAGTGTACAACAATATACCCACGTGGCACCCAGGTTTCAATTTGTGAGTTGGATATAATGGGGCGTTTACCCGTACGTACGACTTCGGGATGAACACGCGGTTTTCCTTTTTCGCCGAGTTCATGATGCACGTCCCAAAAGAAGCCGTCTACCTCCGGGGCAACGCCGGCATAGTAGGGGCTGGATTCATAGATAACAGGGAGTTTAAGCCCTTCGGTTTCGGTTTGGTAAGGCCTGGTTACATCAACATGCATGCGATCCAATAGTCCATCGCCATCCGTGTCGAATGTGGTTTCCACAAATAAATCATGACGAATCCATTTTTTCGGGGTATTAAAGGCTGCAACAACCTGTGCTTCACCGTCCTGAAATCGCGGTACTGCCTTTTCTTGAGCTGCTATGGACCATATGGTTCCCAGTTGAAGGAACACCATAGCCCATATCACATGGTATTTAATTTTTACAAAGGAAATCATCTCGAATCTGTTTTATGGTAAATAGGATTTCGGGATAGGATTGATTTGGGTCTCCTGAGACCAGAAAATGTTTATAATCCACCACCGTTTACTATCGTTAAAAAGCTGAATGCTGTTAATTCCCCTCATAAATGATTCTTCATCTGCTTCACTGTGAAAGGACTCGTAGGTACTGAATACATGGGCCATATTCCCAAACATCTCCGTTTTCCTATGGATTTCCTTTTCAAAAAAACCGTGTTCCTCAAGCCATGGCCCGGATTGTTTTATATAGGCTTTCGGATCCATGTACAGCACTTTGTAGTCCCCAAAATCATCTCGTCCTCCCGGAATTAATTTGGCATTGGGATGAAAAAGAAATTTAAATTGCTTCCAGTTACGTTTCTCACCCGATTCACCGGAAATCACGTCATAAAGCGATTTAATGGTATGATCTAAAGTTAATACTACGGTAGTATCCAACACCTGTTCTTCAGGAGTGTCTTTTTTTGCCACTTCCTGGGCATTTACTCCAAAGGCCATCCCGCAAAGGAGCAGCATCGTAAAAAGTTGTTTCATGCGTTTATTTTTAATTAATCTCGCCCGTTTTAATTGAATATACACGCCGGAAATAGCCATCGGGCTGATCAAATTAATGACTGTACCGGCCAACTTCAAATCATTTATAAATTTTCTTAATCCGGTCAAGGTGACGTTTATTATCTCTGTCCTTAATGGTTTCGCGTTTATCATATAACTTTTTGCCCTTTGCCAGGGCAATGTCCAGTTTGGCCAACCCCTTTTCATTAATAAACAAGCGTAAAGGAATAATGGTAAGCCCGGAATTTTGAACCTCTTTATGCAATTTTTTAAGCTCTTTCTTATTGAGTAATAACTTTCTTGTTGCTTTAGGCTTATGATTGTAGTGAGTCCCGTACAGATATTCCTCGATCGTCATGTTAACCACAAACAATTCCCCATTGTCATTAAACTCACAAAAACTCTCTGCGATAGAAGCCTTACTGCTTCTAATCGATTTTATTTCGGTACCGGTTAAAACAAGGCCCGCAGTATACTTGTCCAATATCTCGTATTGAAATCTGGCCTTTTTGTTCTGTATGTTAATCCGGTTTTGCATGGGACACAAAACTAAGGAAATTTTATGTTTTTAACCCGAATTATTATTTCATTGTAAAACCCAGTTTTATAGTGACTTGCCAATGTTGTAGTCCCCCATCTTGAATACTTCCACGCGTTTCAGTTACATTAAACCACCGCATATTGTGAATGGACTTTGAAGCTTTCGCCAAGGCGTTTTTAACGGCATCATCACTGGATGTTTCTGAAGTTCCTACAATTTCAACAATCTTATAAACATGTTCTTCCATGGTATTAGGTATTTAAGTTAATGTACCCTTTAAAATACAAAAAATGAAGGATATAGCGGATATCCTTTTAAATTAGCGGGTATGGCCTTTCAATTTGATGATCCCAATAATTTTAAAAAGTGCATTATAAACGCATGTTTTACTTGTCTTCCCATAAAACATTTGTATTTTTGAATCGCAATTTTTAACATTCAAATTTTTACTATGAGTTCATACGATGTAGCCATTATAGGGTCAGGTCCCGGAGGATATGTTGCCGCCATTCGCTGTGCGCAATTGGGCATGAAAACGGCAATAATTGAAAAATATGCCACTTTAGGCGGTACCTGCCTTAATGTAGGTTGTATACCCAGTAAAGCCCTTTTGGATTCATCACACCACTATGAAGATGCCGTGAAGCATTTTGAAGAACACGGTATTGATATTCCAGGAGAGATCAAGGTAAATCTCGAAAAAATGATAGCCCGTAAACAGGCGGTGGTAGATCAAACTACCGGGGGTATTGATTTCTTAATGAAGAAAAATAAGATTGATGTGTACCAGGGGGTGGGCCGCTTTACGGATGCCACCCACATTAGTATTTCCGGTGACAAAAATAGCGCCATCGAAGCCAAACACACCATCATAGCTACGGGTAGCAAGCCCTCAACATTGCCGTTTATCAAGATTGATAAAGAGCGTATCATTACCTCTACTGAAGCCTTGAAGCTTAAGGAAATCCCTAAACATTTAATTGTTATAGGCGGGGGTGTGATTGGTTTGGAACTGGGTCAGGTCTACAAGCGCTTAGGTGCCGAGGTTACTGTAGTGGAATATATGGATCGCCTGATCCCAACAATGGATTCAGGGTTATCCAAAGAACTGAATAAAGTCTTTAAAAAAGCAAAATTTGGAATCCATGTGTCACACAAGGTGAAATCTGTGGAGCGCAATGGGGATGCGGTTATTGTGAAAGCGGATAATAAGAAAGGGGAGGAAGTGGAATTTAAAGGCGATTATTGTCTGGTTTCGGTTGGACGCCGTCCTTATACCGATGGTTTAAATGCTGAAGCTGCAGGTGTAAAAATTAATGACCGTGGTCAGGTGGAAGTCAATGCGCATTTGCAGACCACTGCCAAAAACATTTATGCCATTGGCGATGTGGTGAAGGGGGCGATGCTGGCGCATAAAGCAGAAGAAGAAGGGGTATTTGTTGCAGAGACCCTGGCCGGTCAAAAACCACATATCGACTACAATTTAATTCCGGGGGTCGTCTATACCTGGCCGGAAGTCGCGGCAGTTGGTAAAACCGAAGAAGCATTGAAAGCGGCCGGCATTGCCTATAAGGTTGGCCAATTTCCCATGCGTGCTCTGGGGCGAAGTCGTGCCAGTATGGACATTGATGGCTTTGTTAAAATTTTAGCAGATCAATCGACAGATGAAATTTTAGGCGTGCATATGATTGGTGCACGGGCGGCAGATATGATTGCTGAAGCCGTTGTCGCCATGGAATACCGGGCCTCTGCAGAAGATATCTCCAGAATGTCGCATGCCCATCCCACATTTACTGAAGCGATTAAGGAGGCGGCTTTGGCAGCTACCGAAGACAGGGCTTTGCATATTTAGGCATGGTGATGTATGGAGTTCCCGGACCGATGAATGCCGTTATCACAGATGAAGTAAAGGCACGGTGCCTCGTGACCAGGTTTGCCCGGCGCAGTCACTTTTTTTTGATGTAATTTTTAGAATCTATTGTATAAGTCCTTAATTTTATTTAGATTAGAACTTCGCTTTTTAAAACTATTTTTCTGATTAATAGCTGTCTCAAAAATAGTCCAGGAGCTTCGCATCTTTGATGCGTCTTCGTGTTATGGTAGGTAATTGTACTATTAAACCACCATATTATGAAAACAAGACTACTACTGCTTGCCCTGATTATTTCGATATCTCAACTGTATGCCCAATGTCCGGGTGGTACGCCCGATCCCGGGTATACCTGCATTCCTGACATGAACTTTGAACAGGCTTTGATAAGCCAGGGGATTGATACTGTAGGTGCCTTGGATGGACAGGTATTGACCAATGATATTAATGATGAAACGGAATTAATACTTTTTAACCTGGGCATCAGTGATCTCACCGGGATTGAAGGCTTTACAGCACTAACCAGACTGGAATGCAGATATAATAGTTTATCTGCTGTTGATCTTTCAGCAAACACGGCATTGACCTATGTGGATCTTTTCCAGAATAATTTAACCGAGTTGGATGTTACCAATCTTACGGGATTAATCACTTTGGCGTTTGCCAATAATAACGTCTCAATGATTGATCTGCAATATAACGTGGATCTCGAAGTCTTAGGAGCCGGATCAAATAATTTGGGGGCCCTGGATGTTTCCAATAATTTGATGTTAAAAAGTATTACGGTAACTTCCAATAGTATTGGTACGTTGAATTTATCAAGTAATCAAAATCTTCAAACTATTTTTTGTGCTAACAATGGATTGACGAATCTTACATTGCCTGTAACCAATACCGTAACGCGGTTGGATTGCTATAATAACAGTTTGTCTGGATCTCTGGATGTCTCTGGTTATCCGGATCTTGACATTTTATGGTGCTATAACAATAATTTTTTGGGATCACTGGACCTGTCGAATAATATCGTTTTAAGAAATGCAGATATTGGAGATAATAATTTTTCGGGAGTGACTATGCCGGATGATTTGGATACCTTGTTTCGTTTTGTGTGCGATAACAACAGCATTCCAACATTGGATCTTACTAACAATAATGCCCTTACCACGTTGCGGTGTAATGATGCAAACATAGATAATTTGCTTTTGCCAGCTACAGTTACAGGTGCTCAATTAGATATTTGGTGTAATGGAAATAATTTGACGGCATTGGATGTTAGTGGTTTATCGAATTTAAGGAAACTGTGGTGCTATGATAATGATTTACAGGAAATTGATGTATCCGGCAATGGCGCCTTGATACTTCTTGATTGTGGCATAAACCCTTTTACAGCGGGGCTAAATGTCGCTTCCAATGCGAATCTTCAAGAATTGTATTGTAACAACAACAATTTAACCTCCATTAATCTGGCATCCAACGGTCAGTTACAATATGTAGGTGTTTATAATCTTAATAACGGTCCTTTTGTCGGCCTTTATGAAAACGATCTTACTGAACTTAATGTGGGCAGTAACACCTCTCTACAATGGATAAGTTGTGGGGGGAACATGAATTTATCCAACATCACTATACCCAATACGCCTCTGCTGACTGCGTTTTATGCCTTTGGCAATGGTTTGACCAATTTAGATTTCTTAAATTCCAATAACTATGATTACATTCAATATTTTGATGTTGGGAATGGGAATTTAACTAGCATCAATGTAAGCGATATGCCTAGCTTAAAGGCGTTTTATTGTAATGGAAATGCTTCGTTATCCTACCTGAATATACAAAATGGCTTCAATGGAAATTTAGTGACTATGTGGGCACATGATACCAATCTTGATTGTATCCAGGTTGATAATGTTTCGGATGCCAATTCCAGGGATATTGATGATTGGAAAAGCGGAGGCGCCAGTTATTCCACAAGTTGTCCTGCCTTAAGTCTTACAGAACAAACCAGGGAAAGCATCTCCATTTATCCCAATCCCACAAGACATACGATGTCTGTCGATCTGCAATCGGATGCCGATTACCGTCTCATTAATGTGCAGGGGCAAAACATGCTTAATGGCCGTTTTAGTTCGGGTATGAATCAATTGGACCTGTCTGTCCTTTCAAAAGGGATTTACTTTTTACAGCTGAACGCCTTCCAGGGTAACCTGACTCAAAAAATTATTAAACAGTAAAATTATGAAAACAACATTACTCTCAGTTTGTCTGATTCTTTCTTGTTATTTCATTGCGGTTTCGCAATGTCCAAATGGTACTCCGGATCCGGGATACACCTGTATAAAAGATACCGAATTTGAACAATACTTAGTGAATAAAGGCTGGGATACCGATGCCACGGTCAATGGACAGGTCCTGACAAGTGATATTAGCACCCGTACATCTGTGGATACCTATGGTTATAATGTTACGGATTTGTCCGGTATTGAGGATTTTTCCAGTTTGCAAACCTTGTTATGTGCCAATAGTTCCTTAACAAGTCTGGATCTAAGTTCAAATACAAACTTGTTAACCTTAAATTGTAACAATAATGCGCTTACATCATTAAATGTTTCAGGGTGTGCCTCATTATACCAAATCTATTGCACGGATAATGAACTCACATCATTAGATCTCTCCAATAAATTAAACCTTCAGATTGTTTATTTGTCAAACAATCCCTTTCTATCCACTTTAGATATTAGTGGCAGTACAAACATCGTCACGTTTTTGGCAAATGCAACTGCTTTAACAACTCTGGATTTTTCGGGCAATACCTATTACCTGGGTACGGTACAATGCACGGGGAGTCAATTAACAAGCATAACCATTGGAGCCAGTTCAAGGCTGTCTAACATCGATTTAAGTGATAACCAACTTTCTTCTCTGGATTTATCCAATTTTGGAGGACATGGGGCGATTACCAATGTTAGCATTAATTGCGATAATAATTTACTCACCTATCTCAATGTTAATAATGGATTTAATTCAGTGATTACATCCTTTAGCGCTTTAAATAACAACTTAAGCTGTATTCAAGTGGATGATGCTACAGCTGCCGAAGCCGGGAGTGGTTCCTACAGTGCATGGCAGAAAGATGTAACCGCTTCTTATTCTGAAAGTTGCCAAAATCTTGGAATTCCTGATGATAGCTTGATATCAATGATTAATATTTTTCCTAATCCTAGTCATGGCGTGGTAAATATTAGTGCCCAGGAGCCCATTAATTATTGGTTGCTGAGCCTTCAAGGGCAGGAACTATCAAAAGGTAATTTTAATTCGGGAATGCATACTATCGATTTGTCCTTGATGTCTAAAGGTATCTATTTCATTAATATCGTATCACCCCATGGCCAAACAACGAAAAAATGGATTAAACTTTAGGTATGTCATAATCTAAAACCATTACGTTTAGATAGAGTGTCTTCCATGGCTATGGATTGTTGGTGTGATTCAGGTTCAAGTCACACGGGAATTGGACCCGTCTTCCTCCGCATTAAAACATCACAACTTCATTGATAATCAATTTATTGCGATATTTTTTAAATTTATTTTCCCATTATCCACGCAATAATAGAAATTTATCATTTTAAGCCAAAACATTATCTTTCCTCATGTTAAACCATAATTAGTATAGATTGCATGAACAATTTCTTATATAGGTGCTGAACTTTGATTTTAATAAATTGTATGATTTATGTACGATTATTTGTTTTTCGTTCCTTCGTATACAATAACAAAACCGCAATAATCATTAATCAGTCAAGGTTTTGTTATTGCCTTTATCATGGACTTAAACTAGAAAAATCTCCAGTAACACTTTATTTTATTTCCAGAAAACAGAAAAGAATTTGTGTTTTAAATAGTTTTCTTTCCTTGACTTAATAAAAAGTACATCTATTTTAAATTTTTGACCTTCTATTTAATGTGTTCAACGAAAAATATTGAATTCTCCTTCTTTTAGATTTTTATTTACTTACATAAAAACTTTTAAAACTACCCCATTATGAAAAAAATTATTTTAACACTAATGCTTTTTGGATTCATAATAAATATAAATGCTCAAAATTTCGGTGTAAAAGCAGGAGTTGATTTCGCAACGGCTAAAGCTGATTATTATGGCATTTCGGAAAGCGAAAGCGAAACCGGATTTTATATAGGTGCGTTTACTCAACTCAAAGTTTTAGAAAATCTAAAAATTAGAACGGAGGTTAATTACATTCACGTTGAGGATTTAGACCAAATTCAATTGCCTCTAATGGTAGAACTAGAAATAGTGGACAAGTTTAATCTTCTAGCTGGACCAAGCTTTGGATTTATATTAGATCCAGAAGTAGATGGAAAAGCATTCAATTTTGGACTTGACTTTGGCCTTTCATATAATGTAACGGAAAATTTTTTGATAGAAGCACAATACAATTTGGGATTGTCTAATTTAATTGATGACAAATTTTATGATGGCACCGTGAAATTACATGGTTTGTTGGTTGGTATAGGATATAATATGTTAGACTCATAAAAAATAAATACCTATGAAATCAAAACTAATTATTGTATTTGTAATATTGAATTTTTTAGGAGCTTGTACATCAGAAAAAAAAAGAGCTGAAATTATTGTTTCTGGAATGTTACCTGACTTAAAAAATGAATCAATTACTCTAGTGCCAGTTCAAGATTATTTCCCAGGATTAACGCTAGATGATTCTTATCCAACTGTTGAGACAGATAGCCTTGGAGAATATAAATTTAAATTAATCGAATCGAATTCAAATTTTTATCAAATTGTACATAATAATTACCATCAGTTAAAAGCTGATATATACCTTGAACCGGGTGATTCATTATTTATAAATCAATCCTCATGGCGTGATAGCCCAAAGTTTCAAATAAATGGAAAAGGCTGTGAAAAGTTTAAATATCTAGAAAAAGACTATTCTATTTTTCCAAAAGATAAGGCCTTCTACAACAAAATCAGGAGTAATTTCTTTGCGTCCGAGATTGATTTCAAAAGATTTATAGATGGTCTATATTTTGAGAGGGTTAATGGATTGGCATCAGTCAATGTCGTACCAGAATTATTAAGAGTTTATCATCAAAATACTTTAGAAGCTGAAAGAGCACAAATTTTATTGGAGTACTTGGAAAGTAGAAATTATTACATGAATGAAAAGGATAGCTATTTTTATCCTGATACGAGTTACATTATTTTTCTTGATAGTATTAGATTTGATAATAAATTTTCCCAGACCACTGCTTCAAGACTATTGGCTAAAAATTACTTAAATTATTTTGCCAGAATAGCATATCAAACAAATACTGACGAAGAATGGTGGAAAGAAAATTTAGGTTATAAATTAAAGTTGGTATTGGATAACCCAAAATCCTTATGGACTGATTTACTTGCATTGAGTACGGTTAACGAATATTCAGATGGACTCATGACAGATGATTTTTTTGTAGATCTGGAGAAATTTACTATAGATATGAGTGATCGATTTTTCAATAGTAAAAACCAAAGGCTTTATGAAATAAATAGCGAAACATATAAGAATTTAGCGCCAGGAAATCCTGCACCTGACTTTGAATTACCTGATTCAGTAGGCAAATTAAGAAGATTGAGCGACTTTAAAGGGAGTGTGGTGTACATTGATTTCTGGGGAACCTGGTGCTACCCTTGCATACAAGAAATACCAGATGCTTTAAAATTACAAGAAAAATATAAAAACCAACCCGTGATTTTTCTATATGTGGCAATGGAGTATGACAGTATCAATATTGCGGATTGGAAAGAATTTATTGTCGGGAAAAATACCAGATTTAGCGAATTGCTAAATAATAAGCCTTTTCCAGGTATTCATTTAGTTGCAGAAAGGCAATTTCTGAATGAATCTATTAGTGCCTACAAAATCAATTTTGCACCAACCCATGTCCTTATCGATCAAAAAGGAAATATTGTAAATGCACGAGCGAAACGGTCTAATCTAATACATGAAGAAATAGATGAATTACTAAGACAATAAGAAGAATGAAAAAGAGTCATAACAACACCTATTGCCAATGTCCTTCTGGACACTATGAGTAGCCGATATCGTTGTAAAATCACTACAAATTTATTTAGATAGAAACATGAGATTAATAATGTTGTAAACATTTATATTTAGGAAAAGTGCTATAATATCATTGATCTTCTAAATTTAAATAATCCGTGCAATGAAAAAATTAAGTTTAAATAAAATATTCGCTTATTTATTGCTTTCAGTAATTATTTTCGGATGTGCATCATTTCCTAAAAAGAAATCTCCGTCAATTTCATATATCAATAGCAACAATATATATTTATTAGAAGGAACTTATTCCATTAAACATAGTTCTTCAGTCTACTCAAAAGATAGTGTTCTTGATATGAGCTTTGTCAATGAGGATAACAATCAATATCTTACCCTATTTGATGAAATCAATAATGGTGTATTCGTAAAACGTTTAGAGGTAAACTCCTTAAAAAGCTATAAATTTTCTTTAAAAATTTTAAGCACAAAACGAATCCAAATCAATTATTTAGAAGATGACAGCCTTATTAGAAGAAATAAAATAAGATATAAATTGAAGGAAGAGGGTTATGTTAATCTAAAACATAGGAATTTTAAAATCATTGGCATTCCTTATGTGATGGGTGGATTTAAGACGAAAAGAAACCGATTGGCGTTAACTAAGGATAACGACTTACTTTTCGAGACCTCAGAATTTACAACGGGTGGTGTGTTTTATCCAGCTTTTATTGTACCCGCAATTAATTTTGGTTCAAAAACAAAATACAAAAAGATATACCAAAGAATAAATCAAGATATGTAATTATATTGTTTTGGTTTCCTATACCTAATTTAAAAACTCATGAAATGCTTTAAGCCTTTATGCTGTTTTTGGTTTTAGCTTTAATGTTGAACTCCTGCAATATTTTTTTAACCCTATACTCCTTTTTTACTCGAGACCTTCTTTATTTTGAATCAAATCTTATTGGCCTTTGGGAGGATGATGACAAAGGGCTTTGGGAAGTTGAAACATTTTGAAATGAGAATGATATAAATTTCTCAGAATTTAAAAATATAGATTGGAAAATTTATGACGAATATAATAGAGCTTATAAGGTACAATATTTAATAGTCATCTCCAAAACTTCATTTGTGGCATGGCCCTTTAAAATAGACAATCAGTTATTTCTTGATGTTACACCCTATTATGGAAGTAGCAGTAAAAAAACTATTTGCATGAAATGCATATTGTACAAGCTCATTCGCTAGCAAAGTTGGATATCTACTCCAATGACAGTATCGGCATTAAATGGTTTGTCTCGAATAAACTTAAATATCTTTTAAAAAAATTAAGCGCGAGGTTGTGGGTGTTATGGGTGTCCAAACAGCCATACAGACATCATCATCACAGGAAATGGTAAAATTTATTAAAAAATATATGAACTCCAAAAACGAAAACAAGTGGGATACTAGTACTGAATTTAGTCTTAAGAGAGGTATTTGAAAAATAAAATCTATAAATGAGTAATAAAATTTAAAAGTAGATTTTTATTGTTGGCCTGCTCACAATCCTTGTTTGTCGAAATTTGTGGTGTAACAATCATTTTTTAAGTTAATTTAATCTTTTCAAAATTTCAATCAATAAATATGAGAATATTATACACTATTATTTTACTCATTTTGTTAACTGGTTGCAAAACTCAAAGACCAGAGTTGTCAATTGTCATTAAAGAAGTTGAAGACATCGAAAACATCAATTTCGAAGGACATCAGAATCATGATGTGGAAGTTTATAGGATCAAAACTGTTCAACCTGAATATATATTACCCAAGCTTGATCCAGAACCTAAAAAAAGAGCAACTGATGCAATTATAAATAAGTTAAACAAGGACAGTCATTTTGTTTATGCGTTAATCATCTACCGAAATCAAAATGGTAAAGTAAGGAACTATAGAGCGCATATAATTTCTGAATTTACTTTTGATGTGGCAGATTACGAATGGATCAATGATTCCACAGTAACTTTCAATATAAAAAACAAATTCCGGAGCCTTGGAACATATACATTCAGTGGTTACATGACTGCTAATGGAAGAGTAACTTCTATGAAAAAACTGGAGTAGATGACGACATTGTATTAACCGCTACTTCAGAAGAATTGGTAAAACTTATTGAAAAATATATGGAATCTGAAGAGGAAAAGAAATGGGAAACCCGAACAGAATTTAATTTGAGTAGAAGATAATCATCACTAATTTAAAACAAAATGTGCTTAAATCGTTTAATCCCAATATATTTCAAACATTAGCACCCATAAATTATGAAATACAAATTATCTCTATTACTTCTATTTATATTACTATTTCAAGGTTGTAAAATTTATGACTCAAAATCTACAACAAAAGAAGACGCTCTGTTGTTTTCGGGAAAAGTCAAAGTAAAATCTGTTTCAAATACAAGTTATAAATTTGAAAAATTAATAATGGAGGGCGATAGCTTATATGGAATTGGAAAAAAAGTTAAGGCTGAGTCAAAAAACGAATTTAACAATAATATAGTCAACCAAAACCCTAACGATAAATATGTAAAAATTCTCCTCACAGACAGTTTGGTAAATGAAATTCATCTCTACAACAAAGGTAAAACCAATGCTCTAAAAGTTGTTGGCTTTGGAACTGTTGCGCTATACCTTTTAGCTGTTTTAACTAGTCTGATTGTCCTTACCTTACTTGTCGCTGGTGGCTAAAACAAGAAGTTAAGGTGCAGCATTTTTTAATCTAAACGATAAAAAAAGTTTTCGTTGTCCTTTTTTCCAATATCCGGCAAAAAAGAAACCATTGAATATTATAATCTAAGAGACCTAAAAAAGGTTTGTCTGCCAAACCACTTTGTTTGACGAAAATGCTTGAAATAGATTAGATATTCTCACTACATTGTAACTAATAAGCTTAAGCCTAATGAAAAACATTAAATCCTGGTCACTAATGACATTTGTCGCTCTCTTGCTTACTTCCTGCATCGTAAAATCATTGCACGCCTTTTATACAAAAGACCTCATCTATTATGAACCAAAACTCACCGGTAATTGGACCAATACAGATGGGATATCGTTTAAACTTGAGCCCTTTAAAGATTTATATTTAAGAAATATAGAAGATTTGCCTAATGTTAGTAAAGTAAGCATGAAGGAAATAGATTCCGTTTTTAATATACACCATTACCATAAGAGCTATGGTGTAACTCATATAAAGAATCGGGACAGTTCATGGTTTCAGGCCATGCCTTTTAAAATTGACAATCAGTTATTCCTTGATTTTATTTTATTTGATGGTGGATTGGGCATTTATGAGAATGAAAAAGATTTGGAAGGGATGCACTTAACCAAAGTCCATTCGCTGGCTAAAGTAGATTTAACTTCTAACAATAGCCTAAGTATTAAATGGTTGGATGAGGATAAACTCGACGCACTTATAAAAGAGAATAGGATAAAAATAAGACATGAAAGAGACGAATTTAATGATAAATTCCTTCTAACGGCATCATCAGAGGAATTGGTTAAATTTATTACAAAATACATGAAATCTGAAGATATCGACAAATGGCAAACGAATGTTGAATTTAGCCTTAAAAGAAAATAAATTATACAAAGCGGTATATTATACCTTATAATTCTATCTTATCGCATCAAGCTCCCAAATCAAACCGAAAGGGTTTGACTTCCAATTTACATTGTTTGACGAAAAACGTTAAATTGTGATGATATTCTCATTAACTTGTTGTCAAACTAGTTAGAGTTCCATGAAAACCATTAAATCCTTTTCCTTATTAATTGCTTTGGCTTTAATGTTAAGCTCCTGCCTTCTGTTATCCTTGCATCCCTATTACACCAATGATTTAATACATTTTGAGGAACAACTAATAGGAAAATGGGCTGATACGGCTAATGGGAGTTGGAAGATTTTAGGCTATAAAGACTTTATGCTGAGTGAATCCAAAAAATCAGGGAAAGAAATAAATACTCTAAATTTTAATAAAAATGAATTAGAAGTATGGCATAATGCCCACTTGTTTTATGCGGTACAATATAAAGCAGATGCTAAAAGCAGAGATACGCTATTTCATTTGGCAGTCCCCTTTAAAATTGATGACCAGTTATTTCTAGACTATACGCCGCTCCAACAAATTTCAAATAGTAAAGTCCCTGCAATCAATCTTTATAATAATCATAAAATTGATGTCCATGCATTAGCCAAGGTGGATATACATTCCAATAACAATATCAGCATTACATGGCTTGGGGATGAAAAGTTCAGCAAACTTTTAGCTTCCAATAAAATAAAAATAAAACACGAAACTCCAAGAGGTTTTATTTCAAAAATTGTTTTAACGGCCTCTTCAGAGGAATTGGTAAAATTTCTTGAAAAATACATGAATTCCAAAGATGGAGACCAACGGAATTTTAATGAACAAGGAAAAAAATTAATATTTAATTTAAAAAGAAGATGAACAGGTCTTTAAATAATTTCAGAAGATTTAAACTATTTGCATTCCTTTTATTAATAGGATTGCTATTGCACTCCTGTTTTATAACTTCTTTATACCCATTTTACACCAAAGATTTAATTCATTTTGAGAAACAATTGATTGGCCAGTGGTCCGATTCAGAGGGTGGACTTTGGAAAGTTATGCGATATATAGACTTTAATAATGGTTACTTTGATCTAAAGAAAAAGGATACTGTAGATATGAATGAAAAAAAAACAGAATTCTATCACTTATTAAAACAATTTTACATGGTAGAATTTGAATCAAATAACTCTACCTTTAGCCATCAGGGCATCCCTTTGAAAGATGCTGTATATTTTCTAGCAGTACCTTTTAAAATAAATCATCATTTGTTTCTCGATCTTACGCCACACCATAAAGGTACAGCTACAAATTCTTCAAATTCACCAATAGTAATGACAATGCCCTCAAATAGTTCAAGTCATAAAATAGACACCCACTCTTTGGCCAAAGTGGATATGGATTCTAAAAACCAAATAACCATTACATGGCTCACTGAGGAAAAAATAAATGCGCTTTTAGATGCACATAAAATTAAAATAAAATACGAAAAAACTGGTGTTAAGGGAAAAACCCTTTTAACCACTTCGTCTGAAGAATTGGTAGAGTTTATTAAAAAGTATATGAATTCCAAAAATGGAGACAGATGGGATTCTGATGAGAATCAGAAACTAAAATTTCAATTGAAAAGAAGATGAATATGTAATTATTACATTTAGAATAAAATAAACAAAAATTTATAAAAAGAATTAAAACTTACAACTATGGAAAACTCAACATTTTTTATGACTTATCTATTAACCTTTATTGCATGTGCAATATTGTCAGTAGGGCTTATTATGATTATGAACAAGGGCCTAAAAAAATTCTTTGAAAACCTTACCCAAGATCATGACATTTCAGCATTTTTTACCAAATTGACCAATAGTGTCATTTTGCTTGGTGGGCTCGGTGCCGCCTTGGCGACGGGTTACAACACTTCCAAAGATCCAAATTGGTTGACTTTAACATGGGATATAGCAGAGCAATTAGAAGAGTCGTTATTTAGACTATTCATTACCCTCATGATTTTTACGATAGCCTTTTTTATTATTCAACTGATTTTAAGAAAAAAAGCTAAATGAAAAATTGGACGGAGTTTCATATAGCCATTGTTTATTATTCAGGTTTAATTATTTCAGTAATTGTGGATGTATTGATATTATGGTATTTACGGCCTAACAAAACTTTAATAAAAAAAATAACCGAAAGGTTTGGCGAAATCTGGAACGATAGCTTTAAAACCTCAGTCGTCATGAGTGGATTATTGGGAGCCATGACTGTGACTTTTAAAGACTGCGATGGAAACTACGACTATTTACTAAAATCTCCATATAATACCGCATTGAAAGGGGTTGGGCAAGTTTCAACCTCGTTTGACTATTTGGCAATTGTTTTGGGTATTTGGCTTGCTGTTTTTGTAATCTTTCAAATAACTTTAAATAGAAAGAATATGGAGTAGTTCTGGTAGATAGCAAAACATTAAAATCATTAAGTGTTTGTCCCTCAAACTACCATATTTGTCGAAACAATTATAAAAGATGAAACCATTAGTTTACTTTCAATTCAGAATATTAAAATCTTAATATTATGAAAACACGTCACCTCTTCATTTTTGCAATCGCGATACTCATCCTACATTCCTGTATCATAAAGTCTTTACACCCATTTTACACCAAAAATACCCTATCATTTGAAAAAAGATTTTTAGGCATATGGAAGGATAACGAAGACCCCAATAATCAATGGATTATTACTTCGGTAAAAGATTATTATAAAGAAGAATGGAAAAGAGATACCATGCCTCCTTCTCCCGAAGATTTAGAAAGGTATAACAAAGAAAAAGAAGGGTATTTAGTTCTCAAAAAACAAAAAAATGATGTGGGCATTTTTTTGGCGATGCCTTTTAAAATAAACAATCAATTGTTTTTAGACTTTAAACCTATAACTTCTAGTTGCGAATGTAGTATTGACCTTATGGGTTATCATGAAGTTATAACGCATTCTCTCGTAAAGTTTGATGTTTTTAATGATAACAGTATCTCCATCACCTGGTTATCATCTAAGAAAATTGAGGATTTATTTAAAAACCACAAAATAAATATCAAGCACGAAAAGCTAAAGCCAGGATATCTGCTAACAGCGTCGCCTGAAGAATTGCAGAAATTCATCGCCAAATATATAGTTTCCAACGAAAAAGAAAAATGGAAAACCGATGTTGCCTATGATTTAGAAAGGACTGAAAGTAGTGAAAAATCATTTGAATTCATCAAAAAATTGATCAGTGGTGAAGAGAAATTAAATGGTATTGATTTAAACTAAAAACAGCCATGACAACCATCAAATTATCAAAAAGAAATAACTATAGGCCTTTAATATTTAATATGGTTTTATGGGCTATTTCATTTGCTATTCTTCTATTTGCATTTTCTGGAGAAGATATCCCCCAAAAAATTGACTATATCTATACAGGCTGTTTTTTAGCTACCATCATTTTCCCTGTACTTATAAATCTTTACATTTTAATTCCCAAGTTTTTAAAGCAGGAAAAATACATGTTGTACTGCTTGTTATTTATTATGAATCTCTTTGTATTTGCTCAAATAAATATTTGGTTTTTCACGTATATTATTGATTACCTCTTTCCTGATTATTATTTTATTTCTTACCATTCCGGAACCAAACTCATCACACTTTTTGTTATATTTTTAGTGGGTACTACATTAATCAGGTTTTCCGTAGATTGGATATATTATAACAGAAGCGAAAATCTAAGACTTAAACTAAGGAACCAACAGATTGAAACCCAATTGGCATTACTACGCTCACAAATTAACCCCCATTTTTTATTTAATTCCTTGAATGTCATCTATTCTTTAGCAATTGAAAATAAAGCCGAGACCAAACATGCCATTGTACAACTGTCGGATATTTTGCGTTATGTGATTTACGATTCAGGTATTGAACGTGTTGCCATAAAAGAAGAAGTAACACTATTAAAAAACTATATCGAATTTCATCAGTTTCGTCATCGGCAAGCTGACAACATTAAATTCCATTGCTCCATAGACGACGAAAACTACCAAATTCACCCCATGCTTATGCTGCCCTTATTGGAAAACAGTTTTAAATACGGATTAAAGAGCGATATTGAAAATCCCTATATCCATATCAATTTAACCCTAAAGAATAAAAACTTTATCTTTAGTATTGAGAATAACTATTCTGAAATCCATATGGAAAACAACAACCATTCTGGAGTAGGTATAGAGAATATTAGAAAAAACCTTGGCATTGTGTATCCAAAAGAACATCAATTTGAAATTGATAAAACCGAAGATGTCTTCAGAGTTACTTTAAAATTATTCACAAATGAAAATTAAATGCCTGATTATAGATGACGAACCTTCTTCACAAGCAGTCCTTAAAAAATTTGTAGGCGATGTGGAATTTTTGGAACTCGTAAAGGTTTGCAATAATGCCGTCGATGCACTTCATGTTTTAAAACAAAACCAAGACATTGACTTGCTGTTTTTGGATGTGAACATGCCTAAAATTTCGGGTCTCACTTTTTACAAATCATTGCAAAATCCACCCGAGGTTATCTTTACAACAGCTTATCCCCAATACGCCGTAGATGGGTTTGAGGTGAATGCCATTGATTATTTATTAAAACCCTTTTCATTTGAGCGTTTTTTTACAGCAGTGAATAAAGTAGTAGAAAAAAGATTCAATAACGGCAACCAAATTGACGATGATTGGTATATCTTCATTAAATCCAATAAGACCCTTCATAAAATAAATTTCGAGAATATTTTATTTATCGAGGCGTATGGCGATTATGTTAAAGTACATTTAATAAATGAGTTTATATTGACTAATGCCACCTTTACTTCTATCCTCGAATCCTTACCTGAACATATATTTGTAAGGACCCACAAATCGTTTGCCATCAATTTTAAACATTTAAATAGCATAAGCGGCAATCTTATTACTATTAAGAATTATAAAATTCCCATTGGTCAAAAATATAAATCTGAGTTTCTAACCTTTATAAACAATACTAAAACCTAACACCATGAAAACTATTTTAAGTCTTTTATTTGTATTACAAACTGCCTTTATGTTCTCACAGAATAATAAGGGGGTCCCAAGTGACAAAGCCATAGTATATTTTACCAGAGCCTCTATGATAGGGGGCGTTATTAACTTCACCTATTTTGATGGCGAAAAAGTAATTGGAAGATTTAATGGGCCGAAATATATGATTTATGAGTGCAACCCAGGCGAACATTTATTTTGGGTAAGGTCTGAAAACAAGTCTTTTGTAGAAGCCAATTTAAAAGCTGGAAAAATGTATGTCATTGATGTTATTCCAAAAATGGGGGCCATTAAAACAAGTGTAAAGTTAGTTCCTGTAGATAAGAATAATTATAAAATGAAAAAGATACAAAAACTTTTAACCAAACGTGGACCTGAACCATTTAGTGAGTCTGAATTAAATATGCTACAAGAAGAGATGAAGGACGTAATTGATCGTGGAATGGAAAACTATAAAAAATTACAAAGTAAAGGAAAAAATATATTTCAACTCAACCCAGATATGACTATTGATAAGGAAGACTTGCTTTTTGTAAAGTAAAGCAGGCCCTTATAATGGTTAATAACAAAACTCAATTAAAAATATATGTTGGAGGCTAGCCAAAAAGCCAACGAAATCTTGAAGTAGACATCTAATTTAAATCAACCAAAATGAAAAAAATTACAAGTTTAATTTTAGGAGGAATAATACTTCTCCTATCAAGTTGTGCCAGTATTGTTAGTACTAGCAAATATCCAATATCAATAAACAGCAATCCTTCTGAGGCAAATATTGTTGTTACAGATAAGAAAGGGGATCAAATATATTCAGGAAACACTCCTGCAAATTTAATTTTAAAAGCTAGTGCTGGATTTTTTGTTAAAGCAGAGTACCGAATTACATTCACGAAAGATGGTTACAATACTAAAACGGTTCCTGTAAAATTTAAATTAGATGGTTGGTATTTTGGAAACATATTAATCGGTGGCTTAATTGGTATGCTTATAGTTGATCCTGCCACTGGAGCAATGTATAAATTGGAAGTTGAAGTGTTTAATGAAACCTTATATCAATCAACGGCTAACTTAAACGAACCAGAATTGAAAGTATATGACATAAATGAAATTCCTAGTGAATGGCATCAACATTTAGCTAAAGTGAGTAAATAATTCCTTATTAAAATAAAGGGGATTTCCCCACTGTCCTTTAACTTTTCAATCTCAATACTAATCCTATTTTGAACAAATTTGGCATAACTATCCCATGTAATCTTTAAACTAAAATTCCTCTACAATTCACTTGACATGTAAAACCTTACCTTAAATGATATAGTAATTAACTTTATATGTCAAGTAAAATAATAATATTAAAAATAGGGTTATGTTTTAATATGCCAGTGGTCCCGGAATCTGATTGATAAATTGGGTTCTAGTTCCTACAAAACTTGATTACCTCATGGGGTTCCCTTTTCAGGTTTCGATGTATAGCATTGGTGTCGTTTTCTTAAAATAATCACTACATTACTTCTGAAACACAATTATCATCCATTACCCAGGATAACACGTATATATAACATCGGCAAAGGACCATATCGGGTAATGGAAGTAACTTTAGTTAGGTTAAAATTTGGTTGGTTACCGCCTGTATTCCCGGGATATCCAATGTCAACCCCTTTCATCCTGTTGAAAGGGGTTTTTTGTTACCGGTTACCATCACCAAACCTACCATTTAATTAGTAAAAACCAGGTTTTCGTCATATCTTAGAAGGCTAAAATTTAAGTTGCATTTGTCGTAATGCTTTGCCTTGTTTGATATGTCGTAACAAAACACATGAAATATTGTCCTTCCTATGCAAAAATTTAATATCCGGTTAGTACTGTTTTCATTCTTTATGATGGCTGTGCTATGCGCCTGCATGAAATCTGAAGATCGTATACATAAACTGGCCTTGTGGTATACGCAACCGGCGAATGATTGGAATGAGGCCTTGCCCCTGGGAAATGGTAAACTGGGGGTCATGGTCTTTGGGAATCCCATTAACGAACGTATTCAACTCAATGATGATTCCATGTGGCCTGCCGATAGTGACGACTGGAATAACCCAGAGGGGAATAAGGATGACCTCGAAGCCATTCGGAATCTACTCTTTGAAGGCAAAAATGAAAAGGCAGATAGTTTATTCGTCAATAAATTTTCACGAAAAAAAGTGGTGAGATCCCATCAAACCTTGGGGGATTTATTCATTGATTTCAAGCATCAAAACATTACGGAATACAAAAGAGAATTAGATATAAGTAAAGCTATAGCTAAAGTAACCTATAAAACATATAATCAATTATTTACAGAGAAAATATTTGTTTCAAATCCCAAATCCGTCATTGCTGTTGAATTGACCACGCAAAGCCAGGAGGGTTTAAGGGCCAGATTAAGGCTCAGTCGGCCGGATGATGATGGATTTCCCACGGCAAAGACCTTTACCAGGGGCCAAACCCAACTGGTCATGCAAGGTGAAGTGACCCAGCGGAAAGGATTTTTCAATTCCGAGCCTTATCCCATTTTAAATGGCGTTCAATTTGAAACCTGTCTTCATGTCACGCATGAGGGCGGCGATCTGGTTAAGGGGTCTGATTTCATTGATTTAAGCGGGGTCCGTAAAGCCACTTTGTATTTGGTTTCCAATTCATCCTATTATTTTGAAGATTATCAGGCACAAAACCAAAAGGATTTAGAGGCCGTGGCGTCTAAATCATTTGAAACCCTTGAAAAGGAACATATTAAGGATTATCAAAATTTGTATTCCAGATTAGACTTCCGGCTTAAGGACAACCATTTGGATTCTATCCCCATTGATGAACGCTTAAAGCGGATTAAAGACGGGCATGTCGATACCAATCTCGAAACACTGTTGTTTCAGTATGGCCGTTATTTATTGATTTCTTCATCCAGACCGGGCACCAATCCGGCAAATTTGCAAGGCTTGTGGAATGAACACATTAATGCCCCTTGGAATGCCGATTATCATCTCAACATCAATTTACAAATGAACTATTGGCTGGCGGATGTTACAAATCTGGGAGAACTTAATCGTCCCTTATTTGATTACATTGACCGATTGGTAGCCTCAGGACAAAAAACGGCCAGGACGAATTTTGGCTGTAGGGGTTCCTTTATACCCCATGCCACCGATTTATGGGCACCGACCTGGTTACGGGCGCCAACCGCCTATTGGGGATGTTCGGTAGGTGCAGGGGGCTGGCTCATGCAACATTATTGGCAACATTATGAATATACGCTCGATCACACCTTCCTGAGGGAACGGGTTTGGCCGGCCTTGAATGAAGTGGCCTTGTTTTATAGTGACTGGCTTATTGAAGACCCCAGGGATGGGTTTTTAGTTTCAGCGCCTTCCACATCGCCTGAAAATCGATTTTATAACCCCCAGGGCTTATCCGTTGCCACTTGTTTGGGCAGTGCCATGGATCAGCAAATCATTTATGAGGTCTTCGATCATTATTTAAAGGCATGTGACCTGTTGCAGATAGACGATCCGTTAGTTGAAAAAATAAAATCCCAAAAAGCCCGATTACGCCCCGGATTTGTTATAGGCACAGACGGTAGACTATTGGAATGGGATCGGGAATATGAGGAAACCGAACCGGGTCACCGGCATATGTCCCATTTGTATGGATTCCATCCGGGAGATTACGTAACCAAAAACCGGACCCCGGAACTTTTTGAAGCCGTCCGTAAAACATTGGATTATCGTTTAGATCATGGTGGGGCAGGTACCGGTTGGAGCAGGGCCTGGTTAATTAATTGCAGTGCACGATTACTGGACGGAGCCATGGCCCATAAGCATATTCAGCTGCTATTACAAAAATCGATGAGTGCGAACCTGTTCGATTTGCATCCACCATTCCAAATAGACGGTAATTTTGGGTATACTGCCGGAGTTGCGGAAATGTTGTTACAATCCCATGAAACCAATGGTATTCGTTTATTGCCGGCCTTACCACCCCAATGGACAGAGGGATCGATTACGGGAATAAGGGCAAGAGGCGGACTGTGTTTCGATATGTATTGGAAGGATCACAAACTTGAAAAAGCGGTGATTCACGCGTCAATAGATCAAAATTTTAATCTGAATTACGAAGGAAAAACCAAACCTGTTGGCCTTAAAAAGGGGCAAACCTACACCTTTATTCCCTAAACGCTCAGGGATTACCAGGAATGATTCGCCTTCTTTGAAATGGATCAATACTTGTGCCGGGTGCTATCTTGAAAGCATTAGGCATAAAATCACAAAGCGATGCTTACCCCTTTATCATCTTTTAGGCAGGGATGACTAAAAAACACAGGAGTTTTTTCAAAAAACACAGGAGTTTTTTCAAAATTCACAGGAGTTTTTTAAACACGGCTGCTTATGCATTGCCATCTTTCACACTGAAGGAAACCATTTTATTGCCTCGATATCCCAAAAAGTGAAGATAGTCCTTATTCGGTTTAACACCAATGCCTTAGATGGAATATCAAAACCGCTTATGGGTTAAGCAAAACACCTTTTAAATCATCATAGGTGTTGATGCTTATGGAAACCTTTTTCTTATCCATAACGGCCCGAATCTGTTCCGGCAATGGCTGCTTTTTTTCAATCACGGCTTCAACAACATCCAGGAATTTTGTAGAGTGAGCGGTCTCTAAAAATACGCAATGGGCATTAGGGTTTTCTTTTAAATAGGCCTTGCACCCCAAATACCCAACTGCACCATGCGGATCGGCCACGTACTGGTATGTATTATACAGGTCTAACATGGCCGCCCTGGTTTCGTCATCGGTAAAACTATAAGAGGACAGGTTTTCTTTAAGGGTATCAAACTTGTTTTTATAAATTTCCTCGATACGGATAAAGTTACTGGGTGCACCAACATCCATGGCATTACTAATCGTCTGGACCGAGGGTCTGGGCGCATATAACTGCGATAGTAAATAACGGGTAACCACATTATTGGCATTGTTTGCCGCGATAAAATGCCTTATGGGTAAACCTAATTGTTGGGCCATCATCCCGGCACAAATATTACCAAAATTACCACTGGGCACTGAAAAGACGATATTGCTGTGTTTCTTATGTAATTGCTTATATGCAAACATAAAATAGAACATTTGGGGGAGCCATCGTGCGACATTAATGGAGTTGGCCGATGTTAATTGCATAGTTTGGGTTAATGATGCATCCAAAAAGGCCCGTTTTACCATGGCCTGGCAATCATCGAAAGTGCCATTAACTTCCAATGCCGTTATATTTTGTCCCAAAGTGGTTAATTGTTTTTCTTGAATGGCACTCACTTTTCCACTTGGATAAAGAATAACGACATTAACGCCTTTTACCCCTAAAAACCCATGAGCCACAGCACCACCGGTATCGCCCGATGTCGCTACCAAAACAGTGACCTCCCTGTCATTATCCTTATTGAAATACCCCAAACAGCGGGCCATAAAACGGGCCCCGACATCCTTGAATGCCATCGTTGGTCCATGAAACAGTTCCAAGGTGGACATCGTGTCGTTTAAGCTTAGCACGGGAAACTCGAACGACAGGGTTTCTTCAATAATGTGCTGCAACTCTTTTTCCGGAATTTCAGGGACAATAAATTGTTTTATGGCCCTAAAGGCAATATCCGTGTTAGACAAGCGATCTATCTCATCAAAAAAATTCCCGGGTAGGGGAGTGATGTTTTCGGGAAAATACAGTCCTTTGTCCGGTGCCAACCCTTTTATGACGGCATTTTTAAAGGTTGAAATGGGTGCTTTTTTATGTAAAGAATAATAATTCATGTTTTTATTATGGATCGTGGACCGTTACCCCCAGGGGGTCATGTCTATGTACATGGGGAATGTAAAGGGTCCGGATTATCAAATAAAATATAAATATCGAGATGTTTCACGCCGTTCAATGGTTAAGGTTTGCATTATGAGTTAATTATTCTAATGCCCTCGGTATTAATTTTTGAGACATGTATGTCGAATGCAATTCCTGTTTCGGCATAGGTTGCTTTTAGTTCATCTGCAACGCGTTGGGCCGTTTGCATTCCTTCACAAAGGGTGAAAATCGAGGGCCCGGACCCGGAAATACCGGAACCTAAGGCTCCTGCATGCAAAGCAGCTTCTTTTACCCGGTCGTAATACGGAATAAGCTTGCTTCTGTGCGGTTCAACCACCACATCTTGCAATGATGCTTTAATCAAATCGTAATTTGAAGTATGCAAGGCATGGATTAAACTTCCAAAATTGGCCCACTGTGTTATGGCTTTATCCAGGGAAATTTGCCCGGGAAGAATGGCTCTTGCCTCGGAGGTCTTAATTTCAATTTGCGGATGGATAATGACCGCATACAGGTTATCCGGTGATGGAATTTCCAATACCTGCAAGGGCGCTAGGCTTTTAACTAAGGTAAATCCACCAAATATGGCAGGGGCCAGGTTATCGGCATGTTCACATTTACTGGCCAGGGCTTCACCCTTGATGGCAAAGGCTGTTAATTCAGTTTTGTTAAAGGGCCGGTTTAAAAGCTCATTCATACCAAAAACACTTCCCACAGCACTTGCTGCACTACTACCAATACCACTTCCCGGTTTAATGTTTTTATAGATTTCTATGTCGAAACCAAAATCTAAATCCAAGGTATCATACATGGCCAGAGCAGAAACGCCGGCAACATTTAATTTTGCGTCATAGGGCAAATCAAAACCTTCGATATGGACAATGTGTATTCCTTTTTGTTCTACTTTTCTTATCACCATTTCATCACCCACATGGTCTAAGCAAAAGCCCATGACATCAAATCCACAGGATACATTGGCAACAGTTGCAGGAGAAAATATTCTTATTTCATTCATGTTATCTATTAAATAGTTCTCGGCTGCACTGGAGCAGTAACTTGAACTGGTCTTATGTAATGTCATTTCAATCTAATTATTTCCTAACCTAATAATATCGGCGAACAATCCCGACGCGGTCACATCTGCACCTGCTCCGGCCCCTTTGATAATCATGGGTTGCTCCGGATAGCGATGGGTATAGAACATGACGATATTATCCTTTCCTTCTAAATTATAGAACGGGTGGCCTTCCGGAATTTCCTGAAGGCCTACACTGGCTTTGGCATTGTGGAATTGGGCCACATACTTAAGTCGACAATGTTTTGCTTTGGCCGCTGCATATAAGCGTTGATAGTGGTCTTCATCTTCAATCAGGGTTTGAAAGAAATCCGCTACGGTATCACTGTGCAACCCCGATTCAGACAGGAATGAATTGTTTTCAATATCTTCCAAATTCATGTCCATCCCACTTTCCCTTGCCAAAATAAGTATTTTTCTGGCTACATCAACGCCACTTAAATCAATTCTTGGATCCGGTTCTGTATAGCCTTCTGCTTGAGCTTGTTTTACAACGTCATAAAATCGGGTAGTGTCATTAAAGTGATTAAACACAAAATTTAAACTCCCGGAAAGTACGGCTTGTATGGAGGTTATTTTATCCCCTGATGCCACTAAATTATTCAGGGTGTCGATGACAGGCAGTCCGGCCCCGACATTGGTTTCAAATAAGAACGGTGCATTATACTTTAACGATAATCGCTTCAGTAAGGCATAGGTATCCATAGCACTGGAGCAGGCAATTTTGTTACAGGCTACCACGCCAATGCTTTCTCTCAGGTAATTGGGATACAACCGGGCCACCTCTTCATTTGCGGTAACATCAACGAAAATACTGTTTCGCAGATTGAGATCAATAACCTGTTGTAAAAAGCCATCAAGCGAGGCCTTCGGACCATTGGCCAAAATCGTTTTCCAATCTTTTAAATCAATGCCCTCCTCATCGAAGCACATGGTTCTTGAATTGGACAGGCCAATAATACGAAGATTTATTTTTAGGTTTTCCTTTAAATAGGTCCTTTGTTGTTTAATTTGTTCCACTAAGCGTTCACCGACATTTCCAACACCGGTAATGAATACATTAAGCTGTTTGGTTTTCGCTTCAAAAAACTGCTCATGAAGGGTGTTAAGGGCTTTTTTGACATCTTTATCTGCAATTACAGCCGAAATATTTTTCTCTGATGCGCCTTGCGCTATGGCCCTGATATTGATGTTGTTTTTACCTAAGGTGCTAAACATCTTACCACTAATCCCTTGATGGTTTTTCATATTATCCCCGACAAGAGCAATAATAGACAGGCCGGTCTCTACGATAATAGGATCAATTTTATGTAAGGCGATTTCATTTTCAAATATGAGGTCTACCGCCATCTTGGCCCTTTCGGCATCTCCGGCATCAATACCTAAACAAATCGAATGTTCTGAAGAGGCCTGAGTGATTAAAATAACATTGATTTTCTCCTGGGCCAGGGTTTCAAACAGGCGTTTAGAAAATCCGGGGATACCGACCATCCCACTGCCTTGAAGGGTGAGTAAGGCAATATTCCCAATATTACTGATGCCCGTTACAGGGTTACTTGTTCGTGTTTCTTCATTAGAAATAATGGTCCCCGTATCTTCCGGTGCATTGGTATTTTTTATGTGGATTGGAATATTTAAATCCAACACAGGCTGCACGGTTGGGGGATACAAGACCTTTGCCCCAAAATGGGATAACTCCATGGCTTCCTGATAGGAAATGGTTTTAATGGGATAGGCTTGTTTAACCAATTTTGGATTGGTGGTAAACATGCCACTCACATCGGTCCATATGTCCAGTTGATCCACTTGTAAGGCCGCAGCAATAATGGCAGCCGTAAAATCGGACCCCCCACGCCCCAGTGTGGTCTCCTCTCCTTGAACGGATTTGGATATAAAACCGGGTAAAACCGTTATTTGTTCCTCAGTCGATTTAAAATACGCTTGTATGTTGGCATTTGTCCTTTGGTAATCCACCTCGGCTTTTGTATAATTGGAGTTTGTAATGATTAATTCCTGAGTGTTTTTTCTGGCGACAGAAAGCCCCCTGTTTTTCATGGTTTCAGAAATGATGAAAGAGGATATTTTTTCACCGAAACTCACCAATTTGTCCGATGTTTTTGGAGATAATTCATTAATCAAATAAATCCCTTCTAAAAGCTGTTTTAAGGCCGTTGATTTGTCATCCAAATAGTCTAATAGAACCTGGCTGTTCTTTGGATTTAAATCGTTTATGATATCTAAGTGAATGTTCAGTATCGTATTAAAGGTATCTTTAAAAGTTTGGTCTTTTTGTTTAGCTTGCTCACCGGCCAAAAGCAGTTTGTCGGTAATCCCTCCCACGGCAGATACCACACAGGCAACCCTATCCTTTTTAGAATAGGATTCTAAAATACTAATGACCTTATTTATATTTTTTGATGAACCTACAGAAGTTCCTCCGAATTTTAATACTTGCATGTTTCAATAAATTGATTGTTGAAAAAAATAATTAAAAAGAAGTGATTCAAGAAATCACAACAATAGTCCGAAGTATATGTAATTAGCAACCCCAAGGGGTTGTGATAATTGTAGTAGTTACAAAAATAGCCGTGTTACCCGGTAAAACAGAAGGTAAGGTTAAACGTGTGTTTTTGACTAAAAGATTCATGGTCTGGCTATAAAATACAAGTCAAAAGTATTACTTTTAAGTCAATAAAAAAATAAAAGACCGTTTTTTATAAAATTCTTATTTAGCATTCGTTATATTAAAATTTAAAGCACTAAAATCCTAAAGAATTGAAAAATTAATAATCGTTCCATAAATGAAAATATTTTCCAAAGAACAGATTTATAAAGGCGACGCATTAACCATAGCACGCCAAAAGATTACGTCTGCTGATTTAATGGAGCGGGCAGGAACCCAAATTTTTAATTGGATGCATTTACGCATGCAGGGCGCTCAAGTCCCGATCCATATATTCTGTGGCATAGGAAATAATGGAGGGGATGGGCTGGTACTGGGCAGACATCTCATAACCCATGGCTATCATGTGAAAACCTATGTGGTTAATTGTAGCAATAAACGTTCTAAGGATTTTTTAGTTAACTATGATCGTATAAAGCAGGTCACTAAAGATTGGCCGGTTCTTTTAAGCTGTAAAGAAGATTTTCCAAAAATAGAGCCGGAGGACATTATCGTGGATGCCATTTTTGGTATAGGTTTGAATAGACCGGTGGATCAGTGGGTCAAGGCCCTGTTTCTGTATTTCAGAAACAGCAAGGCCTTTACCTTATCGGTCGACATCCCTTCCGGGTTATACATGGATAAAGCTGTGGAGGACCCTGAAGGGGTTGTTCATGCCGGATATACCTTAAGTTTTGGCTCGCCTAAACTGGTTTTCTTCTTGCCGGAAACGGCCAAATACACCATGCAATGGGAAGTATTGGACATTGGACTGGATCAGGAGTTTTTGCAAGACACCGATACCGCAGTGGCGTTAATAGGCAAACATGAGGCCATTACCATGTATATCCCCAGAGACAAGTTTGCGCATAAGGGAACCTTTGGACATACTATGATTGTGGGCGGTAGCTATGGAAAAATCGGAGCAGTTATATTAGCCGGTAAGGCCGCCTTGTGTTCAGGGGCTGGTTTGGTGACGGCATTTGTACCCCAATGCGGTTATGATGCTCTTCAGTCCTCCGTTCCGGAAATCATGGTCATTACCGATACCGATCAAGAACACATCACTTCTGTGGTTTATAATATCACACCAACAGTAATTGGTATTGGAATAGGCATTGGCACCCATACAAAAACTGCTGCTGCCTTGATTACCTTTTTAAAAGGAAATAAAACCCCTCTGGTTATAGATGCCGATGGGCTTAATATTCTTTCCGATAACAAAAAAGCATTACAATGGTTACCCCAACAATCCGTTTTAACACCACATCCTAAGGAATTGGAACGTTTGATAGGTTCATGGTCCGACGATTTTGAAAAATTGAATAAGGTTAAGGCTTTTTCAAAAAAATACGACAGTATCATCGTCCTTAAAGGGGCGCATACCATTACGGTCTATAAGGATAAGTTATATGTGAATACCTCCGGTAATCCGGGTCTGGCAACTGCGGGGAGTGGGGATGTCCTGACCGGTATTATTTCGGGTTTAATCTCCCAGGGGTATGAACCCTTATCAGCAAGTCTCTTTGGGGTGTACCTGCATGGTAAATCAGCCGATATAGCCGTTGAAGACTTTGGCTATCAAAGTGTAATCGCCAGTCATGTGATTGACTATTTAGGCCAAGCCTATTTGAGTTTATTTGAACCGGAGGAACAGCCCTCTCAGGAAGACGATGAGGCCTCCAATGGAAACGGGACGTAAAAAAAGTCACATTATGCGGCTTTTAAAGTTTGGTTTAGGTAATCTCTAAATATCGTATTCTCTCAATAAATCAATTAATTTAGGGTCGGATGGACGCGGTGCATTGGCACTTATGATTTGACCCTCAGGGTTAATCAAAATAAAGCGAGGGATACCACTTATTTGATAGTTCTTGACAAAATCTGAATTCCAATCCTTATCGGCAAATAATTGAATGCCTCCAAGTTCTTTTTCGGCAACCATTGTTTTCCATTTATCATGATCACTGGCTTTATCAATTGAGATGCTCACAAATGCTATATTTTTGTCATGGTATTTTTCTTCAACTTCTTTTAAGAAGGGGATTTCTTTTTTACAGGGGCCACACCAGGTTGCCCAAACATCGATGTAAACGTATTTTCCTTTCAGGTCGGTTAAAGACATGGTGCCTCCTTGATAGTTTTCATAATCGATAAATTCGGGAGAGGGTTCGCCTTTATCCAGGACCTTAAGCCTATCGTAGGTTTCAGTTATTTCGGTTTTATGAGCGTTATCGGTAGAATGTTCCATAAAGGATTTATAGTATCCCGTTAGGTCATCGGTATAGGTGATTCCTGCCTTGGCATTTTTGTATAACAAGGTATTTTTGATGAGGTCACTCTTCGCATTGGATACGAGCTTGTTAAAGGCTATATATTCAGCTATAGAATCCGATTTAGCCAATGCCGTGGCCATTTTATTGTAATGGGCACCTAATAAATTAACATAGGACATCGAAAATTTAAAATCCTCTTCATTGTTCACGTCCAACCCGTCCAGTTCATTCATAAAATCATCAGACACCTCGAAATCCGGATTGCCGGTATAATAAGAATGATAGGGTTTGTACATATGCAGCTGGGCCAGATAGTTGTATTTAATATTTCGCTCTTCCTTTTCCCGGTAATCATTCGGAAGGCTTGATATAGAAGCGACGTTGGCCATTAATGAATCTCTAATATGGCCATAGACCGTTTTGAATTCATTTTCATCCAATGTGTAGACATTACCGTTACTACGCAACAATTCCCTTTCCAATTTCGATTTGTCCTGCAAATATGCGCTTATTTGAGAGCCCTCACCGGAGAATGCCAGGGTGTTTTTAAAATCGTTGGCATCATAGGAAATGTAAATACTATCGCCTTTACCCACGTAAATGGGCGTAAAATTTCTTCCGTCATAAAACATATAATGCCCAAAACCTGTTCTAAGGGTATCGAGGAACAGACCCTCATTATCGGTAGGAATTGGAATAGAAAAACTTCTATCCATGGCTCCAAGAACAACCTGACCGGGACTATTGGTCACTTTACCGGTTACCAGGGCATACTCCCTGGGCACTTCGGTTTTACAACTCATGTAGAACAGCACAAAGGCTAATAGAAAGATGGGGTATTTCATATCAATTGTTATTTTTAAGGTTCAAAGATAATTAAATGAAAGCGTCCACTGGAAAACAGGGTCTACTTTTAAAGTTTAATTAACATTTTCAAGGCAAACTTTTTTTAGTGGCCTCGCATCGTATTTTATGCCATGCCATTTCACCTAAAGGGGTTTTGTTCAGATCCTTAGATAATTCAAAGTTACAGGATGGCACTATTACAAAACTCTCAACATTCCATGTTTTTTATTGAAATATTGTTAAAACTCGGATCGTTTTGCTGATAATCGATTAAAAAATACCAATGGTCTAAAAATCGAAAATAAAGATGTCGATGGTCCAAATATTACTGCCGATGGTCTAAAAGCACCTGTTTCGCCTTGTAAGTATTCCAGCTTTGCGCTAATTTTGATTGTCCCTCATATCTACATTTTTCACTTCGCACTACTTATTTTTTTGGAGAGCATACTTGATTAATAGCAATTTTAAGTAGCCCTCGAATTACCTTAAATTTGGCAATTGGCTAAAGCTTTTTTGTGACCCAAAAATGCTTTGGTGATTGTCTTGTCTTATTTATGTTAACATCATTTATTAATTAAACAAAATGTTATGTTAATGTACAATTTTACCCAATTTTATTCACGAATGATACGCTGTTGCTTTAAGTTAGGTGGTATCTTTTCAAAAAGTATAATGGGCTTTGGCCTGGTTATGCTTTTTTTGTTATCTGCGAGCACATTGCAGGCTCAAGTAGTACCATGTATTGATGGAAATTCCTTTGAATGGGGTTCAGGTCAACTAGGTTCCGAACCTTTATTTCAGTATGTCCAGGATATATATGGAAATTCCAATCAAGATACGAAATTCCATACGGGTTCTAAAGATTTTATGGAAGCGGGTACTGCTGATTCGGATAATTTAGAATGGACCTACAGTTCAGTCTTAGCGAAAAATGATATTATGAACGCGGCGGCTGTCATATTGACGGGTTTAGAAAATGACCCGGGAAGTGGCTGTTCAAATGATTATGTTTACGATCCAGATCATACCTATCTGTTTTTTGCAGGGGATCGGGAAAGTAACAATGGGTCGGCTGAGATAGGTTTCTGGTTTTACCTGGATGGCACTGCACCAGCAATTGTAGATGGAGACTATATATTTACTCCTCCGCATGCCATTGGTGATTTACTAGTGCTAAGTGATTTTAGTGGTGGTGGTCGTTTAGCAGAAGTGACCGTCTACCAATGGGTTGGAGTAGGTAATGGTAGTTATGGAAATAACTTATCCCTCGATTTGGTGCCTGAATTAAGTGGTATCGATTCTCAAATTGCCAGCAACAATGATACAACAACTGGTATTCCCGATGGCTGGAGCGTTAAACCAGGACAAATTGTATATGATTATAACGAATTTTATGAAGGTGTCATTGATTTGACTCCTGTTTTTGATTTAATGAATAACCCATCTGCCATTTGTAATGCAGGATGGCTTTTTGAAACAAGAGCCTCTTTCGAACTTACTGCCAGATTGCATGACTTTGCCGGTGGTAGTTTTAATTTAATCCCTGAAGTAAGTATTTCAGGTGAGGATATTGCTTGTGGGGCAGAATCATCTTTATTGACCGCTACTGCAACACCTCCAACGGTGACCTATCAGTGGTATGATGGCAATGGTATGATCGATGGGGCTACATCAAGTACCTATGAAGCCACAATGGCTGGAACTTATTATGTTGTCGTTGATAATATGGGATGTGCAACGGAATCAGCTAGTATAACTATTGATAAAATTATGCCTGAGACCTTAGTTCCCAATTGTCCAACCAACGTTAATGTCTCTTGTACAGATGATATTGCCACTGCATTTAGCAATTGGATTAATGGATTTAGTGTTACTGGTGGTTATGGTACGGTAACAACTACCTACACTGTTGAAGGTGAAGAAGTTAATTTGGAAGATTTAAATGCTCCAAGTGATTTCTGTGCGGGCGACAGTATTACTATAATGCTTCATGCAACAGATGAGTGTAATCAAGATGTAAATTGCAGTTCTACATTCACTTTGGCTCAGGATACGACACCTCCAACGGCAAGTAATCCTAACCCTATAACGGTAAACTGTATAGATGAAATTCCAGTACCAGATATCTCTGTTGTGAATGATGAGGCTGATAATTGTGGTACACCCACAGTGACCCATGTGGGAGATCAATCCGATAATGATGCTTGTGAACCTACAATTACAAGAACATATAGAATTACTGATGAATGTGGATTGTACATTGATGTCACTCAAACAATTTCAGTAGACATCCTTCCTTTCACCTTGCCTGGAGATGGCGCTGAAACGGTTAACTGTCCTGACGATGCGGTAGCTCCCGGAGCACCAACACTACAGGATACCTGTGGTAATGACCTGATGAGCGAGCTTACAGGAGACACAGGAGCCGTAGAGTGTGAGGGTACAAGAACATTTACCTATACCTTTACCGACTGTGCCGGTAACA